>JAEWIZ010000023.1 GCA_023386815.1 Bacillota bacterium
GAGAACAAACGAATTGAGAAATACAAAGAAAAATGGTGTGCATAGAAAAACGGCCACACAATCGTGTGACCGTTCATCAGCACCTAATTTAGATATTTAACCTGTCTACTTGACAGGGGGCATATCATTCTTAAAGGTTGGCTATTAGCTATGGCTTAGATGTTTTTGGCAAATTCAACTCCATATTCGATCAGCTTTTCTTCTTCCGTAAGATCAGGAACCCATAAAGACTGAACTCCAGCATTGATAATTTCAAAACCAGCACTCTTTAAATCTTCCGTCAATAGTTTCACGCCTTCTCCACTCCAACCATAACTACCAAACGCAGCTGCCTTTTTCATTTTAAATTTCAAGCCTTTTACCATTTCTAATATACCGCCCAAGGAATGAAGATACCTGTTATTCACCGTAGGTGATCCTACTAGTATCGCTTTTGACTTAAAAATCTGTGTCACAATATCATTCTTATCTTCTATGGCTGCGTTCATTAGTTTAATAGTAACTTCTTTGTCAATTTTCAAAATCCCTCTAGTTATGGCCTCCGCCATCTTTCTAGTAGCATTCCACATGGTATCATAGATAATCGTGATCTGATTTTCCTTATAACTATCTGCCCATTCCAAATACTTTGTAATGATTTGAGCCGGATTCTCTTTCCATATGATACCGTGACTTGTGCAAATCATATCCACTGGAAGATTAAATTCTAATACTTCCTTGATTTTACGAATTACCATTGGGCTAAATGGGGTAAGAATATTTGCATAATATTTTATGGCTTCTTCATATAATTCTGCATGATCAACTTTATCGTTATAAAGACTTTCCGATGCATAGTGCTGTCCGAAAGCATCATTACTAAACAGTATATTTTCCCCTGTCATATAAGTAAACATACTGTCGGGCCAATGTAACATTGGTGCTTCCACAAAAATCAGTTTATTCTCGCCTATCTCCAGGGTATCACCTGTCTTTACCGTTACAAAATTCCAATCCTCATGATAATGTCCTTTTAAGATTTTAGCCCCTCGTTGAGTACAGTATATTGGTGTATCCGGTATTTCTCTTAATAACTCAGGTAATGCACCACTGTGATCAATTTCACCATGATTTGCAATGATATAATCGATTTGTTTTAAATCCACTTCTTCTTTTAATCGTTTTACAAATTCTTCATCATATGGTTGCCATACAGTATCAATAAGTACTGTCTTTTTATCCTGTATTAAATAGGAATTATAAGAGGAACCTTTCGTTGTTGAATATTCATGTCCATGAAATTTTTTTAATTCCCAATCTACTTTTCCTACCCATGTTACTTTATCCGTTATTTTCTTACCCATCTAAAGGCCTCCATTCAAGTGTTTTGTAATTAATAATATCTACTTTGAATTACTATTACTATTTAGTAACAAAACGGCCATGCTCAGGTTTAGCGATTTCATCAAAATGGTTTACCAGCATTTCCAAATGTTTGGTAAGTTCATCGCCTTTCATGGGCTTTCCATGGCCTGGAATTACTAATGAAGGTTTTAATTCCATAAGATGCTTTACGGAATCTTCTGCTGCTTTCCAGTCTGTAGTCAAATATTTTGGTGGGCCACTTATCTGTTCACTGTGCATGACTACGGATGATAAGGATTCCTGTTTAGTCGTTGAAAAAGCATCTGCAGCAATAAGCACGCGATCTTTTTCACGGAATAACGAGATATGTCCTTTGGTGTGACCAGGTGTGTGTATCCATTTCCAACCTGGCATTCCAGGTACATTGCCGTCATTAGGAAGTGCCAAAGTGCGGGAACTTATATCAATGCTTGCGTGAGGAAAAGTTGGTGACATCTTTGCTACTATACCCTCGTCTACCGCAGGGTCTGCCGGAGGATAATCTTCTTTTCCTGTTACGTAGGGCATCTCTAATTGATGAATATATACCGGTACATCCCACAACTCTGAAAGTTTAGATACTGACCCAACATGATCAAAATGACCATGAGTTAGTATAATAGCTTCTGGTCGGCTGTCTTTTCCAAAATGCTTTTCAACAGACTTCAATATGAAATCTGCTGAATTTTCAAGACCTGTATCTATAAGCACCCATTTATCCGTATTAACACTCGGATTTCCAACTAAACAAGCATTAACAACTGTAAAGTTCATAAGCAATATATCAGGCAATATCTCCTGAGATGACGTAGTAATTGCGGACAATACCTCAACTATTTTATTACCCATTCATAATTCCTCCTAAACTTATTTTTAATTTACGTTTTATATTTATAGACAATAGTTATTATTAATCTAACTTAATGCCAGCCACATCCCTGTATTTTTTAGTCTTAACAAAAATTGCTATTTCTATTACTAATTTAATTAACCCATAAACAGGGTCAAAAAAGTGGTGCATCATATAAATGCACCACTTCCTGACTCTTGTCTCCAGCTTTTAAATATCATATAGTTGGTGTAACACCTTATTACTTCTTACCGGATGAAGACTTTTAATTTACAGTTTTATCTTGGCAAAGGCATCTGCAAACGCTGTATTAATGGGTTCCTTTTCTTCTTTCTTTACCTGATTCATATATTTTGCAATATCCTTTTTGCTGACACCGGCACCTTCTTTTTTACGTCTTTCTTGGAAGGCTGTCAATTTCTCCTTATGACCGCAGCTACAGGTGAATATCTGACCTTCCCCCCTACCTGCCAGTTCCATCTTTTTATGGCATACCGGACATCTTGCATTACTTGTTCTGGCTATGGTCTCTCTGTGCCCACATTCACGATCCTGGCATACTAACATTTTGCTATTCTTACCACTAACTGCCAGCATATTTTTACCGCAGACAGGACATTTCTTATTTGTCAGATTATCATGCCTGAACTTACCATCATTGTCTTTAATAACCGATACAATCTCTTTTGTATAAGAAGCCATCTCATTCATCAGATCTTGTTTCTTTAGATTTCCTTTGGCTATTTTGGCTAATTTCATTTCCAAGGATGCTGTTAATTCGGGTTTCTTTAGGTCTTCCGGTACCAATTCCAATAATTGTTTTCCCTTGGAGGTGATAACGATATCTTTTCCCCGTTTCTCCATAAGAAAAGAGTTGAATAGCTTCTCTATAATATCTGCCCGGGTTGCAACTGTTCCCAAACCTCCTGTTTCTCCCAAAGTTTTAACCAGCTCTTTATCTTTTTGTTCCAGGAAGTTAACAGGGTTTTCCATGGCGGATAATAGGGTTGCTTCATTAAAGAAAGCAGGTGGTTTTGTTTTTCCTTCCGTAATAATAAATTCAATGCTATTTAGAACTTCATTTTTATTTAATTTGGGTAATCTTTCATTTTCCTTCTCTTCATACCTAGAATTCTCGTATACCTCTTTATATCCTAAGGCCTTCGTGATTTTACCTTTCACTATGAATTCTTCTTTTTCTACCTGTACTTTTATCGTAGCTTCCTCATATTCATAAGGAGGATAAAGAACCGCAAGGAATCTTCTTACCACCAAATCATAAATTTTCTTCTCGTCTGTACTCATATTTTCAAGACATACATATTGTTCTGTCGGTATAATTGCGTGATGATCACTCACCTTCTGATTATCTACAAAAGAAGAGTTTGTGACAATTGGTTTTCTTGTTAACATACCAGCCAGTTTTTTATAGGGTCCTGTACTGATTGCTTCCAGCCTCTCTTTCAGGGTGCCTACAATATCAGTCGAAAGGTACCTTGAATCTGTTCTGGGATATGTTAAGACTTTATGATTTTCATACAAACGCTGCATGATGTTTAACGTTTCTTTCGCTGAAAAATCATATCGTACATTTGCATCTCTTTGAAGCTCCGTTAAATCATATAAGCCAGGAGAATAGGATTTCTTCATAACAGAATTAATATCTGACACTAGTCCCTTCTTCCCTTTTAAGGCTTTTAGCAGTTCTTCCGCTTTTGCTTTATCATAAATGGTACTATCCTGGGATTTTCTATCTTTCCAGATCAGGGTCATCCCATTTACTCTCCCAATCAATCCGTAATAAGGAACCGGTTTAAATTTTCTTATATCTTCTTCTCTTTTTGCTATCATTGCCAGGGTAGGTGTCTGAACACGTCCACAGGAAAGGCTGGCATTATATTTACAGGTAAGCGCTCTGGTAGCATTCATTCCGACAATCCAATCGGATTCTGCTCTGGCAACCGCAGCCTGGTAGAGATTCTCATATTCTTTCCCATCTTTCAGATGCGAAAAGCCTTCCCGGATTGCTTTATCCGTGACAGAAGAAATCCATAATCTCTTAACCGGTTTTTTGTTATTTGCTTTTTCCAGTATCCATCTTGCAACCAGTTCACCTTCACGGCCGGCATCCGTAGCAATGATAATATCAGATACATCGCTGCGATGAAGCTGTGATTTTACAACCTGATACTGTTTCCCTGTCTGTTTTATTACAACCAATTCAAACTTCTGGGGCAGCATTGGGAGATGTTCTATTTTCCATTCTTTATATTTTTCATTATACATTTCCGGATCAGCTAACGTAACCAGATGTCCCAGACCCCAAGTAACAATGTACCGTTCTCCCTCCAGGGCTCCATGCATATTTTTGGTACATTTCAAAACTCTTGCTATATCTCTGCCCACAGAGGGTTTCTCAGCGATTACTAACGATTTCATATATGACTCCTTTAGTTAACTATAATTTGATGTTCTCATATCTGTCTTTACGGCTATTATATAACAACTATTGTGAATTTAAAAAGTATTTTATATCTTTCGTTATAAGAAAGGCACACCAATTACTCATCTAAGTATGTATAATAAGAATAGCAGTAATCAGCCTATTTATGCAAATACTTTGTATGAGCATAAATAGGCTGATTACTGCTGTCATTACCATTGTTTTCTTTAATTTCACCACTTATTTTCAACTCTTTCAGCAAATCCCATGTAATCTTTTACTTCTAAAACCATCCCACGATCCAGCACAGCCTTTCCAGTGAATTTTCCAAAAACCTGATGTTGTTCTGTTGATAAAATCAGTGCCGAAAGATTAACATTACGATCAAATATAGGCATAAACTCCATTTCGATTCGTTTATCACTAGAGGTAATAATCCATGGTTTCATATATTCATATTCATTGTTTTTATTTTTGGGGATAATAAAATCCACATCCGTAAGTTTACTTGCTATACCATCATAAAACAGCATGTTCTCAGTTGCACATGATGTATCACCAAAGCCATATCCCAGATTAAAGCCGAATGTTTTACCCTCAACCATACCCTGTGTAGCACTCCAGTACCAGGTAACCTTATGAGGCCATGCACCTCTGCCCCAGTCAAGAAGACCAAAAGAGCGATCCGGTGTAAACTTATATTCTTTACCTGCGAAATTGACCACTCCTAAAGCTCGCATACCAATTATTTTCTGGTTATAGTAAAATTCAGTTGGACTTTCTTGAAATGGTGTTGCAATAACCATAGTATCTTTGGGTTGGTCAAACAGATCCATAGATACTTTAATATCAGATCCACCATCAAAATTTTTCATGACCAAATCCAGTTTGCGGATATTATGATCATGCGTAATTGATAGATTTGTTTTAATATCCCTATAATTGATATCCCCTGCCTCAGAAGATGGGGGTAGGTTAATACCACCTAAGCCTATCGTAATACCTGATTTTTCACCGGAATTTTTAAAATTAAGAAAGGAAGCACTAACAAGCCCAATCGCAGGAGTCGTCCCTACCGTTAATGCAAATCCAAAATCATCATTGTATATTAGGTAATAGTCCCACTCTTTTAATCTTATCAGCTTATCCTTTACATCCTTTCTTCTATAATCAAGAATTAGAGAAGTAGCATATCCTTTTTGTATCAATTCTCCTTGATGATTTAACAACCTTGAAGGTTTTGTAATTTGATACTGCATATACGAACTCCTAAAAAAGTTTACATTATAAAATAGTCAGAACTTATTAATTAGGTTCATAGTTTAATCAGCATTTTTTACATAAGTGAATGCCCGTTCAGAATTTAAGTAAATCTGATAGTCATGGCTCCCTATATCTCTTACTGATACCAAGAGATATGAGTGTTTTCCCGGCATCAAATAAAAAAAGACCGTCCATTCTCAGATTAGCAATATTGAAAATGAACGGTCTAATGAATGAACTTTCTACCCCAAATTTAGCTTTTCCGGCTTTGCGAAGACTTTTATTGCAGATTTTTTTGTCATACATATTGATCGGTTATATATTTCTATATCTGACTGCCAAACCCTTTAAAAAGTTTCGGACATATCGATCTCCACATTCCTTATAATTGCGTTGTCCTTCTCTTCTTAATACTGCACTTAATTCGCTGTTTGACAGATTGGTTCCAGCATCTTTTAATATTACAAGCATATCCTCGCTTGTAAGAGATAATGCAATTTTAAGTTTCTTTAGAAAGACATTATTTACTGCTTTGTTATCATTAATCATATAAGCTTGCTTCTCCGGTTCACCCGGTTTTGATTCCTGTTTACCTCTCTTAAAAATAATGAAACCGTTTAAGAACGACTCCAGCATAAAGTTATTACATTTCTTCATATCATCATTAGCGATAAACTCATCCTCAGAATCAATATTGCTATTGCTTTTAGGCTTTAATAACATTCTTTGAAGTTCTTCTTTCGTTACCGTTATTCCACCTAGTTTGAAAATTTCCATCATATCTGTATCCTTAATATCCAAGGCATATCTTAATCTTATTAATAAATCGTTGTTATTCATATGGATCCCTTCGTACAAATTATATTTTCATATATTCTATCATCATTCTACCACCTATTAAATCCACTGCCTCTCTCACAACCGCTGAGCAACATCCGTACTTAGAACTTATCCTTTCCTTAACGTATTGCATGAGCATCTGCCGCTTTATCTGATACAAGATTCAACTCAATATTGTACTCTAGGAATGCCTTTAGTCCACAGAGCACCATCGTATATCCTCCCATTGTATCAATCGCTTGATTTACAATTTCATCTCCGTTCCCTGCAAATCCTGAATTCGTTATGGTTACATAAGTTTCATTTTCTGTCCGAGCTGTAAATATCCACTCGATGATAGTCTTATCGGAGGATTCAAGAACAATGCGTTTATTGTGTTCCATGTTTTTAACAAAAACATCATCCCAAACACCATACATCTCCCATTCCCACCGGATTTTCTTTCCTTCGTCCAATCTTCCACTGCTTTTAGTAAACCAGAACTTTGTAGTAATTTCCGGATCAACAAATGCTTCAAAGACCTCATTAATAGGTTTTCTGATGAGCATACCTGCTTTTACAACAGGTATCTTATTAAGAACTGTCATATAGTTTCTCCTTCCTACTTCAGTTTACAGATGTTTTCACTTATTGTACCATAAACATAACTTTATATAAAAGTGCTAAATAATAATCGCGGCACAGACGCCTGCAAGAAACGGGAATGTTTGCTTAAGGCTATCCTTGCTGGCATTGGTCATGGACATAATGCTGTTGGGTCCGGGCGTATGAAGATCAATGCTGAGACCTTGCTCACTGTATAATAGAGTGGCTGTGAATATAAAATTCTTCCTGACTAGGCTGGGTTTTCTTCTCCATTTTCTCCAGACTCTCATCAAAGCGCTCGGCTTCTTGTTCGTCTATCTTCATCACGGGACTGTCATAGTAAACCCACTTTCTTCCGTCCAAAACTTCAGGCTTCAGTTCTTTTACCATCATTGCTGTTGGGAATGATCCATTCTCAAGACAGATATTGTACTTTTTACAACTTTTAAACCCACGGCTTACATAATTGCCTGGGTTTCCAAATATTACGATCACATCATAACCAAGTGCAACTGCATGTTCAAACGAATGTTCTATCAGCATTTTTCCGTAACCCCTTCTTTGGTATTCCGGGACTATGCAAACCGGACCGAAGGTAAGGATTTCTTTTTCTCTTTCAGAATCATCAACCAGCTTTGCTTTTGTGTACATGATATTCCCAATAATCTGGTTATCAACTTCAATCACAAAATCCAGCTCCGGCAGAAAATCCTTATGGGATCGCATAACATGAACTAAATAGTGTTCATTGCACCCAGGAATATATAGATTCCAAAAAGATTTCCTTGTGATTTCTTCAACTCTTTCATAATCTGTTTCTTTTTCATTCCTAATCTTAACTATTTTGTTCATTTATAAGCCTCCTCTTGAAATCTTACGATATCTTAATTATAACGGAATCACAGTTTTCATTATCATTCCGGGTGATCAAAAACACTTCGGTAACATCTTTGATCCTTTACTGTTATTATGACAATTCCATGTTTATTTGTTTTCTCGTTAAGTGGATATACCATATTGTTAATACAATACCCTTTAAAATACTCGTGATGCTGATTGCCCACCAAATTCCATCAAGGCCAAGACTTGTAGATGCTAAGATAATCGCTCCCGGAATCCGAAAAGCATTGAATACAACACCTACAATAGATGGTGGCATGGTTCTGCCCAACCCATTAAACGCTCCTGCAGTTGTTATCTCGATGCACATAAACAGCTGTGAAAATGCTAATATCCGCAGATACTGAATTCCGTACTGTATTGCTTCCTCTTCTTGTATGAATATGGAGAATAAGGTTCTTGAACCAAAGAATAATAGTGCCGTTGCAAACACTCCGATGAAGGATACAATTACCATCCCGATTCGATATCCTCTGTTTACCCTCTCCCATTTCTGAGCGCCGTAATTCTGTCCGATAAAGGCACTCATTGCGGACTGAAATCCTCCGGCAGTCATCCAGGAGATTGCTTCTATCTGAGACCCTACCTTCTGTACAGCGATCGGAGTAGGACCCCAAAATGCAATAATTCTTGCTAATACCATTGCAATGATGGAAAAGAACCCACTCTGTAATGCTGCCGGCAATCCCAGCTTAACAATCCTTTGAAGATGCAGCAGATCTGGCTTATGTAATAATTGAAGTTCCGAAAATATTTCCGGTGTCTTTCTTGCCTTTAGCACAAACACAAGCGTTGCTACTCCCTGAGAAATAATTGTAGCAACCGCTGCACCGGCTACCTCTAATCTTGGGAAAGGCCCAATTCCCATGATTAACAACGGGTCCAGCAGCAAATTAGTGATCAGTCCAATTGAATTGATAAGGAAGGGGGTTTTGCTATCTCCATATCCATTGAAGATAGCAGTAAATATCGGATTTATAAAAAAGAATACAAAGCCACAGGATACGATAACCAGATATTCAATCGTGGCACGGATAATCTCCTCCTCTCCCAGATTGAAAAAACTGATCAAACCTTTGCGGCAAATAATCATGACTAACCCATAAATAAGAGCAAGGACTACCCCCATCTGGATGCTGTGTTTTATATATTTTTTTACTTCCTTCATGTCTTTTTGACCTGTGGACTGCGCAACTCCCACCTCTGCTCCGATCTTTGGTATGAGTATAAATGCATTCGCAAGCCAAGTAAAAAAACCGGCCGTACCAACCGCTGCTACCGCTCCGGTACCTATTCTGCCAACCCAAAGCATATCGATAAGGTTATAAGCCATTTGAACAAAGCTTGTCCCCATAATCGGAAGCGCTAACTTAAACAATGTTTTTGTTATACTACCTTCTGTTAAACTTACTGTCTTTTCCACTTTGTTTTTATCTCCTGTTCCTTAACGAAGCAATTCATTAATCTATATCCATAAATATGCATATCTGTAATTCATGGTTGATAAAAAATTTCTGTAGATAAATTCGAATGAATATACCCACAGATCATGAAACGCATTAATCGTAAATTAATCTATATAATCGGAGCATAAATAATTCTTTCAATAAATCAAAATTTATCATTTCAGAAAAATCTTTCTCTATTATATATTCTTATTAGATTAACTACAACTCCTATTAAGAAAATATAGCTAAAACAAAATAGCAGATAGCCAATTTCCATATGCCTACCATCCGGTAATCCGATAATTTTTGAATCTATAGACATCAATTTAATCTTCCTCTATAAAATATTCTTATGACTGTTATTACAACTCCAATTAAGAAGATTACAGATAAAAACAACATGGTAGCTGGCCAAATACCAAAAGCATCTTTGATCGTAGAACTATTATTTTGCAGGTTAGGAACAATAAAAAATAACCATCCAATCAACAAGATCGGGATTGCCTGAGGTAATAAACGAAGATAATATCTCCATGTAGGGTGTTGTTTCCTTTTATTCGACCACTCTTTACTACGCGATATTCCTTTGATACCTAATATTGCGTATAATAGTGTTATGAAGCCTATGGCAAAATCTAACAATGTAGATATTGGTGCCTTTAATTCAGGTACTTGTCCCTCGGTTAACTGTATAATACCCGAACTAATTTCATATGAGTGTTCTATCGTAGTTGTAAAGCTATTCAATAATACAGCTACTGCATATCCACTGGAAGGTATTATGTCTTGTTGTGCTTGGATAGTAGATAATGCCCCACTATGAGAAACACGCGCCGGTTTAACATTAGGAGAACTTAGAGACCAGCCAAGACCATATCGTGAACTTCCTGGTTGAGGTGAATAGGATTCCTCCAATAATGATTTTGATAATAAACTTTCGTCCTTCTCGTTTCTTCCCTCGTTCGTGTGCATGGAGAGCCATTTTCCCATATCAGCAGCTGTTGTTATTATACCTCCGGCACCTGCATACATTTGCTCAAGCTCCGTCCAAGGAAGTGCAGTACCATATGCTGTTACAAAGCCCTGAGATAAACCTTCTACATGGTCACCAGTGTTTATCGCTGATATGGTATCCTCCATTCCTAGTGGAATAAATATATTTTGCTTAAGATATAGTGGGAATTCCATACCGCATATTACTTCTATCAATCGCGCCAAGATCCAATAATTAGGATTACTATACCTATAATTATCTCCCGGATTCCACATTAGTTTCCAGTCCCGTAAGCGGCTTATACCTGTTTTTAAGCTATTTGCAGGTGGTATAATCGTCGGATTCGGAATCCCTGAGGTATGACTTAGCAGGTGCCTTATTGTAACCTTTTGCAACCTAACATCATCCATGGTAAGTTCCGGTAAATACTTAATTACTGGATCGTCCAGCTTGATTTTTCCTTCATCAACCAGCTGTAATACAGAAAAAGCAGTGAAGGATTTGGAAGCAGAACCAATCCGCATTAATGACTTTTCTGTTAATGGTTTCCCTTCCGCATCATGACCATAACCTTTTTCATATACCACCTTACCATCTTTTACGATTACAATTGTAGCACCGGGAAGTCCATTGCGTTCCAAATAGCTGATCACAAATTTATCTATAGCATCACTTTCAATGATTGTATCGGCACTAACCATTAACGGTTTAATAACCAGTGATACGATGAACACAAGTAACATAATATTAAATAGTAATTTCTTTTTCATTTAAGTCCAAACTCTCCTCTACTTTGATTAATGACCTTATTATATCCTATAGGGCTTAAAAAATAGTAAATTAAGTTTAAAGAAAGTATAAAGTTACATAGTACCGATCAAAAACATCCGATATCAATACTACTGTTTCTACTTGGCACATAGGATCAACCTGACTCTGGTCAGTATTTTCCGTTTTGTCATAATTGCTATGGGAATTTATATCCGGTGTGACGGTAGATATAAAGAAATTAGTTTAAAACGAACGAGGAACTCTACGAAACAACACCGTAGAGTTCCTTGATTATCAAAAATGGTATTCAATTTCTATCACATAAGTATTGGTTATATATTTCTATATCTGACCGCCAAACACTTCTCGTGTCCTGAAGCGACAATAATGATGTCGCTTGAGCTATTGTAAAGTTAGGAACTTAAAGTAATATCTTTAATTACAGACTATCCCGTTTTTGTTAAGATTTTTTAATATTTCATGATAACGTATTGTTGCCATTGCACTTGGTTCACCTTTTTTACAGAAAGAAAACTTGGCCAATTTCGGAACAACACGCTCAACAACAATCTGTCCATCCACCATCTTAGATTCCAGCGCTTTCAAGGCTTCCAGAAACCTCTTATCCTCCTTTGCACGGTTATAAAATGATAAGACATATACATAAATAAAAAGATTGTAGTTGCGGAAGGGATATTCGACCTGCATAAACAGTGTTCCCATTCCATAGTGGCATGGGCCAATCGGTTTCCGGATTGTCCAATGCTCGAGCAAGAAATCTACAGCTTTATCAAGTGCTGGTTCTTTGTTAAGATAGTCACTAAAACGGAATGTATTCAAGACAGTAAGTGTTGGTAAAGGATTTGAATAATCAGTTTCTGGACCTCTGCCAAAGCTAAACTTGTTGCAACGCCAGCCGCCATCGATATATTGTGTATTTAAAAGGTGTTGGAAAGTTTTTTGCAGTCTGGCATCGTAGGTATAACCCATGTTGCAAAGCACATTGGCCGCATTGGCAGTATGGCATGGGTATATTGAACCTTGCGGGTACACTTTAAAACTTCCATCTTCCATCCATACACTGAATATTATATTAGCGCATTCCTTAAGTAAAGGCTCGGTGTTTTCCATGCCTAATTCCAACAGATACAGAATACTGTCCATCATGGAGAAAGGCGATCCTTTTATTAGTCGTTTGTCAGGTGTAGTCCAATAGTCTGAGCCATTATCATACCTGTGCGACAATATTGCCTCAACATCTGATATATATTTCTTCTCTATAACCATTCCTTTCACCTCATATCTTCATTTTTAACACATTCTACTAACAGGTACCGTCAGTGAGAATACAAAATCTATTCAGGCCATGTATTAAGATTAACTTCTTTAATAAAAATAAACCCCAAATACTTGTACTTTATCTTCACAACCTCTATATCTTCTTCGTTCTGAATTCTTATTCCATAGTTAATTGGAGTTGTAAGTGTTTTGACAGCTTCCTGGAATTCTTTTGGTGATAATTGAGGATGAATTGGCGCTTCGTTAATATTAATAAACTTTGCTAATGGATCGTCGTCAATTCCACCGGCAACTAAATGTGCTGAATAGCTAATAACCAGTTGCGCTTTCATAGGTGCTTTATTATTTACTAGAACTTCCTGTATAATAATATCATATTGCCCATTATTAATAATCGAAATATCAACTTGTTTTTTTGCATTGTTATATTCCGAGAAACCATCTATCATTAAGGGTTTTTGCTTCAGATAAAGAGAAAAAAGGAGCCCTAACCCTAATAAAGTTATTATAAATAGTGAAATTAATATTCTTTTCTTTAATATAGTTATCACTTCTTCCTTTATATATAATAAACATCTTTTATATATCTACTGCTTCTTCATACTCATTAGTACCTAGTAATAGGAAATTTAGTGGACTTTTAATAATCTGCTACAATTGAATTTGATTTACTAGCATTTCCTTGAAAATAACACTACCGTCTCCCACATGCCTTGAGTAGACAAAAATGATGTCATGAAGGCCCACTGGTTTCTTTGTGGAGGGTTATTTTTCTCGAAGACGGCTTACTGAGATCCGCTTTTAAAACCCAGAAACTAATCTACTCTTTTGGGATCAAAAGAGCATCAAGTTTGTCCAGCATACTAATTATGTGGACACCGGAACCATGTAGCTTTTATAGATTTTTATCTACCATAATAATAACATAGTTTCTAGCTTATACAAACTTATTTTATAAATAGTTTATCGATGATCTTACCCTTATATAAGACGATAACTTTCCTTCTCCTACTCCTCAATTGTGCACTTATAATCTAGTTATCCAACAACTTAATAAAATGTGTAATTTTATATATCATTTCAAGATAAAAGCAGAGAATATAGACAACTCTACATTCTCTGCTAAATGATATTATGATAAATGTGCATCCCAGAAACCACAGAATGCATCTACAGGACTAACCCCCTTGAACTCGCTTCTTCCTGTGAGCTTCTCTACTAATGCATCTAAGATATTATCTGTTGAACCATATGTGTTGATGTAGGTACGAACTCTTGGAACATCAGCTAAGTGATATGGATTCTCAAGGGAGATAAATACATTTGGCATATCATCCACATATGCTAAACAATCAGCTCCCATTGGCTGAGCCCACTCAATACGAACTACCGTCTGGTTAGACTTTGTTACATAGTTTGCTACATAAATGATTAAGTCATAGTTTTCGATAATGTCTGACATTGGAGCCTCAAGTCCCTCAAATCCAGGCAATGGCTCCCATACTGTTACATGAAAGCCTTCATTTTCCATACGCGTAGCAAAAGCTCCCACTCTTGTTGCTGCACCAAAAGCTAAGTCTGTTCCGCCAGACTCTTTTGGATAAACAAGTACTCTCTTGTACCTGTCTGGAGTAATTGGGAATACACCCTCTTCTTCCTTTACAAGAGTAATTGACTGATCAGCAACTTCCTTAGATACCTTGTCATGATCTTCGCAGTTTACTACTTCATTTGCCCTTTCTTTTGATGGATAAATAGCTCCACTTACCTGCTTCTCTGGAAGTCTAAGAGCTGCCTTAAGAGCTAGAATACGCACGATACATTCCTCAACACGCTCAGCAGAGATTTCTCCGCTTTCGATGGCATCACGAATATATCCAAGATCCTCTTCCATATTCTTAGCAAAAAGAATCATATCACATCCAGCATTGATTGCTGCTGGAAGTCCCTTCCGACGAGGAAGTGGCGTTGTCATTCCTGCCATTGCTGAGGAATCAGTAATGATTGTTCCATTGAATCCAAGTTCTCCACGAAGAAGTCCTGTAAGAAGTTCATAAGACATAGATCCAGGTAGTATGTCCTTATCCTCTAACTCTGGATTAAGCATCTTAGACCAAGCCGGCTGCATGATATGTCCCGCCATTACTGTAAGGGCACCTGCGGCAATACTTGTCTTATATACTTTTCCATAGGTATTCATCCATTCCTCTGCTGATAGAGAGTTAACAGATGTCATCAGATGCTGATCTCTTTCATCAACACCGTCTCCTGGGAAGTGCTTAATTGATGCGGCTACACCATGCTTCTGTACCTCAGTTACATATGCAGCTCCCATCTTTGCTACCATCTCGGGGTTTGAACCATAAGTTCTTGTATTAGTAATCGGATTTCTCCAGTTGTAATCAATATCAATAACTGGTGCAAAAGCCCAGTTCATTCCAAGAGCATCAGCTTCCTCTCCAACGATTCTACCAAGCTCTGTTGCATAATGAACATCCTCTGTAGCAGCGATCGCCATCTGGCATCCTACATGTGTACCATTCTCAGAACAAGTATTCATACCTGCTTCCATATTTCCAGCCACAAATACTGGAATCTTTGAGTTCTTCTGCATGAAATTAGCAAGGTTTACTACTGCTTCGTTTGGCATTGCACGGCACATAAGTCCACCGAACTCTCCAGCAGCGATACCTGCAAGATATCCCTCGTTGTCCGTATAGGCAATCGTACAGAACATCTGACGTATCTTCTGCTCCATTGTCATACCAGCCTTTGTATCCATAACCCATTTCATCTGTTCATCATTAAGATTGTATGGGGCTTTTTTCATAATCTCATTAAAATTCATTCTTTTCTCCTATTCTGCCGCTGCCATTCTTGCTTTCTTCGACTTTGCAGCTTTCATACGTGGCCACTGTGCAGTGATTGCATAAAATAACAGCATGAATGTTCCAACAATAATCTGCTGCCATCCACCTGAACCATATCCGATGCAGCTTAGTCCGTAGTTTAAAATCTCCATAGCAAAAGCAGCTACTACTACACCTACCGCATCAACACTTGCCATACCTACAAATATGCCCATATATGCTGGAATGATATTCGAGAATAATGTGTTGGCTGTTGACAGACCTGCTTGTGGCGAAACAGAATTCTTTGACCCGTGAATCGCTGCCGCACATCCTAAAAGGATTCCACATATAATAAATGTTTGAACAACATTTTTCTTTTCGTTAATACCAATGTTTACTGCTGCCTGCTGATTGTTGGCAAGAAGCTTTGAGCGCTTTCCTGCAACAGTAAAGTATGAGTAAACAATAAATACTACAAGAGCAATTCCGAGTACGATAAAGATGTAAGGCATTCTGCCAAAAATAGTAAGCTTAGTATTACTCATCATACTGAGACCACTTGCATCAAAAATCAGATATGTAATTGATTCATATAATAATGCTACCCCAATGGTACAAATCATAATTGGAAGTCGTCCATAAATGTAAATCAAGCTTGTAATAATACAAAGTACTACTGCTGCAACAATTGCAAGAAGCAAGTAAACGACAGCTCCTAGGTGATTATTAATTACGACATTACCTGCAATAATTGCTGATAGAACCATGACAGCTCCACCTGAGAAATCAAATCTACCGTTCTTTACCTGTAACCAAATCGCAAGGGCAGCTACCGCTGTACTTGATGTATTTACAAGAACGGTTCGCCACATATCCATAGAGAACCCATAATATGTAACTCCCTTACCTCTTGCCAGAATAAACATCAAGGTAAAGACGATTATCGGAAATAACATCGTAAGGAAAAATCTTTTAATAAAATTAAGTGCCTTATTTGTTTTCATAATAGCTGCTCCATTAATCATTTTTAGTTTGCAGAAGCATCGCCTTGGCAATGCCTCTGCATTTTCTTTCAACTTTCATTGTTAATTAGATTCCAAGATCAAGTAACTTGGCCTTTAATTCTGCGTATGTAGCTTTAGGATTGTAAGACGCACACATGTTAAGGATATCCTCACCTGTGATAGCTGAATCCTTGTAATCAGCTGTGTAGTAAAGTGTCGTCTTCATCTGCTCCATTTCTTCGTCAGAGATGATCTGGTATGCAGCACAGTCAACACGCTCTTTTTCAGCTGGAAGGTCTGAATATGTAGTTCCATTTAACTTGTCAATGAGTAAGCAAATAGGATATACAATAGCTTCTGGAGCTGAACATGCGATAGCCTTAAAGGTTCCATTTCCTGAAGAACGGAAGTTCTCAACATCCTCAGTAGCCTCAAAACCAGTGGTGTAAAGGGCGATGTTTGTACGGTTGTCAGATACCATCTTTGGATATACTAAGGATGCACCAGCTGCAACCGAGAATAAGCAATCCATATCCGGATGATCTGTGAAGTAAGTTGCCGGAAGACCAGTACCGAAGTCAACTTCAGCAATATCATATACTTCAATCTTTTCTGCTGCTGTCTTATTGTACTCATCAATTTTTGCGATGAATGCGTTAGCCATATCCTGCTGTAATGGATAAGCCCAAACCGGGAATGTTGCAATACCAACATGCTTGTAACCATTCGCGATTACGTCAGCTGCAACAGCTTCTGCATAACCCGTGTTATCAAGAGGTCCATCAACTACAGATCCAAGGAAATACTCATTTCCGAATACTGCTTCCTTGGCTGTAAAGAAACTCATATTATAGTCGTTGAGGAATCCTGCTACATAAACATTTGCAGATGCGCACTCTTTCAGTATCGCTTCTGTACCCATATCAGCTGTCATAATAATACCTTCTGCACCAGCTGAAATTTCATTCTGAACAGCTGTAAGGTTTGCATTCTCATCATAGGTAGATAATACGAAGGTGTTGAAATCTACATCGATGACATCATCAATACCATCAAGATAAGCATTAATCGCATCTATAGATCTACCATGGTCAGTGTAAAGACCTACTGAAATTTTGTGATGCTTTGTCTCAACAGATGGTGGTGTCTCAGGGACTGAAGTTGTTGTCTCAGTACCTGAAGTTGTTGTCTCGGTACCTGCAGTTGTTGTCTCAGTGCTTGAATTTGATTTAGCACCAGCTCCACATCCCGTTAAAACGGAAACTCCCATTACTCCGGCAAGCCCTAATGCTGCCAACTTTTTAAAATTAATCATTTTTCTTTTCCTCCTTTATAAATAACCCTATCTGGGTATTTAACAAAGCTATCTAGGCAATACGCCATCTTTCCTTCTACATGTAATAAGGATTACAGCAAGGAAAAGCAGTGCCTTAATTACATAACCAACTTCAACGCTTACACCTGCCAAAGTTAATCCATTGGAAAGAATTACATAAGTGAAGGCTCCGATCAGTGAACTTGAAATCTTTGACTTCATTCCTCCCGAAAGAGGCATTCCTCCGAGAAGAAGGGCAACCATGATATACATTGCATATCCATTACCAGTACCCTTACCAGCTGCTCCTGAACGAGCAGTAAACATAAAGGCAGCAACCGCTACACAAATACCAAAGAATATGTATGCAAATACTTTCCACTTTGTAGTACTAATACCTGCATACTCTGTAGCAGTCTCATTAGCACCAATACTCTTTACATACTCTCCTAACTGAGTAAATCTGAAAAGATAAATTGAAATGATTGCGATAACAACTATTACAAGAATCATAAATTTAACATCTGCAAATAAATCCATATTGGCTTCGATCGAAATCGAATTGATACCGATTTTCTCCATTGCAAGAACCTGTATACCTCCAAAAATCGACATAAGGAAAATTGATGTTACAATCGAAGGTAATCCAAGCATTACTGCTACATATCCATTAATCAGACCACAGACAAGTGATATTACAAGTACAACTCCAAATGCTAATAAAAGCGATCCAGTTTTGTTGGAAATCAAAATGAGTAGAATGCTGTATACTCCAAGCTGTGCACCTACACTGATATCCATGTATCCCATGGAATAAATAAATATTGCTCCCATGGATAAAATTGCATATACACATGCCGCATGAATTAAAATACGAAGATTATATGCATTGAACAATTTTCCCTGGCTCAAAATACCAAATAGAATTACACATAAGAGTAATCCCCCATAACTTAATACGTCGGAACCATGATTTAAAATCCAGTCCTTGGTTAATCCTTTTTTCATCATAATGACCATGCCTTTCTTCAAAACCTGCTTCTATTCAGCAGCTCACAGCTGCAAAAGAGTGGGAGGAAAACAGAATGGATTCCCATTGGAATAAATTCTGGCTTTCTAGTAATGGCTCGCGTTTTTTGCGAGACTATTCCCTCCTAAATCATGTACTCAATTACATCAGTTTCTGATAATTCTGCTGAACGAGTAAACTCTTTGCTAATCTTTAAGTCTTTCATTACGATTAATCGATCAGACATTCCGATTAACTCAGACATCTCTTCACTAATCATAAGAATTGCTTTACCTTCCTGCTTCATCTGATTAATTAAGGAATACATAGACATCTTAACGCCTATATCAACTCCTCGTGTGGGGCAATCCATGATAACAACGTCTGAGCCCTTAGCAATCCATTTTGCAAAAGATACCTTTTGCTTATTTCCGCCAGATAAAGTATTGACCCACTGTTTGCTCTTATTACATTTGATTTCCAAAAGCTTAATCTGCTCATCTATAATCTTCTTACACTTCTTAGGTGAAACAAAACCAGCCTTACTAATATCCTTTAATGATGGAAGTACAATGTTGTTCTCAATGGATCCTTGAAGGATAAGAGCCTCCGTATCACGATTTTTTGATATATATCCGATGCCCTTTTCAACTGCATCTTTCGCTGATTCAACTTCTTTTCCTCTGCATTTGATACTTCCTCTATCGATTTCTTCCATTCCGAATGCCATACGACCAATATCATGCATTCCACATCCTGAAAGCCCTCCGATTCCTACGATCTCACCTTTATGTAATTTCAGTGAGAAGTCCTTAACACCTGGACCACTTACATTGGTAAACTCAAGAACAACTTCATCACTGCAGGATGAATCATAATCACTTCTGTAGAATTTGTTACCAATATCTCTACCAACCATGAGCTGACGTATCATTCCAATACTGTCTGGTACGTTCATCTCCTCTCTTGTGACCGTGCCTCTGATTTCTCCATCACGTAAAACTGTAAGAATTGTGCATTTTTCCATAATTTCATCCATATCATGTGAGATGAAGATTACAGCCTTATCTCTCTTTGCCATGTCCTCAACAATCTTGTATAAGATAACTCTACCTTCCATAGAAAGAGCAGTTGTTGTCTCATCAACTACAAGTATCTCTGTATCATCATTGACAGCTCTTGCAATCTCGATCAGCTTTCTGTCCTCAAATCCATATTGATCAATTGAATCCTTCCCTCTCATATACGAGATGCCAAACTTATCAAGTAGCGCATCTGCATCTGCATTCATCTTCTTACTATTTACAAATCCAAATCTGGAGTATTCACTTTCTTTTCCAGCAAATAAATTCTCTGCAACGGTACACCCAGGAATTGTATTAGCCTCTTGAAGAATCATTGACAAGCCGCCTTGCTGTGCCTCTATCATAGAAGCAGGCTTCCATCGTTGTCCCTTAAGTACCATCTCACCACTTGTAGCCGGCTGCATTCCTGCTGCGATGGACGTAATCGTTGATTTACCACTTCCGTTCTCACCTACAAGTCCATGAACTTGTCCTCTGCAAATCTTAAGAGCTACATTCTTAAGAGCAACTACAGGACCAAAATTTTTACTCATTCCCGTGATTTCAAGTAATACTTCACTCATGTAATATTTCTCCTCGCATGAAATCTCAACTAATTTTTCTCGAGTATAGCAGATAATTCTTTCAGAATCGAAAATTAGTACGAATTGCACATATGGGGTATGAATTGTAAGAGCGTGATGATATAATTCTGGTATAATGAAACATGTATTTAGAGAATATATAAATTATAAGGGGATAACTTATGTTTCATGCCGCTATTTGTGAAGATGAACCGGAAACTTCCAGATACATAGAGAAGACTCTCGTCAGTGAATTTGAAAAAGTCGGAATACAAGTTTTATTCGAAGTGTTTCATAATGGCAACAGACTGCTTGATATGATAGACAAGCACTATCATTTTGATATTCTTTTTATGGATATTGAGATGCCCGAAATAGATGGTATTTCAATCTGCCAAAAAATTCGGAAGGTTAATTCTGAGACTCTGGTTGTCTTTATTTCCAATAAAGATGAGCTGGTTTTCTCCTCGTTTGAGGTTCAACCATTTCGATTTATTAGGAAAAGCCATTATGATTCGCTTCTCCCATCGCTAGTCACCTCCATCCAGGCTGAGATGGCACGTAGACATCCTAATATAATACAAATAAAAGAGCCAGGTTCAAAAGATTTGTTTTCATTTGACATAGGTCAGATTATATATGTTGAAGCGCTGGGCAAGAATTGTAGGATAGTAACAACAACAGGCCAGACCACGATTAAGACCAAGCTTATGGAAATAGAAGCACAGCTCGCGGAATATGACTTTTTTAAGCCACATAGAAGCTATTTAGTAAACTACAAGTATATCTCCACAGTTAGAAAAACCGATTTAGAACTGACAGACCACTCAATCGTTCCTATAAGTCGTGGTCATGTAGATGAAATTAAAAAGAATTTTCTAAAATATACGACAAGAGGTATTTAATGTTTGAATATATTTATCAAGGATATCAATATATGGGTAACATTGCAATTATTACACTTTTGCAATATACACTTTCTAAGTTTTTTGCCCCGAAGCATTTTGTAAACAGGTTTATAAATTATGGAATTCCAAACGTACTATTCTGTATCATTTACTATTTTCCTCAGTATGCACTTGGAAATTCCACAATTCCATATTATTACTACTTTGCCTCTACTATGATTGTCTCTTTCACTTGGGCACTCATCTTTTTGACAGGCAAAGCAATACAGAAGCTTCCATATCTCGTATATTTTTATGCGGTATATAAATGCTTCAAATTTATATTAGGATCCTTATATGAGCAGGAGCATAATATGACTCCAATCATATACAAAATACTGGATTTCGGAACATTCTTCATCGTATTTACCGGAATGTACGCACTTACAAGAATCTTTTTAAAATTTCCTCTGAAGTTTCAGTTTCTGCTTACATTCACTCAGACTATTTTGTTGATCTTCTGTCCTGCAAGTTTCTTTCTATTGCTTCAGATGGCTGATCCTTCTGTCCATGTTCCATATATGGTATTCATTACAGTAGCAGCCATAGTACTTCTTATTAATCTACCAATTCTGTTCTACCTTTATTCCATTATTGGGGAACAGTATGACTCCAAGTATGCGCTTAAAAAAGCGCTTACTGAGACTTCTGCACAGCTTACCCGATATCGTTATACTATTCTTAATGAGGAACAAGCGAACAAAGATCGCCATGAGTTAAAGAACAAATACTTCTATATTCTGACTCTTCTTCGAGAAAAAAAATATGACCAGATAGACAACTTTCTATCTGATCATATAGGGGGACTAACCGAAGGAACTGGTGGTATACATACAAAGAACTTGCTCATAGACCACATTCTTAACACCAAGATTTCTGCTGCCAGAAAAAGCAATATAAAAACATACACCGAGATTCTAGTACCAGAAGAACTTGATATCAACGAAGAATATTTCTGTACCATACTACTCAACTTACTTGACAATGCTATTGAAGCCAGTAGGAATGAGAGCGATCCCGATATTCAAATATTTATGAATATCCAGAATCAATACCTTGTCTGTTGTGTTAAAAATAAGGTTGCTTCCAATATTCTTGAGAAAAATCCTGAACTTCAGACTACCAAGAGTGACAAGAAAACTCACGGTCTTGGCCTCAAGATCATTAAGAGTACTGTCAAAAAAATCAATGGAATCTTTGACATATCTATTGAAAGCAATTACTTTGTAGCTACTGTCATGATTCCACTCAACCAATAAATATGCAATATAAAAAGGGAGTCTTTGCAGACTCTGTCACCATGTTAAGTGAAAGTTCAAGTGTCTGTTATGAACTGGCTAATGAAGAATTTCTTGTCCATTTCATAACAACTCTGCTACGTCGTAATATTTTCAATTGTAACTTACCTGCAACTTGGAATTTCTTTGAAACCATTGTGACCTAAATGAGTCACTACTAAATGCTTTTTCAAATCTTTTAGGGCCGTTTTATCTAGAATTATAAAACATTGAAGTTCTTATAAGCTTTTCGTATACTTGCCCCGTTCATTTTCAGTAAATGTAACATGGTATTTATCATAGGCTATAATCAAACTTCCAAGATAGTCCAAGCAAAGGCGGAGGAAATTATTTTGTTGATTTATCATCAGCTGCAAAGGGATTGACAAAAGAAAAAAAAGTTGATAAAATACATACAGACCAACCGTCGGTATTTAAGGAGGGCACCATGGGAAGAAATAAATATCCAGAACAAACACAGGAAAGAATAGTTGATGCGTCTATAAAGCTATTTATTGAAAAAGGCTACGAGCAGACCACAATACAGGATATTTTGGATGCGCTCAATCTTTCCAAAGGAGGGCTATATCACCATTTTAAGTCAAAAGAAGAAATTTTAGAAGCTGTGAAAGAAAAACGAGCGCAGTACGCCGCTAATATGCTGCAAGAATTAATTCAAAACACAAAGGCAACAAACGCAAAGGAAAAGTTGAAAAAAATTCTATATCTTCTGGTTACAAATACTAAAACTAAAACGTATGATACAGTTTTGACTTCACAAACAAACAATCCACATTTTGTAATGGGTGCTTTACAAAATGCCGTCAATCAAGATGCACCAATTATAGCGCAACTAATAGAAGAAGGCGTGAAAGATGGCTCGTTACAAACTGCACAGCCTAAATTATGTGCAGAAATATTTTTATTGCTTTTAAATTTTTGGGTAAGTCCAATATTGTTTGAGCGAAATTTAGAGGAAACGCAAAAGCGTTTAGACTACCTGCAATTGGTTATGTCTATGCTCGGATTAGATATAATTGATAATGAATTTATTGCAAGAATTACAAGTGGGTATGACAAGACTGGAATGTTTTAAAAGCTTTTGAATTACAAAGTGGCTGTTATTATAACAGCCCCATTTTTAACATGTTATAAAAGACCGACAGTCGGTTTATAAAGGAGAAAATATGAGTTTAAAAACAGCAATACAAACAAATCATTTGGTGAAATGCTTTGGCAAAATTGAAGTTATTAAGGATTGTTCTATGCGTATAGAGCAAGGTACAATCTATGGCTTTCTTGGTGCAAACGGTGCAGGAAAGACCACCATATTTAAACTACTAACTGGTTTGCTGATACCCGATTCTGGTAGTACTGAAATATTGGGGACAGATATGCTACAGAACCGTGACCGAATGCTTTCTCAAATAGGAAGTTTAATTGAATCACCTACCTTTTATGAGCATCTTTCGGCACGAAAAAACATGGAAATTCACTTAGCCTATATGAATACTTCTGGATTTGGGGTTGAAAAAGCATTGCAAATGGTGGGGCTATCTGATGTTGGAGAAAAAGCTGTTGCCAAGTTCTCACTTGGTATGCGACAGCGACTTGGAATGGCCAGAGCGTTAATTCATCAACCTAAAATTTTGATTTTAGATGAGCCGATTAACGGACTTGACCCTATGGGGATTAAAGCGATGAGAGAATTGTTTTTAAGTCTGACAAAAGAAAACGGCATGACAATTCTAATATCAGGTCATATCCTAAGTGAAATTGAGCATATAGCAGATAAAATTGGTGTTGTTGTTAATGGAAAAATGGTATGCGAATCCGATTTGGAACAAATTAAAGCAGAGCATAAAGGCAGCCTTGAGGATTATTTTTTTTCCATCATGAGTGGAGGAAATCAGCTATGTTAAAACTTATTAAATTAGAATTACAGCGCATCAATTTGCGTCCCTATCTCATCAGCAGTACTATTAGCGGTGTTGTTCTATTAGCATTCACCTACTTTATTGCTTATGTGGCACAGGTGGAACAAGAAGTGCAATTTATGACCTATGGCAACATCTTTCTATTTACCGGTGCAATGAGTATCCTCATTTTTAGTGTTTTATCAGCAACCATGTATGAAAAACTGATTATTGAGGAGTATTCTGGAAAGCGGTTGGCATTACTCTTTTCTTATCCCGTGGGTCGCAAAAAAACATTTTCAGCAAAAATATTGATTGTTTTCTTATTCATTGTGCTATCCATGCTGCTCTGCACGATACTGCCGATTTTTGTTTTTGCTGCTACTGAATCGTTCGCACCGATTGTATCGGATACTATGACGAGCGACATCTTGATAAAAGCTGTTGGCACTATTGTTGTTTCTTTAGTTGCAGTCAGTGCAATCGGGTTATTGGCTATGCGCATTGGGTTTATTAATAAATCCGTACCAGCTACGTTAATCAGTGCTTTTATCTTATCTGGTATTTATGGCAATATTGCGATTGGCAGTGCAGGAAATTTTGTCATTTCCTTGCTGATTATAGGGGTTTCCTTGCTTGTTATTTTAGCTGTATTTGTTACGTTGTCCCACAAAATCAATCATATGGAGGTAGATTAAATGAAACAGGATAAACTTTCTGAAATCACAAGAAAAGCAATAGAGACACCCTTAGAATTTACACAAACACTTTTAGAAAAAACAGAAAAAGTGCGAACACCTTCGCCTAGAGTTGATAAAATTGGACGGACAATCGGTGCCTATATAGGCATCGGCTTGTTGTTGACAGGGGCTGTTCAGCTATTTGTTGGTAAACTTCCGTGGGCGATTGGAACAGCATCTGCAGGAGGGGTCACGATACTATCAAATCTTTTATGTCTTCATAGGAATAAAAAAACAAAAATAAAATAAAAACTCTATTGGGGGTGAAACATGAATACAGGAAAGTGGTTACTATGCCCTACCTCCAAAAATAAAACAAGAATCAGAGTGCGTGAGGACACAGAGCTTAAAAACTTCCTTTGTTCTGTCCCAAGTGCAAGCAAGAAACAATTATCTCATTGGAACAAATGAATATATCCGTTATCAAAGAGCCATCCGCACAGACGCAGAGCCGATACCACGAAATGGAATGTGGAATATCGGCTCCGCTTATTTGTTATTTGTTCTGCGCCTCAAGAACAGCTTTCACGTTTGCCTTAACTTGCCAAGAAGAACACATTTCTTCACTTCATGTTCGTAAATGGTAATAACCCGTCTACTTTTGGATTTCTCGTAAAATTGAGATAATGATGTAAAGCTTAAACAGATCGGATGAAAGCGCTTTAGTATGAGGGGGACGGCTGGCTGCTTTTATATAAGAAGCTGTTGTTTCATCTAGTATCTCTCATTACATTGTCATGGCAGGTCCATGAATATTGCTATCTTCGGCATATTTCGACACAAATCTCCACATGCCCCGTCCAAGCAAACATATCCACCGGCACCGCCTTCTGTGCCTGGTAGCCCTTCTTTTTAAAGTACTTCAAATCCCTCTCCAAAGTCACGGGATTACAGGACACATACACCACCTTCTTAGGTTGTAACACCGCCACTGCATCCATGAACTTCTCCGTACTACCAGCCCGGGGAGGATCCATAAATACAACATCCACTTTCTCACCCTGCTGTGCCATCTGCACCATAAAGTCACTTGCATCATTCTGATAAAAATCAATATTCTCAGCATGATTGCGCTTTGCATTGATTATCGCATCCTTAACCGCATCCTTATTCAGCTCAACGCCAATGACCCTCTTCGCTTGATCCGCTGCTATAATCCCAATCGTTCCGATTCCGCAATAAGCATCTACAACCGTCTCTGATCCGGTAAGTCCTGCAAATTCTATTGCCTTTCCATACAGAACCTCTGTCTGAACCGGATTTACCTGGTAAAAGGATTTTGAGGAAATGCGAAATACCTTGCCACATAAGGTATCCTCGATAAATCCCTTTCCATAGATTACTTGTTCCTTTTCTCCTAACACCATGCTTGTGTCCTTGTCATTGACATTAAGCACAACTGTTGTTATTTCCGGATGCAGCTTTCTTAATGCTTTCACAAAATTATTTTTGGAAGGCATAATCGGAGATGCGAGTACAAGCACCACCATAATCTCACCGCTGGTAAAGCCTGTCCGAATCATGACATGACGAAGCAAACCATAACCCGAATCCTCATCATAGGTTTTTATCTTAAAGGATTTTAGCATTCCTCGGATGGAGGCAATGATTTCATCTGCTTTTTGATTGTGGATCAGGCACTTATCAATTGCAATCACACGATGAGTTCCCTCTTCGTACACACCTGAGATTGGATTACCTTTTCTGTCATGATCGAATACCACATGTACCTTGTTGCGATAATGCTTCGGGTTCTTCATGCCGATAATTGGCTCTACTTTACAGAAGCTCTTTATCAAATCCTCCACTATCTTCTGCTTTTCCTTTAGTTCTGCATCATAAGTCTTCTGCAGAATATTACAGCCGCCACACTCTCGAAGATAGGCACAAGCAGCTTTTTCTTTCCTACCCTCGTGCTGGCTTTCTCTTCCCCTGTTACCTGAATTATATTTATTCGGCCTCTCTCCTGTTTTTCTTTTATCTCCGAACTTTCCCTTTCTCTCCTGCTCTATCGCTCTCATCTGCTCTGGGGTAAAGTCTTCATAATCTCTAACCTCAATAAATCTCTTAGCCTTTCCAGGAGCTGTTTTCTTTCCTGTATCCGGTTTTGATGTTTTCTTCTTTTCTGGTCTTGTTTCCACTAAGGGCTTACCTACACCTGTCCCTGATTTTCTGCCTGACGAGGTCTGCTGTCCCTTTTTTCGCTGCTCGCCTCGATGCTCTTTTACCACCTCAGCCTCTTTTCTAGTGTCTGATTCCATCTTATTCAACTCATATTTCTCATACTGTTCAAAGTCCATTTTCCTAAACTTATTATAATCCTCTTTTAAAGCCTGATTCCCTGTTGCTGTGTCAGGCTTTACTCTATTGAAGTTTTTCTTCTTTATCTCTTTCATCTTATCTCCCATCCTCTCATACTCCTTCTCCATTAAATTCTGGTATAAAGCTCTCCGAGGCGGTCTCACCCTCCTGGATGAATCCATTCTCCACACCAAGTTCTATGGCATAATCCACTAATTCTTCGTACTCACTGTCATTTATTTTACGGTTTATTTCCGGGTAATGCTCCACCCCGGAAAGTGGTGTGTATTGATTCATAATGCTGATATATATCTTGTCACCAAAGGTGTCATACAAATATTTGATAATATTCTTCGAGTCCTCCAAGTAACCGGGCAGGGTTAAATGCCTTACAATAACCCCCTTCTTCATCCTATCTCTAGAATCGAATACCGCCTCCGGTACCTGGCGTACCATTTCTTCCATTGCCAAAGCTGCATATTGAAAATAATTCTCACAATTTGAATAACGCCTCGCCGGCTCTGCTGCCATATACTTTAGATCAGGCAAATAGATATCTATGTATCCCTCCAGAAGACGCAAGGTCTCCACCTTCTCATATCCACTGCAATTATACACAATCGGAATCCTCAGCCCTTGCTTTCTTGCCAGCTTTATTGCTTCCACAATCTGCAGCACATAATGGCTTGGCGTAACCAGATTAATATTATTTGCCTTTTGCTCTTGTAACTCCATGAAAATTCCCGATAACCGTTCAATTGAAATTACCTTTCCGGCTATGCCCGCTGCAATGTTATGATTTTGACAGTAGACGCAGCCCATTGCACACCCAGAAAAGAAGACGGTTCCTGAGCCTTCTTCCCCTGAGATACAGGGCTCCTCCCACATATGGAGAGCCGCCCTTGCGACTACTAATTCATCTGTCTGTTTGCAATAGCCTCTTTTCCCGTTCCTTCGATCCACATGGCATTCCCGCGGACATAAGGTGCAATCCTTCAATTCTTCCAACTTCATTGTACAGTCCTTTACCACAATCTATAAAAATACAATTTATATTTCAAATTCATCGCTTCAATCATGGCATTTACATCGTTCTTTTAAACAAGAAACTAGTAAAACCCATAAACTATTTAAATTAATAATCCTTAGCCTTCCTATTTTAACTTAGAAATGCAAGAATTACAAATATATTTTCATTATTCATAGGATAGTCTCCATAAATAGATGGATGCCACGGAGCCGCATGGAGAATATCTGTTTTTATATACCACAAACTGATCCTTCGTTAGCTCGGAAAGCCCATAAAGCATCATAATCCCTCTTCGGATTGCAATATCACCATAGCTTATAATATCCGGTCGCTCCATGCAATTTAGTAGTAGCATCTCGGCAGTCCATACTCCAATGCCATTTAACGTGGACAACTTCTTAATCGCTTCCTTGTCGGATAGCTGATAGAGACTCTCCAAATCAAACTCTCCCCGATATACTGTTTCCGCAATGCCTTTGATATATTTTGCCTTTGTTGTCTGCATCCCACAACCTGCAATCTCTTCTATTTCAACCTGGGAAATGCACTGCGGAGTAATTTCTGTAAAACGCTCCTGCATACGTGCCCATATGGTTTTTGCAGCTTTTAGAGATATCTGCTGGCCAATTATAGCATAGATGAGAGCTGGGAATAGATCCGGAATAATAACACGATCGATCTTTCCAATCCGATCAATCACCTTGCCCAGCAATGGATCTACACTTTTTAAATAGTTCATTTCTTTCTCGCCATATTCGAATATTTTTGTTCTAACTTGCATTCCCCATCCTGTCCTTTCAATTATTCAACTATATTCTACATACTTTTCCTCTGCTTCATTCATAAAATTATGGAAAAGCTATCATTTATTATTAATTATAAATGTTACAAGAAGGATTGCACAAGCAACTTGCTGCAAATAAAAAAGCAAGGGCTGTGCATATCCTCTTTCGAGTGGCACAACCCCATGTCTTATATTCAAAGTATTGATCTTATAAAAGATGCTTAACTAGTATTCTTTCATTAACCACTTTGGAATATGACTCCATAAACAATATCCTTGAATTATGATCCTATCACCATCATTCACTGATTAAGACCCTGGTCTCTACCTTTTTAATCTTTCTGGACATCAGATAAGAGAAGATAAAATACACTACAACCATATAGACGGTTGGCAAGGCCAGCGAAATAAGATCTTTTTTAACAGAAAAATTACTAATCCCCAGGAAGGAAAACAAGACTCCTAGACAAAGATTGGATAAGAGCAGACTCATAATAACTCCAAAGCAGCAACCAATCAATGCTACGATGGAAAATCGAAGGGCAAACTGTAACCGTAGCCGATTTGTTGAAAAGCCCAAGGCTTTATAGATTCCATAGTCTCGCTTCTCACTTACAAACAGCCTTCCACAGATCAAGCCAATCGTAATTACTGCAAATATAATTGCAATGATATAAATAAGTATAGAGATCCCCTTCACTGCAGTTACTATTAAATCTGCGTTATTCATTCCATTGGCTTCTGAAATGACTAGAATATTTTTATTATATCGTGCTGCTATATCTTTTATAATCTCCTTCACCTTTGACTCATCCGCTATATGGTATAGATTGCTCATCCCCTGTACTTTAGCACCCATCAGTCGTTCGTACCCTTTGGTATTAAAAGCAAAATTACTCCCCATATCACTGGAATTTTGATATAGTCCCGAAACCATGAACTTTGCCTTCTTGCTCCCACTACTTATCGTCACCTCATCCCCAATGTTAATCCCCAGATCCTCTGCGATAAACTTCGTAATTAGAATCTCATTATCATAAAGGCAGGTTCTCCCCTCATATACATTGGAAAATTCCTGCGGATCATCAAATACAAAGGCAATCAGTTGATAATCCTCGAACATCATATATTCCCACTTCTTATGAAAGCTGCTTTCTATCTTCGAATAATTTCCGATGATATTCTCAACCTCATCCTGTACCGAGCTGTCCAGATATAGCACTTCAATTTGTCCATTATGGCACGTGAACATTTGATTAATAAACTGGTCATCCTCACCAAAGCACTTCGTTATGTGGCTTACCATGATTAAAAAGAACACCAACAGCATCGTTACCATACCGACACTAATGTATTGTTTACTATTGGACGTGAGCTGACGAATTGCCAACCACAGGTTCAGATGTCTTTTATAGATCGGCATCTCAAATGGATTGGAGAAATAGACCTCCTCACGTCCCCCGGCAATTGCACGGATTGGTTTTACTGCTGAAATCCTGCGTACCTTCATGGATACGAAGACACACAGAAAAATTAGAAGACTTACTATCATTAAGCTACAAGGTAGGATCGCCAAGGCACTTGATACATACAAGCCAATTACATCGATTGTCATTCGATTAATGATTCCGATGATTGGAATAGCAACCGGCATCCCGATAACAATGCCAAGCAGGGCTGCCATCAGGTAATGGAGGATCATACTGGTCTTTAATACGAATTTTCCAAGGCCTACCGCTTTGAGTATCCCCAGATTCACATACTCCAACTCAATACTGCTGCTGATACTGTGACCCATTACAATTAAAGCTACGATGAAAAGCAGAATAACAAAGGCTGCTAAAACTCCACTGAAGATATTGGTAATCATAAGCATATAACTGATTGCCTGTTTGGTAGTAAGCGAGCTGTCCGCATATCCAAGAATTCCCGTCTGCGCATTAATCAACTGGCCAAATTTCAGCGAGGTCATGGAGTGATTCGGACTCATAAAGATATTAAAGACAGCTCCGTTTACTACCATATCCTCCTCATCACCGGCTACAGTTCTGACTTTTTCCAAATCCTCCTGGCTCATTAATAAGGTCTTTAACCCCATCATGGCACCGCCAATAAATGGATCCTCAAAGTAATAGCCTACCTGAAAGCTCAGCTTTCCTGAATTCGTTTCCAGATATATGGTATCACCAATTTTACAATCATATAGGGCTCTATAAGAGATCGGAACCATAATCTCACCGGGACTTAATTCCACCTTCTCTTTGTAGATACCATTACCACTCTCTTGAAATACTTTAAAATCAAAATCCTCCGGTTTATATTCTTCCAGAATAACGACTACTGGATTTGAATGTCCATTCACCGATATATTTTTCACATAAGTGCAATCAACTTTTTCTACCTTCTCTACTTCCTCACACGCCTCAACCTGCTTCTGCAACGCATTTATAGTGATACCGTTTTTCTCCAGAGCCTTGTGACTCATAAAGGTAATCATATCACCAAAGCCAGCCTCTTCTAAGGCCTGCTCATCTCTGACTGCAGCGTTAATATTAACAGAAATCACAGCTGCAGATATCATAGTAATCAGGAACATCAATAAAAATATACTGATAAATCCACCCTTTCCATTTCTCATATGGGCTTTCATCAGGACTAATATTTCTCTCATCGTTATCACCGTTCCCTTCTACCATTCCATGGACGATAGCCAGGCATTTACTTGCGTTTCCCTGCTTTTCGCATCATCGTAATAAAAAGGTGGCAAAGTCATCTCACCGCATATCTTGCCATCCTCCAGATAGAGAAGTCGGTTTGCTCTGATTGCAGCTCGGACATCATGGGTTACCATTAAAATGCTCTGTCCCTCCTCATTGATGGTTGATAATAACCCCAATACATCATCCGTGTTTTTACGATTAAGTGCACCGGTTGGTTCATCTGCGAAAACTAATCCTGGTTCGTTCATTACTGCACGGGCTATGGCTGCTCTCTGCGCCTCTCCCCCGGATACCTGCGCAGGCAAACGGTGCCTTGCTTCGCTGACATTCACTGTCTCTAACAGGTATTTTGCGCGATCAACTACATCCTTGGAGGATTTCTGATGATTCAAAAAGCCTGTTACCGTAAGATTCTCCATTAGGGTAAGGTTACTTACTAAGTGCATCTGTTGAAATACGAAACCAAATTCCTTGGCACGAAGTGCGGTCATCGCTTTCTCATTCAACTTACTGATGACCTTGCCCTGATAATTCACCTCTCCGGCAGTAATTGCATCCATACCGCTTAAACAATATAATAACGTGGATTTCCCTGAGCCTGAAGCTCCCATAATTACGGTAAAATCCCCTTCATAAATCTCTACATTAATACTATCTAATATATGGTTCTGCCCGCCATTCACCGCAAAGCTCTTGCACAAATCTCTTGCTGATAATAATACTTTTTTCATATGCTTTCTTTCCCTTTCGTTCTACTCTGATAAAGAGATTTTAGCAAAGCAATTATTAAGAAGTCCTTAAGAACTTAAGAAAGATACGGAAATGTTAATATTACTTCCAGTCCGTCTCTTTGATTCTTCAAAAACACACTTCCGTCCATCTGTTCCATAATATATTTTACAATGAACAGACCTAACCCTGCTCCCGGTACCTCTCCTGTGTTCTTTCCTCGGTAGAATTTATTATGGATAAAGGGCATATCCTGGGGATCGATGCCAGTGCCATGATCTCGAATATGAATCTCATAGGTTCCCTGATCAGAATAACCTTCCCGGTCACCCGTATTTTTTATAGTCCAAAGCTCCATCTTGCAATTGGCTGCATATTTTCTGGCGTTATTAATGATATTCTCTAAGACCTGTACGATACGCTTTTCATCCCCCTTTATGGTAGCCGCTTGAATTTTTCCCTTTATGTGAATATCGGAAGAATCCGCTGACATTTCATCAATCGTTTGCCGTAGAATTTGATCGATCTCCAGTATTTCCGATGCCACCTGAAGCTTATCTAAGTTGGACAGGGAATGAAGAAATAGGTCATCGGTAAGCTTCGTCACTTCATCACATTTTCGAATAATCACATTAAGATAACGTTCTCTGCGTTCTGTAGAGGTATCCATATTTGCCTCCAGCCCCTCCGCATAAGCACGAATGGAGGCAATTGGTGTCTTTATATCATGTGAAAGGGTGGCAATAATCGTCTTATTATTTTCAATTGCTTCTCGTTCACAGCTTTTCGCCTTGAGTATTTCCTTTCTCATATGGTCAAAGGACCAGGTGAAGGCTCCAAAGATATTAACTCTTTCATAGGATAAGGTAACCTCCAGATTGCCCTTGGCAATCTCTAACGCATAGTGCTGGAGCCTCTGAAAGGGTCTTAGAATCAGCTGATGCATATAGAGATAGATGAAAAGTGGAACCAAGGTACAAAGAAGATAAGCACCAATCCCCAGGTACAAAACGATCTGGTTACCGTCTTGCTTTTCATCCCTGAGCTCCTGCTTTAGTGTATTTATTTGTTCCTTGACTGGGCTTATTCCGTCCTCTTGTGTCAGCTGTTCAATTTCATTTAGAGCAACTATCTTTTCCCGGTTACCATATGCCATCTCCCTCTGATTCATTATTGACCATTGCCAATATCCTATGGCAAAAAATATAGTTATGATTACTTCAAAGAATATCATGAATCTTAGGATGCTATGATATCCCCATTGTCTTTCTATATCACTCATGAAATGTCCTCCAGCATATATCCCACTCCCCAAACTGTCTTAAGGTAAACCGGCTGGGAAGGATTAACCTCCAGCTTCTCCCGAAGCCACCGAATATGTACCGTTAAAGTCGACATCTCCACTTCACATAAGGTACCCCATACCTGCCTTAGTATTGTATCTTTCTTCTGTGCCTCATTTTTATGGTCTGCAAGGAATTGGAGTAAATCATATTCCTTTAAGGAAAGAGCTACATTTTGACCATTTCTTGTTACAGTACGGTTGCTTGTAGTGATAACGATTATATTATTCGTTCCCTTTCCTATCTCAACGGATTTATTCTGCTCCTCAAAACCATAGGCTCTTCGGAGAATGGAATTTGTCCTGGACAATAACTCCTTTAAGGAATAGGGTTTGGGGAGAAAATCATCTCCTCCAAGATCAAGTCCTGTAATCTTATCATCCTCACTGGTTCTGGCACTGGCAAAAATAATAGGCACCGTTGATATTTTACGAAGCTCCTTGCAAATCTCAAATCCAGTGATTCTTGGCAGATTGATATCAAGTAAAATCATATGATAACTATTTTTCTCTAACAGACCATAGGCCTCCTCACTGTTAAGGGCGAGGCTTACCTGATATCCATTATCTTCATACATATCCTGGACAATCATAGACAAATCTTTGTCGTCATCAATGATCAATATCTTTTTATTTGCAGTATTTTTGTTCATTCTATTACTCCATCCGTTCTCTCTGGGTATATTCCAACTCATTTTATCATGGAAATTATGGATAATCCATTAAAATTTGGAAATATATTTCATCTATGCTTCGATGAAAGAGGCTATCCTTTGTATTAGGAACTTCGAGAGGTTCTGCATCAGATCTAAAAGAAAAACAAAAAAACACATGCTTCCCAAAATGGTGTAAACATGTGTTTTTAATGGATCCATCAAATGAAACTGGTCTTCGCCTGCACTGTATTGATCGACAGTTTTAAAAGACTCTTCCTGATTATCTATTTTGATTAATTAATCTTCATCAATTTTCTAGCAATCTTCACCACCGGTCGAAAGATTACTCCTTCCATTTCCTTCTTCACATTTTTTAATTCTTTTCGAATTTCTATGTTCTGAGGACAGTGGCGCTCACACTTTCCACACTCCGTACAAAGGGATGCAAAGGCAGGTTGTTTAGACAATACACCAAGGGTTTGAAAATACCTCCATTGATTTTTTCGGTCCTTTAATAAGTACTTATCATTGTAAGTGGAGAAGCAGCCCGGTATATTTACACCAAAGGGACATGGCATGCAGTAACCACAAGCGGTACATGGAACCTTGGTCTTCTCTAGCAGGATACCTTTCACCCGGTCAAACATTTGAAGCTGCTCATCCGTCAAGGATTTTGCTTTCGCATCACTGGCAATTCTTACATTTTCCTCAAGCTGTGCTTCATCTCCCATACCGGAAAGAACTACGTTCACTTCAGGATGATTCCAGATCCAACGAAGCGCCCACTCTGCCGGAGTTTTACTCTTGTCACAGCTTTTAAACTCCTTCATTACCTCATTCGGTAAATTATTCACCAGCTTTCCTCCACGTAGTGGTTCCATAATCACTACCGGAATTCCAAGGGAATGTGCCAGCTCAAGTCCTGCCTTGGTTGCCTGGTTATTCTCATCCAGATAGTTATACTGGATTTGGCAAAAGTCCCAGGGATAAGCTTTTATTAAGAGCTCAAAGTCAGTTTTGCTGCCATGAAAGGAAAAGCCTATATTACGGATTGTTCCTTCCGCCTTTAATTTCTCCAACCACTCGATGACCCCGATATTTTCCATTCGGTCAAAGGTTGGTTTATCTGAGAGCATGTGAAGCAGATAATAATCAATATAGTCTGTCTTTAATTTTGTAAGCTGAGTATCAAGAATTTTCTTGGCACCTTCTAACTTTGTCACCATGAAAGGGGGTAATTTCGTAGCGATTTTTACCCGTTCCCGATAACCTCCCTCTAATGCATTCCCTAACAAGGATTCACTTTTACCATTATGATAAAAATATGCTGTATCAAAGTAATTAATCCCTTGTTCTATGGAGTCTCGAATCATTGCAATGGATCTTGGCTCATCGATACTGCCTCCCTTCATGGGAAAACGCATACAACCAAAGCCCAGGATAGATAGTTCCTCTCCATTTTTTTGATTAGTTCTAGTTAACATAATAGCCTCCCTCTGCATAAGTCTGGAAGAACTTTATCAGTGCATCCACCTGTTCCTGGCTTGTAGCCCAGGAGGTAACAAAGCGAATCGCGCTCTTGTCTTCCCCGACCTTTGCCTGCCAGTTGAAGAGGAAGTTCTTCTCCAGTTCAGCAACAAAGGAATTCGGTAAAACCGGAAACAATTGATTGGTGGCTATCGGTGCATAGAAATCAAATCCACAGGCAGAAATCGCTTCTGCTATTTGCTCCGCCATATGATTGGCGTGCTTTGCCAGTTTATAATATAAGAGCTCTTCCGGTTGGAACAAGGTCTCAAACTGTACTCCCATTACGAAGCCCTTCGCCATCATTGCTCCTCTTTGCTTCAGAAGAAAACGAAAATCTTCTTTTAACTCCTCTTTGCAAATCACTAAGGCCTCACCTAGTAATGCACCATTTTTGGTTCCTCCAATATAGAATACATCAACCAAACGAGCAATATCCTCCATGGTTAGGTCATTCGATTTACAGGTAAGTGCACTGGCAAGACGAGCACCGTCTAAGAACAATAACAGATTATTTTCCTGACAGACCTCGTGTATTTCCTCTAATTCTTGTTTTGTATATATAGTTCCAAGTTCCGTTGAGTCTGAGATATAGACCATCTTCGGTTGCACCATGTGCTCCCCATCGTGACCCTCCAATACCTTATGGATCATCTTAGGCGTCAGCTTTCCATCCGTGGATGGCATAGTAACTACCTTATGGCCTGTTGCTTCAATGGCTCCTGTTTCATGGACATTGATGTGCCCGGTATCTGCTGCAATAACACATTGATGTGGGCGCAAGAAGGAGGAAATAACTAATAAATTCGTCTGTGTACCTCCTGGAATAAAGTGAATGTCTACATTCTTACGGTTGATATGCTGCTTAATATATTCCTTTGCCTTATTACTGTGGACATCCTCACCATAGCCCCGGTTTTGTTCCAGATTGGATGCTATTAGCTGCTCAAGAACTCGTGAATGTGCTCCTTCGCTGTAGTCGTTTGTAAAGCTGATCATCTTGTTATTTCCTCCAATTTCATAATGCTGATATCCTAACTTGTTTTTTGTTAGGATGCCAAATTCTTTTTGTTTTATATTCCTGATCCTTACATATAAATCAAGATATAATTTTTATTTCTCAAATCCATTTCCACTCTAGTTCTTAAAAAATCCATATGCAATTGTATCACTCAAAATCCATCTCCACTTTAATTCTTAAAGATTCATACAATTTTATCACTCAAATCCATTTCCACTCTAGTTCTTAAGGATCCATATGCAATTTTATCACTCAAGTCCATCTCCACTCTAGTTCTTAAAAATCCATATGCAATTTTATCACTCTAATTCCATCTCACTCTAATTTTTAAAATCCATATGCAATTTTATTTCTCAAATCCATTTCCAACATTACTCTTAATAATCCATATGTGATTTTATACCCATATTCCATCTCATTTCTCAAAATCCATATTACATCTCTTTTATATAGCTCTACCCTTCCTTCCGTATCGAAGAAACTCCGAACAGGCTCCCCACCAGCCCCAGAGCAACACTGATACCCATGATAACGGTTACAATGAACCTGCAAAGCTCCTGTGCCGGAGGTAAAGGTAAAAACATAACATATTCGCTAATACTTTGATATCCCTGATTCATCATAACTACAATCAGCGCCACAGCCAAGCCCCCTCCAAGCAAGGTCAATATTAAGCCTGCCATGACAAAGGGAAAGGCGATAAAGGAGTTGGGAGCTCCTAACAGCCGCAGTGTATTAATTTGTTCCTTGTTATGATAAATTCCCTGACGAATCATGTGCGAGATAATCACCAAGGTGGTAATTCCAACCGCTGCCGCAATAACTCCTCCCAGCAGCTTTATTACATCAACAATACCCTTCAGTTTCTCAAGAATATCCCGGTTATCCCTTACATATTCAATCCCTTTCATGCTGGATATCTGGGAAAGCACCTGATCCATTTTGTTTAAATCGATCTTTATTTCAACAAAGGCTTCAAAGGGATTATTATCAAACAATCGCAAAATCTCTGCTTCATTACCAAGAAGCTCACGGTTTTTTGCATATGCTTCACCAGCGGTTATGTATCTAGCCTCCTGCACACCATCCAAGGTTTTCATTTTAGCTACAATCTGTTTGGCACCAGCTTCTCCTACTTGATCCATAAAATAGGCACTGACTTGAGCCTCCTTTTGCAATGCTCCTACGAGTTCGTCACCAATAGACCACCCTGTTAGCACCAGTCCAAATAGAAAGAGTATAAAACCCGTACCGAGAAAAGAAAATAGATTCGATAAGGGGTGAAAGCGGATCGTACGAAAAGCTTCTAATATAAAATATCCCAGGTTATAAAAAAATACTTTCATCCTGCTTCTTTCCTCCGATCAATCGTGATTTCCCCTTCCTGTACCCGGATATAAGTAGCATCCTGCCCTTCTATCAAATGGGTTGCATGGGTGGTTATAATAACCGCCGTCTTATCATCTCGAAAGGAATTCAGTATCTGTAAAATATTAAGCGCATTATTATGATCCAGATTACCGGTAGGCTCATCCGCAATCAATAAGGCAGGCTTTCTAACAACCGCCCGGGCGATAGCCACTCTTTGTGCTTCCCCCCAGGAGAGGTGCTCTACAGGAGTGTGAAGCTTGTGCTCCAACCCTACTTTTTTCAAAGCCTCCACTGCCTCCTGCTTCATCTTTCTCCCAGGAATCCCAAGAATCCGCATTCCGATCATTACATTTTCAAGAGCAGTTCTTCTCTCAATTAGCTTAAATTCCTGAAACACAGGGCCGATTTTCCTTCGCAGCTTACGAAGCTTCCTATCATTTCCCTTCTTCATCCGCTGGCCAAGCACCGTCAGCTTACCGGAAGTAGGAAATTCAATTCCCATGAGAAGCTTTAAGAAGCTGGTCTTTCCGGAGCCACTATGACCTGTAATATATACTAAATCTCCAGGCTGAATTGTTAAATTAACATTCTTTAAGGCTTTCGTCCCATCGCTATAGGTTAATGCTACATCCTTTGCTTCAATCATAACTACCTCCGTTCCCGTATTTCGGGATTATGATAAAGTTCAATGCTCCCTCCTGGCTCCAGACTTCACTCAAGGTAAAGTCAAGCTGAAGCATATCTCCGGTAATCGCTTCAAAATCAATGATAAAGGATCCTTTGCTAAACAACTCCTGCAGGGAAGATGCTTCCAGCGGCATATCATAAAAGGTTCCCTCTTGTACTTCAAAGCGTATCGCCATATCACCTTCCACTATGAAATTGCCTACTAGGCTTAGGTGTTTATCCGGTACATCAATTACCACCTTATCTTCCTGAAAACGGAAAACCGTTTCCCAAAGCTTGGAGTTCTCAGTAAAAATACGCTGGAAGACCTCCTGTGATATGTAACCCTGTACAGAAAACAAACCATATGCAATATTAAGGTCATCCAGGTTAAAATATCCTGCGCGGGTAATTTGTGTCAACTCCTCTACGATATCAGGAAACAAGGTTGTACAGTCCTTCCACATCTGGGCAATTAAGTCTAACTGTTCTTCATAAAAGGCTCGATTCTCCTGTAACGAAGCTAGATAAGTTTCTCGTTCTTCCTGTAGCTCCTCTTTCGCCTCCAGCTTTTCCTGAAGCTTTTCTCTCGATTTCTCTAAGAGTAATTTTTGTTCCACTAAGGTATCTCGTTGGCTCTGAAGCTCTGTTTTACTATCCTCAATGGTAGCAAGCAGCTCCTTAACATTATGGGTGATATCCTTTATAATGTTAAGGCTTGCTAAAAATTCTGATAAGTTCTTCGCATTTAACAATATCTCAAGATAGGAGGCCGGACCTCTTCGTTGATAATCCACCAACACCTGTTTTAAAATATCAAGCTGTAGGTTATATTCCGATTGTGCATTCAAAACCTGGTTCTCCAGGTTCTGAACCTGTTGCTGCCTTTTATCGATTTCTGCTGCCGCTGCTCTTTCTTGCTGCTCCATCCCCTCTATTTCCTGCTGTAGCTTAAATAGTTCTTCCAGAACACCTTTCTCCTCTTCGGAGATACCGGACAATTTATCTTCCAACTCTGTTACCTTTTGTACTTCACCAAATACTTTTAAGGGGAGCATGGTACTGACAATAATTAGGATTAATACAAATGCAATTGTAGCTTTGTTTCTAATAAAGTTATTCATAAAACCATCTCCTCCTTTTCCGTTTGCCGGTCTAATTTTAACAAGCCTTATAATGCTTATCAACAATCTTCTTGATTATACCATTTCTGCTAATGAGTTTCCACTCCCCCCTGAGATTATTTTCAATTGATGTTACACTTAGTTTTCACCTTGTAGCAAAAGGGATTGCTGATGAATCCAGGTAAGATTCTCGGCAATCCCTTTTCTATTTCGTTACTTTAGGATCAGTTGCATATACTATAAGTGATAATATAATAGCTTGAAATTTAATGAACTTTTGAACTGTGGATTTCATAAGCTACAAGGATCACGGATTTATTTCTAATAGTAAATCTGTCTTTTTGTATTTCTGTCTATTAGTATTTCTGTCTTTTAGCATTTCTGTCTTTTTTGCATTCTGTCCTTAATGCTTTTATTTTTGTTATAGATTTAAATAAATAAATTTACGTTGGAATCTTCAGCTTCACCCAGGTAGTAACCTACACCACCAATTTTCACACCATCAATTAGTTCTTCCTTTTTTAGTCCCATAACATCCATGGACATTTGACAAGCAACTATCTCAATACCGCTGTCTATGGCTGCCTGGATTAATTCTTCCAGGGAGGAGATATTCTTATTTTTCATTACCATTCGTATCATTTTTCCGCCCATGCCCATCATATTCATATTGGAAAGCTTTAACTTCTTACTGCCCCTGGGCATCATAATACCAAACATATGATCCAGCAGTCCCTTCTTTACCTTTACCTTATCCGGTTTTCTCAGTATATTCAGTCCCCAGAAGGTAAAGAACATGGTTACCTTTTTCCCCATGGAAGCAGCTCCATTTGCAATGATAAAGGAAGCAATCGCCTTATCCAGATCTCCGCTGAACACCACCATAGTTTTATTATCCTTCGTTTCTATGGGCATCATTTTTTGGTTCTCCTTCGAAGAATCAATAGCTTTCTTTTGGATAAAGGCTATGATATAACCTTCCTTCCTGGATAAATCCAGAAGCTCATTGTTCGTCCTCTTGCACCAGGCTTTGATATCCTCGTAAAATCCCGGATCAGATGCAGATACCTTTAAGATCTGCCCTTCCTCAAGCTCATCCAGAGAAGCTTTCACCTGCATTAGAGGTCCCGGGCAGCATAGACCGCAAGCATCCAGGGCTTTATCATAGCTTCTCTCTCCCTCTGACTCTATCTTCTTAACCGTCTGGGTATCAAAATCAACAGCCATAGGTATGGATGCCGCTGCTAACTTGATTCCGGTATTCAATGTCTCACTAACTTTCTTGGGTTTAAATTTTAATGCACACGCCGATCGATAACCTCCCGTAACGTTCAGCACCTTGAAGCCATGCTGTGATAAGATACGGTCTGCCACATAACCACGCAAGCCCACCTGACAGTATTCTACAATTGTCTTATCTGGATTCAGCTCTGATAAACGACTTCTTAAATCATCCACCGGAATATTAATGGCACCTTCGACATGACCATTGTTATACTCCAGTTCACTACGAACATCCACCAAAATATATTCGGAAGGATCTAACTCCTTTACATCCTCCCAGGTAACGATATGGCTCCTTCCCTCCAGTACATTCTGTGCCACGAATCCAGCCATATTAACAGGATCCTTCGCAGAGGAAAAAGGAGGTGCATAGGATAATTCCAGCTCAGTCAGATCCTCCACGGTTCCTCCGAGACGAATGACTGTAGCAATTACGTCTATTCTTTTATCCACCCCAGTAAATCCAACTCCCTGGGCTCCTAAGATTTTACCTTCCGCATTAAAGATTAACTTTAGCGTCATTGGTAATGCTCCCGGATAATAGGTGGCATGGGAGGCTGGATGAACCTGAATGGCTTTATAATCGATTCCTGCTTTTTCAAGTGTTCTTTCATTTGCACCCGTACTGGCAGCAGTCAAGCCAAAGACCTTAATGATCGAGGTACCTTGAGAGCCATCAAAGCTGCTCTTTCGACCAGCAATATTATCTGCGGCAATACGTCCCTGCTTATTCGCGGGTCCTGCCAAAGGGATTGCAGTTTGCTGTTTTGTTATAAAATCAGTTACTTCAATAGCATCACCCACCGCATAGATCCCTTCTACCGAGGTCTTCATGTGATTATCTACGAGAATATGACCTCTTACTCCCAGCTCAATACCACTATCCTTTAAGAAAGTCGTATCAGGTGATACTCCAATTGCCAGGATTACAACATCAGTTTTCAGCTTTGTCTCACTACTTAAGGTAACCTCCATCTGATGGCCTACCTCTTTAAAAGCCTTAACTCCATCCTTTAGAATTAAGCTGACACCGTTATCCTCCAGCTCTTTTTCCGCTATGACTGCCATATCATAATCAAAGGGAGCCAGTATATGGGGAGCTGCTTCCACCAGAGTAACCTCTAATCCTCTCTCGATCAGGTTCTCTGCCATCTCAACACCTACAAATCCACCACCGATGACAATTGCACTTTTCACCTTCTCCTGGTCTACATATGCCTTAATTCTATCCGTATCAGGAATATTTCGAAGCGTTAATATCTTATTACTATTGATTCCAGGGATATTTGGCCGGATTGCTCTTGCGCCAGGGGAAAGAACCAAATAGTCATAGCTTTCCTCGTAACTTCCTTTGTCTTTACTATTTACAGTAACTGTTTTCTTATTTGCATTTATCTTAACCACTTCACTATGATTTCTGACATCAATATTAAACCTAGCCTTCATGCTTTCAGGCGTTTGAACCAGAAGCTTGCTTCTTTCACTAATACTTTCTCCAATGTAATAGGGTAAACCACAGTTGGCAAAAGAGATGTACTCATCCCGCTCGAACATAATAATTTCGGCCGTTTCATCTAATCTACGTAATCTTGCGGCTGCAGATGCACCCCCGGCAACGCCACCAACAATCAATACTTTCTTACTCATACGATTCCTCCTTTAATTCCTATCACTCTATCCTAATCAAATCTTACGATATCTTAATTTACACGTCAACAGCCTACCAATTGATTTTACAACTTAGTTGGTGACTTCATCACAGACCTGTGAAGCGCCGCAAAAAACCTTATTATTCGAAAAACAATTCTTCTCTCTGTCGATTATCAAAATTTTGGTTAATTCGCCTAGGATATATTGAAATATTTTTCCAAAAATGCTATAATTGTACAAACAATAAAGTTCCTATCCTGCGATCGGGGGTTTTACCAATGAATGTATTAGTTGTAGATGACAGTCAGCTCAATCTTGCTATTGCCAAACGATATCTCGAAGCAATCCCTGACATCACACAGATTGTTTTATGTAATAACCCAAACAAAGCGAAAAAACTTCTGGATGAAGAAGGAATTGATATTTTAATTCTGGATATCATAATGCCTGGGGTCACCGGATTTGATATTATTGCAACATTACGTTCTGACCCAAAGTATGATGATTTACTCATTATCATGTTAACCTCACTGGAGGATATGGATAGCTATCAAAGATGCTTTGAACTTGGTGTTTTTGACTATATTAATAAACCAATCAATGCAATGGAGTTTACCGCACGGTTAAAGGTTGCCATTGAATGGAAGAATAACTCAAATCATTTAAAATCTCTGATCAATGTAATCACCAAGCAAAACGAAGAGTTAAAAGAGATGAATGCCAAGCTTACGGAAGCAAAGTTTAGCCTGGTACAATCAGAAAAAATGGCTGCCATCGGCCAGCTTGCTGCCGGTATTGCTCATGAAATCAATAACCCAATGGGCTTTGTGAATAGTAATTTTGATGTATTAAAAAAATATTTTAAGAGAATTATAGAGTTTATTAACTATGTGAACACTAAGTTTAGTAGCAATAATTTCTTCGAGCATCAGGTATTGGCAGAATGTGCTGCTGAAGTGGAAGCAAAGTACAAAGCTTTAAAGCTGGATTTAATCATGGATGAGCTGGATGGAATTTTTGTAGACTCTTCCGCAGGGATTCAAAGAGTTACGGAAATTGTCCAATCTCTTCGAATCTATGCTCGTACCTCTGCGGATGGTGAGAAGGATACCATGGTATTGCATAGCCTTATTCAACAGGTACTGCTAATCACCAAAAACGAATTAAAATTCATTACAAAGGTTGACCTAGATGTTCCTGAGGATATCATTCTTTATTGTAACCGAATCCAGCTTGGTCAGGTATTTGTCAATATCATCCTAAATGCAGCTCAAGCCATCAAGTCACAGCAGCGCGAGGATATGGGCACAATTAAAATAAGTGCTGAAGTGGTTGATCAGAAGATCAAAATCAAATTTCAGGATGATGGACCCGGGATTCCGCAGGAGAATTTATCAAAAATTTTTGAACCGTTTTTTACGACCAAGGAAATCGGAAAGGGAACCGGACTTGGCTTAAGTGTTTCCTATGATATTATCGTCAACAAGCATAACGGTTCCTTTGAGGTAAGCAGTGAGCTTGGAAAAGGTGCCACATTCACTGTTATTTTGCCCATTGTGACAGCATAGTTACAATGCTTAATCATTAGTTATGTTACTTAATGAAAAGCACCTACATATTACAAACATTGAAAGGATGAGGGTATGAAAAAGATTTTAGTAGTTGATGACGAGATTCAGATTTTAAAAGCTCTATCAAGAATGTTCTTAGAAACAGATTATGACATACTTACTGCAGAGAATGGTCAGGAAGCCTTAAAGCTAATAGAAACAAATCAGATCGATATGGTGATCAGCGATATGCGGATGCCCATTCTGGATGGCTATCAACTACTTAGTATCGTCAAAGAAAAATACCCAAAGATCATTCGAATTATTTTAAGCGGTTACGCTGATGAGAAGCCCATGTTCAAAGCCTTGTTGCATAATATTGCAACACTCTATGTGTTCAAGCCCTGGAACAACAACGTACTTCTAGAAAGTATCGATAAGCTTTTTGCAGATAATACTCAGTTATGCTCCGATGGTTTGTCTGAGCTTATCAAGGATCTGGGCTGCACCTCATGCATTCCTAAGAATTGCGAGAAAATGATCTCTCTCATTGAAGCAGAGGACATGGAACAGCTCATTATAGAAATGGAGAATGACCCCGATATATCAAGCCTATTGCACCAGGTCACAAGCTCCGCTGTCTATGGTGTTATGCCAAACACGGTAAAACAAGCAGCTATTTATATTGGTTTACCAAATCTAAAATGTTTCCTGCATTGGGCATGTGTCATCAGTGCAACCAAGCAGACCGAGGATATCGGTGGAAGTCCGGAAATACTTTGGCAGCACTCTTACTTAACAAACCGAATCCTTCTCTTCTTTTATGAAGCCTTCCTTCATAAACAGCCACCGGATTCTGCTATGTTTGCTGGATTATTGCATAATATAGGTCTGATTATAATCATAAATGCCTTGCAAAAAAAGGGTGAAATTGACCAGCGAAATCTCACAGTCAATGATTTTATCCGAATGGAGCATGGGGATTATGAGAAGAAGCATCAGGAAATCGGTGCTTATTTTCTGGATCAATGGGATATCCCCTTCCAAATGTATGAGGTAGCATTAAGTCATCATAAGCCGATGCAATCCTCCATCATATTTAATGAACTGGTTTATGCTGTGCATCTGGCTCAGGCCTATGCCTGGAAGGCTTTAGATGGTGCCAATCAGATTTCGGTAGAACCCGAGGTATTTGAACAACTGGGCATTAGCAAAGCTGATTTTGAGAAAAAGCTGTATCGCTATTTAAAATGTGGTCTCTCGTTCCAGAATCCTTAGGTATTCCATAGCTGCATTGTTATCTGCACCGCACATTTCCTTGGAAGGCTTAAGACTAGAGCAAACTGCTGGCCGGAGCGAGGAGCCAAAGAGGTTACAGAGATTCTCCTCTGACAACTGAATACAACGAACTCCTGCCGGCTTTCCCTTTGGCATTCCTGGGATAGCAGAAGAAATTGAGGGCGCGATGCAACATGCACCGCACCCTTTTCTACATTCTATGATCGGAACGTCTTGATTAAGCATGCTCACTCTCCAACTTTCTTTCTTGCTCCAAAGCCGCTTGCGCTAATAAATTCAAGTAATTCCACGGTCTGTTAAAGTGTGGCTGGAAAAAGAAATCTACATATGCCAGGTCTTCAATGGTCATATGATTCTGAATTGCCAGTGATAAGGTATTTGCAGATTGCGTAATATCATATTTGGACATAACCTGTCCTCCCACGATTCGGTTAGTTCCAACCTCATACACTAACTGCATTAATACCTCTTCCGTCGTTGGCATAAATTCCGGACGGTACATATCCTTGAAAATAACGGCCCGAACCTTCAAGCCAAAGGCCGGTGCACTTCCCACTGTAACTCCAGTAGAGCCTATGTTATAGCCAAATAAATGCAGACCTGAGGTTGACTGTGTTCCACGGTATTTTACCTTTGGTGCTCCGATATTCTTTCCGATCAGCATTCCCATTCGAACTGCATTTGTTGCCAAAGGAATATATGCCTGCCCTCCGCTCGGATTATAATGTACGCAGCAGCTGTCTCCGGCTGCAAAAATATCCGGATCACTGGTTCTCATATATTCATCTACGATAATTGCTCCATTGGGAAGCATATCAACCTTTCCATTTAGAAGCTCATTATTAGGTCGAAAACCTACACACAGGATTACCATGTCAGCTTCATATTCCTTTTCCGAGGTAACAACGGATTTAACCTTGCCCTCCGCATCAGCCTGAAAGCTTTGTACTACCTGATTAAGTGCAAGTGTAATACCTCGATCCTGTAAATCCTGCTCTATAATATCAGTGAACTCCTTATCTAAATACTTATTCAGAATCCGATCCAATCCATCTACTAAAGTTACTTCCTTTCCTGATTCACGGAAGGCTTCCACCAGTTCAATACCGATATAGCCACCGCCAACAATTACTACTTTATTGGCAGTCTGTGTCTGATTGATAATCGTATTCGCCTGCTCATAATTCTTGCATAATAATATATTCTTACTGTCTATCCCAGGTATTGGTGGAATAATAGGCCAGGAGCCTGTGGTATTAACAAGCTTATCGTATTCTACCTCAACCAGCTCTCCAGTTGTCAGATTCTCAGCTACTACTTTTTTTGCTTGTGTGTCTATACTTTTCACATTATGCTTAATGTATATCTTCGCACCCATTGAATGTAGTTCTTCTGGGTTTGAGTAAAACAGTCCTTTCGCATCCTTTACTACTCCACCTACATATAAGGCAATGCCGCAGGATAAGAACGATATGTTATCATTACGTTCAAATATCGTTATTTCTGCCTCCGGGTTCTCCTTTAAAATAGTCTTTACCGCACTTGTGCCGGCATGAGTACATCCAATAACTACTACTTTCATTGCTCTTCCTCCTTCTCAATTTGGTAACTATGGCTCCATTTCTACTTTGGATAAAAGTTGAGATGAACACTTTGGTTAGTAAATTCATAATTATATATTTAAATATTATCTATGACCACATACTTTTTATTCTTGTTTCATCTAATTATGATCTTGATAATAATGTTGATCTTATTAATGATCTTATTAATGATCTTATTAGTGATCTTACTAATGATCTTACTAATGATCTTACTAATGATATTAATGATCTTATTAATGATCTTATTAGTGATTATTCTATATTACCTATCATAACCTTAATAGTCATTTACGATAATATTAGTTAGGATAATAAAAATACATATTTATTTGGTGTTAAACTTTTAACGAAGCTCATCAAATGATAATCATTATCATTTACTATATTGTATTACATTAATCCTACTTTGAATATAGGTATTTTGTACAATTATTTTATTTAAAAAATGATTCCTTTCAGCTTTCTGCTACCTCACATTAGCAGATCCTTGGCAATCCTTCTCCATACAGGACATCGATCCTACGCGTTCCTTTTAAGGCAGTAGTCATTACTACATCTTTTCCTTCTATAATCCTGCCAATCACTGCTGCATTCTTACCGTATTTACTGGATTTCATAACCATTAATGCTTTCTCTGCCTGCTCCTTTGGAACAACAGCAATCAACTTCCCTTCATTTGCCATGTAGAGAGGATCTAAGCCCAGTATATCGCAAAAGCCTTTGACTTCCCTGCTGATTGGCAGGAGCTCTTCCTCCAGCTCAACACAGCATCCTGATTTTTCTGCTGCCTCATTTAATACCGTTGCTAACCCGCCTCTCGTCACATCTCTCATACAATGAATATCTATCTTTTCTTTTATAAGTTTTAACACCATAGCATTTAGTGGTGCACAATCACTTTGAATGGAATTTTCAATTTCCATACGGCTTGATAATATGGCTGCATGATGCTCTCCCAGATATCCGGACAATATGATAACATCACCTACACGGCAATTGGCGATACTAATACCTTTTTTTATTACCTCTCCAATACCAGAGGTATTAATATAAATGCCGCCCCTGCCTTCCACCACCTTGGTATCTCCTGCCACAATCTGAACCTTTGCCTCCTTTGCTGCCTTTGCCATAGAGGCGACCACTAATTTAAGTGTCTCTAGCGACACTCCTTCCTCAAGAATAAAGCCAGCGGTTAGATATCTAGGCACTGCTCCCATCACGGACAGATCGTTGACTGTGCCACATACTGCCAGTTTTCCAATATCACCTCCTGGGAAGAACATTGGCGTTACCACAAAGGAATCTGTGGTGTATGCTATTTTCCCTTTTACACTAATTAACGCTGAGTCCTCAAGTCTGTCTATTATTTTATTATGAAATGCTTCCAAAAAAATCTCTTGTATTAAACTGCTGGTCTGCTTTCCACCACTGCCGTAAGTCATATCTATCAGTTTGCTCATTACTCCCTCTCCTAAATGTGCCTCAATTACCGTTCTTATACCAGATCCCACAAGCACCCTCCATGGAAACCATACAGGGTCCTATCGCATTCATCGGTGTACATACCTTTTGAAAGAGCGGACATTCTACGGGATGAATCCTTCCCAGGATTACATCGGCACACCTGCAGCCCTTTGGCAATAGCTCCTCTCGGGTCTCTAAGTCGCTGCCCGCATCATAAATGTCATATTCCCGCTTCAACTTAAGTCCGGAATGTTCCAGTTTTCCAATCCCTCTCCAATGTTCTGAAACAGTATCAAAATATCGGTTGATTAACTGTGTAGCTCTTTCATTCCCTTTCTCTGTGACTACACTGGAGTAGAAATTCTTAACACTGGGTCTATTGAATTTTAGCTGCTCGACTATCTCATATACAGCAGTCAAAATATGTTCGCCCTCAAAACCGGCAATCACAAAAGGTTTCTGATATCGCATGGATAATTCCTGATAAATAGAACTTCCTGTGATAACGCTCACATGCCCTGGACATAAGAATGCATCGATATCCTCCTGGTCACAGAGAAAAGCCAGCGCCGGAAGAATTGTCTTTATTGAAGTCATTAATTTCAGGTTTTTTATCTCATGCTCTTTAATTGCTTCCACCAACAGAGCATAAATTGGTGCAGTTGTCTCAAAGCCCACCGCCGCAAAGATATAGTTCATATGTCTATGTTCCAGCGCAATCATTACTGCGGCTAAAGGGGAATAAAGAATTTGAACCTTTGCACCCTTTGCTTTAGCCTCCGTAAGAGAGATGCTGCTCCCTTTCACCTTCATCATATCCCCAAAGGTCAGAATACAATAATCCTCCTTTAAGGCATATTCGATCAAGCGATCAATATAAGCGGAGGAGGTAACACAAACAGGGCATCCCGGCCCTGAGATTAGCTGTATGTTAGGAGACAACAGACTTCTAATTCCATTTTTGAAAATACTCGCCGTATGAGTTCCACAGACCTCCATGATTTTAACAGGTCTGCCATTATAGTTTTTCAGTTCCTGCTTCACCTGTTCAATCGTCATTCCTTGCAATCTCCTCAAGTTCCAAGAAGATCGATAGCATCTCTTCTGCCATATCTTTTCTCAAAACCTCTATTACACAACCAGCATGAATCAGCACATAATCTCCTATCCTTGCATCCACCAGCCTTATATTGGCATTGGTAATATTATTCATAATATCCACCTTTGCAAAATCTCCGTCTATCTCTATAATCTTACCTGGAACTGCTACACACATGATCTATCTGCCTTTCTGATGTCCAATCTGCCTTTCTGATGCTTAATCTGCCTGCCTTTCTGATGCATAATCTATCTCTCTGTGCTTAATCTGTCTGTCTTTCTGATGCTCAAACAATCATCTAGATGCTTTTAGATGCTTTATTTATCAAATATTCTTTACCAAGATAAGCCTGCCCCAAACTGATGCCACCATCATTTGGTGGAACCAATCGGTTTAGATATACCTCAAACCCATCTTCTCTAAGAAGTGCTACCGTTTTTTCCACTAGAAGGGTATTTTGAAAGACACCACCGCTTAGTGCTATCTGTTTGAAATGATACCTTTCTCTCAATCGGTTACTAACTCTTGCGATTACCTGAGCTACCGCATTATGAAAGCCAAGAGCGAGAGCTGCCAATTCCTTCTCACCTCTTGATTGGCAGATTGCTTGTAGAACCGGTGACGCATCAACCTCAATAACATCCTCCTTTTCTATTAAGTCAAATTCCATTCGTGTCGCTAAGCTACCGGATCGTTCAGCTAAAATTGCCTCCTGCTCCAGGAGTACCGCGCATTCACCCTCATACTGATTATATTGCCCGACTCCCAGGATGGATGCAACTGCATCAAAAAGACGACCCATGCTTGAGGACTCAATATTATTAATACCATACTCTATCGCCGCCTTAATCACATCCTTACGTTCGTCTTGAATGTATTCTTCCAAACCACAGTTGATTAAATAGCAGGTCGCTGTCTTTAACGCGTCCTTTACCGACCCATCTCCACCTAGTAACCTTATATTTTTTAGATGTGCAGCACGTATGTATGTTGCCTTCTCGCAGACCAAAAACTCTCCACCCCAGATATTGCCGTCGGTACCGTATCCAGTGCCGTCAAAAGCCACACCCAGGACTTTCCCCTGCAAACCATGCTCAGCCATTACCGATGCGATATGAGCATGATGATGCTGTACTTCCCATACCGGCAGGTTAAGCTTTCTCGCAAACCTTGTAGACAGGTAGTTAGGATGCAAATCACAAACAGCTAACGTCGGATTTAACCGAAGTAGACTTGTTAAATCTTCATAGGATTTGTTATATTCCTTATTTACGGAGATACTTTCCAGGTCTCCGAAATGCTGTGACATAATTGCCTGATTATGATGGAGCAGACAAAAAGCTGCTTTCAAATCTCCTCCTGCTGCAAATATAGTATATTCTTCCGTCTTATCCGAAGTATTCTTAAGAAGAATTGGATACGGGGTATACCCCCTGCTTCTTCGAAGCAATTGAGGCTTTCCGTCAATTACTTTTCCTACAGAATCATCGACTGACCTGACAATTCTTCGCTTATGATAAAGAACACCATCTAACTCCTTGGTATCCAAGGATAAGATGATCTCATCCTCCCGGATGATCGCTTGATCTGAGATATTAGCACTGGTCATAATGAGTGGTCCACATTGCTTCGTTAATAAGACCTGCAACGGTGTATAAGGAAGAAATGCCCCACAATATAGACTCCTCTGATTTGTGGAAGGCGCCATATCATTATAGTTCATTTGGAGTAGTACGATGGGTCGTGCCTTTGATTCTAATAAGCGTCCTTCTTCCTCTGACACCAAACAATGCCTTTTTATAGTCTCAAGAGAATCAAACATGACTGCAAAGGGCTTTTTTTCTCTCCCTTTTAACCTTCTTAACCTTTGTACCGTTTTCTCCCGAAAGGGAGAACAAACAAAATGATATCCACCAATTCCCTTCACAGCAAGGATTCCACCAGCTTTTAACCTTCGAAAAGCTTCCATCATTGCCTCTTCACAATAATGCTCTTCTATCTCCTCCCTCATTCCATAATTCCTTCCACGATATATCAAATAAGGCCCACAGTCATTACAGGATATTGTCTGAGCATGAAATCGGCGGTCTTTCTTAGAGGTATACTCGGTTAAGCAGTTTGGACACATATCAAAATTCTTCATGGTAGTCGTGGGGCGATCATAGGGCATAGACTCGATAATTGTATATCTTGGTCCACAGGAAGTGCAGCTGATAAATGCATTCTTCCATCTGCGATTAGAGTTTTGTTCAAGCTCCTTTTGACAACTAGGACAGATGGAAAGATCAGGTGGTATGACAGTTACATCATCCCTTTCCTTGCTTTCAAGAATAATAAAATCCATCCGCTCATTATTCTCGCTTTCTTCTTCTCTTCCATTAGCTCTTGCTATAAAGTCAGTAACCTGTTCTATTTTAATCTCTATAATCTCGAATCCTTCCTTAGGGAGGTCTTCGATCTCTTTTTGAAAGCTTTCTAATTGCTGTGTTTTGGCACGTGCCAATATCTCCACATAATCGCCTATATTTCTAACATAGCCCTGAATGTCCCACTTTTTCGCCATATGATAGATTAGGGGGCGAAAACCTACCCCCTGAACCATCCCGAAAACTTTTATTTCCTTAGCTATCCATCTATTGCTATCATTTATTTTTTTCTTTCTTATTTTATTTCTAGTTATCCTCTTCCTTATTCCATTTATTTTTTTTCTTGTTATCTGCTTCCTTACTCCATTTATCTTTTTTCCAGTTAGCTGCTTCCTTGTTCCATTTATCTTTTTTCTAGTTATCCGTTTCTTTTTTCTATTATCCATGTCACCACTTCATCAAAGCCCTCTTCGGTCTTTCCTGATACCTTTATCACAGGAGCCGTTTTATTTAAAGCTCTCACACCCTTCATAAAAAACGCTTCATCAAAATCAACATACGGTAATAAATCACATTTATTCAGTAGAATAAGATCTGCTTTTTCGAAGGCCAATGGATATTTATAGGGCTTATCACTGCCTTCCGTCACTGAGGAGATAAGCATCTTCGCATGCTCTCCGATCATAAATTCTGCCGGACAAACTAAATTCCCAATATTCTCGATGAATAGCACACCGTCTCTTATATTTAGGTTCTCAACTGCCTGTTCAATCAATGGTGAGTCTAAATGACAGGCACCACCAGTATTGATCTGGATTGTCTTGACTCCTAAGGCCTGTAATGTCTTCGTATCAAAATCCGCCTCAATATCTCCCTCAATCACATAAGGAGTAACACGATCAAGACGTTTCACGATCTGGATTAAGGAGGTAGTTTTTCCTGCCCCCGGCGCCCCCATTACATTAATTGCATAGATCCCATAGTTCGTTAATTTCGTATTGGTAAGCGCTGCAATCTCTTCGTTTTTATCATATACCGATAACAGAATCTCAATTTCCTTATTCTCTGTCAAGCCAGCCCCCTCCTTTCCTCCTTCAAGTTTTTTTGTCACAACTCAGAAACCACGGCCTTTTCCTAGCAATATAGGTTCCTGAATAATAGGCTCCTGAATAAGACTTGAATGGCTTCAGCATTCAATTTCAATCGACTTTATATAAAATTCCTTTCCAACCTCTGTTGGGCTACCCTCTCCTTCACAAAGAGGGCATGCAAAGGTAAAGGGTTTGCGTACAAACAGTTCACCACATTGATTGCATTTTAATCTTGGCATAATACGTTCCATATCCAGCTTTGCTTTCTCACACAGACTTCCCTGTGCTATGATATCAAAATATAAATCAATCGAACTGGATACATAGCCACAATCATCTCCCACTACTAGATGAATTACCTTAACCGCTTTTGCTCCATATTCTTTCGCATACTCACTTGCAATATGAATTATGTGTTGGGTGATTGGATATTCGTGCATTTAATTCGCTCATCCCTTACTTTTTCATAGGATGGTGAGGTATATTGATTGTCCATGGTCAGGCATTTCTTCGGACATACTTCACCACAATAATTACATTGGATACAACTAAACCGTTCAATACTCCACTTACTATTTGCCTTTTCTACTTTGATTGCTCCCGTAGGACATCGTCTTTCACACAAACCGCAAAAGATACACTGATCAATTTCAATTTCGATCTTACCTCGGGTACGTGGGTAGTTTTCTCTCGGCTTTGTTGGGTATGGTGCAGTATAGGGTCCGTGAAATAAATTTTTCAGTAAAATCTTACTCATGCTAAAATACGACATAGAAACCTCAATTCCTCCGCAGCCTGCGGTATAAACTTATTATCTCTCTGTGCAGCTGATACAGGGATCAATGGTAAGTATCAGAATCGGAACATCTGCAAGTGCACACCCTTTTAAGGTTTCAAGAAGCGCCGGTACATTTGCAAAGGTAGGGGTTCGCACTCTCAATCGATCCAGATACTTCGTCCCATTTGCCTTAGCATAATACACAACCTCTCCTCTGGGTTGTTCCAACCGGGTAAAATGTTCTCCCGATGGATTCCCTGTAATTTTTATCTTAATCTCTCCTTCCGGTATTAGGGTAGCACAATGCTTAATAATACTGATGGATTGAAATAGTTCTTTAATCCTTACGGAAATTCTTGCAAAACAATCCCCTTCTGTTTCAGTAATTGGTTTAATTTTTATCCGGTCGTAGGCCGCATAACCCTGACTTCTCATATCCATCTTAATTCCGCTGGCTCTAGCCATGGGTCCAACTGCTCCCAGGTCAAAGGCTGCTTGCTTCGATAAGACACCGACGCCCTTTGTGCGCATCTTTACAGTATTATCATTTAGAAATACCCTGGATAGCTCCTTTATTTCCTTTTCCATATCAGACAGCGTGTTTACGATCTTGTTTATTGTGGCATCATCAATGTCCTTTCGAACGCCTCCAATATCACAAACTGAAAAGATAACACGACCACCTGTTGTCTCTTCAAATATATCTAAGATCAACTCTCTCAATTTCCAAGATTGCATAAACAAGCTCTCAAAACCAAAGGCATCCGCCATAAGCCCCAACCATAACAGATGGCTGTGAAGACGGGATAACTCCGCCCAGATGGTTCTTAAAAACTTGGCTCTTTCCGGTATCTGGGCACCAAAAATGCTTTCTACTGCCATACAATATCCCATCCCATGCATAAAGGAGCAGATTCCGCAGATTCTCTCCGCCACATAGGTATATTGCTGAAAATCCTTTTTTTCCACCAGCTTTTCCAGTCCACGATGGATGTAACCGATTCTGGGTATCGCATATTCTACTGTTTCATCCACCAGAACCAAGTCCAGATGGATTGGCTCCGGTAGTACCGGATGCTGTGGTCCAAAGGGAATAACCGTTCGTTTTCCCACTAGGATTCACCCTCTTTCTGTGCAAAAGGCGTTTTTATTGGTATCTGATACAAGGAATCCTCAAAATCAATAGCCATATCCTTAATACTTACACCAAAAAGCTCTTTAATCTCATTCTCATACAAAAAAGAATAGGGGTAAATGACACTGATACTCTCCACTTCCTGCTCCCCCTCTAGTACAAATCTTAAGGTTAGTAACTCAAAGTTTTTATCAAAGGAATAACTAAGCTCCATTCCATCCTTATTCGTACAAGTAATCGCCACTAAACGGTATCCGCCGTTTTTTAACCTTAGGGTGTCCGCTAGTAATTCCTGAGGGGAAATTATTTTAATTGTTTGCAGATCCATCATTTTCTCCGTTCCGCTGCTTTACAAGCATCTTCTCCTTACTAGCTTTGCGCTTGTTATTAAGTGCTGCTATGCCTTTTACAACTCCATCGATAATCGCTTCCGGACGAGCCGCGCATCCTGGTACATACACATCTACCGGAATCACTTTATCAACACCTCCAACCACATTGTAGCATTCTGCAAATATCCCTCCGGAATTCGCACAGATTCCTACCGCGACAACTGCCTTAGGATCCGCCATTTGCTCATAGAGCTGCTTTACAACAGGTATATTCTGTTCATTCACACTACCAGTGATCAGTAAAATATCTGCATGCTTTGGATTACCAGTGTTTATAACTCCAAAACGTTCTATATCATATAACGGGGTAAGGCAGGCGAGAACCTCGATATCACAGCCATTGCAGCTAGACCCGTCATAGTGCAAAATCCAAGGCGATTTCTTGACAAAACTCATACATACCACTCCCTTCCTCAGCCGATCAACTAGCATATGTCTGCTACCGAAAATACGATAAGATAAATAAATTCACTGTACTTAACACACCTGTTACGACCCAGGAGCTGGTTAACGCTTGCTGCCATTTTACTCTTGCAAAGGCGTTGTCTATGATGATTTCCAGAAAGAAGATCAGCAGGCAGGCGAAAACTGCGAAAATATGGCTGAGCGGATTGGCATTGGCAAAGAAAAGATAAATTAAGGCTAAGGCAATAACCGTCTCATACCAATGGGTAATCTCGATGACTGCCAGGTCTCTGCCAGAATACTCCGTCGTAATCCCTTTTACAATTTCCTGATGTCCGTGATGTGACATACTAAGATCAAAGGGTGACTTTCTTAGTTTAAAGGTCAAGATAAAGACAAATCCCACAAATATCCCCGGTAAAAAAATGATTGCAGAATAAGGGGAAGTAATAATATTCTTTACAAAAAAGCTTCTATCCACATAATACAAACCAAAGCAAGCTAACAATACCATGGGCTCATAAGCCATAATTTGAAGCAGCTCTCGCTCCGACCCTATGGTGCTATAGGGTGAATTCGAGGCATAACCGCCTAACACAAAAAACACGGAACCGAGCGTCAGGGCAAAAACCGCTAATAAAACATCCCCGCCTGACAACAAAAGTACGGTTGTAAAAATGACAAAGATCAAGGAAATATAGACAAAGAAACGATGCATTGAATTCACTTCAGTCGTCTCCTTGCTATAGAGCTTGAATACATCATAAAAGGGCTGTAACAGCGGAGGACCCTGTCGCCCCTGCATACGAGCTGTGATCACACGATCCAAACCGGTCAATACTCCTCCAAGGATCGGAGCAACAAGAATGATTCCTAACACAAGTAATAATCGAAGCATTTAAACCAGACCTCCAATCAAAAGAATCACACCGGCTACCAAAATCCCGCAAGAAACAATAGTTCCACATAGGGTTAAAGTCTTTATATCAAAGTACTTTCGAAGATACCAATTACGAAACTCTACTTTACGGGATTCACACATGGCTCCACGAAAGGTCTTATTATCTCCCAGGTTTTCACCCGCCATATAGGTGGGAACCCTTCTTCTTATATCTTTTTTATAAATTGGGATAAAGCTGATCGGCAAAATAATTAACATACTCAGCATTACAAGCATAAGATTCACATCACTCGTATCGATGGGAACGGATGCCGTCGTGTGGAACATAGTGGTGAGGAAGGGAACCAGTGCAAATTTAGAAATCAGCGGAAAACCAAAACACGATATTCCTACCAGGACTGCAAGAATAAAGATCGGAATCTCTTCCTCTTTATGAAATACTTGTTTTTCCTGCTCCGGTTTATTCGCATTCGAAACCAGTTTACCTAACCACTTAGCCCAGTAAAACAATGTCGCAGCACTACCATAGGCAAGCAGAATGACTATGATAATATTATTGGAATCCATGAAGGCCTTCATCGCAACCCATTTTGAGATCAACATGCCAAAGGGTGCTAAAAACATACCTGCAATACCAATCATCATATATAAGGAAAGCCTTCTAGAGACATCCAAAAGAATATCCATATCCTCTACATTCCTGCTTCCAATCTGATGTTCAATGGAACCAACGGTTAAAAACAAAAGGGATTTGGAAACCGCATGAAAAATGATCAACAAAATTGCTGCCCAAAGAGACTCCTGAGTTCCTACGCCCCCGCAAACCACGATCAAACCAAGGTTTGCGATGGTGGAGTAAGCTAGAATCTTCTTAGCATCACTTCTGGTCACTGCCATGAAGGAGCAAAGTAAGAATGTAACCCCTCCAATAAAGGTTACCACTTTGCCTACACTCGTAACGCCTAGTAAGGGCGCCAGTCGAAGGATTAAATATACACCTGCTTTCACCATAGTTGCTGAATGTAACAAAGCAGAAGAAGGTGTTGGTGCCACCATAGCACCCAGTAACCAAGAAGAAAAAGGCAACTGAGCTGACTTTGTCAAGGCTGCAAAGGATAGTAAAAACACCGGTATTAATATGGTGGTTTCCGGCTTCATGTGAATCAACTCGGATAATTCAATTGTATTAAATTGCATACCGAGATACACAATTGCAACCGCAAATGCAAGTCCTCCGCCTAGATTAATTGTTAGCGCATGAAAAGAGTTATGTTTCGCATCCTTCGTCTTGGTATAACCAATGAGGAAAAAAGAACAAAGGGTCGTAATTTCCCAGCAAAAATAAGCCCAGGTCAGATCATTACTTAAAACCAGACCAAACATGGCAGCCAGAAAGAGAAACATCGTCGACATAAAGAAGGTAATCCGTTCCTTATAGTGCTTATGATGCTTATGATATTCCTTCAAATAGCTAACTGCATAAATACAGATTAAGCTTCCTACAATTCCTATCACCAAAATCATGATAAGGGACAGCTTATCAAATACAATTGCGTTTTTTACTTCAATTTCTTTCTTTTGGGTAAATTCAAACCATAATATTAGAGGTGTCTGTAGAATAGAAAATAATGAAACTAGATATTTCTTTTGTTTTAAGCCTGACGTAATGATATAGATTGCTATCATTATTTCAATGATGGCGATCACATAATCAATTGTCTTCTCAAATGGAAAGCGAAAGGATATTCTGTTATTAAAATATAAGCTGGCTACAAAAATCGTTAAAACTGCCGTAATGATTGCACTAATCCTCACTATGTAATCTCTGATTCTATCATTCCTGACTAGAAAAATGAGAAGTGCTGCTATTAATGGGAATAAAATTAATGTAGAAATTGCCTTCATATTCACGTCACCTTATCTTTACATATCTATGTTCTTTTGTATTCAAGTAACAATATTCTTGTCTAATAAGCTGCAATTACAAAGATTTAACACTAATTATCTGTATATCATCCACAATTATGAATTCATTATAGCACCACAAAATCAATTGTCAATCATTGTTATTTATAAAACATTCTCATAAAATTCCTTTCTAAAACAATTCACTTTTAACATCTTCGTTCTTTTCTTTCATTCCTATTTTCTTGAATTTTTGAGCTAATATTTTTATATACAATTACTCTTTGATTTTATGCTAGCAATTCCTATTTTATTTTAGCTTTACTCTATCCCTTTCACATACCCTTAATTTTATTCCATTTTTTACCTTCTTAAATTTCTCTTGCCAATCAACTGAAAGAGTTATATAATGTTAGCAATATGTAAAAACAGCGTTGATAAAAGCTACGATATCTGATTTTCCTACAGAGAGCCGGTGGTTGGTGCGAACCGGTGAAAAGACGAATCCTTCCACTTTTGGAGCTGTCGGCGAAGAGTCGAAAGGTTAGTACCCTTTATCGTACTTATGAGTGGCTGAAGGATACTTCAGCAATTTGGGTGGCAACGCGGATTCCTTTCGTCCCATGTTTTATACATGGCAGAGAGGGATTTTTTTTATGCATTTTTATATGCACCCCACTAACTTATCAGGACTGGAGAATTTCTTCCCCTACTGTTCGTAAAATTAAAAGATTGAAAGCTACCTAAGTGTAGCGGATTGGAGGCAATAACATGTTAGATTTAAAATTTGTCAGAGAGAATCCTGAGATTGTAAAAAAAAATATCCGTAACAAATTCCAGGACAATAAATTACCTTTGGTAGATGAGGTAATTGCGTTGGATGTAGAAAACAGAAATACGAAACAGGAAGCGGATAATTTAAGATTTGAGAGAAATAAGATCTCAAAGCAAATCGGCGGTTTGATGGCTCAAGGCAAACGAGAGGAAGCAGAGGAACTTAAGAAACAGGTAACTACTGATTCCGAGCGTCTTGCAGAATTAGAGGCCAAAGAAGCAGAGTTTGATGAAAAGATCAAAAAAATCATGATGATTATTCCAAACATTATCGATCCAAGTGTACCAATCGGTAAGGATGACAGCGAAAATGTTGAGGTTAAAAAATATGGTGAGCCTGTAGTTCCTGAATTTGATATTCCTTATCATGCAGAAATTATGGAAAGCTTCAATGGCCTTGACCTTGATAGTGCAAGAAAGGTAGCTGGAAATGGTTTCTATTATTTAATGGGTGATATCGCTAGAATCCACTCCGCTGTTATCTCCTACGCTAGAGATTTCATGATTGACCGCGGCTTTACCTACTGTATTCCGCCTTATATGATCCGCAGTGAAGTTGTTACCGGCGTAATGAGCTTTGCCGAGATGGAAGCAATGATGTATAAGATTGAAGGCGAAGATTTATTCTTAATCGGTACCAGCGAGCACTCTATGATCGGTAAATTTATTGATACTATTCTGTCAGAGGATACCCTGCCTCAAGCGCTGACCAGCTACTCTCCCTGCTTCCGTAAGGAAAAAGGAGCTCATGGCTTAGAGGAAAGAGGCGTTTACCGTATCCATCAATTCGAGAAACAGGAAATGATCGTAGTATGTAAGCCGGAAGATAGCATGGCATGGTTTGATAAATTGTGGCAGAACACTGTAGATTTATTCCGCAGTCTGGATATCCCGGTTAGAACCTTGGAGTGCTGCTCCGGTGACTTAGCTGATTTAAAAGTGAAATCCTTTGACGTAGAAGCTTGGTCTCCGAGACAGAAGAAATACTTTGAGGTCGGAAGCTGCTCTAACTTAGGTGACGCTCAGGCACGCCGCTTAAAGATCCGTGTGAACGGCGAAGACGGCAAATACTTCGCTCATACCCTAAATAATACCGTAGTTGCTCCTCCTCGTATGCTAATTGCCTTCCTGGAGAATAACTTAAATGCTGACGGTTCTGTAAATATTCCTAAGGCATTGCAGCCATATATGGGTGGAAAGACTGTAATTAATAAAATTAAATAACAAAGCAATATACTCCATTCCTTTGTGGAGCAAATAAAATATTTTGAACGTGTGGCATAGTGTAAAAACTGTGCCACACGTTTTTCTTATCTTGTATTGCCTTAGGCTTCTGTAAGATCACTCCCATTTAAAAAAACGAAGTGAAATCACGATGCATATCACTGCTATCACAAGCATCACAATTACAGGAACGAACACACTTCCAATTGGCAAACCAAGGGAAGCGGCCTTTAGCAACTTTATTCCCTGGGTCAAGGGCATGATATCTGCTACTTTTTGAAGTGGTACAGGCATCACTTCATAGGGTAGCGTAGCTCCTGAGAAAATAAGCATTGGAAAGTACAGCAGACTGGCAGCCGCGCTTGCAATTTTCATATTCGGTGCAATTCCTCCCACCAATACCCCAATGCTAAACATTGATATCATAACCAGAAAGTATGCTCCTAAGAATTGAAACCATGAGCCGTGCAAGCGGTAGCCGAACAATAATGCCCCTGTTGCATAGACCAGGATGAGCGAAGCGAATGAATAAAGCGCATAAATGACAACCTGCACTGCTAGTATCAGAGCCGGACTAACCGGCGTTACCTTGAATCGCTTCAAGATCCTTCTTCCCCGATAATCAGATATGACCAGAGGTAGTCCCATCACTCCCCCGGCACATATGGCAATCGTAGATACCGCACCAAAGGATTGCTCTAAGAAAGAATATTGCGCACCTTCAAAAGCAGGCTTACTTCCAAAAACTGCTCCCAGGATAACTACCACGATAACAGGCATACAGATTGCAAATATAAACATATCCATCCCTCGAAGCGATAGTGATATTTCTGTTTTAAGCAAGGCTTTCAATGCTCTCATAGTTTTTTCCCTCCTCATCCGTATACCAAAGATACGCATCCTCAAATTTATCATATGGACTTGCAGCAACTGCCTCCTGTACCGTTCCATAAAAAACGGTTACTCCATTTTTTAAAATCATAATTTTATCGCAGAGTGCCTCTACCTCATCCATGAAATGAGAGGTTAATAATATGGTCATTCCTTTTTGCTTTAAGTCTGAAAGGCTCTTCCACACATCCCTTCTTGCTCTTGTATCAAGCCCAGTTGTTAACTCATCTAAGAATACAACTTCAGGATCTGGAATCAATGCAAGAACAATGAACAATCGCTGCTTCTGCCCTCCGGAAAGCTCACTCACCTGACTCTTCAGCTTATCTAACAGACCAAACTCTTCTAGCAATTTCCTATAATTCAAAGAATTTTTATAGAGGGAAGCCGTGGTTTCACAAAGCTCAGCCACTCTGATTTTTTCTTGGTAGTTTGCTTCCTGGAATTGAACACCAACTCTTTCATACAGCCTTTTCCTGTCTGTCTGTGGGTTCATCCCTAGAATGGATACGGTCCCATTGTCTTGCTTTTTTGTTCCTAACATACATTCAATTGTGGTGCTTTTACCAGCACCGTTTGCACCCAATAGACCAAATACTTCTCCGCGACGTATTGAGATATTAATATTTTGCACCGCTTTGAGATTGGCATAGGACTTACACAATTCTTTTACTTCAATCGTTGTTTCCATGTGATTTAATCCCTCCTGTTCTTTTTTACATCAAAAGAATAACACCAGAACAAAGTCTGGTGTTATAATGTAGGGTTATCCAAATCGTTTTTTCATTTTATCAAGGTGAATCAGCATTCGCTCTGCATTCTTCTGAGCATACCGCAAGGATGTGTGTAGTTTATCACATACAGAGACAATATCGTCGCTTTCCTTTGGTGTATCAATAACTTGACGAATATCTGCCTCAGGGGCACGTGATAAGGTATTCAGCATTCGTAGAATTGCTGAAAGAGAGTAATTCGCACAACGCAAGGCACGTATGATTTTGAGCCTGCGAATATCCTCCACCGTATAAATACGATATCCATTTTCTTTTCGTTTTATAGTAAAGAGTCCATTCATTTCCCAATTTCTTAACGTATCCATTGATATTTGTAAATATTCTGCTGTTTCTTTTCGAGTTAATACCATAAGATCTGTATCCAGATCATCACCTGACAATAGCTTTTTTGTAATTACTATGGCCTCCTCCGCATTTTTTTGCTCCTGATTTATCTGCTTACGGTATTGTTCGGTCAATCGGATTGCTTTATTAAAATCTCCTGAGGCGGAGGCTTTTATAATTGAAATTGCCTGCTTTCTCAATCCATTTTGCAGTACTTCCACCTGAAAAGCAATTCTTACTAATTTAATCTGCTCTATATGAAAATCCGTAAACACTCGATACCCATTTGCTTTTCGCTCCGGCTTTGGAATAAGCTCTAATTCCTCATAAAGCCGTACCGTATTGGGATGAATGCCGATACAACGTGCAACATCAGATGTTTTGTAGGTCTTCATTTTATCACCACCACCATTTTATAACACCATTATAGCACTCTTAAAAGTCTGGTGTTATAATGGAGGGTTTTGAGCACCATTTCTATTCTGCCACATAGGAACATATTAATTCTCATCTAAAATCAGCTCAATCAATCTTACTTCCAGGGGCTCCATCTCAGCTCTGAGGATAAGAGCTCCATCCTCGATTGTTTCATGATGGAGGAACAAACCGGGCTGGGAGATCTGCTTGAGAATCTCTATATCCTCTGCACTCGTGAAGGGTTGTGCCCCCATTCTTGCCCATGCATCATAGCTACTCCCTTGATTTTGATTCACATATAATTCTTTCACAACACACCCCTTGGAAGGGAGGTTTAGAAATTTAATCTGAAACTGTGCCTGGTTCATCTGCGTAAAAGCAGCATATCGATTTTCACTGGTCATATCAAATAAGATACCGCTTGCAAATAATTTTGAATAATGCTCATAATTATAAAGAATTATGATTAATCTATGACCATCTCTTGTCACAAAATAGCCGTTTCCTTTTGCTAACATTTCATTTCCCAGGTGGGTTAAAAACTTAAACGTATTATAATGGGCTTTCGGGATTCCGTTATAGGTAAACATACCCAGACCACCATGATATAATTCATTCGGAAGCTGTAATTCCTCGATAAAATCAGTTAAACACCAGTATCCAAAGGACTGCAGTCGGTCATAATTCTCTAATAAATTCTTCATCAGATAACAGGATTTAAAGCAAGTGTCGTTGATCAAATCACGATGGGATACCGTCAGATTCCATTCTGTCAGATAAATCGGCATATTTGCGATCCGATATTTCTTATTATGGATCTTCAACTGATTAATAAACTTGGTAAGCGCAAAAGGATCCACATTAAGCGGGGATGGCTTTACAATATTATTAAAGTTAAAGGCATCTAAGCTATTCTCATAATTTGGGAAGGAGTTATCATAATAATGGATATTTAAAAAATCCGCAATACAATTATGTTGTGTGGAGTATTCAAAAAAATTAGTAGTCCATTTTTGATCAGAATCCGGTTGGAGGAGTAAGGAAGGTGTTCCAAACATCAGCCCCGGATCAATTGCCTTGACTGCAAGGTAAGTTTCCTTATAAAAATTGTAAAATTCATTGGGCTCTTTCCAACCAAAGCTGTCAACAGAACCATCCGGCTCATTCCAGACACAAAAGAGCCATTTTTTCACTTCATCCAGTCCGTAGCGACGAATGGTATGCTGTATCACCGCTGTAACCAGATCCGTCCATTTCTTAATGTCCTTTGGTGGAGATGTATTAAAATTCCACATATAAATTAGTTTTGAAGGATCTGATGCTAAGGCTTGGGGCATAAATGATAATTGAACCAGAGGTCTCAAGTTGATACTTAACAGAAAATCAAGCACTTTATCGATCATTGCGAAGCTATAAGCCGGTGTTCCATCTTCCTTTTCCATATAAACCATCATTTCATCCGATAGAATTCCATGAAACTTTACATATTTGAAATGAATCTTGTTCTGTACGGTGCGTAACATCTCCTGAACTTCCGAGTATAGAAATTGCTTTGCACTTCCGACACAGCACATATTTTTATAGTTATGTGATAAGGGTATCCCTTTCACATGATAATCAATGTTCCCTGCATCGATGCGAAGATTAACTTCCTTGGTTGAATATTTAAAATTTCCATTTTCTTCGTAGATTGACAAGTACTTGGCCAAATTCTTCAATTCATTTCCATCCTCAGCATAGTTGGAGGGACTTGGAGTACTCACTTGATTTTTAGCAACATCATCATTTCTGGAAACATTTTTGATATTACCGAATTTTTTACGGTAGATACTTGGAAGGCAGTCATACTTTTTCTTAAATAGGGTTACAAAGGAACGGGAATCCCGAAAGCCGTTGCTCAGTGCAATCGTTTCTAGCGGCTCATCCGAGGAAAGCATTTCATTTACCGCGTAATTCAACCGAAGATTATTATAATAGGTGAGAAACGTCATCCCTACATTTTTTTCAAAAAAGGAAGCAAAATAGGAAACAGAAAGATTCTGAGTCTGAGCCAGTTCTGAAAGAGTGACCCCTTCTCGATAATGCTCCTCAATATAATTCAAAATCCCTGCCATTCGGTCACGAAACTTATAGGATACAGGAACGTTAACCGGTGCAACTCCTCTAAAATTATCCATTAAGTGGCTGATTATAGCGTATAACAAGCTTAATGTTAAATATTTATTTTCTCCGGAAGCATTCACCTTAACGATCTGAGCCATCAAATGCCGAATATAATGATATCGTCCGCTCCTTGTTTCTCCTGCTGAATTCAGTTCAAAATAAATATCATCCGTATTATCTAAATAGGTCAGCTCATCCATTCGAAAGGTTATCGACAACATAGCACATCTCTCGCCTACTATCTCATGCAAGGCATTTCGATTAATCAATATGATATCCTCAGGAACAACATGAAAGGATCTATCCTCCACTATCATGTCTGCCTCTCCTGACAATACAAAAAGCAACTCTGTTACAGGATGCCAGTGCCTATTAGGAGTATCAAAATTATATATTTTAATTAATACCGGTAAATCCTTAGAAAAGGATATTAGTTCCTGATTGCCATGATCCATACAAACCCTCCTTGTAATCCTATTAAAATTGATTATTCGAAACCTTGCTTTTACTGTTGTTTTTTAACTATAGTATATATCAAACGAAATAAATTGCAATTAAATTCAATAAATTCTCCAAACTCTGAACAGATACAACATTTTTTACTTTTTTCTCATACATTTTTTCATATCCACCTAGTCAGTTCACTAATTATATTTTCACTCGGAAGAAATGAGAGGATACTCGAAAACTATTGTCGTTCACTAAAAACGCGAAAGTTGCTATAATTTCATTGTAGTTTTAGATTACACGATATTTTGATCAAAACATGTATGTTTAAGAGGAGGATTACAATGAAAAGTAACATGGTAAAAAAATTATTATCCCTTGCTGCTGTTGCAACCTTAATCATAGGAGGGTTCACGGGATGTGCTAGCAGCTCAAAAGACGCTAATACTTCTACCGATACGAATGTTGTAACTGAGGCTGCTGATGCTGCAGCTACAGAGGCACCTGCGGTGGTTAGTAAAGGCGGTACCATCATGTGGTTATCCAACCTTACTTCTGGTATTGCATATGATTGTGCTGTTAACTATGCAACTTCTGTTTGCAAGGAATTAGGTTATGAATTTCAAGTAGTATACGGTGATATGTTCAATGATCCGGCTGCCAACTTAAATGCAGTAAAAAATGCAATGACAAAGGATGTTGTCGCTATCATTGCAAGCCAGGATGGTGGTATCAAGGATATCATGGCAGAGTATCCTGAGCTTTATGTCGCTGGCTATAATACGGACATGCTATCTGTTTATGGCGATGGTGGCGCAAACGCTGAAGCTGCTGCGAATGAAAAGTTTCTTGGTACCATCTGTGATGGTCACTATGATGGAACTTTAACCGGAAAGCAAAATGCAAAGGCAGTTATTGAGAAAGGTTATAAAAAAGTTGCTACGATCACCTTCCCTGGCTATGCCTATCCCAACCTACCTGTTGCCGATCAAGCCTTCCGTGCTGAGATAGAAGCTTACAATACAACTGCTGCTGATGCAGATAAGATTACGGTTGTAGGCGAGGCAAAAGTATTAGAATTTGCTCCTTTGGAGGAATCTTATTTCCTGGAAGACGGCTACGGCGATCTTGATGCTATCGTTGGTTTTTGTGCAGGTACTGATTTTATTTATCCTACAATGAAGAGCGCCATTGCAAACGGAAGCTGCTCTCCAGCTACAAAGTTAATTACTGGTGGATTTAATACAGATGAAGCAATTGTTGCAGATATCGGCGGTGATGGTGTTATCCAGTACATAGGTATTTCTCCTTCGGAAAATTTAGCTTGGTCTATTACTATGTTAGATAATGCTTTAAACGGTAACATGTACTCCGACTACACAGCTTCTGAGCGTGTTGATTCCTTAGAATATGTGATCGATAGCAAAGAAGATATTGATAATGTAATGACAAAATCCATGACCGGAACTGCTGATGTAACAAAAGCCCAGATTACTATGGATGATTTAAAGAAAGTTTTAACCAGATTTACTCCCGATGCAACCTATGCAGATTTAAATGCATTGTTCCATTCCGAACAATTAAGCGTAGATGCATTAGCTTCAAAATAATTGTTGTTCATGAAGGTGTAGCTTTTTCATATGATCAGAGGTCTGAACAAATGGCAGCAACCAGAGCCATTCGGCGGACCTCTTGATTATTATTATTTTAAATAACTACCAAATACTTAAGTTTATGAATAAAAAGGATGGTCAGGATGGAAAAAGAGATTTTATTCGAAGGTAAGCAAATGCACAAGGCTTTTGGGCCAACCATCGCTCTAAAATGTGTTGATATATCAGTAAGAAGAGGTGAAATTCGAGGGCTAATCGGTGAAAATGGTTCTGGAAAATCAACGATTATGTCAATCGCTTCCGGTATGCAGCCGGCTACCAGCGGCGAAATGTTATATAAGGGAAAACCCTGGAATCCACATAATATGGTTGAAGCCCAAAAAGCAGGTATTTCTATGATATTACAGGAAGCAAATACCATACCCCATGTCACTGTGGCACAAAATATATTTGCAGGCCGTGAAAATGAGTTTACAACCTTCGGTGTAATTAACATGCGAAAGATGTATAAGGCAGCTGATGAACTGCTAAGTAAATTTGAAATCAGTCATATCCGTGGAAAGGATCCGATCGATATCTACAATTTTGAAGACCGTAAATTAGTTGAAATCGTAAGGTGTGTGAACGAAAATACCGAGATTTTGGTGGTTGATGAGACTACAACTGCCCTATCTCTGGAAGGACGTCAAATTCTTTATAAATTAATCCATAAAATGGCTAATGATAATAAGGCTGTTATATTCATCTCCCATGATATGGATGAAATTCTGGAACAATGCAATGTGCTCACTGTTCTTCGGGATGGTGACATTATTGGCCATTTGTCCAGGGAAGAGATGGATTCTCTTCATGCTGTTAAAAACATCCGTTTTATGATGGTAGGTCGTGAAATCGGTGAAAAGTACTATCGTGAGGACTACGACACCTCTCACCAGGATAATGTTATTCTTGAACTAAAGGATATTACCTTTGGTCCAATTAAAAACTTTAGTCTAACATTACATAAAGGTGAAATTATCGGTCTGGGAGGACTATCCGGCTGTGGTATGCACGAAATCGGTCGTGCTGCCTTTGGAATCGAAAAGCTAGCCTCCGGTAAAGTTCTCTGTGGCGGAAAGGAAATTAAGTCCTGTCTGGATGCAATCGAAAATAAGATGGGGTATATCTCCAAAAACCGTGATACAGATGCATTGATCTTAAATGCTTCTATTCAAGAAAACATCTGCCTCCCCTCCCTGGAGACCTTAGAAAATAAGATGTTTATTCACCCAAAGGATGAGAAAAGGCTAGCCACAAAAGAAATCGAAGCATTTCGTATCAAATGTAATAACGGAAAGCAATGGGTTAATACCCTCTCAGGTGGTAATAAGCAGAAGGTCTCCTTTGCAAAATGGACTGCCAAGGGTTCAGAGATTATTATTATGGATTGCCCCACACGTGGTGTTGATATCGGTGTAAAACAAGCAATGTATTCCCTGATTGAGCAGATGAAAAAGGAAGGAAAAGCCATTCTTATGATATCCGAGGAGCTCTCTGAATTGATTGGCATGGCGGATAAGATGATTATCATGAAGGATTTTAGGGTAACAAAAGAATTTATGCGTTCTCCTGAGTTAAAACAGACTGACATTATTGAATATATGATATAGGGAGGATCCGTGAAAATGATAAAGAATATATGTTCCAAAGATTTTTTTAAAACTCATGCAACTGACATAGCGGCTTACAGCGGCTTGCTGCTATGTATTATTATATTTTCCATTATTCCACCCTTCTTCGGTGAAAGCATCTGGACTGCGACAAAGCTAGCAACCCTAATGTCCGATGTTATTGTTATGGCATTAATAGCTGTTGGAGCAATCTTTGTGTATGCACTGGGTAATATGGACGTCAGTATCGGTAAGCAAGTAGGGCTCTATGCCACACTGATGGTAGTGCTTGGTAATACCACAGGCTCCTTGGTTTATGGAGTTGTAATATCGTTCCTAATCAGCATTATCATTGGAATTATTAACGGTGCAACGGGAGAAGTATTAAAAATTCACCCGATTATCTCTTCCTTAGTATTTATGATGATATTGGGTGGGGTTAGCTCCATAACTTATAATAATCTAGGCTCCAGAAATATCTCATTAAAAACAATAAATTATTCTATATTCAAAAACCCTTGGTTAATGATACTTGTGCTTCTGATCGAAATCCTGATTATTAGTTATCTATTCAACTTCACGAAGTTCGGAAAGTATGCGAAAGCCATCGGTGCTAACGAGGTCGCAGCAATGCAAAGCGGTATTAACCTTGTAAAATATAAGGTAATCTGCTACATCATCATGGGTATTTGTGTCGTTGTAGCCTCCATCTTCCAAATGGGATATACCGGTTCTGCATCAGATTCCACTGGTACTGGCTTTGAAATGAATGTTATGGTTGCTCTGATTCTGGGTGGGATGCCTCTTTCAGGTGGTATGCGATCCAAGGTTTCCTATGCAGTTATTGGTGCTTTTACCTATTCCCTGTTAGATGTAGGTCTTCCACTCATCGGGGTTGCTCCTAATCAAGTTTTCCTCATTAAAGCAATCATATTCATCGTTGTAGTGTTAATCACCTGTCGCAAGCCGAATGGGACTCTACCTAGATAAATGGATCGTGAATAACTGTTGATTAACTCATTTCGCAGAATTTAATAAGAATGGAGCGTTTCAAAGATATGAATAAATTAAATCTCACAAAACGAATCGTCGGGAGTCTTATGCTTCCTGTTGCCATGTATCTGATCATGATGATTGCATGCTATTCGAATGGAAAAATGTTCTATGGAACCTGGGCCATGTGGAAAACACTTCTTGTAGATATCGCTATCTCCGTCACTTGTGCACTTGGAATTGGTCTTCAATTCAAATCAGGAAGATTTGACTTCTCCGGTGGCGCAATCATGCTGGTAGCTGCAATTATAGCTGGAAATATGGCAAAGAACCATGGTAATAATCAGGTGATCTTTCTTGTTTTAAGTGTTGTTGTATGTGTCGTATTAAGCCTTGTTGTAGCATTAGTCTATGTCTATGGCAGATTACCCATTGTAATAGCAACCATCGGTATGGCTTTACTTTATGAATCCATCACATGTTTAATTTTTAATGGTACCGGAATTAATTTAGTTGCAAATATGGATTTAAAGAAGTTTTCCACCTTCCCCTATGCAATGTTTCCATTTGCTGCAGCTATTCTTACCTATGCATTTTACAGTTATCTCACCGTAAGTGGCAAACAAGCCTCACTCCTTGCCCACAATCAACAGGCTTGTGTCCATATTGGTATTAACGAGAAAAAGAACGTCATTACTTCTTACCTTTTCAGCGGCCTGATCTTTGGTTTTGCAACGATCATATACGCTTCCATCGGTTTGCATAGACCATCCTTCTCTTCTCTGGCAACTGTAGGTGAGTTATTTGGAAATATTCTTCCGGTCTTTATTGGTTTGATGGTGGGTGCATTCTGTGGAGATACTGTTGGAACAATAATAGGTTCTATTACATTGTGTCTCATGTCTTATGGCCTTAATACAGTCTTCAACGCAGAGATGGGATCGGCAATTTCTACCATCTGTACCGGAGTGTTCATCCTTGTGATTAATATTATATCAGCGCAAGGTTCCAACTGGATCCGTAATATCAAAAAATTATTTACAAAGAAGAAAGTTGCAGTTTAAGAGAGAAATATATCAGACCGTCAATACTTGAAAGGCATGGAAATTAATATGATTGATTTAAAACAAAAACCATTTTACTTAAATAATGAACAGATCACCTGGGTTGAGGAAACGTTAGCCGGGCTTACGTCCGATGAAAAGATAGAACAGCTCTTCTGCCCCTTACTTTTTACAAATAATACTGATGTTTTGAGGGGGATCATATCACATCACAACTTTGGTGCTGTCATGTTTCGTAGCGGAAATGCAAAGGAGACACAGGCAGCGATTAATGCATTACAGGAGACAGCAAAAATCCCTCTCTTAATCTCTGCCAACCTGGAGGACGGCGGAAATGGCATCGCTAATGAAGGTACTTACATGGGTAGACAGATGCTAATAGCCGCTACCCATGACACAAAAAAAGCATATCAGCTAGGAAAAATCTGCGGTAAAGAAGGAAATGCTGTAGGCGTAAACTGGTCCTACTCACCTGTGGTAGACTTAGATATCAACTTTAGAAGCCCCATCACGAATGTTAGAACCTTCGGGAGTGATCCTGAGCTTGTTCTGGCAATGGGCAGAAGCTATATCAACGGCTTAACAGAGGAAGGTGTGCTACCAACGATTAAGCATTTTCCTGGGGACGGCGTTGATGAACGTGATCAGCATCTGTTAACCAGTGTCAATACCCTTTCTATAGAAGCCTGGGAGAAAAGCTATGGTAAAATCTATCGCTCCCTCATTGAAGACGGAGTAAAGACCGTGATGATCGGACATATTGCAATGCCCGCTATGGAAGAATTTTTTGATAAAAAGCCTTGCCAGAAGGTAATACCTGCCTCGATTTCAAAGAATATTATTACCGGATATTTAAGAGGTGTTCTTGGCTTCCAAGGTCTAATATCAACCGACGCATCGCCAATGGTAGGTTTCACCTCTGTAACAGAAAGAAGATTGGCAGTCCCGGCTGCTATCGAAAATGGATGCGATATCTTCCTCTTTACCAAGGATCTGGAAGAGGATCTTCAGTACATGAAGGATGGTGTTAAGGAAGGTTTGTTAAGCGAGCAGCGTTTGAATGAAGCAGTGACTCGTATTCTAGCTACCAAGGCCGCTGCCGGACTTATAGAGTTAAAAAAGAATAGCCAGCTTCTGAAAAGCGAGGAGGCACTGAACATATTACAATGTGAAGAGCACCATCGCTGGGCTGAGGAATGTGCTGATCAGGCAGTTACGCTGGTCAAGGATACTCAGAACCTACTACCTCTTAGTTCCAAGAAATACAAGAAGGTATTATTGGAGATACTGGGAGACTTTCCATCCAATCATCGTGTATATGAACAATTTGAGACACTTTTAAAGTCGGAAGGCTTTGATGTAACGAAGTATATACCAGAAACCATGGAAACCATCTTCCTTGATGCAAAAGTGAAGGATTTTAAAGAGAAATATGACCTGGTTATCTACATAGGCAATATTGAAAATGCTAGCAACGAAACAGTATCTCGAATTCACTGGCATACTCTTTTCGGAGCTGGTAATAATCTTCCCTGGTTTGCCAAAGAAGTTCCAACCTTATTTGTCAGCGTTGGCAATCCATATCATTTGTTTGATGTACCGATGATCAAGACCTATATTAATGGTTACTGCCATTCCCCTCAGGTAATTCATGCTGTTGTCGAGAAGCTGATGGGAAGAAGTGAATTTAAAGGCGTTAGCCCAATTGATCCATTTTGTGGGGTCTGGGATACTGCATTATAAGCAAAGCAAACAATCATTAGCTAACATCTTTATTTAGTCTTATTATGATAGCCAGGACAATATGTCCCGTTAGAAATGGACATATGTTCTGGCTATCAATCTAATCTAAGGTTTCATAATATCTAAGGTTTCATACCTAGTAAGTCACTGTAAAACTACTTACTGCGGAAGCCAGTACCAAATCTACACCACTTGCAGCATCCTTGCCCATTTTACGAAGATATATGGTGGCTCCAGACGGTGCCGTGCTGCTTGATAAGGTAATCAGCTTTGATGAAGACACAGATTTCCAACTTGCTGTCGCTTCATTATAGGTCGATCCATCTCTCACAATTACATACTGATACACATTGGAGGCAGACGCTTTGTTAAATTGTAACATCAGCTTTGAGTTTAAATAATAATACGTACAATCTGAGGTATCTCCTCCGATGCTTGGCGGAGCTGACTGTCCCGGAATGGTTATGGTAGCTGTTTTGGAATAGGTCACTGAAGTTGTTGCAGCTTTACGAATCTTTAACGCAACATTGTTACCGCCCTTTTCAAACAACGCCTTTGGAGCAATCTCATCAATTGACATGGTGCCATCACATTCTAACCATAATCCTGAGGAGGAATCGTAATATTCCATTGAAGAGGTCGTGTTTAGTGTCAATTTTGAAGAATTTACTTTAATTGTTGGAGCCGCTGCTCTGGCAGCAATTGTGATTGTAATTGCTTTACTTGGTCTTCTGCCAACATTACTGTTGTTAATTCCTTTTTCCTGTGGTAATTGAATGACTATGGAAGCACCCTTTACCCGGAATTTATCAATATTGCTTAGAAAGGACTTGTAGGAATTAGAGGATTCATCCATACTTACCTCTTTCCACACATAATCCGATGCTTTTCTCCATTGAAAGCTATCCGCTTCCTCTGCATTATCAAAGGTAAACTCTTCCTCAACTGCGTTGAAGGATACTTTAAAGGAGGTGTTCTGTGCCGGTAAAGTCACAGACTTTATGGTAGTTACTACATCTCCTTTAAAATATAAGGTCTGATCCGATGTTGCAGAAAGCCAGGAGATATCCATGATACTGGAGGAGGTTGTACTGTCATACATCCCCTCCAATTCCGTCCAGGTTTTCTTATCTGTAGAATAAGATACAATTGCATTGTTGTTATAATAAACCTTCAGTGTCAGGTCGTCATAATCAATTGCTCCAATTGAAACCGCAGATGCCGTTGCAGCAGGTGCCATTTCTGAGGGCATGAGACTTAAGAATAGCATGACACAGATTACAGTTAATAATTTCTTCATTTCCATTCACCTTCCCTTTCTCTGCCACAGTTCTAAGATTTATTCAATATCGTCAGCTTGCAGCCGGTCTTAATTTCATAACCATTGCTAAGCGTAATCACAATATTCTTAGTATCTGAAGAGGTTGTAGATAATTTATTTACTTTTGCATTGGAAAGATAAATAGTTGCTTTTCCACCTGATATTTCAGCTGAGCCAAAGACGGAGGTTCCGCCCCAGGTAACATCGGCAACGCTGACGCCATAGGACTTGTCAAACAGAGTTAAACCAAGGGTAAAGCTTACTACTTCCTGGGTAACTGTGGTTGTAGTACCATCCGAATTGGTAACCGTTGAAGTGGTGGTCTCTTTTAAGCTTCCTTCTGTAATTGACCATGCAATCGGTGCCTCATCTAAGGTTGCTGTATTAACCAGTGTGATAAATATATTCTCCTTGAGTTTTTCACCATTGTTTAGGGTAATGATAAGTGGTTCCTTTGTACTTGTAGAATCAATCAGAGGTGATGCTTCAAAATTCGCTACATTAACGGTGACGGTCGCTGTTGAAACAGTTTCGTCATCATCATTGACATAGCTTCCATAAACCACTGTATAGTCTGTATCCTTTGTCAGTGTATATCCATCATATTTCATGGTGCTAATCGCAACATTTTCAGAGGTAAATACATTCACTGCAGACTTATCAGCAATCTTACTTGTACCAAAGTCAAGCTGGAATTTGAACGTCTTCTTATCCTCACTATCGTTTGACAGATAAATGCGTTTGAATTGATCTGTGAACTCATTATTGTCATCCGGATTGTTTACCGTTGATTTTGGATAAATATATAAACGTAATCCTGAAGTATCCGTACTTGTGATTACCTCTGAATTAGCCAAGGTAAGCTCTGCATAGAGCAGCTTTTCAGTAGCAGAATCGATAGCACCGGTAGAAGTTATCTTTGTTGTAATTATATATTTATCACTGTCATTTTTACTTGCTGTATTTTTTGATACAGTACTCTTACTGGTCACTGTTCCTACTGTGATACCATAGGCATCAATAAATTTGATGGAAGAAACTGTAGTTGAGGTAGGACTATACAGCGCAAAAGACAGATAACTTGAACTGTCATCGCTTCGGCAAACACCTGCCGTTGTAATTAATGTTGTTAGGGTAGATGCAGTTAGCGCATCTGGATACACAATTCCCGTTGTTCCCGTAATATCAATTTCTTTGGAAGCAAGAGCAAAATCTACTGTATCCGTTGCAGCAATAGATTTTTTCCTTACATAAATATGAGAACCTACAGGTGCTTTAGTCTTAGTTAATGTAACTGCTGTACTGGAGGAAATCGTAGACCAGCTTGCCAAGGTATAACTTAACTCTTCATCCTTATCTACAACTGTATATTCAAAAGGAACCGTACTACTTGCCGCCTTTACTGTTAAGGACAGGCTGGTTGAACTTAGATAGCTTAAGGAGATACCTAACGCATCCTCACTTGGAGGTCCTTCCTGTGTTGGTACCGTAACAGTCGCTATCTTGGATACCATGGAGGAGCTGGTAGCATTTGTTCTAAATTGGAGCGTAACCTTAGACTGTGTAGTTGCTGCGCTCTTGTACATCGCCTTTGCAGCAACCTCTGAGAGAAGTAAGTTGGCTGAGCTGCTGACAGTCGTCCAATCCGTCGTTGTACCATCCGCATTCACAGTGCGATAAGCCATACCCTTCTTCACCCCTATGGTAAAGGCAGAGCCATTGACAGTAACACTTGGAGCAGATGCTTTCTTTGTAATAGTTACTGATACTTCCTTACTGGCACGGGAACCCACACTCGTACTGCTGGTACCGTTAATAGGAGCCAGACGGAAACGCAGTGTTGCCCCATTATTAAAGAGATAACTTAGTTGTGTTGCAAAGGTGTTCGTATCAACCGTATTCCAGGCTGAGCTTCCATCCTTACGCCATTCAACGGTACGGGTACCGGCATTTGTGAAGGTCACCGTACCCTTTACTTTATTAAAGGTCGCCTTAAAATTAGTGACTTGCTTTGGTATGGTTACAGAAACTACTTCTGTTGATACATCTCCTTTAAAATTTATCACATAATTTTTGGAGGTGGATATCCAGGAAATGTCCATCGTAATCTTACCATCACTTGTGATCTCTCCCGGTATTGCATCCCATGTAGTTTTCTTTGAGTCTGAAAAATAGACCTTTGTGTCACCATTTACTTTTAAGGTAATCGTACTATCCAAATAGTTGATTTCTGTAACGGTGATACTACTTGCTGCACTAACCGGCTTCGCATAAGCGAATATAACTAGTGCAAAGAATAAGAGTATTGCTGATATGTATACTCTGCTTGTGTTTACGTTGCTGTTCTTCTTGTACATTATTCTATCCATTTTACCTTTCCTTTGTATTTTGGACATGTAATATACCTCCATGTAATTTCACATATCAGTTTGATCGCCTGGTATCCTATATTAAATCCGAAAATGATGAATTCCTATCAAATTCGACGTTACTGCTTTATCATTAGCATTCCTTGGGTAGCTCTTTTCATCCAGAACAGTCACCATTCCTTTGCAAAATATTGCTCGGATGATCTTAAAGTCTCGGCAGCTTTGATGGAGCTTGTAACAGCTTTACTGTCGATTGACTTGGTTTTTGCAGTACGATAGGTAACCAGATTATCGTTTCGACTTATTTTACCACAATTTCCTACAGAAATGAAGCTTACATATCATAAAATTGAAAAAACCGGTATTATTGTCGCATTTTACACCTCCTGTCTATATTTGGTGTAAGAAATAAATGGTACCTTTATTATTTCGGTACAAGAAAGGTTTTTTCTTAGGTCCTATTGGTCCTATTTCTTTTATTGGTTCCCAGACACATACGAATAGCCCCATGCAACTAAGGATTAGTTACATGGGGCTATTTCTCTATTGGGAGAAGGAGGATAGTAAAGGTAATCAACCTCTTTTTCTTCTCCTGTTCATCAACACTCCAAATGCAGCTCCGCACACACCCCCAACCACGTGAGTAATATGTGCGATGCCATCACTATTATCGAGACTTTGCATAACTTCACTTCCTAAATAAATAACTATAACTAGGATTAACGTAATCGGAATTTTTCCATTCTCCATCCCGGCTGCTGAGGATAGAACTATCATCATAAATACGATTCCGCTTGCTCCCAGAAGAGCTGTGCCTGGAAATAAAACCAAATGGGCAACACCGGATACCACAGCGGTAATTGCCATCATTGACAGCAATGCCCTTGATCCGTATTTTTCTTCGAGCATCGGCCCCAGTACTAAGAATAGCACCATATTGGAGGAAAAATGAGTCCAGCTTGCGTGACCCAGTACATGCCCGAACAAACGAAGGTAGGTTAGAAAATCTGTCAGCGAGGAGCGATAGACACAAAAGAATAGACTAGTTGACGCATCATTTGTTAGTTTGCCTAATAATAGTACGATCAAGGATATTAGTGCAAAGGTTAGAACCACTGGGGAATTATATTGCATTTGAATCATTGGCCTTTTCAATTTCATAAAGATACCTCATTAAAGAATTTTCTTTCTAATTTATATGCTATTGCTCAGAAACAGGTCTGGTTACTGCTTTATGCACAAATGACAGAAAGTAATCAACTTTCTGTCATGAATCAACTTATTCAGGTATTATAGCTTTAGGTTATGCCGAAACTTTCCCCATACAAAACGTTGGAAATAGTCATAGGCTTTGTCAAATACAAAGAGTGCTGCCTGACCTGCCAATATGAACCCTAGATATAAGCCTGTATGAATCTCACCCTGATAAAATAGCTTTGGTAAGAAGATCAATATCGGAATATACATAAGGTTAAAGGTTATGTATTTGATAACCCAGAAGAGCATTTTCCGTTGATTGATATTCTGTACTCGTATTAATAAATCATATGCATACTCAATAATTAGAATATAAAATGCAAATGCTCCATAAGTAATACAATAAAGCTTATTAGGAGCAAGCATCAGTCCAATTAAAATACTGGCCAGCAAAAAACCAAGACCAATTTGTTTGCTGCTCTCTCGAATTGCAACTCCGACACAGAAGGAGGCCGCAGCAAGAAGAAACATCGTATTAAACTCTATGATACCGCTAAGTATGATTAACAAGTCATCAACTGCCAGTAAAAGTCCTAAAAATGCCAGCTTCTTCGAATTTAACAGCATGAAATGAGATCCCCTCCCATACATTCACATAAACTATCCGCACACCATAGGTCACAGCATAAGTTTCCGCTACCATATCTGCCTAGGCCACCACCGCCGCCATAACCGGTAGGATTATATCGATTATTCTGATATCTTTGCCCATGCCATTCTATTTGATTTAGAAAAGCACGGTATTCCTGATTGCCGGGCTCCATATTAACTGCCTGTCTTGCATGATCTACAGCCACAAGATTATTGCCAATACCTGCATTAGCCGCCGCGCTATAATAATACCATCTTGCAGATTTAAAAGGAACTCTAGAAAGTATATCCAAAGCCTCACGGTATCTTCCGCTATTGATGTAGCTAGCCGCGGTATTTAATTCAGGAGCATCATAACTGGAACTTCCAGCATTATTACTAGTGTAACTGGAACTTCCAGCATTATTACTAGTGTAACTGGAACTTCCGACTCCACCATAACCATTTTCCCTTTCCCTCATAATCTGATCATAGGCTTCCTGAACCTCTTTGAATTTTTCTTCTGCAAGACTAGCCAATGGATTATTAATGTAGGAATCCGGGTGATATTTTCTGCTTAGTTCCCGATATGCTTTTTTAATTTCATCATTGGAGGCATTTTGGTTTACCCCAAGTACCTGATAAGGATTTGCAATCATACTTTTGTTCCTTCCTCTATGGGCATGTTTTGTAGGCCCTTGTTTCGTTTTGTATTTATTTGCTCAAATTTTGACCAAACTCCATCATATAAAATATTTCTTAATATATCAATATCCTGCAGACAGGGGAGCTTCTCAAATTCTCTTGTACATTCTGCCATCATCATAGTCAGCATCCTCCTGCAATCCTCCTGAAAGGTTTCCTTATCGCTGCTCCCAAGTAGTGGATTATAGCTGCCGTGTTTTTGATCCTTCTCAATATCATCATAAGCATCCAGAATATAAATATATTTCCCCAGATAAAAGCCTACCTTCTGTAAACTATCCTGCCATCGATCCTCTTTATAAGTAAATAAAGCTGCCATCAACTCTCCAAAGCATCTCGACACGGTATCAATATTTTCTTCCGCTTTTTTTTCACATTCAGCTAATCTGTTTAAGGATTCACTAATTTGCTTACATTGTCTAGGATATCTCTTATTTATTTTTTTATAAGCACTTTCCAGAGCTTTTGCACCAGTTAAGCCTAAGACACTCTTTTCATCCTGCCAGTCATCCAGTAAATGATGATAGGACAGTGCAATATTCATATCTGCTACATACTCGGTTATTTCATTGATTAATGTATCATGCTTTTTCACCGGGTGAGTAATACAGCGGTCAGCGGTCTTTTTTGTCTCGCATTCATAAAGGGAGGTTAAAAGAATCACCAGAAAGGTCATATCATAGGATAAGGTCATCTGTCCAAAGCGGCCATATCTTTGATGCAAGGTCTTACACAAACCGCAATAATAAGCCTTATACTTGAAAAAATCCTTTACCTTTAATTCAGCTTTATTCACATTAACGTAACCGAACATGTATCCTCCTGATAACGATCATTTGGCCGTAAAGCCACTAGGTGCCAGATGCGAGTTATTTTTTTCACCACGCTATCCTCTATGAATTGTTACAGTATATCATATCTCTTGCTTAAAATGAACGTTATTCAAAAAAAATCATAGACATTTCATATTTTGTTAATATTATGAGAAAAAAATACGTTTTATTAATCCAATATAAAATCATCTTCACCATTACTAATCAATGCAAATTATAACATAGATTAGTCAAGATAAAAACTTAGAAATTCATTAATTTTTAAAAAGTATCAAGCAGGAAGCAACTTTATTTTATCAGATTTTTATCGAATCCTTATATAGAAACATAGCACTGTATATTTGTACCAAATATACAGTGCTATGAATGAAATTCAGCTTTGTCAATATAAGCTGTAAAATACTATTCTATTATCTTCTGCCCTTGTCATAAGGTATACCTTCTGCCTTTGGAGCTCTTGACTTCTGTGAAGTAAAGATAAGAACGATCATAGTTGCTACATATGGTAGCATCTTGAAGTAGGTTTGGTTTATACCCATATTATGCAGGAAAGGAATCAGAGCAACGGAGTAAGCCAGGATTCTAAGGAATGCGAAAAATAATGCTGCAAACATTATTTTAATTGGTTTCCACTGACCAAAGATCATAACTGCTAATGCAAGGAAACCAAAACCAGCCACACCGGTATGACCATTCGCATTACCATCCATGACTCCGACTGAGTAAAAGAAACCACCAATACCGCCAAGGAACCCGGACAGTGCAACACCAGCGTGTCTCATCACATATACATTGATTCCAACAGAATCTGCCGCTTGAGGATGTTCACCACAGGAACGAAGTCTTAAGCCAAACTTTGTTTTGTAAAAAATTATCGTAGCAATCACCAGGAATAAAAAACCGATGTACACAGTGATATAGGTTTTCTTGAAGAATAAATCTCCAATCACCGGAATACTGCTTAGGCCTGGAACCTGCTGAATGTAAAAGTTTACATCTGTTGTAATACCATCACTGTTGAATTTCATTTTAGAAAAGAGTAATACGATAGCCGGAACTAACATATTTAAAGCTGTTCCACTAATTGTCTGGTCAGCCTTCATATTAACTGCTGCAAAGGATAACAGCATTGAGAAAATAATACCGGCTATTGCTGAAACCAGCATGGCGATAAGCAAAATCGTCTGAGGTCCCATTCCTGACCTTTGAATACCATATACGGTGAGGCAGCCAAAGAATGCACCAAACAACATAATACCTTCCAAACCGATATTAATTACACCACTTCGCTCACTGAACATACCGCCCAGCGCAACTAATAGCAGGGGAACCGCTACCGGAAGCATATTTTGTATCAAATAGTAAATTGTATCCATGGATTACGCCCCCTTTCTATCTTTCTTTCCACTGCTGTCAACTCTTCCTGATTCCTCTTTTGCCAGTCTTCTCTTGCGAACCATTCTGGCAACATTTGAATTCATCAGCATAGCAAAAGCAGAGAAATAAATAATAACCGCAATTACAACATCAATGATTTCCGGTTTATAACCATATAAACTGCTGGCAATTGTTCCACCCCTTTGAATATGTGAAATAAAGATCGCAGAGAAGATAATGCCAATTGGATTAGAGCTGCCCAAAAGAGCTACTGCTATACCATTAAAACCATTTGCTGCAATCACATTAATTGGTTCATAGGTCATACTACTTCCAGCGATCGTGGAAGGTGCCAGGATTGCAAAGGCTCCACCAAGACCAGCGAAAGCACCAGCGATCAGCATAGTAAGTATCGTGTTACGCTTATCGTTCATACCTGCATATTTGCTGGCATGCTTGTTAAAACCAGTTGCTCGAAGCTCGTAACCAAAGGTTGTCTTATTCAGCACGATATAAAGAACAACTGCTAGGGTTATTGCTATAATAATAGAGAAGTTAACATTTGAATTACTTACTCCCAGAGAGGGAATTTGCGCGGAGGCAGGTAAGTATGCAGTCCTTGTCATTGATGAAATATAGATGGTTGCATTATCCTGTATCCACATATCCACCAGATACATTCCTATATAATTGAACATAATAGAAGTAATTACTTCATTTACATTAGCAAGTGCTTTACAGATACCCGGAATAAAGCCCCAGACCATACCGCCTAACATACCTGCAAGGATGCATACGATCCAGTGAATACCAGCAGGGAGCTCCCACATAAAGCCTACATACAATGCGAAAAACATACCCATGGTATATTGTCCGGAGGCTCCGATATTAAATAATCCCATTTTAAATGCAAAGCCTACCGCAAGACCAGTCATAAGAATTGGTGTTGCATAGTAAAATACGTCACCAAGACGTCCCAATCCACCAAAAAGCATCGTGGTAAAACCATACCAGGAATTCTCCGGCTTTGCTATGATCATTACAAAAAATCCAAAAATTAAACCCAAGGCGATCGCTAATAATGCTGCGGTAAAGGTAGAAAGCGCTTTGCTTTTTGTCACACCTGTAATCATATCCTTGAATTTGGGAGAAACTTGATTATTCTGCATAGGACTTCTCCTCCATATTTCGTTTTGCGCCTGACATATACAGACCCAGTTCCTGAACTGTAATTTCCTTAGGATTTAACTCTCCAACGATCTCACCTTCGTACATAACAAGAATACGATCGCTTACTTCCATTACTTCATCCAGCTCAAGGGACATTAATAGTACGGCTTTACCCGCATCACGGGTAGCTACTAATTGCTTATGAATAAATTCGATAGCACCTACATCCAGACCCCTAGTTGGCTGAACTGCAATCAGGAGCTTATGTTCTTTATCAATTTCCCTGGCAATGATAGCCTTTTGCTGATTGCCACCTGACATACCACGAGTAATCGTAATTGCTCCCTGGCTGCTACGAACATCATACTGTTTAATCAGACCTTCTGCATATTCTCTAACAGCCTGTCTCTTAATAAATCCGCCTCGCTGAAACTCTGGCTGCCAATAACGCTGTAATACCATGTTATCCTCTAACGAATAATCGAGAACCAAACCATGCTTATGACGGTCTTCCGGGATATGACTCATACCAGTTCTCGTACGAACACGAATCGGGGCTTTGGTGATATCCTTTCCGCAAAGCACTACCTTTCCTTTACTCATTTTCTCTAGGCCGGTGATTGCAGAAATAAGCTCAGACTGTCCATTTCCTTCAATACCTGCAAGACATACAATCTCTCCTGCTCTTACTTCAAAGGAGATATCCTTTACTGCATCTTTTTTGCTAACCTTTGATGGAACACTTACATTGCTTACCTGAAGTACCACATCTCCAACTTTCTCTTTTAGCTTCTCAACAACAAAGTTAACATCTCTGCCAACCATCATTCGGGAGAGCTCCTCTTTCGTGGTATTCTTTATCTCAACAGTACCGATACATTTTCCCTTCCGAAGAACGGTGCAACGATCGGCAACCGACATGATCTCGTTCAGCTTATGGGTAATGAATAAGATTGATTTTCCTTCTTTCGCAAAACCTCTCATAATATCCATCAACTCATCAATTTCCTGAGGTGTTAAGACTGCTGTCGGTTCATCAAAAATAAGAATGTCATTTTCACGATATAGCATCTTTAAAATCTCAACACGCTGCTGCATACCAACTGAAATCTTTTCAACGATTGCATCCGGATCCACATGAAGTCCGTATTTTTTACTTAATTGGGTTACTTTTTCTCTGGCTTCTCTCTTCTGTAAAAAACCTGCTTTGTTAGGCTCTACACCTAAAATAATATTTTCTAGAACAGTGAAAATCTCAACTAATTTAAAATGCTGGTGAACCATACCGATACCAAGATTATTTGCATCCTTTGGGTTACTCACTCTAACCACTTCACCGTTTTTCTTAATCTCGCCCTTTTCCGCCTGATGAAGGCCAAAAAGTACGCTCATTAAGGTAGACTTTCCTGCTCCGTTTTCTCCAAGAAGTGCATGAATCTCACCCTTTTTTAATTGTAGGGTAATATCATCATTAGCAATAATACCTGGAAATTCTTTTGTAATGTGAAGCATTTCGATAATATAATTTTCCATGTTTACCTCACTATGATCTTTATAGTAGATAGTTTTCATTAAAAGAGGCTGCTGCATTTGCAGCAGCCCAATTTAATATCTTATTCACGACAAGTGTATCAGCTAACTGATTCCTCTTGTTTCAAAAGATTCTAAGCCACTTTGCGATTGTTCATCACTTTTCTTCTTACTATCTTGTAGTAACAGCAACCTTCTTCAGATTAAGTCCTGTAGTAAGCTCGTCTGCTGTAGCAATACCGTTTGGATCTGCTACGGTAAGAGTACGAATCAGAGATACAGAGTCACTTGCAAGAGTAGCATAAACTGCATCATAAGCTGCTTTATCAAAAGTGTTGAAGCGATCAAATGCATCAGCTTTATCATCTCCAAGTACAACAGTAGGAAGACTTACACCATTATTGGCAGCGTTAAAGTAAGTAGTTTTACCTGCATAAGTATCCCAGCTCTTTGTCTTGTAGATAGACTCAAGAACTGTTTTAACAGATGCTCCAAGACCCTTAGTAGCAGAAGTGATAACGGTTTCACTGTCGTATCTTTGATCAACGTCTACACCAATAACTTTTCCATTGGATTCACTAGCTGCGGACATAACACTCTTACCAACAGAACCGCCACAAGCGAAGATTACCTGTGTTCCCTCTTGATACATTGTCTTAGCTGTAGCCTTATTTGTATCGGTTTCAGCAAAGTCTCCTGTATAGTGGTAAGTTACTGCTACAGACCCATCAGCAAGACCAAGCTCTGCTGCAGCAGCCTCAACTCCCTGAAGATAGCCATAACCAAATGCTACTACTGCAGGAACAGCCATACCACCCATGAAACCAAGCTTAGTATAGCCATCCTTAACAGCTGCGTAACCAGCTAAATATCCGGATTGCTCCTCTGCATACATGATACTTGCAACATTTGCTTTTGTTTCATATTGATAGTCAGCTGTATGAGGAGCGCCATCAAGAAGGATGAATTTTACATCAGGATACTTTGTCTGTGCTGTATAAACTGGCACCTCAAATAAAAATCCAGGTGTTACAATTACTTTTGCTCCTGCAGTTACTGCGTTGTCAATCGCTGCAAGATAACCCGCATCAGATGCTTCCTCAGGTTTGATGTACTGATAATCTTTAATATCATTTTCCTCACAGAAAGCTACAACGCCTTCCCAAGAACCCTGGTTAAATGATTTGTCATCAATGTTTCCTTTGTCAGTGATAAGTGCGATTTGAAATGTAGTGTTTTTGGAGCCGCAACCGGTTAACATCATGCCTGCAAGTGTTAACGTTAAGATTAGTGCAACAATTTTCTTCATGAGAAATCCTCCCTTTAATATTTACGACATAACGTCGTTAGTTAAATTATAGCATTTTAAAACAATTTTTCAACAACAATAGTTAAAGTTTCTATAATTATTTCGCTTTTTTTCGATTACTTATCTTTTTATCCTTCCTTTATTATTTCTACAACAATTCCATTATTATTTTTCACAGTATAATTACTTTTATTCCACCAAGTTTAACTTATAGAATAAAGCTCTTCTTTTTATTAATTTTCCAGCTTAAAAACTTGTCATTTGTAATATGATAGGTTATTATGGGAATAATAACCATATACATTCCTGTTCTTGTCCCCAAAAGCATTAAACACAAACTAGGTAATTCATTTGAATTGAACGGAGGAGCGGTTTTGAGAGAGAAGCTTAAAGTTAAAGTAGATTTCAAAAAAATAGACATTATCATTCTATTAACCATGACTGCATTAATAGGCGTCGGTTTTTATTGTCAACTGTGTGCTTTTCAATCAAGTGAAGATTTGAATTCTATCATAATTAAACAAATAGCCGGAATCCTGATCGGATATGTGATGATCCTGGGAATTTTATTTATTGATTATCATATTATTTGCGCTTTATCTATATTCTTGTACTTAATTATGATGGTAATCCTTGGACTAACACTCATCATTGGCTCAGATTTAAATAATGTCAAGCGATGGATCGTGATATTTGGCATACCTTTCCAGCCTTCGGAGCTGACTAAAGTTGCTTTAATAATCTTTCTGGCCTTCTTGTGTAACTATTTTAAAAGTAAAATGGATAAGTTATATGTTCTTCTTATTTTGACCGCTGTTGTAGCAGTTCCTATGATTTTAATTATATTAGAACCGCATTTAAGTTCTAGTATTGCTATAATGTTTATTTTTTGTTTCATGATATATTACTCCGGTATTAGTTATAAGGTAATCGGAACAGCCATCGCACTGATTCTGCCTTTGCTGGTAAGTCTCTTTGTGGCAGTAGCGGTATTTAATGTCAAGATTCCGTTTATCGAGACTTATCAGATAAATCGAGTACTATCCTTCTTATCAACAGACGAAAGCGATAATTTAACCGGTGACTATCAACAGCTTCAATCTATTGAAGCGATCGCATCAGGAAGCCTCCATGGTAAAATGCTTTCGATCAATGGTGACAATAACAAAAACTACAGCAAGATCTATGCAAATGAAAGTGATTTTGTCTTTTCCATTGTTGGAGAGGAATTTGGATTTATTGGAAGCTTTTTCATCATCCTGTTTTTCGCTGGACTAATCAGCAGATGTTTGATCATCACCGCACGTACTTCAGATTATATGGGGAAGCTAATATGTATAGGCGTTTCCGCTTATCTCATGTTCCAAATCTTTGTAAATGTTGGTGTAGCAACAAAGCTGTTACCAAATACAGGCCTTCCATTGCCCTTTATCAGTTATGGACTCACTTCACTCATTAGTTCCATGATCGCAGTGGGATTGGTTTTAAACATTGGTATCAGGCAAAAGAAACATAGTAGAAGTTGAACCGTGCGCCCGCTGGGCGCACGGTTATAAAAAATCCTGCTAAAACAATGTTTTAACAGGATTTTTACTTACCCAATGGTCACCTTATTTTTTCCGCATTTTTTACTTACATACATGATTTCATCCGCTTTTTTTATTATCTCATCCAAGGACAATAACACATTTTGTTTGATAAAAACACCGAAACTAGCAGTGATGTTAAGGGAAACCTCTTCATTGGTTATAACACTGCTCTCTATTTCCTTTCGAATCAATTCGATTCTTTGAAGAACTTTCTCCCTGTCCGTAAAGTTAAATAAAAATAAGATAATCTCGTCTCCGCCATATCTGGCGACGATGTCGTTCACTCTAGTCGCTTTTTTCACTATTCTTGCTACTGTTTTTAAAACAGCGTCACCCATGGGATGACCATAGGTATCATTAATTTGTTTAAAATTATCAAGATCCATCATTACGATCGTGTAATTCATACTGGGTAAATTAGGAATCTGTCTTAAGGTTTCAAAGAAATAGCGCTTGTTAAAAATATCAGTTAGCCCATCTCGGTTTGCACTGTCGGATATTTCTTTATATAAGAAATTATTCTCTATAGCAACACCAATATGGTTACCAATAAGTGCCAAAAATACAGCATGCTCTTTTGTATAATAATTAAGCTCGGTATGTTGGATCAGAATAAATGCAATCTGTCTATTATCAACTTTCACTGGAACACCCAAACAGGAGTGAATTTCATCACCCTCAGAATGACCAAAATTGATTGGAGTATCGCTGTTAAGTATGAATTCTTCTTCCTGGTGGCTCATGATCAGATTTTTCTCAGCCTCAATTGCTTCACCGGATGCTCTCGTTGACGCCTCGAAATACTCATCCTTCATCTTAATATAGATGGTGGAATATTTGGCTCCAAATACACCAATCAGCATATCGTTAATTAAAGGAAAAAGATTGGGGTCTTTAATATACTGATTAATATATTTACTGATCTCTAAAAGATTTGTAAACATATCCAATTTTTTTTCTAATTGTGTAACCTTTTGCGATAGATTATGTATCGTCTTTTCTGTGAACAACTGATATTTCTCAAATTGCTCGGAATTCATACTGCTCTCTCCTTCCATATAACCAGCCCTATTAACGAAAGTCAGCCACGCTAACCTTATTAATCATATAGTTTAACAAGTGCCTCACCCTCTGATTCACTTATCATGATTAAAAGATTCCTCCCCAATCTTATTTACATTTTCTGGCACTCCTTCATACTAATACTATCTTAGTTTATCATTTATTGTCCCATTTTTCTACTATTATTTAGTAAATTAGTCCTTTTTTTGATAAAAACATATATCAAATTTCAACTAATGCTGTTAAACTAATTAGAAACCCTTTTACCCTGTTCGAATCGCTGACTCTTTCTTTAAGTATTGACTGCATTTTAATGCTGACAGATTTTTATCCTTAACCTCTAGCATAATATCAAGGTCTTCTCTTTCCAATTCATGATAGAACTTAATAAACTCTTCAACATTAATGCTACCCGAATGAGATCCCAGTTTCTTCTCCTGATCTTGTTGGGAATAATGGATCTTTTGAACTCCATCTCTTTTGTTCCAGGTTTTTTTACATTGATCAATCCAGTACTTATGAGACATGAACATCTGCGTAGGGTTTGCTATGTGATGCAGGTTATCATAAACAACTGGTATGTTCTGTGATACTCCTAAGGATAATACCTCCTTAATATTATAACACTTATCATCATTCTCTATCACAATGCGTTGCTTAAGCTCCTGTTCAAGGCCTTGATAATTCAACACAAATCGTTCTATTGCCTGTTCTTTATCCCCATAGACACCACCAACATGCAATATTATCTTGCATTCAAGCCCAACCTTGAGACAGGATAGAACTTTAGCATGGTATCTCAAATCCATAATAGCACGTTGTACTACGTCTTCCTTGGGAGAATTAAGCACTGTATACTGTCCAGGGTGCAGGGATACACGGATACCATGGGCTTTAATCTTATCACCTAATTCCTGAAATTCCTGCTCAAAAATATCCCACCATGGAATCATGTTCTGGGGACTTGAACCAAAGGGGATTAAATCGGAGCTAATTCGAAATAGTCTTATATCATTAGCTATATTATAATCTAAGATGTTATTCAAGGAATTAAGGTTCCAGGCTATTAATTCTTTTAATCTTGTATCAGTAGCATTCCTCATGATACAGCTTTTTATTTTTGTATCCTCAACATCGATTGTTAGGCATGCATATCCAATGCTCATATGAAACCTCCCTTTCTGCACATTTTAAAGCAATATTATACCATTGAATTATATCATGATATTTGTATTCATAAAACCAAGCTTATTATATACGGAAGAAGTAATAAATATCAATGATAAGATTTTTTCAAATAAAAATACCTTGCAAATAATCCAAGAAAATATATCCAGACAATATCAATCCCTCTTATTTTCGAATTAGTTTATAATCTGCTCAAATAGATGGTAACCCTGAATACAAAGACAGCCATGTCTCTACGACATGGCTGTCAAAGTTCTTATTTAATGGATAGGCAATAAAATGATCTTATCAAGAATAAAATAATCATTTCAGTTAGTATACGGTTTCTTCATGATAAATGGCATCGGGACCGGTTTGACCTGTTCTGATACGAACCGTATTCATTAGGTCATATACAAATATTTTACCATCACCATGCTTTCCGGTTAATGCAGCTTGACGAATTGCTTTTACTGTTCGATCAATCCATTCCTCGGTAGGAACAACAATTTCAAATTTAATCTTGGGAAGCATGTTAACGTCTACCTTGGTTCCTCTTACAACTCCGGTATAACCCTTTTGTACACCACACCCCATAACCTGGGATACCGTAATACCATGCACATCAATATCATTCAATGCGGCTTTCACATCTTCATATTTTTCTTCTCTCACAATAGCTTCTATTTTAATCATAGTCATCGACTCCTTTTCAATTGACGAATGCCGGCAGCTAGGCCACCAGATGGTGGATGTGAATTATACTTTTTTATAATCCACTAATATCAGTACTTAATCTAAACCATTGAAGGCTGGATATGCATTTTCTCCATGCTGTGATAAATCGAGACCGATTTTCTCTTCTTCTGCTGTTACTCTAAGAGGTACAAATAACTTAACAATGAAAGCACAGATTGCGGTACCAACTCCAGCTACAACAATTGTAATCAGTATACTGATAACCTGAGCCAGGAATAAGTGATAGTCACCAAACGCTAAACCATCCCATCTAGCTACACTATTGATAGAAGTTTGAGTAAAGACGCCTGTCATCAAAGCTCCCCAGATACCGCCAATACCATGGCAACCAAACGCATCTAAGGCATCGTCATAACCAAAACGCTTCTTTACAACTGACATTGCAAAGTAGCAGATCGGACTTACTGTGATACCGATGATAATCGCTGCCCAGATCGGGACAAAACCGGCAGCAGGGGTAATAGCAACTAAGCCTAATACAGCACCAGTTACAGCGCCAACCACGGTTGGTTTGCCTTCTCTTAAGTAATCAATAGCCATCCAGGATAGCATTGCGCATGCTGCAGAAGTATTTGTTGTCATAAACGCCTGAACTGCTAAGCCATTAGCTGCAAGTGCACTTCCAGCATTAAATCCAAACCATCCAAACCAAAGAATTGCACCGCCTAAAACAATGAAAGGAATATTGTGTGTACGGTATGAAACTTGTTTATAACCATGTCTGCTGCCAAGGATAATTGATAATACCAAACCGCTGACACCTGAGCTGATATGAACAACGTTACCACCTGCAAAGTCTACCGAACCAAGTACGCTTCCCAGTAAACCGCCGGCACCCCAAACCATATGAGCCATAGGGTAATAAACAACAATTGACCATAGTGCGATGAAAATAAATAAAGCTTTAAAATTCATACGTCCTGCTACTGAACCAGTAATTAAAGCAGGTGTAATAATTGCGAACATCATTTGGAACATGGCGAATGCAAGATGAGGAATTGTAGCTGAGTACGGTCCTGCAGCTTCAGCCTCAACACCATTTAATCCGACGAAATTTAAGCCCCCGATAATACCCCCGGTATTATCACCAAAGCTTAAGGAATACCCAATAAGTACCCACAGAATTGATGCCATACCCATGATAAAAACAGATGACATCATCGTATTTAGTACATTTTTCCTTCTTTCTAAACCACCATAAAAGAATGCTAATCCCGGTGTCATAAATAATACAAGTGCTGAAGAAACCAGTATAAAAGCAATATCTCCTGAATTCATAATCTTATCCTCCTAAATAATCCATATTCTATTTCTTAATGACTTCTGAGAAGAAATCATAAAAAAAGGGTCTGTGAATGTACGTCTACATCCTCAGACACCTTTGTCTCTAACCAACACTTTTTGGTCAATAAAGCTTAATCCTTTGTCACCATTAAAGTAGCTACTTTTAAAGTGGTTTCTCTCCTTTTAAAGAAATAAATATTGGTGCATAATCCTATTACCAGATGATCAGCATGCTGATTCCTTGTAATAATAAAAAAGACGATTTGTGTGCGTTAGTTTTCCAACTTACAAATCGTCATTGATTTTACTATATTATGCATTCCATTTAATGAGGTTCATTATACATTTAATTTTACTAAGTGTCAACCTTTAATAATTAACAGAATTTAACCTTCTAACTTAACTTTATTAAGTACATTTGTCATTCTCAGTATTCCAGCAATATATCACTTAATTTTCTTAAGAATTTAACCAAGTCCAATTAAATATACAAACATATAGCAGATTATTGACAAGGAGCCGCAGCTCAAATCCAGTGTTGTAATGTATTTAATTCTATAAAATTATTTCAAAAAAATCTTATTTAGATAATTGTGTTCTACCCCACGGATCAAGGTGACCGCTAAATCCTTAACATCTCCTTGCAAATACTCCTTTAAATATTGGCTGCCTTGATAGGCATGCTTCACTAGGTTATCCATATAACCTATCAACTTATCCTCCAGTTCCTCTCTGGAGCACCCCTGTACGAAGGATCTAATCCTTTGATAATCGGATTCCTTGAACTCTTGTTGCGTGGAATTGCCGGCTATCATATGTCCAATGATATTTCGAACTATGACACTGCTGATATTTATAAGCAATTCCTCATAATCCTCATGATAACGTTCCATGACTTCTAATACATAGGTTTGTGGAAACTTATTTAAGAAATATTGTTCCACCTTTATATAATTCAAATATTGATGTATGGCATCAATCCCGCAAAGTGGTTCAACAGGCAGGATTGTCGGATAATCCAGGGTTAAGATATGGTTTTGTGGCTGATATCTTGCATCATAATAGAGAAAGAAGGAGGGCATTCCTTTTACCACCGTATCAATATAAGCCCGGTTTCTGTACCCATTAAATTCTAAGATGATCTCATCATATATCTGCTTTGTTTGAAGAACTTTTTGTACCACTAACTGATATCCTGCTTGATAAGCTTCTTTTGCTGTCAAACGCTCGGATTTTGCCTGAACCGAAGTTGTATTTAGACTTTCAAAATCAATTTCGCTTAGTGTGCTATACTCATTGATACAATATAGGGCTGCATCCATAAGTTGTTGTGCTACAGTATAGGAGATTGATGTACTTTCCTTACTGGTATAGCCTTCGGTCAGTTCTGCTACAATTGGAATCAGATCTTTCATCTCATAATCATTCATCCTCATAATCTCCCTCTTCCTCCTCCAAATCTTCCTGCTGGTTAAAAGGATCACTTCCGATATAGCCCCTTGACATATCACGTATTTTTCTTGCAAACTTCTCTAAGCAGGTATCTTCCAGATGTTCCAGGGAGCCTTGACATTCACCATCAAAATGCTTTTTCATATATTCCAATAATTCGTCATCCGTGAGCTCATCCAAGGATTCATTTTTGTATAGATAAAAAATATTTTGCAGGGCTTCTAAGGAATCAACGTAGTTGTCTTGATAAATAAACGGAGAATCACAAAATGTAAATATTAGCTTTGATAAAATACCCTCACCAAATTCAATTCGTTCTTGTTCCTTCAGACTGTTTTTTCTCGCTTTCAGCAAAAACACAGCCTCCTCTTCCGATAATCGAACGCCAAATTTCTCTGTGTACTGATTGCAGGATATCATCTTCTGTAGCTGCATATTATTATGCTCGGCTGAATTCAAAAAGAAACTATCATCCATGTGAACACCTCTTATTTGCTTGATAAGAACTGATTATAGGCTTTCACTGTTTGGAATACAAGACTTGAAAATTTCGCGATTTTGTGGTATGATAATAGTAGAAAAGATGGAAAAAGGATAAACTTTTTTCCATCTTCTCTACTATTTTAAGATATATACCTATATTTCGTATCTGGTTTGTCTTTCTACATATTCCTAAGGTAATTTCTTTATCCTATTTAATTTTCTGAAATCGATAAAGTTATCACCGATCTGATTTGTCACCTCTTAATTTTTACAAATCATCACAAGCTATTAGTTATTACAAAGCTCCTCCAGGGTTCCAAAGGTATATCCCATCTCTTCCCATTTGGTCAACAGTTCATCGAGTATCTCTGAATTTGTCTTTGATGTACTATGTAAAAGTACAATTGCTCCCGGATGTATTCTTCCAATTAGCTTCTTAAAGGCTTCTTCCCTTGTCGGTTGTTTATCATTATACCAATCAACATAGGCAAGGCTCCAGAAGAAGGTCTTATATCCCAGCTCTTTAGCCATCGTCAAATTATTTACACTATACTTTCCCTGAGGAGGTCGATAATATTTCATTATGTCTGTCCCTGTTACTTCCTTGAAGGCAGCTTCCAACTCATTTATCTCCTCGCAAAAAGCATCCTTGGAGGAGATACGGGACATATCGGGGTGAGAGTAGGTGTGATTCCCTACCGTATGCCCTTCCTCTACCATTCGTTTTACCAAGTCCGGGCTGGTCTTAACATAGTTTCCTACCAAGAAGAAGGTAGCTGATACCCCATGCTTTTTCAGAGCATCCAAAATTGCAGGTGTATAACCATTCTCATAGCCAGCATCAAAGGTTAGATAAATAACTTTCTTACCGGTATCCCCCAAATAGTAGGTATCATATTTTTTTAATTCATCTTTTGTAGCGTTACCGGTAGGTGGCTGTCCTTCTGTCGAAAAACCCAGTCCCCAGTTTTGAGCACTTGTTTGAATTGCTTTTTTTTCATGATAACCATTCATAAGGATGGCTATCTCAGCGCCCAGAAAATACAACATGATAAATATAATAGTTCCTATAATCCACTGTTTTCTCTTGAAAATTTTCATAATGCTCCCAAATCTTTTCTTTGTAAATTATATTTGGAAAAGCATGAAATCATTCACATTAATCGTATTATTATTCCAGTACCGGAGTCTGATATAATTACGGTATTATTTTCAGTTCTACACAAATAACTTCTTTTAAAATTAATTTAACATAAAATCACATTTAGTGATAAAATTACACAGGAAATTCTACCTCATTTATTAATCGAAATTTAAAAATTGCACATAATAACTATACTTACTTAAAATCAAAAAGCACAATAACGGGAAAGGAAGTATGAAAGATGTCCGATAAAATGAAAGTAATGATGAATATGTTTCGAAAAAATAAAAGAAGAAATCATAGAATGGCTGCAATGATGGTTGGTGGTATGGGTATTCTTGCAGCAGTGGCGACAACAGCTGCATTCTTAGTAAGAAAGAATAAAAAAATGAAACAAGATCAACCAATGGAGCAATGCGATTTTGATACTTCTTCTGAAGATGGAAATTACGAGATTTAATAAGTTAGATTGATATGATCCTCCTTAAATAGACAAGGCAAATAACCAAAGCTATTTAAGGAGGTTTTTCAGGTTTTCTTATAGAATAACTTCAAAAGGTTTTGCCGGATTATCTACTTTATTATAAAGATTCACCTCATAAAATGGTGTTTTCGCAAAAGAAATTATCGTATTGGCCGGGAAGTCCCCATGTATCAGTAAACCATCATTCACTACTGAAACCTTACTCGGAGTAACAGCTTCACCCTTAGCATTTTTGATTAGGAGTGCATTTACCTGATCTCCCTTTCGATATAGGCCTTCGGCGTTATAAAACTCAATCCGTATTCTTCCCTCAACTCGTTTTGCTTCCTTGAATTCTGGGGGATCACATAACAGTTTTTCTCCATAAACATGACCTCTTGCCAGTAGGGCCAATCGATTACCAATGGGTTGCTTTTTCTTTGGATGGATATCCCACTCCATACCCACATCGGATGAGCTGATCATCCAGGTATTTGCTACCGTTTTTGATACCGTTTCCTGCTGGTGACGAAGTTCTGGATAATTCCTTCCATTGCATGCCATCCATTCTCCGAACGGTGCAAGCTGTACGAATAAGAAGGGTAATTCCTCCTTCCAAAGATCACGCCAACATTGAATCATGTTACCAAATACGGTGGAATACATCTGAGGTCTTTCATCGTCACTCTCGCCCTGATACCAGATTACTCCTCGGGTTGTGTAGGGAGCAATTTTTTTTAACATTGTTTCATACAGTCCACCGGGACGTCTTTCATAATAGGGTCCCATTTGCGGTAGCATCATTTTTGCCTTTTCCGGGGAGGACATCATCATATTGATATAGCCCAACTGTTCTTCTCGGGATAATCCTGGCTGTAACAGCCTCACCGACATTAGATCATTCATTGGATCAGAACGATCATGAGCCGGATTCGACTTGTACTCAGCCTTATATTCCTCTAGATCAAGATCCTTAATCTCTTTTTCATATGCCTCCAACCAGGCTTTTCCTTCATTATCCATTAAATATTCCGGATCCATCCAGGCACAGGCGGGCGTTCCACCCCAATTACAGCCTACGATACCAATGGGGAGCTTGAGCTCTTTGCTTAAATTCTCTGCAAAATAATAAGCCGGTGCGGAAAAATAGGGCAGATCCTCCTTTGTACTAGTTCTCCAAAATCCAAATCTGGAGTAATCATGCTCCTCTAACTGCCCTTCATAAGAAACTTCAGGATAATCGAAAAAACGAATGTCAGGATTCATTTCACCATTTAACACACTATCTTTATCCGCATCATATTCCAGAAAATATTCCATATTGGATTGTCCACCAGCAATCCAGACTTCACCGATGCTTATATTCTGAAAAGTAATTGTATCAATATCATCGTTGATCATTAACTCCAAGCCTCTTTCTGCTTCCAGTGGCTCGAAGGTTAACATCCAGCTACCATCCTTTTCAACTTCAGCCGATGCCTTGTGATGTTCAGCCCCTCTTAGAACTCCATTTATTGTCCTACCCGGCTCTGCATTACCCCAAACTTTTATCTTTTTCTGCCGCTGTAGCACCATGTTATTCCCAAATATCATTGCAGTTTTTAACATGTTCCCATCTCCTCCTTTTTTAACTCCTCCTAAGTATCATACACTTTATCTTCTTAATGTTATTTTTACAATTTAATTGTGAATTAATTTTCACAATTAAATTGTACCAACTTATGTTATAATAGTCAATGAGATTGTCAAAATTACACTTCACTTAATCACACTTTAATTACATATCATATGATCCTTAACTAAAAATATATGAAAAGGAGATTCGTTCATGCAGCTGTTCATTCAATCGGGAGATCTTGGTCCAAAATGGTTTCACCTTGCTATTCGGGCTATGGTTCTTATGGCTGAATCAGAGGTTTTATTAAAAAGTAATCATATTGCTGATTTACTGGGGGAAGACCCTACAACCCTCCGTAAGATTCTCTCGAAACTTGCTAAAGCTGAATTAGTACAGGCTCACAGCGGACGATATGGGGGCTATTGTCTGGCGAAAGACGCTTCTGAGATAACAGTGGGAAATGTTTATCATGCTTTCGAGCCACCTCAGGTTCCTTATTGGACGGTTCCATCAACCGGGTCTGAATTTTATATTTCTTTAATCATCTCGAAAGCGGAGGAGCAATTTCAAGCTTCTTTGGATAACTACACGATTAAAGAGATTTTAAAATATAAAAGCCAGTCAACGGATAAACATCATTGACAGGATAGAAAAATCCCCGACAGCTCTATTATTTTAGCTCGCCGGGGACTATCTATATCACTTCTATACTCCATATAAATCTTAATTTTATTCTGATGCAAGGCCAAACATCCAGTTCACCCCATATTTATCGATTAATGCACCATAACACTTACTCCAGAAGGTCGCCTGCAACTCCATGGTAATCGTTCCGTCCATGGCTAATTTGTTAAACAAGCTTTTGATCTCAGCTTCACTTTTGCCGTTAAACAACAAATTAATATTATTACCTACAACAAAATCCATTCCAGGTAGCGTATCTGAAAACATAACAACACTATCGTTAATGGTTAACTCAGCATGTAATACCAGTTTTTTCATTTCATCTGTCATGGGATAACCTGGTTCTACGGGCATGTCTCCAAACAGCATCATTTTTGGTTCTTCGGTCTCAAATATTCCAGTATAATACTCCACTGCTTCTTTACAATTACCAGCAAAATTAAAATACACTTGAACAGCCATTTCATACCTCCATTTCACAAACTGTGTTAATAGGATCCTCCAAATCGTGCCTGTATAGTCTAGATTACAAAATAAATTATATCTCATTTACCGCTAAGGTGACAAGCCTAAATCTTCTATACTAGGATCGTACTCCATATTGGTGTCGTTATCAAGGATGCCAAGGTTGAGACAATGACTAAATTCGTAGCAAATTCAGCATCTCCATGATACTTCGAGGCCAAAATACTCGTGGTCGCACCTGCCGGCATTGCGGCTAACAACACACATACACCGGTAATCAGCGAATTGACATGCAGTAGCTCGCATGGTATGTAAACTAATATTGGGATTAGAATTAATCGAATAAAAGTAAAATATAGTACCTTTTTATCCAACATGCTTTTCGCATTAATATCCGCCAGTATCATACCAATTACCATCATAGATAGTGCAGTATTACAGCTGCTTAAGGTTTGTATAGTCGCTGTTAGAAAACCTGGAAGCTGTAGCTGTGTTACCATTAGCAAAATACCTATCACACATGCGATAATACAGGGATGAGTAAGAACTTTTTTAATTAAAGTCTTTTTATTCGGGGATTCTGTGAATACGGATATTCCTGCTGACCACATAACAATTCTCTGAGGAATAAGATATATAGATGCCAGGGTAAGACCCATAGTTCCAAAGACTCCTTCTGCAATAGGGTTACCCAGAAAACCTGCATTGGAACAAATTGTGCCATAATGCAGGCACTTCTTCTTAGGCAGCTCCATCCTATTGTATAGGACACGACCCAGCAAGGTGCATATCACCTGTATCAAAATGGAAATGATGAGAACTCCACCGAAAGTAAAAAGAATGTCCACCTCGAATTCCACCATAAAGGATTTGATAATATTACTGGGCAGGATCAAGAATATAACCAGATCTGTGAGATTATTCTTCCCTTCTTCTCCGATAATCCCTAGCTTTTTCAAAATCACGCCGGCAGCTATCATGCTGAACATGGTAAATTGCAAATTAACTAGCTGTTGCACTTTTCGTCACTTCTTTCTAAAATCAAAATTCATGTTATCCAATCACGAATTCAATGTATTAAGTCACATTTTACATGTTATTGTTTCACACGTCAAACGAATTAAAAATTTTAGTAAGAAATAATTATCCTTACGCACCCCGAGCCATTTTCGCCTGGCCTACCTCTTCACTGCTTTGTAATTGCCTTCTAAACAGTGTTCGAAATAGAAAGCGAACGAGAGGCCCCGCAAGGAAAATCTGAATAATCAATGCAAAGGGGAAATTCAATACAAGCTTCGGAAGCCAATACTGAATAATTTCCTTTATAAAACCATGATGATATATCGTTACAAATAGAGTCATAATCGGTGCCATAAAGCAAACGGTAAAACATGCCATTGCTACCAGAATAAAAATCGTCTTATCCACCCCTGACTGCAATATACGCGCGGTAAGCTTCTTAGCCATCGGCCCCGCAATATATCTTTGAGCAAAAAAAGCGGCAATAGCTTCCACCCACATCCCCATTAGAGCTTTCCCAAAGGTAGCGTAAGTAAATCCAAACTCCAGGGACATATTATACAAGGTCATGCAATACACCATGACAAACACCATGATAATTGTAAAAATGAAATCTTGAAACTTAGTCTTCGGCATAACTTCCTCCTAAATATAAAAATTTGTATAGAAAAACAGCGAGTAGTGCAAAGCACATAAATCAACTGGATTTACGTGCTTAGCACTACTCGCTGCTACTATTATAATAAGCAAAATTATGGAATTTGTCAATCTACTTTTCTTCTAGTTAATTAGCATACCCTTACTTTTCCTTCAAGCACCTTCTTATAATCCTCATAATTTTTTTTCAAAAGTTCAGGAGTATTGAGTTCATAGGGACATTTCGAGCTACATTCCCCGCATTCCAGGCACAACTCTATTTTCTCCATGCTTTCCTGAACCTTTGGAGTAAGCCAATTTTCAGAAGGAGCACGACGTAGCATCAGGGACATCCTAGCGCTGTTATTAATCTGAATTCCCACTGGACATGGCATACAGTAACCGCATCCACGGCAGAAATCCCCGGATAGCTCTTTCTTTTCCTGTTCAATATATGCTTTTATTTCCTCTGTCATGGATGGAGCTTCATACATATAGCCAAGCCATTCTTCCAGCTCTGACTCCTTTTGAATCCCCCAGATGGGCAGTACTTGATCAAACTGAGATATAAATGCAAAGGCAGCTTTAGAATTTGTAATCAATCCCCCTGCTATGGCTTTCATAGCTATATAACCCATTCCAGCTTCCTGGCATTTGTCTACGAGGGCAATCTCTTTCTCTGAAGCTAAGTAGCTAAGAGGGAATTGTAATGTCTCATATAATCCGGAATCAACAGCTGCTTCGGCAACACCTAGCTTGTGTGCAGTTATTCCAATGTGCCTAATTTTTCCCTGCTCTTTGGCTTCCAGCATGCATTCGTACATTCCGGTTCCATCTCCAGGACGATAGCAGATATCTGCACAATGGAATTGATAGAGATCAATATATTCTGTATTAAGTTTGTTTAAGGAAGTATTCAACTGGCTCCAGAACTCCTCCGGTGTATGTGCCATGGTTTTGGAGGCGATGAAGATCTTATCTCTCATTCCTTCAAAGGCTTTTCCCAATTTCTCTTCACTATCGGAGTACGCTCTCGCTGTATCAAAAAATGTCATTCCGCCTTCGTAGGCTCTTTTTAATATTCTAATAGCCGTTTCCATATCAGCTCTTTGAATTGGCAAAGCGCCAAATGCATTCTGTGGTGTCTCAATACCGGTGTTACCTAATCGTATTTTCTTCAAAAAGTGCACTTCCTTCCTTTTGCTATTTTCCAGTCTTTAATAATATTCCCAATCAACTTCTGTTGTAGATGTCAGTTTGGGCTCCTATGACTTGAGATATGTTATCCTTTATGAAATCATCTTTTTCTATCATATCACCTTAAGCTAAGTTTATGTCAAGAATTTTTATGCTACTATGCTACTATAACAGTTTTTGTATGGTATTTTCGATAAACTCAGCCATCTGGTCTGGTGATTCCCTATGCTCCTTATTCAACCATTTCCTAATCATTTCAAACCCGCTGTTTACTATCAAACTGTACATATAGTACACCTCATTTGGTCTATATTTTTCATTTAATAGCTCCAACATTTGAGACTTAACAGCCGGAAGATTCATTAATTTTTCAGGAAATCCTTTATCGATCGAATTATTCAAAAGCAGGGAGCAGTGTTCTCTATTCTCTTCAAAATACGATAACATCAGAACCATCTTAGATAAACCACTTACTTGCGCACCAACATTTAAGTAATTTTCAATCTGAGTTAGTATCATTAGCTCTACATCAGTTAGCAGCTCATATTGGCTACCATAGTATCGATAAAAGGTAGAACGATTAATCTGGGCATGTTTGCAGATCTCACAGATAGATATCTTATTAATATCCTCCTTTACCAGCAATTGCATCAGACTTTCTCGCAATAATTGTTTCGTTAGTCTTACTCTTTGATTTTCCATATACTCTCCTATTCAACAAATGCTTTCTGAGCTGATTCCTTTACAACAATAACCTTCTTCTTTGTTGCTTTTACGACTACCTACTAAGGATCAGTCGGTTGCCGGATATGCTTGTTTCCTTCATACTATACCTATCAGCCAAAATCAGCTGAGCAAAGATGAAGAATACTTCGAAGATAGGACACAGAAAGGAAATGACAAATGACAGATTTTATGAGTGTAAAGGATAAGGTAGTAATTATTACCGGTAGTGCGGATGGCATGGGAAAAACCATTGCCAAACTCTACTGTGAAAATGGTATGAAGGTGATTGTTGCAGATCTCAACGAAGAGAAGGGCAGAAAAACTGTGGATGAAATCATTTCCGCAGGTGGTGCTGCGAAGTTCTTCCCTGTAGATGTCAGTAAAGATGAAGACGTAAAGGCAATGGTAGACTTTGCTTTGGAGGCTTATGGCCGTCTGGATGGGATTATCAATAATGCCGGTATCGGCACTGACAATAAGCCATTTCACGAATATACTCCACAGGAATATGATAGTGCAATGGCAGTTGATCAGAAAAGTGTTTTTCTTGGCATGCGTTACGGAATTGAAGCTATTTTAAATTCCAAATCGACATCGGGCTTTGTCATTAATATTTCTTCCCTTGCCGGAATTACCGGAAATAGCTCTCTCGGTATCTATTCTGCCGCAAAACACGCTGTTGTTGGTATGTCAAAATGCGCAGCTTTAGATTATGCCAAGCAAAACATTACCGTCAATTGCATCTGTCCTGGTACTATCCTCACCTCAATCTGGCGGGACGCACCGGAGGAAATAATTCAGCACTTTGCTAATATGTTCTCTCCCAGCGGTCGGCTTGGAATGCCTGAGGAAATCGCTTATCTGGCACTATTCCTTGCCTCTGATATGGCCAGATATATCACCGGTGCTGCTATTCCTGTGGACGGAGGAAGCTCTGCCGGTAAGGTAACCGCGAAAGAAATTTAATTCTTTGTACAGGTTAAGTTACCACTTTTCAAACCACCGATAAACAGAAGGAAGGATCACAAACTGCTTCGTTACAGTCCGGTGAACACTTCCTTCATTGTCAATTATAATATATGACTACCTTGCTTTATTCTCAGCCTGCATAATACACTCATACTGATAACTTCCGCTACCTACACAGTAGCTCTGACCATCCGGTAACAGGATCTTTGTTTCGCTTGGTGTCTCAATCGTAACTATAACCTTCTGATTATCTACCTGCCATGCCACTTTAATTGTTCCTGCTTTTGAAGCATAAGAACCGGAAACCCTACCAAGTCTTTGATCTATCCTTGGACAAATGCTTATTTTTTCATACCCCGGCAAGATAGGCTTAATCCCAAGGATATATTGGTAGTAGAATTCACCCACACTTCCAAAGGCATAGTGATTAAAGGATACCATGTTATCGGAACTCATTTTTGTCTCATTGACGGTTCCATCCGGACGAAGAGAATCCCAACGCTCCCAGGTTGTTGTCGCACCGCATTTCACCTGATACATCCAACCGGGGCAGCCCTCCTGCAACAGCAAGTCATAAGCTAATTCCGTCTCTCCTGCATCAGCAAGCATTGGTAAAATATGCTCCGTTGCAAAAAAGCCTGTCTGCATTCCGTTTTTCCTGATATGCTGAATTAATCGCATTAATACCTTCTTGCGAAGCTCGCCCTCTGGAAGAACAAACTTAAGAGCCATAATGTATGCCCCCTGATAATCATCCTTCATCCTGCCGTCTTTTTTAATAAAGCGTCTAATATAGGCTGCACGGGTTCGTTCCAACTGCTCTTCATATCTTTTCGCATCTTCCAGCCTTCCCAATCGTCTTGCTGTTTCTGAGACTACCTTAAGGTCATGGACAATAAAAGAATTTGATACCGGATTATTATGCATTGCCATCCAGGGTATCCCCTTCCCAAGCATGAGCCAGTCGCCCAGGTTTGGACCAAGCCATAGGTTCTTTTTGCCCATTTTCCGGATCTCAGCCTCTACAAATAGCTTCATGCTGTCATATTGCTCCAGCAAATATCGTTCCTCTCCATATTGTAGGTACAGCATCTCCGGCAGGATTGTAACAGCATTTCCCCAGCCCAGCATACTTAAAAACCCAATTCCGTTAGGTCCATCCGCCGGAATCGTAGATCCTATATATCCTTCCGTATTATCCATCTGACTATAACGGATATCCTTTAAAAACTTCTCCCAGAATTTCTCCGTCTGAAAGTTATAGCTGCCGGTTAGTGAAAATACATGCCCATCCCCAGTATATCCCATACGTTCATCGCGCTGCGGACAGTCCGTCGGCACTTCAATGTAATTCGATTTTTGTCCCCATATCTGATTCTCATACAGCTTCTGAACTAAGGCATTATCACAGTTAAAGTAACCGCTGCGATCCATATCACTATACAGGGCATAAGCTGTAATTAAGCCTTCCTCATACTCCGTATCGGAAATCTCAGCATAACGAAATCCCATATAGGTAAACCTTGGGCGATACTTTTTGGTGTCTGCACCTTTGCGGTAAACTAGTTCTGCTTTCGCCTTCCGTAGGTTGTCTGTGTACAAGCTGCCATCCTGATTTAAGATTTCACCATGACGTATTTTAATGCTATCTCCTTTTAGTTTCGTGGGATCTATTTCAATTATTCCTGCAAAATTCTGACCAAAGTCAAGAATCGTTACATCTTTGTGTCTCACTACCTTTTGAACCGGCATCTCTTCTTGAAGCTTCACCGTAATTAAGGATTCTTCTATTACCTCGGGCAACTTACCTTGATAGGCTACAGCGAAGGTTAGCTGATTTTCTTCTCTGTTTCCATCATAGATTTCTCCATCATAAAGCCCCGCATATTCATAGGGTGACTCCAATTCCTTAACCGTTTCATCAGAGACCTGGCGGCTAATTGTTCCATCCTGATGTTCCACCTCTAAAATCCAAGACACAGCAGACTGTTCCCCATAGATTTTCACTTTATTGTGAAAGGTAAACCTGCCGCAATACCAGCCCTGTCCAAGAAAGACCTTCAGCTCATTGCTTCCCTGCTTCAGGAGCTTTGTCACGTCATTAACCTGATATAATAAATGTCTGTGATAATAGGTGAACCCAGGAGCAAGCATCTGCTCACCTGCCTTTTGCCCGTTTATTAGCACCTCATACATACCAAGTGCAGTGCTATAAAGAGTTGCTTTTTTCACATTCTCCATCTGGAATTCTTTTCGAAACAGACAAACTGCTCCCTCTTTATACTCCTGAGTGGATGTTATAAAATGCTCACGCAATTCCTGCATATATATCCTCCATCTTCTTAAATTCCAAATCGCCAGCGAAATAACCTATCCATATATATAACCTATCCATATATATAACCGATCCATATATTTATTTGTTACACATATTGATTCATGAATTCGGCACTAAGCTGGAAGGATTTCACCGGAGATTTCTCTACCCAGTTTTTGTGGCTTTCCAGAATTACAGCTTTTACTCCGTATTTCTTTGCCGTATCCACTAGCTCAACTAAATCCATGTTCCCATAGCCCAGCTCCATACTATCTGATTTTAAGATAGAGCCGGTTGGTCCGATTACTCTGCTTCCCCTGTCGTTGATATGATACAGCTTCATCCGCTCTCCCAGGGTATGCATTAAATCAAGTGCATTACAGCCTGCTTCCGTTGGCCAGTAGGAATCGAATTCAAAATTCACGAACCGGGGGTCTGTCTTTTCCAAGATCAACTGATAAGCGGTTTTCCCAGGCTCCACCGCTCGAAATTCACAATTATGATTGTGGTAAAGGAAATGAATTCCCTCCTTTTCCAGAAGCATTCCTGCTTGATTCAATTTATCTGTCAGCTCAAGCACGGCTTGCTTATTCGAGAAATCAAAATGGTGCATCCCAGTTAATACGACATACTCTGTATTAAAGCTCTTGGCTTCCCCAATGATTTCTTGGGGGCGCTTAAGGATACTTCCCAAATCCTCATGGATACTGACAACCTTTAAGCCCGATTGTGCGATTAACGATTTCCAATTTAGCTTTCCGCTGCGTCCCATGGGCATTCCTGCCAACCTTGTAAGTATGCGGACAATCATGGGCATCTTCTTAATCATAAAGCCATTCAGCTCAATTCCATCGTATCCGGCTTCCTTCATAGCCTGCAGCGCTTCTCTCGCTTTCTTCTCGCTGCCCAATACGGTTCTGAGCTGAAATTGCTGGACTGCCTTTACTGTCATATCTACTGATATCCTTTCTGTTGAATCTTTCTTTTTATATAAATTTCTTGATATCTGAATTTCTTGAAATATGAATTTCTTGAAATATGAATTTCTTGATACCTGAATATCTCTACATCTATAATTCTTCTACATCACTGAAATTCTTCAAAGCTTAAGCCCCTTGATTTTCATTTTCTCTTTCTAACTCAGCCTTTTTACTTGCCTCCCACTCGGGAATCTTTCGTTCCAAGGGTGCAAAAGCCTTAGCAAAAACAGCTATCACTACAAGAAATATCGCTGGAACTACAGAATAGAGTAATCGGATCATCAAAATTGCACTATCCGGCTGAGCTGCCACATTTTCTCCTGCAACATAACCTGCCAAACCAAGCAACAGACCGGTGATACCGGAGCCGATAGCGGAGCCGGTGTTACTGGTAAAATTGGAAAGGATGGCAGCAGATGCATCCATACGGGGTAATCCCTTCATCTCATTATAAGAGCAGCATTTCATGACAAAGAGTACTCCATAGTAGGCCAGTGGCAGAGTTGAGAAGGCTGCGAGGATCCCTCCTGTCAGAACACCTGGTAAATTCGAACCTGAGAAAAATATAATCCCATAACCGATAATACCAAAGATACAAAATACAGCAATCATATCACCCATGGTACCAATCTTACGCATAATTACCGGAAATATTAACATCAGCGGAAGTACTACGAGAGAAAGCATGGAGGTCAAAGATATTAACGCAGTATTTCCAATAATCCATTTAAAATAATAGGTAGTTACTCCCAAAGCTGTTGTTACATTATAGCAAAGCATAACGCCAGCAAACAACCATACATATTTATTAACCTTAAACATGGTAAAAATCTCTTTCGGAGAAACCTTCTGATACATATTAGCTTCATCCACCGCCGGGTCTTCCTTAACAAAGATAAAACGAAGCAGTCCTAGCAGTGTTAGGGGAATCATAAAGATAGTAATCAGAGTGGTCCATCCCCCTGCGCTGGTAGCCAGCTTACTCATTACGATTGGGAATACGACGCTTATGATAATTGATCCAAACATGGTAATAATACCGCCGTAAGATGCAACCTTCGTAATTACTACTTGATTATTACTAAAAGCACGAATACAATATGGGGTTTGCCCTGCCAACCTTAGGGATGTAAACACAGAATAAACCAGGGTGTACATAATAAATACCCATGCACCTTTTAGGAAGCCGCTCCACTCAGGCCCTGCTCCAAAGAGCCCTATGGTGCACAAGGTCATTCCGATAATACATAATTCATAGGTTCTTCCCTTCCCGAATCTGGTGTGAGTGTTATCAACCAGCCAGCCGTAAAATAGATCCGCAATGGCATCAAAGATCTTACTAGCCAACAGCAATGTTCCAACCAGTGCCGGATTCATCCCTAATGTATCTGTACAATATAGTGTTAGATACCCTAATACGATGACAGACACTCCTGCACTTGAAATATCAGAGCTTTTCCATAGCATTAATTTCTTAAAACTTAACCGATCTGCATTATAGTTTTTTTGTTTCTCCGACATACAATGTACCCTCCCATTTACCTTCACTTATAGTTTTTTAATCTTATTTAATTGTTTATTGAGCATACCCACCACCTCCGGGGTGACTCCTCCACCTGCCTGTTTCAATAGCTTTTCCACCGTAAATCGATTAATGATCTGTTTCATGGCGTCACTGATCTCAACATTCTTGGCCATATCTCCCATGGAGGCTGCAGATTGTGCCATCATTTGTTCAATGATAATCTTCCCCTCCGGTACCCGGCTTATCTCTTCTACCGTATCAAAGATAGAGAAATACCCCGGTTTTTCCACCAGATCAACTCCCTCAAACCAGTTGTTAACAAGAGCTCTTTTTAGTCGATAATCCGGATTTGCCTCAGCAACTTTACGTATGCTGATGCGATCGGTGTAAGCTCCGCTTTTTGCCTCCAGCTCATGATTTCCCTCAATTGGTACCTGGAACACAAAGACATTTCTTCCTTCCTGTTCCTTAAGGAGCTGACCATCCTTATACAATGCCACTTTATCTAAATTACTGTACACCTTCACCTGCGTTACCTCTTCTACGCGATCCACATAACGTCTTCCACAGAGATGTACGAAAAAATCCTGACTCCAATACGCCTTGTATAGGTAATATGCATCCTTTTTCACCTTTCGGTCAAAGCTCACCAGCCCCTTATGATTGACGCCCGGATCGCCTGCTTCCTCCCTGGCATCTGCTGCAAAATCAAACATATTCCACACATAGGTAGACCATAGGTAGGGACGCTTCTCAAACAGCTTGAGCATATGCTCATGATATACACATTGGTATTGCTCCGAGTAATCACCCTTTTCCGGTTGATTTGACTGTATTTGATAATAAGTGTCTGCCCCATACTCTGAGAGTCCGATAATTCTGTCTGGATATTTCTCATGGAATTCATCAAAGAACCGATCATTGTCCTCCATATCACCAACATACCAACCATAATACAGGTTATAGGATATGATATCAGGAATTTCTAACAGAGGACTGTCTGGCTCCAACATGAATAAATTTGCCATCGCTGTCACCCGTGTTGGATCCATGCGATGTGCCAGTTCATTCAGAATTCGATGGTTTTCCATAAGATCCTCCGTAACACCGGTTAAGGATATCTCATTCGATAAGGACCAGCAGATAATAGAGGGATGATTATAATTCTGAGCGATCAGCTCTGTCATCTGGCTAATGGTGTTGTCTCTTCCCTGTGGCATATGCTGGGATATGTAAGGAATTTCTGCCCATACAACTAAGCCTTTCTCATCGCACAAATCATAAAAATACTGATCATGCTGGTAATGTGCCAGACGGATGGAGGTTGCCCCAAGATCAAGAATCATTTGCATATCTTCATTCTGCATTTCCTTTGTGAGCGCATTCCCTACCCCTTTACGATCCTGATGTCTGGAAACTCCACGAAGAGGATAGGATTGTCCATTTAATAAAAAGCCCTTGTCCTTATCAAATTCAAAGCTTCTGCAACCAAACCTAGTAGTAATCTGATCTATCACCTTTCCCTGTACAATAAGATCAGCTTTAACACTATAAAGATATGGATCCTTTCGTCCATTCCAAAGATGTACCACAGGAATGAAAAACTCTGCTTCTGCCTCCTTTTTGTTTCTTATGGCCTCCAGGCTTCCTACACCGTCTATTGTAATCATGACTTTGTCATACTCGCCTTCGATATAGGTTTTCACCTTCACGATGGCATCCTTGCCTTTCATTTCCGGTGTTACCTTGATACCAGGTCCTCCATAGTAATCCAGGTCAAAATGACTCTCTGGTACCGTAATCAAATATACGTCCCTATAGATTCCGCCATAGAAGGTAAAATCTGCTCTTTGAGGGTATACACGATCATTCGGTGCATTATCTACAAGAACCTCCAGCAAATTCTCTTCCTCCAGAGCTTCTGTTATATTCACTCGAAAAGTTGAATAACCGCCGTCATGTCTTGCCAAGGTTCTTCCATTGATCTTTATTTCCGCCGAGGAATTAACACCCCGGAATTCCAAATATGCTTTACCCATTGGTAAAAGCTCTGGTTTTGTGAAATTGCGTTGATAAGAACAGCATCCTCGGTAATAATCATTTCCCCCATCCTGTCCGTCCTGATCATTCCAGGTATGAGGAATTGCCACCTCAATTCCAGTTTCACTTTCCTGATGAAAAAACTTCCAGCCATCCTTGATGCATAAATAATTTCTCATGTTGTCTCTCTCCTAATTCGTTTCTATCGCCAGTTACAAAGTTTCACTAGACAGCTTGACGGTGTCCCCCTCTGTAATTCCAGTTTCATGGAAGGCGTCCACCCTTACATAGTAATGTTGGTTCTTTACCAATGCACCGATACGTTTGTGGAGTCCAAACACCATGTAGCTATGATAAAGCTTTTCCGGAGAATGTCCCCATAAAATGTTATATCCAACAGCTCCCGTCTCCTTGATTGCTACCTCCATATCAAGGTCACTGACTCTTCTCGCTTGAAATACAGGTTTCCTTGGTTTATTGCCCTGTCCAATTCCAAAAACACGCAATCCGCTGATGCAGGGTTTTTGTTGATAAGGTATTTCTAGAATTGTAAGTTTTAGATATTGAAGCTTCATCCCTTCTTCCAAAACTACCAGATCGTGAGGAAGATTCGTATTTACCTTTGACTTATCCTCAAGTACAAAATATTCCTTTCCATCCAGTGAACCTTCCAGTCTCCACCGCGTCACATGTTTTGCCTCATCAATATACCTTGCCTGTGTCGTTCCACGGATTTGCCCCGGTACCGGAATATCTATACGATCATCTGCAAAATTAACCTGGATTGCATGTACTTCACAGATACCCTCCAGATCCATCATCAGCCACTGCCCCGGTTGATCCGATGCAGCCCTCCACCAGGTCTGAACATTTTCATCCGCGGCCTTTTCAGGTTCTTTTCCATCTTCAAAAGAGGAGGCTGTCATCTTCTTTCCATAGCTTAAAAGATACCACTTCGGTTCCTTCCAAGGATCCATCCTGGCTTGATCAACCTCCATAGGCCAATCTCCATACCTTTGATTACAGAAAAGCTCGCCATCCTTGTCTATACCAGCTGGCCAGATACCTACCCGCCTTTCAAACTGATGATTCTTACTGATACGCATCGTTGCTGTATGCCACCGGTTTTTATAAGAATCCTCCAGAGTTGAGCCGTGTCCTGCACCCGGTAAGAAACCACCCGGCTTATAGGAAAAGGGATTATTCTCAGCCAGAGTAAAGGGTCCTAACGGATGGTCGGAGATATAAACGCCGTCAGAATACCCATTATATTGTGTTCCAGAACATGCATATTGCAGATAATAGGTTCCCTTGTGCTTATCCATCCAGGCCCCTTCGATAAAGGGACGGTTACTTAGCATCCCCTTTACCAGGGGGCGGTATTCCTCTGGAACCTGTTCTTCCTTCATCCCCTGTGCTTTCAGATATTCCTGATACTTTAACTCTACCACTTCATCGTTTAGCGGAAGAAGGGAATGATCCTCTCCAATCCGTTCATACCCCTTCGTCAGTGCATCTCCAAAGATCAATCCCTTCTTTTCCCCCAACGGTTTTAAGGTTACCGGATCCACTTCGACTCCCCAGAGTGGAGTGGTATTCGCACAGCCCCAATAAAAGTATACTTTTTGGTCTTCATCCTGGAACAGATGTGGATCCCAGAAATCAAAGGTTCCCGGGATTTCCTCATAGGGACCGTTAATCACATCCTTTGTTCGATAGTAGTTACAGATTTCTCCTTTCTTAGATGCACTAAAATACACATACCCTCCCATCACCCTTACATCAGGAGCATAATCATAAAGCGGTAGATTCTCAGGAAGTCTGTGGCTCTCCCAATGAACCATATCCTCTGAGCTATAGACACTTAAGGTCATGGAAGCAAAAATGTAATACTTGTCTTTGAAAAAGATCATGGATGGGTCGGCTGCTTCTCTGGCAACCATTACTTTACCCCGTAGCATGGGCTGATTGAATTGGTAACGATAATCGATGTTCACCGGGTTGCAAAAATATTTCATTTCAGTTCTCCTTGTACTATTTCTTGTAAAACTCTAAAACGGCTGATAATTTCATGTAATTGCTACTTGTATTAGTCATATTGATATAATTTCAATCGGAGAAGGCTTGGCTTCTCATAACGCATGATAGCTGCCTCATCGCCGTTTAGTCGTCGAAGCATGCTCCACTTACCATCTTTCAATTCTCCCTCTTCCAAGGAGAGAATTCCAACAAAAGGCTTTTCTTGATTCGAAGAAAAGGGAACTACCGCACAGCCATTTGCAATTAAATAAAATTCATCCTCAGCTTCTTTTAAAACTAAACAAACTCCGTCCTTTCGGGAAAGAATCGGTAAATCCATCAGGATCTTAAAGCCATAGGATCCAAAGATCATAGTGTCTGTTTCTTTACGTTCCACAATAACTGCCTGTAAATCTGAGGTTCCATATTTTTTAGTAAGTAAAGGCATTAACTCATTTAACGCTGTATTAAACCACCGATATTCGTCAATATTTTGTGGAGTCTTAACAGCTGGATCCGTGACATCCACACCGAATAAATAGCTGTCAATGGCAGAAAAAGCTCCACCTAAATCCTCAAATCCAAAAGGTGCAAAACCTAGTGCATGATAATGCCCTATCACATATACCAGCCTCGGACCGGCGTAGCTATGGGTCGCTGTTTCGGGTATAAACAAGGGATTATTTAACTTTACATACTCATCACAAACATCACAGAAATTAGTCACATAGATATCCGGTGCTATAATATCAATATTTGGTGCACAGTAGTGCCAAACCTCCATCATCCGAGCCACCGGCCCACCGCTGGGATATGATCCCGCTTTTTGCCCTTTGTCTAACCAACAATTAACTGCCATTGGTAGTGGATAAACCTCTTTCCCAGCCGCTGCTACCTTATTGATGTATCCAGCGATATAATATGAACTGAATATTTCCTCCGCATTTTCGCCAAATACCTCCTTCCAGCTACCTTTTGCCACTCCGTTCTCTACACTATTACGAACGTCCGTAGCCATGGAACAAGTATTGGACTTCATATAATCAACAAAGTCCGGAGGAACTGCAGCCTCAAATAGGGCATCGGCTTTTACTGAGTTCTCTCTAGCAGCCCCCTGGAGTCCGGCTTCATTCTCGACCTGAACCATTACAACCGTATTCTCTAATTCATCCACCTCTTTGATATGGGACATCAAAGTACGAAAGGCCTTCGCATCTGCCTCGTTGGTAGCTTCACACAGATAGGACAGTGTAGTATAGGGCATTCCATGAAAATCCTTCAGGTAGGTAAAGTTTTTACCCTTTTCCACCTGTGCTCGTTGGAACCTTTGAGTATCTTGCTTTACCCATGATGGTGCATAATAGCACTGAGCATTTTTCCAGGCTCCAAACCACAGGATTCCAAGCTTTTTACCACGCTCTCTGGCTTGATGTATCAAACCGTCAACGAGACTAAACTCGAATTCTCCCTCCTTTGGTTCAATCATTTCCCAGGTAACCGGAAGCAGTATGCTATTGAAACCTAACATGTCTGCTTTGTCCCATACTCCCTCCATATAGATGACAGATGATGAGCTGGAATTGTGAACCTCTCCGGCCAGCATCAGAAACGGCTTATCCTGAACCATTAGAATTCTCTTGCCATTCACTTCTTTTAAATATGGTATTCTCATTAAGCTTTCCTCCTATGATAAAACCTATCCTAATGTTTTGTTGATGTTTTCATTGTATAATGAAGTTTTAGTATTGTATTTCAAAATTCTAAGTAGTATTATAAAATATAAAGATCTTAACATTTTTGTTAAACACTGCTAAGGTAATCTACTTTTTTTATGCATATTACACAATTTAAATATATGGAGGATTTATCAATGGAACGATCCCTGCTCTCTCATTTATTGTCCCTGCAATGCAATTTATTTCATATACCCTTTTATATTTATGACAATGAGGAAAGGCTGGAATTGTTTGAGCCCTATCCCAGCGCCTGCGACCTGGTTCTGCCATGGCTTCCCTTGTTAAATGATTCGAGAGAGCCTCTTACCTATCACCTTACAAAGGACTTGTTACTGTTTGGGAAAATTCAGGATATCTCATCTGGTTTTCAAATTATCGTGGGTCCTGTACGAATTAGCAAAATTTCAGAAATTACCCTACGCAATATCATGCTCTCTGCAAGACCTAGCATCGGTATGGATCATTTGCAGGAGGTGGAACGTTTTCTTAGTTCCTGTGCTGCATTCTCCCTGGAACAATTTCTACCAATTATCTGTATGATTCACGGGTATATTAATAACAGTATCGTTACCAGCGAGGATTTGATTAGAAGAGAGACTGGAGCTACCGGCAGAGAAACTACGAACTCTGAGGATAGCACTCAGCTTCGTATGATCTCTGCACTTCAAGAGCATACTTATGCCGAGACAACGAGAAGGAATAATTTTGACTTGGAGTCTGAGCTTATGTTCTATATCAGTCATGGTATGACGGAAAAACTAAAAAAGCGTCAATTGACACACTATGACATGGGAAGTCTTGCCTTTGACTCTTTAAGACATTATAAAAATGCCATGATTATTTTAAATACACTCTCCCAACGTGCTGCTATCATCGGTGGGCTGGATCCGGAAACCAGCTACCAGCTCGGTGAAATCTATATTCAGAAAATTGAAGCCTGCCGTAGTATGGATTCTTTGTTACCAATCAGTGAAGCACTTCTCCTCGATTACTGCGAAAGAGTAGCTCTCCTGCTTCACCCGAAAACAAAAAATCAAAAAATCAATGAAGCTATGCACTATATCCGAGAGAATTACCAGAAGCGATTAAAGGTTGAAGAAATTGCTGAGGTAGTTGGTTTATCCAAGGAGTATTTATCGACCAAGTTTCGCCAGGTGACCGGTATTGCACTGCCAGACTATATTAATGAGCAAAAAATAACAGAAGCCAAACAGCTTCTGCATTTTACCGATATTTCTTTATCTGAAATCGCTCAGTATCTTTCCTTTTCTTCCCAAAGTTATTTTCAAACTGTATTTAAAAATTTAACCGGTGATACCCCAACAGAATACCGAATGAAGAATAAATATTTATCATAATTTACAGGCAGGATATACCGCACCATTGTCTTCCTATTTTATTCATCCAAACACCTAAAAAGCAACAGAACGCAGGATATTGATTGCTCTGTTGCTTTAAGTTAATTTCTCTATTCTATTACTAGCAATATTTATTAGGTATCTGCCTAAGCTGATGATCTATCTGCTCCAACATCTCCTTGGGAAAGCTTGCAAAGCTTAATGCATCCCGCAATGTCATATTAGCTATCATTACTGACATATCCATGCCTTTCTCTTCATCAGCCATATCACTTTGCTCTTCAAATGCTCCTGTTTTCTCCTTTATCCCCTGTAATAAAGGTGTTAATACCTGCTGAGCTCCAGCCTGCTGTATCAGATAGCTCATTCTACAATCAATCGATAAAAATTCCTCATCATCTGCAAACAACTTTTTCATGCACCTTGGCTTTGTCATACCCCCGTCTGTCGCAAAATCCCCAAGGATATCCTTTAACCATTCAATACTGTCATTGACCCACCGAACTGCCCTGTTACAGATAGCAGTATCCGGGGCTTGTACTGCAGAATTGCCGGTAGAGAAACCATGAGGTCCATGGCTGTAAATATGGCTTTCAAAAGCAATACCAGCCTTGTCTAATGCATTCATAAATTGAAGGGAGTTTGTAACAGGTACCACATGATCGGTACGGGTGGAAAATATGAAACATGGACATGTATTTCCATCCACCTTATCCCAGGTTGATGGTGCTGTCGCAGAGCACATATGAGCTGTTTCTTCTGTTATTACTGCATATCCTAAAATAGCTGCATTAGGCCTGTTTTTTGCCATTGTAGCCGCCGCAGAAGCAAGGTGACCTCCTGCCGAAAAGCCCACAACTGCTACTTTATCTTCGTATATATTCCATTCCTCTGCTTTTGAACGAATTAATTCCATCGCCTGGTCGTAATCATTTAAAGGATTCGGCCATATAGCATCTTTTTTAATCGAATAACGAAGTACAAATGCCTGGTAGCCAGCTCTTAGGTACTCAATCGCAATTACTTCAGCTTCCCTATCCGAGCACATCTGATATCCCCCACCTGGAATAACCAGAATTGCTGGTCGTTTATCTATGTAACCAAACTCACCTCCCACCGGTTGAATAAAGGTTGTTAAAGTAACATTTCTTTCTTGGTTTAATAGAATAATTTCTGATAACATATTTCCTCTCCCTTTCTTTACTCGATTTTTTCATAATCTTCGTCCCCAGTAAATTATACCATCGTATGTATAATAATTCCAATCATATTTCATCTCCTGATTTACAACTATACAAACAAAACAAGGATCAATTATTGACATGCGTTCTGTTCTGTTCATTTCAAAAGTTCCTTCTTCGACTATAAAAAGCTTCAAATTTTAGAAGGATAGACTTCTCTTTTCTTTCATGCTATGATAGTAATCGATAGCTATCAAAATACATAGACTAGTTTCTTTTTTTAAGGTGAACCAATGGAGCATAAATACATTACTAACGAAAAACTAAAGCAGATTCCCAAACTCCCCGGCATTTATAAAATGCTTGATTCCCAAGGCGTTATTATTTATATCGGTAAGAGTAAGTGTCTGCAAAAAAGAGTACGATCCTATTTTGTCAAGACGCCGGCATGGGACAAGGTGAATCGAATGATAACAATGATACGGGATATTGAGTATGTTACCACCGATACACATCTGGAAGCACGGCTGCTGGAGTGTTCCTTAATCAAGGAATATAAACCCCGGTTCAATGCCCAGATGAAAAATGATAAAAACTACTTTTTTATTAAAGTAGAAAACTATAATAAATATAATCCCCTATCTGTCATTGAAGAAAGAACCAATCATTGTTTTGGCCCCTTCCGAAGCAAATATACAATTAGTGAATTCCTAGATATACTAAAGAACATTTATCCAATTAAATGGAACGGCAACCGGTACGAGTTCGAATATCACATGTTTCCCATAACAATGCAACAGGATGACTTTGATCATAATAAAGAGCTCCTGTTAGAACTATTTGAATCAGAAGATAATCTTCTTTTCATGATTGAGACCCTGCAATCAAAATTAGAAGATGCAGTTAGTTTATACCGATACGAAATGGCTTCCATTTACAGGGATATGATATTCTGCATGCAAATGATTAAAAATGGATTAAACGGCTATAAAAACTTATTATCAAGGAGTATTCTATTAAAGCTTCCTTTGGATAATGGTGGCTGCAAGCTGTTTTATATTTTAAACGGAAGAATTATTCATAGTATGATGGCGGAAAATCTTACAGAGGATATACGAAAGGACTTCATTCATGCCAGTAAATTACTAATCCCCTCCGTACATAGCATTCAGGAGAACGAAAAGGAATGGATTGATTATCGGGATATCATATATTCTGAACTATCCGATCTGCCTGAGGAATTGATAGAATTGCTATAGCTTTGATAAAACGCCAGTCACTGTTCCGTGGCTGGCGTTTCTTTATATCATGATTCAATTGTTATCACTTTACTAAAATGATCACATAAACTTTCAAAAAGAATATCTACAAGGTGTGACATTTGATTATGCCCTTCTTACCTAGGCTATTAATATAACTTCTAGTTTTTACTCACAGCAGCAGTTCTATAAAAGATTGATGTAGCTAAGATACCCAAAAGCATTAATACAATACTTAAAACAAAGGGTAAGATTCTTGAAATATCGCTAAGTAATCCACCTATGTATCCAAAGGGAACACTAACTAACATTACTGTCGTCTGAAGCAGCGCCAAAATTCCGGAACGCTCCTCAGGATCTACATGAAGAGCAACCAGGGATTCTCTAAGAGTACCCAGCACTGATACCCCCAGTGCTTCAAAGATTAAGGAGACAGATAATACTACATATCCCCACACACCTGTGTCTGAAATTGAAATCAGCAAGAGACAACTGATGATGGAGCTTAAAAACCCTCCATAAAGCGGCCATTTTAGCTTCGTTTGCTTAATATGTCCGATTACTGTAAAAAAGAGTATGATGGATAGAATACTTTTTGCCATTGGAAAGATCGGTAATAAGGTGTCAGGAACTCCGATGCGCCTTGATGCAATAATCTGCCAGAAGGTCATTCCTAGCATTGCTACAATTTCCACTAAGATACTAATGATAATTGCAAACTTGGTGCCTCTTGAAGTTATTATCTTTGTTAATGCACTTCTATACTTGCTTAGCATCTCACTCCAGGACATGCTATGGGATTCTTCACGCCTAATTTTACCCATTCCTGTTTCGGTTGAGAATTTATACAGGAGTATTAGCTTTATCGTCATAATAATAAATGCATTAATATAGAGTATTCTTATAGCCGGTATTAGCGTAAACCTTGATACCAGGATAGAGGATATGGGTGCAAAAAGTGCGGAGAGATTGCCACAGATAAATACCCAGGAATAGATATGGGTTATTTTATCCCTTGGAGCGTCCTCTACCAGAAGACAATCCCAGGATACTGTAGTAATTTTCATCATACCATTCAACAGAGCAGCTACAACAAAGAACCAAAAGCCCTGACTGAATGCCCAAATGAGACAGGGAAGACTCCAGGCAAGAAAATCAAATACTGCAGTACTTTTTCTGCGTCCCATTTTATCGATGATAGCACCGGATACAAAAGCGCAGACCATCTGAGAAAACATATAGATGGAGGTAACAATTCCCACCTGTACATCATTGATACCGAATGCTAACATATATACTGTAGCATAGGGCAGGCAAAGGTTCATGGAAAGTCCCCACATTGGTTCCGTATAGACGCAGACACGGGGGTTGCCGCGAAGCTCAATAAGAGTGCGAAGTAGTTGATGTTTTAATAAGATCTTTTTCATGACGTAAAAATCCTTTCTAGGTGCACAAAAGTTAGTCGATATTTAATCAGATGAATTGTTTATGGGAATATGACCATCCCTTTTTTCTTCTAATATAAAATGCTTTTTATTATAAAAAATATGATTGGTACAAGCAATGCCGGTAACATATTTAATGCTTTACCATCCTTTATTTTTAAGATACTTAATCCCGAAATGGCAATCAGAACGCCTCCAACAACAGATAACTCTGTCATTAATTCAGGTGAAAAGAAAGAGTCTGACAAAAAGCGAGCGACCAGATAGATTCCGCCCTGCCATAGAAATAACACTGGTGCGGCAAATACGATGCCGATTCCATAGGTAGATGCAAGTACCATGGAAGTTACCAAATCCAGCGTTGCGTTTGTATAAAGATAGGTATTATCTCCCTTAGTCGCACTCATGACCGGTCCTAAGATGGAAAGAGTACCGATACAGAATAATAAGATTCCTGTTGATAATCCTTGTCCTAAATTAGACTTCGAGTATTTCTTCGTTAGTCTTTGAAACCTCTCATCAATATTTAACATTGCTCCAACTAAACTACCCAATGCCAGGCTTACAATAAATAAAACCGGATAATTACTGTTTGGCAAGTTATTAACGATGGAATTGATACCTAAAGCCACAGCCGCAAAACCCATTGCGTTAAATAATGTTTCCTGATATTTTACCTTGATGCCTTTTTTTAGAATACTTCCCGCAAGAGTTCCAATAATAATAGCACCTGTATTTACGATTGTTCCTACCATTTATAATCACCTCTATGTATGTTAATAGAGAGTATTATAAACTCTCCAGTAACTAGAGAGTCAAGATTTTTCAAAGGGAATCTGAATTTCTGTAACAAATTTTGAACAATCATTTGTCATACCATAATCAATCATAGTTATTTCAATCGCATTTCCGCAAATACGATATCTTTTGGCATTTAAATAATCAAGCAGCTGAAGATAATATTCCCTGGAATCTTTATGGGTGCCTTGAAACTGCAAGGACAAATAGTAGCCTTCTGGCATACTCTGATTAGATCTCTGCGCACAATCTTCCTCTTCTACAATCACGATCACATAAGAAAACTCATCAAACTTTTGAACCATTAGGTTCTCTTTGGCTATGGATAATGCAACCTTTCCTAGAAAGATGGCCGTATTTAATCCATTTGCTCTTCCAAGTTCTACGATTGGTAATTCAATGTCCTCATCAACTTTAATATCCTTTTTGACAATGGCTATCCTTCTTAGAGGAATCCACTTTTCTTCGACTATGTTATATTGGGTATGCATCGCATTCTCTATCTGAGATAGTCTGTTCTGAATCTTTCGTTCCATTAAATCCAGCTCGTATTTTTGGGCTGCGATTTCATCCTTTTGTTGCTTTAAGAGTGAAACCAGCGTATCAACTTCTCTATCACGGAAGAAATCACTTATTTTAGACAGTGGCATATTTAATGCTCTTAAGTATTTAATTGTATTAAGGCGCTCAAATTGCCTGGTAGAGTAATAGCGGTAGTTTGAAGCAATATCTATGTACTCCGGCTTTAATAAATCAATCTCATCATAATACCGTAAGGTTCTTATGTTTACATCAAATAACTTTGCTATTTCTCCTATCGTAAATAAATCCTTCATGCCATCACCTAAATTATATTGATTTTAATCAGCCCTTTTTTCACAGGTATCCCCCCATTCCTGAAGAATGAAGGTCAGTACGCCCTGCGACGCAATTGTTCCATAAAATATTGTAACATATTAATATAGAGCTGCAACTATTTATTTACATTCCCACATAATATCCTGAGTTCAAAGAACGGCAGATAATCTTACGATCATCTGCCGTTTTTGTACCTTCTTAAGAGGTGTATTCTTATTCATTTCATTGTTTAGAACTATATCTTACATTATTAGTTTATTTCACAACACCATCATAGGTTAAAATCGCTTTATATAATTCCGGTCTCCGGTCACGGAAAATTCCCCATTCGATTCTTTGCTCTGAAGCCTTGTCCAGATCAAATTCTGCAACTAAAACTGCTTCCTCCGTTCTCCCGGCTTCCGCAATTTTTTCACCTGTGGTATTTGTAATAAAGGATGAACCATAGAAATTAATCTCAGAATCCTCTATCCGCTCCATTCCAATTCTGTTAGACGCAACCACAGGAACTAGATTGCAAGCAGAATGCCCTATCATACAGCGCTGCCAATGATCCTTTGAATCCACCTCGGGACTCTCCGGTTCAGAACCGATTGCTGTTGGATAGAATAATAGCTCAGCGCCCATTAACACCATACATCTTGCCGCCTCCGGATACCACTGATCCCAGCAAATACCTACGCCAATTTTCGCGTATCTGGTATTCCATACCTGAAAGCCGGTATCACCTGGATTAAAATAGTATTTTTCCTCGTACCCGGGGCCATCCGGAATATGACTTTTGCGGTAAACACCCAGCACCTCGCCATCAGCATCTATGACTGCAAGGGCATTATATCTTGCGTTATTCTTTCTTTCATAAAAGCTGATCGGAAGCACCACTCCCAGTTCCTTTGCCACATTCTTAAAATGCAGGATCGCCTTATTGTTCTCTACCTCAGTAGCATAATTATAATACTCCGGCTTCTCCTTTTGACAGAAATAGAGTGTCTCAAAAAGCTCCTGAATAAGAATAATCTGCGCTCCCAAAGCTGCTGCCTGCCTCACCAACCTGTCTGCCTTTACGATATTTTCTTCTATTTGATCCGTACAGCTCATCTGAGTTGCTGCCACTTTCACTATTCTCATGTTCACTACCTCCATTTATTATCCTAAATACGTCAATAGCAACGTCATACCATCCCTATTAAAACATTAACATTGTGTATCATCCCTATTCTTTCGTTAATCTTCTAATGAACTCGGATTCCCTTTGGCATCTGCTGAGTAATGCAATGGACATTACCACCTTCTTTAATTAATGGCATGCCATCCACTGGAACTATCTTACGCTCTGGGAATACTTCTTTTAGTATTTCCTCTGCTTTTTTATCCGCCATCTCTGCAGCTCCTCCAAACACAGGAAGGATAATACCTCCATTTACCATGTAAAAATTCAGATAGCTTAAAGTCAAACGCTCATCTCGGTAATATCTTACCGGTGGTTGTGGAATTTGAACAATCTCAAGCTTTCTTCCTGCTGCATCCGTGGAAGTTCTTAAAATCTCCAGGTTCTCCTTAGAAATCTCATAATTTGGATCCTCCGGATCGTCACAGGTTTGTATCAGAATTACTCCGGGCTTAGCAAAGCATGCTACGTTATCCACATGTCCATCCGTCTCATCTCCAAATAATCCCTGATTCAGCCAGATGATTTTGGATACATTCAGGGCATTCTTCACTTCCTCCTCAATCTGCTCTTGGGATAAGTGAGCATTGCGATTCTTATTCAACAAACACTCCTTCGTGGTAAGCAAAGTCCCTTCACCATCAACATGAATGGAACCACCCTCCAAGATAATTGACGAATTAAAATACGGTACCTTTAAATAATTTAATACCTTTGGTGCAACCTCATTATCTAAATCGAATGGGATATATTTTTCCCCCCAGGCGTTGAACTGCCAGTTAACCGCGGAAAGTTCTTTCTCTTTATTTATTAAAAAGGTCGGTCCATTGTCCCTGCACCAGGCATCATTATGAGGAATTAGTACATAATCGATCTTCTCACCGCAAAGAGCTTTTGCTTCATTTGCTGTATTCTCGTTCACGATCAATGTTACTTCCTCAAATTCAGATATTGCCTTAGCTACATTGGCATAGCCGGCACATACCTCCTCATAATTCTCAGGCCATACAAGCGATTCCTTTACCGGCCATTCCATTAAGGTTCTTTCATGCTGCACCCATTCCGCAGGCATGTAATAATTCTTTTCCTTATTTAGCATTTATATTATCCTCTTATAATCTTTTTTATGATTTTAAATTTCCGATTGGAGTATATCATACTTTTTGTTACATTTCATCTGAAATTTTATTGTAATTAAATATTTATCTTCATCTCTACTTTCTGAGCCATCCTACTAAACCACCGATTTTGCATCTAATTCCTCCTCCCATAAAATGACACAGGCTCTATTAGAGAAAAGCTATGGCTGACTGTATCGTAAGTCCAATTCATAATACAGTACGTCTTTTCCTAATAGAGCCAAATGAAGTATTGGATGCTTTTATGAAGACTGTTAGAAACGTATCACAATCCAGCAAAAAGGTGTAAGAAGCTTCCGATGTAGTGTAGATACTCCAGTATGTAATTACGTGGTTTTCTTATGAGCAACAGGATGCTGCGCAAGCTTCGTTTGATTCTCTTTGTGTTTATAACCAAGTACCATGAGACTGTCACTTAGGTGAATGTTCTCCACCACTACTGATTTTGGAACCTTAAGTTCTATGGGAACAAAATTCCAGATAGCTGTTATTCCCATCTCCACCACAAGGCCAGCCGCTTCGTTAGCATGGGAGGAAGGAACTGTGATTGCTGCCAGATCCACCTGATTATTGCCGATAAAATCCTTCAATGTATCCACATGCAGCACCTCAATATCTCGAATTTTCTTCCCCACAATCTGAGGATTGATATCAAAAATTGCTACAATCTTGAATCCATTTCTTTCAAAATTAGAATGTTTGGCAAGTGCTTGTCCTAGGCTTCCCCCTCCTAAGACAATCATTTTTCGCACAACATCAAGACCAAGTACATTTGCTAACTCCTTATGCAACACCGACACTTCATACCCATAACCTTGTAACCCGCTACCCTCAAAGCAGGAAAAATCCTGTCGTACCTGTGATGCTGTAATCCCCAGCCATCTGCTTAGATCATTGGAGGAGATTCTGTTTACCCCGACCTGTAGTAAGGTTGACAGATACCGATAATAGATTGGCATACGTTTTATAAATGGGGCTGAATACTTTTTCGCTTCCTTCATTTCTTTCACTCCATTAAGTATAGAATAAGTTATAGATCGCTATTCGTTCTCCTTCTCCCTGTAGCTAGCTAACAGTGCCTCAATCTTTGGAGTACACCGTCTGCCTCCGCAAGGGCCAGAGCCGGCTCCCGTTGCTTTGCGGACCTTTTCTACAGTATCAGCTCCATTTTCAATTGCACGTTTCATTGTTGATCTGGGAATGCCCTTGCATATACATACCTTTGTCATCTTGTCTAAAATTTCGGAATTCACGTCACTCATTTATTGCCTCCACTATTTTACATTAATATATTTTTTCAATTTTATTTCTTATTGTATTTTTCACGAAGAACCATGGGAAGAATTCCGCCGTGTCTATAATAGTCAATATCAATATTAGAATCAAAACGAACTAGTGCAGAAAATTCCTTTCGGTCTCCATCTGTAGCTTTCGCAATCACCGTAATAATATCCTTCGGTTTTACAGAAGCATCTATTTTTATCTCAAAAATCTCTTCGCCAGTCAGTCCAATGGTTTGTGCGGAATCACCCGGCATAAACTGAAGGGGTAGGATTCCCATCATAATTAGATTGGATCTATGAATACGCTCATAGCTTTCTGCAATTACCACCTTTACTCCAAGAAGCTTTGGACCTTTCGCCGCCCAATCCCTGGAAGAGCCCATTCCATAATCCTTTCCTGCAAGCACGACTAATCCGGTCTGAGTTTCCTTATATTTCATGCAAGCTTCATAAATCGTCATCACTTCTTTCGTTGGCCAATAAGTAGTATAACCTCCCTCGGTGCCCGGTGCCAGCTGATTACTGATTCTTATATTAGCAAAGGTTCCTCTAACCATCACTTCATGATTACCTCTTCTGGAGCCATAGGTGTTAAACTGCCTACGTTCCACCCCATGCTCTAATAAATATCTGCCTGCAGGTGTATTGATACCAATAGAACCAGCAGGGGAGATATGGTCTGTTGTAATGGAGTCTCCGAATTTCGCCAAAACCCTCAATTTAGATAACTCTGTGATCTGCTCTGGTTCCAGAGCCTCCTCAATGGTTAAGGCCTTGGATAGATCATCAAAAAAAGGAGGTTTTCTAATATAGGTTGATTCTTCCTGGAAGGGATAAATCCTACTTTCCTTCGAATGAATGGAAGCCCACATTGGATTGCTGTCAAAAACAGAACGATAAATCTCCTGGAATAATTCCGGACTTACGTAGCTTCGAACTGCTTCTGCGATCTCCTTCTGTGTTGGCCAAATATCTCTCAGATATACATCCTTTCCTTCTTGATCGACACCAATTGCTTCTTTGGTAAGATCAACTCTCGTGGTTCCTGCCAATGCATACGCGATTACAAGCGGCGGAGATGCAAGATAATTTGCCTTCACCTGTGCATGAATTCGTCCTTCAAAATTACGGTTACCGGAAAGTACCGAGGAAACCAGTAAATCATTTTCACCGATCAGCTCAGAAATCTCCGGGCGAAGGGGACCAGAATTACCAATACAGGTCGCACAGCCATAGCCTACGATCTGAAAGCCAAGCTGATCCAGATATTCCTGCAAGCCTGCCTTTTGAAGGTAAGAGGATACAACTTTTGAGCCAGGTGCCAGAGAGGTCTTAACATGTGCCGGTACCTTAAGGCCTCGCTCCACAGCCTTTTTGGCCAGTAATCCGGCTCCAAGCATAACAGAGGGATTGGAGGTATTCGTACAGGAGGTGATGGAAGCAATGACTACAGAACCTGTACCCATCATACTAGTTCTACCGTCCTCCAGCTTAAGCTCCACAGATTTATCAAGCTCTGCCTTAGTATAACCATATCCCTGATTTCCCTTAGGTGCAGTTACTGCTTGAAGAAATTTTTCTTTCATATCTTCTAATGGTATCAGATCCTGAGGACGTTTCGGTCCGGCCAGGGCAGAGGATACTGTACTTAGGTCAAGGGTCAGCACCTCCGAATAGATTGGTTCCTCGGAGTAATCATTGAACATTCCATTCTGTTGCAGATAATTTTTAACCAGCTCCAGCTGCTCTTTACTTCTACCGGTCAATCTCATATAATTCAAGGTCTCTTCATCTACCGGGAAGAAACCACAAGTCGCTCCATATTCCGGAGCCATATTTGCTATGGTAGCTCTATCCGCTAAGGATAGATGTTTTACTCCTTCCCCAAAATATTCAATAAATTTATCAACAACACCACGGTCACGCAACAGTTTCGTAATTCGTAGGGCTAAATCTGTAGCTGTCGCTCCTGCCTGTAATTCTCCGATAAGCCGAACCCCAATAACTTCCGGCATTGGTAAGTAAGAAGGCTGTCCCAACATACCTGCCTCAGCCTCAATTCCACCAACTCCCCAGCCCAAGACTCCTAAGCCATTAATCATGGTAGTGTGTGAATCTGTTCCCACCAAGGTATCAGGGAATACTTCGATTTTTCCATCCTTTTTAGCCTGGAGTACAACCTTTGCCAAATACTCCAAATTGATTTGATGTACGATTCCAGTTGCAGGTGGCACTACACTATAACTCTGAAAGGCTGTTTTAGCCCAGTGAAGAAATTCATATCGTTCCTGGTTACGCTCGAATTCCAGCTTACTATTCTCTTCCATAGCCTTATTTGTACCATAGTAATCCACCTGTACGGAATGATCTATAATGAGATCGACCGGAACCTCAGGATTAATAAGATTCATCCTGGAATTAACCTCAGTAGACTCAAGCTTCTCCAGTTTTGCCATATCGTAAATTGCTTCTCTCATGGATGCCAGATCAAGTACTGCCGGCACTCCGGTAAAATCCTGAAGGATTACCCTGGAAGGCTGAAACGGGATTTCCTGCTGCGAGGCTCTTTGATCACTCCAACCAGCCAGACTTCTAATATGCTCCTCTTTAAAAATATAATCATCCTGGCGTCTCAAGATAGATTCCAACAATATTTTAATCGAATAAGGTAAGGATTTTATATTGTAACCTTCCTCCTCGAGAGCTTCAATATGATAATAGTCATAGATTTGTCCGTTCAGTTCAAATTGTCTTAACGATTTCTCTTTTAACCTAGTCATTGTCATCACCTTCCTCGTTTTATTTATTAATATCATACAACATAAAGAGACTATTGCATAGTTTGTAATTTTTTCTTTTCACAACTATACAACAGTCCTTCATTTTTTAATACTTTATTATGCGATTTGAACGTAATTATATTCTCTTGAAGTTGCTAGTAACTTTTATTATTTTATTAACAGCTTTAAGGCAGCAATTGCAGTCATTACAATAACTAGGTAACGGAAATATTTATCATTAATTTTTTTTAATATAAATGCTCCTAAAATTGCACCGATCGTTATAACCGGAATCATGATAGCTGCGGTTAGCAAGGAAGTTGCATCAATATTCTTCCAGATAAATATCTGCAACGGCACCTTGGAAAGATTAATAATAAAGAAAAACCAGGCACTGATTCCCATAAAGTTATTTTTCTTAAAACCGAGTGCCAGCAAATAGACACTGAATATCGGACCTGCTGCATTTCCAATCATGGATGCAAAGCCACTCATAACACCTACTGTTATGTAAAACCAGGGCGCATTCGGAACTACAAAATCCTGCCCCCTTACTTCTGTGTATATCAAAACAGCCAAACAGAACAATACAATAATACCTATCATCTTCACAAAGGTATTATCATTAATATAATTACCAATGACTACACCAAAAATCAATCCAACCATTGCTGATGGAAGCGGCGTGATGATATTTTTCCATTCCGCACTTCGGTGATAGTACAGAATTGCAAAAACATCTCCGACAATCAGCATGGGCAGCATAATACCTGTAGAATCCTTCCCACCAAATACACTTGCAAGAATCGGAATTGCAAGCATCATAACTCCACCGATACCAGTCTTTGAAAAACCAACCAAAAATGCAGCAAATATTACCGTTAACCATTGCATCATGCTTAAATCTAGTCCTAAAATGTCCATTTCCTATCTCCGTCTCCCTTAATAATCAATTAGTTCCGGTGCCATTCTATGACGCTTAAACCTACCCAATAATTTTAATGATATACGGTACCAAAATCAATTGTTTTCCAGTACAAATTTTACCCCAATTTATCCCCATCTATTGTGTGATCACATCAATGTAACCTCACATACCTTTAGTTTGCCTTCCTTCACGGTAAATCTAATATTATAGCCTGCAAAACCCAAGCCATAAATCCGGTCCGGATCATCATGATAGGAGGGTCTCGGATCGTGTCCCAGAACACCATATAAGGCCTCATGATGTATCTTAGGAATCATATTTTGTAATTCCTGTGGAAATTCCACCTCCAAACCATAATCTTTGACCGGGTCAGCAAAGCCTCCGGTTGCCTCAGCATGGCTATCCGTATATGCCAAGTAAGGTTTAATATCGTAGATTGGTGTCTGATCCATAAGGTCTGCCCCTGCAACGTGCAGAATTGGCCCTAACTCTGGATGCAATTCTACCCGCTCCAGCTTAACCGAGGAGAGTCCTAACGGATTTGGTCTAAAGGGTGAGCGTGTGGCAAACACACCCATTCTCTTATTCCCGCCAAGTCTCGGAGGCTTCACCATGGGTGACCAGGAATCTCGCTGCGTATTAAGAAATCCCCATATGAGCCAGATGTGAGAAAAGCCCTCTAATCCTCTCACTGCATCGGGATTTCGGTAGTGTGGTTCAAAAATAATCTTTGCTTTCAAAGAATCTATGATATTGCTCTGCCTTGGAATGCCGAATTTCTCCGGAAAATCCGTATTTATTCGAGCAACTATATTGAGTGAAAGCTGCTCTTCCTGCTTTTTTTCCATCTTGTTTACTTACTCCTTAATTACTTTATACAAATTACATTTATCTTTGCTAGTGAATCTAACCTATCCTAATCAAATTCTCCGTATTCACAACCAGTATTTCTCATATCAATATCATCCACTAGAAGTCGTCCTTTTCCCTGCTTCTGATATAGCTTGATTCTTCCATAGCCCGTCCCGCCATTCCAAAGTCGGTTATGTCGCTTCTTTCCATCCGGAGCCTCATAGTTAATGAATAGCATCTCCTCTTTTGGACACTTTAACAGCAGCTTTAGCACTGAATCTTTATTCTCCGCCTTAAGCTTCCATAGGTTCTCCTTGTCTCCTTCTATAAAACTAAAATCAACCTTGGCACGAGTCCAAACTTTAGAAAAGTTATAATCATACATTCTACCCTCGTAATATAACCCTCCCAGCAATCTTCGGTTCAGCTCATAACCAAGTACCTTCGGTCTTCCACCACCAAATTCCACCGCTGAGTTCTCCAAAGTCTTACCTGATATTCTGCTTTTTAGGTTGCAGCTGCTGATCCATAGCCAGGGTGAGGTAAAATCACCTCCCCAGTTTTTATCAGCATAGCCATAGGAGCGATCCGGGAAGACATCATAGACCTCACCATCCAGTATCACTTCACCGGAATACTCTGTTTTTATGCCTTCTGCATGCCAAAACATCTCAAAGGCATTGATCTTACGAAGTGGCTCAGATGCTCCGTATCCAACATGATATGCAATCTTCTTATCAATCTTTAAATCCCAGCTCATCTCTCCCGCATCACACATATATTCCGGATGCTCCAGAGCCTCCTCCTGCGTAACTTTACAGAAACCTTTCATATGCTTCTCTGTTAAAGTACATTCTCCGATCCTTACCTCTAATCGGTCAAAGGGGCAGGAGAATTGAGATATGGGATAGAAATTATGAATCTGTTTTGCATCACGTCCCCAGGTTCCTACTTTCATAAGGGCATAGGTTGGCCGAATACCGGCATTCTGGTATTTGGGTAATTGACCTAAGATTGCTTTCGTGCCGCCCAGCTCTGGATTACATACAAAGTACTCAATGAAAAATGCCCTTTGCTTCCCCGTGGTTCTGTGGTAAGCGGTAAAGCTGTGCCACCACCAGTCATAGCCCTTTCGTGCCAATGACCCTTTGAGCATAAAAAAGTCACGGCTGATATCTGATTGATTCATTGCAGCAGTCCTCCTTCACGTGTAAGCTTACGATTCCTTATCCTGTATTAACAAATGCAAAAGAAAGAATGATTATCCTCCGTATTTACAACGGAAAAGCAGATAACCATTCTTTATTCAAAATAGTTAGGTAAGCAGACATATAACTTTATGTTTTCTGTTACCCTAGTATAGCTTGATATAATTATAATTTACTTCCTGGATGAAGTAAAGACTTCTTATGTGCTTTTATCTCATAAAGCTGTGAAGAAAAGTCTCCCATTCTTCTCATGTTTGCTTCCCATCCGATGCCAGCAAATTGCTGTGATAGCTTTATTCCTGCATTCATCAACAGATCACCATTGGCTTGGTAACTTTCCAACTCTTCTGGCTTAGAATCAGCAGCATCGCTTTGCACTCTCTTGGATCGATATTGTTTTCGTACTTTGATTGTATACTCTTCCTCCTCCAAAAGACCAACTACTTTTAAGATATCACTTGAAGGATTGGGTATGGCTAATCTCTGATAAAGCATAACGATCGACTCCGTACGGTCCTCAGATACCACCTGCCATAGTACATGATTCTCATCCGAATCAAGGCGATAGAAGGTACCAAACTGGAATAATTGCCGGTGCTTTTTATAAAAGCTAATTTGCTGTTCAATGGCCTGCTTTTCTTCCTCCGATAATTTCGTAATATCAATCTCGTATCCTAGAACGCCAAAACACGCCACATGAAATCTGGTTTCAATGGAGGTATCTCGCAAGGTTTGATGGTTTGGAACTGCACTCACATGAGCCGCCATACTGGAAATCGGATAGCCGAAGGAGGTTCCCTCCTGAATGTGGGTTCTTTCATTAGCATCCGTATCATCTGAAGTCCAGATTTGCGGCATATAATATAGAATTCCAAGATCGAAGCGATTGCCGCCTGCCGAACATCCTTCGAATAAAATATTAGGAAATGCTTTGACAATAGCCCCCATCACCTCATAAAGCCCCAGTACATAGCGGTGGAAGAATTCGCCCTGGCGATGTTTAAGACTGATCGAATAGGCATCGGATATATTACGATTCATATCCCATTTCACATAGTCAATTGGTGCACTTTTAAGTATCTTACTAATCGCTTCTATGATATAAGAACGCACCTCAGATCTGGTTAAATCAAGCACCAGCTGATTTCTTCCCAGATAAACCTCCCGGTCCGGAGCTTTTACTGCCCAATCCGGATGCATCTCATATAGCCGGCTATTTTCACTTATCATTTCCGGTTCAAACCACAACCCAAATTTGAGGCCAATATCATTGATTCTCTTTCCTAAGCTTTCTAAGGTTCCACCCAGTTTTGTTTCATTTACTGTCCAATCTCCCAGGGAAGAGGTATCATCGGATCGGTTGGAAAACCATCCATCATCTAAAACCAAGAGCTCCATACCTAATTGTTTTGCTTCTTTTGCAATATCGATCAGCTTACTGTCGTTAAAATCAAAATAAGTAGCCTCCCAGTTATTGATTAGAATGGGACGTTCTCTGTAAGCCCACTCGGGCTCAATGATATGGTTATTGACAAAATTGTGTATTCTTTGGGACAAACCATTCTGTCCCTGATCACTAAATGTAAGAACTGCTTCCGGAGTATAGAACGCTTCCTCTTCCCTCAAGGTCCAGAAGAATTGGTGGGGGCTGATTCCCGTCATAATACGTAGCTTTCCATATCCCGATACCTCCACAGCTTCGTAGTGATTTCCGGAATAAATCAGATGAAAACCATAACAATCTCCCACGTTCTGATGACAGCCTTTCTTGGTCAGCATAATAAATGGATTATGCCGGTTGGAACTGGTTCCAGTGGTTGAATCATTGATATAAATTCCCGATACCAGCTGCTTTTTGTTGTGCTGCCTTTCCCTAATCCATAGTCCATCAAAGGTATGCAGTTCATAATCCTTCGTAGGAAGATCAAGCATCATGCTCATGATCTTGCTCAGCTTAAGATCTGATTTGCTATTATTAATAATTTTAACACGCCTGGTAATTACATCGCTATCAGGAAATACTGTATAAATTAAATGAAGTTCTACAGGATAGACAGAATCTGATAAGGTGATAACCAGTGTGGTAATGTCTTCCTTCCTATGCCAATCCTCTCTTGCGTGAGGCATGCAGGTCAGCATCGTTTCTTCATAAATACCCTGATATATCTTATGAGTCGCATAGAGAAAATTATTTGAAAAACCGTGATCCGGCATCTGCAATGTCATAGGCATATTCCTGTAATCACCCGTTCCGGCAAAGGAATACTCCAGACACAGATTATCCAGCGTAAGCTTTGAATCCATTGGTGTTACATTTGAATTACCATATCCTGTTCCAACCTTTTCAAAGAGAGTTTCATAATTTACAGCTCTCTTAATTCTCTTTCCGTAATGAAGCTGCTCCAGATACCTTCCATCGCGAACTCCAATTAGATATGAGGTATTCTGTGTCTGTAAATGAAATACATTGTTCTCAAAGATAACCATGGTTTTTCCTTCCTAAGTGCATTTTCTTGAATGATAACTCCAAACGTTTTAAATATATTAAATCCATACTCCCTTTGTATGGTAAATCTACTTTGCGTTATCCTTTATAAAGTCTTACTTTGAAAACACACACTCAACCTTTTACGGCTCCCCCTATTGTCATTGCTCCTTCTACCTGTTTGCTAAAGATACAATACAGCAGAATTGTTGGTAAACTTGCAATCACCATAGTCGCCCCCATTGCTCCCCAGTCGGTAGTAAAAGCGCCTTGAAGGAAAAGAAGACCCAGCGGGAGTGTCTTTAACCGCTCCTGTACCACTAATACATTGGCAAGATTAAATTCATTCCAGGCATTTAAAAAGATATAGATGACCAGAGTTGCTGTTGCAGGCTTCACCAAGGGCACAATGATTCTGAAAAAACATACAAAGATGTTTGCTCCATCCATGCAGGCCGCTTCTTCTAGCTCAACGGGCAACCCCTTCAAGGAGCCATAATAAACCAGCGTTGCAAAGGAAAGGTTAATCGCCGTATATACCAGGATCAAGCCCCACCGGGTGCTATCCATACCAAGACCGTTGACCAACTTAGCAACAGGAATTAAGATAGCCTGAATTGGAATAAACATACCCAGTGATATATACACAGAAGCAATTCCTCTTCCCTTCCACTGCATCCGTGCCGTTGCATAAGAGAATAATAGTGCCAAAATAATGGTAAGGACAACCGTAACTAAGGATACAATTACGCTGTTGGAGAAATACATTGGTACATCATACTGTGACCATGCTTTCGTATAGTTCTCCCAATGCAGTGTTGTAGGAATGCCAAAGGGATTCGTAACAAAGATTTCATCATTATTTTTAAAGGAATAAAATAGCAGCCAGATAACCGGATACAGGGAAAATGCGGCATAGATCCAGCAGAATACACGAAATATAACCTTTCCCACTCTGCCAATAGGAGTTTCCACACCGATGGAATAGTCTCCTTTTCCTATTTTACGGCTCTTTGTTTTTTGTTCCATCTGCCTTGCCTCCCCTCCTCTTTATCTCGAAAGATCCAATTAATGGCTAGAATAACAATTAGGCACTCTATTACTAAGATACTGGCAGAGGCCATACCATAGCCATATCTAAACTCTCGAAAGGCCGCCTTATACATCAGATAAGTAAGTGTATATGTCGCATTACCAGGTCCGCCTTTGGTCATAATGAACATTTCTGTAAATGCCTTTACACCACCGGTAAGTGAAATGGTTAGACAAATTTTATAGGTTTCCTTAAGCAAAGGAATGGTTACTTTCAAATGTGCCAGAAACGTGGAAGCCCCATCAATACGAGCAGCTTCATAATAATCACTGGGGATCGACTTGATCCCTGCCATCATTAGCGCAAATTGATACCCCATCCACTGCCAGGCATTCACAAAGGCAATGGCATAAATTGCTGCTTTACGATCCGACAGCCATTTCTGTTGATACTCTATCCCAAGGGATTTAAAAATTGTATTTAATAAGCCGGTATCTGAATTTAAGATAGCCAGCCATAATTGGCAAACTACGGTTACGGATAGTACTACCGGAATAAAGTAAGCTACCCGAAGAAAATTTCTGCCCTTTACTCTCTGATCCGATACTACCAAGGAAAATATACTTGCTAACGCCATCTGAAAGACGGTAATCACTAAGGCAAAAATGAGAGCATTCTTATTTGATAGATGAAATACTGTATCTTTAAATAGTCTTAAATAATTATCAAATCCAATGAAGGTTCCGCTTCCTAAGCCATTCCAATCGTAGAAGCTTTTAACAAACACTTGCACAATCGGATAAAACACCATAACAGAAAAAAGAAACAGTGCAGGTGTTGCAAAAAGTATGATTGCAAGCTTGTTTGAATAAAATTTCTTCACTCTCTAGTCCCCTTTTCTATATTTTTTTAGACGTAGAGCCGCCATACCAGGATTGCCTTTGTATGGCGGCTCCATAATTTAAGTTAAGTTAGGAGATTGCTTCCACTTATTATTGCTGTAAGCCATTACCTAATTCAGAGATAAACTCCTCTGGAGTGTAATCTTCTACTAACAAATACTTGGTCTGATCCTCAAGAGCTGTCTTAAAGGTAGCATTGGTTAAATGCCAGTCAAACTTTGTAATGCTTTTGATATTAGGCAGATCTGCCTGTAATTTTTGCATCATCGCTGGGAACTCAGTCTCCGGTTGTACATCTACATCCAATGCAACCAGTGGTGTTCCACGATACATTACCTTTGCTTCGCAATACTTCTCGGATAAGAAGGCTGCAACCTTTGCTGCAAGCTGTGCATGCTCAGAATTTGGATTCACTGCATAACCAGCTGCTGCTCCACCGCCGGACCAAACAGTCTTACCGTTTTCATAAGAAGCTTCATCATAGGATGGATAATACATCCAGTCAACATTTTCACCGAGCGCTGCTGTAGCATCTGTCATATACCACTGTCCATTTAAGAACATTGCAGATTCACCGTTTAAGAACATTGCAGATGCTTGATCATAATTTGTAGAGGAGGCACTGCTCTGGAACATACCTGCCTTTACTAAGGTATTAAACATTTCTGCTGCTTTTACATAAGCGTCCTCACTTGGAGAGCCTTCTCCATTGTCAAGCTTCGCAATACCACCGGAATCCCATCTGGTAGCAAGTACGTCATACATTGCTGCGGTAATCCAGCCTTCTGCACCAAAGATAGACATTGGTGTGATTCCATTATCTTTGAAGGTCTTAATTGCTGCTAATAACTGATCATAGGTATGAGGAACTTCAACATTATATTTCTCAAAGATTGCTTTGTTATAGTACCAAACCACATATTCATTACCTGCATAAGGGAAGGCATAGATATTACCATCTGCATTATAAAGAATATTCTTTGCACTTTCAAAAACCTTATCTGTAAAACCGGTTTCTTTTGCAATATCATTGAGCACCATGATGTTGCCGGACTGCTTAAAGTTTTCAATCTGAGCTAAGGCAACCTGATAAATATCTGGTAAATTGCCGGTAGCTGCATAAGTCATTAACTTCTGTCCATCATCCTGTGCCTGAACCTCTAATTCTAAAGTAACATTTGGGAAAGCTGTCTTTAACTGTTCTACTGCATAATCATATGGAACCTTGGTATCGTCATCTGAATATTGTGCATAGATTTTTAACGTAGCTTCCTCATCGGAGATTACTCCCTCTGGTAATGCTGCCTGTGTTGCTTCTGGAGCTGTGGTTACGGTTGCTTCAGGGGTTGTTGCATCTGAAGTAGTTTCATTACTTGTCTTGCTGGAGCACCCTGCAAGTAAAGCAAAACACATAACAAAACTTAAGCCTAATGCTGTGACCTTTTTCATAATACTTCCTCCTTAAAAAATTTTGCAAATTCTTTATTATTTGCTATCCAAGGAAAATGGTAAAGAACGCAGGGGGGGGTAGTTCTCAGTTGTTTTCCTTAATCTGCCCTCTTTACATATTCCTTGTTACGAGTAAAGTATAAGATTTTCCCCTTTGTATTACTACGGAATATCCAAAATACATTGGTAAAATCCGAAATTTATTGTTTATTAATAATATCACTAGGTAGATAACCAAAATACTTTTTAAAACATTTACTAAAATAGCTGGTATCATTAAAGCCCACCTCATACGATATATACGAAAGCTTGAGGTTTTCCCTCTTTATTCTCTCTTTTGCGATTTCCATACGATACTTTGTTATATAATCACTGATGGTCATCCGATATTCATCCTTAAACATCTTTCGCAGATAAGTTTGATTCACAAGTAAGTGTTTGGAGATATCCGCAATGGATAATTCCGGATTTTTATAATTTGCTTCAATGTATCCCTTTGCTTGCTTTGCAATCTGGGAAGCTTTTGTATCCTGATGCTTAAGTTGATATTCAATTGCTTTTTTGTAGCATTCACAGATAAACTCTCGTTTTCTCACATAGGAGGATTCATTATTAATGATGGAATATGGATGAAAACTTCTTTCGAAGATATCATCAATACTGCGTCCCAACTTTACTAGGTAGGAGAACAATACACTTAAAAGGCTCATATATATCATGTCAGCATATTCTGCATTTTCATATTCTCTGATCCGATCCAGCTCCTGTAATATATATTTGACAATACGATCATAATCCAGAATTTCCAGACATTTATTAATGTCGTCCACCAAATCCCAGGAATAAAACTCGTTTCTTAAATTGTGGTCCATTTTCTTATAATCATAGATCCTGGTATGATGCCCCGCATAGGATCCGCTTAATGCCTGAATCGTCTGTAAATATGCCTCCCGCAGGGTTCCAATTCCATAGCAGTAATCACTGATTCCTACCGATATGTCAAAACCAATATGTTCCTTTGCCAATTTGCAGATATCCTCAAACTCAAAGCCACCATAATCCTCCATGGATGCCTTGTCCCGAAAATTAAGTATGGTAACAATATTACCTTCAAAATCCTGAAATATCTCTGGAGAACCATTAATCTGCAGCATATTTGCCAGCATGGAGGAAAATACCTGCTTCCATTTTAGAATTTCTTCCGGCTCTACTTTGTTCTCGTAGAGATCCGCACGGATAGTAATAATAAGAAAATAGGAATCGGAAAATATTCTGCTTTGATCCGCTGCTATACTGTCCTTCGTATATCTTGTATAGATATATTGGCGAAGTTGCTGTTCTCTACGCTCCTGCTTCAGCTCATCCTGCTCATTCCTAAGCTCCAGTACACGGCTGATATTATCCTGCAGCTTTAATAGAGCAACAATTAGTTCCTCCTTCTCAAAGGGCTTAACGATATAATCACAAACACCCAGCTTGACTGCTTTACGTGCATACTCAAACTCACTATTACCGGTAATCAAGATGATGGACAACTCCGGATTATCCTTTAATAACTTTTCTGATAACTCAAGACCATCCATATACGGCATCACAATATCTGTTAATACAATATCCGGCTGATATTCTTCAAATAGTTCAAGTGCTTCCCTGCCATCCTTGGCCTCAGCGCATACTTCAAAGCCATAAGCGTTCCAATCAATAAAATTTCTTAGATAATCCCTGTAAACCGGCATATCCTCTACAATCATGATTTTAATCATAGCTACCTCCGTATCCTCCCCATGGATTCTATGTTTTTGAATCCTTTGCCTATCTGAATCCTTATTTATAGTATCTGCTTTGCAGGAAGTATTACCTCTACTGAAGTACCAACTCCTACTTCACTATGGATCACAATTCCATACTGTTCCCCAAAGAATAATTTAATTCGGTGGTTCACACTATATACCCCGAAATGTCCCTCCGGCTGATTTTGTAAAATATCCTCTAAATCTGATTTGCTCATCCCTGCTCCATTATCTGAAACGGAAAGTATCACCTGATCCTCTGTTTTCCTGCCTGTTACCCGTAGTTCTCCGGCTCCTTCTTTATACTTTAAGCCATGGTATATGGCATTTTCGATGAGTGGCTGCAGTGTAAGCTTTGGAATTAACATTTGAGATATCTCTTCGTCAACCTGCACCTCATAGGTGAATAAATCCTTGTACCTGATTCGCTGCAGCTCTAGATAATCCTCTACAATTTGTATTTCCTGCTTTATCGTTATTATTTTTTTACTATCTGACAGAGAATTCCGGTAATAATCAGCTAATCTGCGAATAGCCCTTCTTGCCTCCTGACTTCGGTTCATTTCCGAGAGCTTTGTGATAATGTCCAAGCTATTATAAAGAAAATGCGGCTTCACTTGTTCATTTAATAGGGCAAATTCATATTCCTGTTTCTTTCTGGCTTCATAATCCACTTTAACCAAAAGCTCCTGCACCTGTTCTGTCATATAGTTAAAGCTGTTACCTAATTGTCCAATCTCATCTTCACTTTTAAAGTGCAATCTCAAATTCATATTGCCACCGGCAATTTCTTCAGCACCAGACTTTAATTTTTGTAACGGAACTGTAATGATTCGGGATAGATAATTTGATAACAACATTTCAAGGATAATAGCCGCAGCTGCGATGATTACTATCAAATAAATAATCTTCTTGGCTTCTACATTAAACTCGTTTAGGTCCGTGATTCCCATCAACTCCCAGCCATAATCCGCAATTTCATAATTACTAATATAATATTTTCTGCCGTGGTATTTTTCTGTCTGGTTCTTTGCAGCTTGGGAAAGCAGCTCACTTACATTGGCTTCCTCTAGATATTCAGAGGATAAGGCCGAGCTGATGACAACGGCGTTATTATCGACCAGACGATAATTGATCAGTTGGTTAGTTAGGATTTTTCTAATCTCACTGATATCAACATTAACAAAGATATAGCCAAGCGTCTCACCAGTGTTAATTTGCAGTACTTTTTTACCGAGGGTCAATACGGGTACTGTACTGTCATATACTAAGAAATCCCTGGTCTCACAGGGGAACCAGATGGATTTTCCGCTGGTTTGCATTAGTTTTGCTAAATGCTCGGATTCCAGAATATTTTCCGTATTCGTTAGGATTGTATTATCCGAAACAAAAAGTTTATGATCAGCCGCAATAAAGGCTATAGAATCTATCTCATCAAATACGATCTTTGCTACATACAGCTCATTGGTGATTGCCTTTTGCTCGGCTAGGGTCAATTTCTTCGATACATCCTTTTTACCCATTACTTTATTAATGTTAACCGTCAGATAATTAGAGCAGTTCTCCGTGTCTTTTAGTATTCTTGTGATGCGGTCTGCAATTACAATGCTGGAATCTCCTACACTTTGCCTGGTCCGCTTATCTACGGTATCCTCATATACTCTTGTAATCAATATGCCAAAGATTGCCACCGGCAAAATAGCAATAGCCATATTAATCAATAGCAGTTTTCTTTTAATTCCGAGTTTTTTGCGATAATCCTTTATTCTCTCGAACATATCCCTCTCCGTTCTTTCTTAGATCTTTGTCCGTTCTTTCTCAGCTCTTTCTCAGCTCTTTCTCATTTCTTTCTCATTTCTTTCTCAGCTCTTTGTCCGTTTTATGTCAGTTTTACCTCTGTTCATTGAACGTTCTGTTTTTCTATCTATCTCTGTTCTTTTTCTACACATCCCAGATAGTATCGTTAATCAATTTACCACATTTGGTATCCTGATATATAAATCCTTTGGTTATTATAACTGATAATGCAACAAATTCATAGTTCCAACGCTGTGATTACCTCTCTTTCATCCTATAATAACTCACAGCAAAATCGTATCTTTGAATTATGGGGATATCAATAGGGCTGTTTCGCTGCTAATCCTATGATTAGCTTTGAAACAGCCCTCGGCTTACTTTATTATTTTAGATTGGAAGGTTCAAAAGTCTACTTACGGTAGAGAAATAACGACATCAAATAAGTCCCTGTTTTTCTCTATCTCACTCTTAGGTGCTGCAACAACATAATTTAATTGACCATTGATCTTCTCTAAATATCCGGCATAGTCCTGTAAATCTGTGAGTGATACACTCTTTAACTCCGTTAAGGCTGCTAACTTATCCTGTGCAGTTATTCCCTGGCACTTATTAATTAAGCTTGATAAGGCTTCATTAATTTCACCCGTGCTCTGGGTTGCAGCTGCATATGCTGATAATTTATAGCTTTCCAATGTATCTGCTGTCACATATGGGATTACTGATTTTAAGAACTCATCCGTTGCACCGAGTGTTGCTAATGAATTAACATAATTCGTATCACGGTAGGTATATGCATAATAATTATTGTTTGAGAAATACGCAGCAACACCATATGCACCACCTTTCAGACGAATTTCCGGTGTAAGCATCATATTATTTAAGATACCCGCAATAGCATCTGCTTTCCCACTAATCGGTACTCCATTCGAGGTCAAAGCCCCATTAATGCATACATATTGGACTGTGGAGTTAATAACCAAGGCTTCTTTTGCGGCTGGCTTTGGAAGTGAAACCGCAACCTTTTGATAAGACTCTTTCGGAAGCTTATCTGTAAAGATCGGCATAGCGGATGTAAATTTATTCTGCGCCTGCGCTGAGCCTGCGAAAAGTACGGTAAGACCGTTTTTACTTAGAGCCTTTGTACGAACCTCATCCAGCTTCTTCACTACTTGTGACGGATCTGCCGCAATCTGCTTCTCCAGACTTAATACGAAATTATAATACTCCAATCCATTGAAATAATTATAATATTGGTAGGTTCGGCTGGTATTTGCAAGAGAACGGTAAAGAGCCAGTGTTAAAGGCTCTGCAAACATTGCTTGATATTGTGCCTTAACATTGGATATGGTTCTTTTACCATAGGAAGTAATATCTGATAGCTTTGATTTTAGTAAGATATCAAAAACCAGATCGAAGGTATCCGCATATTCGTCCTCAAAGCCATAATAATTTACACCTAAGATCGGATGAGCTGAGCTATCATTTTTGTCATCCATAAATGCTCCAAGCGTTGTAGATACAGTATATGCCTTTAATGCCATATCATTTTGAACCTGTTTTTCCGAGCGGGTTTCCGTTGCCATACCATTGGCAATCATATCACTATAAAACCTCAGATACAGTAGTTCTTCCGCAGTCAAATGACTCTCGTCAAAACTTAAGAATATGGAGCTTACCAGGTCAACATTGGCATCAGCAAACATTGTTTTTACGCCATCCACTGTCTGTTCCTTAATATTTCGATCCCTCACGTCTGCAGTAAGATCCTTTAGGGTTACTGCCTGAAGGGATTTTAATACTTCTGCTGAGGTCCCCTGGCTATTCCAGGTATTAAAATCCTTAGTCTTTTGAACCATCTCACTTACTTGTTTCTTAGTCATCGAAGCTTTGAACTTGGTTAGTTCCTTCGCCCTTGCCTGATTCTTTGACTCTAACAATCCAACCTTAGGGGTTGTCACTGTCAATGCAGCTGTTTTGTTGTTTACGATCTGTTTCTGTATTACATTTTCCAGAATCTTATCCTCCAGCTTAGCAACAACCATTTTATAAGAATAATTATAGTCAAATAGTGAGTCATCCAACAAATTATGATAAAGACTCACATTCGCCAGACTCGTCACTGCCGAACTGCTGTCATTACCTAATGCTTTGCTAAAGTCAAAGGAACGCAGGGATGCCTTTACTAATTCTGAATCCAGTCCATCCTTTACTACTTTCTTTAATTCTGACATAACCAGCTTATAAAACTCCATTTTCTTAGAAGCATCTGCATTGCTTGCGATAAAGTGTATGGTAGGCTGGAAGGTATCAGATCCCATAGAAATACGATAAGACTCAGCAATACCGCTCTTTCGCATCGCCTGTTTCAGATCTGAGTTATCAAGGTTGAGCAAAGCAACTGCCGTACTTAGCGCAACAAAATTCTCTTCACCTAATTTTTTCACATCACTGGCTGCAAAGACTAGATCGATAACTGCTTTGTTCTTCGTTGCCTCCCCCTTTGCAACCGGGAAGGTATAGGTTTTCTGCAATAATTTACTAAATGGCTTCTGTGTATCTCTTTCCTCCGTATACGTCTTCTTGCTGTAGGAAGACAGGTAATTCTGATCAATCATTTTTAGGAAGGCTTCATAGTCTACATCTCCATAAAGAACCATAAAGCTGTTGGAGGGATGATAATTCTTCTTATAGGTATTCAGAACCTCCTGATAGGTTAGCTTTGTGATTTGCTGCGGATCTCCTCCGGAATTGTACCCTTGATTACTGTCGGGAAAGATCGCTTTTTGAGCATTATAATAAGCTGCTGTTTCAATTTTTGCCATATTCCCTTGCATTTCATTATAGACGATACCATTGTAGGTAAGGTCAGAGGATTGGCTCTTCAAATCATAGCGCCAACCTTCCCGCTCGAAGATTTTTTGATCCGATAGCAGGAGTGGATGATAGACTGCATCCAAATAAATATCCGCTGATTTTAATAATTGCTGTTCACTGGCGGAGCAGATGGGATACATCGTCATATTCTGATAGGTAAATGCATTGACAAAAGATACATAGGTGGTATTCGTTAAATCGAAGATAATATTACTGCTGGGATATTTCTTACTTCCACCAAGCACGGAATGTTCTATGATATGGTTGGCACCCTTATCATTATTCGCCGGAGTGTTAAAAGAGATTGAAAAACCACGATTCGTATCACTGTTCTGAATCACAAGCATTGTAGCACCAGTCTTTTTATGTACGAATAAATATTCCCAGGACTTATTAGAGGTCTCATATCCAATTTTCATTAACTCAAAGCCGGATACTACATCACCGACCTCAGGTTCGGATTTTACTTCTGTAGGAGTTGTTGTTTTCGTTGCGTCTGTAGCCGCTGATACAAGATTAAATGGTGTTGCAACTGTTGTTAGTGTCAAACATATTGCTGTAAAAATCACTAAAAACTTCTTCTTCATACTTACCCCACTTTCTATTCTACGATTAGATTTTAATTATGCATCCTTTGGCATGCTACAAAAGATGCATAAATATGCCATGGATAAGTTCCAAAAGGCAACCTAATATTAACAGAAATGGTTATTCTTTACAATATATTGAAAGATAAGTTAATTAAATTTTAATCATTCTAATCCATTCTTTTTAAATTTCTTTATCTTATATCTGATTCATGTATTTCAACCATAGATAAGGCCTTGATCTCTTCTATCGTCAGTTCCCTGTACTGTCCTTTAACAAGGGTCTCATCCAAGAATACTCCCCCAATTGATATTCTTTTTAAATATACCACATAACAGCCAACCGCTTTTAGCATCCGCTTCACTTGATGCTTTCGTCCTTCCGAGATGGTAAGATACCCCGAAACCACAGGTTGTCCAGATGGATTCATCCGTATATCTTTAACATTCGCGTAATTCATATTACCTTTCAAATCCTGATAAAGTCCTTGCTCCTTCACCGCAATTTTGATAGCCTTTGCCAGACCCTCCTCAGCACCGATCCTAACTCCTGCTTTTAGATCTAACAAAGCTTTCTCATCCAAGGAGCCAATGGCCCAGAAAAAATAAGTCTTTTCTACATGTTGAGTTGGATGCATTAAGCCATGACTGAATTCACCGTCATTCGTTAACAGCAGAAAACCTTCCGTATCTTTATCCAGCCTGCCAACAGGAAAGAGACCCTTTTGAAGCTCTGGGCCAAAATAATCTAGTACCGTACGATTATCCTGATCTTTCCTAGCAGTAACGCATCCTCCTGGTTTAAAAAACATAAAATAGCACTTTCCTGTATGCGTTACGGCCTCTCCAAGATACTTAATAATGTCCTTATTTTTATCTATTTCAATAGCCGGTTCAAAAACTGGAAGGCCATTCAACGTAACCTTGCCCTCTTTCACATAATTACGGACAAGCTTTCTTGTACCCACCGCCGCTTCCGCCAAATATTTATCTAATCTCATATAAAATCCTTATCTTTCTATTTTCATCATTACCGTAATTGTTTCCCGGAACCAGCAATTTCAGTATAGAAAAAGCCTTTGCCAATGAATCTAGCAAAGGCTTTCTAACTATTTTTTTGTTTTATTACTAACAATTTATTAAGTTCTAAGTGTACAAGACTCATTGCCACCATTGATGAATATGTATGCATAATTTATAAATATGGACCTTAACTCAACTGCCTTTTACCACTTGAATCTTATTCATCAATTTCAAAGGTACAATGAACTACGGCTGTGATTTCTTTCTCCAAGGACGAGGTATCACTAATACCGTAATCCGATATCTCATTGGAATATAATGGTGTTATCTGCATAACCCCCATATCCGCATAAGTCAGACCGCCCAGCTTACTACCCGCATTCTCAGCAATCATCTCAGCACGCTTTTTTGCATCTTTTGTTGCTTCTGCAAGCATGGTTACCTTTAGATCTGCCAACTTTGTATAGATGTACTGAGGTGCATAGGACTGGAACTGTACACCATCATTAAGAAGTTCTGTTGCACTTCTGGAAATGTCCGTCACTTTATCAATCTCACTGGACCGAATTGTCACTGACTGGCTCAGATCATAATAATCAATCTGATTCGTACTTACTCCATACTCATTATAAACATAATAAGTTGAAGTTGTAATGGAGGAAAAGACTAACTGCTCCTCACTGATTCCCTGATTCAACAGATATTTTTTCACCTTATCCCGATCCGTTTCCAGTCTTGTATAGGCATCCGTTAAAGCCGCGGACTGTGCATTAAAATATCCACTCCAAACAATTAAATCAGAAGTTATCTGCTGCTTTGCTGACCCGGTCACCACGAGATTCGTTCTGGCACTTTTGATTTTTACAATTCCATTTACTCCAATGATGGATGCAACGATAATACCTGCGGTTAATATGAGAGCAACAATTATGTTGCCTATTGTTCTGTGCTTATTTTCGTTCATTTTGCTTCCCCCTTGTATTACTATTTTGAACCTATAATTTACTCTCACTTACAGCATTATGCAATAGCATGCTATTCCTACGAATTAATCCAACATCAAATGTTCATCAGTAAGCTGTTCACTTAATTCGAATAACCTTTTTGCTGCCTTTTTGCTCTTTGCTGCTTTTGAGGTCTTTGCCATTTGGCCTTTATAAAAATATTTGCCCGTGGTATTACTAACCTTAGGACTTGTAGCCAGGTAGATTGCGGTTCTAGCACCCTCTTCCGGTGTCAGGAAGATATACTTTAATAATCCTGTAATTGTTTTTCCAAATCCCGTATTACGATCTACCCCCATAGAAGTAGCTACTGCTCCTGGATGTAGACAATTCACCGTAATTCCCATGTCTTTCACTCGTAAGGCAAGTTCTCTGGTAAATAAAATGTTCGCTAATTTTGACTGACTATAGGCTTTTACTACATTAAATTGTCTTCTCAAATTATAATCTTCAAAATGGATTTTTCCCACCTTATGTGCACCGGAAGCAACAACCACAATCCTGCTGCCAGCCTCCATAGTGTCAAGCAATCTTAGTGTTAATAAAAAATGTCCGATGTGGTTCACTCCGAATTGCTCTTCAATTCCATCTACGGTTTCTCTTCTGTCCAGCGATATCACACCTGCATTATTAATTAACACATCAACTCTGTCATAAATCTGTTTAAATTCATCTGTAAATCTTCTAATATCAGCCATACTTCCCAGATTACACTGCATAAGCGAAATATCTCGCTTATGCTGGTTGGTCAATTCCTGTAAAGCAGCTTCTCCGCGTTCCTTACTTCTGCAAAGCATAATTACGGTATAACCAAGATCCGCCAGAGCTGCAACTGTGGCCTTACCCATGCCTGAATTAGCACCGGTAACAACAGCAATTTTCTTATCATCAGAAAACATGGTTTTCCTCCTTTCAGACTTAACTATTATCAAGGTAAATGCGAAATAATATAGTTCGCCTATTATCAATCATAGGCAATTGCAAAAACTATCACTTGTTAATATTTTTATTATGTACCTATTACGTGGTTCGATTTATATACTACTATTATAATACAATTATGTTCATTACAACATAATTCATTTAGCTTATCATTACAATTTAAAGTCACAGAGAAACCCGGTCTTTTTGTATACATCTTTTACAGGACTAAAATTGCTAATTTCATTTCCACTCAAATACAGTTCTTTTAAATTTGTTAGTAACTTTAAAGATAAGATACTTGTTAGTCTATTCTCTTTCAAATAAAGTTTTTCCAACCCCGTTAGCTTTTCCAATGGATATAGTGCTGAGACTTTGTTGCCATTTAAGGATAATAAGGTCAGTTTGCTCATTCCCGACAAAGCTTTGATATTACTGATATAATTTCTCTGCAGATATAAGGTCTTTATCTTCTTTAAATTGGTTAGAGCTGTAATATCTGTAATTTTATTATCTGACAAATCAAGATACTGTAGATTTATCAAAGCTTTTAGTGGGGTAAGGTCACTCAGTTTATTATAGGCTAAGGTAAGCCTGGTCAGCTTTTTCAGCCCCTTTAAGCCATCAACTTTTTGAATGCTGTTATTACTTAATTCAAGTACTTCAAGATTTGTTAACTTACTTAGAGAAGATACACTGGCTAACTTATTCTCACTCAAATATAATTTCTGAAGGTTCGTCAACCCTGATAATGAACTAATACTCGCTATCTGATTGCCCTTTAATGAAAGCACCTGAAGCTCTGTCAAACTTTTCAGAGGGCTAACATCTGAAATTGAGTTTTGGGGAAGATATAACACTTTTAAATTCTTAAGTGTTGATAAGGCCGTAATGCTTTTTAAGCTCAGGTTTCCGGCATTTAGATATTCCAGGTTCGTTAGCATTTTCAAATCATTCAGGCTTAAGGTTCCTGCCGGAAGTTTTAACCGATAAATGCTTTGCATATCTGAAATAGTAAGGCTGCCCGTCTTATTTCCTAATTTTTCTCTTACGGCCTGCTCCACAGCGGTATCTGTGAAGGTAACTGTTTGAGTCTGTTCCGCTGAAAGTGTAGCGAAGGAGCTCATTTCTGTAAGAATGGTTGACCAGCCATTCAGATGGTATTTCAACCCTGTACTATCATTATAATCCGGAACATTGCCAATACTCCAGATCGAAATACCTCCTAAACCATACTCCTTGGATAGTTCTATCTTTGATGTAATACTATTACTGTCTTCATATAGAATCACGTTCCAGGATTTATCAGAGGAATTAAAATACTGAATATATGGACTTTGCAAGTCATTATTGTAACCGTAACTAATATTCTTCCCATTCCCATCCACATTATCTAAACGAGATTTAATGGATGAATACAACGGTGCAGATCTTCCCTTTCTGCTAAGAGTAGCCCCATCAAGGGCTGCCCACTCGGTTGTGCTGTTAGCATCAAACTGCCACTGAGCGCTGTCAAAGGTTAATTGAAGCCATACCTTGGATAGCTGTGCAGAATCAACTGCCGCATTTTTCATATCATTCAATGCCAAACGTATCTGTCCGATGGGAGCAAGACTATCAATTGGCTGCAATGCATCATAGCCGGTATATTGCTCAACCTGCTTCTTTTGGAGCTGACCCGTTGGTTCATAATCATGAGCCATTAAAATAACTCGATCAGCAATCCCCATGATACTGGCATAATCATAGCCGTCATAATATAATAGAGGATTTACTGCAACATACAACTTCTTACCACTGGTAGTAAGTTGAGTCTTTAGTTCTGTTAAGAACTGCACGAAATACATACTGATTTGCTGTCCGTTATAAAGAATCGGATTCTTTTTGCTGTCCGTATTACAAAGACCTTCAAAGTCAACTACAACTCCATCATAGTAAATTCCTTCTCCAGTACTAATGTCCGCCATCATACCATTCATGATAGTCTGCACCAGGGTTTGACGCTTCACCGCATCTGGTAACAAGACTGTACTATCACTGCCATCCATATATACATTTAACTGAATAGACTTTCCTTGGCTCTTAGCGTATTTAACAACTTGCAGATAGTCTGCGGGATAATAAAACCCATAGTTGCCATTCTTACCCTTTACCGTATTTAGGGTTGCGGGATCCTCGGAATCAATTCTACTCCAGGCAAAACTTAAGGAGTCCAGTGAATTTATGTACTGCTTCATCTGTTCGGAAAATGCCACATAAGCTGGATAGAAGGCATGAAGTTCCCCCGTATTTGCAGTAGTACTTACTGTACTGCCCGAATTACTTACACTTGAGGTCTCAGCTGCAAAAGCATTCTTCGGCCATGCAATACCCGTAACAATGACTAGAATACATAGAATTAGTGCAAGTAACTGCTTCATTTGATTATCATAGTTCCAAATACCTCTTAATTTCTTACTTTTCATTATCAATCCCCGATTCCTCCAATCATAATTATTCTATCTAATTTTTGTATCTCTTAAATCTTCTCTAAAAAGTTCTCTTGTCCCTTTATCCGGCATCGAAATTTATTCTGTTGCTGATTATTTGATTCGAGTGTCAAAAGACCTTATTAAACTGTATGAATGGATCTGTGTGCATATGTATTCATATGGCGCAGACCGGGCCTCTCGTGATTGCCTGCTCCTGGTAATCACGAGATGTTAAAGGCAAGTCCAGATGAATATATATGCACTCATATCCATCTGCATAGCCTGGATCAGGCTTTTGCCAGTCGAAATTTATTCTATTGTTTATAAGGAACCCTCGCTGATGGTACCAATTTGGATGCCGGATCAATATGTACGAGCTGATCATCAAAAAAGATATGTGCTCCAAAAGACTGTAATACCTCTTGCTTTCCCATTCCTCCAAGGAAAAAGGCTTCATCAATACGGACATCCCATGCCCTTAGAGTAAGAATCGCTCTTTCATGGGCAGGCGCATTTCTTGCGGTTACCAGAGCGGTTCTAATCGGTGACAAATCCTTTGGAAATTGTTTTTGCAAATATGATAAGGTTTTTAACAATTTTGCAAAAGGCCCCTCCGGTAGCGGTTGTTGTACATTCATTTTCTCATGTGCTAAAAATGCCTCTAGGCCCTGTTCTTGATATATCATTTCTGAAGCATCCGAAAAGAGTACCGCATCCCCATCAAAGGCAATTCTAATTTGTCCTATTTCCTTACCGGGATCGATTAAAAATTCCGGATGAGTACAGATGATAGCCGCAGCTATATTACTATTGACGGCTTCTTGAACGTCATCTTCATTGGCGGATAAGAACAAATCCGTCTTAAAGGCAGACAGATAAGGAGACAAATGGGCTCCGCCTGTCAGTGCTGCCCGGGTTATGTCTAAACCATAGTGCTCGATAGAGTTGAAAATTCTTAAGCTTGTATCTGCACTATTGCGAGACATTACAACAATTTCTGTGTTTCTTCTATTTGGTGTAATGGTATTCAATTTCAATAATGCCCTTACTAACTGAAAGCCTGCTCCCGGTTTTAGTACATCCTTTTCATGCTCCAGCTGATACTTTGAATATGCTTCCAAGCCTTCTTGTTCATAGATTCTATTCTCCTCTTCCAGATCAAAAAGCGCGCGGGAAGAAATTCCTACCACCAAATAATGATTAAAATCGATCGGCATATGTTCTACACCTCGTTCATGTAAAATTTCACATTCTCTTACAATTATCGTAATTTTTTGTTTCATCACTCATTATATATCACAGTGGTAGAAATATCAAAGTTTTTTAATGAATCCCGTGTAGTAAAACAGACCCGAATAAAATTATATGATATGTAGTAATTCGTTATGCCCTAAGTCGCTTTACTAATTGTAAATGTAAAAACCGTACGGTTCAGCTATTTTGCTCTCCCGTACGGTTCCAGTTGTTTATTTTTTAGTGATATAACCCCTTTAATAATTGAATTTCCTGAGCGTAACCCTCGATTTCATTTGGCGTCTCAAGATAAAAGGGTAATTCCCGAAGTGCCGGGTGATTGATAATTCTTGCAAAAGCATCTACCCCGATATAACCTTCTCCGATCTTTTCGTGCCGATCCTTATGGCTGCCGATGGAATTCTTGCTGTCATTGATATGAATTGCTTTTAGCCTCTCCAGTCCAATGATTCGGTCAAATTTCTCCAACACACCATCCAGATCATTTACAATATCATATCCTGCATCAAAGATATGGCAGGTATCCAGGCAAACGCCCATCTTGTCATTTAATTGAACTCCGTCTAAAATTATTCTTAGTTCTTCAAAGGTTGCACCAACCTCCGTACCTTTACCCGCCATAGTCTCCAGTAGAACCGTGGTGGTCTGCTCCGGGGTCAGTATCGTGTTCAGCATCTTTGTAATATGCACTATACCTGCTGCCACTCCCTGATCCACATGACTACCGGGATGAAAATTATATAAATTATTCGGCAAATACTCCATTCTCTTTAAGTCATCCTCCATAGTCGCATAAGCAAACTCACGGGTTTTTGCATCATGAGACCCTGGATTTAACGTATAGGGAGCATGAGCCAACAAAGGTCCAAAGGAATGTTCCTTTGCCAAATCACATAGCTTCCTGGCATCTGCTGGATCAATAGCCTTCGCTTTACTACCACGGGGATTGCGTGTAAAAAACTGAAATGTATTCGCCTCTATACTTAATGCTTCCTTCCCCATAGCATAATAGCCCTTTGAAACAGACAGATGACAACCTATTTTCATCATAACTGTGATTCCTCCTCTTTATTTTGCTCTTGTATACTGAACGGGCCATTCCAGCTCCTCATTTAATTCCTTTGCAGCTTCAAGCGGCCAATAAGGATTTCTGAGTAATTCTCTTCCCAGAAAAATAAAATCTGCTCTTTCATTTTGCAGAATCTCTTCTGCCATCAGCGCTGACGTTATTAGACCTCCGGTAATTACACTCAACTGAGTACTTTTTTTAATTGTCTCAGCAAATTTTGTCTGATAACCCGGATAAACCTTCATGGTAATATTAACAACAGCTCCTGAACTTACATTAACCAGATCGATTCCTTCCGTCTTCAGCGCATTTAATATGCTGGCCATATTATCATCATGATTGCCGCCTTCCACATAGTCCTCTGCTGAAACTCGTACGATGACGGGCTTCTCCTTAGGCCATACGGTTTTGATTTCCTGAAGTATCTCCTTTAAAAACCTTGCTCGATTTTCTTCACTTCCACCGTACTCATCCGTTCTCTTATTTGTCAACGGTGATAAGAATTCACTAATTAAATAGCCATGAGCAGCATGAATTTCAATGGTATCAAAGCCTGCCTGGTCTGCTCGTCTTGCAGCCTCCCGAAAGGCAGCCTCGACCGTTATTATGTCCTCCTTTGTCATTTCCAGTGGAACTCTGTATTTCTCACTAAAGGCAATGGGACTTGGCGCTATACTTGGCTCTGATAAAACTTCAGATTTTCTGCCGGCATGCCCTAACTGTATACCGACCTTAGCTCCCTGCTTCTGGCAGGCTTCCACAATACGTCTTAACCCTTGCACCTGTTCATCCTTCCACAAGCCAAGATCTCTGTCAGAAATTCGCCCCCTGCTTTCTACTCCGGTTGCCTCTAATATAATTAAACCAACGCCACCCACAGCTCTTGTCATATAATGAACAAAATGCCAGTCGTTCGCAACTCCATCCTCAGCAGTGTACATACACATGGGTGGCATTACAATTCTGTTTTTTAATTCCATACCTTTTAGTTCGAATTTACTAAATAGTTTTGTCATAGCCTTCCTCCCTAATAATTATCTCCAACAGGACAAATCATGAACCGATTCACTTGCTGAATATAAGATTTTATGACTTCTGCTTAATTATATTACAAGAACTGCATTCCTGTTACTATGCTCAAGATACACAGAGCAAAAATACTATTTAATAATCTGTCCATATCCTAACTTTAATATCCTATCAAATTAAGATTCGCCTAAAATATCCCTATAAAAAATTTGCAAATATAGATGAGCCAACCACAGTGATGAGACCTGCAACTGCAATTGACAGACTACTCATCGCTCCTTCTACCTCTCCCATCTCTATCGCCTTCACAGTTCCAATTGCATGGGCTGACGATCCTATTGCTATACCCTTTGCTACCGGCTCCGTAATTCTAAATAGCTTACATACCTGCTCCGCAATGATGTTACCTAGCACGCCCGTAATAATAATTACTGCGACGGTTATTGTTACAATTCCTCCAAGCTCTTCGGAAACTCCCATTGCGATTGCTGTAGTGATAGACTTAGGGAGAAGAGTCACATATTCCTTATGGCTAAGTTGAAATAATATGGATAATGCTAATACGCAGGTTAAGCTGGTAAATACCCCTGAAATTAAGCCCGCCATAATCGCTTTTACATTTCTCTTTAACAAATCAAGTTGCTCATAAAGCGGTATAGCAAGACACACAGTTGCCGGTGTTAGGAGATAGCTAAGATATTTTGCCCCGGTATTATAGCTTTCATAGTCAATTTGAAATACCTGTAGGAATACTATTATAACTGTAATTGAAATTAAGAGTGGATTAAATATAGCCAGCTTATATTTTTTCTTGATATAGCTGCCCAAACCATATGCAAACATGCTTATCATAACACCAAAATAGGTGGAATTAACTATCATATCCTGAAGCATTTTTTTCTCCTTCCGATTCTGCCAAGTTATTTTGTATAAGAGTTTTATTCTAATGCTGTCCTCTGTCCTCTTAGTGTTAGGTCTTTACTCCGAGACAGCTTCCTCACAGGCTTCTTCCTCAGGCTTTTTTGACTTTCCCCTACGCAGAAACAGTTGTGTAACCCTTCCTGATACTACCATTACAGCTACTGTAGAGATTATTGTAATAAGGAGCACCGGTATAAAAATGGGCTGCAAAAGCTCCCAGGCATTCAGTATTCCGACTGCTGCCGGTATAAACATCATCGGCATGATCTCGATCATAAACTTCCCCACTTCACGTACGGAGGCTAGTGGTATAATTTTTAATTTCAAAGCAAGGAGCATTAATAATAAGCCATAGATGCTTGCGGGTATTTGCAGGGGGATTAGAAATTTAAGTACTTCTCCAAGAAAGGTTACTAAAAGTATGATTCCAAATTGCTTTGCGTATCTCATGAATGTTCTCCTATTATGTAACATGCCACGGTGGGTTTGAATGCTATTATTATATATCTTAATCATAAATTCTGGTATTGTAATTAATAATATCATATCATAGCAAATGACATTTTTCTATTCGTTACTCTATTTTTGTAACATTGCTACCTCATACATAGAATATAGCGAATAAAATTGTCCTTTGTGACCAATTGCAGCTACACGCAATAATACAAAAAAGCCAACCATTTCATATGGTTGACTTTTTTGCTGCTACCTTTCATGGCTTGATCATTGTTCTACATTCACTTATTGAACGCATGTTATTAGTCTAAATTTTGATCTACATTATGATCACAGTTATTGATCTACCTTTTGATCACAGTTATTAATCTACCTTTTATCTTTCTACATTTTAACAGAGTAAACGGACGAAAACTTACTGTATATCTTTTTCTTACCTACAATTCTATAAGTCCTAACTTTATAATAGTAGGTTTTACCCTTCGTTAATCCGTAATTGATATAGTGTAGTGAGGTTGTGTTTTTTACTAAGCGATAGGATTCTTTCAGTGAAGAGGTTCTATACACTTCATAGCCTGATGCACCACTTACTTTATTCCAAGTAAACTTTGCTGTACCTGATTTAACCTTTCCTAGTTTTGTATTACTTGGTGTTGCAGGTACCGGGATTACACTGGTAGCAGAAGAGAAGCTTCCATATACCTTTTTCGTTCCCTGAACTCTATAGGCTCTAATCTTATAATAATAAGTACTTCCTGTCGTTAAGCCTGTATTCGTAAATGTTTTTGCAGTGGTAGTCTTGACCTTTGTATACTTTCCGGTCTTCGAACTTGCTCTATATATTTCATAACCAGAGGCACCACTAATCGCTCCCCAGGTAATCTTAACATTATTATATCCACCTGACGCAGTTCTTATGGAACCTGGCACTGAAAGCTTAACAACAACAGTACATACAGCCTTCTTCCCATCTCCGGCGGTGGCAGTGACGGTCGCTGTTCCTGTATTTATTGTCTTAATCTTTCCCTTTGCATCAACTGTGATAACAGATTTGTTGCTGCTTTCCCAGATAACCGTCCGATCATCCATTGCATTGATCGGATTAAAGTTTACGGTAAGCCCCTGGCTCTTGCCAAGATATAGCACTAAGCTCTTATAATTCAAGGAAATACTATTAATATCGGATGCAACATTTACGATACAGGAAGCAGAATAGGCACCGCTTTTAACAGTAAGGGTTGCCTTACCCCTTTTTAGTGCTGTTATAGTTCCATTGGAACTAGTTACAACGGATTCATCTGAGGACGTTATTATAACTTCATCCGTAGCATCATAGGGTAAGATCGTAAATTGAAGCTTCTGTGTCTGACCCACTATTAACGAAAGCTCTTGCGGTGATAATTCTATGGAGGTGGTTGGATTTTGTACAATCACCGAAATAGTATCCGAATACCTTCCAACCATTGCAGTGATCGTAGCTTTACCTGGTTTAACTGCAGTGATAACCCCGTTTGCAACCTTTAAAATACTTTCATCGGAACTTATAAAATAAATTGTCTTATCATCCGTTGTATCCATGGGATCCAGGGAAACCGCAATTTTCTTACTCTCACCCTTATTAATAATTATCTTATCATAATCAGAGAATATTCCTTTTAATGGATTGCTCACAGTAACTTTACAAACCGCAGTTATTGACCCGGAGGTGGCAGTTATGATTGCTGATCCGTTTCCTTTTGCATAGATACGTCCTTGCTCAACGGTAACAATGGATTGATTGGAACTTTTCCAGGTTATAGCTTTATTTGTTACATTTGCAGGTGTGAAATTCAAGGAAAGCTTAGCAGACTCCCCCTTATTCAAGGACACATCATTGTTAGTAAAGGCTATTGATGTAGGGTTAACTGTTGTTCCTCCAACGATAATATGGCTGGAAGCTGAATATTTTCCCATTACTGCAGTGATATCTGCTTCTCCCGCTCCAACACCTGTCACATTGCCTTTAGAATCTACTGTAATCACTGATGGATTAGAACTGCTCCAGGTTATGGATCCAGTGATATCTGAGGAGTGTTCCGGGTAAAAGAATGGCTTTAGAGAAACACTCTCATTCACCTTAATATTTATAATATCTTCTGCAAAGCTCATTTCCTCCAGTGGAAGCGTTACAATTTGGTAATGCAGCGGATAGTTCTTTGCAAAATAGTCTTCTGCAAAGGAATTTTTATATACTGTTACCCCGGTATAAGGAAATTCTCCAACTCCAATACTATTAACACCGCTGGGGATTCGAAGAGGACGTAAATTTTCACAGCCATAGAAGGATAAGTTCCCTATAGAAGTCAGTTCGTCCGGAAGGTTAACACTGATCAAGCTTTTACAATTGTAGAATGCAAAATCTCCAATTGAATTTACATTCTCCTGAATTCGAATGCTTGAGAGATTAGTGCAGCCAAAGAAGGTAAATTCTCCAATACTGGTAACATAGTAGGGTATCTTAATACTAGTTAAGCTTTTACAGTCATAAAACGCATTGGCACCAATTGTTTTTACAGCATCTGGGATATGTATATTCTTCAAGTTGCTGCAATTATAGAAGGCTGAACTTCCAATTTTAGTAATAGTCTCCGGCAAGCTAATAAAGGTCAAATTAATACAATCTCGAAATACTGCATTTTCAATTGTGGTTACTCCTTCCGGTATACTGATGCTTGTAATACTGCTGCATCCCGAAAATGCACCCGTCCCAATGGAGGTCACTCCCTGGGGCATTGCAATGCCTGTCAGCTTCGCACAATTACTAAAGGCATTGACACCGATGCTAGTTAATTTATCAGGTAAATTCATACTGATTAGATTACTGCAATCATAAAATGCTCTATCTCCAATATAAGTAATCCCATTTGGTAAATACATACTGGTTAAGCTACTACAGCCATTAAACGTACCGGCTTCCATACGGGTCACCTTTCCCGGTATATTCACGGTCGTGAGGCTGGTACAGTTTACAAATGCATCTTCACCAATCACCGTAACGGTCTCAGGCAATGTAAGCCTTGTCATTTCTGTTGCAGAACGAAATGCATTCGCGCTCACTTCCACAACATTGTATATCATGTTGCTATTTGTAACAGTGGAGGGTATCACTACCTCTCCTGATAATTTTTTATTTACTTGTTCCGAATATATGATTTGTGCTCTACCATTCTCTGTTACTGTTGGTTCACTGAGTACTTTATAGGTAATCATTTGATCTTCATTCGTATATTGGAAAACACTACCAACATATGCATTTGTTGATCCGGTCTTCATTATCGTGAGTAGAGTAATAGTGAATAATATTACCAGGAGAACTTTTCCTTTCATATCCCTGTTCCTTTCCTCTACATCTCTTGGATATTCGCCTGTGGTTCAATTCTTACTTTGAACGCGAATGCGAAATAGTATCAATTGTCATACTAATTTATTGTAACATGTTTCACTCGCATATCAATCGGTAATGATTTACATTCAAATTGGTATCTTCATCTGATGCTGTGAATGAATGCACTTACTGAGTTTGCTCTAAACAAAAATCTCTTACACTACCAGTTTGGTAGTATAAGAGATCTCCTATTTATTAATTGTTGTTAAAAAACCCCTGTTAACTGCATATCATCAAAGAATTTTGCTGTAACGTTTTCTTCTGTTTCAGAGCTTGCTTAAATCTCTAACAGATGAGGTTGCCCCTTATTTAAGCCTATTTCCCAGCGTTTTCCTGAATATTCCACCATACAGGTTACATTTTTTTTACTGGTTAATCTTGCATATATTAACTTTCCATATTCCCATTTCATATCAACCGTTATATTGCCTCTGGCACGAAGACCTTTCACCTCACCGTTCTTCCACTGTCCAGGAAGAGCTGGCAAAAGTCTAATGACACCGTTTTGACTTTGCAATAATACCTCGGCGATACAGGTGGTTAGTCCTGTATTACCATCTAATTCATAGACATGGTCAAAGGCTCCTGCTCCTCTGGTCGGTGGATGGTACACCATATGATTTGGCTCCAATAAATTCGTTAACATGTTCTTCATATGTCCATAAGCCTCGTCGCCGTGGAGGAGTCTGGCCTCATAGAGCATCAGCATTGACCTTGCCCAGCCTGTATCCTCCCAATTCTGGATCGGATTTAGCTTCGCCTGCAATGTCTTTTCTACAGCCTCACAAAGCTCTGGGGTATCCTCCGGGTTAATCTGTGTAAAAGGATATAAACCTAAGAGATGACTGGTATGCCTATGTTGCGGATCTGCTTCTTCAAGGTCATGATTCCACTCTGCGATAGTACCCTGGGCGGTGATACGGTAGGGTTGTATTAGCTCCGTCTTTTCACAGACCCGCCGGTAAAGTTCATGCTTGAGACCTAACAAGTTACAGCTTTCCTGGTATACGAGAAATAATTCTCGAATCATTAAAATCTCATAGGTACAACCATTACTAATTTGATAGGATTTGCCCTGATAAAGGAAACTATTCTCCGGTGATATGGATGGGCCGCAGGTATAATAACCAGTGGACTGATCCAGGAACAGGTACTGTTCAAAGAATTCCACAGCAGATTCAAGTATCGGTAAGAATTCTCCCTTTAAAAACTTAAGATCCCTGCTATAGAGGAAATGCTCCCACATCTGCATCATTACCCAGACTCCACCGGTTGGGCAGGGTGCAATCGGGGATGCCCAATAAGGTGCTGCAAATCCCCAGGCATTGGAGACCAATTCCCCGACCCAACCGCTTAGTCCATAGGATTCTCTGGCAGTTATTGTTCCAGAAGGCATTAGATCGCTCTTAATCCACTGAAATAAAGGCTTTGAGGTTTCACTTAGATTAACAGCTTCACAAGGCCAATAATTCATCTGAGTATTGATATCCAAATGCATATCACAGGTCCAGCCAATCCGGCAAGCCACATTGTCATTCCAAATTCCTTGCAGGTGTGCCGGAAGTTTGGAATCCTCCCTTGAGCTGGATAAGAGGAGATAACGCCCATACTGGAACAGGACGGGGATTTGATTCACATACTCATCACTTCCGCTCAGCTGTAAGCTTATCCTATCCATGTATTTTCTAATATCCCTTTGGTGTCTTTGCTTTAATCTGGAATAATCCTTCTCAATGCATCCCTGCACATGACTTATTACTTCCTGGAGTATTTGTTTTTTATCACTTGCCTGAGTTCTTTTAAAATCTGTTACGAATCTCAAGTATAGCTTAATATCAGTAGCTTCTTTAATAATAATGCCATTATCATCTACCCTACAGTTTCCATCGGTTACAACGGCAGCATGACCCACTGCCATAACTCCGCATAGACTATCACAGTGCAATGTCTCATAAGCATGGCAGGTAAAGCTCAGTGTGGTATTCTCATAATGCACATTCCCATATTCGTTAGACGGTTGAAAAGAGATTTTAATCTCACCTTTTCCACCAAGTTTGATATGATCCATTAAGATTTGGTCCGGATGGGATAGAAAAATCTCTTCCTGATACTTATAACCATCCTTTTGAAAGGAAGTGGTCACCTTTCCATTTCTAATATCAAGACTTCTCTCATATCCAATAACTTCTTTCGGGCAGAATCCATAATCCACCAACAGATGCCCTACCGGAAGATTGGTTCCATAGTTATTGCGAATACCAATAAAATCTTCTGCTTCTTTATGTACCTTATCAAATTCGCCCCTTGAGGCAAGATCTCTCATTCTATAAAATGCTTGATTCGCACCGCTTCTGTTATCACTGTCACTTTTTTCTCCGCTGAAAAAAGTATTTTCCGACAGTTCAATCTTGTTATCCGGTAAGCTGCCATAAACCATAGCACCCATGTGACCATTGCCAATCGGATATGCTTCTCCCCACCTGGCAGCTGGCTGATTCTTCATTAACTTCATAACCTCATCCCTTTCTTTTGGGTGACAAGGGAGTGACGGGGAAGTGACAGGGTGACAGGGTGACAGGGGGACGGGGTTGTTGTCACAATCTGTGACAACAACCCCGTCCCCCTGTCACCCTGTCACCCTGTCACCCTGTCACGCTCCTGTCTCACACCCCTGCCATTTTGATTATTCTTTTACCGAGCCGGAGGTTAAACCACCTACAATATATCTCTGTCCAAGCAGATATACAATAATAACAGGAATACAAGTCAGGATAATATCTGCATATATGTAATTCCAATAATTCTTATTCTTTCCAAAGAACTGATACACTGACATCGTCATAGGGAACAGCTTACTGTCACTGGATAAATACAGTGGTGTCAAGAAGTCATTCCATACTCCCATGAACTGCAGAATGAAGCAAGTTACAAGCGTCGGTTTTAATAAAGGAGCGATAATGATAAAGAACAGTCTTAATGGTCCTGCACCATCGATTACCGCTGCTTCATCTAGTTCCACTGGAACTGAGAGAATAAAGTTACGTATTGTGAAGACACAGAATGGTATCATGGAGCTTATGAATACAATTAATATACCCATTCTGCTGTTGGTTAAATGAAATACATTCAAAACTTTGATTAAAGTAACAAAGTTTACCGGGAAAAACAATCCGCAGAGAATGAAATAATATAAGAAATTATTAAGTTTTGTACGATTTCTGCAGATGACAAAGGCCGCCATTGCACAGGCTACCACTGCAATCGTCGTGGAAAAACCAGCATAAAATAAACTGTTAAAAAAACCTCTTACTAATCTTCCCTTCTCAATTACCTCTGTATAGTTGCTAAAGAACCACTCTGTAGGAAGGGAAAGCTTCATTCTGGCAGCTTCACCCTTTGACTTAAAGGAATTAATCAGTACCATATAAAATGGAAGAATAACGATCACACTGAGAAACAGACAAATGAGCTGTTTTACTACTTTAATTACAAGCTTTTTTATCATTGCTGTACCTCCTTCTTACCCATCACTCTTACAACAATCACGCCAATCACTAAAGTAATCAACAATAAAATTGTATTCAAGGCTGTTGACATACCGTACTGTCCATTAGAGTAGAGCTGATAGGAATAGGTGGTAATAACCTCTGTCGCATGTCCTGGTCCACCATTGGTTAATACATAGATGATATCAAATACCTTTAAACCATAAGTGATACCAAAAACAAAGTTAATCATGATAGCGCCGGATAGCATTGGCAGGGTGATGTGCTTTAATCTGCTCCAGAAACCTGCACCATCTATCTGAGCTGCTTCATAATAGGATTCTGGTATTGTATTTAAACCGGCAAGGAAAATGGTCATAACATAACCGATACCTCTCCATGCATCCACGCCGAAAATTGATTTCCATACAAAATCTAAATCTGACAACCATTTCTGCTTTAAAAATCCAAGCTGCAGTGCCTCAAGTCCCATATTCAGTAAACCTGTGTTGTAATTTAAGATTGATTTGAAAACTAAACCGATAATTACAAATGGAAGAATGGATGGTAAGTAAAGAAGTGTTCTGTAAATGCCCTTTCCCTTCACGCCTTCCTGCAATAAAATAGCTAAAAATAAAGCCGGAATCAATTTTATAATATTTGATACTACCGTAAATACTAACGTGTTCGTAATTCCGGATACATAATTCTTATTTGATGTAAAAATATCTATGTAATTTTGTAATCCAACGAATTTAACTCCCGTATTGGCGCTATATGCGCTCCAATCCGTAAAGGAATAAAAAGCACCCAGTAAGCTTGGTATCAAGAAGAAAATCACATATGCTATTAAAGGAATTACCAAAAACCATTGTGGGTAAATTCTTTTTTTATTCACAATATACCTCCATTCTGCTGTCGCTTATAACCAATGTGAATAGTCAGAAGTAATAGTTCAATCTCTGTGAGTATCGCTGCACTCTTTGCTATGCGCCCTATTTCACACTTATATATTTATCACTTTCTAAAGATAGCGCAGAGGCTATTAGGCCTCTGCACCAACTAGTCAGTTCACTTTGTTAATTGCCCCAAGCAGGATCTCCGGATGCTTTCGCTGCCTCAGCTCTGTTTGCATCCATATTCTTAAGAACATCATTTGCTTCAATTTCTCCTAAGCAGAAGGATACCATATCAGCACCAAAATTCATCCAATAGTTATTTGTATACTTTGTTGCTGTCTGAAGAACACCAATCTCCATCTTTTCTGCCGGAATTGTTGACATAAATGCTTCTTCTTCAGGTAACCAATGCTGCTGTACATTTGCATCAATTACATCCAGATTGGTATATTGAGGTGAATTGTCAAGAATTTCTTGCATACTCTCTGTTGTTGTAACAAAGGAGAAGAATGCCTTAACTAAATCAGGATGCTCACTGGATGCACTACCAAACATGGTAGGGCCGCCTGGATTTGTAGGGAAGTAGGTATTATCACCTAGAGGAAGAAGGAATAAACCAAATTCATCCGCAGTTCCTGTTTCTTCCTGGATCTGTTTAATATAACTGGAGTTAGCCATAGCCATAGCAATATTTCTATCGCCAAAATCATTCGCCATATTTGTACTGTCAGTACCAATCCAGTCTTCACCAAAATAGCCTAAGTCAGCTAATTCTTTAAATTGCTCCAGTACTTCAAGCATCTTTGCATTATCTGCAAATTTTGCTGTATTGTTATTTAAACCATCATATAAACCAGGAGTTGCTTCTTCATAAACCCCACCGATTTGGAAGAAGGACAACTGATGCTGCCATCCGTCAGCACCTGGAATGAACCAAGGTGTGACACCCTTTTCTGCAATTTTAGCGCATAAATCTTTAAACTCTGCATATGTAGCAGGAATTGTCCAGCCATTTTCATCAAATAAAGACTTGTTATACAGCATGACATACTCTGGAGAATTATGCCATAATTGTAAACCGTATAATTTGCCATTATAAGAACAGGATGCCAATCTTGCTGTTGGCATTACGGTTGCCCAATCTGCACCTGTAAAATCAAGGCAATATTTGTCTGGATCAACAATCTGTGATCCAATCGCAAATGGATCTGACTGAATCCAAAAGATATCTGTTAAGGTATCTGTTGATAATTTTGACTTTAAAATGTCTGAATACTGATCTGCAGGAATTGTCTGTAAATCTACTGTAACCCCATATTCCTCTTCAAATCTTGCAATTGTTGCATCATATCTGTTGTCCATCCATCCAGCAGATACTAAAATACTGAGCTCCTGTCCCGCAAAATCCGGAGTCTCTGACTCAGGTGCTTCTGTTACTTCTGTTTCCTGTGAAGTATCTGGCTGGTTTTCTGTACCGGTAGATACATCGTTACCTTTGCCGCAACCCACAAAAAGAAATGTTGACATACTTACGCATAAAACTAAAGCCGCAATTTTCTTAAACATTAATAACCCTCCCTTATATTTTGTCTTATTTTTCAAAGACATTTTGTTTACATAGTGAATTATATCAAATGGCCCTTAGGACAGCTATGCACTTTTTCATTAACTTTTTGGACTATCTTTACATTTGGATATATTCATTTGTACTTTTATTGTTCAAATGTTATAATGTCAATATCCCCGCGAAAGGTGTATTCTTGACATATGAGATATCATAAACTTCAAACAAAGTTCTTTTTTGCATATTTTGTACTCGTTGTACTTATTCTATTATTTTTTAGCATATTTTTTTATAAGAACATTTCTGACCAACTGATTACCAGAGGCTTGGATTCTCTCTTCACTCTTAACAGCTCCTTTGAGGATCAGATTGATTCTGTTATAGCAGATATGGACGCAGTCTCCATTAATATCAACTATAGTAGTTTGGTAAAAGAAAAGCTGGATTCTTCCTTTCATTTGGATACTTCCAGAAATTCGCTTAAAAGTCTGGCAAGCCTTTTTGTGACTATTAATGGTGCTGATATTAAAGTAGACCAGATGTATCTATATGATTTGAGCGGTAATATTTTAAAGGTCGGCATAAAAAACAATACCAATCAAATAGAAAAGATAGATATCGCTACCCTCCCTTGGTGGAACCAGGTAATGGCTTTGGACGGAAAAAAATTAATTAGCAACGCTTATTATTCCTCTGCCCTATCTACTTCCTATAAATATTCAGATTACTACATCTCCGTTTACCGAACCTTTGAAAATCAATTTAGCACAGTAGTCGGAGCTGTTGAAACCGTGAAACGCTGTAAAACCATATTTAAATCCTTTAATCATTATAATAAAACAACAGAGGATCCCGCCAGTATCTACATCTATGCTTCGGACGGTTCCTTAATCTATCCTTATAATTTATCCGATGAGGAAAAAGATGCCATATTTGATTATTCCTCATTTACCAGCAAAAATGCCGGAACCACTGATATTATCAATGAAATCACCGGTCAGAAGGAATATCTTGCCTTTAGTCATTCGGCTTATACCGATTGGACGTATGTTACTGTACAACCGGAGAGCTATATATTAAAGCCTGTTAACCGTTTACTCAATATTTTACTTTTGTTTACGCTCGGATTACTGCTTGCCTCACTGGTCGTTTCCTATTGTTTATCAAGAAGCCTGACAAAACCCGTCACACACCTGAAGCAAATTGTCCAGCGAATTGAGATCGAAACTTTGGGTAAGGAACATACTACCGATTATCCCATGCCCTATATCGAGCTTCATGAATTATATACAGCTTTCCAGCATATGAGTGAAAAGCTTAAGGTTTCCATGAATGAATTAATTGATTCCAGACAGCAGGAATTAAAATCCCGAACCTTGGCACTACAGTCACAGGTAAATCCTCATTTTTATTATAATACTCTGTATAGTATTATTCTCCTTGCAGAGAATGACCAATCAAAGGAAGTAATTATGGTCTGCCGTAATCTCTCCAACATGATGCGCTATATTACAGATACGAATCAGCCAAATGTCAGCATTCGTTCGGAGATTGATTATCTCCAGAAATATCTCTACTGTATGAAGGTAAGATATCAATCCAGTTTGAGCTATTCCATTGATGTTGACGATATTCTCCTTGACTTAGCAGTACCCAAGCTAATCATTCAACCCCTCGTTGAAAATGCACTCAAATACGGCACCAGCTGTGCACCCCCTTGGAGTATCTCTATTGTTGGACGAGTGTACGATACCTATTGGCAAATTGATGTTATTGATTCCGGTACCGGCTTTACCGATGAGGCGATAGAAACAATTGCCAGTCGAATCAAAGATGTGAATAATAATCCAGGCATGCCGGAAATGCGGATTAACGGACTTGGCATCATTAACGTATATTTACGTTGGAAGATATTCTGTCAGGATACGATGATATTCAACTATGGTAATACAGCAGAAGGTCACGGAGTGATGTCCATCGGTCAGAGAATATCATTACCTAGAGAGGAGAAAGAAGAACTATGAAATATACCGCTATTGTAGCAGAGGATGAGGAATTATTGCTTCATGGTCTGGTAAAGAAAATTGAAAACATGAATGTGAATTTCAAGGTAATTGGTGAGGCGCAGACTGGTTTACAAGCATATGAGCTGGTGAAAGAGCTTTCACCAGACCTCGTTATTACTGATATTCGAATGCCTGAGATGGACGGTATTACTTTACTTCAAAAAGTCAGAGAAAAATACCCTGCCATGAATTTTATAATTACCAGTGGTTATTCCGATTTTGAATATGCGAAAAGCGCAATTCACCTGCAGGTCAGTGAATATCTGCTAAAACCCATAGATCCCGATGAGCTAAAGGATGCATTAATAAAACTTAAAAATAAATATGAGCTTCAACAGAGCTCCTTTAACGATATTTTTAATTCCTCAACAGCCCACAATACTCCTACGCAGATTGCTTCACTTTTAAAGGATTATCTAATTCAGAATTTTAATCAGGATGTGAACTTTAACCTGATTGCAAATAATATGAATTATAGCCCTGGTTATCTAACTAAGATATTTTATGCCTGTTATAATTGTAGCCCATCCAAATATCTGATCTCCTTGCGTATTCAAAGAGCTCAGTATCTCTTATCCCATCACCCGGAATTGACCATCCGTCAAATCGGGGAGAGCATCGGGTATTGTGACCAAGGCTATTTTAGCCGAATATTTAAAAAACAGACGGGGTTAAGCCCGTTGGAATATAAGGACAGAGTGTAATAAAATAAGTTAATAGAGCTATCTTGAAAGCATATGACGAACTAAGTTTTCAAGATAGCTCTATTTTTTGTCTTTTCTTTCTAGGAAAATTCCTGAAATTAAGGAACTATCTGTTATTAATTTTCGTCTAACGTGTAGAAACAAAATATTATTTATAAAAAGGAGGCATTTGATATGAAGAAATTTTATTCATTCATTATTATGGTTTTCGTATTCACCTTACTAACAAGCACGACCGCATTTGCCAGTAGTGCAAAATCCAATATTAAAGTAACTGTAAATAATAAAACAGTGCAGTCTAATGTTAAGCCTTATATAAAAGGTAACGATGTTATGGTACCTTTACAGCAAACAGCGCAGTCTTTAGGTGCTAAAGTTACCTGGAATAAGAAAAGTAAAACAGCTTGGGTTAATCTTGATCTAATGCGAATTGAAATAACGGTAGGAAAAAATGAGTTTTATATTCATAGAGATGCTGACTTTTCAGGCATTCCTCAAGTAGTAAAATTAAGCACTCCAATCGTGAGGATTAAGAACAAAATTGTAGTTCCAGCGATTGAATTCTTCGGTAGTATGGGTATGTCGGTTACTTGGAATAGCGAAAAGCGTGTCTTAATAATTTCAAGTAATCCTTTGTCGGATTGTGATTTATCAAAAGAGATCCCTTATACTGTAATCACAAAAGATGATATTTCAAATATCAAAGAGGTAAGTAAATGGTACAGCAAGAATTATCAGAAAGCAGGTGTCAACTATTTTAAATATAAAGACACCATGTATGTGCTCATAGGTGCCGGCAAAAAACCTACCGGCGGTTATACTGTTACCATCAATAAAATTTCATATGCTTCTAAAACATCCGCATATGTAACTGGGTATGTTAAAAAACCTGCACCTGATATGATGGTTACACAAGTTGAAACATATCCAAGCGCTCTCATTAAAATTACAGGTCACAAAAATTTGAAAACCGTTAAGGGCACAGTGTCAGAAATAATTGTTGATACCATACCTAGTGAAGTTGTTTATGAAAAGCTTCCTTCTGATTTTGTCAAAGGAAATGAAAGCTTGATGACCTGGTATAATGAGAATAATATGAAACCAGGAATTAGCTATAAAAGGGACGGCGAATATGTTTATGTACTCATCGGCGCAGGCGAGAAACCAACTGGGGGATATACGATACAAATTGATAACGTATTTTATAGCTCTGTCGATACTGTATCAATAAGTGCAAGAGTAAACCCTCCCGCAGACAATGTCAGAGTTATGATGATGATTACTTATCCATCTACACTAATCAGGTTTAAATCAGATACAGTAAAAACTGTTATTGGTGATATCATACATGTTAATCCTTCCGATAAGGAAAAGTGGGTGACTATGGATTCGACTACAGTATCAAAAATGGAATTATATAGCCTGGATAACGTAAAGATTAAAGATATTACTGGTTCAGACAGCAAAGCGATTATGGCATCATTTACAGAATCGATTATTGATCCAAATCCCTATGTTAAAATGATTGCTGGAAATGTCCTGAAAGTGACTATGAAGGATGGTTATATTCTCACCTTTACAAGCTACGGCTCAAAGACTAACGTTATCGTAAACTTTGTAAAAGATGATGACGCGAGAACCTATCATCTTGTTGCTCCTGCGATTGCAGAGATTCTACTAAGAAACAATTAAGTGAATAGCCCTTACCTATTTTCAAAGCTGTATCGATTATTCGGTGCAGCTTTTTAAGGCTTTATTTAACACTTGATCAATCTTTCTTAATAACACTTAGCTCCAATCAAAACCCGGTTCTATAATAAAACAAAGTTTTAGGGGCTGCACATACAGCCCCTTAGGTTTTTAATAATATCTTCTTTTTATATACTTTAATTTATATATAAGTAAATTCATGTGCCGATGATTTTATTTTAAAATACCCTTTTCTTTTAATTCTCTTACATAGCTTCCTTCAATATCACACCAATTTTTCTCGGCATAATCCATCAATTTCGTTGCCTGTTCCATTGACATTGGATTAAAATATAAGAACAGTGCATTGGTTCCATATCTTGCGATAAGCTTATCAAGACGTTCAATCCATTCTTCAACCTCTCCGGTGTATACCTTTACCCAGAGGCCTTTTCCTGCTGCCACTGCCTTATCATAGATCTGATACCATTCTTCAATGGTACCGTCTGGGCCATGATCACCACTAGTCCACTGAAGTGCATCGATTGCTTCTACTTCCATCAAGGCATCCATGTGCTTGATTGCATCAGGACCATCCAAATGGTAAATGATATGATCCAGTCCCTTTGCCTGTTTGATTAAGGATTCCTTAATAAACTCATGGAAGTTATCCGGTGACATCATGGCTGAGAAATCGCATTGCAGCTTTACAGTTTTACCAGGTCCCCAGATTTGGAATACCGTATAGCAGCTAGCTCCGTTCTCATCCTTTACGATATCATAGAAGGTATCATAATATTTCTGATATAAATTAGTAACCTGTTCAATACGGCGAGTAATTTCCTCTGGTTCGTCAATCATATCAAAGATTGTATTCTGTGCACCTCTCATAGAAGCTAGAACATCAATATTCTCCATAATATCAGGGATACCGATTAAGAAGTCATCTCCTGCCAGTTCTTTTACCCTTTTGAACAGTTCCACATGTTGCTTAAACCATTTGTTGTCAGGATCAAATTCCAGGTCTTTATAATCCAACCAGTCCTCAACACACTCTTCAAACCATACGGTATCCTCATTAAAGACAATCTCACTGCCTAAATATCCTGCCATGGATCCAGGTCCAAAGTCTAAGCTTATATTCGGGAAGCTTTCTCCCATGAATTCATGAGTCTCACAGAAATAACGGAAGCGCTCTACCATTCTTTCTGCATCCTGATATTTATCGAACATGCTCTTTGGCTTTAACTCTTCTTCACGGGCAAGGTCACGTGCCTCTTCCTTCAAAGCCCAGACGCACATTAAAGGTCTGCCTGTATTCTGTCTCTTCCAATAGCTCTCCCATTTCTGTTTTGTTTCTTCCCAATTCTTTTTGTATAACATTTCTTGCTACCTCCTTGATTAATCTCTGTTACTTTACAACTAAATTATTACCTGCCGGCTCTTCCATAGGTATTTAACCAATTTAAACAATTCCAACAGCCAGCTTAATTAAATACCATTATTAGCTTATATTTCATTAACTAAAAATAGCCACATTCTAAACTTTAAATACTAAATCCATATCTTAAGACTATGAACCCCATGGCTATTTTAAATGCTTCTAAATCCTAGGTCATTTTATAAAATTCAGCTCTGGTATTATTTTGTTACTTTTAAGATTTCATACCTACGTTGAATCATACCAGGAAAACTACCGCGTGGATCTTCAATCACTAAGTTCTGTTCCTGATCCACCCATTTTAAACTTGTTACAGCATATTCGCCCTGCTCATAACCATAGTTATTTCCTGCATCCTCGTAGATTTCAAATGCTGCATCCTTACCGCAATACACTTTAAGTACAATTGGTGCCTCTGGCACCTCATCCACATACAGCATTGCCTGTGTGGTCGGTAATATACTTCCTTCCTTTACATAGAGAGGAATTTTATCAATTGGAGCATCTGCCTGAATTTTCTGTCCACCCTCGTAATACTGGTTCGTCCAATAGTCATACCAACCGTTTCCTTCCGGCAGATATACTTCTCTTGCTTTTGCATCATCCAAAGGAAGAGCATCTTTTCCATAATACATCGGCTTTGTTACCGGGCAAACCATTAAGCTATCTCCGAACAAGTATTGATCTTCAATCGTTCTAGCTTTCTTATCATTGGCATAGTCAAAGGCAAGCATCCGAAGCATAGTTGCATCATCCTTCCAAACCTTTGCTGCAGTTGAATATATGTATGGCATCAGTTGATAACGAAGCTGGTTTGTCTTAATTAGAGACTCATAGAACATCTCCCCTGCCGCTTCAAACTTCCACATCTCTCTTCTAAAATCCGTACCATGGCTTCTAAAGATCGGAAGAAAACATCCAAATTGGAACCATCGGGTAAATAGTTCGCCGTAAGCAGGATCTTCATAGCCCTTCTCATATTCACCATTCCAAAACCATTGCACACCTTTTTTCACAAAGAAGGCTCCAATATCTAAGGTCCAATAAGGGATACCGCTAGCGCAGAAATTCAAGCCTGCTACAATCTGTTTCTTTAGTGTATTCCAGCTTGCTGCAATATCGCCGGACCAGAGTATTGCACCATAGCGCTGCTGTCCTGTATATCCGTTTCGGGTTAAGTTAACTACTCTCTTCTCCTGCGTTGTCTCTCTCTGACCTTCATAAATAGCTCTTGCATGATAAAGACCATAGGAATTAGTTAACTGCGCCGGGATATACTGACTGCAGGTATCGTAAAATTCCTGATACATTGTGGTTGGCTCCGGTTTACCAATATGATTCCATTCCGGTGTAAATGGTTCACTGGAATCACACCACCAGGCATCCAATCCATGGCTAAATAAGCCTTCCTTTGCCTGCTTCCAATATAGCTTTCTGCCTTCCTCCCGATAAGGATCATAAATACTGCTGGCTTGCAGTAATAACTTATGTTCTGCAAATTCCTTATAATTGTCGCTTTCCTTACTCATATTTGGCCAAACAGATATCATAAGGTTTGCATGGTTCTCATGTAACTGTCTCATCATATCGCTGGGATCAGCAAAACGGGATCTGTCAAAGGTTTTCTGCCCCCATAGTTCTCCTTCCCAGGACCACCAGTCAAGAACAATACAGTCAAGTCCAATCTTCCTGTCCCTATGTTCCTGAACGATCTCGCAAATCTCCTGGGCTGTCTCATATCTCTCCTGGGACTGCATAAAACCAAAAGCCCATTTTGGAAGCATGGTCGCTTTTCCTGTTAACAAACGGTATCCACGGATGACACCATCCAATGAGCCACCATAGATAAAATAGTGATCCATCTCATAGTCGGCCTCCGTATATAGATAAGAACCATATCTTGTATCATTAAAAATCATCGGACTATAGGTATCTACCAGAATTCCATATCCCAGGCTTGAGACTAACATCGGTATAGCAATCTTTAAATTTGCCTGATGAAGATACTGGGTGGTTCCCCTTAGATTCAAATAGCCTTCTTCCTGCTGACCTAAACCATACAGAGCTTCATCCTCCTGCCAGTCCAGATACAATCTTGTTTTATACAGCTTCTGATCGAACACCTTTGCTGCATCTTTTACTACTTCCTTAATTCCATCTGGGGTTACGATTCGTTCGATCTTCGTATTCTCATCTACAACAGTTCGGTAAGAATCAAAATCTTCTAAATTCCTACTTTCGCATTCACGTTCCGCCAAGAGAAGGTTATTGTTACTGTCATAATAACGTATGGACGCTTTCGCCCGATCAATAATCAAATACAGCTTACTTGTAGATAACTTGATTTGACCTTCCGTTTCCTCATAAGTCCAATCTGAGCAGCGATCGTTAAAGATAACTCCTGGCTTTTCTGCATCAGAAAAATTCTCTCTCTGTGTATAAACGATACGAATAATTTCCGATGTTTTAGGTTCCAGCTTCAGCATTGCATTTTCTGACTTTAAAATCAGTGCATCGTTAATCCGAGTCACCTCAAGAATCCTGTTATCCGGTCTTTTTATAACATCTAGCATCTTAACTCCTATTCCTGCACATAATCTAGTACATGTTTTTTATAAGGTTCAACGTAAAGCTTTTAACTGATTTCCTATATCAATCCAAATTTAACAATAAAGTTTTTTGACTATACTAATTCTTATTTTTTTTGGCTGCCATATTCAGCTCTATTACCTTCGACCTAATTATAGCAGCCCTATCTTTCATGATATCTAAATCACCTTGTTTGATTCCGCTTATTTCTGTGAAACTTATTCCACTACTACGCCTTTTTGAAGCATAATATTTGCATAAAGTGCTTTTTCACCGGTTGCTATGATTGCATATGCTGTCTTAGCTTCCTCATAGAAAGCAAATCGTTCTATCTGTCCGATCGCTTTTGCTCCTCTTGTGTCATATTTACCGACGATTTCCTGATATACATCCCAGATTGGTGTTTCCACCGTATCTCCTGGCATTACCTCCATCAAGGAAACAGGCTGATCTTTATAGGTGTCCAGTGGAAACAGACGTAAAATTGCATCCAGAATTTCCGGAACCCCATGGCCGTCACAGCGAATCACAATTGCATTTTTCCCCATAGATTCTGCAGGAAAATTACCATCAGCAATAATAAGTCTATCACTATGTCCCATTTCACATAAAACTTTTAATAATTCCGGTGATAAAATTTGCGGTATACCTTTTAACATTTTTGCCCCCTATTTATTTACATTTTCATGTGTTTAATTTAGCTTATATGTATAGTATAATGGTTATTTTAAGATAATCAATGGTTATATTTCCGAACGTAGGATAGTATATTAAAATCTTAAAATTGTATATAACGTAATAATATTTATATTAGGATTGTATTTATCTCACAATTTTGTTTGGCGGTAAATTCTCGTTTATTTAATTTAATATGGGTACATCCCAATGCACATCATCCATTTTCCTCCTTGATTAACGATATCTTTTGATTTATCATAAAATTTGTATTGATAAATGTAACTTATTGGTATATGTTTATAGATATTATCGTAAAAAAGGATGGATCTGGTATGTTTGATTTTAGTAAATTAGATAAAAAACAGGTTATGCAACGTTTAATTACTTTTATCATTTGTTTAATAATAGGCATATTAATGACAACATCTCGAATTGGTCGTAATTATAGTTTTATTGTAATAGGTTTCTCTATTCTCAGCATATGTGGATGTATTGCACGATTAACAACAATCAAAGACTAATTTTCTTATCTGACTTGAATGAAACACCAGCTTAAATTATACTGACTCTAGCCACTTTTACTACGAAAGGTAAAATTATGTCGTTTAAAATTCGTCGATTCCGTTATCGCTATCCTAATACTTCATTGGTAAAAACTAAAGCATTTAAGGAAGGTGTTATAATATCCTTAATTATATTTGCGGTATGCTTCTCACTGGCTATCTTAATAGCTTTCTTCTAACTTTCAGTTTAGTGCAATAAAAAACCTATCAATCTTATATTAATCGTTGATAGGTTGTATACCTATTTCTGAATTTAATACGCTCTTTCTAAATATTGCGACCTATGGGAGGTAACTTATGTCTATACGTGTTAAGACTATATGCTCTTTTTGCGGTAAACGAATGAATTATGGGAAGGAATATTGCCCAAATTGTGGTCAATTAGTACCTCAAAAATATGACAAGAAAGCTAAGGAGGAAGGAACTAAAGTTGTTTTAATAATAACCGCTGTATGTGTCTTGATAGCATTACTGGTAGCTTTCTAAATTCCAACAAACAACCTATCAACCTTATATTGATAGTTGATAGGTTCACTCTTTTCCTAATTAAATTTTTAATTCATTCTAGCAAAAAATCCGAAGTTTATTAATTTTCACTCTCTCTTTTCAAATAATGCCAAGCCATCCATATACATACTAACTCCCAACCTTGCTGCCCGTATACGCTGAGTATTCTTGATGTTTTCTCTGCGCCGCCTGCTATGAAAATGCATTTATACTCATACTTTTTCATCTCAATACCTCCATACTGTTTTTATTCATAATTTAAACTTCTACAAATCTATATTCATATTGTACCAATACAATTAGATTGCATCTACCTTTTTATTCCAATCTATCAACTAGCAATATTTAGTTTTCAATGTACTTAAATACCTGTGTCTTTAATAATTTTCAGATTAGCTCATGAAAAAAGTACCAACTAAATATCAATAGTCGGTAATTCATTTTTCGTACTATATAAGGGTAGAGTTTTTAGCCTCTATTCTTATTTTTTTGTATGATGAGTTTGGGCAAGTTGGGATTCGTTCCCGTGTAAATAACGAAACTGAATAGATATTGATGCGCTGTACCAATCATAACAAAAACACAAAGGAGAATTTATATTATGAATGCAGTCGAAATTGATGTTTCAAAATCTGTTGCTGCTATTAAATCAGATGGAATAAGATTTACTTCAAAGTTATTTTTTTAGATATTGATAATTCTCCATAAGATTTATCATCATAAATTGTTTTATATGCTCTCACCCTATAATAATAGGTATTTCCTTTCGATAAATCATTTTTCATATAAGTCGTAATATCACCTTCTTTGATATCAGCTATTTTCGTATATTTACCTTCAGCTCCGGTTTTCATATAAATACTATAGCCTTCAGCATCGTTCACTGTTTTCCACGTTATTGTTACAGACGTACTTGATGCTTTTTTAACACTAGATAACACCACTTTTGCGGGCAGTCTTGTATCAACATCTTCAGCTTCCCATTCACATATATAACTGCGACTTTCATCAGAGGTATTTATCCATTTTTCATAACTAGTATAGTATAGCAACCTATCCCATGATGAGTTATTAGAAGGATAACCTTCTCTCCAGTTATTAAACTTCCAAGTTTCTCCCGTTACCCAACACCATTCGTCTGATTTTCTGTACCCACCCATCCAGTAACCACTGCCATAACTAAATCCATCCAATTTTTCTATAAAATCTTGCTCGCTAGCAGATGTAATAACTACTAAATGACCACCCAATGATTCACAAGTTTCCTTAGCAGCTTCCCATGACATTTCATCATTATATACATAATAATAATTTCCTTTAAATTCTTTTGCACCCTTTGGAATAGTACCTACAGCATCAGCCTGCTTTGCAGGAATTAAGGTTATTATGAATACAAGTGTACATAAAACTAATAACATTCTTCTTTTCATATATTTACTCCTTTCATATGAATCATGTAAATTAATACAAGTATATATCGATTGTCATTATTTGTAAATATTGTATTTCTTTAAATGTTATTACATTGTTATTGTATAAAATATTCCGAACCCAACTGCTTTACTAATTCAATGAATAAGAATATAAAATCAATCCAGAGTACTTTATATGAAATCCGTTTCTTATTTTATTATATTCATCTGGGTCTATTCCAAAAGAAAATGCAGAGTTTGGACCAAAGCCTAATTGCCCTAAAAAAATTGATTCTTTTTCCGAATTATATACAAAAAAATCATTAATATTATTATTTGAACGAAACATTCCATCTTCATAAAAAAACCCATTATATAAGAATTCACCGTTTTTGTAATCCAAATGATATGAAGTATCAAAGGAAAAGTATATATCACTTCCACGATTCCATACTTGAGTTAAAATTATATCTGTATTATTTTTCTCACATAGCTTTATATTTAAATTCTTAGGTTTATCTGAATCAAAAGGTATCCATTCTGGCTTAATGTATAATTCGACTTCAACTGGTTCTTTGTGGATATTCAGCGAATATCCTTTCCTATTTGTAATATTATTTAATATTGCCGTGTTGCTAAAATGATTCATATAATAACTTACCCCTACACCGATAATTATTATCAATACTCCGATAATTACAAGTGGTATTTTCTTTTTCATAAACAATACTCCATTTCTGTTTTTATAAATAAACTCTTGAATGGACAGTTCACAATAGCCCCCTACAACCAATCAATAATCATATTATATCACAGCAAAATATTAACTCCACTTCTTTATTCTAATATGATCAGCTATCAATATTCAATTTTCAATGTACCTAATTCACTAAATATAATTAATCCTGCCTTTTAAGCTTTATGCTCTCTTTATTATCTTGCCAATGAATAGATAAATCCATTTCTTTATCAAATGTAATTTTGATGACATCAGCATTCATTATACTACCTGTATGAAAATAGCCGACACCTTGAAGATCTTGCGGATATAAACTTTCAGTTTTCATAGAATTGCCATTTAATTGATATTCTATAGGTCCTATTTTTTTCCGAGGGCTGTTATCTTCAAAAATATACTGGATAAAAAGGGAATCATAATATGTGGATTCCACTTTTGTTATAGAATAAGTAACTAACCATGAATTACTTTGTCCGAGATAAAAGTAAGTATTTTTATCTTCAGTCACTTTCTTGTTCGAGCAACCAGTCAAAATGAATAATAACATAACTATCACAAAAGCAAATAAAAACAGTTTTTTCATTCTTATCCTCCTCACGATGACTCTACCTTTTATCCAATAATACATCAACGATCAATATCCAGTTTTCATATACCTTATGAACTAATCTTTATTCATATTTGTTGGCGCCGTTCTTAACGTTATCCCTTCTATTACATCCTTTTCTGTTGATAATTGATATTATTTTATGGTAGAATTTCCCTATCAGTTCATTAGCTGAAATACTATATTCGTTTAAGGAGGATTTATGATTAATTTCATTCCATCGAGTATTGATCAAGTAGCTTTTCAACTACGAATCACTAACCTAATACTTATAATTTTAGTGATTTTGGTAGTAATAAACACATGCCTGGCTATTTACAGAGACAGAAAAAAATAATATCATACGTGATTACGACACAGGCAGACCAGTTATCTCTCCTAGTTCGCTAAATGAATATTTAGTTTGTTCTTATCATAATATTTATAAATTCATTTGTTGAGGTAACTCTTATGGATAATACGAATCGACAAGCTCATGTACATGAGCTTTTAGGGATTGTTCAATCTGCTGAGTTTCAAGACCCTCATAGTCATCGATTTGCTACTGTTACTGGTGAAGCGATCCCATATGATGGTACGGATCATTACCATGAAGTTTCATTTAAAACCGACTTTTTTAAGGATCACTATCATGAATTTCAGGGTATTACTACAACTTCTATACCTATTGGAAAAACTCACGTTCATTATCTTGAATCTTCAACCACATTTAATGATGGTCATGATCACGGGTTTAGAGTTGTAACACTAATCGATGACCCCACAAACCTCTAATTTACATCCCTTTTCACTGCATTTTTAGTTAATACTATAATGCAGTGACTTTAATTTATGGGTTATTCTAAACTCTTTCCCTCTGAATTAGATGCATTTCAGCTAATGTTCTCCTTGATTATCGTACTATAATTATAAAATAATCTAGCGATATCATAAAATAGTATATGGAAATCAAAAGATAACGGAAGAAATATGGAAGAAAAATTGTTATCCTTAATTCATAAGATATCAACAACAAATCGTCAGCAGACATCAGCCTCTGTACGACGATCTGACAATAGAGGAGGTATTTCTATGAAGGATAATAAATTTGTATTAGGAGTTATCGGACTTGGTGAAGGAAGAAGTATTATTTCTGCTGTTTTAAACAGTGAATATTATACTCTCGGAAATATCTGTGATTTGAATGAGGAGCTTTGCAAACATAGATGCGAGGAATTCCATTTTAGCCGCTATACTACAAGTTATGAAGAGCTACTAAAAGATGAAGAAATAGATGTCGTTGGAATCTACACTCCGGATCAGTTTCATGCTGCCCATATCAAACAGGCACTCATGGCTGGAAAACATGTAATCTGTACTAAACCGGTTCTACTTGGCTTGGAGGAAGCAAAGGATTTGCTAGAATGCCAGCAAAAATCAGAAAAAAAAGTGTTTGTTGGGCAAAGTACACGCTTCTTTGAATCAGTTCTGCAACAGAGAAACCTATTTGAATCCGGTGCACTTGGTGAACTTGTAACACTGGAGACCCATTATAAAAGTGATTCCAGATGGTTCTTAGATCGTCCCTGGAGTAAAAAGGCCGGTTTTTCCTGGATGTACAATTTCATGATCCATGCAGTTGATCTTGCTGCCTGGTATCTTCAAAACATTGAAGAAGTCTTTGGCTACGGTGTTGTTAGCTCCAACACAAAGGAGTTTGGATTAAATGTAGAGGATACTCTCACCTTCCTGCTTAAGGATAAAAGCGGCTTATATGCCACCGTTGAAGGAGCCTATGCTACTCCTTGCCTGAATAAAGAGATTGAATTCCCCATTGAGTGTACCATAAGGGGTACCAAGGGAATATCAAGGGGTGGCTACAATCAACTGGTAATGTATCAAAAAACACTAAAGGATTCCCTTCCAGAAGGAAAAAAATGTTACTCACTTGACGCAAAGTCAGAGGACTTCTTTGAAGATAAAACACATCGTTATGACGAAAAACACCCTTACTATTTCCGTTTTGAAGGCGAGACACATCATGCCGGAGAGTATCAAAACTATATCGACTATTTTGCAAAAGCCCTGTTGGCGGATAAAACTCCTCTTCCGGATCTTAAGGAAGGAATTCATACCATTGCAATTATGGAGGCTATGAGCCGTTCCCTTCACACTGGTGCTCCTGTAAAAGTTGATAGCATATTAAGCGAATACGGTATTATTTAGACACCTTATATTTATGGGGAAAGCAGCTACGCATAACTGCTTTCCCCAGTTTACATTACAAAATATTATTCTCGTCTTCTTGCTGGCAGTGCTCCAACATGCTTCTTATATATTCGATAAAAATTAGCCATATTATGAAAACCGGATTCCATGGCAATTTCATACATACTCATGTCCGTAGTCTTCATCAGCTCACTCACCCGTTTCAAACGCAAACCGGTAACATAATCCATAAAGCTCGTATCAGTAATTTTCTTAAAATAAAAACTAAAATAATTCTCACTCATAAACACTGATTCAGCAACCTCTTTTAGAGTGATTTTTTCTGTATAGTGGGAATTAATGTATTGAAAAGCCTCTTCCAGCCGTTTCATATTATACTTCTTATCCGTTAGGGTTTCTGTTGCCTTCCCCTGTTCCTGATCTTTCTGGTAAAAACGAATTAAGAGGGTTAGAATCCGAAGTATATCCGCCAGAATCAAAAGTCGATGTCCCTGATTTTGCTCGGAATTCTCATTGTATATTTCCTTTACCATGTCTATAATGTTGGATGTAAGAAGCTCTTCCCTATCAATTTTATTCTTAAAATTACTTCCTCGTTCCACAAAAGGCTTCAGATAATCATAATGCAGATTGGATACCAGCTCTGTCCCGAAGATCATTACTGTCATAATCATCTGTTCACTTTCAACAAGCCAACCATGGGGTTCCACATTGTTAAAGATGATTAGATCCCCTTCCTTCATCTCATACTGACGACCATTTACAAAATAGCTTCCGCTGCCACTCTCCACATAGGATATTTCACAATAATTATGCCAATGAAACGAGTCCCTGCAATTGTCTGCCTTATTTAATTGAACCTGATTAATCGCAAAAGGAAATTCCTTATCAAGTATGATATTATCTCTGTATATCAGCATATTAGCTCCTTTGTTGCTCCCTTTTACAGGTCATTTAATTTTTTTACATAATCCCTAATTACGGAAACAGATGCTTTGAACTTCTGAAGTTCTTCCGGTAATAAATGTACCTCAACGATATCCTGTACTCCGCTGCGATTTAAGATAGCAGGTACACCACAGAATACGTCGAATTCCCCGAATTCACCCTCCAACAAGGTGGAAACCGGAATAATCTTATTCTCGTCATTCATAACAGCTTTTATAATTCCGACCACCGCAGTTGCGATGCCGTAGCAGGTAGTTCCCTTAACCTCCAGAATATCGAAGCCCACCTTAGTTACACGTCTTACGATCTCGTCTAAATCCACATTCTTATATTCCTCATTATCCTCGATGATATCCGTAATGCGCTTACCGCCGACGGTTACATGAGACCAAGGGCACATCTGGCTGTCACCATGCTCTCCCATGGTATAGCCCTGCACACTTCTTGGATCCACCTCAATCAGCTCGCCAATAAAATGCTTTAATCTTGCAGAGTCCATGGCGGTACCGGTACCAATGACCTGATTCTTTGGAAGACCGGATAATTTATAGACATAATATGCGATAATATCCACCGGATTTGATACCACAATAAAATGACCACGGAAACCGGAGGCCATTACCGGTTCTACGATAGATTTTGCAATATTAGCCGACAGTTCCAGTGTATCCAGTCTGGTCTGACCAAACTTTGGAGGTGCTCCTGCGGTAATTACAACAATATCTGCATCCCCACAATCCTTATATTCACCTTCCGACACCTTAACGTTACGATTTAAATATTCTACGCAGTGGCATAGATCCATTACCTCGCCGCGTGCCTTGTTTTTATTAATATCAATAATCATTACCTCATCACAGATACCTTGCGTTATTAAACTAAACGCTGTAGAAGAACCTACTAGGCCTGCACCGATAATAACAACCTTACTTCGATTAATTGTCATATATATTCCTTCCTTTCAACTGAAAGAGTAATTAGGCAATTGCGTAATCGCCTCGTAAGTGATTTCTTACATCTTATATAATTCTCAAAAAGTGTAGCAGAATTGTAAATGAATAAGATGGATGTTACTTGATCGTTTTCATTATTATTCTTATGTAAATGATATCTTACCAATGCTCAATATTCAATAGTTTTCTGTTTGGATTCAGAGCTTTCTATATGTACCACACCAAAAATACGTTTCGGTAGCTATTGAATCCTGCATTGCTTACCTCAACTGTCTGGATCATCATCTATCGTTTGCAGTCACATTATAGTTCTTTAAATATCTATTATATATCTCTCTTAAGAAACTATAAGATGAATCAGCTCGCTAATTCATCTTACATAAATAAAGGTGCTAAGATTAGCATCTCAACACCTTCACATTTTTTATTTTATTATAAATCGTAAGTTCTCACGGTCATAACACTCCTGGTGTCAATAAGCATAGAACCATCTACTCCTTTAATTTCACTTATAATTATCATATAGGGTAGAAGTGCAGCCCATGCTTTCATGACCGTAATGATCAGGAATCGCTGCATCCGATTTAAGAAAATAATCATATCTGAGACCATGGCCTGTAGGATCATCCCAGGTCACATCAACATTATACCAATTTCCATCTAAGAATACTTGATTCCAGCCATGCTCCATTTTCGCAGATATAATAAACTCGGTGGGAATACCTATAAAATCCACGAACATTTGATAGGTCAGGGAATACCCATTGCAGACACAGGTTCCATAAGTTAAGGTATCTGAGATACTATAGTTGCTGAAGGTATAATCATAGTCTAAGTTATTCACCATCCAATCATGAATCTTTTTCAATTTTGTAAAATCAGAATCTGAGGCCGTAACCTGAGACATGCAATCTACTACCTTAGCATACATCTTCTTTGTGTTTTCAGAATAAAGCCACATCGATTGATTATGGCGATATGCCAATTTGAGAATTAGGGCGTCAGTGTCCGCTTCAAAGGTTGAATAAAACGGATTCCCACGTAGCACTGTTTTACTTTCATCGCAAATAATATCCACTTTCAATGCACAATCTGTAAAGGCATATTGTTCCATTTCAACATTAGACTCAAAGGATATTGTATTCAGATTAAAACAGTCTGTGAAGGCACCTTTTTCAAGGTAACTTTTCTTAAGAAACATAACCGTCTCTAAACCGCTGGAGGAAATAGCCTCTGACTTCAGCTTTGCTTCCCCCTGAAAGGTAATACTCTTAAGCGAATCGGAAAGAGAAATTGCATTCTTATTAAGCACTGCATCATCCTGGAAGGTTATCTGTTTGAGACTCTCACACATAGAAACTGCCTCTACCCCCAAATTAGCCTTGCCTGAAAAGGTTATCTCCTCTACGACAGTATCTTCAATTGCATTCTTTTTTAGGGTTGCATCTCCCTGAAAGGTGATACGTTTCAGCTTTTCACATTCGATAATCGCTTCGCCCTCTATTAAAGTATTGCCTTTAAATGTCAGCTCCGAAATTTCAGCATAATGCAAACCATTAAAACCAATTGTGGCATCTGTCTGAAAGATTAAGGATTTCAATTTGCTGCATCCAGCTATTGCATTTGCTTCTAAAGTAACCTTGCCCTGCAGATCCAGATTAGTTAACTTTTCGCAGGAAATAAAGGCATATTTGCCGATAGTTGCAGAACCCTTCACCGTAATCCTCGTTGCAGTACATTCCTCAAAAGCTGATTCTCCTATCGAAGTAATATTACTCCCAAGTACCACTATATCTACTTTTGCCTTCTCAAAGGCATGACTGCTTATTCCGGTAACCTTGATTCCAGCAACCGTGTCAGGAATCACAAGCTTTGTCGGTAACTTTGATTTTGAATTGTAGCCAGCCACGGTTAAGGTCTTGCCATTAAAATAGTAATTAAACGGTGTAACATTAACTGTAAACTTCTTTTTTAGCTTGCCGTTAATATATTGTGAGATAACAGCTTTACCTACCTTTTTTGAACGTACTTCACCATTCTTTATTACAGCAACACTTTCATCAGAGGACTTGTAGGTAAATTTCACCCAATCCCACATTTGTATGCTGTCTCTGTAAGTCATATAATCCGTTGTAACTTCAAGAACATCATTTACACCCATAATATAGGTTGAAGCATTAATTTTATTGGTATCCGCCCGGGCTGTGTTTGCCGGAGCCAACATAACAATAAGTGCTATCAGAATAACCGTTTTTAATATCGTAGATGCTACCGTGAAATGTGTTGCCTTGATTTTTGATGTCTTCATAACTAAAGCTCCCTCATTCGTATGTTTTTTAGGTAAAGAATTACCCAATGTTTTTTTATATCTCCATCTTGATAGAAATACCCTTGAAACTACATCGATAACCCTATAACAAACCATTTTACATAATATCCCCTTTTATGTCAAACTTCGGTACTAGGCTCCAACAAAGTAACATATAGAACTATAACACTTTCAAGATCCCAGTATTTAGCAGCTTTGGATGCTAAAAAAGTAGCAGGGTCCTTCCCTGCTACTTAAAATCAGTAATAATCGTTATTCTTTTGATACAGCACTATAGGCTTTCAATAGGTAATATTTATCATTTATTATGATAATTCATTTAAATATTCTACTAATTGCTTTAAGGAAGAATCCTCCTTGATAGCTGCTGCTAACTTTTTGTTTACTTCTTCAATAATTGACTTTAGCTCATCCTCTGAGGCAATTTGATTAATATACTCTGTTACGCTATCTTCATTCGGTGTATTGTTGATCAGAAGTTCACCGGTATCATCCTTACTTACAATCAGCACACTCATTCCAGGTACCAGAGTTTCTACCTTCTTAAGCTTTATATTATAGGTTGTGAATACAATATAGCTTCCTTCTGTTTGGCCTGGTTTTATAATTTCCTTAATATCTTCATACTTCTCAATGATCTCTTTTTTTCGATCGAATAGCTGCTGACCCTTTTTCTTATCTTCTTTGGTTCTTGAGGTTAAAATATCAATATTATAAGTTCCTGTCAAATCAAAATATTTATCAACTAAGATTTTAATATCATTTTCAACCGCTTGATCTTCTACCACCTCTGCACTTTCAACCATAGACTTTGCATTGACATCAGTTTCCTTAGAAGCGGAAAACATCTGACTCTCATCACTTACAGCACTTTCGGTGCTGGCAACCTCAGAACTTATTTCTATATTAGTGTCATCCTTTTTATTCCCTTTTTGATTTACGGAATACAAGCTTACGGCTATTATAATGGCCACAAGTCCTAAGCCAAGTAAATATTTCTTATTCTTTGTCATTCATGTCCCTTTCATCAACTAATTATAATTAAATAATTACGAAACCCATCACTGCTGCTATTTTTCATACAATAGCGTTTCGTATTGCCTAATTAATTAATATAGCTAACTGCCTTAATTGGCGTTCTATAATTGTAGCTGGTTATTCTGATACCGGTCTCAGGACTGCTTGCACTGATTACTTTTCCGTTACCAATATAAATTGCTACATGATTAATGGAGCCACCCCTAGCGTAAAATACTAAGTCTCCCGGCTGAAGATCACTAATGGAGATTCTTCTTCCACTTACAGCTTGTGATCTGGAGGTTCTAGGAATACTGATACCAAAATTCCTGAACACGGATTGAGTAAAGCCAGAGCAATCTGTTCCGTTTGTCAAGCTTGTCCCACCCCATACATATGGGTTACCTTCGTATTTCAATGCAAATTGCACGATACTATTCCTTAAAGAAGAATTAGTGGAACTACCGGAGTTACTGGAACTACCGGAGCTACTGGAACTACCGGAACTACTGGAGTTACTGGAACTACTACTATTATTTTGTGTCGAAGCAGATCCTTGTCCTGCATTCCCGGTCTGCTCCGTATGTAATGCGGCCTGCTCTTCTTCCAATCGTTCTTGTTCTTCTTCGATTGATACAGCCTCTTCAAATTCTGTTTTCACTTCAACATAATCCTTGGATAAATAGCCAGTTTTGTTTCCTTCGTAAGCTATTTTTACCCATCCATCCAACTCTTTTTTTACAGCATATTCATCACCAACTGCAAATAGTGTTAAGACCTCCGAATCAGTATTAGCTTCTTTTCGTACTTTTAACGTGGTTGTATTAATAACAGCAACACGAGTACCCAGCTTACTTACAAGCTTTAGAGCATCTGCTCCCGTGATTAAAAATTCACCTTTAATATAGCCTGTAACCGAACCTGACTTTACTTTATACCAGTCACCTTCCTGACCAAGAATTCTGGCTGCGGAATTATTGTATAACTTCCCAAGGATGTCACCTTCCTCACTTGGAGAATTTCTAATATTAACATAATCCGTTACCTGAGCAAAGCCAATATTTTGATATTGTTCTGAATAGTCACTTTCGATATAATTTTTAAAATTAATATTTTCATCTTCGTCACTGACATAATAATTATTTAAAACCAGATCAATTCCTGCTAATGGTATTTCTTCAGCTTTAACATTCATTGGTTGCCCTGCCAGCACGAACAATCCAAGAACACAACCTGAAATTATCAAATGTTTTTTAATCACATTTACCTCCAATGCTATTTGTTACAAAATTATTAAATTTGTTACAAACTTGTTATAATACACTATTATACAGCTTTACTGGAAAAGTTCAAGCTAAAATGGCTATAAAATAATAGGTAATTATTGGTATTTGCATCCAAAAGCCGTTTATTGTCGATTTTTGTAACATATGGTAAAACCTTGGAATATATTGTATCGAGGTGATAAATATGACATTTGATGATATTTGGAAGGCAAATAGAATGGACATCTCAGAAGAAAATATAGGATCTACTGAGATTCCTTCCCCTGAATTAGTAGCAAAAACAAATCGTTTTTATAAAATTCCTATTTTTTTAAGCCATCCAACCAGCACTACCATGAACAATCTCCAGATAAGCTTTTTAATCCGCCTAATGAATGAGTTAAAAAAAGAGCTCCTATTTCCACGTACTCTGCCTAATACCGAACAGTATCCGGAGTCAACAATGACAAGTATCCGACGAATGGTTAATTCCAGTTATGGTATGCTTACCTTAAATTTGGCTAGAAGAAAAGTAAGAGTAATAGAAACCAATGGTGCAACTGTATTTAACAACGATATCGGTAGAGAATATTGGACCGGCTCCACCTTCTCTTTTATCGAACCGGCAATGGCTTACCAACGCGGTCTTCCTGAGTTATTTATTACAGAAGCTTTAGTTTCGGAGCAGGACGTGAATCAGCAAGGAGGAATTTTTCCATTTCGTGTATTAATATGGGATTCCTCAAAAGGAATTGACTATTTCTTTGAAAGCGTGGAGTGGAAAGAAATGTTACAAAATTGGTCTGCGGAGGTTAGAAGCGGTTATTATATTCAAACGAAATCCGAGTATGATTACACTGGTGAAAACCAATAGCTAGATCTTTGGCAGATTTCTTAGAATAGATGAAATATGTGGCAGATAAATATGTGGTAATAAAAAGGGCAGCGTCAATGATTCTTTCATTAAACATCTGCCCTCTTACATTTTACACTTGTATCAACTTATTAAGTATTCTTCTCAGCCACGAAAACTATGGACGCTCCTATGCTTCCAGCCATCAAAGATAGGATGATTCCCAGTGATCTTTCCGGTGAGATATGTACCCCAAATATCATTACAAATAATTTTATTCCGGTAAAGATAAGTATTGCTGCTATGCCGTACTTTACAAAATGAAATTGCTCATGCACTTTTCCTAATACAAAGTACAAATTTCTTAGACCTATGATAGCAAAAATGTTAGATGTAAATACAATAAAGGGATCAGTGCTGACTGAAAATATTGATGGTATTGAGTCTAGTGCAAAGATAATATCTGTAAGCTCAATTAATACCAAGATAACAAATAGTGGGGTTGCGTAAAGAACATTGTTTTTCTTAATAAAGAATTTGTCTCCTTCCAATTGATCCGTGATCCGAAAGAACCTCCCTATGAATTGAATGATTCTGCTATTCTCATAATTAGTTCTTTCTTCCTTCTTAAACATCATCTGAATGCCGCTGAGGATCAAGACAAATCCAAATACATTTAGCAGCCAATGAAAGGAATTAATGATCCTAATGCCAAGAACTATGAATATCAGCCTTAATACAAAGGCTCCTGCAATCCCATAATTTAATACTCTCCTTTGATTGTTCTTAGTAATTCCAAAGCTGGAGAATATAACAATGAACAGGAATAGATTATCTATGCTAAGGCTCTGTTCAATAACAAAACCACTGATAAATTCCAAAGCCTTTACTCTTCCCAGAACGATAAATATTCCGATACAAAAGCATAGAGTTATATCAAACCAAAACAACACCCATACAAAAGCCTTTTTTCCTGACAAAGTATTTCCTCCGACTCCTACGATAAAGTGATCCCTTATCTATATATATATGAACAAGTCTTCGAAATACTTCATCATTTCTTTATTTTAGCATCTTTTCATTAATTTTTACTTCACTTAAATTTTAACTTTATTTTTATATTTAACTTCATTTAAATATTATTTCATCTTAAATTTCAAATCATTTTATATTTCAACTTATTTTTAAATTTCAACTTCATATTAACAAAAAAATGATAGTTATCCTAATCAAAACTTCCCTTGACATTAGGATAACTATCAGCTGTTAAGAATTACTTGGTTTAAAGCCTTCGTTTTCCAAGGTATTAACATTATACTCAGAATTGATCGCAAGCCAGGTCTGAGAATGATAATACATGATATTCCAAATAGCGATGCCGTACAAACCATATTCATCAACTAGTCGTAAAATAGCATTTACAGATCTAGCATCCTTAAACCAGACATAATGGTCTGCACCAGATATATTATAGTAGTAATAAGGCGTTTGAGTACCTTCATCGAATTCAATGGTGGAGCCGATTTGATTTGCTAAATCCATTGCACTAGAATTTGATAAGGGTGCTCCTATTGTTTCTCCTTCAATGTAGGGAAGCTCCCAATCATAGGCGATTCTAGTCATTCCAATCATTATTTTCTCCGAAGGTATCTGGGTTATCACATATTCTAAGTATTCTCCAACATAATACGAACTAGTTTGATAAAGTTGGTCTATATGCCCTTCCTGCCATAAATAAGTTATTAATATCACGAAATTTGAAGCTTTCCCAATCTCCGAATAATAAGGTTGAAAGTATGGATAGCCTATTTGGAACTTAAATGTATTTGGTGATAGTGATACGAAAACAACATACCCTTCCTCATTTAGCCGATTTGTTACCCTTGCTACAAACTCAGCATAGCCAGCCAAATCAGCTTGTAATATCTGTATGAAAGCCAAATTTACTCCCTTGTATCCCTTATCGTTCATAATTGTTAACATGTTATCGATTAATTTGTCCTGAATCCCCTGATTATTTAGGATGGAATGAGTTGTTGCATAACTTCCTCTCCCTGAATCAGACATTGCTGAAACAAACATAATTGGTGTCACATTGTATTCCAGCGCAATAGAAATAACCTCTGTATCATAAATATCCTGGATATTCCCGGATGGATCAACCCGGTAATTCAATATCGTTAAGTAGGTTAACGAGGGTAATGTTTTTCTTAGAATCTGTTCCTCAATAAATACACTGGTATAACCCATTACATTAATGTTCTTATTCGTAGCATAGCTAATCACTAATTCCTGACCTGGATAAATGAAAGCCTTATTCGCTATTTCCGGATTATTTCTTAACAGCTGATTTATCGAAATGCCGTATGTTTGTGCAATACTCTCGAGGCTATCTCCCCCTTTCACTGTGTAGGTTTGTTGCGGATGAACTATCATAATCGCTTGACCAATGTTTGGTGTTGTTTTGGCAACCAATTCATTATCCATTTCTAACCGATTGAGCGAAATATTATTTTGCTGTGCAATTTCAGCAAGACTTTCTCCCTTTTGAAAAATATGAATATCCATAAAGGCACCTAATGGGCTTTTTATTAATATATGCTCAAAGAAGAAAAAAGTTTAAGATACCCAAATAAAACAATGCTTGGGTATCACACATGCTCTTTTTCAAATTATTCATTAATTACTATACGCATCTTTTAACGTCTGTAGATCAAACTTCTTCATTTTCAGAAATGCTTCTGTAACACGCTTCACTTCTTCCTTTGTTCCGTGCATCATAATGTCATGGAGAAAAACAGGTTCAATCTGCCAAGATACACCAAATTGATCCTTCAGCCATCCGCATTGTTCCGCTTGTGGGTCAAAGGAAAGCTTGTCCCAATAATGATCAATTTCTTCCTGGTTATCGCATAAAACCACGAAGGATATTGCTTCATTAAAGGTGTAATTTTCACCATAACCATGATCCATTGCTACTAATTCCAGCCCTCGAATCACCGCTTCGCCGTAGTTTATTCGGGCTCTTGGATCGGCTGCTTCTCCATTTGCATAATAGTTAACAAATCCCTTTTTAGATGCTTCAAAGACTTCAGCATAATAATCGAGGGCTGCCTCTGCTTTTCCACATGCTGCACCTGCAAATAATAATGAAGGTCTTATTTTGTGCGGTTCCTGCAGATTCTCAGTGTACATAAGCTGCCAGCTAAGGCCATATTTATCCTGTACCCAGGCATATCGTTTACTAAATGGATATTCGTCCAAGGGCATTAAATCTAGACCGTCAACGGACAAAATACCATATAACCTGTCAACTTCTTCCTGCGTATTACAGGATACCATCAGGGATACGCAAGGATTAAAGGTAAAATAAGGACCGGCACTGATTGCTAATAACTCAAGGTTAGCAAGCTTAAAACTGATAAAATCGCAGTTGCCTGAAGGGGTGTTAGGAATTATGATCTCGTCATTAATACTAGAGTTCTCAAACATAGTAACATACCATTTTGCTGCATCTACTGCTTCTTTGTCAAACCATAAATGTGGAATAATTTTATACATTCTCTTAACCTCCTTAATCCAAGTTAAACCGTGAATTGATACGTTCGTTACAAAAACTAAGTTACTCTTGTATTCCTTTTACTATTCGTGTTCAATCGTACAATTTAACTATACAATAATGGAAATATTTCGTCAATTTTAGTTTTTAATTCTACATTCCTATATAACAAATCTTATTAGGTACGACAGATGGAACTTCCAAAGAAAGGAACATATATTATAACTAGAAGAATAAATATCAGAGGATATGGTATGAATTATAACAGTGCAACTCCTCCGGGAAGAATATTACAAAGTGATGACATCCTTCGAGCTGAAAACGCCATAATCGAAGAAGTAATGAGCACTAGCAGAGGTTCCGGTTATGTTCTGATTTCTTGCGAAGAATTCGATCAGAATAATCAGCGTTACATTAATCAACTTCGGTTAAATATAGGGAAAAACACAATTATCATGGACGATAGTGGAGCTCCACTTTCGATCCATGACTTAAGGGAGGGCATGAGAATCAATGCTGAATTCTCTGCAGCCATGACCAGAAGCCTGCCACCTCAATCGAATGCCTATCGAATTGTTGTATTAAAAGAGTTACCCTCCGTTAGTGTAACAACGGACCGGGTTGTGGGGGTTGATACAACACACGGTTTTCTTCTTGCCGGAAATCCCTATGACATATACGATCAAATCCTGTTTACTATTTCCGATGAGACAATTATCCTGGATCAAGATGAAAATCCAATCGAATTAGAAGCAATTTTGCCAGGCCAATTGGTACGAGTGGAGCATGCAATCTTTCAGACATTGAGTATACCACCCCAAACTCCTGCCTATCATGTCCAAGTATTATAAGTAATTTCATCCAAGGATTCGCCAGTTAATTTACTTATCCCCTATTCCCTTGTCAAACGTTCGATTATTGCGTACATGACAGGGGAATTTATTTATAATTTGTCCAAATTGTCTTAATATTGCGAAATTATAAAACATCTTGTGGAACTTCGTCGTCTGTGTTATACTTTTCGAGATAAAATCTTAGGAGGGTAAAATCTTGGAACAGAAAAAAATTATTCAGGTAGAAGACAAGGTACCATTGAAGCTATTATTTCCACTTTCTTTACAACACATGTTTGCTATGTTTGGCGCATCTGTGTTAGTACCTATTCTCTTCAATATTAATCCAGCAGTCGTACTGTTAATGAACGGTATCGGCACAATATTATTTTTCTTTATTACAAAAGGCAAAGCACCAGCTTACTTAGGCTCCAGCTTTGCTTTTCTTGCGCCTGCCGGTCTCGTCATTTCAAAATGGGGTTATCCATATGCTCTCGGTGGATTTATTGTTGTCGGTTTAGGTATGTGTATCGTTTCGTTTATTATTTATAAGTTTGGTACCAAATGGATCGATATTGTTCTTCCCGCAGCTGCAATGGGTCCGGTTGTTGCATTAATCGGATTAGAACTTGCCGGAACTGCTGCGGATACCGCAGGTCTTCTTCCAAAAGAAGGCGTCGTGATTGATCCTAAAAATGTTCTTGTATTTGTTGTTACATTAGGGTTCGCTGTATTTGGCAACGTGCTCTTCCGTAAATTCTTTGCTGTTATTCCTGTATTAATTGCTATCATAGCTGGATATGTAACTGCACTATTGACGAAGGTTATTACTGTCGAGTCATTAAGTAGTGCTCTTCATACCAGCTTTTTCATAGTACCCAACTTTCAGCTTCCCCGATTTAACCTACAGGCCATCATAATGATTTTACCTGTAATTTTGGTTATCACTTCTGAACATATTGGACATCAGATTGTAACCAGTAAAATTGTTGAGAGAGATTTAATTAAGGATCCAGGGTTACATCGTTCTATGTTTGCAGATGGTTTTTCTACGATGCTTTCCGGTTTTGTAGGTTCCGTACCGACAACAACTTATGGAGAGAACATTGGTGTAATGGCTATGACAAAGGTATATTCCATACAGGTGATTGGTGGCGCAGCGGTACTTTCCATTATTGCCTCCTTCATAGGACCTGTAGCAGCTCTAATCCAGACCATTCCAGGTGCAGTAATCGGCGGTATCTCCTTCCTACTCTACGGTATGATTGGTGCTTCCGGTATTCGTGTCATCGTTGATGGTAGAGTGGATTATGGCCGCAGCCGTAACCTTACCTTAACCTCTGTTGTTTTTGTAACCGGTCTTTCCGGTGTTGCGCTCAACCTTGGTGAAGTAACTCTAAAGGGTATGGTTCTCGCTACTATCGTTGGTATGGGACTTTCTCTTCTCTTTTATATCTTTGATAAATTAAACTTAACAAACGATAAAGACGAAGAGGCTGCTTAAAAACTGAAGCTGCTCCGAATAAATGTAACAAATAGATTTAAATTGAACAAATAAATTTAATTAGAACAAATAGATTTAATAAAGCAAAGGCAACTGATTAGTCTATGATTTTTCTTCTTTGTAGTGAAAGTTTAAATTTAAACTGCTGCTACAAGCTGACCTATATCATAACATCAGTTGTCTTTTCTTTAACTATGAGAATTTCACAAATAAGAAATCTAGTAGTCCTTACTTCAATATGGATTTATATAGCTTTTTCACGAAAGACATGCTAGAATGAATCATACTTTACATTGAAAGGAGCTTCTACATGACTGCTTCCATCAGATTACGTTAATACCGCAGGTTTTGTTGCGGTAAACCGTATTACAAAGCTTGCTAAACTGAACTAACAACTTTTGTAATATTGGAGGATATCATAAATGAATAAAAATTGGAAAACACAATTTATAACTATATGGCTTGGACAGGCTATATCAATCCTGACCAGTTCTATATTACAGATGGCTTTAATATGGCACCTATCTCTTTTGACAGCTTCAGCCGCTATTTTGTCTCTGGCATCTATTGCAGGTTTTTTACCTACCGCTGTGTTAGGCTTATTTGCTGGAACCCTAGTGGATCGCTGGAATCGAAAGCTTACCATGATCGGGGCGGATCTGTTTATTGCCCTGGTTAGCCTTACACTAGCTATCTATGCTATCTTTGCTGAACTGCCTGTATGGTTGGTGATTTTTGTTTTATTTGTGAGGAGCATTGGAACAGCATTTCACACACCATCCCTAAGTGCTGTAACACCTCTGCTGGTGCCAGAAGAACAGCTTACCAAATGTGCCGGTTATACACAATCTCTTCAGTCTATCGGCTACATGGCCGGTACTGCCCTTGCGGCTTTGCTTTATCCGGTCTGGAGTATCAGTGGCATGATACTATTAGACGTGCTAGGGGCTATCCTAGCATCCGTTACCACGGCAATTATAAGTATCCCGGCACCAACGGCGCAAGTAACCCGGACAAAAGGATTTCATATCTTGTCAGAAATGAAGGAAGGCTATCTAGCAGTTAAAGCCCACCGGGGAATCTTTGTTTTATTATGGATTGGCGCAGCCTTTATGTTCCTGTACTCACCAATCAACGCTCTTTTTCCTTTAATGAGCCTAAATTATTTTGGTGGAACAACTACAGCTGCTTCCATTGCTGAGATTGCTTTTTCCATTGGAATGCTGCTTGGCGGTATTGTACTAGGTCTTTGGGGCGGGTTAAAAAACAGAGCTTTCACCATTGCTGGATCCATAGCAATTATGGGAGCTGCCATTGGTCTTTCTGGTTTACTTCCCCAATACGGCTTCTGGGCATTTGCACTCCTATGTGTAATGATGGGTCTATCCGTTCCCTTTTATTCCGCTCCCCAGGTTGCACTAATGCAGGAGAAACTGGAACCACAATATCTGGGAAGAGCATTTGGTCTCTACGGCAGCGTCATGTCCTTCGCAATGCCGTTTGGTCTTATCTTATCCGGTTTATTCGCTGATCAAGTCGGCGTTAATCATTGGTTCGTGATTTGTGGAGCTGCCAGCGTACTTCTTTCTCTACTTACCATCAGTATAAGGAGTGTACGTCAAATAGAAGGATAATCTATTCCCTCTACGCATAATAAACTTTCATAATAAATTAAGGCTGAACACTGTTATAACAGCGATTCAGCCTTAATTTATTAATTATTCTATAAAAATTATTTAATGAGTACTATTCTTAATGCAGTTCTATTTTTAATAAAGCTCTATTTTTAATACAGTTCTATTTTTAATCTAGAATCAGCTATTTACACAAGCCTTATTAATTAAGCCTGGTTTAACCTGATATCCAGGAGTACATTACCAATGGATGTAGAGATACAGCAGGCTGTACGTAACATATAAACCATACTGTCATCCGGTTGACGCATTGCCGGTGGTAAGATATCACATTTCAGATCGTTTCCCGCAAGCATGGTTAAAACATTACCACTGATAATATTCGCAATTTCTGATATCGCGGAGGTCACGAAATCGTCCACGCTACTCATCTCCATTCCGCTCATAATATTTACCATTCCAAGCGAAGTAGCATGCGGGAAGCGGTAAATCACCTCACCCACAAGATCTCCAACAACTCCGATGGAAATATCTAATTCATCGTCACATACGAATGCTTCCGCTGGATGGTCTGAGATATCTGATAAATCTAGCATCAGCTGGAATACATTACGGGTTGCTTCTAAAAAAGGTTCATAAAGACTAATGTTCATTACCAGTCACCCCCTGTTCGATAGCGTAATTTGCAATACGCTGATCCTCCGCTGCGACATGGTTAATCAGCCAGGCCAAAAGCTTTCCTCCAAACTGTTGCATTAATTGCTCATTAAATCCACTGCTCTCATATTCAGCAGAAACCTTCAGAACATAATTCACCATATCCGTATGTATCTTCCTGTGCTCTTCATAGCCGGGATAACCAATCTTTAACTGATATTCTTCTTCATCACGGAAATGCTCAACTACATATCCCTTCATAAATTCCAATGTTTCATTCACATGCTGTACCTTCTCATCCCAGGATGCCAAAGAACGCAGTGTCTTCATGAACTCCTCAACTCGTTGAAATAGCTCCCTATGTTGGTCATCCACCACTGAAACTCCCAGCTCATACTTATCTTTCCAAAGCATATTAGTCGTATCCTTTCTTTCTTTTGTCGGGTGTACTGTACTTTCGGAACATTTTACTTTAACTTTATTTGTAACTAGCTCTTATTATATCAGCAGGTTTTGTCGAAATTCAAGCATAATCTAGCGGAAACTAAACTAACTTCTTCTTAATATCTAATATTTCATTCTCTTAATTATCCATTAATATAAGCTTAGAAAAAACATCCATGACGTCGCTTTTCAACAAAGCATATACCATGGATGTTTCGTAAATATTATCACTAATTATTTTTTTGCTTGAAACATGGCTTTATCAAATTCCGGATTAAAATAGTAGAAATTTTTACTGTCCAGCTTGTCCTTTGTCATCTCTAAAGCTTCACCGAATCTTTGGAAATGAACAACCTCTCTGGCTCTAAGGAATTTTAGCGGCTCCTGAATCTCTGGATCAGGAATCATACGAAGAAGATTATCGTATACAGTTCTCGCCTTTTGCTCTGCTGCAAGATTTTCCGTCAAATCAGTAATAGCATCTCCCTTGGACTGAAATTCTAAGGAAGTAAAAGGAACTGACGCTGCGGCTTGCGGCCAAAGAGCTGTTGTATGATCGATATAGTATGCGTCAAAGCCTGCTTCTTTTGCCTGCTCAATGGTCAAATTTTTCGTCAATTGATATACCATGGCACAGATGATCTCCATATGGGCTAATTCCTCTGTACCAATATCTGTGAGAAGACCACCAACTTCCTTGATCGGCATGGTGTATCTTTGAGACAGATATCTCATTGATGCTGATAATTCCCCATCCGGACCTCCGTACTGACTAATAATGAGTCGTGCTGTCGTTGGACAGGTTTTCGTTATTTTCACCGGATATTGGAGACGTTTTTCATATAGCCACATTATACACACGCTCCTTCCCAGGGCATCGGCCCTTCCTGCCAGATGAAGCTGGCTTCATTGCCCTCTGTGCAGTCAGGAATGCCTGACTTTGACAAGGGATAATAGTTTTGTGCAAATTCTTTTTTTATCTTTGCATACTCCTTCGCCTTTTCATGGTACAACTGAATTGCCTGAGTGTCCTTTTCATGAGTATCCAGGTAAAGAGTTAGGTCCTCCAGGAAAAAGCTCAGCTGATTGATCTGAGTCATCAACTGCTCTCGTTCCACCTGTGCCTGTGTCTTTTTTTCATTTCCTTCTACTAAGGGACTCTTGGTTCCCAACACTGCATCTGCCGCAAAAAATGGTTTGTTTAGATCTTTGAAAATAGTACCGATATTAAGTGCATCTGCTTCATTATATAATTCTCCCCACTGTTGAATCGGTATATTTGCAATTGCCAAATGATTTTGGGACATAAAAAGCTCCTTTCCTGCAAATACTATTCTGCAATCAAATAATGTTTTTATAAGATTACGTAGTTAGTATTTACAAAAAAGGAGTTTTCTAAATTGGGAAGTACTTGATGGATAAGCAGTTATCGGTTATTTTGCCTACAACTTTCTTGCATGTTGTCAAATCATTCTTACACCCTTTACTTCATTTATGCTTTGCCAGATGATTTGTATCCAGGGATGTACGGAATACAAAAAATCGATCATACAAAAATTCCAAAATAAAATTTGCCAACATATTTAAAAGGGTCACTATATACTCATTCCATAGCAGTGTATCAGCGAGGTAGTTGCCCAGTAATGTTGATGCAGGAACGTAAACGACGTAGAAGCCCAGTACCTTAAGCATGGCCACAGTTACATTATTAGCAGACCGAAAGGTATAGCGGCGGTTTAATGTAAAGTTCCACAACACAGATAACACAAGTGCCAGTACATAACATGGCCAATAACTCCAGTTCGTCAGCTCATTGAATAGAGAAAATGATATTATCTCTATGATTCCTGCTGAGATAGAGAATAATCCGAATTTGATACCCCGAATCATTTCCTTTCTCACCTCATGATTTTTTTTGTTTCGCATTTCTTCTCTTTTAGAATTCTTTTCTTTATTGCCTGGAATATTGCTTTGAATATTTTGTTCTGAATTCTCTTCTACTTTCATTTCTCTGTTCTTTATACTCTTCATTTCTACCATCATAATCCGCCTCTTACTGCATGACCTGCATTTTTTAGAAGTGTTTCATTAATGAAATCATTCTCAAGGACTAGATTTCCGTTAATAAGCACCTTTTCAATTCCAAATGATTTTTGTTGATCCGGAATAGCATTTTTTAATTTATCCTCGTTAAATACTGTAATATCAGCAAAGCATCCGGTTCTTAGGTAACCTCGATCTTTTAGTGAGAATCGATCCGCCACACCTCCTGTCATTTTCCGGATAGTTCGTGCCATTGTATCTCCATTTCCGATCAGGGATGATCTGAGGAATTTGGGAAAGCAATCATAGATCGCGGGATTTTGAACTCCGTCATCCTCCACCCATGCATCAGTCATGTACAGACAATGCTCCTCCTTGGAAAGCTCACTAATAATTTCAGAGGTACTGTAAGGCCCCATGTTCACCCTCCCTTGAAAGCCACTCTTCTCACAAAGATAGAGATAGGTATCCAGATCGCTTTCGTTTCGCTCTCTCGCAATCTGATGAATCGTTTTTCCTTCGAATTGCTTACAATCTTTAGCTATGTAGGCCACCTCAATGTCTGGAAAACCGAAGCCCAGGAGTTTACTGGATACCTTGCACAAGATCCACAGCTTCAGTTTATTAGCTGCTTTTTTCCGCTTCTCCGGTTCCATAGCCTGATACCAGGCAGGAAGAATTACAGTAATTACCGATACCCCCGTAACTTCATGATAGATATCAAAGCCAGCATCTACTCCTTCCTCACGAAGTCTATGTATAATTTCCAGAAATTCCTTTTTATCCTTAAAGGATCTCCTTCCGACAAAGATGGCGTGAGAATATTGTAGCTTTAATTTGCTTCCTCTGGAAATTAAGACAAGCTCATCTACAGCACGAAGCAGATGGGAACGACCTAGCAGCTCCGGATAAGCCATAGAAACTGCTGAATTTGCTCTCGGATGTACGGTAAGCGGCAGGTCATATTTCAGGCAAAGATCTGCTACTTTTTTTAACTCGGCTGTATCCGCGTATATTCCCGGCTCATACATTAACCCTAAGGAAATACCGCAGGCACCTTGCTTTAACGCCTTTTCAAGAATTGCCAACATTTTCTCTTCTTCCATCTGTGTAAGAGTACGGTTGCTATAGCCTGTTAATCCCGCCCTAACAGAGCAATGCCCAACGAGAGCTGCAATATTACAGGGGTTTCTACGGTCGATCGCCTCAAAAAACTCCTCCATTGTTCCGTACTTATCCCTTGTCTCCCGAAAAGTGAACAGTCCTCCGCCAAGCTTATCCACATAAGGACTTTCTGGTTCAAATCCTGTTGCCGATAAACCGCAATTACCAGTAACAAAGGTTGTAATTCCCTGGCGTAGAAAGGGTTCAAAATAAGGAAGTGGATCCTTTTTTATGGCAAACCAATCGTTGTGGGAATGTGCATCGATAAACCCCGAAGAGACCGATAGCCCCTCCAGATTAATTACTTGGTCTGCCTGAATTTCTGAAATCTCTTTTCCTACACCTACTATCCGATTATTCTCAATCAATATACTGCCCACATATGGGTTATGACCAGTACCATCGTAGATCTTTCCACATTTAAGTAACGTTACCATATCCTCCATCCTCCCAAATACAAAATAAGAGCCCACCTATCCCATAGATGACCTCTTTGTCTCGTTAATTCCCGTATACGGTGAGTTAAAACCCGCCTTTTCAAGTAATTTCTTGTCCTCTACCTCTGTTCTCTATTCACTCTTCTGATGCAGGACCTTAAAACTTCCCTTATTGGTTTTATATAGTCTCTTAAACACCTCAAAGTTTCTATCATAGATGGCTTTTACTTTTTCATCTGGTAGAAATATTTGCTCTGCCGGAATATATTCTTTGATCATTTCCAGATCAGGTATTATACCAAGTCCTACCCCGATCACGGCTGCAGCTCCTACAGCTCCCACATTTTGAGGGTTGGCAACAACATCAATTTGATGCCCCGTTATATCTGCTAATATCTGGGCTGTAATGGGCGAAAGGGCACCGCCTCCTACAAACCGTATTGTTTTAGAGGTGTGAATCTTTTTCTCCTGGCACTCAAGCATCCATCTTAAATGGTAGCAAATCCCCTCCAGTACCGCACGAATGAGCTCTGTTTTCCCCGTATCAAGGGTTATATTAAAAAATATTCCCGCCGCATTAGGATCCTCAAAGGGACACCGGTTGCCATGGAGCCAAGGCGTAAAAATGACACCTCCAGATCCCGGTCCGATCTCTTTTATTGTCTTTATGAGATAATCATAGAGATTTGTATAAATGGCTTCCTGGCTTTGTGCCACATGCTTCTTTTCCAGATAAATATCAATCTCATCCAGGGCCAGATGATCCTTGACCCATTCCAGACACTTTCCTGCTGTTTCCATCTCCGCAAAATAATTATAACGACCTTTTTGTGCTCCAACAATGGCTGCTATCATACTTATCACATCAACCCTCTGTCGATCCACAATGGTCGAAACCCAACCGGAGGTTCCGGAATAAATATGAGTATCTCCTACTTTGACACATCCTGCTCCTATTCCGATCAGGGTAGCATCTCCCCCACCTCCAAATACAGGCAGCTCTCTGGGCAGCCCTAACTCATTGGCAGCTTTTTCTATAAGACCTCCCACCATATCGGTAGATTTAACAATTTCAGCAAGGTGCTCCATCCGAACACCATTCATGCTACAAAGGGTTTTGCTCCAACCCTCTTTTCCTTTTCTCGTATCATATAAAAGGGTGGAAAAGGCGGAATCCTCCGTCATGATAAACCTTCCGGTACATCTATGTATTAAATATTCTTTGACATCCAGCCACTTATATATTTTCTCAAAGATTTTTGGTTCATTGTGTTCTACCCATTTATATTTCCATACCGGGTCTTTCACACTGGTGGAAGCAGCTTTGGAAATAATAAGACTCTTTACCAGCTTAAATGCATTCGTGCCGGCAATCTGTATTCCATAAGCCATTCCTTCCATTCTTTCCTTCGTAGCACGCTGATCCATATAGCTCATTGGCCTTCGAAGCGGTATACCGCTTTGGTCAACTAGTACCAGCCCCTGCATCTGGGAGCAGAAGGAGATTCCTGCAATTTCAGAGGGTTTTACCACTGTTTTCGTAAATAATTGCTTGGTGGTGGAACACATAGCATTCCACCATTCCTCTACCTCCTGTTCTGCTCCTCCATTTTCTACAAGATAGAGCTGGTACCCTTGATGGGCATTGGCTATCAGCTCTATCTTCCTGTCTATCCTAAAAAGACAGGTTTTTACACCCGTTGTTCCAATATCATAAGCAATCACATATGTCATACATGTTCCATTTCTGCGCTATAGCGCAAATAAGAATTATTTGTGTGTGATCTCCGATCTGGTAAAAGTAAATGCTGATTCCAGGAATTTTAACAACTCTGAAACTACCTTTTCGTCCTCCTTAAAAATATCTTCTCCGCAATATACCATGAATCGCTCTCTATAGTATTCACTGCAATAGGAAAACTGCAACGTGGTAAGTAGATTATCAAAGAAGAAGGCGAATAACCGGGGATCAATGTCGTTTCTGATATCTCCATCCGCTATGGCTCTAGCAATAAATTCCGTGTAGGTTTTTGATGTTACCCCTTCAATTTCTGCTGCTAATTTAGCTGCATATTTTTTGCTGCTACCTGATGTAATCTCATTGTACATATTAATATAATTGCTATATTTTCTTGAATACTGCTGTACTGCCCGAATCATCTTTTCCGCACGAACTAAAATCTTATCCTCAGAGGCTACCACCTCCCTAAGCACCGACTCCAGTACCTCAAGGCTCCTTCGCAGACAGGCCAGAAAAAAGGCTTCCTTGTCATCATAATATTTATAAAGAACACCAACGCTGATATTCGCTTGCTTCGCTATTACGTTAATATTCGCCCTGTCCGGTCCCTTTTTTGCAAACTCCTCAATCCCTGCTTCCAGTATTTCTGTCAATTTTTCTTCGGTCAGCTTTTTTAGCATGAATCATTTACCTCACTACTTTTTTTGTTTCGAATATTTCATTACATAAACGAACCTCTGAATATAAGCATCCGCTGTACCCACCCGGTTTGTCGTTTTCAGGGCTCTGCAGTAAAGGTCTGCCGCACATCCTTTCTTAAGTACCATGGCGACTGCACGTGCATCACCTTCCGTAATTCCCGTACAAAGTGCTCCTGCTCCTTCCAGAAGTACTGCATTTTTATGTTTTAAATTTCGTGCAACTTCTGTTCGGTTCATCAGACCATCCTTCACATTCTTAATGTTAACACCTGCAATCTGTGCAAGATCATCAATCAATGGTTTTAAGATTCGTCCCATACTGCTAACTTGAACTACCTCCTCATCCGTCTGATGCAAGATGTTGGTCACCTTACTAGTTAGATAAATCTGAGCATGCAGCTTCGCTACTTTTGGCGCCCATCCCGGTAGATTATATAGCTCATAGGTGACTGACTGCCCTTCACATTCCAAAATAAAAGAATTATCCCGACGTTCACTTCTGCCGTAATCACTGATTGGCTTCCTAACCATTATCATTTTCCCACAGGCCTTTCGGTATCTTTGCTCTGCAATTTTTTCTAAGGTCTGTGCAATCTCAAAGGAATTTTCCAGATCCTTTCCCAAACACAGCGTCCCATGATATTTCATTAAGATTGCAGTACTATCGCTGTAATCATGAACTGCAGCAGCCACTCTCTCTCTGAGCATGCTCGTTGATGACATCCCATAAGCTGCACAGGGTATAACCTCTCCTAAGATCTTCTGATCTTCCTCAGAGCGTACTTTCAGATCACTGCCTTCCATACTGATAACAGAGGCCTTTTCCTGATGTGTATGGATAATAAAATTAACATTTGGACGCAACCGATAGGCATCCGCGTGTATTCCCTTTTCGCTGGACGGCTTGATATCACCTTCATAAGTACAGTCAGATATATTCACCAGTACGACCTGTTCGGGGGTTAACGTCTCATACGCCAAACCACTTGGTGTTATTACAAATTGAGTATCGGAAACTCTGGCACTGATATTCCCCCAGGTTCTTGCGATGAGCCCGCTGGCCACAAGTCTTTTGCCGGCTATTATGACTTGCTCCTTTGCCTCATTGATTAAATCTACCATATTAACTCCCATCTATGCACTTACTGTGCATGTATCCTGTAGGATGTTAAAACCACTCGTATACTAATATCATAATATCATTTCTCTGCATCAAAAATAACTTATATTACGAACAACTGATTTAAATTGGACCGCATTTAGACAGTACACGTTCAAATCTTACTAATACATCATCAATCATATCTTCTGTATATGCGGCACTGGTGTATAGCCTTGAGCCAGCCAGGGTTATAATCCCCTCTGCCATATAGGCTGCGCCCATATGTTCCATTTCCTTCTGACGGATACCTGTTTCCTTTAACACCTTCGGTATGTCCCAGGGCTTTGACCAGTCCACACAAAAATGCATGGTTCCTGCATTATCCAAATGGCAGATGGAGCCTTGGTTAAAGGCTACAAAAGGTAACTTGTATTTTTTAATTAGTATCTGAAGGCCTTTGGTTAGCCGATCGCCCATGCGTCCAGCGATTTCACAGGCATTTGTTCTTTCTATTTCACAAAGCGCATAATAGCCTGCAACACAGGAGATAGGTGTGGCTGCCATAGTACCACCACACATTGCCTTTGCAATCTTCTTTCCGGAGGAATCAAGACCTGCACCTAAGTGTGCCATACAGTCCTTATGTCCACCCACTCCACCTGCACCAGGATAGCCGCCTGCAATGATCTTACCAAAGATCGTTAAATCCGGATCCACATCAAAATAGCCCTGAGCGCCGCTGGTTCCGATACGAAAACCAGTTACTACCTCATCAAAGATTAAAAGGGCACCGTACTTATGGGTCAAACGCTCCGCTCCTCTGATGAATTCCTTGGAAACAGGACGTGTACCGCTTTCCGGTCCCATCGGCTCAATATACACTGCTGCCGTACCGCCATACATCTTGTTCTTCCATAGCTTTCGCTCCAAATCCTCCAAATCGTTTGGAAAGAATTCATCCGTGTGCTTAAAAACGAAATTAGGAACCCCCTTTGACATTAAGCCCTTTGTTCCCGGAACACGCATACCATAGGCCAGCTGGTCGGACCACCCATGATAGGCTCCTCCCATTTTAAGAATGTTCTTCTTTTTCGTTTTCAGTCTCGCAATTCGTACTGCGCACATACATGCCTCTGTTCCTGACCCTAACATACGAAACATATCCACGGAAGGAACAAGCTCAGATATTTTTTTTGCAAGCTTATATTCGTACTCATGAAAAAGTCCCGTTGATGGGCCACAGGTATTTAGCAGCTCAATCACCTGATCTCTGACAGCAGGTGGATTACTACCTAAAATAGTGGGGCCACCGGCCTGTAACAAATCATAATACCAGTTACCATCCACATCATATAACTTTGCCCCCTCCGCCTTCGTTATTACGATAGGAAACGGATAGTTAAAGGCCAGATTATGCTGAACCCCTCCCGGTATAATCTGCTTTGCTTCCTCAATCATTGATTTAGAGGTAGAACATCTGTTATTAAAATAGTCATTCACATATTCGTCCAAATACTTTTTCTTGATGGAATAGACTGGTTTTTTAATCAGTTCATCCAGCTCTCTCGTTACCCTTTTTGCATCCAGATACTTGTCAATTGCAAATCCGTTATAAGCCATTTCCACATCCTCCTTTCTTTTTGTGAATCTCCGCTCACGTCTTATAAATCCATTTTAATCTCCAGAAAATTCCTTGTCAATATGTAATATCCATTTTTTTCTTGTATAGGATACTCCTTAACTACTTCTAATTTTCTCTATGATCTCTATTAATTGTTAGACATCATCCCTCTTAAATTATTTTAGAAATTTTATCTTGTGTTTGAAGGCAAGGCGTAACACATTTTATTTATTTTACATATGTTAGTGTAGGTTAAATTTTTTAAACACCACTAACTTAATGTTGTATTTTCTATTTTTTTATCTAATTTGGAGGTTATTATGAATGATCATTTAATTTCACTAAACCGGTTACCAATTGGCCAAAAAGCAAAGGTTAAGACGCTGACCTCAAACGGAATGAACCGTAGACGGATGCTGGATCTTGGTTTGATCTCAGAGACTGAGGTTGAGGCACTGCAAAAGAGCCCTTCCGGTGACCCGATTGCCTATCAGATCAGAGGTGCTGTGATCGCTCTTCGTTCCGAAGAGTCCTCAAAAATCCTAGTCGAGATTTTATAATCGAAGAAAGTACTCCCACTATGGGTTAACTCATTCTACTCATGGTTCTTATATACCACTCTATTTCATTCTAATGCAGGAGGATCTAAAAATGGGGCTGACTAGCCAATCTACAGGAGCTGTCGTATTAGGCGGCGAACTTAAGCTCGAACATACCTGTGAGGAAAAAATAATCGCACTCGGCGGTAATCCCAATGTTGGAAAAAGTACTGTATTTAACAGTCTGACGGGACTGAATCAACACACTGGCAACTGGCCTGGCAAAACCGTATCGAGTGCACAGGGAAAGTGCAGGCATAAGGACACTAATTTCATATTAGTAGATATCCCAGGTACCTATTCTCTTATGTCCAGTTCAGAGGAAGAAGAAATTGCTCGAGACTTTATATGCTTTGGAAATCCTGATACTACGGTCATCGTAACTGATGCAACCTGTTTGGAACGAAACCTTAATCTGGTTTTACAAACACTGGAGATAACCTCGGAGGTAGTTGTATGCGTTAATCTTCTGGATGAGGCTAAGAGAAAGAAGATAAGTATTAACCTAGAGCATCTTTCTGAGTTACTTGGAGTTCCTGTGATAGGAACCAGCGCAAGAAGTAATCAGGGTCTAAATTTACTGATGGATGCTGTATATGAGGTAACAAAGAAAGCCAAAAACAATCATCTTGTCACAGTCACCTATGAGGATTCGATTGAGGATGCAATTGCTCTACTGGTGCCTACCTTAAAGAAGCTGCTAAATGATAAGCTAAATAGTCGTTGGGTTGCCTTAAAGCTCCTTGACAAAGATGATACTATCATAGCTTCAATAAATAAGCACTTAGGCCTTGATCTAATGTCTTCGGAAGAACTTAAGCTTAAACTAATTGAAGCAAAGAATGAACTAAAAGAAGCTGGTATTGATCAGGAATTTCTAAGTGATAAAGTTGTTTCTCAAATCGTTAGTATGGCTGAAAAAATGGGAAAAGAGGTTATTACCTATGAGGCTACAGGTTACAATCAGATGGATCGCAAGATCGATCGAGTTCTGACTTCCAAACGATTTGGTATTCCACTTATGGTGGTACTTTTGGGTGTTGTGTTCTGGATAACAATTACCGGTGCGAATTACCCTTCCAGCATGATATCAACTTTTCTATTCTGGATAGAAAGCCGACTCACAGTATTTTGCCAATGGATCGGAGCCCCTTCCTGGGTAAATGGTCTCTTTGTTACGGGGATTTTTCGTACCCTCGCCTGGGTAATCTCTGTTATGCTACCTCCAATGGCTATCTTCTTTCCCTTATTTACCCTTCTGGAGGATCTTGGTTATTTACCGAGAGTGGCTTTTAATCTGGATAACTATTTTAAGAAGGCATGTGCTCATGGAAAGCAATCCCTTACTATGTGCATGGGTAAACAGGATGTGTATATGGATTTTGTACACTAATGCACTTGTTAATCTCCATTATGCCAACTATACAAATTATTACATTTGGGATATAATAAAAGAGTCTTAGGTTGACATTGGAAATTTGGTTAGGATTATAGAATATTAGAACGGACGGAAACCCTGTGCAGTTGCATGGGGTTTTCTTGTTGCCAAAAAATGTTATATGGAGTATAATTCCAGTAAAATGATTATAAAAATACAAAGGAGGACTTTATGAAAAAGTTTGTCTCTCTGGTAATGATCGCAATACTTAGTTTTTCTTTGATTTGTCCAAGCATTGCTAATGCGGCCACTCTAAAGATTAATTATACATCAGCTGATGTCGTAAAAGGCAATTATCTATATCTTAAAGTAACAGGGACTACGAAAAAAGCAAAGTGGAAAAGCAGTGATGAAACAATAGCCTACGTATCATCAAAGGGAAAAGTAACAACTCAGAGAATAGGAAATGCAACTATTTATGCAACAATTGGGACAAAGAAGTTAAAATGCAGAATTTCTGTCATCTCAAAGCCATATATCGGATATTTGACGGATAGCGAGCTTGACAGAGCGCTAGCAATGAAAAATTATATAGATGATTTTTCTTCAGAAACAGCTATACCTTCTGATTCAAAATCCAACCAGGATACAGACGATAACGATGGTTTAACTGATGCAGAATTACGGAGCGTTCTCTCGAAAATGCTCAGATTTGGATTTGCAACAAGCGAAGATTTGTACACCGAATTAGGTAAGGCTTATATGCATTTCTGTGATACCTGGGTGGGTGGATCTGAATTAAAGAATTACTATTTTCATACATATTGGGATCAATTTGATGACGAAATATACTTATTTGTGAAAACAGGTGAGCCATATATCATAAAAGATGTACTTGCTAAACCAGTCAGTGGCACAGTGTATGAGTTTGATGGTATCAGATATCAATATCTAGAAAAATTTGAGTGTAACGGTGACAGTTACGAATTAAACGAGTTTTACTTTAACAGAGAAGATCTGATTAAAAAAGGGTTTATTTTAAACTAATTATATAACCTTGATCATATTTATAGGAATCGTATTGCAATTCTTTGTATACTGTACTTGCATTAATGGGGGTAAACTAATGAAGAAAATTAAAATTAAAGATATTTATGCTGGAAAGCCTGATGCAAAAGACGAAATTAATTTCGATGGGTATGATGAATTTATAAAAGCATTTATCATACCAGAAAATTTCAATTTTAATGGTTTAATGGAAGGTAATTGTTTTTATATTACAGGGTATAAAGGGACTGGTAAAACTGCACTATTATTTTATCTTGATACAGCCTTTCGTAATAAGGATTTATCCTCCTGTTCTTCCTTTATATTTTTCAAGGAGGATTATACTGATTTAAAAAAAAGTGAAATTGATAATATTTCAAAACGCCTTTTATCATCAGTTAAAATTGAAAAGGATACCTTACTACATAATTCAGACTTTGAATATATTTGGCGTTGGTTATTCTTTAAGCGTATTGTTTCAGATAATATGGATTTTAATATGGGATTATTTGTTGATGATGAATATTGGTCAAATTTTGTAAAATATGTTGGTTCTATTAAGGGTCCTTCCAACATAAAAAAAAGTATTATCCCCTCAAATGTAAAAGTAGCATTTCCATTTGTAAACTTATCATCAGGAGATTCTTTCACTCCAGAGTTAGAAATAGATTTTCAAAATAACTCTCAAGATAATAACTTAGAGAAATTTATTTCAATAATAGATGCTGCAGAAGAAGCCTTTTCAAAAGTCCGTCGAACCGATATTCCTTACTATATATTTGTAGATGAATTAGAAGCATACTATGGTGATCAAACCATCTTCTTCCGTGATTTATATTTAATTAGAGATTTACTTTTTACAGTAAAAAGATTTAATTCAATATTTTCTAGTTCTAGTATGAAAAATACTAAAATAATTTGTTCGGTACGTACAGAAATACTCCAATCTATTTCAAGAAATATTGTTACAAAAGAATTAAATAAAGTCATTTCAGGATTTGAATGTCCCTTAAAATGGAATTATAACAACACAAACTCATTTGCCCATCCAATTTTACAAATACTATTACGTAGAATAGCGATAAGTGAAGTAAATGGAGATGAAGCCATCAGAAAAGAGAAAGATATAATCGCGTCATGGTTTCCCGATAATATACATGATATAGATCCAGCAAGTTATATTTTAAATAATAGTTGGTGTAAGCCAAGGGATATCGTAAGACTTATTCTTACATCTCAGAATAGTCTTGATAATGAAAATTACTATTTTTCAACCGCTGTTTTCTTATCTTCTCATAAACAATATTCATTAGATAGCTTAGAAGAGATAAAGGAAGAATTAAGAGCGCTATACACAAATGATGAAATAAGTATGATCGTTAATTGTTTTACTGGCTTTAAATCAAGATTTAAAGTAAAAGATTTAAGAAATAGAATAGAATTATATTTTAAAGGCACTATCGTAGATACTAATTTTATTCAGGTTCTTAATGACTTGTATCGCCTAAGTTTTATAGGAAATTGTATTCCTTCATTAAATATGTATCGATGGAGTTATAAAGGTGATGATACCATTATACTTTCAGAGGAATGGTATATAATGATACATCAGGGTCTCCAAGCTGCTTTATCGTTAGGAAGACGGCAAGATAATTATATTGCCGCAACACAGCCCCCACAGATTGGAGCTACTGTTGTTGCAACTATAAAGTCCATAAAAAAATCTTTTATTAATGTAGCCTTTTCTCATTATGGTAAAGAGAAATTGGCATTGATTCATATAAGTCAAGTTAATGGTAAATATATCAAAAATCTAAGTAATCTCTATTCAGTTGGTGATCAATTAAACGCAAAAATATTGTCTTATGATGAAAAACGTTCAAAATGGCTATTAACTCTTCTGTAATGAATATAATTCACTTAATCATTAACTAGATCATCAAATTAAGAAAACCCCGACCATTTCCAGCCGGGGTTTTTATATTAATCAGCCATGAACGCAGCCCTGGTAACTGTTCCAACCTTCCCATCTACTTTAATCTTACAGCTCTGTTGGAATGCCTTCACTGCCTTCTCAGTTACCGATCCAAAATCTCCATCAATTACGAGATCAAATCCAGCCTCTACAAGCTCCCACTGTACCCAGATACCGTCAAGTATTTTTCGCAAAATTAAAATTAGCCGTTTGGTAACCGGTAGTTAACCGGCTATGTAAGCTGCTTCATCAGCAGATTTCATTTGATCCAGATGTTTCATATTCATGTAAAGCTTT
>JAEWIZ010000022.1 GCA_023386815.1 Bacillota bacterium
AAAGCTTTACATGAATATGAAACATCTGGATCAAATGAAATCTGCTGATGAAGCAGCTTACATAGCCGGTTAACTACCGGTTACCAAACGGCTAATTTTAATTTTGCGAAAAATACTTGACGGTATCCATTTATGAGATAATCACTTAAATTACTATTACAAGTATTTTGAGCCACTCAAAATACTACTAGGAGGTTTTTAAGTGACGACACAAGAAGTAAAGAATCATTATAGTTTACAGAAATGGTCTTCCATTATTCAGGAGTGCACAACGAGTGGACTTCCGGTCAGACACTGGTGTCAACAAAATGACATCCTTGAGGGAAGTTATTACTACTGGCTAAGGAAAATACGCCTAAAAACGTTAGAGTCCCTTCCTACAGTCGCAACTGGAAATGCAATTCAGCCAGTTCATCAGGATAATACTGTTTTTACTAGACTTTCGGTTTCTCAGAGAACTATGAATGCAGATGTTTCATTGTCTGTAAATGGAGTTGAAATTGGATTTAATAACACTGCTTCAGCTGAATTAATCCATTCGGTATTATCGGAGATAAAACAGCTATGTTAGGAGATATCTCAAGAGCTGAGCATATCTACCTTGCCTGTGGATATACGGATATGCGAAAATCAATCGATGGCTTGTCTGCTATAGTTCAACAGAACTTTAAACTAGATCCCCTTTCCAACAGTCTATTCCTTTTTTGCGGAAGGAAATGTAATCGAATGAAAGTGCTATATTGGGAAGGTGATGGGTTTGTTCTACTATACAAACGTTTGGAAAGTGGAAGCTTTCAATGGCCGCGAACACAGGAGGCAGTGTTGAGTCTCTCAACACAGGAATTTCGTTGGCTCCTCGAAGGACTATCTATAAAACAGCCGAAAGCAGTACGAAAAGTGAATCCAAAACAAGTACTATAAAGTGTCGAAAAGTCCTATATTTGCTGGATTTATTGGCACTTTTGTGGTATAATAAGGATAGTAAATATATAAGGAAACTATCGTTTATGGGAAATACAGATCAGGTTAAACTTCTTGAAAAACGCATCACAGAACTAGAAAAAGAAAACCTTATTCTTCAGGAAAAGGTTACTTTCCTGACCCGTAAACTCTATGGTAATAAATCAGAGCAGACATCATCTCTTGGTATCGAGGGACAGATGTCTATTTTTGATGAAGCCGAAACGCTTGCAGATATCAATGCTCCTGAACCGGATTTGAAAGAGGTCGCTTCCTATCGACGTAAAAGGTTTCCAGGTCAGAGAGAAGAATTATTAAAAGACATCCCTCATGAAAAAAAGCTCTGCACTCTTGCGGAAGAAGACCGTTTCTGTGAAAAATGTGGTAATGCCCTCTATTCGGTTGGAGAAGAATTCGTCCGTACCGAGATTGAATTCATACCTGCAAAAGTACGTGTCATTGATTACTATCGTGAAACATTTGAATGTCGTAACTGTAGGAAAAATGGAGAATCGTATATGGAGAAATCGCCAATGCCTGATCCAGTTATGCAGCATTCTTATGCATCCCCTTCTACAGTGGCCTGGGTTATTCATCAAAAGTATGAACTGGCAGTTCCGTTATACCGCCAGGAAAAAGAATGGGAGGCTCTTGGCGTAAGTTTAAGCCGTGCCACCATGTCAAACTGGATTATCGTCTGTTACCGAGACTGGCTTTCACCAATCGTAAAGCTTTTGCATGAAAAACTTCTTACTCAGAGTTATCTGCATATCGATGAGACGCCGGTACAGGTGCTGAATGAATCTGGGCGAAAAAATACCACGGACTCCTACATGTGGGTATACAGTTCTATCAAAAACTGTGAGCAGCCGATAAGACTGTTTGAATACCAGCCGGGAAGAAGCGGGAAATATCCACAAGAATTCCTGAAAGACTATACTGGTTTTATCCATACGGATGCCTATAAAGGCTATGAAAAAGTATCCGGTATCACCAGATGTCTTTGTTGGTCTCACTTGAGGCGATATTTTGTGGATGCCCTGCCAAAGGATATAAATAGCCTGGAGGCAACGATTCCATCCCAGGCAATCGGATATATAAATAAGCTCTTCGAAATTGAAAAGAAACTAGAGATTCTTTCCCCAGAGGGGAGAAAAGAACAGCGTCTGATACAGGAAAAACCTGTAATGGATGCCTTTTGGACGTGGGCAGAGACCACTGCTAATGGAATTCTCCCAAAATCGAAACTAGGTCAGGCATTTCAATATGCAGCAAATCAGAAAGAAGGTTTGATGAATTATCTTCTTGATGGAAACTGTAGCATTTCCAATAACTTAGCCGAGAACAGCATCCGTCCATTTACCATAGGTCGGAAAAACTGGCTCTTTTCAGGAAGCCCTAAAGGAGCTGAGGCTAGTGCAGGCGTATATACCTTGATTGAAACTGCGAAAGCAAATGGTCTCAATGCTTATAAATATATACAGTTTATTTTAAGTGATATTCCTGGTACGGCTTTTCTTCAATATCCTGAGTTTCTGGAAGATTACATGCCATGGGATCCTATGATTCAAAAGATATGTCGCTGATAGCCAACCTTTAAGAATAGCATAAAGGTTGGCTATTTTTATAGACACTGACTTATTTGACGGTTACTTTATAACAAACAATAAATTTAATAAATCATTAAGAAATGAAAATATTATAAATAAGTTTTGGTTGAATCAACTATGTGATGTTTCTGTATTCTCCAAAGAATATGAAAAGGCGGTTTTTTACAATGAACTTAAAGACTGTAATATCAAATCAAAAGAAAGAGATGCGTATTTCTTTAATGCGGAAAATGATACTTCTCTGAGTCATTTTTTCATTAAATCCTTAATTCTACCTTCATTTGAAAAGACATATAATTTTCAAAATGGAAGTAAGTTAATACAGCCAAATATTTTTAATTTTTGGAATAAAGCAGATATATACCGATATAAATTAAATGATAATGGCTATAAACTTTTTAATAATAAGCGATATATTTCATATAATGCGCATAAATCAATTTGCTTAAAACAATTTTATAATCAAACTCTTTTTATCTTAAATTCATGCGACAAGAATAGTAGTCTTCCAGGTATGTATATTAATCTAAGTAATACATTTATGAATTATATAAACGAGCATTTACAAAATCTTTTACAAGATGAATATAATATAGCTATGATGTTAAAAGATTTTAATTCATCACAAATGAAGGTTCAGATATTACATAAAAAAAGTGTTAGTTCAATAACTTTATGTGATACGCTAGACACATCAGTAGAATATTGGTCAATTGATAAAGTTATAAAATTTTTAAACATAAATAATCATAATCTTACTTTAATATGGTCAATAATTTATAACTTAGAGCTTTCTATTTATTATTGTCATAATAATCTTTACTTCAAAGTTCATCAAATTACGGCTTTAAAATATTATGTTGAAGAATTTCTTAAAGAATATATACCTGTTAGAAAATTAAATGAGCTTTTACACAAAAGTCGTCCAATAAAAAAATTATCTTGTGAAATAGTAGCACCGCCTGCTATGCTTTACTACATTATGCCTGAGAATAATAGAGGATTTTATTTTATAAAAAAAATATCTTTAAACCTTCTAGATGAGCTGTATAATGAAGATATTAATTGTAATTCCTTCCTTACCGAAGCTGAGGTAAAAGGAGATCTTTATATTCTTCCATCGATAATTCCAGTATCGTTAGCATGTATTTTATTACATTTAGAAAAAAGAGAACTTAATGAAATCAACAAAACACATATACTCTACACAGATGATTCAATGTTGTTCTGTAAAAGATATGCTGTCATTAAATTATATGATTTACAAAAATTCTTTCAGGATAACTATGTTCTTGAAGAAAGAGTACAAGATTATTTGAAATTAAATATAACGAATTTTTCTGAAAAGGATAGAGAGATACTAAGTACCGTTGTTACCTATAATGCACCTAATTATGTAATGTATATGAAAGAATATAAGGATATTCAAAATAATAACAGAGCTTATAAAAAAGAAGATATCCTTCAATTACGTGAATTCTTTCATATAACACGTAATGCTCAGTATGATATAAAGATTGATAATGATATATCATGTAAAGATCCATATCAGACCTATTTAATGCGAGTAGTTCCATTAGGATTGATTAGTACACTTGAGCAGATTTCGAAACCTTCTGCTGAATTATGGGATAGTTTTGTAAAGCTACAGTTAATTTTTCAACAATGTTCTGAAAAAACTATAAACTATAAGATTAATCAATACATTAAAACTTTAAATATATTGTTTCATATCTTACAAGAAAATGAAATTTCAGAATTTAGTAATCTTCAAACAGGAATATTAAACCGATGTCTAAAAAATGTTGCATCTGTAACCTATACAAATATTCTTGTTGGATTTTTTAAGTTTGCAGCAATAGAATATAACAGTCAAGGTGTAAAGATCAAGTACCGTTATAAAGAATTAAAATCGCCTATCAATACTAAAAGTAAACCGGACGATTTCTTACCTGAAATTTATAGTTTTACTGAATATAGTAAGGTTTTTAATTATTGTAATGATTACTATACTCATATAGAAATAGCTGTGAACGAAATACTTGATAATGGTACGTGCATTTATGCATCTACATGGTTTTATGTAATGTCTCACTTAAATAATGCATGGAGAAGCCATGATTTTTCTATGTTTCCTTATATCGACATACTGGATGTTATTAATAGAAGTACTGATAATGATGCGAGATGGTTCTTGAATAACAAAATGACGAAAAGTGATGCAACTATCATATCACTACGTATTCAGAATAACCCTAAGATTATTTCAAAAACAAAAAAATATACTCGTTTTGTATGTTCAGATGAACTTCTTGAGTCATATACAACCGTTTATTCATTATTAGTTTTATATACAACAAAGTATCTAAGTATCGAAACAGAATTCATAAATCATTTTGAAAATAAATATAACGGTGTAAATAAATCACAATTAGATTATTTCTTTTTGAATTTAGGAGTACATAATTATCGTTTTAAATCAAAAAAAATGAATAAAACATTGCTGTCAATGATTGATTTTTTAGAGAACTTTTACGTTAATAATGATGTTGATATTGAGCGTAGGCAGGCAATGCTTCTTAGAAGCCATGTAGAACCGACTTCAACGGTACATTATATTCAGAAGACAAAAGAAGTATTTGATAGGATCACAAATATGATATGTGCACGTGGAGAATTTGGATATGCTTATGAAATGATAGTCAAAAGCGTTATAGATACAGAAAATAAACTTTGCCCAGAGGATATGACTGACAAAATACGTGAAATAAGATATATGCTTCCAAACATGAAGGATATGGATATATTATATGGATTTTTAAATTATACTCATAAAGAGCAGGCTGAAATAAACGAATATATAAATTCTTTACCACTGGAAGAATTACAATCAACGCTAACAAAGCTTTATATAAATCATTTAGGATCAAAGACAGATAAATACTTATCCTGTATTCATAATTCATGTCAGAAAAGCCAAGGGCGTAATGATGACTGTACTCATTGCATATTTCATATTCCAACTATCTATACTTTAACAATTATCTGTCAAAGTATTCAAGATGATATTTTATGTTACCAAGATGCGACAAATGAAATAACTCTTAAAAAAATTATCAATAGAATAATAAAGAAATCAAGAGATGTTTTGTGGGGAAGGCAAAAATATGGAGATGATGTTATACGTGAAGTTCTTGTAATCAGCGGGACTGATTATGAACATTTCTTAATAATATTAAATAATTTCCATATAAATCAAAAGAAAATGGAGCAGATAGTAGGAGATAAGAAAGATGCCTAATGAAGTACAAAAGCAGGATTATAATATCCAGGAGCAGATTGATATTTATAAGAGGGATATGTCATTATGGTTTAAAAAAAGGTATTTCGATAGTGATGATGAACGTCCCTTTGCGTTTGATGATGAAGTATGGCTTCTTAAAAAAGCATATAGTAATAATGACCGTGAGCGAATGGATTTTGGATTTTATAATAAGAAAATATATCATAAAAACGACAAAATACTTATAAAGTGCTTTTTAGCAAATATGCTTATGGATGGATATTCAGAAGCTACTGTTGCTAACTATTTCTACGTACTTAAACAATTCTATGTTTCAACTCATGGATTATTATTTATAAATGAAATGAGTGAAGAAGAAATTAAGTATAGTTGTAGCCAAAACGATCAGGTATATCTTTACATACCACTTAATTACATAGATTTTGTTATTGAAAACTACTTCTATGATACCAATTATGATAATTTAGCAAAAGCTAAAAGCAAATTAAATTCAATACACCTGACAGAAAACAAATCGTATGAAAACCGCGAGCTACCAAGTAATAAGGATATTGCAATGTTTCAGTATTATTTACATCAATTTGAAACAAATAACGTTGATGTAGATTTAAGAAGTTTGTTTTACCCTATGATTATATGGTGGAAATTAACTATAAGAATACCAATCCGTCCATCAGAAATCACATTTAATCTTAATAAAGATTGTGTATTTACTATAAATAATGCCTGTTATATTAGATTAAACCGAATAAAGGGTAATCTCATTAAAAGCCTGCAGATCCCAATAATTAAAAAAATATGCATTTCGCAAGATTTATATGACATGATCCATGATTATCAGGAATTAGTTGAATACGATATAAAATCGGAAACTTTATTTTCAATAGATTATTTAAGAAAATGCTTTCAAAGTATAAGAGAAAAAGATGAAGTATTCAAAAGCAAGGCCAACACATTCCTACGTTTTTATGAGAATTATACACATTTTGAAGCCTCAGACCTAAATCAACTAATTGATTTATTTTATGATTACTATATAGACAGACAGATAGATGCACCTAGGAATTATGATCGTTTGAGAGCAGGAGATACTAGACATCTGGCTTTTTCATCTCTGTTACTCCAAAACCTTAATCCAATTGATATAGCTATGATAGGTGGACATACTACAATCACTTCACTGGGTTCGTATGTAAATCATATAGATTTATACATTGATTCAGAAGTATATCGTTATTATACAAAGATTGATTTAAATACTAATATATATAGCAGGAGATTAAAAGATATCATAATGAAAATGCCTTTCCAATCTCCTGCAAATATTGCCAACGCTATACCGGATGAATATGGGATAGGATATTGTTTAGATGATTCGTTTTCATGTGAAGATGACATTTGCTTTTTTTGTAGTAAATGGTGGTGCCGGCCAAAAAATGAGAATTATATTAAAGCTGCTCAATATATTAGTACTCGTATTATGAAGCAGGTTAAGAGTGAAATGAATACTAATAAAGTTATGTTACAAACTCTGCTAAATAAAGCTAGTGTAGAATTTAATTAATGGGCAAATTATTTTGAAAGAAGAGTACTATTCTCAATATCGGCAACTCATTAAGTCAATTTCTAATAATGCTTCACGCATGGAAATGCTTAAAGGAGCTTTATTGCTAAATTTTAATTTGGAGGACGAGCTAAATGAGTAATATAGGTGTTGGAAGACCAAAGATACAGTATGATTTGGAAGAAGTAGATGAGATTATTGAATTGAAATTGAAAAGCGTTGGAAATGATAAAAGCAAGCTGACATATAACTCTGTATATACATTCAATCAATACCTTGTTAATAGCAAGAAACGTAATTCAAAGAATGAAATATTTACTCAATACGGATATTCATTCTGGGCTCACGATTATAAAGGATCTCCTTATTATGGTAAGCAGCAAATAGATTTTTATAAACAGCATAATAATATTATTGTAGCTGGTGAAGTATTTGAATCTGGTATTGACGATATTGAAGCAATTATTGATAATAATATAGATGATCCTCAGAAATTGAAAAAAATATTAATTAAGATTTTTTTAAATGAGCGTAAAAGCAATGCACGAAATGATATAAAATTTAACGAAATGCAGCAAGAAATAAACCAGTATGAAAATCTAGTTAAAAATTATAAAGAAGCGATATTCATGATGTTCTATAATAGCCGTTATTCTAGCAATTCATTAAATGATGTTATCACTTTAAAAAAAGAAGGAGATACTTTTATCCAGAAAGAACTCTTACGTATCTTTGAAGATAACCCTACATTGATTGATGAGGTAGCATGTAGTAGTGAAGATGCGCGGCTAAAAGAAATGAATAACAATATTAATGATAATATTTTGGATATGGCTAAAATTCTATCAAAGAAAAAAAATTAAATTGTTTACGATTAATAATTTTTAGTTATAATCTTACTCTAATTATGTCACCAAGTTATGTCACCATTCATTAGTGACATAACTTAGTGACATAATTCGTTTGACACCTCAAAGTAATACATGTAAAATAAATTTAATTATATTTTAAGGGGAGGTAGTTATAATGGTATATGCATATATACGTTCATTAGAAAATTGTTCTCCTGAAAGGGACATTAGTAAACAAAAGCAGCTTGAACTCATTGAAAATCTTGGTATTTTAAATGTTTATCATGATGAAGTGACAAAAGAAAATGCTGAAAAAGAACAATTATCAAGATTAATGGATAACCTAAAAACAAATGATATGGTTGTAATTACAAAAATTTCAAGGATTGCTGAGAGCTTTGATGACTTAAATAAAATATGTAATGCCTTATTTTCCAAAGGTATTACTTTAAAAGTGTTAGAGTTAGGTGAATTAACGATTAAAGATAGTGTTATTCCTTGCTTAAATTGGTTAAATGCGTTGCAAGGGTTTGAAAAAGATATTAAATATGAAAAAATCTGCAAAGGACATTTAATTTCTAAGAATAATCAACAGTATAATAATTCAATAACCTCTGGAAGACCTGTAAAATATTCAAAAAAACAATTGAGCGAAGCTTTAAGATTACGTGATCGATATACGTTCCAAGAAATAGCTAATTTGACAGGAATCAATAAAAGAACCTTACTAAGAGCAAGCAAAGAAATGCAATTATAACATGTATGTATATTCAAATACTGGAGAAATAATCGTATGGTTATGCATTTTCTATAACATCTATATTGTTATATGGTTATAGAAAATAGGATACGATGCATAAACACAGAGTTTTTGAATTTTCTATAATAATTTTCACTTGGATAATTTAATACAGTCCAGGCAGTATCTGTTCGTTAAACTTAGGTTTTGCGAATAGTTATGTATCTTACATATATCTACATGAAAATCATTCAAGAAAACCCTACTTTCCTTTATTTAAGTATATTATCTAATTTTCTTAAACTTTATATTATAGAACATTTTCAGAAAACTAATATATATACCCAAATAACATAATTATATGTATAATATCACACTAACGTTCAACGATTTTTCGACTAGCACGATATAACGTACTTTCACTTATACCTGTCATATGATTTCTTTAAAAGTAAATTTGTTCAGACTATTATTTCATTTGAAATAAATTTTATGAAGAAAAATAAAACTTATTTCCTTATAAAAAAATAGGCATATCTCTTGGATACGCCTAACTTAAACTAATACAATATGCAATTTTTATCTTCATCGATTAATATTAAAAGTTCTTTTGATAATATTTTACTCCAATCTAGACTTTCATTTTTTAAAGCTATCATCATTCCTAGTTCATTTTTTTAATCATCATATTTCTTACATGATTTCCCATATTTTATATTCTTGGAACATTAAAACAGCTAAAATCTTTATAAGTACATTTGTACAATTTTTTTATCATTTATTAGATAATATAGGACGTCGACATACTTTTTTTAATAGAACTAATATTTTATATTTGGGTGAAAAAAATTTTCAATTCAGGAACTCGATCAACTTCATAGTCACAATTATTTGAATTATAAAATTCCAATTCGCTTTTCCATAAATAGTAAACATAAGCATGTACTATTTGTAATTATTGCTATGGGCTAGATGATATTTCTATGCCTAAAAACATTTCTTTTATTATATTCAAAATATTAGAATTAAAATTATTAACAGAAGTGGATCTTATGATTACTGGGAGTAAATTTCCATGGTTTCTAAATGGAATAAATGTAGTTGGTATTTTACTTTTCAACCACTCTTCTATCAAAATATTAAATCCATGCCCTACTAAAGATATATTACAATTTGGACAACAAAACCCTCCATTTTCAGTTAAAAAAAATAATGCCGTAATCCATTTCTTTATTAAAATGTGGCAGGATTTCTGCAATTTTTCATTATGAATCAAGCAAATAGGTAGTTAAAAAGTATTCCTGATTTTTAGTATTTATCTTTATCGGATTTCAGAATATGTTTTTTTAAACGCCTTTATTATTTAGGTTTCCGTAAACAAATGGTGAAACAAATTCTCCAATTGGCTTAAACAAGCTAAATACAAAAATACTTGCTATCAAAACCAATAGTAAAGGTGTTAAAACTTTTCCAAACCGATCTACAAGTTTTGATGGTGACATACATAACCAATAGGCTATCCCAAAATAAATTATGGAGTATATTAATAATGGCAAACTACTTTCACCTGCTGCATCTAATAAGAATGGCGAGATTCCCATTTCAAAGGCTAAGCTTGCTGCTCTTGGTATACCTAAAAAAGGCCCTATTGATAAATATATCAAAACCGTAAAGGCAAAGGCAAACCTTGGATGTACACGACTTGCCAGTATATGAAGTCCACCAGCCTTAGCAACTACAGCAAGTGCAAGTATTGGAATACCAACAGCTGAAATTAAAAAGCCTCCCATTGCTACCGGCATATTTGTTCCTTGTGGAACAAAAAACTAGCATACTCTTTCTCTTCATAGAATTTATATATTAACTTGTTTTTATTATATATTTTATATCTTTTTTTTATTATCTCGCCATACCGAATATAGCACCTGAAATAAAAGGTATCAGCCATATAATCCAAACAACAATACTTAATTTGTGGAAGTTAGCTTTGGCTTTTTCATCATTTTTAACTAATACCACGGTTGCCCAAAGGGCATGGAAAAGCATCAAAATAATTGCAAGTAAGCCTGTAATGCCATGAAAATTAAGCTTAAAGCCGCCGGAATTAATGTTGCTCATAATTGCAGTTCCAGTAGTATCAAAAACTAACCCTAAATAAAACACAATTAAATGCCATTTCTTTAATTTGCCTTCGATTTTTTCACTCCATACACCTATAGTATAGAAAGCAAGAGCCAATGTAATAGTTACTATTGCATATATTAACATAAAATATTCCTCCATCTTTTTCTAAGCTTAAATGAATATAGTTCTATGAACTTAAATTGAGTTAAATAGAACGTCCATAATTGATCACATGTTAACCCTCCTCAACAATTTTCGTGAACATTGTTCATCCTTGTTCATATAAAAAATCATACCTTAAGCATGATTTTTAATATGATAATATTTTTTTCATAAACATAATAAAGAAATTTATGTCCCTTTCACCTCTACGAAGCCTTATAAGCATATTGTCAAAAATAAACTCAGCCATCTTTTCTTTTGAAACTTCCTCGTTCCATGGATAATTTCTTACAATGTCATCCATGTCCATCATAGTTACAATCCTATTGCTGATTATCTTGAAATACTCGTTTTGCTTTTTTTTTCCAAGCTGTTTTTCGTGAGTTTTTAAAAAGGAAAGTTCCTCTAACCAGTTATCTTTGAATTTATTGAGGTATTCATTAAGGATATTGTACACTTTCTCCAGATTGGTATAAAAATCATTACGGGCAAAGCTTCTCCAGTCAATATTTTTAAAAGCATTCTCCCAAAAGTCCTCAATAACTGCAACAAGCAGATCTCCCTTTGAAGAAAAGTAGTTATATACAGTCCCAGAAGCAATATCACAATTCTTTGCAACAGAGCGAATATCAATTTTTGTTATACCTTCGGTTAAAGCAATTTCTTTGGCTGATGCTAGAATTCTCTCTTTATAATTTATATTACTTACATACATCTTTCGAATCACCTCGTGAACAATGTTCATTCTTATTATATGATCATTATCCCATATTGTCAATAGAGTATTTTATTATGTGTACTATTCGATATTTTCCAGATTTATCACCTTCAAAAAAGGGGACGGGGTTGTCGACACGTTATATTCTTTGTTTTTCAGTTATTCCAAAAGACATAGCTACCACATATCCTTCTCATTACACAGCCTTTAATGGTTCTTTTTCTTCTTTTAGCAATAAATGCAAATGATTTCCCATTAAGCAATAAGCAAATACCTTATATTCACATATCTCTTTGTATCTTTGCATTGTTTGAATAAACTTTATACAATCTTCTTCGTCTTCAAATATAGTTTGGCGATTTATTCCCCTCATGATGATATGGGTATATACCACTATTGCTTTTTGCTTGAGGCTTATACAGGTATCTTGAACTTCCTGAAAACATTGCACTTACCAAGGCTTTCTGGATTTTAAATATGATGATTATCGCTTAAACATTATTTCAATTTACATAAAGGTTGCCTATCAACGCTACCCCAGCTACCATCTTTTCAATGTAAAACCTATGACTTTAGTTTAAGCGATAATCTTTCGTAGGTATTAGGATCATATCTGAATTGATCTACATAAAGCTTCTTGATTAATAATTGCTTCTCTATAATTTTATAATTTAATAGACTTATAGTCAGATAATTGCGATTTTTCAGATCCATCAACTGCTATAATACGATAATAATATTTTGTCCCCTTACTATTTGCAGCGGTATCGATCCATGTGGTTTTTGTTGTTGTCTTCAATTTGACCCAAGAATCAGTGCCCATCTTTCGATAAACAACGTATTTATCTGCATTCTTAAGTTTATCCCATGTAATCTTTACACCCTTAACATCCTTCTTCACCAATAAATTTTCAGGCTTTGCAAGTGTAAATAAACCCTTCCATGTAAGATTTCCATAAAAATTATTACCAATGATGTAACTCCAGCTTGAATCTCCAATTGGATAATAGATTGTCGTCGTGGTTTCATCAAAAGCTATGGGACTCATAGAACCTATAGAACCGTAAAAATATACTTCTTTTAAGGAATTACAAAATGCAAAGACGCTATATTCTATATAACTTATATCACCTAGGATATATATTGTTTCTAAACTTCTACATTGATCGAAGGCAGCGGATCCTATAGATTCTACACTCTTAGGGATTGTGACTGAAATTAATCCACTATGCATAAATGCCACTTCAGGTATTGTTTTAATCCCATCTGGTATGTCTACCTTGGTCAAATAATTAGCATCTGCAAATGCTCCATCATTTAATGAAGTTACTTCAGAAGGGATCTTATAGAAACTCTCCTTTTTTCCAGGCGGATAACATACCAATTCTAAACCATCTTTCGTATATAAAATACCATCCACTGATTTATACTGTTTGTTTCCGGGAGCAACTAGGATTTTATCTAATTTATAATAATTTATGTGAGTGTTTTGGCAGGATAATATATAGTGTTCAACCTTGGTACATTTTTCTGGTATAGTTAAACTTTTAAGACTTGTACAGCCTTCAATATTAGAAAGAGAAAAACTTGTTAAATTATCAGATAAAATAAGTTCCTCTAAGGAGCTACATCCCAAAAATACAGTAAGACCCATGGATGTTAAACTTTGTGGCAAGGTAATACTTTTTAATTCTTCACATTGGTTAAAAGCATCGTTATCTATCTTTTTGATACCTTCATGAAGTATTAATTTCTGTGCACGGCTAAATATAAAAGCTTCTTTCCCTATGGTAGTTACACTTCCTGCGATTTCAATTGTATCATTTCCACAATAGACAAAAGCTCCATTTCCTATGGAAGTAACTCCATCTTCTATAATAATACTTTCAATATCGCCAATAAAATCCATAAAAGGTGAATTTGTTCGGTTTGCGGTGTACAGGTCGTTAGGATTAACAACTTCATAATCATCCATTTTACCTGTTCCACTTACTGTAAGCACTCCATAATCATCTAATGTCCAAGTTAAATTAGGACCACAAGCACCATTAGTTGATGCCTTCACTGTCTGTGGCGAATTAGTGAAGAGAAAAATCAAAAGACCAAAGAAAAAAATCAACTTAATTTTCTTATTCATACGAATATCCTCCATGAGATATTTTTATTCATTTTATTCATCTTTTGTTTATTCAGTTCACTAAAGTACTGACCGACTTACCACATCGTAACAACATGAACTAGGCTTTGCTAGCGGATATAAGGTTATAACCTAGTAAATATGGTAAATATTCTTTAGAATTTAATAGCTCCACCTTCCCTTTATTGATATAATACATTCATTTGATTTAGTAAAATTATTATACCATATTTTGTTAAACTAAGGTGACATTTTTATCTCTAATTTACAAGGGTAAGCCGTTCTCTTTAAACGCTCTCTTTTAATGCTATTTCTACCTGCTCCACAACGGGTGCATCCTAACCTACACTTTGAAATAAACTCCTCTGGTTTTTAATCGGTCAACTTCTACTCTTTTCATAATAATTACCTCCTCCAATGATACTATGGTTTCCTCGCAAGCTGTAAATCAATGGTATCATATATTGTGATTTCACCACCTAGATTATTAATAGCTTCTTCAATTTCTGAAAAGAATTTTTTTCTAGTATTCTGTTCAATCGCAATATGGTCGGAATAAGTACCAAGAAGTGATATGTATTCCTTTGCACGAAAAGACCTTGTTCTATGATATAATTTGTAGCTTAGGTCAACAAACCCATATTTCTGTGCTATATCTGAGCACTTTTTTGCATCATCCTTACTGTACTCCTTATGCTCGAGCGAATCAGGCATATATACAGAATATATTTTTTTTAATGCTTCGTGAAGTTCTTTTCTACCTTTATCCTTATATGGATGGTTAGCAAAACGAGCAAAGACACCGCCACTTTTTAGCATTTCATAAACCTTTCTGTAACCGATTTCTTCTGGTATCCAGTGAAAAGCTGTTGCAGAATAAATTAAATCACAGCTATTATTGTCACACGCAAAATCTTCAAATCTTGCGGTTACTGTTGAAAAGTTTGGGAACTTCTTAAATTTTTGACGACATAATTCGGACAGATTTTCACCATACTCCACAGCAGTTACCTTACACCCAGTTTGTAAAATTGGTAGTGTTGCTTGTCCTCCACCAATACCAATTTCAACAACATTACTGGATTCATTAATTGGGATATATTTAAAAATATCTTCATATAGCTCTGAAACATATCCTGGTCGCATTTTTTCATACGTTTCGGCTTCTGTGTTAAACGTCCATTCCAACCCTTTGATGATTGGCATAAGTCCATCTCCCTAATAAATAATATTTTATTCGCTATAGTTTACGGTTGTGAATTAACTCTATTACACTGATACTAATAACCTCATTTATATATTGCTAGCCGTAATCCAAAAACAAATTGCTGCTAGTATTGAAAGAGGTGTTGCAAAATATTTTTCCTTTTTGCTGTTCGACAAAAAGTTCATAACGGTATTTAAGGATAAATACACTGCAAAAAATATACAGATATACTTTGTAACTTTTTCAGAAAACCATAGAGTTAATATTCCGCCTGCCTGCAAAATAGTAATGATTGCAAACACTTGAATGATAAACGAAATAACGCCAATAATTCTAAGCTGTTTGGGTAAAACCTTATATTTCCCACCCATTGTGAATTCAGCTAAAGGCACACCGCAGGTTACAAGAACTGTCATAACTGCTACTATTGCGAACAAGAAAGCACCTAATATTGATATCATATATCAACCTCTCAATCTTCATAAAATATAAAATATCGTTAAGTCGCCAATGGTAATATCTTCAATCATAAAAAATCTCTCCTTTTCATAATATCAATCTGATCTAGAAAAGCCCGCCTCTATCCATACAATAAGGCATTGTTTGACAACACAACATAATTATTTCCTTGATACAACCATAAAGTGTGGACTCATTCCCATAATTTCCTCTTCATTTTCTGTTTGCCTTACTATATGTAATAATCTTTCCCTAGAATTTGTATCGTTCCACTTTTCATCTAAACACGGTGTAAACCAAATTATGCCTTCTATGGCATGTTTTCCGATTGTCTTTAAGCCTATCGATTCAATTTCTCGTTGTAATCCAAATGGAGTATGAAAATATGCTTGTGCAATAAAATTTGGATATTCTTTAGGTCTATTATGAATACCTGTAGATAATTCATTTTCAATCATACCACTATAGATATCATCATCTAAAAAATTATTATCTTTTCCATATGTTGAAAGTGCCCAGGTTGTAGAACTAAATTTTGAAATTCCTACTGAAAATAAAATACCATCTTTCTTTAAAACTCTTTTAGCCTCATTTAAAACCATTAATCTGTCATCTCGATTTTGTAGGTGATATAGTGGACCCATAAGAAGTACAAAATCTGCACTTTCATCACTTCTATTAATATTTCTTGCATCACAAACTTCTGCAATAGGAATGTTGTTTTCACTTTGATTATTAATTGCATATTCAACTGCTGATGGAGCTAATTCTAAAAGATGTACTTCGTTTCCTAATTCTTTGAGCCAGGAAGAATAAATTCCAATACCACCACCTATATCATAAATCCTATTTTCCGGACTGGTAATATATTTCTTCAATATTTCTTTAGTTCTATATAATTCAACCTTTCCCAGCCCTCGTTCTAATCTACCTTTTTCAGCACCGGCATTATAAAAATCCAAAACTTCATTAATATTCTCCATGATATACCCCCTAAATAAATGATTAGGATAATTACTAGTTCACATTAGCAAACGAATGCGAATCAAATTGCCCCTGAAATTAGAAATTATTAAAACATCTGAATCTCGACAGACCGGAATCTATATCAGTCTCATTAATTTGCAATTATCGATTCCTGCACTCCAAAACTTTTCAATAGGTATGTCTTTAATTTGACAAAGTATACTTGAATTCATTGCACCATGTCCAACAATCAAAATATCTTTGCCTTGTTTTAATTCAGGTTCAACAATTTCTTTAATAAATTCTCCTGTTCTTGAATATAACTCTTCAAAACTTTCAGCATCTTCCACTGGAGTTATATACCTTTCTGGGTTTTTGAAAAGTATATTTATTGGACAATCCGGAATTTGGAAACTATTTTCAAGTCCTTCATATATACCAAAACACATTTCTACTAATCTTTCATCAATTACAATTGGAACATTTCTTTCTTTTAATACAATCTCTGCCGTTTCTTTTGCACGACTTAAGGGAGAGCAATAACATATATCAAAATGAATATCTCTGTATTCTTTCCATGCGTTTTCTGCCATCATTCTTCCATCTTCATTTAAAGATATGTCTGTTCTTCCTTGCAATTATGTTTTGCATTCCAATCAGTTTTACCATGTCTCATTATGTATAACATATTTAATCCTCACAAATTCAAATTTTTCACTGCACTGTTGCTAATCCTATTTGGGTTTATTTGATTCATAGATACTCACATAGTTATCAACAGATATTTTGGAACACAACTCACCGATTAATTCCAACGGAATTATGTCTATCCGCTTAAACCTGATACAGCTTTTTCCCATATCGAGCTTACCGATATTCAAATCCTCATAGGATTTCTTAAACCATTCTAAAAGCGCTCCATCTGCATAAATACCCATATGATATAATGCAATATAACCTTTCTGATTTGCCAATCCCATAAAAGGAAGTGGCTCCTTAGAATTGACATGGTAACCCATCGGATATATTTCATGGGGCACTACATATCCAATCATGCCATAATGAAATATTTCTTTAAATCCCTGCGGCAGATTATTCAAAATAGTCTTTCTTAAGGATTTTAAAGCTGTTTGGCGTTCAATAGGCTGATTTTTGATATAGTCATCCGGTGTAATGATTGAATAATTCTTATTTTCTTGCATCTTCTCTCCTTAATAGTCTGAATTCTTTATGATTGCGAAATGAGTGACTCATCACCATACATTATTTTCTATTTGTGACCGTCCAGATCAGCAAAACGATCATAGTACATCCAGCCTTCATCTTGGGGCTCCATAAAGCGTGTTGCTCCATTTTCGAGTGCCACCGTATCTTCTCCTTTTATCCTTTACTTGGTTGTTGTAATTAACCGGCGTATCAATATCAATACATTGGAATTCGACTACTACTCAATCCTCGGAAGAAAACCTTTTACTTCATTTACTAATTGCTTTAACTGTGTGCAGGCATTTGTACTGTCTATTCCGACAGCTGCAAAAATTGAATTTACTTTATCTTTGTAGCCAAGTGGATGAATTTTAAAACTATCTAACATACCAACTGCCTTTTTTTCATTTAGGCAGTATTCTTCATTTAATGCAAACAACACTTGGTTAAGTGCTGAAATGGCTCGAACTATATGTGCTGTGACATAATAAGCATCATTCTTTTTGGCGTTACTTTCTGCAAACATTAATGAAAACCCAGCTTCAAATCCAAAGAAACCAATGATAGCTTCCTTCAATTTTGACGGATATTGTTCTGCAACACTTTTTCGTGCAGAGATATTACCCTGTTTATCCCATAATATTTTGCATATTGCCAATTCGCCCATGTACATCACATTGATGTAGGCGTGAGGATGTCCGGTTTGATAATGTGCAGAGATACTTCCCTTCTGACATTCTGTAATCACATGTTCAACTCGTTCAGCGTCTCGAAGAATAAAGTCAACATGATATCCATCAATAATAAGCCAACCACCACCATTAACCCAATTTCCCCACTCACCGGGAGGAACAATCAGGTTTTCCCTATGCTCATCATCTAAAATTTGTGCTGCCTTGTTCAGAGTTACAAGGTCAAATGTGGCATTATCGTAATAGATACCAATGTCAATATCGGATTCAGGGGAATATGTTCCCCTTGCACGCGAGCCGCCAAGTACAACAGCTTCAATACCTGAAATTGTTGATAAAGCTGTTGCAACTTTATCTAAAATTACTCTGATTTCATTCATGTCTAGATCTCCATACTTTCGTTAATATACAATTCTTTAGCCGTAGATATGATTTGTTCTGCATTTTGCTTCTGCAATGATTTTATCCTGTGATTTACTATAACAAGGCAAAATGGGAACTGTCCATCATTGATTTCATCTGACATAAGCAAAAGGGATGTCCGGCGGGGTCAAACATAACTCTCCAATCATTAGAAAATTGCTCATTTGCAATTGATGCTCCACAATGGATTGCATATTGAACTGATTTTTCCAGATCATTAACAGCGAAGTCTATATGTGCCATTTGCTGTTGAGCTTCAGGCTCGTCCGGCCACACAGGCGGTTTATACTCAGGATTTCGTTGAAACAATATACCAGGATATGCTCCCTGTTTGGTTCCTGGAGCGTATACACAGGCCCAATCTTCATCGATAAACATTATTTCCCACTTGAGTAATGACCCATAAAAGTTTGCTAATCCATGTGGGTCTTTGCAATCCATCGTAAATGAGTACATTTTGATTTTCAGTTCCTCTTCCATAACGCTAGTACCTCCTCATAAATAATTTACACAACAGCTTAAATTGATTATAGGTTACGCTTTATTTTAAAAGTATTGGCATTCGGTTTACTTCCCAATTGTAAAAAGCTTACGAATCAATAATTATTCCTAACAAAAGCAAAAGTGTATTCCTACATACCTCCTGTGACTGTAAATCACCCACATACATATATTCCTTTTGACCTTCCAATACAGTGTAATTTGATTTATATTGAATTAAGTACTCCAATTCGTCTTTTTTTAGATAAGTATAATATATAAATTGTTCTTCCGTGATATTGTCAGTATCCTTACGAAAGATTCTTTGCTGATAATGATATACATTGGACATGCGGATGCCGCTCATTACCGAAGCATTTTCTGAACTCAATAACTCCATCAGTTCCTGATAAGTATTATTTTCATATACCGATTTAACCTGAGAAAGATTCTTAGATATAAGAATATTCACTTCAACATTACTATATAAATAGGCGGATATCTTCGCTAATTCAACATTGGAGTTCTTTTTTTGAAAAGTAACGCACTCTAAGTTATCATACCGATGCTCCGCCATATTGTTCAAATTTAAGAGTAAGTCAAATCCATTATTTCCGATATAATTCAGAAATGTTTGATATCGCTCCTTATCATCGTTAGATATCCGAGAAAAACGAACAGTTCCTTCATTATCAAATTCAGGGAAGCAATCTTTAATCCCTTCCGATAGATTTGCCGAATATTCTGAATATAAATTATCCACCATTTTATCTGTGTTTGCGTCAATATTAGATATTTGATGAAAATCAATCGTAGCTTCCTCAGTTTTTATACTTGTTATCTGCATCGGAATATATTCCGTTATATCTTCGTAGGGATTACAATTGTCTATATCTGTACCTTTTTCTATTTGAACCTCATCAGAAACTGACGGTCTAAAATTAAGAAAATAGACTTTAGCTATTATGAAAACTAAAATTACTATTAATGGGATCAGTAATAATAAGAGCTTTTTCATCTTTAACCTTTCCATATTAATCCCCTTTCAAGTATGCAAAAGTAGTAAATGCAAACCAACTAAAGAAACATAATAGGCAGTTGAAACTGCTCCTGGTGAAGTTATATTGAAAATAGCCTGTACTTCGTTCCAAACTACTTGCCTGCTGCTCATAGTTGCACCCCAGAATTTTATTACTCCAGCCACTGGTCAGCCTGATGACCTCCGACCCCATACCAGCGCGGATTATCCAATTTCCAAAGATCGTCGTTGATATAACCTGCGACAGACAGCGCCTCATCAAAGCTGTCTGCCTGTATAACGTTGTCTTGTAGTTTTTTCATTTTTCCGTTTACAAGCTTTTGTTCAATGAAATGATAATCCTCGTTTGTCCCCTCATAGGACACGCTGTTCGTAACCACGAACTCTCCGTTAATAAACTGATAAATATCCCACTGCTGGTTACTTGCGCCAGAGCCTCCGGTTGAGTAAATATATTTCTTTTCCGGGTCAAGGGCTGGATTGTAAATCCTGGAAAATGATTCGGATTCAATAAAAGATGATATTTTCGGATCCCAAAGCCAGCAAGCATACCAGGTATTTCCATGAGCGCCGCTAAAATCATTTAAGATAATCACATCTTTATAACCGTCAAAATTTACATCTACAACATGCAGACCCATGGTATCCATCATTTCATTATAAACAGAGTTTCCAATCACCTGATCAAAAGAAGTCTTCGAAAAGTCTGCCGTGAGTAGGAGAAGCCCGTTTTCATCAAAGATCTCCAACCCCATAACATATCCCATCGCCCATTCGTCCGCATCCTGTGTCACACCTGTAGCTACAAACCGATATTTTGGCATATCTTTATGGAGTATGGCGTTGACTTCATAGGTTACATCCTTGAACGCTTCGCTTGCCAGATCCGCTAAAAGCTGTTTGTCGCCGCCATCTATATTCACAGAATAGATATTTGCGCCGGTTATCGTATAATAAATTCTATCATCCCCAACGACAAGCCAGGCCGCGTTATCATCGGAAAGGAGTTTCCTATCACTGCCATCCGTATTAATGCAATAGATTTTCCACTCATTTCCATTGTTATAATAAATTCGGTTACCAACTACATTTATGTCTAGCGCATAGTCGTCGTTCAGCTTGTGTCTTTCACTACCGTCGGTTCTAATGGCATAAAGTTTGTGGTCGTCAGTCACATTGTTATAATAGATCCAACCGTCTGCAACAAACAAAAGATAAGGACTATCATCAATCAACTTTATTCTGTCGCTTCCATCCGTTTTCATGCTGTAGATACCCTTGTTACCGCTAAGCTCACCGGAATAATAAATCCGGTCGCCGACCACATTCATATACAAGGGAATGTCACTACTTAATTTTTTTCGATCACTGCCATCGGTTTTCAGGCTGTAAAGGCTAAAATCATCATCGGTATTGCTATAATATATCCTGTCGCCGACGACATTAATATCCCCGGAATTATCGTCGTTCAGCTTTTGCACCCCGCTGCCGTCGGTATTCAGGACATAGATCTTCATTCCATCGTTCCCGTTTTGAAAATAAATCCGTTCACCAGATAGATAAAACCAGGGCGTCCAATCATTGGTAAGTTTATGATTATTACTACCGTTCGTATTCATGCTGTAAAGTGTTCCATTATCATAGCTGTTAACATAATAAATCGTATCGCCTTGGATAGCACAATTCCCATGGTTATTTAAACCCTTTGATGTAATTACTGGGGTGATTGACCCTGCGGCTCCAGGTTCTGACGGTTTGGTGAGCGGGGACGGTTCAGGTTCGTTATCACCTGTTTCAATTTCAGGGGTACTTGGTACTACTTCTGAAATTCTCCCACTTTGAGTCCTGCAACTGCTGAAACTCAGTAAAGATAAGAGAACGGTAAAAATAATCACACTTTTTTTCATAGCTGCTCCTTTTCATTAAGTGTCGTCATGGTAATGATCGCATAGGTTAGCCATAACGAGCTTTACCTACATTATTGCCCAAGATTAGTCTTAAGGATCGTGGTTTTCTAGATAAGTAAAATTATTGATAGGATTAACTTAACTAAAAGTGTTATTGTAATATAGGATCTTTGATTTGTTGAAATCAACCAAAAAGCAGATGGTTACGATGAATGTCAAAATAATACAGATTATTGCTACTGCTGGAATCAACGATAATACGAAAGTCAAAACATTAAAAATTGCGAGAAGATTCCAGGTAGATTTCAGTCTGCTTCCATTGAAAAGCGTACTATATTTTCTCTCTATATCAATAACACCCATAACGATATTATATGAAATATATAAAGAGACAGCCATAGACGCTAATACAAGAACGTAAGACAATACACCCAGTGAAGAAGAAATGCCAAGCAAATCCAGTAAATATAGAATCCCCGTATAAATTGCCATGCCAGTAGCATAGGGTTTAACCTTAATAAAAAGCTCACTTTCTCTTCCCATCTCTACTAGTCCATTAATCATAATAATGTAACCTACAAAATCCGGAATCAGACCAATCTGTGAATTACCAAGATTAAGATTGAAATCTAAAAATATTAATATAAATCCAGTAAATATATTCTTCATTTTTATGTACTCCCTCTCTAAAAATTGATTAATTTTTTATATTAAATTTTTTGTACTTGTAAAATGAAATTACTCTTGCCATCTCCATTTTGAAAAGTACTTATTAGTTGAAAACAAAACATAATGAGTCACATCATTACTTTGAAATATATGCAAAGCACCCATTTGATTTTCTACATCCTCTTGAAATCCTTCATTTTGCATAAAATCTTGTAAAGAAGCATTGGGCTTGGATACAATAACCTTAGGATATTTTTGTATTTTAATATATTCTTTTTCTGTAAACATAACCTGAAGCAATCCATTTGCTGTGGAAAAAAGATTGAAAACACCAAATTTAGAGAATGAAACAAATGAACCTATGCCAATAATAGCTATCAAAATGATAAATACTCCAATAATTATTTTCTTTTTAACCATTTACCCAAACCCCTATCTATCATATAATAATCTTCACTTTAAATTCCTAGTTATCTCTAGATTGTTGTAAAATCGTTTGAAGGCAATCGTCAACGAATTCGAAATAAGTCTGCTACGCAATTCCTTATAACCCATGTTAATAGTTTAATTACAATATACGACAGTTCACCTTTACCAACCCATGGCAAAACAATAACCTTCTGAATGCCCATATGATAATAAACATAAGGAACAGTTCGAATTATTTCGCTATTTATAAACTCTATTGAGTGTTTTTTGCAATGGATTTACTCTTAATATGTTTAAACAAGTATGCAAGAATTGTTATCATTATGCTTATCATAAATATAGGTAAGTAGAACAAGTAAAAACCCATTGACCAATCGTTATGGAAATAAAGTTCCAGTTTTCCTTCCAATGTAGGCTGAGAATTAATTGAAAAGATATCTCTTAAAAACAAACTTCCTGATACGATTAAGGCAGTAACAGGTATACACCATAATAATTTTGGAATATATTTAAAAATGACCCAAGTAACGATTGCAATTAAGAACAAAATAACTGCATATAAAGTAACTATAACAATCATATTTATCACCTTTCTTGAAATTTAATACTACACAAGCGATAACAATAGTGTATCTCTATTACATTAACACTCCTCCAGCTACTTAATAAACATAAATACATCGGTCCACTGGTTCTCCTCAAGGTTTACAAGCAAATCGAACATCAATTAAATTAGGCAGATGCACCTTAAAATCCCATGGCTCTTTTTACAATTTCCATTTGTTCAGTTGAAGTCAATTTTTCTAAAAGCAGAAACGCAACTCCTGAGGCAGTCTCCGGGCAATAAGATGTAATAATATTGTCATCCACAACAATTGGTTCATTAACTACAACAACGCCAAACTCTTCTAGTTGCTTTTGACGATATGCATCTTTTAAATGATAGGTCGTAGCTTTTCTGCCTTTAAGAACACCACTCTTCCCAACCGGTAGTGCAGCAACACACACGGTTGCGATTATTTTACCTTTTTTATCGAATTCACGTATTAGATTTAGGAACCATTCATCATAAGCCTCATCATAAAATCCATATTCTTCAAATCCACCAGGGATCGCTAATGCATCATAATCATCTACATTTATTTCATCTATGGTTTTTTCGACTATTACGGGAATATTGAAGGTACTTATAACCTCTTTTTGAAATCCGCAGGTCACAACTGAAACATCATAACCATAATCATTAGCCCATCCCATAACATCAATAAAAACACTAAACTCCATAGTTTCAAATCCTTTAGCTAAAAACACCAATGTTTTCATGAATCTATTTCCTCCTTTTTGCCCCTTTAATTGGATGATCAGTGACAATGTGTTGATTATATCCAAAGAGATTTCATTTATGTGCCTTAAGGTCAAAATCTATAGTAAACAGTATACCATATTTTGTAATAAAAATAATACTATTTTTATTCTATACAGAAATGAACTAAATGCTATGGCATTATATTTTGGGACTGAGTTAACGTCAATTTACTAATTATAACTTTTTTAATATTATAACAGACAATTGCTTTTTGTCATAAAATAAGGCTTCCTATGATTTCGAATGTTATCATAGAAAGCCTTATGGAACTACTTAATTTGCAGATTTCATGTCACAATCTCCATCGTTTTAATAAAGTGTAGGAATAGGTGGACACGATACTTGATCAATGGTATTAGGATCAAACCCATAAAATACCCATTTTCTACCGTCCCATCTGTAACCTGAAACTTCGCCGTATTCTATTCTTGTTGGATAAAACCAGAAGGAATTTCCTCTTCTTGGCCAAACATAAGTATATTCATATATACAGTCAATGATATAAGAGTTTCTTGGTTTTTTAGGGCGTGACTTTGGAGGTGGATTGGTAGGAGGTCCATATTGCATATTAGATTCACTCCATATAAAGTCTTCTTATCTATTATATGAAAAAGAGTTTCTATAGTTCATTGAATATAACATTGTTCGGGAGTATTTAAGGTGATTTCAAAATAAAGTTTAAGATATCTGTTGATTAAAACCAGGTAAAGTGATACTTTTAAATAGGAAAAATATTGCAAATTTAGATAAAATAATACGATACATAAGCATGCTTGGAGGAAATATGGCACAAATTCTTGTTGTAGAGGACAATCCTGATTACCGGGAACTCCTTCAAAATTTTTTGGAAAACGCAGGTTATATCGTTATCACCGCTGAAGATGGTGTTGAAGCGTTGGTTATCGTTAAGAAACATACTTTTGATTTAGTATTACTAGATATCATGCTACCTAAAATTGACGGATATGGGGTTTGCGAGGTAATCCGTCAGGAATCAAGCATCCCTATCATTATGCTGACTGCACTGGATAGCGAGACTCACCAGGTTCGCGGTTTTGAATTATGCATTGATGATTATATTACAAAGCCGGTTTCCATGCCGATTTTACTTCATAAGGTAGCGGCAGTGCTGCGCAGGTCATCTCCTTCTGCCGGGAATCATCTCATTTATCGAGGCATTAGCTTAGATATGAATAGTCACAATGTCAGCGTTTCAGGGAAGCTTACCAATTTTACTCTTCGAGAATTTGAAATCCTTCAGGAGCTGCTGCGTGCGCCTGGCGAGGTAGTTACCCGTAAAATGCTGCTTTCAAAATTATGGAGCTATGATTTCTTTGGTGATGAGCGTATTGTTGATACTCATATAAAAAATATACGTAGAAAATTGGGGGTTGAAGACTGCATTGAAACAATTCGCGGCGTGGGCTATCGCTTACAAAAAGAAAATTAACAAAAGTCTGAATTCCAAAACCTTCCTTCTTCTTCTGCTACTGCTTCTTGCCATCTGTACAATGACGTATACTTTAATCAGCTTGTTTTTACCCTTTATAAATGAGCGACAATCCCGGAGTGAACTTGATATTAGGTCAAAAGCATTGGTTGAACAACTGCGGCAAGGATCTGCTTTAGAAAGCTTGGAACTGTTTGTGCATTTTATCCAGGATACAGGTGCAGATGTATATTTATTAGATGAGAATTATCAGCAGATAAATCCATTCACCTTCAACATAGTTGATAAAACAATTCAGCCTGGGCAGGAATACCCATTCCGTTTTGAAGGTTCAGACAAGGAATATATTCTAATTGTACATTTCAACCCAGCCCGCTCGGAGGAGATTAAAAATGCCATATGGAGAAGCTTACCCTGGGTTGGAGGATTAATACTGTCGATGTCTTTGGCAGGTGCTTTTTTCTTTTCCCGGTATGCAACCCGTCCAATTGTCCGAATGAGCAAGGTGGCTGCCAACATAGCAGAATTGGATTTTAGCTGGTATTGCCCCGACCTGCGTGAAGATGAGATCGGTGTATTGGCCAAGAGTATTAATGAGCTTTCTGATAAGCTGAACGAAGCACTTTTATCGTTGCGCCGTCAGAACTCCTCACTTGAAAATGAAATAGCTCTTGAGAAGGAGCGAGATTGCAAGCGGCTACTCTTCTTTTCAGCCGTGTCCCATGAACTTAAAACGCCAATCGCAATTGTTATTGGGCAGCTTGAGGGTATGCTGGCAGGAATCGGTGTATACAAGGACAGACAGAAATATCTTGCCAGGTCAGCTGAGATTCTCCGATCACTGGACAGATTTATAAAAGAAATTATCTCAGTTTCTTATATCGATATCTCGGAGAAACAGGTGTATGAACCAGTTAATCTTTCCGAGCTATTAGATTCTATGCTTGAGGATAGCCAAAATCTCATGGAATCCCGCTCTATTCAACTAAAGATTGAAATGGATCCTAGAATTTTTATCATAGGCGATGCGGCCTTACTTAAAAAAGGGCTTAAAAATGTACTTGATAACTCAGTAATTTATTCTCCTGAGGGTGGTATGGTTACAGTTTTGCTAGTTCGTAATCAGAATCAAGCAAAATTGACAATAGCTAATTCTGGTGCACATATCGACTCAGAACACTTACCCCATCTTTTTGAGGCATTTTATCGCGGGGACAGACATACCGGCAGCGGATATAGGCATGGAAGCGGCCTTGGGCTATACATAACCCGAATGATATTGGACAGCCATAAAGCAGCTCACGGTATCGAAAACTACGAAGCTGGAGTAATGTTTAAGGCAACCTTTCAGCTTGTAAAAAATCCACACAAATCACACAATTCTCCACCCAAACTCCATGCAATATCTGATATGATGGATGATATGGTAAATGAATAGGAGGTATGCTATATGCAAATTGATGTGAACGACATAACGATGATTTACCCTTCCGGCAAAAAGGCTTTGCAGAATATTACGGTACATATGGATAGCCCGAACCTGATAGGGACACTCGGACCAAACGGGTCGGGTAAAACCACTCTTATGAAACTACTTATTGCAGGTTTAATTCCAACGAAAGGTGAAATTCTATTGGATGGAAAAGCGCTTCTTTCACAAGAAAAGCGCTTGAAATCTATGCTCGGTTACCTGCCCCAAAGCTTCGGGTTATTCGATGAACTTACCGTATGGCAATTCCTGGATTATATGGCGGCTCTAAAAGGTATCAAAAACCGGCAGGAAATTGACGATGTGATCAATCGTACCAGCCTGACAGATAGCCGTAAAGTACGTATTCGAAATCTCTCCGGAGGACAACGTCAGCGGGTGGGCATTGCGCAGGCTCTGCTCGGTGACCCGAAGATCATGATTTTGGACGAGCCTACTGTGGGTCTTGACCCAGAGGAGCGTGTAAAATTTCGTAATATATTTTCGGATATGGCCCAGGATAAAATTGTATTACTGTCCACACATATTGTTGAAGATGTTCAATCAATATGTAACCGTGTTCTTGTGATTCACGATGGGCTGATCTTATTTGATGGCGATCCATCTGAATTGATTACACAAACAAAGGGGCATGTGGGCGTATATTTATCTAAATTGGGAGATTCCGTTCCTGAAGGTTGTCAGGTGGTTTCCAAAATCAATATTGCCAGCGGCATCCAGTGTCGGATTGTTGCAAAAAATCTTCCGGCTTTCGCCGAAGATGTGGAACCTACACTGGAGGATGCCTATCTCTATCGCATTGAGAAAGGGGCGAGCAACGAATGAAGCTTTTTTCTCTCTATCGTGTTGAATTACGGCGGCTTGCCCTATCTAAATTTGTATGGGTGATTGCGGTACTCAGTCTAGGTACCCCTTTGTTTGGTTTCTCTATTTTTATACAGACTCATAGTTACAGCACTATGACAACTCAATACATTGCAAATCCGGTTTTGGCAGGCACAGTTATTGGTGCAGTGCTATGGGCTTTACTTGCACTGCTGGAATCCGACCGCGTCTACCGTGCGAAAACTGACGTATTGATAGATTCAATGATCTCCTCCTCTTATATGCTGCTCTCGCGTATGCTGGCTCTCATTACACTTTCAGCAGTGGCGACACTGATTTGCGCGATTGTCTACTTACCATTTACTATGGTTAAGATCAACTATCTATTTGATGTTGGACTGTATGCTAATAGCTACCTCATACTGATGCTGCCGACGTGGTGGATATCCATTCTGCTAGCTTCGACGCTTTATCAGATCACCCGCCGGGTTGAACTCGCCGGCCTGCTGTACGCGGGATGCGTCTACTTCAGTTTTAGTAGATACATGCAGAACAATTACTTTGCCCGTTGGCTCAATCCTATCATCGTTAGCTATTCGGACGGATTTTCCAATGCACTCATTCTACGTATATCATTATACACTCGTGTTCTTTGGCTGGTATTAGCGAGTGGAGCCTGGGTGTTCTCATTGCTCTGTATAAGGCGGTATCAGAAAAGATTGCCGGGTTCCTTTCTACGTGGTATGAGGAAGGCCTATCTTCTGGTTATCTCGGCAACGCTATTATGCACTGGGGTAATGCTATGGGTATACCAGCCTTTGGTCAACCACGCACCATATGAATGGAAAAATATGTATAGGTCGGAAAGCTTAAATGCTCCTGCAGCAACACACGCTTCCTATAAGCTGACCGCTGGAAAGTCGGGTCGTATCAGTGGTACTGCTGAGTACATAATCGACAATTTGGGTATTCCAGAAGTAATTATCTGGCTTGATCCCGGATATCAAATCACTAGCGTGACTTGTGATGGAGAAAACTTGCCATTTCATACCTCCAACGTAGATATAAATGAATATCGTGGAACGACGTTTACTATTCCGAAAGGGTCTGATAAAAAGCTCATTATAAATTATCAGGGATTTCCTCAAATGTTACGGAGCTTTTTACCATATTCTTGGGACAATAGTAGTTCAGCGGACTATGTCTCACTCATGAATGCTGCTACTGTACCCAACCTTACTAGTTTCTCACTCCCGATGCAATACGATCTTGAACTGACTATTCCGGAGAAACTTATTCCTATCGTAGATCATCAACTACTAACTAATGATACACAAAACAATAACGATACGAAAACCTGGAAGGTAACAGACGCAAAAGGCTTCCTTGCCTGGATTACGGCTTGCGATTATGCAAATATAGAATTTCAGGCAGTCGGTACGACGATCAACCTTATGTACAGTAAAGCATATGATCAAAATATCAAAAAATACGACATTCCACAGGCGATTACAGACGTAATGGATTATTGTACAAAGCATTTGGGACCGCTGTCCTTTGTGGATGACGGTAAACTCATGATGATTCAGCGCGCTTCTTCCATCGGAGGAGATGGCGGTAATGCCGGGGATGGATGGGTAGAGTGGAGCGAGTTTTTATTCACAGAAAAGAATCTAAGCGATCCCTTGAAAGGAGCAAGTGCGACAGAGGTATTTGCCCATGAGATTATTCATGAGTGGTGGGGTGGACTTGGCGTGTATAGTGAAGATGATGGCCTCTGGTCGGACGAAGGTCTGGATGTTTATACAAGCTATCGACTGATGAAGGAAAAGTATGGAGCACTCTACGCTCAGAAAAATTATATTGATGTTTGGCAATCCGCTGTGGACGCACAGAATCGTGGATACTACTACCGTCATCCCGAGATGCTTCACAAGCTACCTGCGAAATATCAAGCAGAGTTAAGCAGACAGGCAGAGACAACCAACAAATATTGCCGCATGCCCTTAATGATCCTAAAAGCTGAGCAGCTAGTCGGTGGTGAGGAAGAAATGGATAAGATTTTACAGTCCATCCAGAAAAAATACGCACTTACCGGTAGTCTGTTTACCTATCAGGATTTTTTGGATATCTGCGGTTTGAAAGCGAGGGATTTGAACCTTGAATAAGATTTTTAGATATGAGCTTAGAAGACTTGTTTGGAACAAGTTTTTTATCGGGCTGTTGATTATAAATGGTATTTATGCCTGGTACGTCCTCACAACTGAAACAATTGCGGGGGTGGCCTATACCGCTCCCTTTTCCATCTGGAGCTTTGGAGCTTATGTAGCTTCTATCCTACCTATTTCCATCGTAACCGTATTATTTTTGATTTCTGTTTATTATTCAAAAAAGGAAAAACAGGTAGAGATACTAACTACAGCAACCCCTGTGAATAAAGTCCATTACGCGTTAATCAGAAATGCCGCTGTTACTATTTGTTTTCTGGCTATCTGCGCCGTTATCTATGGTCTTGGAATTTATTTTTATATAACCGTCTTTGATTACCGGAATATGACACCCTTCCTCCTCCCTTCCGTGATGATAATACTTCCTTGTTTACTATTTACCATTGGGTTAGGACATCTGGTAGGGCGCGTCCACCAAGGGCTACTGTATACATTTATGATGATAGCGTTGGTGGTTGGATTCACCGGCTTTGGAGGAAACTTCGACTTCTTTGGAAACTGGTATTTTAGTGATTATCCCATATCCCTGCCAGTTGGAAAGGACGGTGAACCAGTCTTTAGCTTAACCCCCGGCTTTTTGATTGCACGATTAATCTACCTAATTGTGGGAGGTGTATTACTAACAATCGAGATTAGTACTCAACAACGTAAAGCAAAAAAGGCATAACTTAATAATGTCTAATTAATATTAAATATAGCAGAAAGCAGTTATTGTTATGAGTTTTAAGTGACGTCATAAAAAGAACTGCTTTCTGTTATTTTATATTAATTTAAGATAATACTATCCCATCTTCTCTTCTTCTACATTCCAAGGAATAATAGCGAAATTACCACAGGAATGTTCACATACTTTATTAATCCATACAATTTCATTATTTGCCTTAGCTGATAATAATGTATTAGTGGTTTTACTTTGATATAAGGATGCATTTATCACCCACCATTTCGTAGCAATTTCAGCACGTTTTAAGTCTTCCTCCAGTCGCATTGCCTCATACACAGGGGTTGCCTCTGCCAAGGAAACGATAAGTACTTCTGTTTCTTCAGGATTACGGAGTCTTGGTAATAATTTTCGAACTGAATTAGGAATATTCCCCTGGGATCTCTGTATTTCCTTATGATAGCTCTGGGTAGAATCAAGTAGTAAAAGTGTGTGTCCGGTAGGTGCAGTATCAATCACCACGATCTGATCCTCAGCCTTATCTACGATCTCTGCAAAGGCTCTGAACACAGCAATTTCCTGTGTACATGGTGATCTTAAATCTTCCTCAATATAAGCGATATCTTCCGCTGACATAGTTTCTCTTGCCTTATTCAATATTTCTTCCTGATACCGCTGTAATTCAACTTTCTCATCAATGCTACTCATGGTTATGCCTTCGCGTTCCCTCATAACATACTTAAGATGTGCAGCTGGGTCTGTTGTAGTTAAATGAACCTTCTTTCCCTTAGCTGCTAGTCCTGAGGCTATAGTAGCTGCTATTGTGGTTTTACCTACTCCGCCCTTACCCATCGTAAATATCACCTTTTTCCCCGATAAATCTAGGTCATTGATAATGTCCTGGATATCTGGGATAACTCTTACATTTAATTTCTCTGTTTCAAAGGAATAAGTATCTCCCGACAATATTGCTCTGACATTAGACAAGCCTGTTATGTTATAGGGTTTTAATGACACAGTATATTGAGTTAGCTCCTTTAATTTTTCGGGCATATCTTGAAGGGCTTTTTGTTGCTTATGATAGATTCCCTCAGAAATAATATCGTCAAAGGAAACTAATACGCCATTGATGATCATAATCTGATTTTCAACACCGATGGCAAAAAGCTCCATAGCTGCTCTTTCTGCTTCTTTCAATGGAGTTTCTTCCGGACGCGTTACCAGGATCAAAGTTGTTAAAGCTGCATCTGATAAGGTACTTACAGCGTTCTTATAGATATCTTTTTTATCATCAAGGCCGGAAAGCTGTCCTAAGCAAGAAGCTCCATGGGTGTTCTCACTAATAAAGTTACTCCAGGCGGAAGGAAGCTGCAGCATTCGAAGGGTATGTCCTGTTGGAGCTGTGTCAAAGATAATATGGTCGTAGTTCTTTTTAACTTCTTCATCTGTAATAAACTTAGAAAACTCATTAAAAGCGGCAATTTCCACCGTACAGGACCCAGATAATTGCTCTTCCATATTATTGATAGCAGAATCCGGTAATAAGCCTCTGTAAGGAGCAACCACACTTTCCCGATATTCAGCAGCCGCTTTTATGGGATCCAAATTTGCAACCACTAGATTTGGGACTTCTGCGATGGGAACCCCTTTGTTGTCTAAATCTATGCCGAACACATCCTGGAGATTAGAGGCTGGATCTGTGCTGATTAATAATATTTTTTTCCCATTGTCTGCAAGAGCAACTGCTGTCGCACAGGCCATGGATGTTTTACCAACCCCGCCTTTACCTGTATAAAATAAATATTTCGTTAGCTCTATTTTCTGAGGGTCAAAACAGTTCATGTTATTCCTTCCTTTCCTCGTAAAAAGGACAACACGGAACATACATGCCATATTGTCCTTTTAGCCACAAATCAGTTATCCTAACAGCAGCCATCACAACAGCAGCTATTATCCCCACAGCATCCTTCATCGGAGGTACTATTATTACCACAGCACCCTTCCTCGGAGGTACAATTATTCTCTTGATCTTCGCAGGAATTACTCTCAAGGTTACTTAGTGGAATATTAAGTAATTGTGCAAATTCCTCATTCTTTGGATATCTCCCGCGAATTATTATTTCTCCATTCAGTACGGTTACTGGTAATGCTTCTGCTCCATTGGCTCTTATAAAATCAGTAACAGCTACATTTTTTATAAACTCCTGGGGAGAATTTGAAAGATTAAACCTTTCTATTTTGATTCCGCTTTTTTCTAAGGTATTGGTAACTGTTGAAATTCTAAGAAGCTCGGGATCCACATCAACACCACATAACCCTGTTGGACAGCACATTGCAGGTTCAAAAATTTCTAACTTATTCATTCTTATTTCCTCCATTTTTATATTTTATATGATAATTTATAAGTATTAAGCTTATTGGGAAAGTTTTTGCAAGTACTTAATGTGGTTGCTCTGTATGATTACAAATACCATTCTCATGGTATATCTTCATGTTTTGAATATCATCCTGATAGGTTGGAAGATACACTAACTTAACACAAAGATAGTCATAGAGTTCCCTGTTTTGTTCCATAAATTGATCACTCATTCGATAATAGGTCCACTGTGCTTTTTTGTAGCTTAGTAAAATGCCACTCTGTCTGAGTACATTAAGATGTCGTGATGCATTGGATTGTGTCATATTCAGACTTGACTCTATCTCACAAACGCACATTTCTCCCTTAAGTAAGATAGATAGTATTCTCAATCTGCTTTCTTCCGAAAGTGCCTTAAATAGATCAATCACCTTTTTACCTCCCATCATTTTATGCTTATATGTTTATATAATCATATGCATCACATGAGGGAATATGACAGGTGCAAATATTTAATTATAATTCTCCTTACCATAATTTGAAATAACCGGATAGATAATATACCCTTGTAAGCTCTAATTGGCATGATATGTTCTTTCCTATTCACAATCACAGCTCTCAACCATATCAACCAATACGGCAGCCTCCATTATTTCTTTTAATAGGTGACTGGCCTTAGAAAATCCCTTTTGACTGAGAGAATAATACATCCATTTACCTTCTCTTCTGCAATTAATTACTCCTGATTCACAGAGTAGTTTCATATGATGGGATAAGGTTGACTGGGATATATCCATTTCCTCCAACAATTTGCAGGCACATTTCTCCCCACTTTTTAATAAATCAATGATTATCAAACGGTTGGGATCGCAAAGTGCTTTAAACACAATCGCATTCTTTTCATATACTTCATTCATGGCGACACCTCATAATCTCATATCTATATTTATCGATATATTAATATTACTACTCATATCGATGAATGTCAATATGTTTGTAAAAAAAAAGTAGACTGCCAATGCAGTCTCAGGATGTATTGAAATTAACGAACTTGCAAAAGTGCTGTGATACCATTAATAATCAGCACATACATAATATAAAGTATGTGCTGATTATGATGGAAATCAGTTGAAACCAGCAAATTTAACGGATACAACAAGGTTTTCTTCGACTCCAGCATTCATTGCGGCAATACTCATCATAAGCTGATTTATTCTCATTTGGAATCAAAGTAAGAACAAACAATAATAACATAACTATTACGAAAGCAATCATATCATACACCTCCAATTATACTCCTACTACTTTACTTCTTCGTTCTACTAATACAACATCATGCCATTTGCCATTATCCATTTTGCCGAGCTTCTCTCGATATCCTATTTCCCTAAAACCGCATTTTTTGTGTAAGTTGAGACTAGCAATATTCTCTCTAATAATGCCTGATTGCAAGGTCCAATAACCATTTTCTTCTGATTGTTTTAGTAATTCTTCTAATAATGCAGTGCCAACTTTCTGTCCTTGAAATTTACTGGAAATATAAATACTTAATTCGGCTACGCCTGCATAGACACATCTACTTGATACAGGGGATAGCGCTGCCCAGCCCAATATTTCTTCACCGATTTTTGCAACGAAACGGCAGGTTTTACAATGTCCATTGTCCCAGTCTTCCCAACTAGGAGCCGAACTTTGAAAAGTGGCAATTTTTGTTTGAATACCTTCTGTATAAATATTGGATACCTGAAGCCAATCTGTTTCTTTCATCTGAGTAATGATAAATTCCATCTAAGTCGTCTCCTTATTTATAAGCCTTAACATGTGCTCCTGCAAAAGCTCCATCTAGTATATTCTCATCAATCGTATGATAGATATCATCAAGATCCTTGGATTTGGCAAGATCCCTCATGATTTCTTTTGTATAAATGTTCACTGGTGTAACCTTAATAGTTGTAAATCCAACGTCTTTTAGAATTCTTTCGTACTCAGAGACACTCAGTGCCCCAGAGATGCAGCCAACCCATAATTGTACATTTTGCCTCATTACTTCCGGCATATCTTTTAACTCAACAATATCTGCAATTGCCAATCTCCCACCTTTTTTCAGAACACGGTAGGCTTCTTTCAATGCCATTTCTTTACTTTCGGATAAATTAATTACACAATTTGATGTGATTACATCAACAGAGTGATCTGGTAGTGGAATGTCCTCTATATAACCTTTGATAAACTCCACATTCCTTGCACCGTTCTGTTCTTTGTTACGGTTTGCAAGCTCCAGCATCTCATCCGTCATATCAAGGCCATAAACTTTCCCGGTCTCGCCAACGAATTTAGCTGAGATTAGTACATCGATGCCACCACCGCTTCCTAAATCCAGAACGGTCTCGCCTTTCTGCAAATTAGCAAGGGCTACTGGGTTAGCACATCCTAAAGATGCACTAATTGCTTCCGATGGCAACCCGGCGATGTAATCTAAAGTGTATAAGCTGGAATCTGTAATACTGTTACAACAAGTTGCAGCAACACAGCAGGAACTTGTTGTAGTTTCAGATACCTTCTTAGCGATACCCCCATAATACGATTTTATTTCTTCTTCCATATTCTTTGCCATAAATTATGCCTCCTTTCATTTTATAATCTAACAACACCTACTATTCTTTGCTGCATCCGTTAGGAGGGCTAAACTTTCCAGCACTTGACCTCTTTTATCCTCCGGAATTAAGCTAAAAATGTCCTTATAGTATGTTTCCATGCTATTCTCAATGCTCTGGAACACATTTTGACCGTCTTTCGTTAATTGAATAACAACATATCTTCTGTTTTCTGTATCCATATCTCTGAGAGCTAACCCCGTTTCCACAAGATTATTCACTGTTCTACTCATAGTGCTTTTATCTACGTCTAATAAATCAGCCAAATCAACTAAAGAGATTTTTCCTTTGCGTCCTATTTCAACAATCGCATGGCATTGGGTTATCGTAACGCCACAACATGAGGCATCACTTTTCTCCAGCATTCCCAGGCTTCGGACTAGGATACGGATCAATTCCCGGAGCGTTCCACTTCCCTGTTCAATCATAATCTTCACCTCCAATATGATTCTAACACACAACAGTTGTATAATGCAACTATAAAATAAAATAAATTCCAAATTTTTATAGAATACACAATTCCATCCAAGTAGAAAACCACAATACAATTTTCCTGATAAAGCAAAGGAAAAACGTACTGTGGTTTTTGTTTGGATCAATTAGATATCATCTATTACCTCTATAGTTCAATCTTAAGTCCTTCTATTTTGTAACCTTAACGGTAATATATTTAGTTAAACCATTAGCTTGCACCTTGATCTTTGTAGTTCCTCTCTTCTTGGCAGTAACAGTGCCAGTTTTACTTACTGCTGCTATTTTTGTATTTAAGGATCTGTAAGTTACGGTTTTGGAAGCGCCTTCTATTGTTTTGGGCTTCAGAGTATATTTCTTACCAACCTTTAAGCCTACACTGTATTTATCAAAGGTCAAAGATATGGATTGAACCGCTAATCTATAGGAAAAGGATTGGCTCGGATTATCTTTGTTGGTTGCTGTAATTGTAACGTTACCCCACTTTTTGCCTGTTACTTTTCCATCTGCCGATACGGTCGCTATTTTTGCGTCAGAAGACTTCCAGGTGAATTTTTGATTCGTTTCAGAAGCCGGCAATATGGTAGGCTTCACTGTTATAGAAGCATTCACATAGGTGGAAGGCCACTGATTCTCAAAATAAGCGTATTGCACTTTGTCCACGTTGTTATTGATAATATGATATTCAAAACCATAAACGCCCTGGGGATTAGTTGAGCTGTAATTATCCCTGACGACCTTAATATAGTAGGTGCCCTCAGTCCATTGAAAAATGGCTGGGCGATATAAGGTATATGGGGTTTCAATTTTATTAAAATTGCTGTCATAAATACTATAGCTATTTAGCCAGTTTACGGCCAATTGATCATAATCCAATGGCTTTATGACAAAGGTTTGATCCTTCTTAATGTTGATTTTATAAATATCCACCTCATCATCTTCTGATATAAAACCTTTTATCTTACCCAAATCACCGGTTAAGGGCATTGCCTGGTCAAAGGTTTGGTTCGGCTCTACATCGTTATGCTCGACGGGTGTAAAATCAGCGGTAATAGCATAGTTACCATAGGAATTATCTCCCTTTATCGCATAATAATAGGTTCCCGCATTAAAATATGAGCCCAGTGATTCATATTCACCGGAATCCAAATATAAGTAATAATTTTTCTTGTAAGTGGTGCTAAAATATGTTCTTGTAAAATCAGCATTTGTAAAAGAACATGCTACATCATACTCAGGCATTACTTGTATCTTTAAATATCCTTCCGTTGGTAGAACAATTTTATAATAAACCGTTTCCACCTTCGTTGTTTTAGCACTCAGTTTGCCGCTATTTAGTTCAAGCGTTGTTGCATTCATGACATCATCTGCTTTTACCGGTGTTACGGTGGTAACAACCAGGAAGCAGATCAGCAATAATGCCGTTACTATTATTCTGGTATTTGTTATAGTTTTCATAAATAATCCTCCTTCTCTCGTATCACTATATTGATCTATAACTCATTGATAATTAGATACTAAGATGATGAAACATCCTGGTAAGAAAATACAAATTAATCTCTTCTGTTTCCTTTGGTAATTTATCTTATCAAAAGTAATCTAATCCCAATATCATATTTGACGATATTTTTATCCATTTGGTTTCCATTAAAATTACTTCATTTGCTTTCTCAGAAATTCTACTCAGAACTCATATTTATAAAAAGGTATTTGCATTTTTTACTTACTATAAAAAGCCCTATCACTAATGTATCGGGCTATCATATCATGCCTAATCTTAGAAAAACAGAGCATCAATATCCTGGTATTTATAATATTGCGCTGCTTTGACACGTCTTAAGGGAAAATTCAAACGCTTATAGAGGGAGTCTTTAAATTCGTCGTTTTTCCGGGCTTTTTCCGAATCATGGCTTTTATCATCAAGTTCAATGGCCATAATTGGTCTCAGGTTTTTATCACAAATAAGAAAATCGACATGCTTTTGTGATATCTTACGAAACCATTTAAGGTAATCCTTTTTATTCGTAACAACAATAAAATCTTTTAAGCCAACTTTTGGACAAATAATATACCCATATTTATCACAGACAGGTTTCAGCGAACTGTAAAAAACACTTTCACTCTTTGATAGTAGAAATGTTGTCTTATAAGGAAAGGATTTATTGCGGCGATATATGATAAATAAAAACCATACTATAATTGCTATTAATGTAAGTGTTGTAATCTTTTGGTCGATGGTATAACATTCCTCTCAAAAAAACTAAAGTTAACAGCTAGGCTGAAGACCTTTCAAATGAATTATAAGAAATATGATAAAATATATTCTTAGATTGATCGATCAATGCATATTAACTCCATGAAAATCTATATTTCGACCTATTATAGCATATAATGCACATAAATTCAAAGTGGGTATAATAAAAGCCTTCGAATGGAAGGCTTCTTAGCTATTTTTTCTTTTATTTTTTATAACTATTTAATTCAAAGACCAAATGAGGCATTTCTTTCCCACGATATTCTTTTACAAAACTACTTGTACATAAGGTAAAGCTATCTTAGGCTAGATCTATCTTATCTTATTCCTAATACGTTGACTGGCTTCAATATGCATAATCCAATGTCTTGAGAATGGCATCTGTATTAGCCCCTGAATATTTTTCCCGCACCAATACTCAATTAACCAAACAGCATCTTCACTATCACTAACGACACCCAAAGCCTTAAGTACTTTAGCATCATCTTCTGTCATGGTTATCTTCATATCTGAATAATTCAATTCTTTTAATAACTGTGTTGTAGCCATATCTACATCAATAATATATTGATATAACACATCTAAATTTAGCTTGGATGAAAATTCGGCTATCTCCTGCTTCATGAGCTCATTACCTGTTGTAATGATAGGCGAGTTCATTCTTTCTTGATAAGTACCTGAAACAAATGTCTGAGTACTTTTTTGAATAAGCGTCTTGGCAACGATATCTTCAATTCGAGAAATATGATATAGGGAGTAAGCTATTGTTTTATTGTGATAACCCTTAACATTTAGGAAAGGCATTGCATTAAAATCCTCTCGATTAAGTTCAGATTTAAAACGCAATATCTCATGCAACAAGTTTTTTCGCAGAGCTAATAATATATCAATTGCCGCGGGGAAGGTTTCTTTTCGCTTTATTAATACCTGTATTTTTTTATTTAAATCTGACCATTCTGCATTCAAAAAAATCAACCCTCCTACTCCTCGTTTCATCCATCAATTTCATCTTACTAATTGCCATTTCTTTGACTCATCATTCTTTTGCAGAATCAAAACATATCCCTCTTCCCCTCGATAAAAATAGATTTCATTAATGGAGGGATTCAGATCAATCTGAAATTCATTATTAGAACCGAGTTTGCTGTTTAATCCGTAGGTTGAATAGAAAGTTATATATTTTTTATTTTCCTCCTGTCGTTCTTTCAAAGTTCGTACATATCCCATACTACTTGCTACACCAACCCTCAGTGTCATTGTATTTTCATCTTCTGAAACTGAATAATCATTTAGAAAAATACCTGCTATTTTTCCACCAGTACTGAATAATATCAAGCTGACTGTTAGCATGATCATAAGTATTATGGTGATTATAACTTTCTTATTCACAGAATAATCCTCCTGAAGACGTATTTATGTGCTCACCTATCTATTATTTCACCTTTATTTTAAAGGTGAATACCTTTTTGGTTCCATCGCTTAATTCAGCCGTTGCAGTAATCGTGGTGTTCCCCTTTTGTTTCCCTGTGATTTTACCGTTTGAATTTACTACGGCAATCTTTTTATTACCGGATTTATAGGTTAGCTTTACTTCATTATAGTTATCTGCAACGTTACTGCTGTAGCTTTTGACTTGTTTAAGGGAATCTGGCATGGTAACCTTAATAGCTGCAGTTTTCCCCTTTTGAATTGTCTGTTTTGAAGTGACAACCTTAATCTCATTGATGTAATCTGAAATCGAACCCTCACTTATCTCAAAACTTTTTATCATCGCGCCGGAATATACACCAATTCCGGTTATAATAACATATGCAGAACCGGGATTACTATTATTTAAATAGGACACAATGTAATCTACATTTTCCGTTAAGCCTGAAATTGCTACTGCAGGTTTTTTATCCGTTCCATCGTAGTTAAAGCTGGTCTGGGATAAGGTGGCCGAATATGTATTGATATCTGTTACAGGTAAAATGCTGTTCTCTTCAGTCACAGGCATAATGCTGCTTTCTTCAATGACTGGAGGCGATAACGCAGCTACTGACGGACTTGATACATAATAGTAAAATTCCGTATCCTTTACCTGAACTAATCCAGAAGAAATAGGTATTCTTCCATATGGAACTGCATCGGAGGGGTCAGCACAATAAAATACCTCATTGGTATAATCCGTAAGCAGCACGGCATGGGATCTGGGAGAACGTATCTGATCAAATAGTACGATTCCTTCCGGATGAAGCTTTAATAATTGCAAGGATTCATTTACCGGATCAGCTCCAAAGGAAGCTTTATTAACTGTGATTCCTTCATAGGTGAAGGTATATCGCAGCCCCACACCTTCAACCCAGGCCTGACTCTTAACTTTATCTACTGTAATATCGGCCCAATTCGCATTACCTGATAGCATTGCAGTTCTTCTAATCAGCATTGTCGCTGCAACCAGTGTACATTGCAGGTCTCCATTCTTCTGCTTGAGAAATACATTTGGATGATTGAGTTCATCAAATGTTATCGCGCTTACCTCATGTGTAAAACAGTTATTAATTACAGGTAAATTTATGACAGAAATAAACATAATTAAGATTAGAGCAATCATTTGTTTTTTTATTAATCTCATTCGTTGTCCCCCTAAATATCATTTGCAAATAAAACATAATAGTTAAAATATAATAGTTAAAAATGATAGAAAAGATACTAGAACGGTTATTGTTCTATCATCACTTTTTCGTATTCATAGTGACCGGCATCCACAGTCATGCGGCACATCGTAAGCTCCAAATCAAAACGACGCTTACCGCAGCTGCCGGGATTGAGAAACAACACTCCATCGATAACCTCTGCAAAATACTTATGGGAGTGCCCATAGACCACCACATCCACATTTGTCAAGTGTTTTGGGATATCTTTCTTATTATGAACGATGAAGAATCTTACGCCTTCTATAGTGAGGGAAATGCTTTTGGGCAGGCTCTCCGCCCAATCCTTGTCGTTGTTACCACGTACTACATAGGTTTCTCCCAGCTGTTGCAGGAGCTCAACGATTTGTGGGGTGTTGACATCACCAGCGTGAATGGAGCAATCGGCTGAAGTAAGTTCAGCTTTCACTTGCTCCCTTAATAGGCCATGAGTATCGGATATGATTGCAATGTGTTTCATGTGTTCCTCTTTCCTAATGAAATTAAAGTATGAGCAGTTTCATTCGTAAACCTTATTCTTAACATTCATAATATACCATCTCATGTGCTCTTCCTCTTGTTTATTGTAAGTATAGCCAAAATGCTCAGCTAAATATTTCCCATTTTACCTACTGAAACACGAAAGTCTGTTGTTGAACCAATATACCAACCTATCATTTCGTGTAATTCCTCTCGGACTATATTGTGATACATTAGCATTGCGTAAGGTATTTCCTTACGAGCAAGACCTTTTGCTACATTTTGTAAGTACCACCAGAAATTATTGCAACAGGACAGATAAAACAGCTCAGAGGGAGCTTTGTTACTGTAACAGCTATTTTTCAAATTGTCATTTCTATTCTCTATAAGAGCTTCTCATATAATTTAAACCAGGGTAGGTTAAATTCACTCAGGCCTAAATCTACCGTAGCTATATAGTGAAATCCACATTTTTCATATAAGCGAATCGCTGGTAAATTATTTTCATAAACATCAAGCCGAAGGGCTTTCATGTTTGACTGAGCTCCATGTTGAGAAGCGAAATTTAAAAGCGCTTGTCCAACACCTTGTCCTAAATGGTCTGGATGCACGACAAAGGTATAGATTACAAAAACCTCATCGTAGGTTAAAGGTTTCCTCCACTTGACAGGCAAATATGCTGGTTCCGGCTCATGACGCAGTATGAAGGTTCCTACAATTTTATCACCTGCTACAGCTACATATAGGCATCCTTCATTTATGCCGTCCTCCGCAGTTGCACGAATTGGGTAGATACCCTTTTTCCAGCCGGAATAATTTGTAGTAGCAGCTAAATGGTCATTCATACTATCATAGAGCAACTCTAGTTCATCTATGTCATTCTTGGTTCCAAGTCGTATGGTTATGCTCAAGTTTAATACCTCTTTATTATACTTCAATAATTTCCTTAGTTATTGTCTTAATATTTTTTCCATTGCTTTACCTTTTGCTAATTCATCGATTAATTTATCTAAATATCGAATTTGTCGCATTAAATCATCTTCTATCTCTTCTACCCGATATCCACAGATGACACCTTTGATCAGTACTGCATTGGGATTCATACAAGGTGCTTGCTTAAAAAATGTTTCCACATCTGTTTCTTTCAATAGCTGTTCCTGTAATGAATGCTCATCATATCCGGTAAGCCAGAAAATGATTTCATCTACTTCTTGTTTTGCTCTCCCTTTTTTCTCAGCTTTTTGAATGTAAAGCGGATAAATACTTGAGAAGGGCATTGTAAAAATACGTGGTTTCTCCATGTTAAAACACTCCTTTGCTGAGCTGATAATTAATATTTTATGTTATAAGATATCTTCAATTTTCTCTTATACAAACAAGTAATAAATACATACCCTAATACAATTTGAAATAGAGGGATAAAATTTATTCCAAGTGCTGTGATTCTTAAAAGCGTATTATGCACAAAAGTGTTATTGATACATGCAATATGATTAGTCAAGGAAAAGAACAGTGATGGCAATCCCACTAGTATAAGTTTAGGTAAGCTGATTTTCCATTTCCCGGCTTTTTTGATTTCCACAAGGAAATGTTCTATTCCAAAAAACAAACCGATCATCAGATTAAAGATAAATGGTATCGTAATTAAAGTGATATAACCATATCCCGCACCCCATGTTCTTTTGTAAGAAAATTCGAGCTTTCCAGTCACATACTCCTTCATAAATATTAATACACTCAATAATAGTATGTATATGCAGTACTTTAGCCATGCTTTTTTTCTCATAAGTGACCTGACCTCCCAATATAAATATTAATCATTTAAGCATGCGAAAACTTCGGAAAAAACAGCTTGTCTTTTTCTATGGATTCTAGATCTTCTCCAATATAGAAAAAACGATACTCCTCCCCACCATCGTATTCCTCTATATCAAAAAGCTCCTGGTCCGCTGAAAATGGTGTAAATCCCAAGGTTAGATTCTGATAATCCACAGGTATCCTCTCCAGTATAGCTTTAAGAGTTATGTGATTTCTGCATATAATACTATTAAGGTATAGTACATCACCAGGCATCTCTAAGCAGATAAAACAATCAAGTTCTTTTGAGTAATATACCTGCTCCATATCTGCTGTGTAAAACATCTGCAAACCATATCTGTTTATTTGCTCAAACGCCGAATTGACTGCAGCTTCACGAACCGTATCCATATAATAATTTTTAAGCTCTGTATCCTCACACTCAACTTTCTCAAATAGTCTGCCCGAAGGAAGGATCTTCACATTTTCCTTTAAGAAATATCTGTACTGCAGGCCTCTTTGGAATCCCATATTCTCATAAAATTCCAGCGCCTTCAGGTTGCCAAACAAATAAATTCCATCAACTTTTCCTGCATAATCCTCAATTATTTTAAGAATCAATTCTCGTGCATAACCTTTATTACGATTGTCCTTTGAAGTCATTACGGTGCCTATTTGAATATAGTTTTTCTCTTTCCCATCGTGCTCAAAGCTCATAATGTTGGCGGAGGCATTTGAGAGAAGTCTTCCATCATCTTCAAAGGAATATGGTATATATCCGCCAACATAGCCGTTATGAAACCATTCTTCAAAGTCGAAGGAAAAAATCATTCTTGTCAATTCATTTAATTCTCGCCTTAAGTTATTATCTGAGAAATAATCTTTAATAAACCTCATGATTTTCCCCTTCCTTTTTCTCGCAATATTAAATGTAATCTTGTGATTCATCCTATTATGTCATTATTAAATAATGACATAACTCATCCTGTATAAAATAAATAATACCATATTCTACTAGTACAAACAAGAAAGTTTACAATTTTCTGATCCATACGCATTACGTATAAAAAGTACTATCTCTAACTTTTACCCGATGGGCAAGGATTAACATAAATTGAGCTTTTAAACTAATTACGGTTTTTCATCGTACACATACAAATATTCTCTAGCCTCAAAATGCTTCGTTCCATCCAGACTGTCATACGCGGTATCTTTTACATAACGAAACCCTACTTTCTCCATAACTTTACCCGAATTTGGATTGTCCTTTGCATGGAAAGAAAAGAGCCTATTCTGCTTCAACTCTTCAGTAGCAAATTCAAGAATTCTCTTAGCTGCTTCTGAGGTATACCCTTGATGCCAGCAGGTTTTCATAATATTATAGCCTAAACAAAACATTCCTTTATCTTCCTTGTAATAGATACCACCGCTTCCAATCAGCACATGATCAGACTTTCGTTCAAACCCCCAGTCATAGTTCTCTTCGCCATCCATAGTTTTCTCTAGCTCTAAGAGCCAGTCTTTTGTTATTTGCACATTCGAATGTGTACTCCAAGACATATATTTAGTTACCTCCGGGTCATTTGCCCAGTTTCGATACACTTCGCCTGCGTCCTTAACACTCAAGGGACGAAGAATCAGTCGCTCTGTTTCCAGTATTGGTGTTCTCATAATTTTTATTAAGGCTTCTTAATACTGCCTTCCCTCCTTCCTTAAAATATCCAGACTATGGTGCGTAGCTCCGATTAAATCCTGTCTCTCACAAATAGCTAAATGATTCAAGTCCTGCTGCCACCTCTTGAATATCCTCTATTCTTACCAGTTCAAATAAATCTTCTGCCTTTGACCTGCATTGAAAATCTTCCGTGATCATATGTTTCTCCACCGTTTTTGAGCTGATTTTGAATAAAACATGCTTCATTTTCCATGCCTGATGTTACCTCCCTTTTTTATAAAAATACCGATGTCTGCTTTTTACAAACACCGGTTCATTTCGGATATACTCATTTCTGTATACATTCATCGTTTTTGTTATTATATACCATTTCTAAAAAATGTCAATTTATTTTTGATATTATTATAATATGGCAAAGATTTCCTGATGTTGATAAGTTAGCATATTCTTTTATAAGTCATATACTATAATAAAGAGTTATTTAGAGGTCGCTTAAATGCAAATACACGTGGTTCAACAAGGCGATACCATTGAAACAATAGCTGCAACATATGGTATTTCAGAGGAGCTACTGCTTCGGGATAATGATATTAGCTTCGATACAAAATTGGTAATTGGACAATGTCTTGTGGTAGCAATACCGTTAGAGACCTATGTTGTACAAATAAATGACACCTTAGAGAAAATTGCAGAAGCCCACAATATTACCGTGATGGATCTGCTTAGAAATAATCCCATATTAGCAGAACGTGAATATATCTATCCTGGTGAAACCCTTATCCTTCGGTATGATAATGCTGCCGGGAAGATGACGATCCATGGTAATGTATTTCCTTTTGTCGATCCTATTGTTCTGAGAAAAACCTTACCATATCTAACTTATCTGTCAGTAATAAATTACACTGCAACAAATCAAGGTGAAATAATCTCATATTTTGATGATACAGCGCTAATTGAGGAAATAAAAGCCTATGGTGTTATGCCACTTATGTTATTAACTACTTTAACCCTGCAAGGAAATGCTAATATTAGAGTAGCTTATGATCTATTATTAAACGAAGAATTTCAGAGAAAACAGATCAATAATATTCTAAATATTTTAAGAACAAAGGGTTATTATGGTATTAATATATCATTTCAATATATAAGCGTATCAACGTTAAAAGCCTATGAAGAGTATTTATCCAAATTGTTCACAACCTTAGATCAGGCAGGCTTTTTTGTGTTTGTAACGATAAGCCCGGAGGTAAACTTTCTAGATAGCCAAGTAGAAATTGAACCTGTTAATTACTCAATCATAAATCAACTTGCTCATAATATCATATTTATGTCCTATGAATGGGCGACAAATGTAAATCCGCCGTCTCCAATTATCTCGATAACTAACATAAGACTTTTCATAGATTATATTAATACGATTATACCACCTGATAAAGTCATTATTGGAATACCAACTGTCGGGTACGATTGGCAGCTTCCTTTTGTTGCGGGTGTTTCTGAAGTTAGGTTACTTACGATCCCTAACGCAATTGAGTTGGCACGTAATGTTGATACAGTGATTCAATTTGATGACGTATCTCAAACACCATACTATATTTACTATGATGTAAGAAATAATATCAGCCTTCAACATATTGTTTGGTTCGTGGATGCCAGAAGCATAAACGAATTACTAAATCTGGCGGTGGAGAATGGATTGCTTGGCTCTGGAATTTGGAATATTATGAATTATAATGCTCAGCTATGGCTATTAATTAATTCACAATATGAAATAGTTAAGATAATCTAAAAAGTTAGCTCTTTCCAAGCTGCTGTCGCCGCTTTCTTATGTAGGATAATGAGGTAGTCAAGAGTGCATATCCTCCGATCAGAATTCCTGCCACAAGCCATACCCCACCAATCTCAAGCCGACTTACCATGATGCTACTAAATATTGAGGCGCACATAGCACCGACTTGTAAAAGAAAGGAACTCAGAGAAAGCACGCTGGCACGGATCTGACTTGGTGTGTATTGATTCAGTAATGAGCTGGTAGCAACATTACCCAGCCCTAATAACATATAAATCCCCGCATATCCCAGAATGAAACCGAAACTGTTTCTCTGAAGCGCTAAAATCACGATACAAAGGCAAAGAATAAACTGGCTTATGATATAGACTCTCCAGTGATGAGTTCGAAATTTCTGGAGTAATCTGAGGGAGATTGTATTACCGGATGCCGCTGCCATATATCCGATAAAGGTAATGATTCCAAGAATCCAGGTACTATTTGCCAGAGTTGTTACTCCCAGAAAAGCTGATTGCCAATAAGTTTCTATGGTCATTATGAAAAATCCGATGAAAAAGACACCCATAAATATGAATTTAAAAATGGGTACAGAAAATAATACCTTTTTACCGTTTTGTAAATGTTCTGATAGTGGAATCCGCTCTTCCAGGTGCTGATACCTTTGCACTTCTGTAATAAACAACAGACATAGAACAAAGACAACCACCGTAAAGCCGATACGAAGTACAATATTCGTAAGGTTTGTACTGCTAATATAAGCAATAATACCTCCGGCGATTCCACCTGCAGCCAGCCCGATCTGATCCAAAATGGCTAAACGGGAGGTGATTTTAGGTAAACACTCCTCTCCATGATTAGTAACGGCCTGATCAATAATCAAAGCATCCAGACTTCCGGAAGAAAAGGAGCGGCTTACACCGTTAAATATAATAGCAAATATCAGGCATATCATATTATTTGCAAGTAAAAGAAGGGCTAGTGATAATACCTGAAATCCGCAGGATAATAAAAATACAGTCTTACGTCCATACAGATCCGCACATATTCCACTTGGCAGTTCAAAGCATAGCACCGTAACTGAGTATAAAGCCATTATTAAAGGGAGTGTCTTTAGATCTGCTCCTCTTTCCAATAAAATTAGATTTAAGACAGGAGCTATAATACCTAACGAGAAATTATTAATAAAGATGATTAACTGCTGTACTTTAGTCATTCAATTCCTCCTCTGCACGATACATAATTATGGCATACTCCCAAGGGGAGCGAGCCGTAGCGGGCTGTGCGTGATTATCAATATAATTCGTAATTAACCCCATAAGCTCCTGTGATTCCTGATCCGTCAGATGAACAACTCCAGACATAATATCACCCCATTGCCTTAACAAATCGATATTAGAATCAGGATACTTATTTACTACATTTCTCATCTGAGTCACAAAGCCATCAAAGGTCTTTGAAATTCGATCCTGCAATAATACTTCCCTCTGGGATGTGCTATCATCAGAAAGCCCCAGTCCAATCTGAACAGATACATAGGTTGGCTTATAGAAGCTTGCGGTTATCCCGTTAATCAGCTCCGTGTGATCTAATTCAATCAGACCAAGGGACATCAACTTCTTGATATGATGCTGCACACCGGAAGCAGAAATACCAAGTTTATCTGCCAGCATTTTCGGGGTCATGGGTCCTTTCGCTAGTTCTAGCTGCCGAAGAAGCTGCTGCCTTACCGGATTCATGTAAATCTCTAATTCTTTTTTTGTAGAAAGTCTTACTTTATCCATGTGCAATCCATACCTTTCAATAATGTTTCATCCATTACACATAGTATAACGTTACACAATGCGTAATGTCAAGATAAAAAGTAGTTAATTCTATTATTCTCTATATTTTACCTCTTTACAAAAATATAAAATGGTATTATGATAAATGCAGAATCGAACAGATGTTTGTATTTTGAAAAAAATCTATCCTCAAAAGAGAATCCACCGTAGTTGGTGTAAAAGCAATATGTATATAAAGGAAGTAAATGATATGGAGAAAATTATATTCCATGTTGATGTCAATTCAGCTTTTTTAAGCTGGGAAGCCTGCTATCGTTTGCAGATTCTTGGTGAAAAGCAAGATTTGCGAGACATACCATCAGCTGTAGGCGGAGATGTTAAAAAGCGTCACGGAATTATACTTGCAAAGTCAATATCCGCGAAAAAATATGGCGTCCGCACCGGTGATACGATTGCGGACGCACTTAAGCTATGCCCTAATCTGACCACTGTCCCACCCCATTATGACCTGTATGAGCGATGCTCAGAAGCTTTCGTCGAAATACTGAATGAATTTGCTCCCCATGTAGAACGATTCAGTATTGATGAAGCCTATATGGATATGACGGGGACAATGGGTCTGTTTGGAGCTCCGGTGGCCTGCGCACATATGATTAAGGACAAAATTGAAAGAGAGCTTGGATTTACGGTCAATATAGGTATCTCTAATAATAAGTTATTGGCTAAAATGGCAGGTGATTTTAAGAAGCCCAATCTGGTTCATACCTTATTTCCTCGAGAGATTGAGCGTAAGATGTGGCCCTTGCCTGTGGGGGATTTATTGTTTGTTGGTCATGCAACCAAGCGTAAGTTATATAATCTTGGAATTTTTACGATTGGGGATCTGGCTAAGACAGATTTGAAGATAATAAAGGCACATTTTGGTAAGGTGGGCGAGGTTCTCTCTGCCTTTGCAAATGGGATTGATGTATCCATAGTAGCGGATGAGGCACCGCCAAACAAAGGCTATGGCAATTCCAGTGTTATTCCCTTTGATGTGGATAAGGCTGATATGGCAAGAATGATACTGCTCTCCCTGGCAGAGACGGTCTGTACCAGATTACGTGCTGATTCTGTTATGGCCAGTGTTGTAGCGGTCAGTATGGTAGATTTTGAGTTTCATAATACGTCCCATCAAATGACATTATTAAACCCGACGAACACGACCAATGAGATTCATAAGTTTGCATGTCAACTTTTTGAGGAAATGTGGGATGGCAGGACTCCTGTTCGGAATCTTGGTATTCACACCAGTAAGATTGTTCCTGCGACATTAATTCGGCAGCTAGATCTATTTACTATGGATCGCTACGAAAAACTGTCTAAGATGGACGATACCGTAGATAATATTAGGGCTAGATATGGTAAAGACGCAGTTGTGCGAAGTGTATTTGTTAATAACGGTGTTTATCATATGTCTGGAGGAATTTCAAAGGACAAAAAATGTCCCAACTATGAAGGAGGTATTCGGCAATGAGCAATGTGCCCATATCGGTAGATGCATTTTTTAATCTGCGGGGAGAAATCAGACCCAGGTATGTATGTCTACAGGATGAAGAGACCCATCAATTGTCTACGTATAAGATTGAAGTGGAATACGCTAAAGAAGAATGCTATGCAGGAATATCCAGCATACTCTTCGGTTGCTTTATAGAGCGTAACGGTTGTCAGGAAAGGATTAAAATAAGATTTCATAGACACACTACCCAGTGGGTAATCCTTATGTAAATCCCGTCATTTGACTGGGATTTACATAAGGGATCAATTCAACAAAAAAGCAGAGACTTGTTAAAATCTCTGCTCTCCTATAATTCTTTGTAACTCCAATACTTCTGCTTTTGATAAATCCTGATTTTTTAAATACTCTGTTAAGAAGGTAGATAAAGATCCGTTATATAATTTATTCAGTAGCGCTTTTGTCTCAATTGCCTGAACAGTTCGTTTTGAAATTGCGGCCTTGCAGATAAAGCCAGGTTCTTCTCGCTTTATCGCACCCTTTTCAATTAGACGGTTTATAACGGTGTACGTAGTGTTTTTTTCCCAGCCTATATATTCCTTAATGATCTTGGAGATATCCTTTGCAGCCAAGGTCTTGTTTGACCATAATAGCTCCATTACATTAAGCTCTCCTTCGTGAAGGCGTATATCTGGTAATGACATGTTTTTGGCACCCCTTTTACGTTAAAATGTTATTCTACACATATAGAACATATAATCTGACTTATGATTTCTCCACTCATTTGTCAGATTCATTAGCTTCGATATTACAAAAATGATATTAAAACTATATCTATATATTAAATATGTAAATTGAAATCACATATCGAAAATCGCATAAAAACAGGTGCTTACAAATGTAGAACAAAGTTAATAAAAGGTAAAATGAAATCACTACACCGGTAGACCCCTCGCCTGTATTACAATACTATATGAAGGAAATTAGTTTGTCAACAGTTTTTTAATAATTTCGTAAGAATATAGGTAATATATGGAACTGGTGATGCGATAAAGTGCCGGTTATCATACTAAAGGCAAAAAACCGCATAATAGGGAACATACTTTACTCCGGCTGAAAAATCAAAGTTCTTTGGTGATACTTTAATGGAATATGGAAATTCGATCTTCTGTTTTAGGATGCTAATACTCTTTGACCTGGTATAATCAGATTCAAAAATTTCGATCGGGAGCAGGGTTTGATCCTTTAGGAAGATAAAATCCACCTTTGCTATCGAGTCGGATTCCCAGAAAGCAAAAGGATAGTTCTTGGCTTGAAGAGTTTGCGCTACATAGTTTTCCAGTAATGCTTTTGTACGGTGTCTGAGTAGGTGTTCTTCCATTACTTCAGCTGTTTTGGTATGAAGCAAACCGGTATCTGCTAAATACAATTTAAAATTCGTATTTAGCTCAACATTCTGCCAATCCTCGGACTGAAAGGTGTTCCTTGGCTCCGCCAGTTGTTCACTGCTTATTCGATTACAATTTAAAATAAATTGATCTTCCATAAGTCTGCGGATGGCATCCTTATACATGGCATGAGTAGTACCCTTTCGGATTAGTTTATATTGAAATTTCTTATTTTCTTTCAGTAGCTGAAAGGGTATGCTATCATACACCTGATTCATCTTTAAGGCTTCACTGTCTGGATTATCTCTGATTATGGAATCATGGTAGGAACCAATTAGAAAATTATGCTGCTCTGTAATATTAACGGTAGCCATAAGATTCAAATATTCGTTGACCATGGCAGGCATACCGCCAATCTGGAGATATAACTGATGCAAAGCTAGCAGCTCCTTATGTACAATCTCCGGTATCTTACGATTTGATTGAAAATGTGTTACGATGGATTCAATATACCACTCGTTACTGGTTGCAAGTAGAAACTCATCAAACTCTAAAGGATTCACTCGGAGTTCTTCCAGATAAGAGGAATATTCCTGAGGAATTGGCCGGCTGGAGATACAGAGGATGAATCGAAAGACTGAGGATAAGCCCTCTAATTTGAGAAGTTCTAGTACCTCTTCGCAATAACTGATCTCATCTAAGATTAAGATTCGGGTTTCTATGGAGCTCTCCAGATCAATCTTATGATAGTCAATTATATCTAAGGCAATCTGCTCCGTTTTTCCTGATTGAAATAATGCCAAAGCCCTCGGTTCACGTTCCAAATTCATATAATAGATGCCGCCAAAAAAGGCCTTGGCAAAATCATATGCTAGATATGTTTTGCCCACGCCCTTTGCTCCAGTAAGCAGTATTTGTCTGCCCTCATCTTCTGTTTTCCAACGAATTAATTCATCAATAATTTTTCTTCTCAATAAAAGCTACCCCTTATGTCTTAATTTCTGTAACAAATCTTGAAAATAATCAGGAAGTGGTGCCTGAAATTCAACATATTCCTTTGTTGTCGGGTGGATAAAGCCAAGCACTCCCGCATGTAGAGCCTGTCCCGTAAGCTGGAATGGATCTTTACTGGGGCCGTACACAGTATCTCCTAACAAGGGATGATGGATACTTGCCATGTGAACTCTAATCTGATGGGTTCTTCCTGTCTCTAAGGAACACTCCACCAGCGCATATTGATGGCCTAAGTTTTCTAATACAATATAATTGGTCGCGGCAGATTTGCCGTTCTTATGGTTAACCGCCATTTTCTTACGATCCTTCGGATCTCTGCCAATAGGTGCCTCAATGCGGCCCTGTTCGGTTTTAAAAGTATGATAAACAATTGCCTGATATTTTCTTGTAATAGAATGCACCTTTAACTGATCAGCAACGAATTGATGAGCCTTATCATTTTTACAGGCTACGATCACACCTGTGGTATCCCGGTCAATCCGGTGTACAATTCCAGGCCGCATAATACCGTTAATACCCGACAATTCACCCTTGCAATGATACATGAGGGCATTTACCAGTGTACCATTCGCGTGTCCGGCTGCTGGATGAACCACCAGCCCTTTCTGCTTGTTAACAATGATAATATCCTTATCTTCATAGATAATATCGATTGGAATGTCCTCAGGAAGGATTTCAGCCTCCTTTAATTCAGGAACCTTTACCATTACAGTCATTCCTGACTTAACCTTCAGATTAGCCTTTACCGGCTTGTCTGCGGCAAATACTCTTCCGTCTTCAATTAGTTTTTGAATATAGCTACGGGAAAGCTCAGACTGAACCGTCGATAAGTATTTATCGATGCGGATACTGTCGTTTTCGTCATTAACAACAAATTCTAAGCTTTGCTCCTGATCCTCCTCTAACTGAAGTGCTTCATCTTCTAACATGTAAACGAGTCCTTTCCTGTGTGCCTATCTTGCAGCTGATTATTTTTTGGAATCACTGGAGTCATCCTTAGCATCCTCAGTATTTGCATCTGCTGCAACCTTTTTCTTTTTGAAAAGCTGTTCCAGGAAGGCAAAATCATCATCCTTATAATAGAAAATAGCCAGGATGAATAATAGGACGGAGGAAACGGTTAAATAACTGTCAGCAACATTAAACAAAGGGAAGTTAATTAATTCAAAATAAATAAAATCAATCACATGTCCCAGGAAAATTCGATCAATAAAATTGCCGATTGCACCTGCCATAATGAAAACCACTAAAAGCTTTAATGCATTATATTTTTTGGCCTGAGGAATCTTAAAGTATAAGAATATAATCAGAACCATAACAATCATTGTAAAGATAATTAAAAAGGGAACCTTACCGCTCATAATGCCCCATACAGCACCATTATTTGTGGTATGCTGAAGGTTTAATACCCCTGGAATAATATCGATTGGATTACGGCTTATTAAATCCGTCCTAACCCAATATTTCGTCAGCTGATCGATTGCTACCAATATAATAAATAAAAGCAAATGCTTGATACGTTGTCCCATCCCAATACCTCCAAAATAGTGTCTTTTCTTAAGTACTTTATTTAAGTACTTTATTGAAAGCAAGTACTTATTGAAATTTAAGTCTTTTATTTTATATCTCATAACAGAGCTATCTAACCCGTAGGTCATTTATTATTAATTCTATTATAAAATTATTTGTATTGCTTCTAGCATCTCTTCCTTTGATACCGAGGGATCAATGACCGAATCTCCCACTGCTTGAAGCAGAATAAAACGTATTTTATCAGAATCCATCTTCTTGTCTAATCTGGTAACCTCATAGACCTCTTCAGCAGATAATCCAGGTGCATGAATTGGCTGTTTAAAGGCTTGAAGGGTTGTTAAGATATCCTGATACTCTATGGAGGTTATATTACCACGTTTCATAGACATATATGCTGCGGCTGCCATGCCAATACAAACACACTCGCCATGCAATAGTTTAAACTCCATTAATTTTTCAACGGAATGCCCAATGGTATGTCCAAAATTGAGTAACGCCCGATCTCCCTTTTCCTTGGGATCCTTTTCTACCACAGCACGCTTAATCTGGCAGCTATGATGAATCATTTCCAACAAGGTCTCAAAATCTTTTTGATGAATCTGTTCGCAATGAGCTTTTAACCACTCATAATAGTCTTTATCCTTAATTAAACCATGCTTAATGATTTCCGCCATACCTGAAAAGTATTCCTTCTCCGGTAGGGAATTTAAAACCGTTAGATTCATATATACCAGGCTAGGCTGGTGGAAAGCACCTACCATGTTTTTATATGCCTTATAATCAACGCCTGTCTTTCCACCAATACTGGAATCGACCATAGAAAGGAGGGAAGTCGGAACTTGAATAAAACGAATTCCACGAAGATAGGTAGCTGCTACAAAACCAGTCAAATCACCTACAACGCCGCCGCCTAATGCAATTAATACATCATTACGGTCAAAACCGGCAGAGATTAACTGTTCGTAGCATAAATTGACGGTATCAAGATTCTTACTTTGTTCTCCGGCCACAAAGGTGTAAATCTGTATGGCCTTGGCAAAGGGAGCTATGAGTTGAAATAACTCATTGGCATAATGCTTGCCCACATGGCTGTCTGTTATAATCAGGAATCTTCGATCATGCATTCCAAGTGCAGCAAGCTCTGTAGGAAGCTTCTTAAAATCCGGTTCCAGAAGGATATCATACGCTGGTTTGTCTTCATAGCTTACAGATAGTTTATTCTTCATAAAAAATGCATAACCGCATCAAAACCTAAGACGAGGTCATGCCATCCTCCTTATCTATTTATCTTTTCTGGTAAAATTGACCTGATAATGATAAAAATCAGTATATAATCAATGTTATCTTAGAGCACAGTGATTTAAGCACAGTGACTATAAGCATATTAACTTACAACTAGTTCGATTTAAATATATTGTATTAACCTTTTGTAGCTAAACATATAAAAATACTTTGACCGAGTACCTGCCCTTTTTTGTCTGATAGGAAGTACCTACATAAACGAACTTTCCCATTCCCCGTACGGATACGATATCATTCTCCTTTAATGTATGGCTATTCGATAAAATTAACTTACCACCTACATATACCTTTCCACCTTCAATCAAACCGCTTAAGCTGCTTCTGGAGCTGTTAAAGGCTACCGATAAGATACTATCGAGTCGTACGGAGGATACTGTACCTGTTATCTCTTTGTATCTGGGAGTATAGTTAAAATCCGTGCGGTCGATCAACTGTGATTTTATCATGGTATGCTTAACCTTATATAGTTGGTCAGCAATAAACTCACTGATACCGGAATGAGCAAATAAATAACCTTCATTGTCCGTAATCAGAATATCTCCGACCTTACTGCGATCCAATCCAAGATTTAAGACTGCTCCTAAAAAATCACGATGACTTAAGCTGTCACTGAACTTTTGATTCACTGGGACTATCTTAATGCAGGAAATAGGATAATTAATATCGTCCTCCGAAAGCATATCGTTACCACAAAAGCAAAGTATTTTCCTCTCGGCTTCCTCAAAACCACCGAAAGTAAAATACTTTATCTTTGGCAATTCATTTTTAAGATTAATCCAAATATTCTGTTCATTCAGATTTAGGAAATCTGAAAAGATACAGATGTTTCTTGAATAAGCCATATTAGCCTGGTCAAGAAGTCGTTTACGAAAAATCTGTTCGTCCTTATCGAGATGCATCATAGTTTAAAATCTTGATTGCAAGGTTGGCGGTTCAAAGCTGCTCTGAATTAAATCAGAATAGTCACCAGAAATGTCAACCGTATCAGGTGATACAATAAAGATACAATTAGAAATCCGGTGCAGCTTACCATTGATTGCATACACAGAACCTGAGATAAAATCCATTGTTCTCTGTGCAAGCTTGTCATCAAAGCCTTCCAGATTAATTACAATTGCTCTTCCGGTTAATAGCATATCGCATATTTCTTGAGAATCTTCAAATGTAGTAGGTTTCATGATACAAACTTCAAGACCTTTTGCTGTGGTACGAATTGGCACCACTTTGTTGGAGGAGGTTCTTTCCATTCTTGTTACCACCTTTTCATTTTTGAAGTCACTTGACTTTGGTGATGACTGAGCAGCAAAGGTTTGTTTCGGACTGACTTCCTCAAAGCGATCTAACTTCCGCTCTTTCTTCTCTAGACGTTTTGCCCGCTTTTCTTCCTTCTCTACTTCTTCTTCAACATAATCATCATAATCTTCATCATCTTCTGTTAACTTCATTGTACTCAGAAAATTCTTAATAAGATTTGCCATTACTCTATTCTCCTATCTCTTTTTGAGCATTCTCGGAAATTTCTTAAGAGAGCTCTTGTTGCTATCAGGGTTATTATTTTAGTTATCTGGATGTAAAGGGAATCATTTAGATACTATAATCGCGTTCCCCAAAAATGCCTGTCCCAACTCTTACCATGGTGGCACCTTCTTCAATTGCAACTTCAAAATCTCCTGTCATACCCATAGATAGAACATCAAAATGTTCCAAATATTTTTTTAAATCAACTACTGCTTCATTCAAAATGTTTCCATCACCAATATTATCAATGTTTTTTGTTTTTATGTCAACATATAATTGTCGCAATTTCTTAAAATACTCCCTATTTTTCTCGGGATTTTCTACAAATGGTGCCACAGTCATAAGACCACGAAGTCGTATATGGGACAAACGGCTCATTTCTTTGATTAAAGAAAATACCTCCTCCGCAGCTACACCGAATTTTGTATCCTCGAGGGCAATATTTACTTCAATTAGAATATCACTGACCAGATTTCTCTTAGCTGCCTCCTCATTAATCTGCTCTGCCAAACGCATGGAATCAACAGAATGAATCAACTCCGCCTTATCAATAATATACTTTACTTTATTCCTCTGCAAATGACCAATTAAGTGCCATTTAACACCGGGAAACTTGTCATTTAAGTCCTCAAATTTTTGTTTCAATTCCTGAACCTTATTCTCCCCAAAATGGCGCATGCCCAGAGAAAATGCCTCCTCTAACAGCTCATTTGGCTTTGTCTTACTAACCGCAATTAAAGTAACCTCGTTCCGTGCTCTACCCACTCTATCACAAGCCGCTTGAATCCGCTCTTCTATCTGTTCAATGTTATCTCTCATCATAATATGCTCCTCCTCCGCATGGAAATATAAACACTCTTAAACAATATAACTCATGGAAAGTTTGACCTATAATGCCTCATAAATGCGCAGAAACCTGTGTACTTCCACTCATTAAAACTAAATTATTTATAGCAATTAATGAAAAAATTAATCCCTTCAACTTCTAATAAAGACTCCGATACATTGCACTGTTCCTCTTGATTCGTTGTAACAAAATTTCATCCTACGAAATAAACTACTAGAGGTCACCTTTCCATTCGAAACGACGATCTCTAACACTATATATCAGAATATAAAAATAGAATGTGCTTCATATCATAAGCTATTAAAAGCTACCTTACCTTGTCTTAATTCGTCTTATAATAGGCATATACACTTTAATAAAAGGCATATTCTTTATAACGATATTAAAACAGTCATTTACATTATCTCGGCGTTCGGGAGGCATAAGTCCTCACAATCCTATAGTATAAGAATAAGTGTGCAGCTATGTTTTGATGGCGCAGACCGGCATGAAGTGCTTGCCTGCATTTGGCAAGCACTTCATGGTAAGGCAAGTCCAGATGAATATAGCGGCATACTTATTCTTCTCACTAAACCACCCGACTTATGCCTCCCGAACTCCAACTCTAATGTTAATAAATAATCGCCTGATCAATCGCATTAGACCCATCCAATGCAATTTGATCATATGCAGATAATCCATTGGTAGTGGTATCATTAATGATACAGTATTCATCATCCTGATAGAGAACTTCCACTCTTTTAAATACTGCGTAGCCCTGATTAACATTGTATACACCTAGTAATTTACTGGTCTTTGATAGGGTGTATTCACTGGCGGCCTCCGGCAGCTGAAGAATCGTACCTGCCTCAAATAAAGAAGTATCAACATATTCATTGACCCCATCATCGTAGTAGGTATCCGCTTTTACAAAGGGATATGTAATGTCACCTGTTTTTGAATATAATTTTTTAATTACACCTCTGTCCTGACTTTCAGCGCCAAAACAGAAATATTCCTTTGGTATTAAGTAAAACTCTTTTTCTACCAAAGCACTGACAGGAATCTTCAAGCCTTCTACAGAATTAAAATCTAGTTCTATCTCTAAAAAACGGTCTTCCAGATAATTTGTCATATACTTATCCATGGTTAAAACTGCATAATAGGTAGAATCTTTTGTGATAAAGGATAAGTCAGCGGTCATTCTAAATTCATCTTCAAGGATGGTAAACTTAATCTTTTGGGACTCGTGGATGGAGTCGTACTGGCTTTTTGTCAGCGGAAGAACAAGCTTCCAGGTATCCGAGGTAACGAGCTTATAAACAGGACTGTCCTTTGTCATCATTTCCGTTGTACGAAGATTTGTTCTTTGATAATTATCTGTGTTAAAGGAATCCTCTGTGACAGCCTCAGGAGTAAGAGCCTCATAAGAATCCATATAATAGGATATGATTCCGCTTTCCGAGCTGGATACCATATTCAAGGCAAGAGCAGAACCTGAATTATCTTTCAGTGCACTACCTTCGTTAATAACGGTGCTATTTAATAAATCAAGTGCTGTACTTTGAGAATTTTCCTTAAAATTATATACCGTAGAAAAGTCTGAATCGGAGTACTTGTCCTGAAAAGCTCGGATATCATGCCGAATCTCTGCATTGTCCCGATCCGTAATCTTTACCTGTACGTCATTGCTTTCGAGAACCGTATAAACTTGTCCGTTTGCATCTACGGAATATACGGAGCTATCCTTTGCAACTTTTGAGCCCTCTCTTTGGAAATAAGAAATATAGCCGGCTGATTTTGAATAAACAAGCTTCTCCTCACGTAAAATAATACCTGTAATTTTATTATCAACTGCAGTTGTACCTTCATGCACTTCATAGATAGATAATTGATCTTTTGTTAAATAAATGTATACATTGATGGCAACGTATAAAAATAATATTAAAAAAACAATAATACCGATATTAATACCCCTGCGTTTTTTAAATTTGACAACCTTGTTTTGATTGCTCAAGTGTTCGCCTCCTGTCTCGATATTCTTTCTTATTATACTTATTATCTTAACATTTTTAAACCCTTTTTTTCATTTCTTCACTAAATTTAAGTTAAAACAATAACAAAAAATTCTGCCCTTTCAGGTGATAGTGCATAAACAACAAAAATATGGGTATTCTAAAAGAAGAGCAATATCCCTTTTTCATTTGTTATTATTATGAAAAGGGAATAAAGTGATTTTTTAGTTATATATCCTGAATGAAAAGCAAAAGGCAAGAAGGAGGTTTCTTATGAAAACATTAGACTATATTGCTTTAATATTAGTCGTAATCGGAGCCGTAAACTGGGGCTTAATCGGATTCTTTAATTTTGATCTTGTAAGAGCAATTTTTGGAGATATGACCTTGTTTTCCCGGATCATTTACTCCCTAGTTGGTATTGCAGGCTTATACGCATTAAGCTATTTCGGCCGTTTAAGAAATGATTAATAAAATTGTAATATGACATATGAAAGGAGCGCCGCAATGGCGCTCCTTTCATATGTCATATTACAATTTTAATACATCATAGTTATATTCATAAAGGTATCCATTACAAAGATACTACAACATTCTTTTTTATACTTTCTGGAAGTTCGTTAAAGTTTTTTGAGATACTAAGAATCAAATCTACATTAAACCGATCTGATATCTTCTCTAATTTCGAATAAACAGACTCAAAATTATTGTCATCCACATAAGCAATTTTGAGGAAACTATCTAGAAAAACCGCCTGCAAATCATGATCACCTGAAATAATACCACTGATAAAACCGATAAACTCACTTTCATTCTCAATGAAATAATCACGTACGTTCTCTAATCGTATCTTATTACTCAGCTCGTACATATGCTTGTTGCTTTTGTCAAGATAAACAATGCTTCCTTTTGCAGCTCTCACTTCAGTGTTGGCTTTGTCGATAAGGATCTTCGTTTTGCCCTTACCTTTCTCACCTGAAATTATCTGTATCATTGTAATCTCCTCCTTATGATGGACGCAACATAAGTTGTGCGGTGCCAGATATTAAATTTTTTGATTATTTTGTGTAAAAACTATATTTATAAAACTATTATAGTACAACTATAACTGAAAAACAACTAAAAAATTCTAAACTTTGTGAATTTTATAGTTGTTTTTTATCATTTTATTTCTTTATTCTATTCATAAAAATTGGCAATAATTACATTTAAAATTAATCTAAGAAAGTTATTACCTATTAGGGTGTTTTATCTCGATTGAAATTCTTAAAAAGATGGCTAAATCAGGTTTTAAATAATTCACGCCAATCTAAATCACCACGATCCAAAGCTTTAATCAGTAGTTCTGCCGTAGCAAGATTCGTTGCTAACGGTATATTATGCTTGTCACAAAGCTGAAACATATTATTTACATCAGGTTCATGTGATTTCGGAGATATCGGGTCGCGTAGATATATTACCAGATCAATTTGGTTATGCTCAATTTGAGAGCCTAACTGCTGTTCCCCTCCCAAATGTCCTGCTAAAAACTTATGAACACTAAGATTAGTAACTTCCTCAATTAGGCGACCAGTGGTACCGGTGGCATATAAATTGTGTTTACTTAAAATACCACGATACGCAATACAAAAATTTTGCATCAATTTCTTTTTTGCATCATGTGCAATCATTCCGATATTCATGTTAACCTCCCTTCCGCCGCTTGTTACGGCAATAATTTTAAGCTTTAACCTCTTCCTCTTTTTGGCTGTAATCTAATATTTAGAATTAAACCAACGGCTATCATTCCACTAATTAAGGAACTAAGCCCATAGCTTAAGAAAGGTAGAGGTACACCGGTATTGGGTAAAAATGCAGTTGCCACACCAATGTTAACAAATACTTGGAACATAAACATGGAGGCGATACCCACAGAAATTAACATTCCCATATAATCAGGTGCTTTTCTTGCAGTTGTTAAGCATAGATATATTATTATACCATATAAAACCAAGATTAAACAGCATCCAATAAAACCAAATTCTTCTCCAGCTACTGAAAAAATAAAATCGCTTTCAGAGATTGGAATGGAATCATAATTACGTTTGTCGGATTCATCAAATATTTTACCGTATAATTGTCCGGAGCCGATGGACAGCTCAGAGTTATCCTGCTGGAACATGGTCTCTGGATATTCCTCAGGATGCAGGATGGACAACACTCTTTCTTGCTGGTAGTCATTCAGTAGAACTTGATAGTCTTGCTGAATATACCAAAATAAACCTAAAAAGGTAGGTATACCGATAACGAGCACCGGTAATATAATCTTCCAACTTAATCCTGCTGTAAATAGCATAATAGCAAAAATAAATAGTATAATCATACTTGTCGAAAGATTGGGTTGATCCAGAATAAAGTATACTGGTATTGCTACAGCAATAATGGATAAACCAATTAAAACGAAGTTATTGATTTTCGAACGATACATGGTAAAGACCGTTGCCAAAAATAGGATTAATATAATCTTCGAGAGCTCCGAAGGCTGAAACTGAATGGGGCCAATGACAACCCAACGCTGAGCATAATTAATGGTCTTTCCAATAAGTTTAACCAAAACAAGCAATACTATATTAACTATATATAATATAATATAAAAATTGCAGATAAAATGGTAATCAATTAACGATAGAATAAGGGCAATTACTATTCCACCGGCAACACCTATTAATTGCTTTAAAAAGAGATTTTCACCTTCTGCCTGTACTTGCTTGATTAAATATGAGCCTATCAAGCCTAAGACTAAAACTAGAATAAGCAAGGTAATATTATATCGTTTAAAGTCATAACGTTTTAATTTTGATAACATCTAGATAACTTCCTTATTTTTTAGAGGACTTTAAATCCTTGATTGGGATATTAGCGAACAACGCAGGTACGGAACCATTATTAGATTCCGAATCCATCTGAGTAATCTTGATATCAAGCCCATCTAAATCAATCTCAATGTATTTTGATATTACTGCAATAATATCATTCTTAATTTGTTCCATAATCTCAGGTGAGCAACCAGCACGATCGGAAACTAAGACTAGTTTTAAGCGATCTTTTGCTATGCTGCTTGTTCCCTTTTTCTTGAAAAAATCTGAAAAACCCATCTTGCTACCCTCCTAGTTCTTCTTCCGTTTACCAAACAGTTTTTCGAAAAATCCTGCTTTCTCCTCTAAGTCCATGAATGGTACTTCTTCACCAAGTATCCTTTTGCAAATATTCATATATGCTCTGCCTGCTAAAGAATCAGAACCTACTAAAGGTTCACCCTGGTTGGTGGAGATGACGATGTTTTCGTCATCTGGTACAATACCAATCAAATCAACTGCCAGAATTTCACAAACATCCTCACTTGACATCATATCACCGCGTTTTACCATATCCATACGAATACGATTTACAATTAAGTGAGTTTGCTTCATCTCATTTGCTTCTAATAATCCAATAATTCGATCAGCATCTCTAACTGCTGAAACCTCTGGTGTAGTAACAACTAATGCTCTGTCTGCACCGGCAATTGCATTCTTAAAGCCTTGCTCAATACCAGCTGGGCAGTCCATTAATATGTAATCGAATTCCTCTCTTAACTCATCAGCAAGCTTCTTCATTTGTTCTGGAGTAACAGCATTCTTATCTCTTGTTTGAGCGGATGGTAAAAGATATAGATTAGGATAACGCTTGTCCTTAATTAAGGCATTGCGGATACGGCAGGTTCCTTCAATAACATCAACCAGATTATATACAATCCTATTTTCCAAGCCCATAACCACATCTAAATTTCTTAAGCCTATATCGGTATCGATTAATACGACTTTCTTGTCCAGCATTGCTAAGCCGGTTCCTACATTAGCGGTTGATGTTGTTTTACCAACACCACCTTTGCCTGATGTTACAACAATTACTTCACCCATTTGCTATCTAATCCTCCTGGTCTTTATGGAGGATTTCTCCTCCAGTTTTTACGAAGGATTTCTCCTCCTTGTTAAAAATATTATTAGGTAATTGCAAGAACGATAAGTTTTGCAATTATTAATAGATAAGTTTATTGCAGCTTAGGTGCTGCACGCTTTCACAATCCGATTTATAACCGGATATCATTTAATATACTTTTATTCAAAGGTTCAATGTAAATGTTATCATCTTCTAAAAATGCTATTTTCGCTTCTTTTACCTCTTCCTTCACCGGTTTATCCGGTGCTCTTGCAATAATATCCCCAATACGAATCTGCATAGGATTCATATCAAGAGCGACCACAAAAGAATTGGTATTGCCTGACGCACCAGCGAAGGCATTACCCTTTAAGGCACCAAGTACAATAATATTTCCTTTTGATACAACACTGGCACCGTGATTTACATCTCCAAGAATAATAACGCTGGTTTCAAAGGATAAGGAAGCGCCAGAGCGTAGGATTCCCTTATAAAATTGTCCCGTATTATTCGATAATTCCATAAGCTTTTGCTCAACGGTTTTTTTGAAAATCTCTTCCGTATTAGGATCGTTTTCCATCACACAGACAATATGCATATCCGTATTTTCCGCAATAACGTCTAGAATCTCCCTCTGGTGTTCGTTTGTCAACTTGCGACCCTCAAAGCTGATCGCCATTTTAGCATTATCAAAAAATTTACTAGACTCTCTGAATTTTTCTGCAACCAGTTGTTTCAATTCATCAAAAGGTACATCAGGGCTTAATACGACAATGATGCCATATTTGTTACCTTTTATCATAACAGAATTATTCATCGCTAAACTCCTTCCCGGTCAAATGGCCGGATTTATTGATTACAATAAGTAGTAATCCTTATTGTTTATTCCAAAGCTCCACCATTTAAATTCCCCTCCAAATTACCATTCAGTAGAGTATCTGCATCCGTCTTTCCAAAGTATAAAGAATAGATATTCTTCGTAAGGTCTGCTGCATTATGTGAGGTATATCCGTTTGCAATAACAGTGGTCACAGATATTTTTGGAGCTTCGTAGGGCGCAAAAGATACGAATAAGGCATTATTCGCATGAGATTTGCTAATCTGTGAAGTACCAGTCTTTCCTGCTACCTTGACATCAAAGTTAGAATAGTCTGTAAATACAGAGCCACCATATACATTCGTTACCGCGTACATACCATCCCAAACAGTATTCCAAGTAGATTCGCTCACATCCGTCAGGTCGTGATCTACCGTTGCACTATTATCAAGAATTACGGAACCGTCCTTATCTTCAATCTTATCTAATAAGGTAAGATTATAGCAGGTTCCCCGGTTTGCCAGGGTTGTAATATATTTTGACAGCTGAGCCGGAGTATAGTTATTGGAACCTTGTCCAATGGTCGAACGAACCGCATCCGTGGTTGAAATCTGAGGATTTAATTCATTTAACTCCAGTCCCGAGGTTTCATCTAATCCAAATAAAGTAGCATATGTCTGAAGCTTCGTTAGACCCACATCAGAATTATATTTACCTAAGCTATCAATACTTAAACGCCAACCCATTTCAAAGAAAAAGTAGTTACAAGATACCTTCAAAGCATCAACAATATTAACAGCACCATGGGAGCCGGGATAAATGTGACACTTTGGGGAAGGTGTAATCTTGGTGAATTCACCCAAATCAATAATTTTTTCAGAAGGCGTAGTAACACCCTCCTCTAAAGCTGCTACTGCAGTGATCATCTTAAAGGTGGAACCGGGAGCAACTCTTGTGGATAATGCACGATTAAGTAACGGGTAAGAATTATCCTTTAATAACTGATTGTAATATTTGGAGTTAATCTTATTGGCAAATAAGTTATTATCATAGCTGGGATATGTTACCATAGCTAATACATCCCCTGTATTAACATCCGTAATAACAACGGAACCACTACAGGGTTCAAGGGCTAACATGCCTGGAGTAATCTTAAGATCTCTAATCTTATCCGTAATAAACTTATAAGAAGAAATTGTACCATTTCTTAGGCTGTTAATTTCACTTTCATTATATTCTAACACACCTTGGTCAAATAATAAAAGACAAATTTCAGTTCCTGATAATTTATATGAAAAAATCAGGTTGCGATATATCATCTTTTGAAATTTATTGTCTTCTTTTAGGATGTCCTTCGTATGATCAATCAATTTCTGAAATAATTCTTCTGCGCTATAGTACTCGTCACCAATGCCTAAGATGGATAAATCGATCCAATTATTTGCCAATGCACTTTGAAGAAAAGCACTTAGACTAATATTGTTATTAAGATAGGACTGATAGGTGGTATCATTTTCCGGAATACTACTCTTTAATAAGATGTTATTACTAACTAACACACTATAGAAATAAGCCAGAAAATCCTCCATATCGCCAGCCTTATCATTGGTGGTTGTGCTATCTAAGGCAAGCAAATTATTATATTTTCTATCAATATCCTGTAATGCAGTTTCATATTTGGTTTTCGTGGTTTTCTCCAGTGAGGTAGCATCTGCACCATCAAATTCATTAACCTTAATAATATTGTTATTGATTAGCGCATTATACACTTCATAAATTGGAATTGTAATTTCACTGGCGCTCTCACCCTTACTACCGTAGCTCATCGTTGGAACGATATTAGATAAAAGAATATTGGTAATCTCTTTTTCCAACAGCAGGTAGACATTTTTCTGCAAATTGCTGTCTATGGTTAAATAAACATCGTTACCTGCAATTGGATCCACGGTCTGCTTGATCTCCGTAACCCTTCCATTGGAGTTAACGGTTACAGTTTCTGTTCCCTTATTACCGGCAAGGTACTGTTCATACACTTGTTCTAAACCGGATTTTCCGATCATATCCGTAGAATTGTAAGGATTCTCTTTATCTTCTTCTTTTGCTTCTAATTCTTTCGCTTCTAATTCATCTGAACTAATTAAGCCGGTATAACCTAAAAGGTGTGAATAATAAAGGCTGTCTTGGTATACCCTGCTAGCCTGCTGCTGAATATCTACACCTTTTAGCTCTGAGTTATTTTCTTTAATAGCTGCCACAGTCTTGTCACTTACATCAGAGGCAACGGTAACCTGTAAATACTTAGGATAATTAATGAATAACGCATACCGTATACTCATGATTTTTAAGGCTTCTTCATCGGAATAATCATCTGAGATGCCAAACATTGGAGCAATCGCATTACCGGTACCATGCTTTAAGAAATCAAATACTTCCTGGGCCGTAGAGTTTTTCTGTTCTTCGGTCAGCTCATTGTCTTTTAGCACATAGGCATATGCATTTTCCAGAAAACGAGTCAGAGCTTTTCCCTTTACAGTAAATTCAAATTCTCCATTTTCGTTTTTTACGATGTAAAATTCTGTATCAAGGGTGTCGCCACTATCTTCAATTAATTTTACCACTCTATCGATAATTGCATTATACTCCGTATTGGAAGAAATCGACACGCCTTCCATAACAACAGAATAGGATAATTTATTGCTAGCAAGCAGTACTCCATTTCGGTCGTATATATTACCGCGGGTACTTTTCACATCTCTTTGTTTCGCATATTTTAATTCACTTTCAACTGTTATCTCAGGTCCTTCGACGATCTGTAATATAAACAGACGATTGACGATTACACCGAATAAGACAAGGTAAATAAGAGTAACCGGAAATAGTCTTGATTTCGCAAGTTTTTTAAAATAATCTAAGAATACATCAAGCAAGTTTATACCTCCTCGTCCTGATTACGCTCTAGGCGGCTGTTTATCATATGTAACAGCTTGTACAGAAAAACTGAGACAGCAACCGTATATATGATTTCAGGCAAGATAATTCTCCTTAAATAATAAAGAATATCAAGTCTGCCACGCAACAAAAATTCAAACACATAATAGAAAAAGCCATATAGGAAATTACAGATTGCAATAATTCCAATCGGTAAGGTGAAATCATCTTTTGAATAAAATCGATTGGTCATACCTGCCAGATATCCAATTACTAAATAGAGCAAGGCATATAATCCTATAATATAGCTACCATACATCAAATCGACTAATAAACCGCAAAACAACCCCATCATCATTCCAGGGGTTCTGCCGCGCATATGCCCAGTTGCTGCAACTAGAATTAATAGCAGATTGGGCATGATATTAGCCAATGCGATATAATGATACATTGCACTTTGTATCAAAAAACATAGGATGATTTCTATGATATATATAATCAATCTTTTCACAACAATACCTACTTTATGTTATTCTGTAGGAGCTTCATCAATCAGAGGCTCTTTTAGTTCCGTGATAATAAGTACTTCCTCCAAACGTTCAAAATCAACAACAGGTGTTAGATAGGCTGTCTTGGTCATATTACTGGGATCAAGTTTAATATCGCTCACATGTCCAATTGTGATTCCCTCCAGGAAGTTGGGACTGATATGAGAGGTAACAATTTCATCACCGTCGCTGACCTGGGCATCCTTGCTGATTAGTTCAACACGAATTTTCCCATCATCCATCAGCTTCAAATCCCCTTGTACTATACAAGTGTCGGAGGTCTTAATAAACATACCGCTGACATTGCTATTGTCATCGATAATTGCTCTAACCACAGAATAATTGTAATGAACTTCTGTGATAATTCCTGCCAGGCCGTTTCCTGCCAACACATTCATATTCTTTTCTAAGCCATCCCGCTCACCCTTATCAATGGTAAAGACATTGTACCAATTGTTAGAGTCCTTACTTATGACCCTGGCGGCAACTTTAGGGTAATCAGCATATTTTTGATCCAGGTCGTATAGTTTTCTTAGTTCATCAAGCTCATACTTATCCTGGAGGAGCATCTGATTCTGATAGGATAACAGATCGACCTGCTCTTTTAACTGTGTGTTTTCCTGCTCAAGATCACCGATCCTTTTAAAATGATCCAACTTTTCGGTAACATAGCTTCCTACTGTATTGATACCACGCTGCATCGGGGTAATGACCGAGCCGACCGCATTTTTCACCGGTGATAACTGCTCACCAAACCGAAAGGAAATGATAATCAAACCGATACACAAAACGATACAGACGATGAGGATGTATTTTGGATTTAAATTAATTTTTGGCCTTCGTCTCATTGTAAGTCTCCATATAATAAAATAATTATTATAGGAACATATTCTTGTTTCTATAATATTAAAAATTGCTTAACCCTAACTAAGAGCTTTGGAACGGATGGTATCTGCAAGAGTTGCTAATTTCGGATTTTCTAATATTTTTCCAAGACCATTGACTACCGTATTGGCAGGGTCAGGACAAATATTAATTTTGAGTTCCGTTTCCTTACGCATCAACTCGTCCAAGGCAAAAATACCCGCAGAACCACCTGTGATATAGATACCACTGTCTATAATATCAGAAGAAATTTCCGGTGGCGTACGCTCAAGGATAATTTTAATTGCATCAATAATAGAATACATATATTCTGCGATGGCATCATAAACAGCTTTTGAGTTTACTTCCATCTCAGTAGGCAGACCACTGACAACATCTCGGCCATAGACCTTAACAGAAGCTTCTACTGATGTAATAGCGCTAGCCAGCTTCTTTTTGATATTCTCGGCAGTTTTATCACCAATGTATAGGTTGTATTTTCTTTTTACCATGTTTTTTATTGCTTCATCCAAACGATTACCGCCAACCGGTATTAGTTTACTAAGTACGATTCCACCTAAGGAAAGTATGGACACCTCCGTAGTGTCTGCGCCAATATCAACGATCATAACACCCCTTGCGGTCATTACGTCCAGTCCTGCTCCAACGGCATCTGCAAGTGGCTTTTCTACAATCTTAATGCGGCCTACCTTTAAGCTGGAGCTGGCGATCAAATCATAGAAAGCACGACGTTCTACCTCAGTGATATCCGTCGGTGTTGCCACAATATAATCTGCAGCACTGGAACCAAAACGCTTTGCACCACTGACACGGGTTATAAAATGTGTCAATAGCTCCATCATATTTGCTACATCTGCAATAACTCCATTTTTTACAGGATAGGATACATTTATATTGGCTGGGGCTTTCTCATACATATCAAAGGCATCATTACCAGTGGCAATGATGTTTTTACGATCCGAAATAGCCACGATATTACGCTCATCCAGCACGATACCCTGCCCCTTCTTATATATTTTAATTGTACTTGTACCAAAATCTATTCCGAATGCTTTTGAAGCCATATCGTACGTTACCTCCTATTAATCATGTGTCAACCAGCGTTGCCGCTGATTATCTACTTTTGCTCATGTAATGAATGTCTATGCCTGCCGGTAACCTTATGGAAAGCTATTATTAGTGGTCGGTTAGAACAACCCCTGTTCCTTTAAGCTGATATATCTATTATCACCAATAATAATATGATCCATAAGCTGGACACCAATTAAATTTCCAGCCTCCCAAAGCTTTTTCGTTACTCTGATATCCTCGGCACTGGGTGTTGGGTCTCCACTGGGATGATTATGAAGAATAATAATATTGACTGCCTCATACTTTATGGCATTCACATAGATCTCCCTGGTAGGCATAAGTGAAGTATTGATTGTCCCCTCTGATACTGTGAGGTCTTTGATCAACCTGTTTTTAGAATCCAGTATAAGTAATTTAACGATCTCTCTGGTTAAATGCCTCATATCCTGCATGTAATAATCTGCGACACTCTGCGGTGTAATTAATTTCAGACTATCCTCCTGCAGCTGTTTAGACATACGCCTTGTGATTTCTGTCAGGCATTGAAGTTCGATTGCTTTTACCCTACCTACACCCTTTATCTTAGTTAATTCCTTTAAGGTTAAGTAGTTCAACCCCTTTAAACCAGGGTAGGCAGTTGAATAATTTAATATATTCACTGCCAGATCAATTACTCTTTGACTTTTTGATCCTGTCCGAAGAATGACTGCTAAAAGCTCAGCATCCGATAAAGAACCCACTCCAGCCCTTTCACATTTCTCATAAGGTCGTTCGGACACAGGTAATTCCTTGACTGTTAAATAGCGATCCATATATTTGCCTCCTGCTTCACCTCTCTCCAGGGAATCAACCGGCAAAACCAAAAGCAGGCAATGTTTAGAATCGCGGCTTTTGGTTATTAACTAATTTAGATTTTACGGTAAATAAAGACTGCTGCTATTGCACCAACAATACTTCCAACGGTTATCTTAATACGAATGCCGAAGCTAATCACCAGGACATCCAGGAGATTCAGGGTAACAACACTGCTATTCTTCCCATCTCCTAAAGAAAAGTTAAAACCGTAATTGAGCCAGTTTAGGAATTCAACACTCTTTGTCAGGTAACCAAGAAAACTGCCAAGGACAATGCCAAGTAAGATAAATAGAAATAATGTCCACCCATTTTTACTCATTACTCTTGCTGTTCTGGCCATCAAAGTTTACCTCCATTTGTAATAATCCCTTTTTATTTCCATCCATAATCAAGTTACATTTTATCACAAGAACATGAATTTGTATACGTAAAACTGATTTTTATTCCATAGGAAAAACCGCCCTGGCTTATGAAAAGGCATTTTCAATAGACAAAAGGAATCAGCAAGCCGATTCCCTTGTTACTCTTTAAGTTTGCACAAGCCCCTCTTCAAAGAGCTTTTGAAGAGACATTAGAATACCAAATTTGGCATGATACCAGGTAAGCCCACCTTGGAAGAACACGGTATATGGGGGCTTTATGGGGGCATCAGCGGATAACTCAATGGAGGAGCCTTGTACAAAGGCACCTGCGGCCATAATTACATCACATTGATAACCTGGCATCGCCCAAGGTTCAGGAACTACATAGCTGTCTACCGGCGCTGCGGCTTGAATTCCTTTACAAAAAGCAATCACTGCCTCCGGGGAATTCAAGGTAAGAGCCTGTATAATATCGTAGCGTTCTTCCAGGGAGTTTGGCAGAACCTGATAGCCTAACCCTTCATAAATATTCGCTGCATAAATAGCTCCTTTTAGAGCACCTGCTACCACCGTTGGCGCCAGAAAGAGCCCTTGGAACAGGGAAGCGATAATACCTAAGGTTGCTCCTACTTCTTTTCCCAGTCCCGGAGCGGTCAGACGATAAGCCGCATTTTCTACATACTCTGTTTTACCAACAATGTATCCTCCGATGGGGGCAAGCCCGCCGCCTGGATTTTTAATTAGTGAACCCACGCATAAATCCGCTCCAACCTCAGTGGGTTCCGTGATCTCAACAAACTCGCCGTAGCAATTGTCCACCATACAGATCATATCCGGCTTTTGAGCCTTTAGGAATTTAATTAGCTCCCCGATCCGTTCTACCGACAGGGTTGGACGGCTGGCATAACCTTTGGAACGCTGAATCGTTGCGAGCTTTGTATTAGGTTTAATTGCAGCCTTTATCCCATCCCAGTCAAAACCACCATCGGGCAATAGATCCACTTGTGAATACGAAATTCCGAACTCTGCTAAAGAACCCTTTGTGGGAGTAATGCCGATAACACCTTCCAAGGTATCATAGGGTTTTCCAACCGGAGAAAGAATCTCATCTCCGGGACGTAAATTACCTGATAAAGCTACTGTAAGTGCGTGGGTACCGCTAATAAGCTGGGGACGTACCAAAGCATCCTCAGCTTTAAAGACTGCGGCATAGACACTTTCTAAGGTATCACGTCCCATATCATTATAGCCGTAGCCGGTGGTGGCCGCAAAGTGTATATCACTTAGACGGTTATCCTGCATAGCCTTTAATACCTTCATTTGATTAAATTCTGCTACTTCATCAATCTTTTGGAATCGTAGCTGTAGTTTTTGTTCTATCTCAGTACCATATGATATAACCTTAGGATCTAATCCTAAGGATTGATAGGCTTGATTCATCGCTGTATTATCCAATTTAGTTTTTCCTCCAAGCAACTGATTCAGTTACTCCTCTTTTCTTATAATTCATTGAAATTCTTTTCATAGCTATAGATTTCTAGATTTACTTAGAGCCATAAATTAATTCGTACAGTAGTTCAATCATATTGTTCCAGTCATTTAAATTTGTATTTTTATACATTCCTATAAATTAGTATTTTTAGTTTACATAACAATATTATGACTATCGATAAGTTGCTCGCAAGTTTAAGAAACAATTTCCTTTTCCTTTAATATCCTCAGCATTTCCTTTAAAAGGGCATCCTCTGAAGGAAACTGGTCCTTGTCCATCCAGGTCACATCCTTTTCCCTCTTGAACCAGGTCAATTGGCGCTTCGCAAAATGTCTCGTATCTCTTTTTAATATTTCTACTGCTTCCTCAAACGTATACTCCTTCTCTAGAAACGCTAGAATTTCCTTGTATCCTAAGCCCTGCATGGAAACCAAGTCTCTGGTATAGCCCCTTGCAGCCAAACTCTTCACTTCTTCCACGAGGCCGTCTTGGATCATCTTATCTACTCGGTAATTAATGGTTTCATATAATTTAGCACGATCCTTATTCAGCACAAAGTAACAAAAACAGTAAGGTGATTCTTTTTTTCTCTGTTCCTCATTATGTTCTGATATTTTATCACCAGTCAGCTTCACATATTCTAATGCTCGAATGACCTTTTTACTGTTGTTTGGATGAATGGATGCTGCACTTTCCGGATCCACCAAAAGGAGCAACTCATGTAAATACTCTGGTCCCTTCTCCTTGGCCAACTGTTCCAAAAAGCTTCGATAGGTATAGTCAGTTTCATTTTCAGTAAAGTCAATGTCATATAGAACTGCCTGGATATAGAAGCCGGTTCCCCCGACCAGAATAGGTATCTTGTTCCTGATATAAATTTCTTCCATATAGGTCTTTGCCAGTTGTTGAAACCGAACCACATTAAAGTCCTCATCTGGTTCAAATTCATCAATCAAATGATGGGGGATTCCATCCATTTCCTCTGGTTTGATTTTAGCAGTACCTATGTCCATCCGTTTATAGACCTGCATTGAATCGGCAGAGATAATCTCACCATTCACAGACTTTGCTAATGCAATGGATAAGGCTGTCTTTCCGACTGAGGTAGGACCGGTTAATATGATTAGTGGCTTTTTTTCCATGTGCATTCCTTCCAAACTATAAGATTCTTTTAAATTTGCGTTCCAATTCATATTGACTCATCGATACGATAACGGGCCGTCCATGTGGGCAATGATATGGATTCTCTAACATTAACAGCTCCTTAATTAAGGCCGTGGCCTCTTCAAAAGAAAAGGCATGATTTGCCTTGACAGCTGCTTTACAGGAAAGGGAAGCTGCCTTTTCTAAAATGGATACGGTTGTGAGGGAGCCTCCAGCATTCTCATCTGCCAGGGCATCAATAAACTCTAAAAGGAGCTCTTTTTCTGATAAACTGTATAAATCAGCAGGCACAGCCCGTACAGAATATTCCTTACCTCCAAAGTGTTCGAATTCATAGCCTAGACTATTCAGCACCGCTTCCTGTTTATGCAAAATCTCCTGTTCTTTTAAAGTAAGGGATAGAACAATCGGCGGAAGCAACTGCTGGGAGGAGAAGTTTTTTTCCTTTGAAGCCTTCATCAGTTTTTCGTACAAGACTTTTTCATGTGCGGCATGCTGGTCGATGATGTATAATTCTTTTTTATATTCTACCAGCCAGTAGGTGGAGAATACCTGGCCTATGATACGATGTTCCTCAAAGGCCTTCTTTGATAAAAAGGGAGCTTCTTCCATACTCTCTTCAGAAAAAAGTTTCATCTGCTCCGTATACCCGGGAGTTGTATCTGCTACCTCTGAGCTTTTGTTCGCAGTGTTAAGTGGGGGACCAGTTGTAACGTCAGTCTTATTAACGATCGTAGCATCCGGATCGTTTACGCCTCCAGCCTTAAACTCATAATCATTCATAGATTTAGACGAATTATACCCTAAAACTTCCTTCTCGTTATTTTTCAAGGGTTCAAAGTTGCTTTTCTTCATGGAATCTGAAGCTTCCTTGCCTTCATTTGACAAATCCGTTGCCTTCGGTGCGAAGGATCGATTTATCCCTTGGCTACCAGTAAGTGTCTCAGATAGCGGACTAGAGGAATGAATAAGAGGCTTCGTTGCCGTGATATAATCCGTAGGTTTTTCAGCTACCCTTGAAGGAACATATGTCTTGTCCTTTGAGCCAGAGTAAGGGAAAGAAGAAGCGTTTCGTCTATTTTGTTCAAAGGGTTCCGGCATCCCAGTCATGGCCTGCTTCTTTTCTTGTGGCTCTTGTGTCAGTGTAACCTTAGGGATCATCTCTATTCCCAATAAGGCATTTCGTATCAGATGATAGGTCAGCTGATACATATCCTCCCCGTTATCAAGCCGTATCTCCATTTTTTGAGGATGAACGTTTACATCAATCAAAGCAGGGTCAATTGCAAAATAGATGGAGGTAAAAGGATACTTATGCTGCATAAGAAAAGGCTTATAGGCTTCTTCAATTGCCCTGGTTATAATATTACTTTTAATATATCTTCCATTAATAAAATAATTCTCAAAGTTACGATTACCGCGATTAATAACCGGCTTACCGATGAAACCAGTTACCTTAACGGTTTCGGTATTAAGTTCAACAGGAATCAGTTCCTTTGAAATATCCCTGCCATAAATACTGTATAAAATATCCCGAGTACTGTTATTGCCCGAGGACTGAAGCTTTACCTGATTGTTAACAATGAATTTAAAAGATACATTCGGATGAGAGACAATCAGACGTTCCATCAAATCACTGATGTAATTAGCCTCAGTCATCGCGGACTTCAAAAACTTCCTACGAGCTGGGGTATTAAAGAAAATATTTCGTACTATAATTGTAGTACCTGTTGGCGAGCCGATTTCTTCAAAGGCCTTCTCTTCCCCGCCTTCAATGATATAACGAAATCCGTTCAGGGCTGTCGGTGTTTTTGTAATTAACTCCACCTGTGCTACCGAAGCGATACTGGATAAAGCCTCACCACGAAAGCCCAGACTGGTGACACTGAGTAAATCCTCAGCAGAACGGATCTTGCTGGTTGCATGGCGAAGAAACGCTAAGGGAACATCCTCCTTAGCGATTCCGGAACCATTATCCGTAATTCGTATAAAACTCAAACCGCCCTCTTTGATCTCAGCAGTAATTGCGGTAGCTCCGGCATCCATTGCATTTTCAATAAGCTCTTTGACTACTGCGCTTGGGCGTTCCACTACTTCGCCCGCAGCTATCTGATTGATTGTAGATTCATCAAGTACATGAATAAGTGACATAAGCTACCTCCGTAAGCCTTATGGCGATATAATAAACAACATAAGGATAAACTTAGATTCGATCCTTGATTTTTCGTTGCAGATGATACAATTTATTCATTGCATCAATGGGTGTTAGTCTTGCAATATCCAAATCCCGCAGTTCTGTGATGATATCGTCGTTACCGGACATGGAGAATAGTGAAATCTGGCTAGTATCCTTCGCTCTCTTAGATTTCTTGGAATTTTGTGCTGACGATTCCATTGTTTCTTGGAGTATATCAAAGGAGAATTCCTCCTGAACGAAATCACTTTGCAGTGAAGGCTCCTCTGGATGAGAAAGATTCTTAGTCTTTAAGGCCAAATCATTTCCTGTAAGTTCTACAACAATTTCACTGGCACGTTTTAGTACACTATTTGGAACACCCGCAAGTTTTGCAACCTGAATCCCGTAACTCTTATCTGCACCGCCTTTTACAATCTTGCGCAGGAACACGATATCCTCTCCCTGCTCCTTGACGGCTATGCAATAATTATTAACACCCTCCAGACGGCCTTCCAGCTCTGTTAGCTCATGATAATGGGTGGCAAATAAGGTTTTAGCACCAAGAATCTGAGCATTGCTGATGTGTTCTACCACGGCCCAGGCGATACTAAGACCATCAAAGGTACTGGTACCACGCCCGATCTCATCAAGGATTAATAAGCTATTCTTCGTCGCGTTACGAAGAATGTTAGCAACCTCAGTCATTTCTACCATAAAGGTACTCTGTCCGCTGGCCAGGTCGTCCGAAGCACCTACACGGGTAAAGATTCGATCCACAATACCGATTTTTGCACTGTCTGCAGGTACAAAGCTTCCGATTTGAGCAAGTAATACAATTAATGCGGTCTGTCTCATATAGGTAGACTTACCCGCCATATTTGGTCCTGTAATAATGGAAACACGATCCTGCTTATTATCCAGCAAGGTGTCATTTGCTACGAACATGTCGTGGGAAATCATACATTCCACCACAGGGTGACGACCGTTTTTAATATGAAGGGTACCATTTGTATTCATGCTTGGCTGTACATAATTATTCTGCTCAGCCACCAGCGCTAAGGATGCAAATACATCAATTTTTGCAATTGCCTTAGCAGTCTGCTGAATTCGTTTCACCTCTAAGGAAATTCGATCACGAAGCTCGCTAAACAAATCATATTCCAAGGAAAAAAGTTTGTCTTCTGCTCCAAGGATAATATCTTCTAATTCCTTTAACTCCTGGGTGGTATAACGCTCCGCATTGGCAAGGGTCTGCTTGCGTATCCAGTTTTGAGGTACCAAGTTCTGATAGGAATTTGTAACCTCTAAGTAATAACCAAAGACACGATTATAGCGAATACGCAGGTTCTTGATACCCGTTGCCTCACGTTCTTTTGTTTCCAGATCCATGAGCCAATCCTTGCCCTCCGTCTTCGCCTTTCGCAAGCGGTCAACTTCTTCGTTATAACCTTCTTTAATAATTCCACCTTCCTTTACATTCAAAGGAGGCTCCTCAGTAATGGCATCCGTGATTAAGGAAGCGATGTCCTCTAAGGGATCTAACTGTTCATAGATTTCTTTTAGCAGTTTTGCATCAAAATCCTTCATTAAGAATTTGATATGGGGCAGCATGGATAAAGAGGAGCTAAAAGCCACCAAGTCTCTTGGATTCGCACTTTTATAACTGATCTTACTCATAAGCCGCTCCAGATCATAGATGGGATTTAAATATTCCCGAATCTCTTCTCTGGAAATCATATGATCCTTCAAGCCTGCAACGCTGTCATGGCGCTCCTTGATCATCTCAAAGTCAATTAGGGGTTGTTCAATATAACTACGAAGTAATCTGGCGCCCATAGCCGTTTTTGTTTTATCTAATACCCAAAGAAGGGAGCCCTTCTTCGTCTTCTCACGAATTGTCTCTGTAAGCTCTAAATTACGCACCGTAGAGCTATCCAGCAGCATAAATTTTTCATAGGTATAAGGGGATAGCTTGGTAATATGGGACAAGGAATTCTTCTGTGTTTCTCTTAAAAACTGCATAATACAGCCGGCTGCGATCACACCGATGGTATAATCCTTTAAGCCAAGTCCATCCACGGTTCCAACATTAAAGTGCTCCTTTAAAGCTCTTACACATAATTCATCATCAAAATACCAGGGCTCTAAGGGCGATAAGGCCAGATTTCCAATATTTTTGATTGCTTCGATATTGATACCGGAAACAAAAAAAGTATCATTACAGATTATTTCAGAAGGCGACCATTTATAGATTTCGTCCACTAGCTTACGTTCACTATCAACCTCAGTAACATAGTAATCTCCTGTAGTGATATCTACAATAGAGATTCCATAAGCATTTGTGGTATGTACAACTGACATCAGGTAATTATTCTTTGTTTCATCCAAGACCTGTGTATTTAAATTGGTACCCGGTGTTACGATCCGGACAACCTCTCTTTTTACAATTCCTTTTGACGCCTTTGGATCCTCCACCTGCTCACAGATGGCAACCCGGTAACCACGGCTGACTAATTTACTTAAATAGTTGTCTACCGCATGATGAGGAATACCACACATGGGAGCACGATCCTCTTGTCCAACATTTTTTCCGGTTAAAACAATCTCTAACTCCTTTGAGCAGATCGTAGCATCCTCATAGAACATTTCATAGAAATCACCTAAACGGTAGAATAAGATACAGTCCTTATATTGCTCTTTAATCTGCATATATTGCTGCATCAGGGGTGTTAATTGAGCCATGGTGAAAATCCTTTCCTTTGTATTCATAATTAAAACCATTACAATTATACCATATCGATGATTGATTGCAATGGTTGATTCGAGTGCCAAATGCCTGATCCAGGCTAAGTAGATGGATATGAGCGCATATATACGCACACATATCCATCCATACAGTGTAATTAAGGCTTTTAACAATCGAATCAATGGTTTAAGTTTTATAGAACGACATCCTCTGCCAAATTATCTCCGTCGGCAGCAGTTGTTGCAAGTACGTCACAACGTTCATTCATGGGGTGACCATTATGCCCTCTGACCCATTCAAAAGTCACATTATGGATCTCCATTGCCTTAAGTAACCTCTTCCATAAATCCACATTCTTAACAGGTTCATTCTTCCCCCTCTTCCAACCTTTTTTGATCCAGCCCTCTAGCCAATGCTCATTAAAAGCTTTCACAACATACTGGGAATCGGAATATAGAATTACATTACAGGGCTTTGTCAATGCCTCGAGCCCAACTATCGCGGCCATTAACTCCATACGATTGTTGGTGGTCTTTTTATAACCTCCACTGTATTCCCTTTCATGCTCTATTCCCCTGGGATCAACATATACAAGAATTGCGCCGTAACCTCCCGGTCCGTCCGGATTCCCCCTCGCTGCTCCATCTGTATATAATTTAACGTTCATTATTGTCCTCCGTTCTTTAATCAATTCTGCTCCATTCACCACTTACTAAAAATTCCTCTGCACAAGCTTCTGCAGCAGTGGTAATTTCCTTAGGAAACTTTAGCATGTCAAGAAGCTTAATTGCATTCTTTGATACTGCTTTCCCTTCATATAATTTATAATCAAATAATACCTCATTATCCTCAATGCGTTCCTGAAAATGATAATTAGAATAATGCTTTTCTAAAATCAGAGTAAGTTCAATATCATGGGTAGCTGCAAACACTAATGCATTTTTACGAGCAATATCTGCTAATATTCTCGAAGATGCCGCAATACGTTCCAGTGTATTCGTGCCTCTGAGTACCTCGTCAATAAAACATAGTACAGGAATATCCTCATTTATTACATTCAGAATTCTCTTTAAGGATTTGATTTCTACCATATAATAGCTTTCCTTATTGAAGAGATTATCCCTGAGTGCCATGGAGGAATAGATCATAAAATAACTGCCTCTATAGCTTTTGCTAGTTGAGGTGTATATGGTTTGTGCTAAGATTGCATTGATAGCTAAGGTCTTAATAAAGGTAGACTTACCGGAGGCATTCGAGCCGGTGATAAGCACGCTCCTATTTTCAGAGATAGAATTGGCTATGGGCTGTCCAATCAATGGATGATACAGCTCCTCAGTGGAAATGCCAGGCTTATCCTCTCTGTTCGCCACATGTTTCGGTAGGAGACTTAGAACCGGCTCGCAATAATAAGGTATCAGCTCTCGAAAGGATGCCGCAGCAATGATCGCATCTAGAAATCCGATGTTGGTATAGATTCGATTTAGCGTATCTCTGTTATTCTTAAAAAACCGCAGTAATTGATTATATTTAATTAAATCAATATGTGTTAGCATACGAACATAATCTAAGACTGCGCTAAAAAAGTCTCCCGAAGGGTTCTTTGGAGTAACCCAGGAGGAACCTTTCTGAAAGGTATTAAAGGTTGCACAATCTTTTTTCAGGGTGTCCGTATAGGTTTTAATTTCAGGTATATTCATCTGATAAATCGCTCTGGCACCATCGAGTAAACGATAAATATAAGCTACCAGCATAAGATAATTCTCGATTTGAGCCTTCTCTTTATAATATTGCATGATATTGTTAACAATCATGGCCAAAGTCAAAACTCCTCCAACCGGTGGATAGATAAAAATAATACCAATACTAGCAAGTAGCCCCAAAACCATGAGATAATGAGGTATATTACTCTTTACCTCTTTTTCACCTAATCGATTGATATATTCATACACTGAAATCACCGTTTGTTTACCGATGGGGTGTAATTTGGTTTGAACAATTAACCGTTTTTCTTCATTGGCAGTAAAAAACTTCATTAAACGGTTTCGCTCCTCCAGGTCTTCTTTCGAAAAGCTGGGCTTTCTTAAGAACGCATAGAGATACTCTTCACCGATGGAGGTTTGAGTATTATTCATTAATAGATAAATATCATCCATATCCAAGTCATTCCAGGTAATATCATCCACATCCGTCTGATCATTACGAATAGATAAATAATATGCTCTCAATGATTCAAACATCTCTGAAGTATATTCTTGCGTAGGAACAGCACCCCATTGTTCCTTTAATCTGATCATCAAAAGTCTCTTATGGTTTTTTTCTTGATAAATACTATAAATAATGAAAATGATCATTCCTGCCACAATAGCAATTAATAATTCCATTTGGATCTCCTTAGTTCTTAATTTTATATAGTCCAAGCTTCTTGCTATCAAATTATAAGTTTTTACCCATTTCTTGTCAACCCAACTGATAGAAATCTAGTCTTTTCAGCCAAAAAAGGTTGAACCTTTCGAGATTCAACCTTTTCCTATAATCATTATATATGATATCTTTTGATTTATAAAATGCTATGAAAGAAGCTGCCGTTCGTTAATTACCAAGATACCTTACATACTTAACAGGTGTTCTGTAGTACATATTGGAAATCTTAATACCATCTCTCGCATTACTTGCGTGGATGACTTGACCGCCGCCAATATACATCGCAACGTGATTAATATAACTGGAGCTGCCATAGAATACCAAATCACCCGGTTTTAAATCCGATGCCGAGATAGATGAACCGCCTCTTGCCTGCTCTCTTGAAGTACGATTGATAAAGTAACCGAATTTCGCATAAATAGCTCTTGTAAAGCCAGAACAGTCGACACCATTATTTAAAGAGGTGCCACCCCATACATATCTGCCGCCAAGGTATTCCTTTGCTTTGTTTACAATATCCACACGTGTTTGGGAAACTCCGGATCCATATTGGATTTCTTGAATCGATAAGCCGTGCACTAATTCATAGGATAAATCAACGAAATCACGAACAACATATCCAACGGAGCCTTCTTCTGTATCACTATCTAAGCTAACCTTAACCCACACTTTATACTCATCATTATCCGTAACCACTTTTGAATCTAATACAAGTAATTCCTCGCCTTTTGCGATAATATCGATTTTAGAGGAGTCCGTAGAAGCTTCAGATCTTACATTCAGGCCATCCGTATTCGCAGTGGCTACATAAAAGCCAACTTCCTTCGCTAATGCAGTAGCTGCGGCTCCTGTGATCAGATACTCGCTTTTTACAAAGCCTTTTAAGGCTCCTGAGGCTGTTGAAGTGGTGATCTCAGTCCAGCCGTTATCTGTCGTAGAAAGCACCTCGCAACCACCATTCTTTGGTAACTTACCGATGATCTTATAATCTTCTCCGGCACCAGAACGAATGCACAAATTAGTGTCAACATTTGCAATTGCAATATCATTAAAGCCTGGAATCGGAATATCATCTAAGGTCAAGCTCATTGTTGTGGCGATAGCTGCTGATGAATCGGAAACCAAATTTGAAGAGATACTGTCCTTGTCATACATATAACCTGCGACAGCTTCTTCATAAGCCGCCATTGCTGTCTTGGGAGCTGCTGTTAAAAATAAAGTTCCTGCGAAGCAAGCCAATGAAAGCTTTAGAAGTGTTCTGTTCATGAATTGCGTCCTCCAAATGTTTTCTTATTTTCTATCATTAGTGCATGCTATGTAATAAACAAGCTTATTCCATATTTAACTGAATTGTTACGTAATTGTTAAATATATTACATACAGATTATAGCAAACCCTATAGATTTTGTCAACTGTGTGTCAACTTTATTTTAAAACTTAGTCAAAATTAACAAATATAGAAAAAACAGGTCAATATAGAGGGTTTTTACTATGTAAATATATTGATGTGAATCCTAAAATAAAAGGCCACCTCAATACGAAATGCTCCGTATTTTTGGTGGCTTTACACTTGCTACTCCTTATTAAATGATGATGCAAATCAGTCCACCATTGCTTTCATTAATAATTCGCTGCATGGTATCCTGAAGTTTTAACTGACTCTCATCGGTCAATTTGTTAATTTTTGTATTAATTCCGTCATCAACAAGCTGGCGGATTGTTTTTCCGAAAATATTGGTCTCCCAAATTCCCTCAGGATTCTCAGTTGCATTTGCCTTGATATAATTCATTAAATCATTTGCCTGTTCCTGAGAGCCGACAATTGGTGCTACCTCGGTTATGATATCAGCCTTAATCATGTGAATGGAAGGTGCCGTTGCTCTGATTTTAACACCATATTTATTCCCGTGTTTCATAACCTCTGGCTCTTCAATTCTTACTTCATTTCTTAGAGGTGTGACTACTCCATAGCCCTTAGCACGAACCTGATCGGTAGCTAAGGATACCTTTTCATATTCTGCCTTCTTCGCTGCAAGTTCCCGAAGGGTTGATATCAACTGATATTCACCGGCAATCGGAACTCCGATTAAATCGCTGAGAATTTTATAATAGTACATATCATCAAATTCTACATCCATTCTAACATTACCATTTTGCATATCTACATTGTCAATTTTAAACCTTTTGACATAATTGCTATTGGTATTGCAGTTGGAAGGTTTTGCATCCTTAACCTCTGTGATTTTGCTAAACAACTCTCGAACGGCTTCAATCAAATCTACTTTTAACCAGTGGTCATGCGGAAGCATCTCTGCCCATTTTGGCATGTAGAAATCCAGCTCAGTTACAGGGAATACCGACACCAGATTTTCCATAATTCGATGGATATCATCCTTTTTTAGCTGCTCAGCATTCACAGGGATTACCGGAACCTCGTAATCCATTGACAATTCCTCCGCCATGCGAACCGTTTCATTGGAATATGGTTTACTGGAATTGAGTAATACTATAAAGGGTTTACCAATATGTTTCAGTTCATTAATGGTTCGCTCTTCCGGCATACGATAATTATCTCTCTGCAATTCGCCAAAGCTTCCGTCAGTCGTTATAACAATCCCAACAGTAGAATGGTCATTGATAACCTTTCTCGTACCGATTTCAGCTGCCTGTGTAAATGGGATCTCATAGTCCAGCCAAGGAGTTTTCACCATTCTTTCATGCTGGTTCTCAATATGGCCGGCAGCTCCGTCTACCATATATCCAACACAGTCAATTAAACGGATTTTAACCTTGGTTTCATCATTAAATGCGATTTCGGCAGCTTCCTTCGGTATAAACTTCGGCTCAGTAGTCATGATAGTTCTACCAGCCGCTGATTGAGGCAACTCATCGATTGCCCTTTCTTTGCTATGGACATCTTCAATATTCGGAATTACCAGAAGATCCATAAACCTCTTGATAAAGGTGGACTTTCCAGTTCTAACCGGGCCAACTACACCTATGTATATTTCACCGCCTGTCCTAGCCTGAATATCATTATAAACATCAAACTGCCCTAACATATGCCAACCTCCTTGTGGTTATAGTTAAGCATATGCAGTTGACTTAAATTCTATGAATCAAGTTGTAGGGATGGAATAAATATAATTCTACGTCAATAATCATCATGAATCGCAGTTTGAATGTTATAAAATGTAAAGAGTCTTATTTGGAATAGCTAAAAAAGAATGATAGAGACAAACCTTAAAATAGTGCAAAAGACAGTAAATGGTGTGGAACTTTCTAAATCCCACACCAACACTTACTACAAGAAGATTAAAATAAATCAAGAATGTCTAGCCTTCTATAGCGGCAGAAATAGCTTAAAGTATAAAATAAGCGGAATACCTCGGGTATCGTTTTCCGCTTTCTTATATTATTAAGTGTATCACCTGGCTTGCATCAGTTCAACTGTTTTGGTGCTTCCGTGGTGTTTGAATCCGTTAATTGCTTCGGGGAACCATCCGCGTCCTTCTGTTTATCTTCACATAATTCCTTTTGGGTTAGATAGGTAGCTAAGGTATCCCCCAATTGGGTAAAGGCAACAGACAAAATTGTTATATCATCCTCTGAACAGCATTTAATGATACCACAAGCAATTGCCGTTATGGTCATAATTAATTCACAATCATTCATTCTATCGCTCCACAACATTCATGACCATGCTCCTCAAAAGAAATTCTTCCTAGCAGCAAAATCTCATTCCTGGATTGGTAATTACTATATTATATGCAGCGATACTGCTCATGAACTACAAAATATAAATGGAAGCTTTTATTTATTCCCAGTTACTTTCCTCGGAAAGAACTAGTCAGGTGAACCTTAATAGCTAAATCAACTCAAGAAATTGCTGTACGGTGGTTTGATTTCCTGCCAGTATACTAATGGGTTGTTCAAAGGTAAGAGGCTCTCCATTCATGGTGCTAATACTTCCTCCGGCTTCCTTTAGAATAAGAGAACCTGCTGCATAATCCCAGGGGGACAAAAGAAGCTCATAGTATAATACAATTCGACCAGCAGCCACATAGCAGATGTCCAGTGCAGCTGAACCGCTTCTTCTTAAATCTAAGGCTTTGTCATATACTAATCTGGCAAATCGGAAGGTTTCATCCGCCTTTTCACGGTAATATGGACTTGTACCGATGGAAGCTACCCCGTCCTCCAAAGCTAATTCCTTTACAAACAATTGTTTTCCGTTTAAAAAGGCTCCCTTCCCTTTTTCGGCGCTGAATAATTCTTTTAAATAAGGATTATAAACCACACCAAGGATTATTTCGCCCTGAAGCATCAAGGCAACAGAAATGCAGCTATGCCTATAATCAAAGATAAAATTAGTGGTGCCGTCAATGGGATCAATAATGAAGCAATAACCCGTGTTAATCTGATGATTCTTTGCTGCATCCTCTTCCCCCATAAAGCTGGCCTCCGGTAATACCTCGGACAGCTTACGATATAGGAAATCCTGAACCTCAACATCATACTTTGTCACAAAATTCGCTTGTCCCTGCTTACTTTCCACATGATCTTTAATATGCTGCGCCTCTAAAATAATATCTCCGGCCAAGGTTACGATAGAAATAATGTTATCTAGCATGTTAGACATCCTCCTTTGTTAAATAGCTGTATAAAGATTTAGGTAATTGCGAAGCTTTATCAACAAAGACAATGTTTCGCAATTACCCACATTTTATTAATCCCATTCCAGGGTTTTATATTCTTTTCTCTTATCTCTATTCAGCAAATCATTCAGTGCATCCTTTGCGGTCTTGTCCTCAAAAAGCACTTTATTAATCTGCTCAACAATTGGCATTTCTACATTATTTTTACGGGCAAGTGCAAGTGCTGCCTTCGCAGAATTTACTCCCTCTACTACCTGATTTACCTGCTTCATAGCTTCGTCCATGGTCTTACCTTGTCCCATGAGGTAGCCGGCATTCCAGTTACGGCTATGCTTACTGGTGCAGGTAACAAATAAATCTCCGAAACCGGATAAACCAGCAAAAGTCTCAATTTTACCGCCCATAATCATGCCTAGACGACTAATTTCAGCCATACCTCTTGTCATTAAGGCTGCTTTTGTATTATCCCCATAACCCAGACCATCAACGATTCCGGCTGCTAAAGCAATTACATTTTTTAAGGAGCCACCCAGCTCAATACCGATAATATCAGGGCTGGTATAAACTCGAAATACATCCGTCATAAATACATCTTGAATAAAATGTGCCGTTTCCATTGTGGTTGATCCTACTACAATTGTAGTTGGAACCCCACGGCTTACTTCCTCCGCATGACTAGGTCCGGATAAAACAGCAATATCTGCCTGTGGAATCTCTTCCTTCAGTACTTCGGATAAGGTATATAATGTACCATCTTCGATTCCCTTAGATACGTTTACAATAATCTGTTTTTCTTTCACATATGGACTTATCAGGTGTGCTGTTGATCTGATATAGGGTGAAGCAACTGCCATTACAAGAATATCTTTATCCTTACAAGCTTCTTCCAGATCCAGGGTCACTGTAACTTCATCAGGAAGCTCTGCTCCCGGAAGGTTCTTCATATTTTTTCTGTTCTCATTTAAAGCTTTTGCTTCGTTTTCAATTTTAGTCCAAATGGTTACATTATGTCCTTTTCCTGAAAGTACAATTGCTAAGGCACAACCCCAGGTTCCGGCTCCTAATATACTTACATTACTCATTAGCTCCTCCTTTACCAACTCTTATGATTATTTATTATCAATCTTTACTTTTTGTCCTATTTTATTTTCTGTCCCATTGATTAATCTCTTAATATTTGAGCTGTGTTTGATAAATGCTAAAACCATGAATATCAATGATAGGATTAACATATGTATATCCCCCGGATAGCGAAGTAAAATCCATACCGGGAAGAATAAAGCAACATATAAAGAACCCAGTGAAACATAACGTGTGATAGCAACAATAAGAATAAATAATGGCAATGCAAAGGGAACAATTAAAATATCAAAGGCCATCATCACCCCACCGGTTGCTGCGATTCCTTTTCCGCCCTTAAATTTCAGCCAAACAGGATAGTTATGTCCCAGCACAACTCCAAGGCCTGTATAGAGTGACAATAATTGTGCAAAATCTGTTTGGTCAAAGAAGAGGAACCGAACTAAAAGCATGGGAATTACTGCTTTGAAGGCATCACCCAGCAAAGTAATTGCACCTGCCTTTGCGCCAAGTGTACGAAGTGCATTTGTGGTACCAATATTACCGCTTCCATAATTACGGATATCAACCTTCTTCATCTTTCCGATAAAGTAACCTGTTGAAAAGCAGCCAAAGATATAACCAAAAATCAAACAAAAAATGATTTTCAGAACCATTTATGCGTTCTCCTTTCGCTCCCTGATAATAAACTTTAATGGTGTTCCGGAGAAACCAAAGGCATCCCGGATCTTATTTTCAATATATCTGGTGTAGGAATAATGCATTAATTCTTTATCATTTACAAAGATAACAAAGGTTGGAGGCTTAACGGATACCTCAGTAATATAGTATAGTCTTAAACGCTTACCTTTATCCGAAGGTGGCTGCTGAAGTGCAACGGCTTCCATTAAAATCTCATTCAATACACCGGTGGCTATACGAAGATTCTGATTCTGGATAACAACCTCAATTACTTCAAATAAGCGGTGCATTCTCTGTCCTGTTTCCGCTGAGATGAAGATAATCTCTGCATAGGGCATAAAGGATAGAATTTCTCTGATATTAGAGGTATACTCCTTTACCGTTTTATTATTCTTCTCAACTAAATCCCATTTATTAACTACAATGATCATACCTTTACCACGGTCATGGGCAATGCCGGCTATTTTTGCATCCTGCTCAGTAACACCCTCCGTTGCATCAATAACCAAAGCCACCACATCGGCACGTTCCACAGCCGTTACGGTACGAATAATTGAAAAACGCTCTAATTCTTCCTTGATCTTACTCTTCCTGCGAAGTCCGGCTGTATCAATCAGCACATAATCCTTACCATTTCTGCGAATAGGAGTATCAATCGCATCTCTGGTGGTGCCGGCGATATCAGATACGATGACACGGTTTTCACCAACCAGCTTATTAACGATGGAGGATTTACCTACATTGGGTTTACCTACAATCGCAATACGTGGACGGTCATCGGTTGATTCCTCGGTATTTCCTGACGTAAAATGCCTAACTACTTCATCCAGTAATTCACCAAAACCTAATTTACCGGAACCGGAAATTGGAAATGGTTCGCCAATACCAAGATTATAAAACTCATATACATCCGGCATAAATTTCTCAAAGCTATCCACTTTATTTACAGCTAATACAATCGGTTTAGCCGAGCGTCTTAGCATATCTGCTACTTTAGAATCTGCATCTACTAAGCCTTGTCTTACATCCACCAGGAAAATAATAACGTCAGCTGTATCAATTGCAATTTGAGCCTGATCTCTCATATAGGATAACATCATATCCTTGCTATCCGGCTCAATACCACCGGTATCAATCATTGTAAATTGTGTATTCAGCCATGTAACATCGGCATATATTCTGTCTCTGGTAACACCGGGATAATCCTTAACAATCGAAATTCGATCTCCTGCCAGGGCATTAAATAAGGTGGACTTACCAACATTCGGTCTGCCAACGATGGCTACGATTGGTCTACTCATTTATAGATAACCTCCAAGATGCGCTGCTGCGCATTAATATTTCATAACAAAATGAATAAATACCTGTTTATTCATCATTTTTCTTTTTGTTTCCAAGAAAGACTTTCCATTTGATTGTACAATACGGATATTGGTTTGTAAAGCCTTTTCCATATAGCATACAATTGCATATCTAATAAGACAGCCCTTCTTATGTAGTGCAAATAGTAATAATTGTAGAGCAAACAGCAACAATGCTTATGATTTTAATTATTCTGCAATCGTCAAAAATGCAGCCAGATTTCCTCGTCTCCCTTGGGTTTTTCTATGGGAGAATAATAGATCACTATTACAGGAGGTGCAAACCTCGGATACATGAATATTATTTCGTAATAAACCAGCCTCCAGAAATACTTCTCTATTGGCCGACCATAGATCGCATAGATATTTTCCGTTGCCCCTTGAGCTTAAGATACCCTTTCTTTCGCAATCAAAAAAGGCTTTACGAAACTCATCTGCTACCTCTTCTGAAATCTCATAGCAATCACAACAGATGGAAGGCCCAATAACTGCAATGAGGTCCATCGGATCACTACCAAAATTCTTTATCATCTCTTGCACAGTGACCTTACCGATTTTTAGTACCGTACCACGCCATCCGGAATGAGATAATCCGATTGCCTTTTTTACTGGATCCACCAGATACAGGGGAACACAATCGGCATACTTTGTTACTAGGGTAATACCAGGTTTATTTGTAATTAATCCATCGATTTCGTCATAATCTCGTTGTACAAATAATCCTTTTCCATAATCCTTTTCATCAACTACTCTGATGTTCGTCTTATGAACCTGTAGAGAAACAACGAGCTTTGTTACATCGAAACCGATACTTGCCGCCATCCGGCGATAATTTTCTTCTATATTAGCAGGGCTATCAGCGAAGCTACTGGTTTCACTTCCAAAATTCATCGTTGAAAACATCCCCTCACTCACACCACCAAGCCTTGTAGAAAAGCCATGCTTTATAAAGGGGATTTTAGAGAGTTCTGGAAAAGTAATAAAGGGTACTTCCATAGCTAAGTCCAATTTAGCCGTATCACTGTTTTTAAATACCATATGAAATTCCCTTTCTTATTACAATTGTTCTTTTATAGTATGTAAATTATTTCAATAAAATATCGTTCAAAATCAATATAATTATTTCTCTTACGGAATGTTGTACACTTTATGATACACCATCAAAAGCATTTTTAATTAACGAAATGTCTTTATCTAGGATAACAACTGCATCAAAGCGACAAGGAGTGTTTTGAGAGATTTTATGTGAAAGCATATAAAACTGAGCAGTTCTGGTGATTCGACGCATTTTATTATAGTTAATAGCTTCTGCTGGGAATCCCTTAGTGGTGCTGGAACGATATTTTACCTCGATAAAACAAAGATATTCTCCATCCCTGCCAATCAAGTCAATTTCACCCAGCCTGCAGCGAAAATTTCGAGCCAATAGGTGATACCCTTGTTCCGCAAGAAAGTTGGCTGCCTTTTGTTCAAAGTTTGTTCCGACTTCTCTTTTATTCATTTGAATACCTTGCCTTTAATGCGATCCATCTTATCTACGAAGACGAGGACCTCAGCGACTACTTCATATAATTCAGAGGGTATTGCATCACCAATTTCCAATTTTGACAAGGAATTAGCCAGTTTTTCATCCTTATGAAGAGGGATGTCTGCTTCTTTTGCCTTCTCAATGATCCGATCCGCCAGATAGCCTTTACCGGAAGCAATCACCTTTGGCGCTTGATCTTCCGGGTCGTAGGAAAGTGCAACTGCGGTTTTAGACTTAATACTGATATCCTTTGTCTGGCTTTGTATTTCTATGCTATGACTATTATTATTATTTTCTTTTCTTTTATCATTATCATCCATAGTATAATCTCCATATCCTGCAGAAATCCATGAAATAGTGAATCTTAATTATTTATTAAGGTTGAAAGAATTTCATTTTATGATATCCTTACAATGCTTAACTTTACAATATTTTATTAAATCCTTATTGTTATTTACTCCATGAAGTTCTTAAGAAAACTCAATCTATGTATCGGTGTTAACCCAATTTCTTTGATTGCCGCAATATGTTTCGCAGAACCATAGCCTTTATTACTTGCGAAATCATATCCAGGAAAGATCTTATCGTAGGCTACCATCATTCGATCTCTGGTTACCTTTGCTACAATACTTGCCGCTGCAATGGATATACTTTTTGCATCACCTTTAATGATGGGAACCTGTTTGATATCAACTCCGGGAATTGTCACGGCGTCATTTAGCAATAAATCCGGTTTTACGGACAGATTACCAATGGCTTTGCGCATTGCTTCATAGGTTGCCTGAAGAATATTCATTTCATCAATCTTGTTTGGAGGAACACTCCCTATCCCAAAAGCAATCGCTTGTGAAATGATTTCATCATATAGCTCTTCCCGCTTCTTCTCGGAAAGTTGTTTGGAGTCATTCACGTATAAAATATTACAATCCTTTGGCAATATAACAGCTGCAGCTATGACAGGTCCGGCAAAAGGCCCTCTTCCCACCTCATCAATACCGCAAATGTATTCATAATCACTATATTTGTTTTCATAGGTTCTCATCGTTGCAAGACGCTCCATTTCTCTTTGGAGGGTCCAAATTTTATTACGATACTGATTGCAGATAGTGACGACTCCGCTTCTTTCATCCTCGCTGTACTTTAGAAGCAATTCTGGAATGGTATCTTCTTTTGCTTGCATAAATTCTAATTTCACTTCTGCTATTTTCTTTTGGGCTATGTTTTCCCTAATTTGTACATCCATAGTATCTTCTCCTATTAACGACCTTTATCCATGAGGCTACGGGGTGTCGGATATTCACACGAATACCCTATGGAAGATTAACCTCATCTGTTGTTTCTTTAATTCGTAGTTTGCACCGTTCCGGAGGAATCAGAATCTCTAATCTCTTTATCGTCCACTGGTACAGTCGGAAACTCTAAGGTGATATTTCCTAGCTTTGTACTTCTAAAATCATCAATTAAGAAAGCCGCAGCTCGGTCGATGTCAGGTAATCCACCTTTTAACAGGCAGGAACGTTTGATAGCCATCGCTTCCAATATTTCCAGGGCATCCTTCTGAGTTTCTGCTTCCGATGTAATTTCCACACCGTAACGGTTTGTTAAAACCTCTGGATAATACCTGCTAAGTATTAATATCAGCTCCAGGGACATGGTTGTTGTATCAATGATATTATCGTTAATAGATCCAATCAGGGCTAATCTCAGACCTACCATTTGATCCTCAAACTTTGGCCATAAGATGCCTGGAGTATCCAGTAATTCTGTGAGTTTATTCAAGCGAATCCATTGCTTTCCCTTGGTAACACCAGGCTTATTACCGGTTTTTGTTGAAGCCTTCCCAACAAAACTATTGATAAAGGTGGATTTCCCTACATTGGGAATTCCTACAATCATGGCGCGAACCGGTCTGTTTTGGATGCCTCTTCGCCGATCTCGTTCGATCTTCGCTTCGCAGGCTTTATTTACAATGTCTTGAACTTGTTTTACACCGGCTCCGCTTTTTGAGTTTACCAAGGATACATAATAACCCTTTTTTTCAAAATAATCCTTCCAGGCATTATTATATCTTTGGTCTGCCATATCAGATTTATTTAAAAGTATAACTCTGGATTTGTTCTTTGCTAATGCATCAATATCAGGATTTTTACTGGAAAGTGGAATTCGGGCATCTACTAGCTCAATCACCACATCAATCAGCTTCATATCCTCTTGCATCATTTTTTTTGCCTTGGCCATATGGCCGGGATACCATTGAAAATGCATAATAATCTCCTTGTTTCCCCTGCAAGGGGGATTTCCCCTAGAAAGGATGTTGTATTACCCCTCCTGTGAGACGTTTTCTTCATGTTTCAGATTCAGTTTATTAATAAAGTTAAAAGGTTGTAATCGAATCGAGGCCTTTCCGATAATTTCTTCTCTTCGAATCGTACCAACACTGGCAAAGCGGCTATCTTCGCTGTTATTACGATTATCTCCCAGAACAAAATATTCATTCTCCTCGAGGGTAATTTCCTCATCCGCTAAGCCATAATTATTCATGGCATCGGCATTAACGATTTCCTCAATCTCTTCTCCATTAATATAGATCATACCGTCTTTTATCTGAAGCTTTTCACCGGGCAGACCGATAATTCGCTTAATATCATAATAACTATGTTCCTTACCGCTTTGCTTAAATACGATCACATCATTACGTTTAGGATCTAAAATACGGTAATTTAATTTATTGATTATAATTTCATCCCCATCCTTAAGGGTGGTTTCCATGGAAACACCTACCATAGTCGTTTTTTCAAGAGCATAATACACAATGAAATATGCCAGGAAGACAACTGCAGCAATCTGAAGACCCCAAATCAATATTTCTCTTAGAACTTTCTTCTTAAAAAATTTCTTATTCTCTTGGTCAAAATCATATTCTATTCTTCTTGCCAACTACTTCCCTTCTTTCCTACTGTAATTGAAATAAACAAGATTGTCCAATATAATTTAGTGTTAAAAAAGGGACAATCGCTTAAGTATTGTCCCTTCGTTGTATTATCTGATTACTTCTTTAACCTTAGCCCTCTTACCAACTCTCTCACGTAAGTAGAACAGCTTAGCTCTTCTTGCTTTACCGCGTCTAACTACTTCGATTTTTTCAATAACTGGACTATGAAGCGGCCAAGTCTTTTCAACACCGATTCCGTTAGAAGTCTTTCTAACAGTAAAGGTTTCTCTTGAACCACCGTTCTGTCTTTTCAGTACGGTACCTTCAAATACCTGAACTCTTTCACGGTTACCTTCTTTTACTTTACCGTATACTTTAACAGTATCACCTACGTTGAAGCTAGTTACTTGCTCTTTCAGCTGTTCAGCTTCAATGCTCTTAATAATATCGTTCATTTTGTGACCTCCATTCATATTTAGATGTTCTTGACACGACTTGGCAATTTTACCATGCATCAGAGGACCATCCCATCTCACAACTACTTACTTTAACATAGACTGTCATATAATGCAAGTATTTTTTTGTTACACCGACAGATTTCAACTGATACTATCAGAAATAATCGGATCACATGAATCCTTAATAAACATCATAATTTTTTTGGAAAATTAATTTAGTGAGTAATTCTCCTTCTGCATCTGTTAAATCAGCTTTTTCTAAAAGATCCGGGCGGCGTTCATAGGTTCTTAGGATGGATTGTTCCCTCCTCCATGCCTCGATTTTGGCATGATGTCCGGACAAAAGTACTTCCGGTACCTTCATTCCCATAAAGGTCTCCGGCCTTGTGTATTGAGGGTACTCTAATAGATTTCCATGCAGGGATTCAAATTCTGATGACACCTCGTTATTAAGTACTCCTGGGACTAGTCTGGAGATCGCATCTATCATTACCATAGCGGGAAGCTCTCCTCCGGTAAGGACATAATCACCAATGGATATATTATCTGTAACAATCATCGAAAGCACACGTTCATCAATTCCCTCATAGTGCCCGCATAGAAAAATAACATCCTCTTCCTTTGCCAGCTCCTGTGCCATACCTTGATTAAAGACACTACCCTGGGGCGTTACATAAATAACTCTGGGTTTCTTATAATCAGTGGTATCCTCTTTCGAAAGCTTGATATGATTTGCTAAATAACCATAGGCCTTATACACCGGCTCCGCCTGGATAACCATTCCAGCGCCACCGCCATAAGGATAATCATCAACTCGATTATGTTTATCCTCACTAAAATCTCTGATGTTTATTGTATTAACAGAAATTAGTCCCTTATCAATTGCTCTACCGGTAATACTAGTATTCAATCCCTGCAAAATCATATCCGGAAAGAGCGTTAGTACATGAAAATTCATAGTTTTCTCCAATCTGCATGGAATTAAGAAGGACACGATCCTTCCCTCATATAAAATGTAATAGAATTTATGTTATATGAAAAGTCTTCTTCTGGTCAAGTAGAGTTATCTTAAGCCGTTTAATAAATGAACCGTGATCTTTTTATGATCAACATCTACATCAAGGATGCATTCTTTGATGGAGGGAATCAAAATCTCTTTTCCATCCTCAGTTTTAACGACATAGACGTCATTTGCTCCTGTTGAAATAATTTCTGCCAGATAACCCAGCATTTCACCCTCGTCCGTAATTACTTCGGATTGAATCAGATCATAGATGAAATATTCACCTTCCTCTAATTTAACAGCGTTCTCCCGGTCTACAAGCAAGTCTTTTCCCTTGTATTTTTCAACATCATTAATATCATCAATGCCTTTAAATTTTAAAATTGCCATTTGCTTAAAGAACTTCACTCCCTCTATTTCCATAGGAAGCAACTCTTTTCCTGTGTCTAAGATTACCTTTTTCAATTCCTTAAAGCGATTTACATCATCCGTTGTGGGGAAAACCTTTACCTCACCCTTAATCCCATGGGTGGATGATATTACTCCAACTCGTAAATAATTATCCATAAAAAACTTGTACGATGTATTTGATATTCAAACACATCAATACTCTCCTTTCCTTATTGAAAGCTTCTCAATGATCTATTTTCTCAGTTTTAACCTGTTATATTCTTTTCATAATGTCAAATACAATTAACATCCACTCATTTTGGCTCTAATATGGTGTCACTCATAATAAAGAATGCATATTAGAAATTTGACTTAGAAAAAAGAAGCTCTCTATTATGCCATTATGAAAATTGAATTCTCATGGGACATAACAGATAGCTTCCTTAATTCTGTAAAGGAAACTTTGCAGTTGCATTTACTTATTGTAAAATCTCAACTATTACCTTCTTATCATCCTTTGTTGCGGCTGCTTTTACTACGGTACGTATGGACTTAGCAATACGGCCTTGTTTGCCAATTACCTTTCCCATATCCTCAGAAGCGACTTTTAATTCCACAACAATTGCCTTATCGGTTTCCTTTTCCGTAACTACAACCTCATCGGGATGATCAACGAGTGATTTAGCGATTACTTCGACTAATTCCTTCATTCTCATTACCTCCGATATTTATTATAGAATACCAGCGTGCTTGAAGATTTTACCTACAGTATCTGTTGGCTGTGCACCATTTGCTAACCACTTCTTTGCTGCTTCTTCATTTACATTGAAAGCGCTTGGATTCTTGGTTGGATCATAGGTACCGATTTCTTCGATAAATCTACCATCTCTTGGTGTTCTGGAATCAGAAACAACGATTCTATAGAAAGGAGCCTTTTTCTGTCCCATTCTCTTTAATCTAATCTTTACTGCCATTTTAAATTCACCTCCTTGAAAAGTTATACAAGATAAATCAGCAAGCTGATTCCTTGTTATGAATCACACAAGTTTACCGTTTCCGGTGCCTCATGCATATATTATTAAAAACAAGCAATCTTAACTTACAAGCAAAAGCTGCAGGTTATTCATAAGGATTAGCTTATTCTAATAAGTCTGTTAAAACCCAAAGGGCATTTTGAATTTACCCATTCCACCACGTTTGCCTTTACCGCCCATCATTCCTGAGAATTGCTTCATCATCTTCTTGGACTGTTCAAATTGCTTGACCAGTGCATTAACTTCACTGATATCTACACCGGCTCCTGCGGCAATTCTCTTTTTGCGGGCTGGATTAATGATATCCGGGTTTGAGCGTTCTGCCTTTGTCATAGAATTAATGATGGCCTCCGGCTTCGATAATGCATTATCATCAATTTCTACATTCTTAAGCTGTTTGTTCATGCCTGGCAGCATATTAAGCATATCACCAATGCCACCCATTTTCTTCACTTGCTGCATCTGTTCCAGGAAATCGTTAAAATCAAATTCATTCTTTTTGAGCTTACGCTCCATCTCTCTGGCTTTGGTTTCATCAAATTCAGCCTGTGCCTTATCAATTAAGGTAAGGATATCTCCCATTCCAAGAATACGGGAGGCCATACGATCCGGATAAAACTGCTCCAGATCTGACAGCTTTTCGCCCATACCAACAAATAATATGGGTCTTCCAGTTACGGCACGTATGGATAAAGCTGCACCACCTCTGGTATCGCCATCCAGCTTAGTTAAAATAACACCATCAATGGAAAGCTTTTCGTTAAACATTTCGGATACATTAACTGCATCCTGACCTGTCATTGCATCTACTACTAAAACTGTCTGATGCACTGTAATATTATTCTTAATTTCCTGCAGCTCCTCCATCATTGCTTCATCAATGTGAAGTCGACCTGCAGTATCAAGGATTACTGTATTAAAGCTGTTCTTCTCAGCATGCTCAATGGCTGCTTTAACAATATTAAGGGGCTTGTGCTTGTCACCCATTGCAAATACGGGTACACCCTGTTTTTCACCATTGATCTTTAACTGGTCGATTGCTGCGGGTCTGTAAATATCACAGGCAACGAGTAAAGGTCTTCTGCCTTTTGACTTTAGCTTGCCAGCCAGCTTAGCAACGGTGGTTGTTTTACCTGCACCCTGAAGACCACACATCATAATGACGGAAATCTCATTGGTTGGCTTTAACTGTAGTTCAACAGTCTCATCACCCAATAATTTAACCATTTCTTCATTAACGATCTTAATTACCATCTGACCGGGTGTGAGGCTCCCCATTACATCCTGTCCCACGGCACGCTCTTGAATTGTATTTACAAAACTCTTTACTACCTTAAAGTTAACATCTGCCTCTAATAAAGCCATCTTAATTTCCTTTAAGGCTACTTTAACATCAGCCTCGGAAAGTCTGCCTTTTCCTTTCAGGTTCTTGAAGATATTCTGCAGCTTATCGGATAAATTTTCGAATGCCATAAGTCTCCTTTCCATCAACTAACGTGATTTCAGTTTTACGTCAAAAGGATATCTGTCTTTTCTTATTATTTAGTACTGCTCAATTTCTATCAATACGTATTTTTTCAAATACTACTATTATTTCTATACTTAATCAAACTCTGCTTAGTAATTCTCTACTTAGCTAATCTCTACTTAGCTAAACTCTGCTTAGTTAAACGCTACTTAGTAAGTCTCTACTGAATCATTCTCTATCTACAACTCTTTCAAAATATCATCTGCAAAGTTAGCAATATCATTCAGTCGTTCTATTTCACCCGACTGCGAAACGTCATGAACAATCTCTTTCATCTGGGCAACTTTATCTTTGATGGTCTGGAACTTCTTCATTAATCCCAGCTTTGCCTCATAGCCCTTTAGTTCTAAGGTACAGCGTTTTACTAAATCATATACACCTTGTCGGCTAATTCCCTGCTCCGTGGCTATTTCGCTTAAGGATAGGTCATTTAAAACATAATCCTCAAAAATTTGTTTTTTATGATCGCTTAATAATTCGCCATAAAAATCGTATAAAATGGACTGAAGTACGATTTCCTCTAATTTATCCATCTGTGCATTATTCTGCTTCATAAAAGTCACCGCCTGTAAAGGAATTTTCTTTACAGGTGGTAGTATACTTGAAATTAAAGGTCTTGTCAAGCATTATCTTATATGAAATTAATTAAAAAATCAAATATTATAAACAGCCGAAATCAGGTAGTAATATTCGATCAAAGGATTATGCTGACTAAAGTTATAATTATATTTATAAAATTATTTTAACATGAATTCAATAAAATTGTAACTAGAATTTTATCACGATCCAGTGGTCTTATAGTGTCTTATAGTACCTTATACCAATGTATTATAGCAGGTAGCAGGGAATCAGGAAAACGCAGCTCAGAATAGGCGGTATATACCACACTTCTAGCCGCTCCCATCAATAACAATGCAATTACCATACTATTTCAGAGAAAGATATTGATTTTGAGAAAACATCAGCTGTATAATATTACCATATAAACGTACACAAATGTTTGCTATCTTAAGTTAGTAAAGGAGGTGTATTCTGATTTCGAAAAACAAAGTAGAATTCATCATACCGGATAAGTATTTTAAGAATCCAACGGAGGAACCGATTATCGGATTTATCAGGTATTTAAGAGACCAAGGAAAAACTTGCGAGTTTCTTGGTTTTAATGAGTGCCACAGCAAACTATTTGGACTTACAACGTGGCATAACAACTATGTTCTTCTGATTGATGGTATAAAATATGATGGAAGTATCGGGGGAAGCATTGATACAAACTATTATGCAACTTTTTTTAATGTTGATGATGAAGAACATGATTATATAAAAAATCATCTAAATAAAAGAACATGCCAAATATTAGATGCTCTTGAATAAAACTAAATGAAATGATAAAGATTTTAAAAACTTGATGCATTCCTCTTAATATGAAAAATCCACTTTTATATTTATACTTATAAACGTCGTATTAGCGAAAATAGTATTAAACGTATACTCTATCAAGAAAGAACCCTGAAATAGGACAATTGTCTAATTTGCAGGGTTCTTTAAGGTTATTCTAATATTATTATTAATTTATACCGGATAAGCCTTGTTTTCTTGATCAGCAGCCGTTACATCTACACCTGTCTGCTGAGCCTGGCGGTATTTAAAGAATTCAATTGCTACCTGAGGGAATAATGCATAGGATAATACATCCTCATCCTGCTGTTTCCACTGAGTAATTTCCGCCTCAATCTTTTGAAGCTCTGGCTCAAGCAAATCTGCAGGACGACAGGTAATTGGCTTTTTATTCCCAATAACCTTCTTTTGCACCTCTTTATCAAAAGGTTTTACTGTTTGACCGTATTCACCGGCAAGCAATGCCTTTGTCTCTTTTGTCACCATCTTATAACGTTCTCCGGCAAGTACGTTAAGCACTGCCTGAGTTCCAACGATCTGACTGGAAGGAGTAACAAGCGGTGGTTCACCGAAGTCCTTACGAACAAGGGGAACTTCCTTCAACACTTCGTAATATTTATCTTCTTGATTAGCTTCCTTCAGCTGAGAAACAAGATTGGATAACATACCACCTGGTACCTGATATAATAAGGTCTTGATATCAACGCCCATTACCTTAGGATTTAAAAGCCCGGAATCTAAAGCTTTATCACGGATTGGACGGAAATATTCTGCAATTTCTGCAAGAAGATTTTGATCAAATCCAGTATCATAAGGTGTTCCTTTAAAGGTCTCGACCATAACCTCAGTTGCAGGTTGGCTAGTACCCATTGCAAATGGTGACATAGCTGTATCGATGATATCACAGCCTGCTTCCACTGCCTTAAGATAAGTCATGCCGCCAACACCACTTGTGTAATGCGTATGGATATCGATTGGAATACTTACCGCTGATTTTAATGCAGTAACCAGCTTTGTTGCTTCATACGGAACAATTAGACCAGCCATATCTTTGATACAGATGGAAGAAGCACCAAGCTCTTCGATTTTCTTTGCCATAGTAACATAATAATCCTCAGTATAGGCATCACCGAGGGTATAGGCAATTGCTACCTGTGCATGCCCATGTTCCTTGTTAGTAGCTTTTACAGCACATTCCAGGTTTCTTATATCATTGAGGGCATCGAAAATACGAATAATATCGATACCGTTTGCTATTGATTTTTGAACAAAATATTCTACCACGTCATCTGCATAATGACGATAGCCAAGGATATTCTGTCCACGGAATAACATCTGTAATTTCGTATTCTTAAAGCTCTGTTTAAACTTTCTTAATCGATCCCAAGGATCTTCCTTTAGGAAACGTAAGGATGCGTCAAAGGTGGCGCCACCCCAACATTCTACTGCATGATACCCTACTTTATCCATTGTATCAAGAATTGGAAGCATTTCCTCCGTGGTCATTCTTGTCGCAATCAAGGATTGGTGGGCATCACGTAATATGGTTTCGGTTATTTTAACCGGTTTTTTAACTTGCTCTGCCATTACTCTACCTCCTTTGAACTGAAAGTTACTAGTTTAATGTAGCAAGTAATGTACCAGCATCAACCGATTGTCCTGCTGCAACATTTATGCTCGCCACCGTACCATCCTGTGGTGCAACAATTTCATTCTCCATCTTCATTGCTTCCAGAATTAAAATTACTTCACCCTTCCTTAAGGTCTGTCCAACAGATGCCTTTACAGATACGATCTTGCCAGGCATAGGGGAACTTACCTTAAAGCTTCCTTCTGATCCACCCACTGCAGGAGCAGGTGCCGCTTCTTCTTTTTTCTCAGCTGCAGGAGCAGATGCTACTGGAGTTGGTGCTGCAATTGCTTTTGGAGCCGCTGCAGGCGCAGGTGCTGCTGAAACTCCCTCTTCCACTGATACATTATAGGTATTACCATTCACTGTAATTGTATAATATTTCATTATGAAATCCTCCTTAATTTTCTAAGCACGAAGTGCTTTTTGCACGAAGTGCTTTTTGCACGAAGCGCCTTTGTACACATAGTAATTTTGTGTACTTCGATGTTGGTACATAATGCATTGTGCACCAGGTGTGTTATACACTTAGTGCTTCACTCTTTTTCAGTGCTAATTTTGTAAAAAAATTTATTGTAACTTGGCTTTAAAATGTCTAAGCGTTCATCCAATTCTTACTATTCACTCTACGAATAGAACGAACCACGAAACCCTCCTTAGGAACGGAATCACCCATAGAGGCATAGATTGCAGCTGTAATAACTGCCACCAGCTCATAATCATTGATTAAATCCACTTCTGCCTTGGCAGTTGCGTTATTTAACGTATTGCTGTCAGCGTCAGAACCTTCCGTGGAATTATCCATTAAATTGGGTTTAATATTAACAAAATACGTGATTAACATTATTAAAACTATAACTGCAAGAACAACTACTGCACCAAACAATGTATTCAAAGTAATGTAACTGCTTAGACCTCCCAAGAGCATTGCTTGGCTGATTAATATGCTTCCCATAATTTCACCTCATTTATATGGTGCCATGCTTTTTTGCAGGGCGTGTCTCTCTTTTCGTGAAAAGCATTTCAAAAGCATAGATCAAATGCTTACGAATAGAGTCAGGTTCAATAATGCTGTCAACATAACCACGCCTTGCTGCCGCTTCTGCGCTGGATTGAAGTTCTGCATATTCAGAGGCTTTTTCCTTCATAACCTCCAGCGTTTCTCCGTCATACATAATCTGAGCTGCAAGATCAGAATCCATCATACCTATCTGCGCACTTGGTAATGCAAATACCATATCCGCTCCTATATGCTTGGAGTTCATTGTAATATATGCTGTTCCAAAGGCTTTTCCAATAATTACGTTTACCTTAGGTACAGTTGCATTAGCAAAGGCATAGGTCAATTTTGCAGATGCTATTGCGATACCCTTCTCTTCTTCAACAGTTGCTTTATATCCGTTTACATTGGTGAGCGTTAATACTGGGATACCAAAAGCATCACAAATAGTTACAAAGCTTTCTGCTTTATAGCAGCCGGCTGTGGTTAAAGAACCGTCAAATATTTCAGTTACTTTACCGGTTTCATCGACAATTTCACTGCGATTAGCAACAGCACCAACTGTCATGCCATTCAGGCGGATAAAGCCAGTTACTACTTCTTTTGCATAATCTGCTTTGATTTCGAAGAATTTGTTGTTATCAGATATATCTATTAAAGCTTTTTTTGAATCCTTTACTTCTGCTGACATATCAGGCAGTAATCTATTTAGATCATCAGTACATTCTTCAAAAGAAGCGTCATCTTCGTTATTGGAAGGTAAAAGTGCAATTAAATTGCGAATCTGATGAAGTACGTCAGTTTCGTCCTCACCTACATAATCTACCACACCAGATTTCCCTTGAAATGCTGCCTGTGCTGTATCATTTTTTTCCTTACTGTTTCCAATTAAAGAATTTGGAGAATTAACAAATAATTTTGCATTTTTCCCCTCCATAAATGAAAAATCACTTAAAGATGCCAAAACAGCAAGACCACCACCACAATTACCAAAGATTGCAGTAATCTGAGGTATTACACCGGAAGCCAGTGTTGACTTTAAGTAAACCTCTCCAAAACCGTTTAAAGCGTCAGTTGCCTCCTGTAATCTAAGACCGGATGAGTCGATCAACCCAATCACAGGGGCACCTACTTTAAGTGCCAAATCATAAATATTTACTATTTTTTTTGCATGCATTTCACCGATGGAACCGCCCATTGAGGTTGCATCCTGACTATATACATAAACAAGATTGCCATCAATTACACCGTAACCGGTTATAACGCCGTCAGCAGGTGTGCCCTTCTGCTGTAAATTAAAGTCTGTACTTCTTTTTGTAACGAAAGCGCCGACTTCCACAAAGCTATTGTCGTCAAGCAAAGAAACAATTCTTTCTCGCGCTGACAGTTGTGCCATACTGCTCATTTTCAGCCCTCCATTTTTCAAATTTTGATAATAAAACAGCGTATCGTTTCATTTGTATTAAACTAAATCAATTCTATGCCAATTTTAATTGTATTATATTTAACGATAAAAGGCAAGGATAAAATCCTCATTTGTAGCATATTATGTAAACTTATTTAAAGTACTTTTCTTCAAACTATAAAAAAACAAGTGAACAAAAAACACCTTTGTTCACTTGTTACAAAACATTATCCAATTACTTGTTTGATTTTACTGATATCAAAGCCTTTTCGATAAAGAGAAGCTATTAACTTTTGTTTGGCATCGAAATCCATATCTTCCAGTGACCTAACTTTTTTAGTGATTACTTTTCTGATCGCAACTAGTTCAGGGTCTTCCTGGTCATCCGTATTATATTCTTCCAAAAAGGCCAACTCAATTGTCTTAGCATCAACACCTTTTTGTAATAAGTCCATTTTTATGACAAGCTTACTTTTTGCATTCTTCCTAGTTCGAACATAAGCCGAAGCTAGTCGTTCATCATTCAGATAGCCGTAACCTGCCACATACTGCACAGCCTGGTCCACGATGTTCTGTGTATAGCCAGCATCAGATAGCTTATTACGAAGCTCGGTTTCCGTACGATCCGTGAGTTTGAGAAGGGATAAAGCCTTAAACTTGGCTTTCGGTAATATAATCTTCTCTATAACAGAATCATAAAAAGAAGCTGGAACCTCCTCGCCTTCTGTGATATCTAATTGATGGACTTCTTTTGGAGATAAGAAAAATGAATATTCATCATCTAAATATATATTTACTTTGCTCTTACCAAGTACTTCCATTCGTGTAATGATCATAGGAAATCACTTACTCCATATCTACAGCTTTCTCTTTCGCTGAATCAAGACCGTATTTATCACGAACCTTTTCTTCAATCTCAAGAAAAATACTTGGATTTTCAATCAAATACTGTTTTGCATTTTCTCTTCCCTGGCCAATCTTTGCATCATTATATGCATACCAAGCACCGCTCTTTATTACGATATTACTATCAGCAGCCAGATCCAGAACATCACCCTCTCTTGAAATACCTTTACCGAACATAATATCGAACTCAGCTTCCTTAAATGGTGGAGCAATCTTATTCTTTACTACCTTGATTCTGGTTCTATTACCAACTACTTCTCCACCCTGCTTTAAGGATTCAATTCTTCTGACATCCAGACGAATGGAAGAATAGAACTTCAATGCTCGTCCACCAGTTGTAGTCTCTGGATTACCGAACATTACTCCAACCTTCTCACGAAGCTGATTGATAAATACGACGATGCAATTTGACTTACTGATTACAGCGGTTAATTTTCTTAATGCCTGAGACATAAGTCTTGCCTGAAGACCAACATGGGAATCACCCATATCTCCATCAATCTCGGCTTTAGGTACTAAGGCTGCAACTGAGTCAACGATAATAATGTCTACCGCACCAGAACGTACCATAGTTTCTGTAATTTCTAATGCTTGCTCACCGTTATCCGGCTGTGAAATATATAGATTATCGATATCAACACCGATATTTTTTGCATAAACAGGGTCTAAGGCATGCTCTGCGTCAATAAAGCCTGCAATTCCGCCTCTCTTTTGTACTTCGGCTACCATATGTAGTGCAACCGTGGTCTTACCACTGGACTCTGGTCCATAAACCTCTAATATTCTTCCCTTTGGTACTCCGCCTAAACCAAGTGCAATATCTAAGCTAATTGATCCTGTTGGAATCGTCTCAATATTCATATTAGCAGTATTATCGCCCAGCTTCATAACGGAACCCTTACCGTATTGTTTCTCAATCTGCGCTAAAGCAGATTCCAACGCTCTGATTTTATCATCCTTAGCCATATCTAATCTCCCTTTTTTTAATAGCTTTCGCAAAACCGAACCTATGTTCTTTTCTACATATTAACTTATTTCCGCATCAATGTCAATAAAAACAATCAACATAGTAACTTTTACTTATACCAGGGATATCTATTCCAGATGTAATAAGAACCTTACAGATGTCTTATTTATGAGTTCCAGGAAATGCAGGTTAATATGATTTAAAGAATATGAAAGAATTACAGAATATAGGATTATCGAAACATGAACTTAGTTTCAATAATATAGTTATGAGAAGTTAGATTTTAACATCTCATAAAAGGTGCTGTCCTCGTGCCGTATAACCCGATTACAGGAACGTGTACTTAGTTCCTGTAATCAAGAGACAATCTAATTATAGCAATATCTCCATATCCTGTAAACAATTTTATGACTCGTAATAATAACGAATTTTTCATCTGTTTTTATATAAAAACACGGATCAATATAATTTACTTGGCATTGTAATCTTAGGATTATACCCATGGTCAGTTAAGGCCTGCACGATTTCCTTTTTATGTTCATGCCCGAAGGTTTCCATGGTAATGGTCAATTCCACTGCTGAATTGCGGTTGATGCTGACGAACTGATTGTGATCCAGACGGATTACATTTCCCTGGTGCTTTGCAATAATAGATGCAACATTAACCAGTTCGCCTGGTCTGTCCGGAAGAAGCACTGATACCGTAAAGACGCGACCTCTTTGAATTAATCCATGCTGAACAACGGAGGATACTGTAATAATATCCATATTGCCGCCGCTTAGGATGGACACCACTTTCTTATCCTTACATTTTAAATGCTTTAATGCAGCTACCGTCAATAAACCAGAATTTTCTACCACCATCTTATGGTTCTCAATAATATCCAGGAAGTTAACGATTAATTCAGAATCTTCTACAGTAATAATGTCATCCACATATTTTTGTATGTAAGGGAAAATAACATCTCCCGGTGTTTTTACCGCAGTACCATCTGCGATGGTATCTATCTGGGGTAGCGTAACCACAGCGCCTGCCTTTAAGGAAGCTTTCATACAGTCTGCTCCTGCCGGCTCAACACCAATTATCTTGACGTTAGGATTCAGCATCTTGGCCAACGTTGCAACACCCGCAAGGAGTCCACCTCCACCAACCGGGGCCAGAATAATATCTACCGTCGGAAGTTCCTTAAAGATTTCCATAGCAATGGTTCCCTGTCCGGTAGCTACCACTTCGTCGTTAAATGGATGGATGAAGGTATAACCTTTCTCCTCAGACAATTGAAGAGCATATTGACAGGCTTCATCATAAACATTCCCATACAGAATTACCTCTGCACCATAGCTCTTTGTTCGATTCACCTTAATCAGTGGTGTTGTCGAAGGCATTACAATAATCGCTTTTGCCTGGTAGAGCTTCGCTGCATAGGCAACTCCCTGTGCATGATTTCCGGCGGATGCGGTGATAAGACCACGTTCTCTTTCTTCTTTGGTTAGGGTGCTGATCTTGTAGTAAGCCCCTCGAACCTTATATGCTCCGGTATACTGCATATTTTCAGGCTTTAGATAGACCTTATTCCCTGACTGCTCTGAAAAATACTCACTATAGACCAGATCTGTTCGGTTAATCACTTTTTTGACCGCTTCCGTAGCTTCTTCAAACTTATCTAATGTCATCATGATATTACCCTCCATCCACGTTTCAATTGTGACAGGCAATCGAATACGTATTATATTTTATTGGCTGTTACAAAGTTTTCTCTGTAACAGCCATAAGCTTAATGCTTTCATTTTTTAGGTTACTCAACTTTTTGGAACAAGGCATCTACAAATTCTTCGGCATGAAATCTTTGTAAATCATCGATTTTTTCACCGATACCGATATATTTTACCGGTATACCAAGTTCGGACTGGATTGCAATAGCGATTCCACCCTTTGCAGTTCCATCAAGCTTCGTTAGTACAATACCAGTAACATCAGCAACCTCACTAAATTCCTTCGCCTGAACCAAAGCATTTTGTCCCGTTGTTCCATCCAGTACCACTAAGGTTTCCCGGTAAGCCTCCGGATACTCGCGTTCTATGACTCGGTCGATCTTTTTTAGCTCTTCCATAAGATTTTTCTTATTATGCAAGCGGCCTGCGGTATCGCATAACAGTACATCAACATTACGAGCCTTAGCTGCAGTAACTGCATCATAAATGACAGCGGCAGGATCAGAACCTTCCTTCTGTGCTATGATCTCCACATTTGCTCGATGAGCCCATTCTGTCAGCTGTTCAATGGCAGCCGCACGGAAGGTGTCCGCAGCTGCAACCATTACCTTTTTACCCTGATCCTTCATTTGACCTGCAAGCTTACCCACGGAAGTAGTTTTACCTACTCCATTTACTCCGATGAGAAGAACAACGGATTTTCTGCTTTCAAAATCATAAGCATTGTCTTCCAGCTTCATTTGCTCCTTCATACTATTCATCAGAATAACGCGGCATTCTTCAGGTTCTTTGATCTTATTCTCTTTTACCTTCGCTCTTAAATCTTCAATAATCGCGGTAGTTGTATTGATGCCAAGGTCAGCCATAATAAGAGTTTCTTCCAACTCTTCATAAAAATCGTCATCAATACTTGAAAAGCCACTAAAGATTGCGTCAATTCCATGTGCAATATTGTCTCTGGTCTTCGTAAGACCTTGAACTAATCGTCCAAAAAAACCTGGTTTGTCTCCCATATAAAATCTCCATTCTACTATAACACTATCTTTAAATTCTGTATTAAAACTATCAATCGGATTTGATAGTTTTAACTAGTTATTTATCTAGTTCGTTCTCAATCAGGTTTACTGATACGAGAGTCGATACTCCCTTTTCCTGCATTGTAATACCATATAGGATATCCGCAGCAGCCATCGTTCCTCGGCGATGAGTGATAATAATAAACTGTGTATCTTTGGTCAGTTTATGTAAATACTTTGCAAAACGATTTACGTTGGAATCATCTAAAGCTGCTTCAATCTCATCTAATAAACAGAAGGGAGAAGGCTTTAAATTCTGGATTGCAAATAACAGGGATATGGCTGTCAGAGCTTTCTCTCCACCAGACAGCTGCATCATATTCTGAAGCTTTTTGCCGGGAGGTTGCGCATTTATTCGGATACCTGCCTCCAGGATATCTTCACTTTCGGTCAATTCCAGATCCGCCTTACCGCCGCCAAAAAGTTCCTTAAAGACAATGTCGAACTGCTCCTTAATTGCCTTGAATTTCTCGGCAAATTGTATTCGCATTTCTGTATCCAGTTCCCCTATGATTTGTAGAAGGGCTTCCTCTGCCTTGATTAAATCCTCTCTCTGAACATGAAGGAATTCATAGCGCTCTGATAAATTCTTAAAGTCCTCAATTGCATTGACATTAACATCGCCAAGCTCTTTGATCTTTCCTTTAATATCTCCGATTAGTTTCTTAGCCTGGGATAAACTAATCTCTTCATCAATGGGATATTCCAGGGCAGCACAGTACGTGAGCTCATATTCTTCCCACATATAATTAATCTGTTGGTCAATCTGTTCGCTTAATTTTTCCTTCTGTCCATTTAAACGATAACACTCCTTATCCAGTTCATTGATGAAGCCGGATAATTCTTCTCTCTTCGCAAAGAAATTCTTGTGGACCGTATTGATTCTTTCTTTTTCCTCAGTACGTTCCTTCAGTTTAACTTCTAATGCCTCGATGAGACTCTGATATTCCTGAATACGAGACTGAGTAAGTTCGATCTCCTTTTGCCTGTCGGAAACAATTTGGGAGGCTTTCTCAATATCCTTTTTCAAAGAGGACTGCTCTTCATACAAGCGCTCAATTTCACGTTTGACACGCTTAATATTTTCCAGCATAAACTGATTGCTCTGTTCTAGGGTGGATAGTTCCAATTTTAGGGCAGAGGATTTTTCATTTGCTTCCTGTTCCTTTGCTCGTTCTTGTTCCAACAGTTTATTTAACTGCTCTATTTTTGCTTCTATCTCTTTGTTCAGCTGTACGTTTTCCGAAAGAGATCCATTTAATTTATTCAGATTTTCCTTTAAATCCTTGGCCTGAAGCTCAATTTCCTGAAGTTCTTTCACATACTCCTGATAGATTACCTCTGATTCCGATTTTTTATTTTTCTCACGCTCCAGATTCATCTTAGCTGTATTTTGTTCCAGGAACTTTTCCTGCAAGCGAAGCTTTCCTTCGTCAAGCGCTTGACGCAACCGAGTTTTTGTAATTTTATATTCTTCTCTTTTGCTTTGCAATTCCTGACTTGTTTTCAACAACGAAGCAACGGTCTCTTCCATTTCTTCGATCTCACGCCGTCTACCCAGCAAATTGCTAGCATTTTTATAAGCACCACCGGAAATAGAACCGCCAGGTGATAGCAACTCTCCTTCCAAAGTTACAATTCGTAGACTATGGTTGTATTTTTTCGCGATAAGCGTTGCATGATCAATATCATCAACTACGATAATTCTACCTAGCAAGTAATCAATTAATGCATTGAATTTTTTATCTGTTTCAACTAATTGACTGGCAATACCAAGTACACCTGTTTCCTTAAGAACCTTTTCATTTTGTATACCATGTCCGGATGACATATTCGTTAAAGGCAAGAAGGTTGCTCTACCGAATTTGTTTTGCTTTAGATAGGTAATCAAACTCTTTGCAGTAGCTTCATCCTCCGTAACGATATTTTGGATTGTACCACCTAGGGCTGTTTCAATAGCCGTTTCATAGGTCTTTTCCACCTTTATGATATCAGCTACAACGCCAATAATACCAGGCTGCTGGGCTTTTCGTTCCATGACCTTCTTAATACTGATGCCATAGCCCTCATATCGTTCCGTAAGATTCATTAAGGAATCAAGCCGTGATTTTTCTCCAAGATACTTAGCATGCACCTCATTATATTCTGCTCCGATATGATCAATCTCATTCTGAGTTGATTGTATGGACTGCTCTAATCCGATACCTTCCTGACTCATTAAAGCAATGGCTTCTGAGATGCTCTCCAGATGTTCCTGACAGTTAAGAATTGATTCCTCATACATGCATTCTTCACTTTTATTTTTCAGAATACGTTGGTTTAAATCTGCTTTACGAATGGTATTCTGCTCCAGCATTGTCTCATAACGCTGCATATTACTCTTAATACCAGAATTAATGTTTAAATGCTCAAAGATATCATTATTGCAATCTTCAATTTCTTTGCTATATCTTATAATATTTTCTTTGATCCGATTCAGTTCCTTTAAGGCGTTCGTAAGAATATCATCCATACCGGAGATTTTCTCATCAATCACAGCTTTCTCTGAAAGATACCCGCTTTCTTCGGATTTCTTAACCTCCAGCTCATCATCACTGTTCTTGATACGATTTTTGATATAATCATCGTTCTGCAAAACAGCAATAATCTGTTCCTTAAGTACCTTTATTTCACCCTCTGCTTTCTCTTTATTCAGCTTCAGTCCATTTAAAGTACTACGATCCTCTTCAATAATATGATCACAGGTTTCTAATTCTTGTTCAAGCCTTAAATATTCTTCCTTTGTGTTTTCGTATTCTACCTTTGCTTTTTCTAAATCAACGGTAGCAATGGAAAGCTTTTCATCTAGCTGATCCTTTGAACTACGAATCCTTTCGTATTCCTTCAAGAATTGATTTACTTCTAGGTTTTTTAATTCTTCTTTTAATTTTAAATACACCTTTGCTACTGCTGACTGTTTTTCTAAAGGCGCAAGCTGTTTCTCAATTTCCTTTAAAATATCCGTGATACGAGCAAGATTCTGCTTTTCTTCCTCCAGATTCTTTTCCGCCGAATACTTTCTACGTTTGAATTTTACAATACCTGCAGCTTCGTCAAATAATTCTCGGCGATCCTCCGGCTTACCACTTAGTATCTTATCAATCTGACCTTGTCCAATAATAGAGTATCCTTCTTTTCCTACACCAGTATCAAGAAATAATTCATATACATCTTTTAATCGACAGGAGTTACCATTAATTAGATACTCACTTTCTCCGGAACGATATACCCTTCTGGCAACGATAACCTCATCATATTCAATTGGAAGCTTGTGATCAGAATTATCCATAGTGAGTGCAACATAGGCATAGCCCAAAGGCTTACGAGCCTCTGTCCCGGAGAATATGATATCCTCCATCCTGGCTCCACGTAGCTGTTTTGCACTCTGTTCACCTAATACCCAGCGTACCGCATCTGCTACATTACTTTTACCACTGCCATTTGGTCCGACAATACCTGTAATACCATCGTGAAACTCTAATACTATCTTATTCGCAAAAGATTTAAAACCGTGAACTTCTATACTTTTAAGGTACATTCATAGTCCCCCATCTATTAACTTATATTTAGTAATTATAAAACTATTTGTTTTACACTTGCCTAAATTTTTATTACTTGTAAAGCTATGATACAGGGCCAGCTTATCCCTTATTCTGTAACTTTAGAATTGCCTGATTAGCAGCTTCCTGCTCAGCAGCTTTTTTTGTTCGACCTGTCCCATAACCAATCTCATCATTACCAATACAAACGGCAACGGTAAAGGTTTTATTGTGGTCTGGTCCTTCCTCCGAAATTAACTTATACCGAAGTTTTTGCTTACTGCTGTCATTCTGTATTATTTCCTGTAAGATAGTCTTGCTATCGAAAAAGAGATCCTTACCTTTTAAATCAGCTAATATAAAGCTTTTAATAAACTCTTTTGCATTAGTAAAACCACCGTCTAAATAAATTGCACCTATCACAGCTTCTAAAGCATCTGATAAAATGGAATTACGATTTCTTCCTCCTGAAATGTCCTCCCCTTTTCCAAGTAATAAAAACTGCCCAATGCTTAAATCCCTTGCGCATGTGGATAAGGTCTGCTCACATACAATACTGGCGCGCAATTTTGTCAGATCACCCTCCGTTAAATCAGCGTATTCTTTGTATACATATTCACTGGTAACCAACTCCAGTACTGCGTCTCCCAGGAATTCTAAGCGTTCGTTATTCTTCTCCTTATCCAATCTCATCTCATTGGCATACGAGCTATGAGTTAATGCATGCAACAGGATAGTCGGATCTGAGAAATGATATTTTATCTTTTCTTCCAGCAAAATTAGCTTTTCCTCATTTCTTTTGCGTCCCTTCATAAACTAGTCGATTCCTCCCTTCATTAGTTATATTTAAAAACTAATATATGAAAAGCCCCTAGATAAGGCAAGCCTTATTCACAGGGCTCTACATACATTCTTATGTTATCATTCTTAACCTGGAATCATTGATTTATGAAAATAAATTTCAATCATTCCTATTTATTAATTAATCGCATTTTTAATCTGTTCAATAGCATCAGCTACTGTAACGATATTTTCAGCTTCTTCATTTGCAATTTCAATATCGAATTCTTCTTCGATTCCCATAATAATCTGGAAAACATCTAAGGAGTCTGCTCCCAAATCGTCTACGAAAGTGGTATCCATTGTGATCTCATCTTCGTCTACATTTAAAACCTCGCTGATAATTTTAACTAACTTTTCAAATTCCATGCTAATTTACCCCTTCTTTATATTATTTGTTCGGTGTTTAAGTTTTTCTTGATTTTATCATTAATATGCTGTTCTGTAAATGTAACACATTGTATAATTGAGTTACGAACTTCTGTACTTTTTGCATTACCATGTGTTTTAACAACCAGTCCATTCAATCCCAGCAAAGGAGCGCCGCCATACCTGGATGCATCAAAGTCTTTTAAGGTTTCCTTTAATGCGGGCTTGACGAGCAATGCGCCGATTTTACTTCTTGTTGTGCTCATCATTCCTGTTTTAATCTTCTGCACCAGAGCACCTCCTAAGCCTTCATAAAGCTTTAGGATTACATTTCCTACAAACGCTTCACAAACGATAACATCTGCTCCACCATTAGGAATTTCTCTTGCTTCGATGCTTCCGATAAAATTAATGTCTTTACAATCTTTTAACAGCGGGAAAGTCTCTTTTACTAATTGATTTCCCTTTTCTTCTTCCGCTCCGATATTTACTATCGCAACACGCGGATTTTTAATACCAATGATATTCTCCATATAAATGGAACCCATTCTGGCAAACTGAACCAAATGGGAAGATCTTGCATCAACATTTGCTCCACAGTCTACTAATAAAGATACGCCTGTTAAAGTAGGAATTAATGGTGCTAGTGGCGGTCTTTCTACGCCTTGAATTCTACTTACAATAAGCTGTCCTCCAGCAAGAACCGCTCCAGTACTTCCAGCTGATACGAAAGCATCTGCTTCTTTGTTTTTCACCATATTACAAGCAACAACAATAGATGAATTCTTCTTTCGACGGATTGCCAATACTGGTGCTTCACAGTTTGTAATTACTTCCGGAGCATGAACAACTTCAATACGTTCCTTGTCATAATTATACTCACTTAGCCCTTTGCGAATGACAGTTTCATCACCTGTTAAGACTACTTTTATCTCTTTCTTATCGCCTACTGCAAGAACTGCTCCTTTGATAATCTCAGCCGGTGCATTATCTCCACCCATTGCATCAACTGCGATAGTAATCATATTCGGCATTGTATCCTCCATTCCGCTGTTAGTCCAAAATGCTGTACTAAAAGTATTTTTTTAGCAGTTGCTAATCTATAAACCAATATACTCGATATTATACCAAAAATCAACCACATTTTTGAAAATGTAAAACAGAAAGAAGATGCCTTACAAATGATAGATTTTATCACCATTTACTCGGCATCTTCTTGTATCATCATTATACCTTTTTGTAAAAGAAGGATTTAAAATTACCAAACCCAATCTGCTGAGCCTGTATGATTTGCTCTGTACTGCCTACAAACAATAGCCCTTCTTTTTTCAAAGCCTTATGAAAATCGGAATAAATTTTATTCTTTGCCTCATCTGTAAAATAGATCAAAACATTTCTGCAAACAATCAAATCACAATTCGCCGGATAAGCATCTCTTAATAAGTCATGTTGCTTAAATTCAACACAGGCCTTAATCTGATCTGTTATTTGATAGGTTTTATCATTTACTTTAACAAAATACTTATCAATAAACTCTTGGGGCAATGCCTTCAGACTTTTAACATTATAAAATCCAGCCTTTGCTTTCTCCATAACCGTTTTATCAATATCAGTTGCGATAATTTTAATACGGTTTAACGGAATGAATCTTGATAAAAGCATTGCTAAAGAATATGGTTCATCACCAGTGGAACATGCTGCACTCCATATTTTTAAATCTTTGCCAAAATGCTCAAACAAATAAGGAAAAACTTCCTTTTCAAGCAAAGCCCATTGTTCTGGATTACGATAAAATTCCGATACATTAATTGTAATATAATTAATGAATTCATCAAAGGCTACTTTGTCGGTTTTAAGTTTGATTACATAATCAGAAAATGAATTAATACCATGCTTGGTTACTAATGCTTCGATACGCCTTTTCATTTGACGCTCTTTATAAGCATTCAAATCAATCTTTGTCATATCATATATGGACTTCTTAAATGACTCATAACTATCCAGCACGACAAATCTCCTTTAAGTTTTCCTCGGTAGTATTATAAATCGAACTATGATTATTCTTCTGTTGCTTCAACAGGAGCTTCTTCTGCTTCTTTCTCAGGAGCTTCTAAAGCCTTAACACTTAAGCTGATCTTCTTCTCATCTTTATTAAATTCAACAACTCTAGCTGTGATTTCTTGTCCAATCTTTAAAACATCAGCTGGCTTCTCAACATGCTCTTTGGAAATCTGGGATACATGCAATAAAGCATCAATTCCTGGCTCAAGTTCAACAAATGCACCGAAGTCAGTCATACGAGCAACAACGCCTTCTACCACATTGCCAACTGCATATTTTGTTTCAGCGCTGATCCAAGGATTAGCACCTTCGAATTTTAAGCTAAGAGCGATCTTGTCACCCTGAATATCTTTTACAAATGCCTTTACAGTTTCGCCAACCTTGAATACCTTCTTAGGATTCTCAACTCTTCCCCAAGACATCTCAGAGATGTGAAGAAGTCCATCAGCTCCGCCAAGATCAATAAATGCACCGAAATCTGTAATATTTTTAACAGTTCCTTCTACAGTCTCGCCAACCTTAATCTTATCGAATAATTCTTTCTTTAAGATTTCTTTCTTAGCAACGATTAACTGTTTACGATCGCCAATAATTCTTCTCTTCTTAGGATTGAATTCTGTGATAACAAAATCAATCTTCTCACCTGCATATTTCGCAAGATCTTTCTCATAAGAATCAGAAATAAGGCTAGCTGGAATAAATACTCTTGCTTCGTCAATAATAACGCTTAAGCCGCCGTTTAATACCGCTGCAACCTTAGCAGATAATACTTCATGATTTTCAAAAGCTTCTTCTAATCTCTTGTTACCCTTTTCTGCTGCTAATCTCTTATAGGTTAATGCAACCTGGCCTTCGCCATCATTTACCTTAAGAATCTTAGCGGTCATAGCATCGCCAACGTTTACAACGGTTCTTAAGTCTAAATTTGGTGTATTGGTATATTCATTTCTTGTAATGATACCTTCCGACTTGTAGCCTATATTTAAGATGATCTCATCTTCCTTTACACCCAAGACAATTCCTTCTACAACATCACCGTTGCTTATTTTCACTACCTTCTCTTCTTCTAATAACTGTTCAAAACTCTTCTCTGACATAGCGGTATGAACCTCCTTGATAATATTGTTTGGGGTCGATGCCCCTGCTGTAATACCTACGTTTCGATAAGATTTAAACATACTTAAATCCAGGTCATCAAGTTTCTGTATATAGTAAGTATTTTCACATTCCTTTTTGCAGATTTCATATAGCTTTCTTGTATTAGAGCTACTTTTTCCACCTATTACAACCATAGCATCAGATTCTTTTGCTAACTGATAGCTTTCTGTTTGTCTTTCCTCGGTGGCATTGCAAATCGTATTTAAAACAAATATATCATAACCCTTTTTTGTAATAATTTCAACTAAATCTTGAAATTTCTTGTAATTAAATGTCGTCTGGGCTACAATACACAGCTTTCTATCCTTAGGAATATCTAAGGCAAGTGCTTCCTGTTCATTTTCAATCACAGTATAATCGTTGTTTTCATCGGCATAATGATTACTATTACACCAGCCGATAATTCCTTGAACCTCAGGATGAGCAGCATTTCCAATAATAACGATATGCTGGTCTTCCGAGCTTTTGTCCTTGACAGCCCTATGTATTTTTTTCACATAAGGACAAGTAGCATCGATTACTTTATGACCGTAAACAGACAGCTCTTTTTGAATTTCCTCAGAAACTCCATGAGAACGTATAATTATTGTTCCCGCAGGTAATGTTTTTAATTCTTCCGGTGCCTCAACTACGATAACACCTTTTTTACTTAAATCTGCGACAACTTCTTCATTATGAATAATGGGACCATAGGTATACACATGCTCACCAGCATCCACCTCTTTATATACTAAATCTACAGCTCGTTTTACTCCAAAGCAAAAGCCGGCACTTTTTGCTGTTGTAATTTTCATCTTCAAGCCTCCTGCTGTTTGGAGGCTTTGGCCTCCTGCTGTTTGGAGGCTTTGGCCTCCTGCTTTTTGGATCTATGAAATTATTTTTTAATAACATTTTCATATAAGGAGATGATTTTTTCAATCACTTCATCAATCGATAAATCAGAAGAATCAAGATAGATAGCATCCTCAGCCTGTCGTAAGGGAGCAAAATCCCGGTTCATATCCCGGTTGTCGCGGTCAATGATATCCCTTTCAATTTCCTCAAGATCAGCACTGATCCCTTTATTTTTTAATTCCAGCCATCTTCTTCTTGCGCGTACCTGGGAACTAGCTGTTAAATAAATCTTAAGATCCGCAGATGGTAATACAAAAGTACCGATATCCCGGCCATCCATTACAACATTTTCTTTTTTTGCAAGATTCTGCTGAAGCTCCACCAGTTTATTTCGTACCGCCTTATACACAGAGGTATTACTTGCCATGTTCCCAACCTCTTCTGTTCGGATGAGCCCGTTTACGTTCTCTCCATTTAATATGACAAGTTGTTCGCCGTTTTTATATTCAATTGTGACATCAACATTCCCGCAAGCCTTTTCAATACCCTCGCTATCAGATGCGCTAATATTGTTTCTTAAAAAATATAAGGCCATTGCCCGGTACATTGCGCCCGTATCAACATAAACAAATCCAAGTTTCTCAGCAATTCTTTTGGCAATGGTACTCTTGCCGGCTCCTGCAGGGCCATCAATTGCCAGATTAAAGTATGACATTTACAATTTCCTGCCTTTCTATTAGGGTACCTTATTCTATTCTTCTACGATTGATCAAATAGCTGATCAAATTCATCTCTATTATATCGAGTTTCCAGCTAAATACCCAGTAGACCAAGCGATCTGAAGATTATAGCCTCCGGTTAGAGCATCCAGATCCAGTATTTCTCCAGCAAAGTACACATGCTTCACAAGCTTGGATTCCATTGTAGAGGGATTGACCTCCTTGACATTAATTCCGCCCTTTGTTATAACAGCCTGTCCATAATCACTGAGTTTTGTAATATGAAGCTTCAGATTTTTCAAAAGAGTAGCTAACCCAAGGCGTTCTTCCTTTGTAATGGAATTTACTTTCTTTTCTGGATCAATATTACTAAGTCGAATGATAACATCAATTAATTTATTTGGCAATAGGCGTTCCAAGGAATTCTTGAATTGTTTATTCTTGAATTCTTCAAAATCCCTTAATATTCTGGTATCCAATTGTTCAATCGACAACGCAGGTTTCAAATCTATGCTAAGTTCCAGCGCTTCCTTTTTTGCAAGATAAGGAATAATATAGCTGCTGGCACTTAGGATCACTGGTCCGCTTACACCAAAATGAGTAAATAGTAATTCTCCAAAATCTCGGTAAACCGCTTTATTTCCTGCACTAATGATAATTTCAATATTTTTTAAGGATAAGCCCATCAAATCCTTTACAAACGATTCTTTTACATGTATCGGAACCAGGGAAGGATACATAGCTGTAACAGTATGTCCCATGGTCTTAGCATATTGGAAGCCATCTCCTGTGGAGCCTGTCAAAGGGTAGGAAAGACCACCGGTACAGATGATCACATCGTCTCCAGCTAGTTCTTCGCTCGAATTCTTTAATTGAACACCATAAAAGCTGCCATCCTTGACTAATATTCTGGAAACCTCACTTTTATAACGAATATCTACTCCTTGTCTTTCTAATTCTCGCTTTAATACACCAATCACATCCGAGGATTTATCGGACTCAGGAAAAACACGGTTACCTCTCTCAGTTTTAATGGGCAATCCGATTTCCTCAAAGAAATTCATTGCATCATAATTACTAAAGGAATGATAGGCACGGTATAAGAATTTGGGATTGCTAACAATTTGCTCAAAAAACTCTTCCTTATCACAGGCATTCGTAAGATTGCATCTACCCTTTCCTGTAATAAAAAGTTTTTTACCCAATTTTTCATTTTTTTCAAGCAGCACGACCTTATGCCCATTTCTGGCTGCGGCAATTGCCGCAAGCATTCCGGCTGCACCGCCGCCAATTACATATACCTTACCCATAACTTCCTCCACATCTGTATATATCTATCTTTTTTACTTTTATCGTATACTCTTATCAAATTTACTCTACCTAATTTTATTCTATCTTATTTTAATCTATCTAATATGATCTATAAATCTATTTGCTTTACACTGTCTATGGAATTCCTCGTAACAAATATAATAGGTTAATATATTTTTCATACAAAACAGATGCTCTTGTTAGTATATCTAATCGCATTGTATTTAACCAGAACCTATTTAGCATATTGATTTTTACTTTAAACCATTTTTTTTACTTTAAATAAGATATCATAAAATTACCCAATTGTCGAATATAACTTTACTATATATAATACGCAACATCATAAAACACATGAAATAGGGTAAAGAAATTCATCTCATATTACAAAATAACAATTACATTTCACGGTATATTCAGGAACTGTTATAATCATGACCACCGGCTAAGCCGGTGGTTTGCTATCCCCCTATAAGGGGATTTTCCCTGCTTGCGCCCGGAGGCGCACTGAAGATTTCGCCAGCTGCACTTTATCCTTGGGCTTGCCCTAAAGGGCTACTTTATTGCCTCCTAAGCCTTGCTATCCCCTTGGGATATTCCTATGGCTTAGTTTATCAGCTCCCCTATTAGGGGCTATTTATTGCTCTTTTTTACCGGCTCACCCGTGAACGGGTCTATATATTCATTCAGTGTGAGCTGGTCATTTATCATGTCTTCTTGCAACTGTTTCTGAATGTATTCCTGTATTTTCTTGGCATTCTTCCCTACTGTATCAACATAATACCCTCTACACCAGAAATGCCTGTTCCCATACTTATACTTTAGATTCGCATGCCTTTCAAATATCATAAGCGAACTTTTTCCTTTTAAATATCCCATTATCTCCGACACACTATATTTCGGTGGTATTCTTACTAACATATGGACATGATCTTTGCAACACTCTGCTTCTATAATTTCTATCTCTTTTCTTTTGCAGAGTGTACTTAAAATATCTGCTACATCTTGTTTTAGTTTTCCGTATATTACTTGCCTCCGATATTTGGGTGCAAAAACTAAATGATATTTGCATTCCCACGTTGTATGTGCTAATGTATTCATATCCATCAGGGATACCTCCTATGTATTTTGTTTGTGAGCTGGCGAAACCCACATTCATTTTATCATAGGAGTTTTTTTACTTGAAGCTAAAGCTAATCGGGAACTTACCTGCATAGCAGGTAGTTTATTTTATCTGCTATACAAAGAAAGCTGCGTCTCGTTAATGACGCAGCTTCTATTTGACATTGGACAAGTGAATCATTTTGCTGCTTCCTCTTGTACTTGTAATTTCTACTTATTATCATGCGGCGCAGGGATCTCATTTCCAAAAATAATCAAGGCTTCTCCTGTAAGTAAACCTCATCAATACCATATTCATAAGCACCACTTGTGTATGCTTTATCATCAATGCGGAAGATTATTTTGTGATAATCGCTCAAATTATCTAAGAGACTTTGTGCGAAAGCATCCAATATTGCTCCTTCATAGCCTGATCCCAAGTTTTTTGAGGGTGGATTATCTTTCGTAAAGTTTACAATAACGATATCTTCCTTTGTAGTAACATCCTTAATTCCTATGATAATGGATTGATCCGCTAGGGATTCTACTACGGTATCCACGATTAAGGTTGGACTTAAATCACTGCTCTTTGGGATGGCTGCTGTTACTGGTTCAACATCACCTGAATTTGCATTTACCGTATATACGGAAAGATCAATATTCTCTGTAGGCTGAATTAAGGAAGGTGTTGGTGATGCACTGTTTACCTGATTTGGAGACTCCGCATTCTCAGATGGTTTACTTGCATTATCCTTTGTAACCTCGGCCTCAGTATTATCATTTTCAACTTTTGAACTATTCGAGGTCTGATCTGTTGGTGTGATCTCTGTACTTGTTTCGGTTTTCGATCCATCAAAGGTTGAAAAGTTAATTTTATCACATCCGGTAAGAAGTAACATTCCAACCAGCACAAACATCATAATTAGTACTTTACTAAATTGCTTCATAATAACCTCCATTAGCCGTCTTGACATTTACACAATTAATCTAAAAGAATCCTTATCTTTCCAAAAGTGAATTAAACTGTAATCTGTACTGGAAGTGATTATCTTTTAATCCAATCTCTTGTAATTTTAAAATAGGATATAACTGTGTCAATCTTATGTTATTATGAGTACAATTTTTTGTTATTTTGCAATTTGGGAACAATGTTGAAGTAAATATAGTCTTATAACATTTGTATTTATTACTGAAGAAGTCCTCTTCTTAACAAATCCAGAGCATAGATTACACTGAGCTCTCTTACCTTATGCCGATTACCCTTGAAATGATATTCCTTTACAGTAATTTCACCTTTGACCAGACAAGCAATATATACAAGTCCAACGGGCTTCTCAGGAGTTCCACCCTCAGGTCCTGCGATCCCCGTAATAGCAATCGATGTCGATGCACCGGAGGCTGCAGCAACACCAGTTGCCATTTCGCGTGCTGTCTGCTCACTTACCGCACCATAATCTCTCAAAGTCTCTGCTTTCACACCAAGATATTTCATCTTTGCTTCATTAGAATAAGTGATAATACCTTCATTTAATAGTCCTGATACACCAGGGACATTTACCAGCCTACCGGTTAACAATCCGCCGGTACAGGATTCCGCTGTTGCTACCGTCAAATCATGCTTCTTAAGCAGCTTCACTACTACTGATTCCAGGGTTTCACTTTCTTCGGTCGAATAAATATTATCACCAAATCGCTGATACAGTTCCGCTAAAACAGGTGCGATTAGCTTCCTGCCCTCTTCCTCGCAATCAGCTGCTGCTGTTATACGAAAATGTACCTCCCCATTCTTTGCATAAGGGGCAATGGTAGGATTCGTCTGCTGCTCTATTAAATCTAGGATATCAGTCTCCGCTTTACTTTCACCAACACCGCAGATTTTAACCATGGAGGAGATGAAGACTTTGTTCTGCTTCTTTTGCAAATAAGGGATGATATGGGTTTCAAACATGGGTATCATCTCAGAAGGTGGGCCTGGTAACAGAATTGCGGTTTTCCCTTTCTCCTCTACAATGTAACCCGGTGCTGTACCATTGTCATTGTCAAGTACAATACAGCCGTCAATTTTTAGAGCTTGTTTCCAGTTATTTTGTGTTACTACCTGATTCGAAGAGTTTCCCTTGAATCGGAACTGGAAATATTCTTCGATTCTTTTTCTGGAGGTCTCATCCATCACAAGTTCTTTTCCAAATACCTTCGCAACGGACTCCTTTGTCATATCGTCCTGAGTTGGTCCAAGGCCTCCTGTTAAAATCACAATATCAGAACGCTCCAGGGAGGATTTTAATACCTCACATAATCTGTTGTCATTGTCCCCTACTGTAATCTGGTAATACAGGGAATAGCCTAATTCTGCACACTTTAATGAAAGATAGTTCGCATTTGTGTTCACTATGTTTCCTAATAAAAGCTCTGTTCCTACACTAATTAATTCTACAACCATAAATCCTCCCGTCCGCCAAGGGTGTGGCGTGATACACTCATTAATATCTGAAAAACACTATCCTTTCATACATTTTTAAACAAGTTGAATCAGCCTGCTGATTCACTTATTATAATAAGAATGTAGATCAAATAGTGTTTCTCTGGTTCAAAGCTCAGTTCATAAAAGCTCAGTTCATATACTTATGAGAATTAAATGATAATTCTCAGTTTTTAATGATTATCCTTTAAAATACCTTTATTCTTTATCATATAGTCGATTAAGGAAACTACAGTTAAGATTACAGACAAATAGATAAAGATTTGCTCTAATACATGGAAAACATAAAAATCCAAATGAAAGATCAATAAAACACTCATGATCATTTGCACATTCGTTTTTACTTTCCCCCACCAGCTGGCAGCGATAACAACACCATTATCCGATGCAATCAATCGAAAACCACTGATGATAAATTCTCTTGCTATAATGATAATAACGATCCAAGCAGGTACTAATTCTAATTGAACAAAACAAATGAGGGCACTGGAGACCAGAAGCTTATCCGCAAGAGGATCCATAAATTTTCCGAAGTTGGTGATTAAATTATATTTACGGGCAAGATAACCATCCAATAAGTCAGTTAAAGCAGCAATAATAAAAATAGCTGCAGCGATATACTTTCCATTAGGTATGCCTGGAATTAACATAAATACAAGAAAGATTGGAATCATGATTACTCTAAAAATCGTGATTTTGTTCGGTAAATTCATAGTTTCTCCATTCTGCCTTATTACGGCACTGACTTTATTTTTATTATTTTACAGTGCACAGTCACTATTTATGGCAATCAGTGCACGATTTCTCCTAACAGATCATAGCCTTTTGCACCGGTTACAGTAGCCTTTACAAGATCACCGGAGATCAATTCATAATTCGAGTTAATAAAGATGAAGCCATCCACATTAGGAGCATCCATATAGGTTCTGCCAATATATACATTATCCTCATCCGCAATCTTACCTTCTACCAAAACATCATAGGTATTACTTTCTAAGGATGCAGTACGGTCAAATACAATGCTCTGCTGTAGCTTCATAATTTCCTTTTGTCTTTGTTTCTTAACCTTTGCAGTTACCTGTGGCTTCAGCTTAGCTGCCGGAGTATTATCCTCCTTCGAATAGGTGAATACACCAAGACGTTCAAATTTCATCTCTTGCACAAACTCCATCAGTTCCTCATGCTCTTCCTGGGTCTCAGTAGGAAAACCTGTAATTAAGGTTGTTCGAAGGACAATGTCAGGCATATTATTCCGCAATTTTGATATTATATTTATTAAGTCTGCCTTATTTGTTCTCCTACCCATAAGCTTTAGGATTCGATCTGAGGCATGCTGAATTGGAATGTCTAAATAACGGCAAATCTTCGGTTGACTTTTCATGGTTTCAATCAATTCATCGGTAATTTCTTCCGGATAACAATATAGAATACGGATCCACTCAATTCCATCGATCTTACAAAGCTCGTTTAACAGCTTTGGTAATTCCTTCTCTCCGGTTAAGTCCTTTCCATATAATGTTGTTTCCTGTGCAACCAGGATAAGCTCCTTTACACCTTGCTCTGCCAGGTAGTTTGCTTCTTTTAATAAGGCATCCATTGGAACACTTCTGAAATTACCACGTACCTGGGGAATAATACAATAGGTACAATGCTTATCGCAGCCTTCTGCTATTTTAAGATATGCGCTATAGCTGCCGGAGGTAAGCATTCGTTTCCCACTAACACTTGGAAGTCGATCCAGGCCCTCGAATACAGCCTGCTGCTTTCCGTCCAGGATTCCCTCTACCACCTTCATGATTCCATCAAAACTAGAGGTTCCAAGCAAGGCATCCACTTCAGGGATTTCACTTAAGATTTCGTCCTTATAACGCTCAGCAAGACATCCGGTTACGATGAGTGCTTTACAGGAGCCTGCCTTTTTATACTCAGCCATTTCTAGGATGGTCTGGATACTCTCCTGCTTCGCATCATTGATAAAACAACAGGTATTCACTATGATAATGTCTGCTTTATCTTCTTCATTGATAATTCGATATCCATTTTCATGCAGGATACCAAGCATATTCTCGCTGTCTACAAGATTCTTGTCGCACCCCAGAGAAACAAAAAATATGTTCATATAAATCTCCATTCTTCTATGAAATAACTCTGTAAACTACTTTGATTATTATCAATAAAAAGTCATGATATCCTAATTCAAAATAGATATCATGACAAAGGATGATTGTTTTGTCATAGCAGTTCTATTGATCTCATGTATTCACATAACGATCGTCTCGAAATCTGCTGCTAATTCAGCAAATCTCTGTAGCAACAACATTGTATCAGCTTTTATGAAAGAAGTCACCATAAAATTTATAATTTTTTATCCAAGCTAATCGCTCGAACTTATTTTCAAAGCTTATTGCACCGCTTCCACACAGTTATTCATCAGCATCGCGATGGTCATAGGACCTACTCCTCCGGGCACCGGGGTAATAGCAGAAACTAGGGGTAATACATCCTCATAATCAACATCTCCGCAGAGCTTGTTGTGCTCATTCCTGTGAATACCAACGTCGATTACTACTGCACCTTCTTTCACAAAATCCTTTGTAACAAAGAGAGGCTTTCCGATTGCTACAATTAAGATATCCGCACGTTTTGCAACCTCTTTTAGATTCTTAGTACGGGAATGGCAGATTGTAACGGTTGCATTTTCCCGAAGCATTAGAAGAGCCATAGGCTTACCAACAATATTACTTCTTCCTATTATTACACATTCCTTGCCTTCCAGTTCTACACCGGAACGTTTCAGTAATTGTACAATACCGGCTGGGGTACAGGAGACAAAACCCTTCTGTCCTATACTAAGCGCTCCTACACTCTGCGGATGAAAGCCGTCCACATCTTTTAGTGGAGAAATTGTCTTAATAATGGTATCCTCATCGATATGCTTTGGCAACGGAAGTTGGACCAGAATACCATTTACGGAGGTATCCTTATTTAATTTCTCCACAAGAGCGATTAATTCCTCCTGGGTTGTCTCTTCCGGCAGCTCATAAGCCAAGGAACGAATTCCGATATATTCACAGGCTTTCTTTTTATTGCCAACATAGACTGAAGAGGCTGGGTCATTGCCAACCTGGACAACTGCCAGAGTAATTTCAATTCCCTGCTGCTTTAATTCGGCTGTCTTTGCCTTTAACTCGTCCTTGATTTCTGCTGAAATTCTCTTTCCATCAATTATTTGTGCCATTTTCATCTCTCCGTTCTAATATTATTACATGCACATGTTTATTCTATAAATCATTTCTTTCATAACCGTTCTTAATTCACTGCATTGTCTTGTATTGTGTAATACTTTATGGGACGAAAAAAATTTGCAATACATTAACGGCTGTTTGCTTTATTGTATCATATATAGGAAACAACTTCCACTACCTTTTCGTCCATCTAATTCATTCCTTCAGGGTAAGTCAGACATTAAAGCGCCCTTCTCCTTTCCTTTAAAAAAGCAAAAGTAATTTAAAAAAAGGAAAGGTTTTATAACACAAAATAAAGGTGCCTTAGATCTGATACAGATCAAGATAAGGCACCTCTATAACTTATGAGAAAAAAATATTGTATCTTTTAGCCAAATATCTTTTTAATTGCTTCTAAATAACCATATCCATAGAGATCATCCGGCTCAAGGTAACTTGTTTCTGTCCACTCATTCCAACTATTGATGGTAATCAGAGGTGCCTGCTCTTTATGCAGGTCTGCATATTCCTTGGCCATTAGTAATCCTTGTTCCAAATTCTTAGGGGTATTATCCTTCATAATCATGTCCCTAAATCCAGCAAATCTTGGATTATTATCCCAACCCACCGATATATGCGGAAAATAAGGTACGTTATAAAGGCTCTCGATATCTTTCCATTCCTTTTTTACATCCTCCAAGATATCCAGGTAGCTTCTAGATATGTTAGTAAAATGTACAAACTGATAATGTGTCATACTGGAAAATCCTAATTTTTCACAGACATCATTTCCAAATTCAGATGCATTGCTGTCCAGCCCTGATAGATTTAATACATCTTTGTTCCAAAGAGTAAGCTGCAGGTGCAACCCTTTAAAGCCTGCCTTTATGGTTTCTTCCCGAAACCAAGCTAGTGCTTCTCTTGTATTATGCTCCCCACCAAGTCCTGCTAATAAATTAGGAATATCATAAATCTGAAAAACCGGTTCCCCATCAATTTGATAATAATTCGGTTTTTTAAAATACTTTTCTATTACTCTGTGGCATATAATTTCAAATTCCTGACGGTCAACAGCACCCTTCCATATTATACTTTCATCTATGTCAGATAATCTGATGTCCCAGGTGTGATTTACATCATGATTTGCCCACATTAAATAGAATTTCATCTTTTCATTATTCTGAGCTTTTAAAAATCCGTCATTTAGACAATTCTCAAGAAATGGTCGTCCATCATACCAATACCAGTCATAAATAAAAACATTTACATTGTGTTCTGTAGCAGCATTAATCTGCATCTCCATAACCTTAGGATCAGCTTCGTTAACATATCCCCATAAAGGCTTTCTAGGCCAGTTGTGTTCCGGATATTTCTTTTCTGCATTTTTTACTGATTGCCATTCTCCCATTCCCTCAGGCCAAAACATTTTAGTTCGGCTTTCATCTCCAGAATAAGCTGGCCATACATAAGCTGCTATATCATATTTTTTCATTTTTGTTTTTCCTTTCGTATTACTGACCTTTACCCTTTTACGCTTCCTACGGTAAGACCCTTAACAAAGTATTTTTGTACAAACGGGTACACAGCTAGTATAGGTGCTGCTGCTATAAAAATCTGAGCGGATTTTAATGTTTTATCCGACACGGTGCTTAACATTTCTAATGTTTCTTTCGAAGCGCTGGCCAATGTAGAAGAATCCCTCACTACTATGATTGATTGCAGGTAGGTCTGCAAAGGATATTTTTCAGGAGAACTCATATAAATCATTCCGCTAAACCACTCATTCCAATGGCCTACTACAATAAATAGAGTAAGTGTTGCCAAAGACGGAAGTGATAAAGGTAAATACAATTTGAATAATATGGTGAGGTGACCTGCTCCATCCACAAAGGCTGATTCACTGATTTCCTTTGGTAGCTGCTTAAAAAAGTTCATTAATATAAGAACATTAAATACAGGAATCGCGCCAGGAAGTATTAATGACCAAATAGAATTCATTAACCCCATTTCTTTGATTACCATAAACTGAGGTATTAAACCGCCTGAAAAGATCATTGTAATGAACATGAACCAGGCATAGATATTTCTACCGGAAAGTTCCTTCGAAGATTTCGATAATGGATATGCTGTAAATATGGTACATGCCATATTAATGATAAGTCCTAAAACGACCCTTTTTAATGATATTGTTAGAGATATCAAAAACTGCGGTTTAGTTAAAGCATATTTATAGGACAAAATATTAAAATCCAATGGCCAGAGCTTTACCAAGCCAGCGCCTGCTTTTGCCGAACTAGAGAAAGAAATGGCGAGTACATTAATTATAGGTAGCAAACAGATACCTGCAATTAATGCTAAGAATATATAGTTTATTATGTCAAAAGCTTTGCTGCCATCTTTTATTTTGTGATTTTCTTTTCTACTTTGCATATTCTATCTGCTCCTCTCTAAAAAATTCGATAATTGGCAAACTTATATGCCAGCCTGTAGCCCACAGAGATAAATGCAAAGGAAACAACGGATTTAAACAAGCCTACTGCACTGGCTATCCCGTACTGGTTACTCTGTAAACCTATCCTATATACAAAGGTATCTATAATATCTCCGGTACTCATAACATTAGCATTATATAGATTTAATACTTGCTCAAATCCCGCATTTAATATATTCCCGAGGCTTAACGTAGCCATAAGAATAATTGTCGGCAAAAGTCCTGGTAAAGTAACATGCAACACTTGTTTGAACCGATTTGCTCCATCAATTTTAGCCGCTTCATACAATCCGGAATCAATTGCCGTAATCGCGGCAAGATATATTATCGTTCCGTATCCAAATCCTTTCCAAACATCTGTTACTACTAAGACGTAAGGAAAGATCTTTGCATCACCAAGGAAAAATACAGAATCCATTCCCAAAAAACCTAACAATTGATTTACAATACCGGTCGATGGAGATAATACATCATTTAGAATTCCAGCTAATATTACCCACGATAGAAAGTATGGAATGTATATGATTGTCTGTATCACTCTCTTATAGGACGATCTTTTTACCAAATCTAATAAAATAGCAAAAGCAATCGGAACCGCCAAGCCAAATACCATCTTCAAGAAAGCAATATAAATTGTATTGAAAAGTACTTGCTTTGTATTTGGCATCTTTAAGATATATTTAAAATTGTCTAATCCAATCCAAGGTGAGTTGAAAAATCCTAGTTTTGGATTAAACTTCTCAAAAGCTATGACAATTCCTGTCATTGGATAATACGAAAAAATAAGTAAAAATACAACCATTGGAAGAAGCATGGCATGTAGAATCCATTGCTTTTTTAAATTCTTACGAAGATCAATCCATTTGCTGAAGCCAATTGCCTGTTTGTGCATATTACAACCTTCCTTACTTATATAATTGAGAATAAATATGAGTACCAGCAAGATATCAAAAAGGGTTAATAATTAACTATTTTCCTAAAACGTCATTAACCTCTTGAGTAATCTGATCTCCTCCAAGCATTTTCCAGTCGCTTACAGTATCATCAAAGGAAGAAATATCTGATTCTCCATAGATAATCCTCGTAAAATTCTCTAATATTAATTGACTTAACGAAACATTATACATTAACATTCCGTCTGTATTTCCCAATATGTACATATTTTGTAGTCTTTGATCATTTTGTTCATAGGTATCAACTACCGAGAAAGCTCCTTCCGGTCCGCTCCATATATAACTAGAGTAGGCTGAAACATTCGTTACCGAATCATCTAAATAGGATTCAATCATTCCTACATTATCAGATACCCATGCATTATCAAGTTGTGTTTTATCACCGTCAAGATAGGCTTTGATTCCGCGATAAATATATAAGTTTTGTTGTGCGTAGAAGGTTTTCATAGGTGCCCATACAAAAGACTGCTCCGGATGTTCCATTTGAAGAGAACTGGAAATATGGAAAGTAGGATCATAATCTTCTGACAAAGCGCAATCCTTTTGATAAAAATAATTATACATCTTTATAATTGCCTCTGGATTTTTGCAGTTTACGTTCACCGCAAAAAACTGTGCTGCACTATTTCCTACCATAACTTGTGCTTTCTGACCGGTAGCAGATGGTATCGGGCAGGGGAGCCAATCAGCATCCATATTTAAGTTCTTTGCATCTTGAAAAGGCCAAAAAGCATTCCAATGTTGTCCAAAGGTAATACCCACTTTACCTGCAATAATATCTTCAGCTACTTTTCCTGAGTTTTTTGCCACAAATTCCTTATCTATAATTCCCTTTTGATACCATGATGCCATTTTCTCCAAGGTTGTCTTTACTTCTGGCTGTATTAATCCATATGCTGCTTTTCCATCAACATCGACCCAACCATTATGTGCTCCAAATCCTTCTAAAATGCCAGTCATATCACTCAACCCATTAGAGTAAAGATCGTTTGATAGTGCAATACCATAAGTGTCCTTTACTCCATTACCATCTGGATCTTCATTAACGAAGGCTAAAGCAACTTCTTCCAACTCATCAATTGTCGTAGGTATATCCTTACCAACCTTCTCAAGCCAGTCTCTACGTATCCACATTATGGGCACTGCATCATGATTTCCGCTAACATTCGGTAGTGCCATAAGCTTTCCATTATAGGTTCCCTGACTTAATGCTACTTTGTTATCTTCATCCATCATACGCTTTGTAAAATCAGTTGTGTATTTTTGGAAAACAGTTGTCAAATCCATAACCATGCCATTATCCACCAGACCTTTCAATTGATCCGGTGTAACTAAAAATAAATCCGGTAGGTCATCCGCTGATATTTGAGCGTTTAATTTATCCTGATATTGGGATGCTGGTACAGACCATATATTTTCAACTTGAATCCCTAAATCTTCCTTTAAACCTTTGTACCAATTATTGTTCGTACCAATGTCACTATTAACTCCTAGCATTGCCTGCATCGTGTCATCAAGGCTAATTACCGTTGTTATAGTAACAGGTTCTTGATACTTTTCCATTGGATCTGATACGGTAGATTCTGTCACTTCACTATTGCTATCATTTTGTGAAACTTCAGTTTCTTTTTCATTTCCTTCTCCCTTTGAACACGCTGTCATAGTTAGTATCATTGTTGATGCTAGTAAAAATGCCATCAGTTTTACCTTAAACTTAGTATTCATAAAATCCTCCTAATAAAATAATAATTGCTTAAAAGTAAGTATAATATTTTGATATTTATACTATTTGGTATACCATGGACATTGTATCACAGCAATTTGTATAGTTACATGTACATACAGTTTAACTTTTTGTACTTTTTGACATAGGATACAAATAGATGGGATCAAAAAAGAGCTCATTTAAGATGTTTCATGAAACATCCTAACAAGCTCTTAAATATCATTTGCTATTATATTATCCTATCTCAGCATTCTTAAGATAGAGTATCCTCCTTATTCATAAAGTTCTTTGGCGATTTTCCCATCTTTTTCTTAAATAGTTTACTGAAATAAAAGATATCATCATATCCTACCATATAAGCAACTTCCCCAACATTATACTTTCCAGTACTGAGTAATTCTTTTGCTTTTTGCATTTTATGTTCAATCAAATATTCCTTTGGCGTGGTGGAATAGATTTTCTTGAATATACTTCTGAATTTTCTTGGAGACATCCCATATTCTAATGCAATCTTAGTTACATCTATCTGCTTTTCATAATCATTTGTGAAGCTTTGCATATATCGAAATATATTAAAAGAATTTTCTGACATATCAACAGTATCATTGATCTCATTAATTATCATATACATAATTTCATAAAAGATTGATCTTACAATTATCTCATGACCAAAAGATTTCTCCTGAAATTGTAACAATAACTTTGCTAGTAGCTCTTTAAATGCAACATTTTTCTTTATCGATATTTTTTGTGGGAATTGAATATCTTCCAGTTTATATACATTCCTTTTAATTAGTTTATCATCAATCGGCATTTCTAATATTTCCTGTTTTATAAGACCCAGGTTTTCAGGAATGTAGACATCCTCATTAAAACTTTCTGAATCATCATAAAAATAATCAAAATGAACTCCATAATACTCACAATAATTATCTTTATCTACACAAAGACGATTCTTTAAAAAGGGTGGTATAATACATATCTCATCTTTATGTATAATGATGTCACCTGATTCAAACTTAAGAGTAATTTGTCCTTTTACTACAAAAATCAAGAAATTATCATATAAAATTCGCCACGGTAAATAATATGTTTCATCTCCAATTGCAAACTGCACAAATCGAACATACAAATTCATTTCATTAAAATTCACTTTTTCCTCTGATCTATCCATCGTAATCCCCTTATAGTGCTATTAAAATTAAACTCATTCGTTGTGGGTTTTATTATATCATATTCCAAGGGAACATCCTATACGAATATTGATGTAAAACTTCGTATCTATAAATTAATTAAAAATAGCATAAAAAGAGAAAGGACTAAGATTCCTACAAATCGAAAACTTAATCCTTATCTGATTTCACTTTAATATGCCCTTGCATAAATATGTGCTTTTTACCGGACAATTAAAATCATGAACTATATTTACTTGTAAATTCAATTCATAAAACTAGCTATCAGCTCTAATATACCCTCTTATACGCGAAACAAAAGCGTTGCCGCGTCCAGTTCTTTTGTGTCCGCTGCCAACCTTTCCACTGTTTTGTTTAGCTGTTGTACCGCAGAAAACTGGTTGTTTGCTGCGGTATTAATCTGTTCCGTGGCAGCTACAGTTTGCTGGACTACTGCAGAAATATCCGTCATTGCTTGCAAGGTACTATTCTTCGCCTGCTCCATCTCATTAATTTCCAGGGATATTCCCTGCAGGGTTACAGCTAGATGTTCAACCCCATGATTTATCTCATGAAATACCAGAATGGTCTTTTCCAGAGTCTCATCTTGCTGTTCTACGATCTTTTCAGCGTTTTTAGCGGATAAAAAGGTAGTATTAGTTCTGCTCTGAATGGTCTGTAGAATATCTCCGATTTTCTTGGATGCCTCCAGAGATTGATCTGCCAGGCTTCGCACTGCATCTGCCACAACCGCGAAGCCTCTTCCCGCAGTACCGGCTCTGGCTGCTTCAATGGATGCATTCAAAGATAATAGGTTCGTTTGTTCCGCAATATCATAGATCACCTTAAGAATATCAGAAATCGATTGTGACTCTGTTTTCAGTATTTCAATATTTTGAATTACCGAATGAGTAATATCAGTGGTTGCCTGAGATTTCCGGCTTAATTCCTGAATCAGAAGAATTCCTTCCTCAGAAGTACTCTTCGTGGTCTCTGCAATCATTTCTATTTTGCTGGTGTTATTATTTACGTTGGTTACCTTATCTGAAAGGATGCTCATTTGTTTGAGGCAGCTCTCCGTATCCGCTGCCTGATGCTCCATTCCTTTCTCAATCTCCTCAATTGCAAGATTAATTTCCTTCGCCTTTTCGAAAAAGTCTTGTGCAGAACCCTTCACCTCTGTGGAGGAGCCGGTAACATTCATACTGACCCGAGTGATCTTTTCCATTAACATTCTCATACTTTGCAGCATGTGATTCAAATGCTGCGCCAAATAGGACAATTCATCTCTTCGTCTTAAATGAATAATGGAGGTCAAATCGCCTGCTGATGCCTTTTTAATAACTGATACCATTTGCTTTGTTGCATTTCCGATTCCGGTAGCCATGAATGTACCAATTAATATTGCGATCAAGGAAGCAACGATTACTAATAGCATTGTAATTAATTTAATATCATCAGCCTGCTTCGTAATTAATGCTTTTGGAATCAGTCCGCAGATCATAGAACCCGAGGTATCAATTCTGGAATATAGAAACAGATAAGCTTCTCCCTGATAATCAATATAATCATAACCCTTGGTGAGAGCCTTTGCTGTTATATCCTTATAAATGGGCAGTGATGAAAAGATCGTATTCTCTTTGGACAAAGAGTTAATCTCCCGTCCATCCGAAGTTAGAAAGCCACTGATGCTCCCATCCCCCCATTGAAAACTTTGCAGTGTATCTGTTACAGCTCCGGGTGTAATATCAATGACTACATACCCCATGACCTCTTTCCCGGACTGCGAAAATCCGCTGGTCTTTTTTATCTTTTGAATAATAGATAAGCTATATTTACTGGAATCCGTCTTAAAACTGGAATCCAGATAAGGGTGCTTACCGACCCAGATGTAATCCTGATCTTCGGATAGGAGCTTTCCCTCCTGTGAGGTCTCAAAACCTGTAAAAATATCCTTCTTTAGAGCTCCTGTCTTCGAAGATATTGCCACACCAAGCTTTGAGAAAATGTGTATATTACTCATGAATCGATCTGCTGCTAATTTTGCTATAATTGACTTATGTATATTTTTGTAAGAACCATATTCTTTCACGTCCTGCATATTATCATCTGCCGATAATTGGTTTGCTGTTGCTGCGATTGACTGAAAACCCAAATTGAAATACTTTGCCGTAGCATCTACCGTTTCCTGCATTGCCTTTTCATAATTTGTCACAATACCATAGGATGCCTTCCGATAGGAAATGATACCAAGTGCTACGATGAATAGAACAGGTATTAAAAAAGCCAGGAAAAGCTTTACCTTAATGCCTCTAAAAAAATTCACTGGAATCACACTCGCTTTATTATATTTTGGACAAGTGAATCGGTCTTCCAACTCATCATGTATGTATCTCTATATCCTTTTGTGAAATCGTATTACGATATTCATTTGCAGATATACCCATGCTCTTTTTGAACACTCTAGAAAAATGAGCCATATCCATGAAGCCTACCTTTTCTGCAATATCACCAATTCTTAAGGAAGGGTCTCGCAGTAATTTTTGGGCTTCTTTGATACGGATATTGTTAAGTATCTCCGAAAAGTTCTGCCCCAGATGACGGTTTAACAGCTTACTCAAATGCCATTGACTCACATAGGTTTTCTCCGCCACTTCGGACAAGGTTATCTTATGAGGGTAATTTTTCTCTATGTATTTAATGGCATTGTTCACGATAAAGTTACTAGCTTCCGTATCCAGCTTTTCTTCCTCTACCAAAGGTTCTCTTACGTTATCCGTTGGCATTATTCCATGTTCCTTAAGATTTTCTACCATAACCCTAATCGCTTCTTCGATCTCCTCCAGATTTGAGGGTTTTAGCAAAAACCGAGTAACTCCAAGGTTTACAGCTTTTTGAGCATATTCGAACTTGCGATAACCGGTAAGAATACTGATTTCCATTTCCGGGAATTCGGATTTTATCCCTGCAATCATAGATAAACCATCCAAATCAGGCATTGATATATCTGTGATTATTATATGAGGTGAGTGTGTTCGAATTATCTGTGTACCCTCCACTCCGTCATTTGCACTAGCAGCAATACGGCATTCAAAACGCTCCCAATCAATCATACGGGAAATGCCTTCCACGATTATGGGCTCATCATCAATTACAACAACCTTATACATAATCCACCCCTAATTTTCTCTCCAAACTTTAACTTAATTCTATCCTTTGATAGCTCCGGCTGTCAAACCCTTAATAATATTCTTCTGCAAAAAGATGTAGACAATTAAAACTGGAATAATAATGATTGCTATGGAAGCCGCCATCAAGCCATAGTCCGTACCGTACCTGGAGCTGATTTCATTTAACAAAGCACAGATTGGATATTTGGTTCTTCTGCGAATCATTATGAGCTGAGTAAATAAATCATTGTAAGACCAAAGGAAGCAGAAAATTGCAACAGTTGCCAGGGAGGGCTTACAAAGAGGAACAATGATTCTTGTGAAAACCTGTCTTACATTTGCTCCCTCCATATAGGCTGCTTCTTCCATTTCAATAGGAAGATCCCTCATATAGCCTATCATAACGACAGCGGCGAAGCTTAAATTTCCGGCAATCTGCGGCAGAATTACTGAGATCGATTTGTTTAGCAGATTAAAGCCCGACATCATTTTAAATACCGGAATAATTGTTGAGAACACCGGAAACATAAGACTTGCCATAATTAAGGATATGACGAATTCTTTTCCCCGAAACTGATATCGTGTCAAGGCAAAAGCCATCATGCTGGCAAGTATCATTACTCCAATGGTAACACTTCCTGAAATAATAAGACTATTCTTATATGCCTCAAGGATATTTAAATTATCAAAGGCGTTCAAATAATTATCCCAGGTAAATTGTATTGGCAGCGCGAAGGAAGTATTCACTACTTCTCTAGATGGCTTAAAGGAATTATTGATAATCCATACAAAAGGGAAAACAGTTGTTAATCCCCAGAGGATTAGACAAATATATATAATAATATCAGATACTTTTATTTTCTTTCTAGTCTTTTTACCAGACATCGTTACCTCCGTTCCACTACTAATTGTTATAAATTTGCCTCTGGTCTCATGATCTTTGAAACCACCTTTGATATAATCACTCCCATAATAACAATCAGAAAAGCAATCGTTGAACCGTAGTCGATATTACCAATGGTAAAGGTCTGTTCATACATATAGGTTCCCAAAAAGTGAGTAGTTCCTTGTGGTGCTCCCTTCGGTACTATTACCCAGGGTAAGTCAAATACCTTTAACGCACCTGTGACAGCCAAGGTAACACAGGTAGTCATTGCACCTCGAATGAGTGGAATTGTGATGTAAAATACCTGTTTAAATTTTGTACATCCGTCAATTGCGGCGGCTTCATAAATGTCATCTGAGATGGCATTTAAGCCAGTCAGAATAATTACAAAATAAAAGCCAACATAGCTCCAGATAATTGGTACTGATACCATTTTGAATGCATTTTCAACGGAAAGCCAGTTGACTGCAGGAACCCCGAGAACTTTCATTAGCTGATTCAGCATTCCGCCCTTATAATTATAAAATAGTTGAAATAATAGACCTATGGCAGTTGCAGAAATAACAATCGGGAAAAAATATATTGTTCTAAAAATATGCTGTCCCTTTCGAATCAGGCTAACCAGAACAGCAAGCACAAATGCTATTCCAACCTGAAATACCACTGCCAAAATCATCATCTTTAAGGAGTTAAAGACTGAAATTTTTATTTTAGGGTCACTAAAAAGCTTCTTATAATTATCAAATGCAAGAAATGTCCATTCCTGTCCCGGCAATCTTATCACTGATTTCATGTCATAAAAGCTGTTAACAATATTCTCAAGAAATGGTTCAAATAAGAATATCAACATCAATAGCATGCCTGGTATCAGAAATATAAGTAAAGGTAATTTTTTCTTATAAAGCATAATTTTCTCGCCCTTCCTATATTCGTGATAAGTGAAGCTGTGTACAGCCTCCTATTTCTAAACCTATCACAAAGAAATTTACACCGCTTTGGCGTACGTCAGCTCATCTTATATAATTAGGAGAGGGCCGGTGAAGACCCCCTCCCTGATAAATCTAACTATTTTGCATTAATTGATAATACTTCATCCAATAAATCCTTGGAGGATTTCGCACCGGTGGATACATCAACGATACCTGCAACTAAAGTGTTGTAAGCTTCCTGGCTGATTCGGGAATCTGTAGGAGCGCTGATGCTGGTAGCTGCCTGGCTGTAATCCATACCGGAAATACCAAGTGGTGTCATGTTATCAACTGCCTTAACTGTTGTTGCTGCCTGGCCGTTACCGTTCCAGTATATCTGAACAGAAGCTGAGCTGGTATGAGTCATAACAAATTTAACAGCTGCATCTCTCTTGTCCGGATCTTCCCATGCTTTCTTTGTAATATAGAAACCGGAAGAAATACCACCAACCATGCTGCCTGCCTGAGCCTTACCACCTGCAATTACAGGGAAGGTTACTAATACAGTGTTATCCTGATCCGGAATACCACCAAGATACCAGGAGCCATCTAACTGCATAGCAGCTTCTTTATTCTTAAACATTTCGCCAGCGAAATCATTATCGATGGTATCTGTATCAACCGGGAATGCGCCCAGATCTCTTAATGTCTTGAACATATCAAGACCTTTGCACCAATCCTCTGGAGCTGAAGTTGGAACAGTTTTGTATCCATCTGCACCAGCTGCAGAAAGCATTAAGAACTCGATCCAGTAATGAGGAACATTATTTAAGGAAACAGCGATCGGAACGATATCGTTCTGCTTAAATACTTCGATTGCCTTTAACATCTTATCCCAATCAGTAGGAAGCTCTAAGCCATATTTATCAAATAAGTCCTTGTTACAGAATAAACCTTCCCAATATCCAGTGGTAGGAACTGCTCTTTGAACGCCGTCAGGATTAGCTGCTGCTGCAAGTGCAGAATCAAGTGTGTCACCTGCATATTCAGGATATTCCGCTTTAATCTCTTCAACAGTAACAAATTTATCTGCTGCTAAAACGTCACTTGCATTTGCATCGGTAAAATATTGGATTACATCCGGTTCATTTCCTACTGCAAAATCTGCTGCTATCTTAGTCTTCCAGTCCTGGTCAGCTGATTGTGAATCATCTTCAATCGTTATGTAAGGGTAATCTGTCATGAACTGTTCATTAATTGCTTGATAGTTTCCTGCATTCGCATCTGTTCCGCCATACATGGATACGGTCATCAGGGTTACAGGGTTTTTAGCTTCTGCTTCTGTTGGAGCTACATCCGTACTCGGTGCCTCGGTAACTGCTGGGTCTTCTGTCTGACTTGTCTCTGTGCTATTTGCTGCTGGCTTGTTGCCACAAGCTGTTAAGGATAGCATCAAAGCAAATACAACGATAACGGATAATACTTGTTTCAATTTTTTCATAAAATGAATCCTCCTTAAAATATAATATGTTCTCAAAAGAGACATCCCATTTCTTTTGGTACACTTATATTATAGTTGCATTATTACTAAATTGCTTTAACCCAACTTGATATTATTTGTTTAATCTTGCCATTCTAATGGCAAAATAAGCCAAATTAGTTGTCAATTATTTTTATCCCCACGAATTCATATGATTCGACACTCATATCTGTTAATTCAATTCTCTTTCTTACAGATGCTTTCAGCTTCTCTCGTCCGTCCTATTCCAAATCAAATTTGGTTTTTTGGTGTCAGAGGCATCAGGATCAAATTCTAAGGGCAGGGTTATTGTTGATGCAGTTTCACCTGACCCAATTGGCTGAATCGTCAGGCCATATTCTTCGCCGTAAATAAGCTTAATTCTTTCATTTACATTATAGATTCCTAGTGATTCATGCTTCGATTTCTCTTCCAGATTCTGTTTTCCGTCAAGGATACGTTGAACTCTTTTTCTATCTTCTTCTGTCATATCTTTACCGGTATTAATAATCTGAAGAAGGGCACGATCCTCATCCTTAAAGATTTTAATGCGAATGGCACCACTTTTAACTGTTTCTACTCCATGCACAACAGCATTTTCAATCAAGGGCTGAAGGATCAGCTGCGGAACCTGAATCTGAAGCATGGTCTCATCCACATCCTTTTCAATCACTAAGCGTTTTCCAAAACGCATGGATATAATATAGCAATAGGCATCTACACAGCGCAGCTCCTCCGCAAGGTTAATCATCTTTTTATTGGAACGATCCATGCTATAGTTTAATAAGGTTCCCAAAGCCTCAATCATTTTGGAAACTGTAATGTCCCCTGCCATTCGTGCCTGCCAGTTCATCATTTCCAGAGTGTTATTGAGAAAATGCGGATTAATCTGCGATTGCAGAGCAATAATTTTAGCATCCTTTCTAGCTAATTTCTCACTATAGGCATAATCAAAGAGGTATTTAATCTCGGAGGACATCTGGTTAAAGGAAACCTGCAGCACATCAAATTCTCTATTCGGCATGGGTTCTCCTGCAATTTGCATACCGATATCACCTTTTTCCAGCGTCCTTGCAGCATCAATCATTCTACCCATTGGTCTGGAAATATGATGAGAAACAAAATAAAGCATGTAGATAAAGATAGGTATACAGATAAGCATGATGATAAGCATTACAGCATAAAGGCGGTTTAGCTCAGAATAGATCACATTTTCATCTGCAACAAGGATTGCTCCAAAATGGAAATCATCGAATTTCTGCTGGTAGATTAAACCGGTATAGATTTGTTCCTCCACCCTCAATACCTTACGGTTTACCTGCGTAGAATAATAGGAGGATACCTTCCTTAGGATGCTGCTCTGCTCCTCCTGCAATAGCTGTTTATTATATGAGATTAAAGATTCATTGTCATTGATGTAAAAGGCTAATTCATAATTTCGATTTAAGGAGATACCATCAATTAACTTATCCTTATCCAGCTCCAAAATCAAGGTTCCAAACTTTGTGTAATTACGTAAGGTATAAAGATTTCTTATGACATAGATCCTTCCATTAATAACTCTCACCTGTGCATCAGAGGTATTCTGTAAGGATATCTTATGTGCTTCTTTAGCTACCTCATTCTTATAGATATCAATATAATTATTCTTCTTTTGTTTTGTGTAATAAATCCGATCCGGCTCCTCCGTCAAATAAAAAACGGCAATTTCAAAACGATTATTATTATAGAATTTACTGGTTAAGTTACCGGTTATCTCCCGGTATAATTCCGTTCTTGTAAAATATCCCTTCTGATATTTCTGCCAGGCTTTCTCAATGATCTGTTCATAGGAGGTGTTTTTTGAAGCATCAATCGCCTCCTCAATTCGCTGTGCATTAAAAAAGGTGAAGTTCTTCAAGCTCTCTTCCATCAAAACTGTGGTTTTCTCAATGATATCATTGCGATAAGATAAGGTCATAAAGGAATAGATTGATAGAACCGGAAGCATCCAGAATGCTACCACCATGAACAATAGACGTCTTCGTAAAGAAACCTGTTTTCTCATAAATCCCCCCGTAAAATTCCTGCCGTTTTTATTCTTACTTTAAAATACTATATAAAATAGCCACTTATCGTTAAAATGGGTTATCTGTATCAGATAACCCATCTTCATTCTTTACTTATATTAACATATTTGTTGAAAAAATTCTATTTAATTTGTTACCTTTTCTCGTACCTCTAGGAATTCCTCATATAGTTCACAAACCTCTTTTGCTGCATCCTCTTCAGGCATCTCACAGAAGATGCGAAGCAAGGGTTCTGTACCGGAAAAACGGGCTATAACCCAACCGCCATTCATAAAATAAATCTTGCAGCCATCCAGATAGGATATCCGTTTTGTTTCATAAGGCAGTTCAGGAATTAGTTTATCGACCATCAGCTTACGATATATCTCTTCCTTCTTTTCATGTGAAAAAACATAATCCCTTTCTTCCATATAGAAGCTGCCAAATTCATTTGCAATATCCTGACAGATTTCCGAAAGCTTTTTACCAAGAACGGCAATCATCTCGATTAAGAGGGTTGCAGCATATACGCCGTCCTTTCCCTTAATATGACCACGAACCGTTAATCCACCAGAGGACTCTCCTCCGATTACTGCATCAGTCTCCTTCATTTTTGAGGAAATATGCTTAAAGCCCACCGGTACCTCATAGCATTTCTCTCCAAAGCTTTCCGCTACCTTATCTAACAAATGGGTGGTGGCGATATTGCGTACTGCCGCACCATGCCAGCCCTTATATTTAACCAAATAATAATAAAGCAGCACCAGAATGTCATTGGGATGCAGGAATTTACCATTATCATCGATTACTCCAATTCGGTCTGCATCCCCATCCGTAGCAATTCCAATATCACAATGACGTTCAATCACATAGTTTTGCAGGCTCCGTAGAGTTATCGCAGAAGGCGAAGGAAGCTTCCCGCCAAACAAGGTATCGTGGCGATCATGGATCGTAGCCACCTCACACCGGGCAGTTAACAATATTGTCCGAAGCGAGGTTTCACTTACTCCGTACATGGGATCAAGGGCAATCTTGAGGCCTCGGTCACGAATGGCCTGCATATCAATGGCTTCAATAATATTATCAATGTATTCATTCATCGGATTTATCTCGATAATTAATCCATTGCAGAGCGCCTTCTCATATTCTAGTTCAGGGATCTGTGCCTCATTCACATGGCTGATATAATTCTCTATCTCCTGTGTTTGAAATTCATCCGCATCCCTTCCCCCGGAGGTAAAAACCTTAATTCCGTTATAGATTGCCGGGTTATGGCTTGCTGTAACCATCATTCCATAAGGAAAATCGTGACTCATAACATAATACATAATCAGTGGCGTGGGTGATGATTTATTAATTAAATAAGCTTTTATGCCTTCCGCTGCAAAAATCTCTGCCGCCCATTTCATTGCTTCTTTTGATAAAAACCGCCGATCATAGCCAATAACAATTCCTTTTTCGGCCACACCTTCGTCGATCATCTTCATTGCCAAGGCTTTTGACAGGATTTGAATATTTGCTTTCGTAAATTCATCACCAATGACAGCTCTCCAGCCACCTGTACCAAATTTTATCATTGTTAAGCCTCCTTAATACCGCTTTCAGTGGAATTTATTTCAGTGAACGTGGAACTTTTTCCACTAACCGTGGAATGTGTTCCCTCTATCAGGGAGTTGCCCATGTAAACCACGATTTCATTGACGGTACCCTGCGGCTGTACTTTAATCTGATCAACCATTTGTCCATTCAAGCATATGGACTTCACGCCCTTCATAACCCCTTCCGGATTTTTAATCTGGATGTGATAAACCGCCCCTCTCCATTCACGAGTGATTTCAAATTCACTCCAATCCGAAGGAACACAGGGATCAATGAGTAGTTCATCAAACCCCGGCCGGATTCCCAGGATATATCTGGTTGCAGAAAAATATGCCCAGCCCCCGGTACCGGTCATAAATGGATGTCTTGCCCTGCCAAAGGCGGTATGCTCTTTTCCCATAACGAATTGACAGTAGGAGTAAGGCTCTGCTTCCCGGATTTCAATTTGATCATTCTGATGATAAGGACATAGGGCATCATAAAATTTCATCGCACGATCACCACGGCCAAGCTTGCATTCCGCAGCCCAAGCCCAAGGGTTGGGGTGACTGAAGATTGCCCCATTTTCTTTTAATCCTGGATAGACTCTGGTGATAAAGCCAATATCATCATCCGGCTTTGTATAGGAAGGACCATTTAACATAATTCCATAAGGGGTATAGAGATATTTGTCGATGGAGTCCATAGCTCGAATTCCCTTATCCCTGTCTGCAACACCGGAAAGAACTGCCCAGGCATTGGATTCTAAATGAATCTTACCTTCCTCATCCTCCATTGTTCCAATCTTCTTACCCTTATGGGTAATGCCTCGGATATACCACTCCTGATCCCAAAGCTCCTTATCACAGGCTGCTTTTACCTGTTCCTGCATCGACCTGTATCGTTCTACATCTGTAGTTTTTCCGAGATGTTTAGCTACCTCAAGGAAATTGTCCAGTGCCCAGTAATGTAAAAAAGATACCATCGCACTTTCTCCGCCGCCTAAATTCAAACAGTCATTCCAATCCGCTCTGAGTCCCTTACATATACCTGTAGCACCTACCTGTTCAAAGGAGAAATCAAGAATCCTGGTCAAGTGCTCGTAGACGGTACCGCTGCCGCCATCCGCATAGGTAATTTCCTCATCTAAGAAGGAAAGTTCTCCTGTTTCCTTGACATATTCCACAATGGAACTTACCAACCAAAGAGCATCATCGGAGCAAGCCTGATCAATGCCGTGAATCATATCATCTTTGTTCGGGGTTGGTATCACGGTTGGAGATTTGAATGGCTTTATATCATTATCCGGTGCAAACCACTCCGGTTGAAATAGGTGCAGTCCGTAACCTTTGGAAACAAGTGCTCTTAGCAGCTCCACAATTCTTTGTCTGCATTTCTCCGGGTTGGAATGGGGTACCGTCATTGAGTCCTGGGAGGTATCACGATACCCCAGACCTGTTCTTCCACCTACTTCAATAAAAGACGCAAATCTTGAGAACATAATATTAATCTCTGCCTGGTATAAGGTCCAAATGTTGATCAAGGTATTCATACCTTCATTCGGCGTATGTATCTGAAGCTTTTTTAATTTCTCAGCCCAAAAGTTAGACAGTTGTAGAAAGACTTCATCCACCTTTGCCAGCTCGGAATATTTTGCGCGAATCTTTCTGCCTTCTGCTCTTGCTCCTTCTCCCAACATAAAAATAATCCTAATCTCTTCTCCCGGTTTTAGAGTTATTCTCTTATGCAGGGAGCCGCAGTGATTATTACCCTTCTCATAAGAACCGCTGCAAATTCCTAATTCTACAGCCGTAGGATTGCTTTCCGTATGGTATAATCCAAGGAATTTATCCCGCAAGCAGTCGAAGCTATCAGGATCAAAGTTTGCAGTAAAGTACTGATATCCAAACTCTTCATAGAATAAATCATGCTCAATAATTCCATCCTCATAGGAGGAGCCGGCGGCATAGTTACTCATCTGAAAATTTCGGTTATCCATATCAATGTGATGATAAGAGAATTCAAGGTAGGAAAATACACTTAAGCTTCTTTCCTTATCATCATTATTTTTAATTTTAACATCCCATAATTCCACCGGATCTTCCATTGGAATAAATAAAGTCTGCTCTGCCTGGATCTTCTTATAGTCACAGGTATAGGTTGAGTAAGATAGACCATGCCTGCACTGATAACTTGCCTCATTAAGTGGTTTTCCAACCGGTTGCCAGGAGATACTCCAGTAATCCTTTGTCTCCTCATCCCTCAGGTAAACATAATGACCAGGCCGATCCATGGGAACACTATTTGCACGGAATCTGGTAATACGATGATACTCCGGTGATTTATAGAATAAATATCCACCTGCCGTGTGATTCACTACCCCACACATGTCCTTGACGCCCAGATAATTTGTCCATGAGATTGGCAAATCAACGCGTTCTATTACATACTCTCTCCTACTATTATCAAAATAGCCATAGTTCAAAATAATACACCTCCCAATTCATCCTTAAAACAAGGGATTCACTGTAAGTGATGAAACCCGCCTTGACGGCTATCTCATATCCTTCACTTGCAGAATATTCCTCTTATCATAATTATAATAAATGGGGAGGTGATTACTATTGCTGAGAATGTCAATATTTGATTTTAATTGCTCTAGTTATTATCGTTAAAAGAGCTGCCTGAATCAAAGCTGTTACTATCAAAGCTGCTATTGTCAAAGCTGTTATTATCAAAGCTGTTATTGTCGAAGCTGTTATTATCAAAGCCGTTACTGCCAAAGCTATTATCAAAATTGTTATGATCATAACTGTTATTAAAACCGTTATTGTCAGAGCCACTGTTGATATTATAATCTATAGCATCCGGGATTCCATCATGATCGATGTCCCTATGCCACTCCATATGATCCGGAATTCCATTAAAATTTCTATCCTGAGATCCTTCCATATGATCTGGAACTCCATTGAAATTCATATCATTCATCATATTCATAGAGTTCATATCATTTCCAAAGTTATTACTGTTATGATTCTGAAAATGATTTGTATGACCGGCGTCCGATCTTGTATTAGAGCCCTTCGTTGAATTGATTAATTGCATGATAACACTTATAAACACAAACAAGATGATTATTCCTAAAATTGGTCCCATTCTACCTCTCCCATTCGATGTGCAATGACTTTTATTAATGCCTTTACCATATCATACTATTTTCTAATATTATACTGTAATTAATCAATCGTTGCAACCGAAAGAGTCAATAGGCAAATATATAGATTATCATAAGCAGAAACCATGGAAAGAGAAGCCAGGATGTAAGAGCCCTATAAATAGGCTTTACATCCTGGCTCATAAAATAATTGCGTAGCAGTTAAACTACTACGCAATAGAGTTAATATTATTTGGGATTACATCGTTAGCCTCTATAATAATTAATTAGACATCCCTTGAGAATAATTGCTCTCTCATCCTCGGTCAATTCACCTAACTGCAGGGTAAACTCCGTCATGTCCTTATTTACAACATAAGCCTTAATTTCAGAAATCTTTTCAGCTACTGCTTTCTTAATATCCTTAACAAAGATATAATCACCATTCTCAAACGGCAGATCGCCTTTTAATAAGAAAGGAAGCATACCCCAGTTAATCAGATTAGAGCGATAACGCTTTGTTGCATATTCATTTGCAATATTAGCAAATCCGCCCAGTACCTTCTGGCAGCTGGCTGCCTGCTCTCTTGCAGAGCCGTCACCAGGCTTTACAGCAAAGATGGTGCTACCGATCTGAGTACTTGATTTGTCAACATCAAATTTAGTCTCTATTTTTTCATATACCTCTTTTAACTCACTGTTTGCAGTAATTACATCATCTCCGGCAATTCTTGCTTTTTCCGCCTTTTGAACCTCTTTTGCACGACCAACATAGGCCGGATCTTTACGGGATAAGGTGAATTCTGCAAGACCCAGTGGATTAGACCGATAGGAAGAGGTCTCACCGGAAGGAATTAACTCATCGGTGGTTGTAACAGGGTCATGAATTTCAGATACTACCTTTAAAATTAAATCCTCACTTAATGCAGTCATTATCGGCCAGTCTACGATTCCAGGTCCGAATTTAACTTCTACACTTGGATCCGCCTTACCTACTCCGTCATAGACACGATTCTCATAGATGGTACGATCAAAGAAATACTTTGGTTTTGAGAAATTCACATCAATCTCTTCTGCAGAGGTTAAATAACCCTTGTTGGCAGCAGTTGCAGCGATAGATTTCGCATCCATTAAGGCTACGGAAGCGATCTGTCCATTGGTAACCTTAGAGCCTTCACGGTTAGGGAAGTTTCTGGTGGTATGGCGAATACTAAAGCCATTGTTTGCCGGAACATCACCGGCACCAAAGCATGGTCCGCAGAAAGCGGTTCGAATGGTAGCACCTGCTGACATTAAGGTAGCAATGGCACCATTCTTAACCAGCTCCATCATGACCGGTTGGCTGGCAGGGTAAACACTTAAAGAAAATTCATCTGCTCCTATGTACTTGCCTTTTAAGATATCTGCAGCATCGCAAATGTTTTCAAAGCCACCTCCGGCACAACCAGCGATACTTCCCTGGTCTACATATAATTTACCGTTTCGTACTTTATCCTTTAAGGAGTAGTTCACTTTATTACCAAGACTTACGATTGCCTTCTTCTCTACTTCATCTAAAATATCATAGAGATTAGCATTCAACTCATCGATTGTGTAAACATTGCTTGGGTGGAAAGGCATTGCGATCATTGGCTTGATTTCCGACAGATCCACATATACCATACCATCATAATATGCAGCCTTTTCCGGCTTAAGCTCTTGATAAGATGCTCCCCGTCCGTGCTGCTCATAATATTCTTTTACAGAGGAATCTGTTTCCCAAATGGAGGAGAGACAGGTGGTCTCTGTTGTCATTACATCGATACCAATTCTAAAATCAACACTCAGATTCTTAATACCGTCTCCGACAAATTCCATCACCTTATTATTAACATAACCGTTTGCAAATACCTTGCCGATAATTGCAAGAGCAACGTCCTGCGGACCAACACCCTTTCTAGGTGTACCGGATAGATAAATAGCAACTACTTCCGGCATGTTAATATCATAGGTTTTACTTAATATCTGCTTTACGAGCTCAGGTCCGCCCTCACCGACCGCCATGGTACCTAATGCACCGTATCTGGTGTGGCTGTCGGAGCCAAGGATCATTTTTCCGCCTTCTGCCATCATTTCACGGGCATACTGGTGAATAACTGCCTGATGAGGTGGAACGTAAACACCACCATACTTCTTTGCACAAGACAAACCAAACATATGATCATCTTCATTAATGGTACCACCTACTGCACATAGGCTGTTATGGCAGTTTGTCAATACATAGGGTACCGGAAATTTCTCAAGACCACTGGCTCTCGCTGTCTGTATGATTCCGACAAAAGTGATATCATGGGATATCAGCTTATCAAATTTGATCTTCAGTTTTTTGTCGTTATCCGAGGTGTTATGGCTTGTTAAAATCCCGTAAGCCATCGTTCCTTTTTTCGCATCTTCTTTCCTTATTTCTGTACCGAATTTAGAGGCTAATGCTGCACTTGCCTGCCCATTGTCTTCAATAATTTCAGTACCATTTAGTAAGTAGACTCCTTGCTCGTATAATTTTACCATTTGTACCTCCAATTACCCTTGTTTAGGGCTCTCATTTAGTCCAATATTATATTTTCACTGAGGTCAATATCGTAGGACTCGTCACAATAGATTTCATTTGTGTTGCCAAAGATGCCATTCTTAGCTTTTACTGTCATTTTAATGATATTTGGATCATCTGTCTTATCAAATTTAATTCTAACATTACCACTGAATTTACCATTAAAAATTCCTGAGTCGGTAAATAATTCCTCGTTGTTTTCAAATTTAAAACGAATTTCAAGGTTAGCTTCAGCGCCGGTTAAATTAATCTCTTTTGCTGCCTCAGTATAAGTGCTGTTTGCTTCGATATTCTCTACAGTAGCTTCTTCCGTTAAAGGACCCTGGGAATAAACATAATATGTTTTTACATATTCAAGCTTTAAGTCTGTATTATTCGTTATCTGGTACTTGTCATACCCACTTTCTACAAACATAAACACAGCGGATAAAACCAATATAATAATTGCTGCAATACCAACAAACGCAACATTTGTTTTTGAATCAAAAAAACTTGGTTTTACTTCAGGTGCTTTTTTAATCCTCTTCATGTACTTTCCTCCATATATACTCTTCAGATTTTCAGACATCCTTAATGATAATAGGATACGACAAAATAATCAAGTACTATTTTGCTTTTTTCTTACTTTCCAGCTAAGAAATCAATGGCAAAAACAAAAAAGACGATTACAATATGCGCTCTCTGAATAATACTTCTTTTATGACGGAAAATAGACACCAAATATGATTATATATTAATATTCTGCACCCCACATTTTGAGAATTTCTTTTAAGCAATATGGATAATTAATCTTGGCAATTGCTGTTGTTGTATAAATGGGTACTTCTGCATAGAGCACCTCATCGATATAATACTTTGCACAGCCAACCAGGTCGCCCTCTTTTACCGGTGCTTTTAAGCTTCTTGGTACCTGATACACGATTTTTACATGTTCATCCTCTCTCATGAGCAAGGATAAGCTTCCTTCCATATTCAAATACTCATACTTTTGCTGACCATCTTCGACAAAAACTGGCTCTAAATCCACATCGCGAAAGATCTGTCTTTCTTCATAATTATCGATTCCATAATTCATAAGCTCCTTGGTATCTGACCACTTTAGGCTCTTATTTGGCGGCCAGCCACAGCCTAGAACTACCGATATCAAGGTTCTGTCGGATTTTTTAATTGCACCTACAAAGCAATATCCGGCATCTCCGGTAAAGCCTGTTTTAACGCCGATAGCTCCGTCCATCATATATAGGAATCTGTTTTTGTTCGAAACAGTAAAGCCCCTACCCTTTTTTATTTCTTTAAAGCTATGGTTAGAAGCATTGGTAATATCGATAAATTTTTGATTTTTTATTGCATAGCTGGCGATGACCGCCAGATCTCTGGCTGTTGTGTAATGATCTTCTGCGTCAAGACCATTGGGTGTAACGAAATTCGTATCCTCACAGCCTAATTCCTTCGCCTTCTTATTCATCATTGCAGCAAAGCCTTCTACAGAGCCTCCAACATGTTCAGCAATCGCTACTGCTACATCATTATGGCTTTCTAACATTAAGGAGTATAAGAGATCGCCCAAGTAAAATTGTTCTCCCGTCCTGACATTAAGCTGAACATCCGGCATAGAAGCAGCGTGGGATGATACCGTTACTACACCCATAGGGTCTGCATTTTCCAAAGCCACAATACAAGTCATAATCTTAGTTGTACTTGCCATGGCTAATTTCTTATAACCGTTCTTTTCAAATAGCACACGGTTATTCTCTGCATCCAGAAGTAACGCCGCATTTGCCCTTAGGCTAAGACTTTCCGGTTTCTTTATATTCTCTGCGGTAGTATCATCTTCTTCTGTCGCGGTAAGTGGATAGGTTAAATCATCAGACTGCTCGCTATCCCCTTCAGGATCCTGAAGCAGGTAGTCAATCATTCTCTGATAAGCAACATCACTTTCGATTGCTCTCTCATTCTCTTCCTTTAACTTCTGATAAAAATCCTTATGCACAAGGCCGGTTGAGTTTAGAATCTCTTCATAATAAGATTTAAGATTTATAACACCTAACGCTGTTATTATCAACAGCACCAGAATGCAAGGTATTATTGTTATGTACTTTTGTTTCACTGTTATCATCCCATTTTCTTCCTCACTCTAATTTATTGTCCAAACAGCAGAATATTCATACAAGTTAGGAAACATTTTTACAAATTTACTTTTTGCTGAAAGGAATCCATCCTTTACGTTCTTTTTCCAATGAATTATAATGAATACTATAAATTAACCAGAACGTTATGCCATATCAGTGAAAAAAATATACCAAAGACAAATACCATTTTAGAGGGAAATGTTATATCAGAGACAAATGCGATTTTAGAGGGAAGTGCTTATGTCAGATAACAAGCTAATACAAGAGAGTAATTCATTACAAGAGGCTAATTCAACATACGAGGCTAATTCAACTCACGAAGATAAAAAGCTGGAGGATCCGTATAAGACGAGTCAAGTATCCGATTCAACTGACATCAATAAGATATTTCAACGTAAGAAAGTACATACCAAAAAAAGTATATGGAATATGATTATTTTAAGTCTATGCATCCTAGGCTTTTTTTGCTTTGCTGCCTTATTCCTGGAAGATATTCTCCTACCATCCTATCAAAGCAATAAATCCGCTCAGCTAACCAGGGAGCTTTACGAAGCCTCCAATGTTATCAAACCTTCTCTTGGTCCTGTAGCGAGCATCACAACTAATACTCCAAATCCTGATTCTATCCAGGATTCCCAGGGACAATTACTGCAATTTAAAGAACTATTAGCGGAATGTGCTGATGTAAAAGGATGGCTTACAATACCAGATACCAATATTGATTATGTTGTTACACAAGGCTGGGCTAATGATCCAAATTTTTATTTAGACAAAGATATCTATGGAAATTACAACAAGGCAGGCACCTTATATCTTGATATCCGTGGTTCTGTAGAAGAAAATTCACAGAATCTTGTTATCCATGGACATAATATGGTGTCCACGAAGGAAAAGATGTTTCATAATTTATTGGATTACAAAAAGACCAGTTACTACAAAGAGCATCCGCTTATTACCTTCGATACAATTTATAGCACTGGTCAGTGGAAAGTTTTTGCTGTATTTATATCCAATGGTTCCGATAACAAGGAACCCTTGTTTGATTATAGAAAAGCTACGTTTAAAGATTCCTCGGAATTTCTAAACTTTGTATATCAAATACGAGTTCGTTCCATACTGAATACAAATGTGGACATCAATGAAAAGGATCAAATTTTATGTCTGTCCACCTGTTCCTATGAGGTAGAGAATTATCGAACTGTTGTTGTTGCACGTAAGGTTCGTCAAGGGGAGGCTCCAACTGTAGATGTTGAACATGTTGAGTTAAATAAAGCTCCCCTCTACCCTTCCTCTTATTATTACAGGTATGGCGGGAAAGCTCCCAAGCTGTATGAAACCTTTGAAGAAGCTTTTGAGCATGGGGTAATTAGCTGGTACAACTAATTATTTGATTAATTCGTATACCTTTTCCAGAGCTTTGGTTGACTCAACCAAATAATCCGGATTTAGGGGTTCCTCGGCCTTGGTTTTATCTACTCTGTACCATTTTTTATAGGAAACATTCAGGTAGAGTTTTGAATTTGGCAATTGGAACCCGAGAACATCTCCGTATGAGTTTGGCAGATTTCCGGATGCCTCTCCTACAATTACGCCAAGATTATTGTCCTTAATCAACATTGCAAAGTCCATTGCTGAACTGTAGGTTCGGGTATCGGTAAGGATAAACAGGTTCCCATGAAAGGAAGGTTCTTTCTGATTGTTTTTGTAAACATTATCTGTGTTTTTCATTAGATACCATCCGAATCGAATCGCGCAATCCCAGGACTGGTAGGTATCAACACCGATATATTTTAAGAAGGAATTCGCTACCATTGAATTTCCGCCTGGATTATTTCTTAAATCAACTGCAATATTATCGATATGATTTTCGTTAACTTCATCAAAAAAGGCTTGTAGGGTTGCTAAGTACTCTTCATTATGATCACATTCTTTCAAGGTAAAGATTGCCAAATTATGCTCAGTATCTATGGAATATGAAGCGACTGGACTATCTTCCTGTTCTACCAAACCAATTACCTGGTCAAGTGGGACAAAGTTGTAATGATAGTCAATTCTTTCCTGGTCTGATTTAAAGGTAAATACAACACCCTCCGAGGTATCAACACCAGAAAAGCTAAGATAATCTTTATTGACAATCACAACGTGATAGAACATAAATTCTGCATAGGATTCTAACTCGTAGGAAAATTGAGATCGAAATACCTGATAAAGATCATCTGTCGATATTCCATTAATGGCTATCGGTTTTCCATAATCATTTAATTGTCTAACATCTGATATATAGTAATCCTCAACGTCTTTATATACTGAAATGTTGGTATGTCCATCCTCCAACTTTGCTGTAATTTTGCCAGCCATCTGCCAAAGCTCTAATACAGTAATGCCATCCTTTAACGCATTTACTTCCTTTTGATATTGTTGTGATACCTCATCGGTTTTCTTATAGGAACCGTCCAGATAGGCCGGATGATATTTCTCCATTTGTTCTTTTACGTAGGCTAGATCCTCCTTGGCCTGTTCACGTGTTAAGATTTGGTCTAAATCCAGAGTTACCTCTGGCTGGCTGATGGTTTCTCTATAGGGATCCATGAATATTTTGTAGTATGTAACGATAGCTCCCAATATAATAAGAAGGCTTACTAGCACAAGAACAACAACTTTTAATTCTTTTCTTTTGAGAATTGTATTGTTAATATTCATAAAATAAGCTCCTTTGGTTTTAAGAATCATTTCATATTATAAATTATTACCATGGAAAAAACTAGATAAACTTCGGATGCAAAATTTAATACTTAATTTTCGTTCCAAAAAAATAGAATTAAAGCTCGAAAAGGGGGTTCCAAACAAACTACTCTTTTCAGAATATTATGGAACTCTCTTTTCTCACAATTAATTCTACGTACAAACTGTTTAAATATTCTATAAATACAATCTAAAATTCATAATTTATTCGTTATCATTGCTTATAATAACTGCTCAGGAAAGGCCTTATAATCTGCCTTTGAAATCCTCATATCCAAAGCTTCGGATTACCTTCAAGCCCTCTTGATCGGAATTTAATAGAATCGTTGGCAAATTAACCCCATTAAAGGTATTATTCTTTACCATAGAATAAATGGCCATATCGCAGAAGACCAAACGATCTCCAATTTTCAACGGTTCCTTAAAGGAATAGTCTCCAATGACATCACCTGCCAGACAAGTAGGTCCACCCAGGCGATAGGTGTAGGGATATTCACCCGGATCGCCAGAACCAATGATATTCGGACGATAGGGCATCTCAATTACATCAGGCATATGACAGGTTGCTGATGTATCCATGATTGCAAGCAGCATACCGTTTTCATTCAGATCTAATACGGAGCTAACCAGATATCCGCTATTTAACGCAACCGCTTCACCCGGTTCCAGATAAATCGCAGTATGATACTTATCCTTAATCCGGTTAACGCATCGAATCAGTGTTTCAAGATCATAATTATCCCTTGTAATATGATGACCTCCACCAAAATTAATCCATTTCATCTGATGCATCAAATGTCCAAACTTCTCTTCTACCACATCAAGGGTTCGCTCTAGTACATCTGAGTTCTGTTCGCACATGGTATGGAAATGAAGTCCCTCAATACCAGATAAATCAGCACCCTCCAGAGCCTCTATCTTTATTCCAAATCTGGAGCCTAGGAAGCAGGGATTATAGATGTCAGTCTCAATTTCCGAATATTCCGGATTAATTCGAAGCCCGCAGGATACCTTTTTCGGACTGCTCATAACCTTTTCTTTATACTTTTCCCATTGTTGCAGAGAATTGAATACGATATGGTCGCAGATGGAAAGAATCTCATCAAACTCATCCTCACGATAGGCTGGTGCAAAGATATGTACTTCTTTGCCCATCTCTTCATGGCCCAGCTTTGCTTCAAATAAGGAGCTTGCTGTGGTACCGCTTAAGTATTCTCCAAGCATAGGATAAGTAGAATACATAGAAAATGCTTTCTGTGCCAATAAGATCTCACATCCGGTACGATCCATCACCGATTTTAAAATCTCACCATTTTTACGTAATAAACTCTCTTCTATTACGTAGGAAGGTGTTGGAACCTTATATTTATCAAAATTCATATCTTCCTCCAGTTATTCAACCATATCTGGATTAAAGCTTTCCTTCCATGGTAATCCGCATTCATTTAACTTGTCCATGAACGGATCCGGATCAAACTCCTCTACGTTGTGAACACCTGGCTTCTTCCACTTGCCAGTCAGTACCATCATTGCACCGATCATTGCCGGAACACCTGTAGTATAGGAAATAGCCTGAGAACCAACCTCACGGTAGCATTCCTCATGGTCACAAACATTATATACATAGTATTTTACTTCCTTGCCATCCTTTACACCGGTATAAATACAACCAATGTTTGTCTTACCCTTTGTTCTTGGTCCTAAGGATGCAGGATCAGGAAGCACTGCCTTTAAAAACTGTAATGGAATAATACGTTGTCCTTCAAATTCAATTGGTTCAATGGAGGTCATTCCTACATTCTCAAGCACTCGAAGATGAGTAATATATCGTTCAGAGAAGGTCATAAAGAAGCGAATTTTCTTAATTCCAGGCAGATTAAGAGCTAGGGATTCCATCTCCTCATGGTGTAATAAATACATATCCTTTGGTCCAATTTCCGGGAAATCATAAACTCTCTTAATCTCTAGGGGTTCCGTCTCATGGAACTGTCCGTTCTCAAAGTAGCTGCCCGGTGCAGTAATTTCACGGATATTAATTTCAGGATTGAAATTGGTAGCAAAGGGATAACCATGATCTCCTGCATTAGCATCCAGGATATCCAGGGTATGAATTTCATCAAAATAATGCTTTAAAGCATAAGCTGAGAATACACCGGTTACACCTGGGTCAAAACCGCAGCCGAGAACTGCAGTAATCCCAGCCTTCTCAAATCTTTCTCTATAAGCCCACTGCCAGCTATATTCGAATTTTGCGTTATCCTTAGGCTCATAATTTGCAGTATCCAGATAATCCACCTTTGTAGCCAGACATGCTTCCATAATAGTTAAATCCTGATAAGGAAGCGCCACATTGATCACGATCTGAGGTTTGTAGGAATTGATTAATGCAATAACCTCATCTGTATTATCAGCATCCACGCTTGCTGTTGTAACCTTTGTTTTATAACCTTTAGCCTCAACCTGTGCCTTTAATGCATCACATTTAGAAACAGTTCTGCTGGCAATGCAGATCTCCTCAAATACTTCAGAATTCTGGCAGCATTTATGAACTACTACGCCTGCAACTCCGCCGGCACCAATGATTAATGCTCTACTCATGATTATTCCTCCTAAAATGTATCTTTGATATACGTATCTATAAAACCTACGGCTTTATTTTCATTTTTGATCATAAACTTCTATTCCTCTTCATTCAACTGCTCTTTCACATAGTTTGGCAGTGCAAAGCAACCCTGGTGAAGTTTTGTATTATAGTATTTCGTTTTTAATCCCAATGCATTCCACTCATCCTCTTTTAAGTCCTTGATGGGGTCATAATGCTTGGATGCATACCCAAACAGCCAGTAACCGGAAGGATAGGTAGGAATATGTGCCTGATACACCTTAGCAATGGGAAAGGTTTCTTTAATTCTTTGGTGAGCACGCTTCATAGCTTCCACATAAGCCTCATAATAAGTACTCTCGTGCTGATTCACCAGAATACCCTTTTCCTTTAAGGCATGATAGCAGTTACCATAGAATTCTTTTGTAAACAAGCCCTCACCCGGTCCAAAGGGGTCTGTGGAATCCACAAGAATTAGATCATATTCATTTGCCTTGCGTCGAACAAATTTCAAACCGTCCTCATAGAAGATATGAACCCTGGGATCGTCTAATTTGCAGGCGGTCTGAGGAAGATATTCCTTACACGCCTCAACAACCATAGGATCAATCTCCACCATATCGATGGACTCAATACTATCATATCTTGTTAACTCACGGATGGTACCACCATCTCCCGCACCGATAACAAGTACCTTTTTTATCTCTAAATTCGTAGCCATGGGCACGTGGACAATCATATCATGATAGATGAATTCATCTTTTTCCGTAACCATAAGACAACCATCCAGTGTTAATGCACGTCCAAATTCGTTTGTATCAATAATTGATACATGCTGAAAATCACTTTGTTGATTATACAGCTCCCTTTTCACCTTTAATGAAAATCGTACATGTTCCGTATGATGTTCTGAATACCATAACTCCATCTGCAAACACCTGCGCCTTTCCTGCCAAAATCTTAGACTTCAGCACTATTTAAGAATCTTTCATCAGCTTCTAAAAATCAATGATATTAATATGTTCCACTGTCATATCCTGTGGTCCGGTCAGGGAACTGCCCTTTTCCTTCGCATAGATAATATACTCAATGATATCCTTCGTGATACGCTCACCAGGAGCCAAAATCGGAATTCCCGGAGGATAACACATAACAAATTCACCGGATACATGTCCAATACTATCTCGTAATAACAGAGATTTTTTATCATGGTAGAAGGCCTCTTGCGGTGTTACCACCACTTCCGGATCAATATATTCATGATTTAACATACCAACCTTATCTTTTCCATAGATTCGTTTAATCTCTGTTAAGGCGGAAATCAGGCGCTCAATTTCAAAGGCTCTATCACCTGCCGATACAACTGCTAACAGATTTCCGATATCCCCGAACTCAACCTGAATTCCATATTCATCCCGAAGCAAATCATAAACCTCAACGCCTGCCAAACCGATTTCAGCAGTGTGCACGGATAACTTGGTTCGATCAAAATCAAATACCGTATCTTTGTTAATTAATTCAGATGAAAATGCATAGTAGCCACCGGATTTATTAATTTCGGTTCGAGCGTATTCAGCCAACTCCAAGGTCTTTGCTACGATTTCCTTTCCATTCAAATACATGTGCTTTCTTGCAAGATCCAGGGAAGAAAGCAGTAGATAGGATGCACTGGTGGTCTGGGTCAAATTGATAATCTGCCTAACATAGCCAGGATCAATGTCATTTTGACAAATCAGGAAGGAGCTTTGTGTCAGGGAGCCGCCTGTTTTATGCATGCTGACAGCCGCCATATCTGCTCCTGCCGCCATGGCATTGATGGGTAAATTATCTCCAAAATAGAAATGAGCTCCGTGTGCCTCATCAACCAATACCTTAATATTATGCTCATGAGCAAGCGTTACGATTTCCTTTAAGTCAGAACAAATTCCATAGTAGGTTGGGTTATTAACCAATATTGCCTTTGCATCCGGATTTTCCTGGATTGCTGTTTTAATGTCAGCCACGGACATTCCAAGTGGAATTCCCAGTTGATGATTAACCCCCGGGTTCACATAGACAGGGATTGCTCCGCATACCACCAATGCATTGATGGAACTGCGGTGTACATTTCTTGGCATAATGATCTTATCCCCTGCTTTACAGGTGGACATAACCATCGTTTGAACGGCCGCCGTTGTTCCATTGACCATAAAAAAAGCCGCATCTGCACCAAACGCCTCAGCGGCCAGCTCCTCAGCAGCTTTAATTACCGACACCGGATGAATTAGATTATCCAAAGGTTTCATCGAATTCACGTCAACCTTCAAGCAATCAATTCCTAAAAACTCGGTAAGCTCAGGGATTCCTCTTCCGCCCTTATGCCCGGGTACATCAAAAGGTACCACACGGTTCTTTTTATGCATTAACAATGCTTCATGTATGGGTGAATTTTGTTGCGTATATTTTTTATTTGTATCCATACTGGAAGATTCGATCCTTTCTTAAAATACTGAATAAATAGGTAATGAAAACCTGCACCATTATACGAAAAAAGAGCCATAGTTTCAGAGTTTCGTAATTACCTAATAATGTCTTGCACTTTGTCATCCTTAGTAGATGTTCATACCACTGAAGATCTCAATCATTTCCTTACGTAGACTGTTGGTAATATCAAGTCTTTGCTTTGGAGGTAATTCATAAACATCTTTATTAAAGAGATAGTTTTGCAATTCAATTTCCTTAATCAGCATCTTGGTATGAAAAATGTTGGATTGATATACGTTGACATCAATTGCATCATATCTTGTTAAGGTTTCGTTATCGATATAATCCTGAATGGAGGTAATATCATGATCTATAAAATATTTCATACCGTGAAGATCTCTGGTAAAGCCTCTAACACGATAATCGATTGTAATAATATCTGAATCAAAACTGCTAATCAGATAATCTAAGGCATTCAGTGGGGAAATCTCACCACAGGTTGAAACATCAATGTCCACACGGAAGGTGGAAATCGAATTATCCGGATGATGTTCCGGGAAGGTGTGTACTGTCACATGGCTCTTATCAAGATGGGCATGGACTGTATCTCTGCCGGCTGATTCGAGCGGCGATCTGAGATATTTTCCCTGGTTACAGGATTCATCAATATGATCGGACGACAAGGAACCCTCTGCAATTAAAATATTCACAGAAGCACCCTGCGGATCATAATCCTGCTTTGATATATTAAGAATATGCGCGCCAATCATCTCCGTAACGTCCACAAGAATCTTCGTCAAACGTTCCGAATTATATTGTTCATCGATATAAGCAATGTAATCTTTTTGTTCCCTCTCACTTTTAGCATAGCATACATCATAAATGTTGAAGCTAAGTGTTTTTGTGAGGTTGTTAAAGCCGTATAATGTAAGCTTTTTATCCAACCCTAACATCACAACCTTTCTGTATGTAGTAGTGCCCCAGAATACGAAATACGATGTATGACCTCTTTGTCGAATTCTAAAAATAATAACATTTTTGAAATTATTTTCAAATTTGTATTTTATTTGTCTTCGGAAATAATAATAGGCAACATGCATTTTATATTTAACAGCATGGACTATTATACAAAAATGTATACCAACATGCAAGCATTATTTTTACTATTATTAAACCCTATGTTTAGTATTACTGTTACTTTTACCTGCATTAAGAACAGTTTTGTCAAAAACTCTTCAAAGCAACAATACTATATTACTTTGAAACCTTCATATTTGCTTGAAAAATAAGACTTTTCCGGTTATGAAGTAAATTTTTAAGTTTTGATTTAATTCTATTTTTTTAAGTTGAAACAGGGGATCTTTGAAGCTATTATGGCAAATAAAAACAGTCCGTCTCCGAACTGTTTGTTTATGTTTAACTATGCTCTTTCTCGTGCTGATCACGAAACCAGCGTATCATTTTACCTGCCACACTGTCTGTGGAGGGTATGAACGGCAGATGATCTGCCTGGAACCAACCAGCTTCTATTATTTCTATCTTATCTACATCAATTTCCCCACTATCATAATCTGCAATAAAGGCCATCATTAAGGAATCGGGAAAGGACCAGGGCTGACTGCTGAAATAGCGGATATTCTTTACCTTTATTCCAACCTCTTCCTGGATCTCCCTTTCAACACATTGCTCCAGGCTCTCTCCCGGCTCCACATAACCGGCAATTAAACTAAAAAGCCCCGGAGCGAAGTTGCGGTTATGGGCTAACAGGATCTCGTCATTTCTTACGATTGCCGTGATTGTTGCTGGAGATATACGTGGATAAACTACATTACCGCAATGATCGCAGACAAATGCTCTCTCATCGTCTTTCTTCCTGGTTTTATTGCCACAGCGACCGCAGTACTGATTCATACTCCTCCAGTGTAGAATATGATTTGCGGCACCTGCTAGAATAAACAAACCGGGATCTCCGGTTTGAGGTGTAAGTTCTCTTAGATCTACCAGCAAAAAGCCCTTAGGCCATTCTTGTTGCTCATTAAGTTGGGTACAATAACAATTGTGTCCATCATACCTGCCGATATACTCTTCTATTATGCTTGCACTTATTCTCTCGTTTCTACTTTCTTTTAAGTGTTCAAAATCATTTCTGTCTATATCTGACTGAAAAGGTTCCTCTTGCTTAGTTAGAACACGCTCAAGTTCCTCTCTCTGCGGGATACACAACTTTCCTCCAAGCGTCTTCATTAATATTCTTCGATTTCCGATTGCTAGCAACCAGTCACTGCCTTCTGATTTCTCAACCTTTTGAAAAGCGGGTAAATAACCCTTTCCCTCCATGATGTCCACAACGAATCACTCCTTCTATGATGCAAGCTAAGCAGTCTAAATATCCAGCTTTAATTGCATTTCTTCTTCCGCTTCCAGCTTAAAGTCTTCCACCTTATCAGGGTTCACAATTGGTAATGCATCCAGTGACTGTAATCCAAAGCTTCTTAAAAACTCCTCGGTTGTACCAAATAAAATTGGTCTGCCGGGAACATCCATCCTTCCAAGCTCACAAACTAAATTATATTCCACTAATTTATTAACCGAATGATCCGATTTTACACCTCGAATCTGTTCAATTTGAAGCTTTGTAATGGGCTGCTTATATGCAATAATCGATAGGGTCTCTAATAAAACATCAGTAAGTACATGCTTTTTAGGAATATGGGTGATTTTTAAAATTGTCTCATACATCTCGGATTTTGTGCAGAGCTGAAATGCACCATCCAACTCGATGATATGAATACCCCTTTCCTCCTCTTCATAGCGATCCATCATATTATGTATTATTTTCTTGGTTGTTTCTATGTCATGATCGATTGCTCCGGCGATACGTTCTAGCTCAACAGCTTCTCCCATTGTAAATAAGATCGCCTCAATCTGTGCCTCTATTAGCTTAAGTTCCATTAAAAGCTTGCCTCCTCCATTTGTACGATATCATCTGCTAAATATGTAATCATGATATCATCAAACAAACATTCCTGCTCAATTTGAATTCTCCCAATCTTAATCAGCTCAAGAATACTTAGAAAAGTAACAATCACTTCCATTTTACTCATTTGTGCTTCCAATAAATTTCGGAAGGAAAAATATCGATGCTTTAATCCAAATTCCTGAATCTGTGCAAATTTAGCTGACAGATTTACATCTTCCTTTTCAATCTTACCAAATTTACTTCGAATTGGGTCAATCTTATCAACCTGCTTTTTCACAATTGATTTAAATATTTCATGAAGCTTTGCCAGTGTCAAATCACTAAGTAGCTCATCAACATTAACATCTTCCCTGTAATCAGCAATTTCCTGTGGAATGGTAGGCGCCTTAAACAGCGCTCTTGAGGCATCCATCTGCTTGTCCTTTAGTTCTTCTGAAATATATTTATACATCTTATATTCCAATAATCGCTCCACCAACTCTTGTCTGGGATCCACAGTCTCTTCCTCTTCCGTTTCCGGTGCAGGTAAAAGCATTTTTGATTTAATATTTACCAGGGTTGCGGCCATCACCAGGAACTCACTCATAATTTCGAGATTTTTTGTTTTCATCTGTTTAATGTACTCAAGATATTGTTCTGTGATCACAACGATTGGAATATCATAAATATTGACTTTATTTTTATCAATTAAATGAAGCAATAGGTCTAACGGACCCTCAAAGGCTTCTAATTTTACGGGAATACTCATGTTACTCCTTTCGTTTCAAGGATATTATAAATCCACTAAAACATTGTATCATTTTATATTCTTTATTTTCAAATACATTTTCTATTCTTTTTCCAGTCTAAGAAATACAATTTCAGGAATGTTAAATAAACGTGGCATAATGGAATGAGATCCCAAACCTCTTGATACCACCATTACCTTGCTATTCTCTTTATATAGTCCAGACTGATATTTTGGAAAGAATTTAGCCTGAGGAGAAAGAAGCCCTCCGATCCCTGGCAAACGAACCATACCGCCATGCACATGGCCGGACACTACTAAATCTGCGCCCCAAGCTGCATAATCCTTAAAATAGAAAGGATGATGAGCCATTAGGATTTGATACTCATTTTTTCTATTTTCACCAATGCTTTCTTTTAAATAACTTTGGCTCAATTCCAGCATCTTGTGTCTTTCAAAGTATTCCAAACTCATCGAAAAGCCGGTGATACGAATACTAGCCCCTTTTTTTGTTAAGCTTACCGATTTATTATCCAAAAAGTTAATATTTCTTTGGGTTAAGTTGTTTCGATATTTCAACCAGGAGGAATAAAGTTCCTTAGGTTGCTCAAGATTTGAATTTTCCCCGGTAGCGGTAGTGCTTTGCCCATTTGACTGCAGCTGTTTGGATGGTAGCTTAGCATCTTCTGATGTTACTTGATCTATCGCTTTTTCATAATCATCAAGCTTCTGTTCATGGTTACCGTAGGAATAATATATTTTATATTTTTTAGCCAAGCTCTCCAGTAACAAAAAACTATTACTCGGATAACTGGCTGCCCTTTTATTTATCATATCTCCAACAACTAAAATATAGTCAGGAGCAAGTTTATCGATTCTTTTTACTAATCGCTCATTATTTTTGCCAAAGGAACAGTTATGCAAATCAGCCAACACAACTATATTCGTTCCATCCCATTCTTTTGGAAGTCCCTGAGACTTTATTTGGTACCGACTTGTAATCAGAAGCTTTTGTTCAATCAAAGTCCATATTAAAATCAGTAGGATGAGTGCTATTATAATCTGGTTAGCCTCCATAAGAACACCTTTCTAATTTTGTCATATCACATTTACCTTTTTTAATTTTTTTGTAATTTTCTATGTTCTATTTTTATATCTACTATGATCCATATTTGAATCAACTATAACTACTATACTAATCAAACTAATTGCTGTCAACTTTCCAAGGCTAAAATTAAGCTGTTTTACGGGAATTATTTGCAGGGTTTCATCGACACACTTCGCTGTATCATACCAAATATCTCATAAAAACTTGTAACAATAGCTTTTGTAGTATACTTTATTTTATCGTAACTTACAAGCATATTTGCAATTCCCTAGATCGTGGTGAAACATTTATTCTCTTATTAAAGATCTATGATAGGACTAATTTCTTGATTGTTAGTAAAAAAACGGCTTTGAACTTAACATTCAAAGCCGCATTCAGATTTTTTCTCACTCTTTTCTTGCAAAATGTAACATTGACAAGATCCCTATGGGAGTAAAATACAAACACCAAAACTCTAGAATAAGGACGCCTATGAGATCACTACCCTGTGTTGCTGATCCAAATAAACCTAGGATTGGTATGATAAAGCAGCCGATAGCAAATACACCATGGACAATCAGCAGCCACTTTAACCATCGATCTGCACGTGATTTCACTTTAATTGTAAAGCCTATGAATATAGTTGAAATTGACATGAAGCAATAACCTAGCATATCTACATGAAACATCATACCAAACCGACTATAATCTAATAGGGCTACTGCTTGATCCGTTAAAAAACTGTTTCTTACTGTACTTAACTGAACAAAATATACAATGGAATTGCATAGTGCATACATTACCCCAAAGGTCATTGCGCAGTAGCCTGCTACTTTGGTCTCTTCTCCGCTAAAATACACAAAGCTACAAATCATACCCACATAGCCAAAAGCAATAAAAACACTGGATAAATAGCTTATAAAATTTGAACTGATTAGCATGGCAAGAGCAAAGCCAATGACTGCCATAAGATTAACTGCAGATGCACCAACACCTATTTTCTGATTCATTCATGCATTCCCCTTTCATAATTTACGAAATTCCTACAAACAGAACTGCTACCAGCTTTGTGATAAATGCATGCCTTTCTGTGCGTTCATTTAAATCAAAGCCGATTAGTTCTTTACTGGTTTTGTTGCTTAAAAATGCAATTTGCATAACTGAGGTAAGAAGAAAGGAAAGCATCTTTTTATCACTTTCCTTCACATCCTTTAAGGCAAATAAAAACCCTTTCTGCGTTCTTACAGAATTACTATCCAATGTATAATCATACATATCACCAAGAATTGATAGACGTGAAATAGCAGGATTTTCAAACAGGAAATCAAATACCCTGATTGCCCAGTCCGTTAGGCGCTCTTGATCACCTGAATACTCTTTCTCCATCGGAGAAAAGCTTTGTACCACTTGCCTTATGATCCTTTGTACACAAATCGTAATTAAGTTATCCTTGCTTTGAAAATGATAGTTAATCAAGCCGATACCTACATTTGCTTGATGCGCAATCTCCCGGGTAGTAATATCAGCTATATTTCCGCTGCTTTGCTGGATTAACTCTGTAGTCACCTTAATAATGTGTTCCTTTCCATTTATCTGATTTTTCATATTGTACCTTCTTTAAAGTATTTTGAACTGTGTTCAAATCACTGTTCAATATCATTATACTGAACAGTGTTCAAATGTCAACATCTTTAACCTATTTTTTTATATTCTTCCAGATTATTTTCGTTTTTCTTTTCTCTCTTCAAGACCATTGTATTCACAGTTTTTACAACCCAGGTGAGTCATTGTTATGAGTGCAAAGTATTTATCTGATAATCTAATCTTATCTCCTATAAAACGATATAAAAAGCTGATTCCTGTAAATCAACTGTAGTCTACTCTTTCAAGTACCCACAGAAGGCTCAGAGGAATCAGCTTAAAATATTAGCTGTTTTTATTTATGTAATTATTTTTATGTATTATTTTTTACTTAACCCGAAGTGAATTGAGTGCAAATTCGGCTTTCTTCTGCAAATCACCAACGCCTGTTTCTGAATATGTAATAATAATCGTGTAATTATCAATCATAAGTCCATAGGCAACTTGATTTAGATTAACACCGTAATATTTTAGCTTAACTTTTGCCAACAAAGCAGTCCCTTTAACAGTTTTAACATCACTGAAGTTCATATCCTCAATCGTCAGATTCTTTCCCTGTTCTGTCTCAGCCAAACCACTCATCAGCTTTTCCGGAGAGAATTGCTCCTTAAGAAGTGCTTTTGCTTCCTTGTAGACGAGGGCAGGTTCACCTGTTTTCTGTACATATATATTCATGATATTTGGCTGTTTATTCAAGGAAAAGGTTCCGATATTCGCCTTATCTTCCACCGGAGCAACTGATAATTTCCATTCCTTTGGCACAACAACATTAATATCCCCAACACTGACTTCCTTGGCGGTAAAATCTGCTTTTGATAAATAAGGATTATCCGGATACTTCACCAATACCATACAGGAATACTTTTTCTTGTTAACTGTTGCTGATATTACCACAGTTCCTTCTGAAACAGCTGTTACTTTTCCCTTTGCACTAACAGTAGCAACTTTCTTATTACTGGATTTCCAGGTCACCTTTGCTTTTGTGCCCACCATTTTTAGCTGTTTCGATTGTCCGACCTGCAATTTTAAAGAGGAAGCACTTAGCTTAATCGTAGCAGCTTGAACGATACTGGCTTTATTTGGAACAGGCAGATCCAACACGGAAATCATGGACAGTACCATTACTGTGATTATTATTTTCTTTAGAATACTTTTCATTCTCTTTCCTCCATTGTTATAGTTTCCATGTTCATAGTCTACCTCATCATTATGAACTGAGTATGAACAAACGTCGATGAGTTAATATTGATTATGAGCCTTATTCCGCTGTTTTCATGAAATACTTTTGCATCATTTTCCATATGTAGTCTTTGAACTTTGCTTTATCAACAGTATCTGATGCAAGAATAGGTATTCTGCCGATTTCTTCATCATCATAATAATATACGATTTCACCGATTTTATCATTTTGAGCCACAGGAGCCTGAAGTTCCTCCGACAACACAACTTCTTTTCTTATTAAATCAGCTGTCTTTCCTTTCGTACACAAATAGGAGAACTCTCCTCCGACCTGCCCTTGAACGGAATCGTCTCTTCCTTTCTTTACCTTTACAGGCTCAAGGCTGATATCAGAAGCATCATCCTTATATATACTATAATTAGCAAATCCATAATTCAAAAGCTTCGACGCCTCCATAAATCTTGTCTTTGTATCTGGTGCTGCAAGAATAACTGCAATCAAATCCATATCATTACGCTTAGCAGTAGCTGATAAACAATATTTCGCCAATCCGGTAGAACCGGTTTTTAGCCCTGTAATACCTGAATAGAACTTAACTAACTTATTCGTATTGGTTAGACCGAATTCTGTCTGTCCCTTCTTAGTCGTATGTACAATGGTATCCATCCATACGGTTGCGTATTTACTAATCTCCGGATGTTTGGTAATTAATTCTCTGGACATTAAAGCAATATCATAAGCAGAGGAATAATGATTATCCGTATCTAAGCCACAGCTGTTCACAAAATTCGTATTGAGCATGCCAAGCTCTTTTGCTCTCTGATTCATCCTTGCCACGAACTCTTCTTCTGACCCGCCGATAAGCTCCGCCATAGCTACACAGGCATCGTTAGCGCTTGCAATACTAATACATTTAATCATGGTGTCAACCGTCTGCGTTTCATTGGGCTCCAGAAATACCTGGGAACCTCCCATAGATGCTGCATGCTCGCTTACGCTTACTTCATCAGTTAAACTAATTTGACCAGCATTAATCGCTTCAAAAATTAATAATAAAGTCATAATTTTTGTAATACTTGCCGGTCTCAGGCGTTCATCCTTATTTTTATCAAAAATAATGGTTCCAGTTGATCCTTCAATCAGAACTGCTGCTGTTGAGCTGATATCTACTTTCGGATCTGCTGTTGTTGCTACCGGTACGTCTTTACTATCCTCTGTTTTTACATTACTTTTCGCGTAAATTGTTATCGGGTTTAGTGATAATAAAAGCATAGAGCCAATTAATAATAAAACAAAAAGCCTCTTCAAAATTACCTCCATCCCACCGCATATACGGTTGAATCAGAATATCTCGATTATTATATTTTAATCCAGGCTCCTTGTTTTTAGACCAAACTTTGCATAAATTTGTCTATCTTTTTTGTGTTTGTACTAATCCTCAACAATTATGTTGCAGGTCAGGATTTTTCCCTTAACTTTTGCCACAATAACTGTTTTTCCCTCCTCAATCGCTTTCACATGACCAAAAGGATTTACCGTAGCTACCCTCACATCTCCACTCTTCCACCGAACATAGGAATGAGTGCCCTTGATCTTTAAATGATAAGACTCGCCCCTTTTTAAACGAAGGGTTTTCTTATTGATATCAATTACATGGACTCTGCATTTTAGCTCCTTATGGTCTACCTCGGCAATAATGAACGCCTTACCAGTCTGATATCCGTAGACTCTACCATTAAAATTAACATCTGCTACTTTAAAATTCGTAGAATAGAATGCCACCCTCTTATTCAGCGCATAAACATATAGACGAAATTCTTCCCCTTTTATCAAGTACAAATCTCTTTCGTTTAGTCGAAGCGCTAACGGTAATTGAATTGATTTTTGATAAAATAAGGAAGAATTCTCGTATACAAATTTCAGCAGCACGATACCAATAATCACGATGATGAATAATTTTATGATGTTGTAATAGAACGGTTTTTTATAACAACTATCTTGACTCATGCCAGTTCTCCAGCTAAATCATCAGGCTTTAATATAGTGTATGTTAAATAGCCAGAAAACTGAATTCTATGGTTCAATAAAATAAATAAAAATCTCAAATCAGAAAATAAATATGTTCTATTTTCTTCTGAATGGTATGGCTTAAAATCTTGTAACTCCGTCCTTTGTTACAATCGCGTAAACGGTCTTTGGTTTTTCTATTTTAGTTTTACCGATGACATAGGCATTTAACAAACGTTGTTTTGCTTCTGTTAATTTCTTTTCGTCGTTAGCATACAAGGTAGCAAGGGATTCTCCCTTAGTAACAAAATCACCGAGCTTTTTATGAATTTTAACACCAACACTAATATCAATAACACTCTCCTTGGTTTCTCTGCCACCACCAAGGATCAAGGAAGTCATTCCTACTTCATCCGTATGGATATATGTGATGTAACCATCTTCCAATGCGGTAACTTCCTCAGCAATGCTAGCTTTAGCAAACAAGTCCGTATGGAAAATCGGCTCACTAGCACCATTCTGTGCCCGTACAAATTCAGCAAACTTATTCAATGCACTTCCATCCTCTAGCTTTTGGGAAAGAAGCTGTTTCGCTTCCTCTACATCCTTTGCGATCTCAGCACCAACCAGCATGTAAGCCGCCAAGGTCAAACTAACCTCTAATAAGTCTTTTGGACCTTCTCCCCGTAAGGTATCAATTGCCTCAATTACTTCCAGGGTATTGCCTACTGCATTGCCAAGGGGTTGATTCATATCGGTAATAACTGCATAGGTTTTTCTTCCTGCAATAGTTCCAATTTGCACCATCTCCTGTGCTAATGCCAGGGAATCTTCCAAGGTCTTCATAAAGGCGCCACTTCCTGTTTTAACATCCAATACAATTACGTCGGATCCGGAAGCTATTTTTTTACTCATAATACTGCTGGCAATGAGAGAAATGTTATCTACTGTAGCAGTCACATCTCGAAGTGCATAAATCTTCTTGTCTGCAGGTGCCAGATTCGTTGTCTGTCCGACAATCGCCATCTTTATCGTATTTACATTATCAATAAATTGCTCTGTGGTAATTGTAGTTGAAAAACCTGGAAAGCTCTCTAATTTATCTATCGTACCTCCGGTATGACCTAACCCACGACCGGACATTTTAGCCACTGGAATTCCAAGTGCCGCTACCAATGGTCCAAGTACCAGAGAAGTCTTGTCACCCACACCACCGGTACTATGCTTATCAACCTTAATTCCATGAATTTTTGACAGATCCAGGATATCTCCGCTATGAGCCATAGCAACCGTCAAAGCTGCTGTTTCCTCATGATCCATTCCGTTTAAGCATACTGCCATTAAAAACGCAGACATCTGATAGTCCGGTATTGTGCCATCAGTATAACCTTGAATGATAAATTCAATCTCCTGTGTTGTCAGTTTCTCTTTATTTTTCTTTTTATGAATCAAATCATACATCTTCATGAGTATTACCTCCATTTTTATAAAATAAAATCAGTGCTGCCATTAACTTGCAGCGGATGTCAGAAGAAAAAAGGGACTTCTAATTCAACTATTATTATATACCATATTCAAAAAAAAGCCTATCCCATCCAAAAATTTTTCTAAAATTTTAAAGTAATGTGTGCCTTTTCATATGACGTCTTTCATTGAATCTTTATGCAGTCCTTCGTTATCTTTTTTCTTCAAAAGCTTTAATCTGGGAGTTTATTGCTCAATTTCCTTGACGTACTAAAGAAAAAAGGATAAAATAAAGCAACAAATTGCGAGGGAGATCGATAAAATGAGTTTTGAATTTATTAAAGAAGTTATCTCACCGGAGGATTTAGTGAAAGCTTTTCCAATGCCCCAGAGGGATATACTTCGCAAACAAGAACGTGACCAACAGATTAAAGATGTCATTACAGGCGTTTCAAATAAATTCCTTGTAATCATCGGGCCTTGCTCTGCTGATAACGAGGATTCCGTATGTGACTACATCTCCCGCCTTGCTAAGGTTCAAGAAAAGGTAGAGGATAAGATTATCTTAATACCAAGAATTTATACAAATAAGCCAAGAACTACCGGTGAGGGTTATAAAGGTATCGTTCATCAACCGGATCCCGAGAAGGAGCCGGATTTACAAGAAGGATTGATTGCGATGCGAAAGATGCATTTGCGAGCGATTGCGGAAACCGGCCTTACCGCTGCAGATGAGATGCTTTATCCAGAGAATTGGCCTTATGTAGAGGACATTCTTTCCTATGTAGCTGTAGGAGCCCGCTCCGTAGAGGATCAGCAGCATCGTCTCACGATTAGTGGTATGGATGTTCCAGCAGGTATGAAGAATCCCACCAGTGGTGATTTCTCGGTTATGTTAAACTCCGTTGTTGCAGCTCAAGCTAAGCATACCTTCCTATATCGCACCTGGGAGGTTAATACTTCCGGTAACGAGCTCGCTCATACTATTTTAAGGGGTGCTGTGAATAAGCATGGTCAAAGCTTACCGAACTATCATTACGAGGATCTCAACCTTTTAGCATCCATGTACCAGGAACGTGATCTGAAGAATCCGGCAGCCATCGTTGATGCAAACCACGCCAACTCCAATAAGAAATATAAGGAGCAAACTCGTATTGTAAAAGAGGTACTCCATAGCCGTAGATTATCAAATGATATTGCGAAGCTTGTTAAGGGTGTTATGGTAGAAAGTTATATTAAGGGCGGTAGTCAAAAGGTTACCGAGCATATTTATGGTAAATCCATCACCGACCCATGTCTTGGTTGGGAAGACTCCGAAAAGTTAATCTATACAATTGCGGAAAGTATTTAATTTCTAACATGGAAAAAGGTTGCCTTGGTGAATAAACCTACAACACTTAGAACGATTCTAAGTATTGGACTTTATTCTAGCTAAGGCAACCCTTTTATTTTTGTATTTAATGTTCTTTAAATTAGAGGATACTCATATTCAGTCCTGGAATATGGGTCATAGACGAACTAGTCATTTCATTCTACTAGGCTCTCGGATGAGTATTCATATATACTTCCCTACTGTTTTTATAACTATGTGCTAAGTACAACTGAGTCGTCGCAATATCAGCATGACCTAAAAACTCCTGGACACTGCCAAGGTCTGCACCATTATCGATCATATGTGCTGCAAAGGAATGACGGATGACATTTGGATTAATTTCTTTCATACCCGCTGCTTTAGCATAGGTTTTTAGTATTTTCCATAATCCCTGTCTGCTGAGCTGTTCCCCATTTGTATTTAAAAATAAGTATTCACTGTTCATTTTATCAAAGCTCTGTGTTCTGATATTCAAATACTCCTGCAGCGATGATTTTGCAGACTTTCCAAAAGGAACAATCCGTTCTCTTCTATCTCCGCAAATAATATACCTGGCAGATAAATTCACATCAGTAACTTTAATTGCGATCATCTCCGATACTTTTACACCGGTTGCATACAAAAGCTCCAGGATTGCACGATCACGAATCCCTTTTCTGGTTTTTATGTTAGGTTGAGCCAGTAATTTATCGACTAGGGAGATTTCAATAATCTGAGGCGTTTTCTTTTGAACCTTCGGTGGTTTAATACGTTCCGACGGGTCTCCCTGAATTAATTGCTGCTTAATTAAGTATAGAATAAAAGCTTTTAATGCTGCTATATTTCTTGTGACTGATGCAGGAGAAAGTCCTTCCTTCTCCAAGGTAAGTATATAGGAATTCAAACTGGTCTCACTGATTTTTGTAATGGAATTAATATTTTGTTTCTCTAAGAAAAGCATTAACTTCTTCAAATCATTATGATAAGCCTGCATGGTATTCTTGGATGCATGCTTAACTTCCTTCATATATAACAGAAAATCATTGATATATTGTTCCATATCCTTCCTCCTCTTAAGACACAAATTAGCCTTCTACAATATACCAAGTGCTCTCTTTAGTAAATAAGCACCCGGATAAGCCTCCAGAAAACATGCGAATAGCAATGCTGCCGCTAACAAGAACAAAAGCAAAAGATTAGATTGCATAAGCTTTGTAATTCCTCGGAAATGAGATCTGTTCTCCTGATAGATTGTTCGATTGATCTCAAAGCCTTTATATAAGCAGATCAAGGAGATCGGAATATATAACAAACCATGGGGAATGATTGAAATAAATACAACAAATATCCCCTTCCATCCATATTGAATTGTCAAAGCTGAAATTAAAAAACCTGCGTGAAATCCTACTGCTGTTATCTTAAATGCCATATAAGGAATTCCCAGAACCGTTATCGTCAGTAGCCAAAAGACAAGAAACTCCTGGAAGTTCTTACTGAGGATATATCGAAACAAACCGGCATAGTTAATACTCTGTGTTGTGATTCCAGAGATTACACTGCTCTCATAATCCTTTAAGGCTTCGATATAATTATCCTGAAATAGGTTAGCATAGATTACTCCTAAAATCACTCCGAGAATTAGAAGCACTACTGCCACTTGTATCATATTAAAATTACCTAGAGAAAACTTATGTTGTTTCATAAATCATGCCTACCCATCTTCACCATCTATAACATAAATATGACGAGTCTGGGATAATAGAACAAGCTTCCTGATGAAAATGAATTTCATTCATGTTTCAATATTTTCATATATATGATGTTTACCACATTTTTATAAGCTATTATAATCCAACCTTGGCCTTATATGCCAGTATTGCGGCAATTGTTTTTGCATCCACAATCTCACCCTTTAAGATCATTTCTGTTAACGCTTCTAACGAGTGGCTTTCAGCGGTTACAAATTCGTCCTCATCCAAATTTTGATTGCTTGGAATGATACCCGTTGTATAATAAATTTCAATTTTCTCATTACTAAAGGCTACTGTCGTATAAAGATCTAACAGATGGAAAACCTCTCCTGCCCGGTATCCGGTCTCTTCTTCGCATTCACGTATCGCACAGGACATGCCATCCTCTCCTGGATTTAATCCGCCAGCTGGTATCTCTAAGGTGTACTGATCAATGGCATTGCGATATTGTCGAACCATTAAAATATTTCCATTCATATCGACAGGTATCATCGCTGCAGCTCCCCTATGATTAATGAAATCAAAGTGTGTAATCTTACCGCCATCTATTTCAATTGTATCCTTGTAAAAATCGATAATACGACCTTCTTGAACTAAATCTCTTTTAATTCTCTTATATGGGCTCATGACAAAACTCCTTTATTTTAATCGTATTTATTTCAACTATTTATTATTACTGAGAGCTACCGCTTTTTCATAGCAGGCATCGGATGCCTTCATTACGGCATTACGCAAGCCATGCTCTTCCAGTGCCTTTACTGCTGCAATCGTCGTACCTCCCGGTGAGCACACGTTATCCTTTAATTTACCTGGGTGCTCTCCAGTTTCCAGTACCATCGCAGCCGCACCAAGTACCGTCTGTGCAGCTAATGTATATGCTTTATCCCTTGGAATCCCATAACTGACTACACTATCAGCCAAGGCCTCGATAAACATATAGACGTAGGCCGGTGAACTGCCATTAGCACATATTACAGCATTCATCAGTTTCTCGTCAAATATCTCATATTTCCCAAAGGAACGAAAAAATTGATCAATTATGCCTCGTTCCTCCTCAGTAAAATCATGCTGGGCATAACTGATACCGGTCATACCTTTGTTTACGAGAGCAGGCGTATTCGGCATAGCCCTGACTACTCTAACAGAACTAGAAATGTTATCTTTTAAAAATTCAGTGGTAATACCTGCAGCAATGGATATTACAACATGTTCTGTGGTCACAAAGTTTTTAATTTTCTCTAAAACGGAAGGAAAGAATTGTGGTTTGACTGCCAATACGAGGTACTTACACTGATTTACCACTGTAATAATGTCCTCCGAAAAGGCTACTTCCGTATCATTCATTACAAATTGATTTCTTTCAGGACTAGCATCATTGTATACCACTTCACTGCCACCAAAAGTTTTAATTGTTGCCTTTAATAATGGGTATCCCATATTTCCTACTCCAATGAATCCAAACATTGCCATACTCGTTTCCTTCTTTCTAATTTTTATCGGATATTTAACCAATTTATAGCTTCAAAAGTATGACTTTCAAACATCAAAAGTCAATTTTTCTTTTAATCAAGTAAACTCCTTCCATCCTTGGAGCCTTCCTATCGTTTTATCTCTTTTGTCAATATTATGAAGTATCTTATGTTATTCTATCACAAGATGTAAAAAATTTCACGTATTGTATCATTTTTTTACCGACAAAGCAAATAAACAAATAATCTTATGTAAATTATAATCCTTGTTGTAACTTCCATACTTAATTATGCGACATTATATATACAAATAATAGGTAGTATTTCTACATTATTGTTTGAAATAATGCAAAAAACTACCTATCTATTTAAGCAAAAAATCTTAATCAAAGAATCACTATGTATTATACTAATGATTCCATAAAAGCTTCAATACGATCCAGACCCTTTGCAATCTGCTCTTTAGAAATTGCATAAGAAAGTCGAATATGGTCAGCAAAACCGAAATCTGCACAGGGTATTACAGCTACGCTATAATCCTCAATTAATATCTTGGCCAGCTTACTAACATCTGCAATTTTATCACCCTTGTATTCCTTGTCGAATAACTTGCTAACATCGACAAAGGTATAGAATGCCCCCTGTGGCTTTAATGCTGAGATTAACTCCATATTTGAAATTCTTTCATACATATATTCACGTCTTTTATTAAATTCTGCATGCATTTTATATACAGATTCCTGAGGTCCAGTTAAAGCTTCTAGAGCTGCTTTTTGAGCAATTGAATTTGGATTAGATGTCTGATGACTCTGTAGACTTGCCATTAAACCAGCGATTTCTTTAGAAGAACCGGTGAATCCAATTCTCCAGCCTGTCATAGAATAACCTTTTGCAACACCACAGCAAGTAATGGTTCTTTTATAAATTTCATCATTAAAGGATGCAATACTGATTGCTTCACCTTCATAGATTAAATTTTCATACATTTCATCAGAAATGACATAGAAATCTTTTCTTACAGCAACTTCTGCAATTGCTTCTAGTTCTTCTCTCGTATAGATCATACCGGATGGATTGCTTGGGGAATTAAGGATTAGGGCTTTTGTTTTGTCCGTACAAGCAGCTTCAATCTGTGCAGCAGTAACTTTATATTGATTTGACTTCTCACCTCTTACAAACACAGGCACACCATCTGCTAATTTAATAATCTCAGGATAGCTTAACCAATATGGAGCAGGGATAATCACTTCATCTCCAGGATTACAGATTGCTTCAAAAATGTTCGTCAAGGAATGTTTTCCGCCATTGCTTACGACAATCTGGCTTGGTTCATATTTAATATTGTTAAAATTCAGAAATTTGTCACAAACAGCCTTTCTAAGCTCCAGTGTTCCTTCGGCAGGGGTATACTTGGTAAATCCATCATGGATTGCTGCGATTGCTGCTTCACAAATATTATCCGGCGTATTAAAATCCGGTTCACCGGCTCCAAAGCCAACAACGTCAATCCCCTTGCTCATCAGATCCTTTGCTTTTGCTGTAATTGCTAATGTTGATGAAGGCTTAACTGCCTGTGCCTTCTTTGATACTGTTAATGCCATTCTTGCACCCATCCTTTTTACTTAATTAAATTCAGTATCTAAAATAGTTTTCTTAACTATTTAAAGTTTTCATCATATAAAATATTAATCATTGTAATATATATATTCTAAATATGCAAGCAAAATTTATAAAAAACCAAATGAAAGTATTTTCTCTCACTTTCATATGTCCGTATATCGCGGATTTATTGTACATAATTACCAACTGATAAGTTATTTCATAGCATAATATATACCCAACCACTAAATTGCGGTATTCATATAACCATATTATTCCTTAATTATCCACTTATACCCACAACTATAATGTCTAATTCTAATAACCCTATATTCCTATCTTAGCACTAGTAAATATCTATACCATCATATTATGGAACAAAATACATGTTCCTATAATCCGAGATATGCGGTGCAAAGGCACAAAAAAACCTTGTAAACTTTCATTTACAAGGTTTTTGTTTTCATCGTCGTTAAAAGGAATTATTTCGCGTAATCTGTTACTCTGCTTTCACGAATTACGTTAACCTTAATCTGTCCTGGATATTCTAATTCATTCTCGATCTTTTTAGATAAATCTCTTGCCAATAAAATCATATCAGCATCATTAATCTGTTCAGGGACAACCATAACTCTGACTTCCCTACCAGCTTGAATAGCGAAGGATTTATCTACCCCTTTAAAGCCATTGGTAATATCTTCGAGTTGCTTTAGTCTGTTGGTATAAGTTTCCAATGTCTCGCGTCTTGCACCAGGTCTTGCTGCAGAAATAGTATCCGCTGCCTGAACAATACATGCAATCAGAGACTGGAATTCTACATCACCATGATGTGCTTCGACGGAATTGATAACAACTGGTGATTCTTTATATTTTCTACATAAATCAACACCAATTTGAACATGCGTTCCTTCCATCTCGTGATCAATCGATTTTCCAATGTCATGTAAAAGACCAGCACGTTTTGCTAATCTAACATCAACACCGATTTCTGCGGCTAGAAGGCCAGATAAAATAGCCACTTCAATGGAATGCTTTAATGCATTCTGACCATAGCTTGTCCTAAATTTCATCTTACCAAGTAATTTTACTAACTCAGGATGAATTCCATGAACCCCTACCTCTAATGTCGCTGCTTCTCCAGCTTCCCTTATCATAACCTCAACTTCTTTTTGAGCCTTTTCTACCATCTCTTCGATTCTTGCCGGATGAATACGTCCGTCAACAATCAGTTTCTCAAGTGCAATTCTTGCAACTTCTCTTCTGATTGGATCGAAGGCTGATAGGATAACTGCTTCCGGTGTATCATCGATAATCAAATCTACACCTGTCATCGTCTCTAAAGTTCTGATATTACGTCCCTCTCTACCGATGATTCTTCCCTTCATCTCATCGTTAGGGAGCTGAACAACGGATATTGTTGTTTCTGCAACATGATCCGCAGCACATCTTTGAATTGCAGTTACTACTAAGTCTTTTGCTTTCTTGTCCGCTTCTTCTTTTGCTTTGCTCTCTAAATCCTTTATAAGCATCGCAGTTTCATGTTTTACTTCATCTTCAACAGTCTTAATCAGATATTCCTTAGCTTGTTCGGAGGTCAATCCAGAAATCTTCTCCAATTCCTGCAACTGTTTTGCGTGGAAATCTTCCACTTCCTGCTTCACTTTGTCAAGCTCAGCTTCTTTTACAGTGAGTTTGGATTCTTTCTTTTCCAGTGCTTCAGTTTTTCTGTCCAAATTCTCTTCTTTCGACAGAACTCGTTTTTCATAGCGTTGTATTTCAGCTCTGCGTTCCTTAGTTTCCCGCTCGAATTCATTTTTAGCCTTTAAGGCTTCTTCTTTTGCTTCAAGCAAGGCCTCGCGCTTCTTAGTTTCAGCTGTTTTCAAGCCTTCATCTATGATTTCTCTTGCCTTTTCTTCCGCATTACCAATTTTCGCTTCATACACTTTAATGCGATAGGTAATTGCAACTTTCCAAGTCACAAGAGCAGCAACAACCAAGGTTATCAAAACTGCAATCGCAATTTTTACAAACTCTGCTGGCACAGGAGCACCTCCTTATTTAGTTTTCATTGTACAACGAAAGGGAACCAGATAAGTGATCTTTATATAATTTCATAAAATTGTATGTTTTTCACTTATTTTATATTCACTTGTCATAATAATACAACACATAAATTTTATACTGTTTTTCCTAATATGTCAAGTATACGAACGAATATTTATCTATTCTGACAGAAAAATATATCAATATATTGAACAATTTTGATGCACTAATACTATATAAGCCGAAATACACAGTTCAGCTTGAAATTGTTGTTTAAATATTCAGATTGATTTAAAATCCCCGCAAGTATACTAAGCTTAATATAGTATATTCTCGCGGGGATTAAGTTAATTTCTATTATTCTTATGCTTCCTTTAATTTACCCATATAATAGAAGCCTTTACTTTCCTCCAGACTGACCTCAACAATGTTGCCGATCAGGCTTTGATCTCCCGGGAAATGAACAAGTAAATTGTTGCTCAACCTTCCTGTTAACAGAGAAGAATCCTGAGTGTTTACTTCCTCCACCAGCACTTTTTGTACGGTATGAACATCCTTACCCGCGGATCTGGCAGAACCTTGCTGAACTTCCTTTAATAAGCGATCAAAACGCTCCATTGCAATTTGTTCCGGTACTTGATCTTCCATGTTAGCAGCAGGTGTTCCGGTACGTTTTGAGTAAATAAAGGTAAAGGCACTATCATAGCCAACCTTCTTTACAACCTCCATGGTTTCAAGAAAGTCCTCTTCCGTTTCTCCCGGAAAGCCGACAATAATATCAGTGGTTAGTGAAATATCCGGTACAGCCGCACGAATTTTATCTACGAGCAAGAGATAGCTTTCCTTCGTATACTTTCGGTTCATCAGCTTTAAGAGTCTTGAGCTACCTGATTGCACCGGAAGATGCAGATGCTTGCAAATCTTCTTACTGCTAGCCATTACTTCAATTAATTCATCGGATAAATCCTTTGGATGGGATGTCATAAAACGAATTCGTTCAATCCCATCAATCTTCTCTATCTCAGTTAATAACTTTGCAAAGGTCATCGGTGTTTCTAAATTCTTACCATAGGAGTTTACATTTTGACCTAATAGCATAATTTCTACTACACCGTCTGCTGCCAGCCCTTTAATTTCATCCAGGATATCCTGCGGATTTCTGCTGCGTTCTCTACCGCGTACGTATGGTACAATACAGTAACTGCAGTAATTATTACAGCCAAACATAATATTTACACCAGCTTTAAAATGATATTTACGGTCATTTGGAAGGTTCTCAACAATCATCTGCGTATCCTTCCAAAGATCTATAACCATTCTGTCTGATTCCAGGCGAGTCTGCAAGAGCTCTGCAAATTTAAAGATATTATGGGTTCCAAAAATAATGTCCACAAAACGATAGCTCTTTTTTAATTTATCTACAACAATATCTTCCTGCATCATGCAACCGCAGAGAGCAATCATCATTTCAGGATTAGCCTTCTTTAACTTGCCAAGATAGCCCAGACGTCCAAAGACTCTATTATTCGCATTCTCTCTAACAGTACAGGTATTATATAAAACCAGATCGGCTTTTTCCGTATCGGTTTCTTCATATCCAATTTGTTTTAAGATACCAGAGATTTTTTCCGAATCCCTGCTATTCATTTGACATCCAAAGGTTTCTATATGATAGGTCTTTCGTTTTCCTGTCTTTTCAAACTCCTGATCAAATCGAACTCTTAGTTCATTTATAATATCCAGTTGCTTAGCAGCCTCCAGATCATTTACATTCGTATTATCATTATTTCTCATGGTACCTCCATATCCTACTCAAGTACTTTTGAATTCTCGTACAAAGAATCTTTGTATGTGCTCTTTTACATTGATAACAAATATTGATTTTAACGTAATATTCTAACTTTGTCCATCCTTTTATATAATTCTGCAGCCAAATTCTAAGATAACCAACTTCAATTCATCAAAGGTACTCTCCCGGTATTTGATATCCAAAGGAAATTTGGCATCCTCGTCAATCGTTTCTATAGTTAAGGCTGGTTTTTTAAAACGTTCTGAATAATAATGCACTGTATTTCCCCCGGTATCCCCAGGGTCAACCTCAATTTCAGGAGGATTCAAAACATAATTTGTCACCCCCGCCAGGCGTAAGGCAATTTCCTTTTGCTTTGCATTATAGGCATCTGACATTATCCTTCGGTAGTAATAGATTTGTTTCCCCCTAGAATGGAAATCTAGAAATCCCTTCGAACGGTATTCGTGAAATAAGGTTATAAGAGCTTTTGTTTCATTTTCACTGGCAGCATAATCCCCCGGGTCTTTGGGACGATAAAGAATACTTGGAAAGTTACGATTAAGGTCAACGCCCCTTGCATTATACTTCCATTCTGTGTCTGACTCGTGCTTTGCCTTGCATTTATCTCTTAATTCAGGGTTATTAATCGTATCAAAACCATAGAGCGAAATCATGTAGCCATCCGGATTTAGTAATGGGATAAAAAGGATGGTAAAGGTCTGAAGAATTTCATAAATACAAGTTCCATATATAATATTTTCATACTCAACGTTATCACGTATTTTTTTATAATTATCTTTCTTCTTAAAATCCTGCTTTTGCTTTTTATGTTTATAATAAAACTCAGCATAATCCTCTATGATACGAAGCATTACAATTGGGTTAACATTTTCCCTTGCATGTACTCCGCTGCAGCATATCATATGCTGTTTTCCAATACCAAGTTTAAGTAAAATAATGTCACGATTGTCGTGTGACTTGCCAACCGTGACATACTTAAGAATTTCAGAATATTTATTAGCCAGGCAGTATGCATCGCCAATTAATTTTTCATAGGAATAGTTATCCGCTTTGAAATCTACTATCATAGGTCACACCATTTTATTCATCTTGTATCTTTATAGAATCATATGATAGTAAACGTAATTTATGACAGGAAAATCCTTCGTCATTATGTGATTATTTGTCTTTTCTAATCAACATTATAGAATACTTGTGCAATTGGAGAATCCTCGGATAATATCAAGGTTTTGTTATCGCCGGTTAAAGATGCTTTCGCAGCTTCTAAGGAACGGATAAAGGTGTAGAAATCCGCACGTTTTTCATTGGAATAAGCAGCGGAAAGAATTCTCATGTACTCCGCTTCACCTTCCGCAATAATCTTTGCCGCATCCGCTTTTGCATTCGATACGCTGATTGCTACCTGCTTATCGGTTTCGTTTTGAATTTTTTGAGCCTGGGAATCACCTTCCGCAGTGTAGGTAGCAGCAATCTGAGCACGCTCCGATATCATACGATCGAATACAGCTGTTTTATTATCACTGGGTAAATCCAGATGCTTTGTCTCCACGGAAATTAACTCGATTCCATATTGCTGCATAGAATTACCGATATTCTCCATAAACTCATTATTCAAGGAACCATCTCTGCCACTGATTACCTCAGACTGTGTTATACTACTAATTACATTCTTCATGGAGTTATATACGGTTGGATTAATTCTTTGCTCTGCCAGGGCAACATTAGAGCTTAAGGACTGAGCAAATTTAATCGGATCAGTTATTTTCCATAGAACGTAACTGTCAGCAACCATAGTCTTCTTATCCTTTGTTATGACTGTGGATTCATCCATATCATATACCTGGATACTCTTAGGAATTTTATATACATCTTCAATAAATGGGGTTTTAACAGCTAATCCAGCTGTATTGATTACTCGCTCAATTTTACCAAAGCGCTTAATAACGCTGTATTGATTCTCATTGGTCACAACAACTGAGGAGCCTAAAATGATAAGTGCAGCTATTACTAATATTAAGAAAACGATTCCTGTAAGTCCTTTTGCTTTTTTCATTCTTTGCTTCCTCCTTCCACTATTTTATCTAACGGTAATATCTGCTGAACATTGGAATCAGCACTTTCGATTACTACCTTCAGAGATGGTAATACATCCTCCATGGTCTCATAGAACATTCTCTTCTTGGTAATCAACGGATATTTCGCATACTCCTGATACATCTTATTAAATTTGGATACCTCAGCATTTGCCTCATTAATACGCTCTGCCTTCGTAGATTCGGCTTCCTGCAATATCTTATCCACCTGTGCATCAGCCTTTGGAAGCTGTTCATTTTGATATTTATTTGCATTATTGATTGCTGTGTCTGCTGCCTGCTTCGCTGTTTCAACCGATTTGAAGGCCTCCATTACCTGGCTTGTAGGCGGCTCCGCATCTTGAATCGTAATGTTAACCAGCTGGATACCAATATCCTGTTTTTCTAGCTTCTCTAGAATCGATTCTTTTATTTTTGATTGAATTTCGAATTTTCCGGTTGTAATTACACTATCAACATCATAACTTCCTACTGTCATACGAATACTGCTCTGGGCAATGTTCTTTAATATAGTACTCGGAGAATCGGATGCAAATAAAAACCGAATCGGATCGGATACCTTATACTCCACGAAAAAGTCTACATTAACAAAATTAAAATCATTTGTAATCATCATGGATTCTGCATCAATACTTTCACCGGTTTCCTGGTTATATCCGATCGCAAAGCCATGGATTGTAGTATCTACCTTCTGTACTCTCTGGATAATCGGCAATTTCATATGTAGACCGGCTTCATTTACCGTCTTTGCCTTTCCGAAGGTGGTGATTACTGCTTGTTCCTGTTCCTTAATAGTATAGAAGGAATCTAGCGCAAAGATTGCTATAATAATAAGGATGATACCTAGTATGATAAATTTACCAAACCTCTTCATGTAACCACCAAGATTTTTTTTCGGCGGAAAATCATAAATTTTCTGTTCTTCCATTCTTGACCCTCTTTCTTTTTTCTATTCATTATTTTTGTATTTGCAAACTCTAACAACGACGCCTTTCATACAATTGATGCAGTATACTTGTGTGAAATTTGCCGTATATTACTTACTTTCTTATCTGACCATTTCCGAAGATAATATATTTTATTGTAGTCAGTTCTTTCAATCCCATTGGTCCTCTCGCATGGAGCTTCTGTGTACTAATACCAATTTCAGCTCCGAAGCCAAATTCGTCACCATCTGTAAAACGAGTGGAGGCATTCACATAAACAGCTGCGGAATCAATCTCATTTAAGAATTTTAAGGCACGGTCATAGTCCTTTGTTATAATTGCTTCCGAATGCTTCGTGCTGTAGTGATTAATGTGGGCAATCGCCTCTTCTATACTATCTACTATCTTTAAAGAAATAATCTTATCCAGATATTCGGTACCATAATCCTCTTCCTCAGCAGGTACAAAGCCTTCACAAATATGACAGCCTCTCTCGTCTGCACGGATCTCTACATCCTTTGCATGTAATCTTTCATACACCCTTGGAAGGAATTCTTTGCTAACCTTCTCGTGAATTACTAAGGATTCACAAGCATTACATACCCCAAGCCTTTGCGTTTTCGCATTATCAATGATGTCCAGCGCCATATCAAAATCCGCATATTCGTCCACATAGACATGACAATTACCGGTGCCGGTTTCAATGACAGGGATGGTACTGTTTTCTAAGACGCTTTTGATTAAACCAGCTCCACCACGAGGAATTAGCACATCGATATAAGCATTCAATCTCATAAAATCTCTGGCAACATCTCTTCGGGTATCCTCAATCAATTGTACGGCGTCCTCGTTGCAGTTAGAATTTATTAGTCCTTGTCTAAGGGCTGCAACAATTGCCTTATTGGAATGAATCGCGTCACTGCCTCCACGTAATACCACAGCATTACTGGTCTTGAAGCAAAGTCCAAAGGCATCAGCAGTTACATTAGGACGTGATTCGTATATAATCCCGATCACACCAAGAGGTACTACCTTCTTACCGATCGTTAACCCATTCGGCCGCACAGTCATATTCAGTACTTCACCGATTGGATCAGGCAGCATACAGATCTGAAGTAGACCGTCAGCCATTCCTTTGAGGCGATCCGGTGTTAGACGAAGACGATCAATTAAAGAGCCCTTTACTCCACCTTGTTCAGCGTTCTTCACATCGACATCATTGGCAGCCAATATCTCTGTCTGTGCTTGCAGCAGTGATTCTGCACAAGCCTTTAAAGCCTTATTCTTATCCTCTTGTAGCATGAGATTTAATGCGGTAGCCGCTTTTCTTGCGTTCTCTCCTAATTGCTCCAAATAATTCATGTTACTTTCCTCCTATTCTTAGAGCTCTTCGATAATCTCTTACCTATACAAAAGATGTTTCACGAATATACTCCTAATATTATATTGAAAACTTCCAACTTTGATCTTATAACTAGATACACTGGTAGATTGATGTCGGTGTAATAATTACATCAGCGCAAATATCAAATTCCTCCGCTGGTACTCTCTCAATCACCTGAAAGTCATAGGCCAATGCTACTTTATGAAAGGTATCACTTGGCTGTAATGCTAGGTATTTATCATAATAACCTGCACCGTAACCGATTCGATTTCCAGATAAATCAAATGCTAATCCCGGAAGCAGCATTAGGTTCTCTACTAGACCTTTTGACGTAGATAACGAAGCGAATCTATGCTCCTTACTACCGATAGGTTCCAGGATACCATAGGAACTCCGGTGTAAACCCTCCAGGCTTTTAATCTCATAAAACTCTATGCCATGGGCTTCCACTTTAGGTATATACACCTGCTTTCCCAGAAGAAATGCTTCCTTGATGATAGAAAGAGTGTCGATCTCGGATTCAAAGGAGACATAGGTAAATATTCTTTTACAATTCTTAAATCCTTCCATTTCCTGGAGTTGATGGAGAATGTCTTCATCAAAGAAATGTCTTTGTTCCTCACTAAGCTCACTTCTTCGTTTTTTTTGATAAGTTCTTATCTCGCCTTTTGTCATAGGATTTTTCCTTTGAGAACTAATATTTGCTTTAGATTACTATAGTTTGCGTTGAATAGAAAGATATTTTTTCTAATAATTTCATTAAAAAATGATTAATTATCCTTCTTGCTATCGGACGCCTTTGTAACGGAGCCATCCGGATTTACAAAGGATACATTTTCTAAGGTTCCTCTTAGATTACTTCGAATCGTAGCCACATATTCCTTTCTGAGTGTTGCCTGCTCTTCTTTCTCCTGCTCTGTTAAACCTTCTGCTTGGGATTTATGATATAATTCATTAATTCTTGAAATTCTTTCTTCGTTCATGAAAACCTCCAAATATTTTTTAGATAATTGCAAAACTCAGATGCTTTGCTTACTGCTTTCTATTCCTCTTTTTGATACTGTTTGGAGCTGATATAATCCATAATATTAAAGTTTTCTGCCTTATTTGATACAAATAAGGTTCCTACTTCTTTTCCATCCATAATATATGAGATATTTCTTACATTTTCTCCGTTTGTAATAATCATATCTGCACCTGAAGCGGTTGCTAGCTTAGCGGCAGATACTTTGGTTGCCATTCCTCCAGTACCTACACTACTGCAAGAATCCTTTGCCATGGAATTCAGTTCCTCATTGATCTCTTCTACACAAGTAATTAACTGTGCATCCTTGTTCGTATGAGGATCATCGGTAAACAGTCCATCGATATCGGATAGCAGGATTAATAAGTCTCCCTCTACCAATGCAGTAACAATTGCAGATAAGGTATCGTTATCACCAAAATCAAGGTCTAACTCCTCCGTGGAAACCGTATCATTTTCATTTACAATCGGGATTACCCCCATGCGAAATAATTCTTGAAATGTGTTTTTCGCATTGAAGCGGCTAACATCATTAATCATCGTATATTTTGTAAGCAGGATCTGAGCAGTTGCTTGATTATACTCTGCAAATAATTTTTGATATACCATCATGAGACTCGCCTGACCTACCGCAGCGCAGGCCTGCTTTAGTGCGCGTTCCTTGGGCCGTTCTAAGATACCCAGTGCCTTTCTTCCAACTGCAATAGCACCGGAGGTAACTAGAACAACATCCTTTCCTTGATTTCTTAAATCCGTCAATATACGTACTAAACGCTCCATCTTCTCTAGATTTAAGCTTCCTGTCTCCGCATGGGTTAAGGATGAGGAACCGATCTTAACTATCACCCGTTTCTTGTTTTTTAAAGCCTCTCTATTATTCATATTAATAGTTTCCTCCCTGGTAAGTTAATAATTAGGTTTATAAAGATTAGCAATTGCTTCGAATACCTTGATTCCATCAATAGCCGCGGAGGTAATACCTCCTGCATAACCGGCACCCTCGCCGCAAGGGTAGATACCAGAGATATTGCTCACAAAATCCTCCTGGCGGTTAATACGAACCGGTGAGGAGGTTCTGCTTTCTATACCCGATAGAACTGCTTCCTCATCTGCAAAGCCCTTAATTTTGCGTTCAAAGGCTAAAATACCCTCTTTTAACGCCACAGTCACCTCACTTGGAAGGCAGCCTGTCAAATTAGTCAGGGTATAGTTCCCCTTTAGATTGGGTGTAATATTTCCAATCGTAGTGCTACTCTGATCTTTTAAAAAATCACCAAATAGCTGCACCGGCACCAAGCCCTTTCCTGCCGCGTAAGCTGCTCGTTCCCACTTTCGTTGAAAGGCCACGCCGCTTAGAACCTCGTTTCCACCAAAATCCTGGGGCTGCACCGTTACTACAATGGCACTGTTTGCATTGGCTTCATTTCTGTGATAATTACTCATTCCATTCACTGCAAGGTGCCCTGGCTCTGAGGAAGCATTTACCACAAAGCCTCCCGGACACATACAAAAGGAATAAACACCCCGACCTGATTGAGTCTGATGTGTTAGCTTATAATCTGCTGCCGGCAGTTCTTTATATGACTGTCCATATTGAGACAAACCAATCCTGCTCTGTTTATGTTCGATACGTAGTCCAATAGCAAAGGCTTTCGGACTCAGATTAAGACCTCTTTTTAAGAACATCTCGAAGGTATCTCTCGCACTATGTCCAATTGCGGGAATTAGTACCTGGCAAGGCACTTTTTCCTTGTGGTTCAATTCAACTGCGGTCAATTTTCCCTTCTCAATTATAAGATCCGTGAGCACCGTTCCAAAACGTACCTCACCGCCCAGCCCAATAATTTCCTTACGCATCTGCTCCACTACAGTTCTCAATTGATCCGTACCGATATGGGGTTTGTTTAAGTAAAGGATTTCCGAGGGAGCTCCAAACCTGACAAAGGTTTCCATAACCAGTTGGTAACGATGGTTCGCTTCCTTGACCATGGTATTTAATTTTCCATCAGAAAAGGTTCCGGCTCCGCCCTCCCCAAATTGAACATTGCATTCCGGATTCAGTTCATTCGTTGCCCAGAAATGCTCCACTGCCTCGACACGTTTTTTTACTTCCTGTCCTCGTTCCACTACAAGTGGCTGGTATCCATATTTAGCCAGTAACCAGGCAGCAAATAATCCGGCGGGGCCAGTACCTACTACAATAGGTCTAACTGATATTGGATTTGTGCCTGCTGGAGAGAAGGTATACTGAGTCCTTTCAGTGTAAGAAGCGTTATTATTACGGCATTTAGCAACAATAGACTCCTCCTTATCCGGGCTAGAGTCAGTCAGAAGAACATCTACAGTATAGATATATTTTACATCGTTCTTTCTTGCATCGATGGATTTTTTAACAATACTTAATTCTTTAATTTTTGATGGCTGAAGTTTTAACGCTTTTGCGGCTTCGTTTTTAATATCATCACTACTATGCTTGATTGGAAGCTTCAGCTGGGATATTCTAATCATATCTATTTATCCTTGTCTTATACATTTGTTATCAGTTACCACCTTTTCCCAGCAGAAACTCCTGCTAAATATCCGCTGGACCAGGCCCATTGCAGATTATAGCCTCCGCAGGTTCCGTCCACATCTACCAGTTCACCCACTGGATAGAGCCCTTTTATCAACCTGGATTCCATGGTGTCTTCATGAATTTCATTCGTTGAGACTCCTCCTGCACTTACCTGGGCATTTTCAAAGGAATTGGTGGCCTGTATTTTCATTGAAAATCCCTTTATTTTATACACTAACTTATTAATTTCCTGGTCGGAAAGAATATTAACCTTTTTATAGGGGTCGATTCCAGCTTCGTTAAGGACAACGTAGGAAAGTTTATGATTTAACAGCCCTATCATCATCTCTTCTGCTGACTTTGCCGGATTCTGAAGCACTCGCTGCTTTAACATTTCTTTTAATTCAGCTTTTGTTGTTCCTGATAAGAAGTCCAATCGAAGTTCTACTTTACTTCCATGATCTAATGCTTTTGCAACGAAGCGGCTAAGCTGTAAAATAGGAATTCCTGAGATTCCATAATCATTAAATAAAATCTCACCATCTTCCTGGGCCAGCAATCTATCGTTGGAATACACCTCAACATGGGCAATTAATCGAACACCGGACACGGTCTTGCAAAATTTATCAGGGGATTTTAATTGTACCAATGCTGGTAAGGGCTTAATGATGGTATGCCCAAAGGCTTTCGCAAATTCATACCCTTTTCCATCGGAACCAAGATTGGGGGAAGCACATCCACCCGTGGCCAGAATCAACTTTTTAGAAAGGTAGGTCTTGCGAGGAAGCTCTCCCTGTGATACGTCTTGTATAAAAGGAATTTTCTTATCACCGTTCTTTCGTAATTGTGCTTGGCTTGATTCTTCCTTTGTTTGATTTTTCTTTTTCTTTTTATCTGGAATCCCTTTTTGTGCTGAATTAGCTACTTTCCCTTGATCTGAGAAGCTTAAATTAACTTCTGTTACCACTGTAAAATTCGGTCTATCTATGTTAACCACTGTTTCATTATAGTGGATTTGAACCTTTAATCGCTGACATTCCATTAATAGCACGGAAACAACGCTGGTAGCTTGTTCTGAATTAGGATAATAATAACCATCTCGCTCTTTTGGATAGATTCCTAATTCCCCAAAGAACGCTAAGGTTTTCGATACATCAAAATGAGACAGCACCTTCATAGCAAATGCGCTGTCATCAGAACGATAGCATTCCGGTGCTTGGAACTTGTTTGTAAAATTACATTTTCCATTTCCGGTTGCCAATATTTTTTTACCAGCCTTGTCCTTCTGCTCAATCACCAGAACGGAGCTTCCCTGTCTTGCAGCTGCTATTGCCGCTGTTAAACCGGATGCTCCTGCTCCAATGATAATTACATCGTACTCCACCAAGTAACCTCCCATAACCAAACATTTTTATGTTTGTTTCATTATATTTGAACATGGGCATTATTTCAAGGATTTCTTTTTTACTTCATTACAGTATATCTTTTAAACTTTAATACAATAATCAGTTACAACCTGTTAATTATTCTAGTTTTAGCTGGAATAGCTTTCAAGAAGTGCATATAACTCGTCCAGACTATTCACATAGATTCCCTGAATTAAAGCGAGCCGATCCTCTTCAGGAAGATTCTGCGCTTCAATGTGAGTATAACTGTAAACACTCTTTAAGTCGCTATTGTATACTACAACATAACCATTCTTGACTACTACATAGAAACGGAAGGGCACAAAATCCTCATTGTAGCTTTTCTTCACCTCAATTTCATCATTAGAAAAGCGTACCAACTCATAGGAGATTAGACCTTTGTTATACTCAGACAGCGGCATGTCATCCATGTAATTATCCAGATACTCCACGATCTCGTCACGGGTAAGCCCTATGAAATAAGAGGGTGGATTTAATTCCTCTGTCTGCGTTGTATTTGTCTTCATATCAACAGTTTCAAGTATATATTTCGTTGTAGGCTTTACAGTCATTTCATTTTGAATAACATCTTCACTTACATTCTCTTCAATTTCCGGTGCTGTTGTAGGTTGAGCTTTCGCTAGGTAAGAATAAAGTTTTTCATTTTGTTCGATCGCTCTACTATTAAAGCTTTTCAATGCAAGAAGATAGCTGATATAATAACTTCCAGTAAACAGGGCACCTATAAAACAAAAACTAATTAGATAAATGATAGCCTTCTTTAGCTTCATACGAAACCACTCCTTCGGCTAGATTATCTCCATAATTTTTAGGTTTAAACAAAAATTCTCAAATTATATGCCTAGTTTACACTAAATCTTCCCATAAGAACTGTATTATAATATTTCCCATCCCTATGTATACGGTCGTTGATTAGGATTCCTTCTTCAAAAAAACCTAATTTTTTGTAAAGTTGAATCGCATTCGTATTTGTTTGGACAACAGTTAAAGAAATTTGTTTACTTTCAATTATCATAATCGGTTGCCCTTACCATTCCTGACTGTAATATTTTTAAGACCAATGAGTTTTGTTGTTGCTTATAAAAGATGGAGCTTCTTCAAGCCCTTAACCAGAACATGTCCCTTTGGAACAGCGAATAATTCTTCTTCGTTAACCCCTTTTAGGAAAATCAGAACCATGAAATAAATGATCACAGCTAATATGACGGACAACACCAAAGAAAGCATTACATTGCTAGTCAGAGTATGTAAGCCCCAATAGGTAATCCCCGCAAGTGCACCCATGATTCCTGCGCTGATTGTTGGTATGATAAAGGTCTTAATCACTTCCTGCTGATAGTTCAGATGTTTTTCGACGGAAAGCCAATTTAGGATACATACCACCATCGGGAAGGTTACATTACCAAGAACCATAGCATAGATACTTAGGTTTGTAAATTTTAGCAAGCAGAACACTAAAACTACATGAATAAATAGAGAGATTGCTGAATTAATCAGCGGAATATTCATTTTATTCATACCCTGTAATACTGATGTGGTAATGGTTGACAATGCATAAAATACGATTGAGACACAACCCAGCATCATAACATTCGCAGATAATCTTGAGTCATCCTGCCAGACAACATTCATAATTGGTGATGCTAAAACACCCATTCCAACTGCAGAGGGAATGGCAATCAGCATATTAAATTTGATCGAAGCTTTTACCTTGGCGCGTATCCCATCAAAATTTCCGTTGGCATGATCCGCTGAAAGAGATGCAATACTTGCGGCACCCATCGCGGTTGCGATTGCAATTGGTACATTTACCAGGGTTAAATAATTATTAGTATATATACCAGTTAACACGGTAATATTCGGCTTTGTATATGCCGCTCCTACCGTTGAAAGCAAGACTTCATTATCAGATAGAGAAACCAGTTTTTCAGCCATTAAATTACCAAACAACGCGGTATCTATTAAACCGCTAATCTGATAAACCGTCTGACTTAAGACTACTGGTCCCATCGTAAGCAAGAGCAGTTTAAAAATAGTACCGTAAGATTCCCTATAATCGGAACGATCTTTTCGATTCTGGCGATTCACCGTCGGTTTATAAATCACGAATATAAATAATAAAAATAAAAAACTGATTATTGCACCAGATAATGTACCCAAAGTACTTCCAGCTGCACCATAAGCGATGGCATTTGTTTTTCCACGGTAATTTTCCATAAGAAAATAAGCTGCAACAATGCTAACAATTGCATTTGCTAGCTGCTCTATAACCTGGGATATTGCTGTCGGAATCATAGTGTTCTTTCCCTGAAAAAAACCTCTTAAAACACCCATTATTGCAAATACAAATATGGTAGGAGCCAAAATCTGCAATGGTAATGCTGCATCTGGATATCCCATTAAATTAACAATAGTTTCTGCTCCAAAAAAAATAATAAGCATGGCTATTAATCCAGTAACAAATGCCATACTCATAGCACATAAAAAAACTCGGTAAGCATTTCTATGCTGCTTTTTAGCTCTTCTGACTGCGACCAACCTTGAAACTGCTAATGGAATGCTATAGGAGGATATCAGTAGGGCTATACTGTATACATTTGCCGCCACTCCAGATAAAGCCATACCGTCAGTTCCAATTATTCGTTGCACTGGTATTTTATAAATTAATCCAATAACTCTAGCTAATATCGACGCAGCTGCAAGAATACTTCCTTGTATTAAAAAGTTATTTGCTCTTTTTTTGTCAGACATAATAGTCTCCTAACTTATACTTCGCTCACAGGGACTAATCCGTTGCAGATTAGTCCCTGTAAACTGTTCTTTTTCATTTGATTATTAAGCCATTGTTCTTTATTCGATTGTAGCATCCTCCGGACGATCCTTAGGGAATAACGTAATATAGGTTTTGCCAGGGTTGATGGTAAGCTCATTTCCCTTCTCATCATAATAACGCATCCAGCTATCCGATTCTTTCTTCTTCCAAGTTATCGGTACAGCCTTACCATTCGTGATATAATAGCCGGTACCGTTTGCATTCTCAATATCCATGGTCTGGTACCCATTCTTATCTATGTTCCACTCTTTTACATACTGAATGATGATATTTTTAAAGGTCAACTGCTTCCCAGTGTTAGAATCAATATGTTCCTTACCATATTGAAAACGATAATAAAGCTTATCCGTAGGATTATAAGTAAAATATGGTGAGGTATATCCTGAGAACTTCAGTGTAAGCTTATTCGCACTCGTTCCACCCGTTAGATCCGTATCTCCCTCGTAGAAGGTGTAATGAGGCTGATACCCATCTTTGTATTCTGTTTCAAAGCCCTTTTTCTTAATACCTGCCTGAATACCTTCCACACTGGTAAAGGCATTGTTAGGAGCTTTAATTGATTTATCCCTGTAAAATACGATGGCATCAAGTTCGGTACCGTCCATGTGGTCAATATCCAGCTCCTTCATTTTACTGGTAGCATATTTTGTCTTCCCATAATGAACATAGATTGCATCATATTCATCGGCTATACTTACAAAATAATGTCTGGAACTGCGAACTGATCCAAAGCGATCTCCGGTATAATTCTCACCAATTCCTAATAGTCTTGTAATTCCGCCTTCAACAATGCACTCATATACAATATCTGCTTGTCCAATTCCACTCTGATTGCCTACCGATTTGAAGTTATTAAACTGAATAGCCCAGGGACGTTTTATCCCTACTTCCTTGGGTACCCATAACCCTGATAAATAGCTTTTCATCTCTCCATCATGATTTTGAGCCTCTAGCGTTGGGGTAACCTCTTCACTTTTCGTTGGTGCAGCAGTTGGTAATGTATCAAGATTATCTGTATCACCATCTCCTGACTTCTTTTTGCATCCAATTAATACAATAACTGTTATAAATAGAAGTACATAAATCGCATATTTTTTCATATCTCATCAAGTCCCTTCCAGCAAATGTTAGCTTATCGTAATATCTGAAGCTTGTCCAATACCTCACGTTGCTTATCTTCCATGATCCTCCGCTCATCCTCTTCCATATGATCATACCCGAATAAATGGAACATACTATGGGCGGTTAAAAATGCAATTTCTCGTTCCAGTGAATGTCCGTACTCTCCTGCCTGCAATTCTGCACGGTCAACGGAAATCACAATATCACCGAGAAGTAATTCTCCTGTCTCCGGATGAAAGCTACCCGCGATATCATCCTCTAAATTCGAAAAATCTCCAGGAGTTTCAAACTCATTATTTGGAAAGGATAAAACATCCGTAGGTGAATCAATATCCCTATATTCCTTATTTATTTGACGTATTTCCTCATCATCGGTAAATAAAACATTTACCTCTGCTTCATAAGGACAATCCTCATAATCCATACATGCCTCAATAACTCGTTTTACCAGAGATTCATAATCAAATTCTAACCTTTTTGTTGCTTCGTATTCCATGTTAAATGTCATATCTTCACACCTTTCATTCCGACGACCAAATGTCCGCAAGGCCACCGGGTATCGGACGTGAACTATATTCTACTAATTCACACTGACCTTCTTCTACGCCTGCTTCGTTGAAAATTCACTGATAAAAAATTCTTTTAAGCATTTATAATCCTTCAAGGATAGATTCGCTAAGTCGAAGGTTCCCTTATCCATTCGCATCTGGAATATATTCTCAATGATTTTTTGCGTAGTGAATTTACGATCGTCGTTCTTTTCTATGTATTCAATTGTCGTTACAATATTATCTGCCAGCATAACGATGACTGCTTCCACAGAGTTTGGTTTCTCATATTTAATATTATGCTCTTTTAGAATTGCCTTTAACTCATTTGGAAAACCATATTCCTCTGCAAGAATCAGACCTTCTTCAATATAATTCCTGCCATTAATTTTTCCCACCTCATGATATAGGCCGCCCGCCAAAGCTAGTGTTTGGTTGACACCAATAGCCATTGCTGCCCGATGTGATAAATCACCTATGATTAATGCATGCTGGTACAAGTCCTCCGAAAAGGCTTTCATTTTCTGAATTAAGATATTGTTCCGATCACAAAGGACATCATAATTTGTTCTTGAGCCTTGAGCTACCATAGTTGCATCCATAGCTTCCTGTGTAGTCGCTACTTCCTGGATGGACAATTCCATAACCTCAGAGTTATCTAAGGAACTGCTCTTGGCTATCCTATTTGAATCAGTAAGATCCGTTAATGGAAGTGTCTTGGCCACCTGTTTATCCTGTATAAAGCCTTGTTTCACAAGTAAAAGTTCCACCTGATTAGACTTAACATCCACTTTTGGTTCGATACTTGTATTCATTTGCTCGAAATGATTGAACTTGGAATGATAGATCAATGCTATAATAAAACTAACAACAATTACCAGCAATAAACTTAGCATGGATAAGACATAATCAAAGTTGGTCTGCTCATCAAATTTGAAATTATTAATCACAAATGCAACTGTAATATCCATGGACAGTAAAATGATAGCAGAGTATATCACCGTTGCTTTTGACTGCAACGCTCCTGACAGGAAGCAAAGCATCACTCCCATAATCAGAACCTGAAGTACTGTTCCAATATTCATTGTGAGTGCAATCCCCAACAAAATTGATAAATTAAAATGCAGTAATAAACCCAGTTTTTTATCAATCAGCATTGCAACTAAAAGTCCACCTATCATCCAAAAATGATAGCATTCAGGATTAGGGATAAAGAGCAACAGACAAATAGATAAAAGATATCCAAGGATAATAATCGTATTAGATAATCTCTTGGTCTGAAGCTGTTGATAATTATATTTCATATAAAAGGACGCAATTCCGGTTAGTATTAACATCAAAATACCCACCTTTATCGTTTCCGTCCCCGGGTTTTGCTTCAATATCCCCGGGAAAACAGCTACTAACATCGATAATAATGGAAACAGCGTAACCATAATAGGAGCCTGCTCCATGGCCTCCTTTTTCTTTGAATTTTTTGACGGATTGCCCTTTTGAAGCATCTCATTCTCCAAATTAATGTCCCCTGTTCTCATCATAATTTCCCCTGATTTTTGCCGATTTATAATTTACTTTTCGTTCCCACCTTCTTTTTCCCAGTTCTTCAGTCTTTAACTCATTTCTTTTTTGTCTTTCCTCATAGGATTCATAAGCTTTAACAATTCGTTGCACCAATGGATGTCTTACTACGTCCTGGCTGGTCAAATAGGAAAAACCAAGATCCTCTATCTTACCAAGAACCTTCAGCGCCACATCAAGACCGGACTTGGCTCCAATGGGCAAGTCTTTCTGTGTTAAATCTCCTGTTATAACAACCTTTGATCCAAAACCAATTCTGGTTAAGAACATTTTCATCTGAGCAGGTGTGGTATTCTGTGCCTCATCTAAGATAATAAAGGCATTTTCTAAGGTTCTGCCTCTCATATAAGCTAACGGTGCCACTTCAATTAATCCCTTTTCTGAATTCTTTATATAAGAGTCCGGACCCATGATTTGATAAAGAGCATCATACAATGGGCGTAAATATGGATCTACCTTGCTCTGTAAATCACCAGGAAGGAAGCCTAATTTCTCCCCAGCCTCGATTGCCGGACGGGTTAAGATAATTTTGCTGACTTCGTCGTTTTTAAATGCAGTTATTGCCATTGCCATAGCTAAGTAGGTCTTACCGGTTCCGGCAGGTCCAATTCCAAATACGATCATTTTCTTTCGAATCTGATCCACATAGCTCTTCTGCCCTAAGGTCTTCGGTTTAATAGGCTTACCGTTAATGGTATGACAGATTAAATCCTTATCTATTTCTACAATTTCTTTTTCCCGATCCTCATAGCATAAAGAAATTGCATAATTAACATTTTGCTCCGTGATTTGATTGCCACGCTTTGATAACTCCAAAAGTTGAATAAATACACTTTTGGCCTTTCCAACATCTACCGCGGATCCAACGATCTTTATTTCTCCATTTCTTTCAACAATAGTTACATTAAATGACTTCTCAATAATTTTTACATAGGCATCAAAGCCTCCAAACACATTCTTTTCATGCTCTGCAGGTATGTCAATTATCGTTTCCATTATGCTCATCTGTCTGTGGGAGCCTCCATTCGTCTTCTATTATCGTTTTATATTGCCACGCAGGTTCCTCCACAAGAATTCTTCCCTGGGTGATACATTTGTTATTCTCTACGGTTATTTTAACATTATTTTGAGTTATTATTACACTTTTCTCCTGCAATTTTTCAAAATAATGATCTAATCGTAATTTCGCAACTGCTATTGCTTCCTCCTTAGTATAGGTCTTTTTCTCTTCAATATATTCCCTTGCTGTGATTGTTCCATACCGAAACGGCAAATAAAAGCTATCCGTAATATGGATAGATTTTTCATTTACAATTATATCATAGGTATTATAGGAATATCTAGGATTATATAAAAATAATTTTTGTAATAAAAAGGATACATAATATCCTTTTTTGGATTTTCCTGTGTAATTCTTAGCTATGTAGGACAGCGGAAATACTTCCTTATATTCATAATATGTTTTACATACAATAGTTGCATCTGCCAAAACCGGATGTTGGTTAATTAGAACACCAAAGTCATCCATGACCGGTATGATACCTGAAACTAGGATATCCCCCTTTTTCACTACACTTCCCTCCCGTACCAATGGAGTTCCGCTTCTCGTTACAATTGATTTAATGATAGCGTCTTTTGTAGCCACCATATGGCTTGGCTCCAAGGCCTTTTGTGCCGGTGCAGGCATATTAGTCTCAGTGATCTTAATAATCAGTCTTGTACCCTTCATTTCTGCCGAAACCCATCCGATGTCTTTGTAGGCTAGACGAATTGTCTCTTCAATCTCCTGACAATTTACATTTTTCTTTAAGACCCCTGCATAGATCTGATTCTCTTGTAAGAACTGTAGCATCGTATCTGAGGTATATTTAGATCCCCCCTGCAAGTCGATATCCCATATATAAAGAGAAAGAATATATACTAGTACCGTGCAAATGAGCAGGCCGAGCATAAAGCCCTTCCTCTTTCGATAACGATGCAGCAGGAAAGGCAACCCTATTTTCTTACTTATATGGGGGACAATACCGGTCTTCCTTGCGATGGGTTTCAACTTCTTAAAATTCTTTATTGTAATACGGAATTGATAATCCTCCTCCTGTTTCACCAGCTCCTCTAACGCAATATTCTTATTACAGCATAAATTAATAAATCGCTCGGGAGCAGTTCCACGGATACGAACATACAGATAACCACGTAACCAGTAGAAGATTCGAACTAACATTGTGATTACCTCCTAGGAATGATAAACCATCATTGGTAATAGATCGTGTTAATATATCCGGTAATTTTCATCTCATCCTCAGTAAAATATAAAATATTAAGATTTTTTCCCTCAATACAGATTCGGCATAATTTCGTTTGGATTCTGATCAGATTGTTATTAAATTCGATGATTCCTTTGTAATTTTCCAGACACAACTCATTCCTGCCGGTGGCAGTAATAATAGGAGCTCCGGCAAGCATGTCAGCCGGTAGGTGCAGACGGTTAGATAGTTCCTCTAGATAATTTTGTTTCTCATATTCATTTGTTTTTTTGTTTTTATGAAAACCTTTATATAAAGTATTTTTAGAATTCTTTTTAAATTCCTCATGAGACGATTTCATTTTCTTCATGCCAACACCCAGCCTTATGAAATGCCATTTACATTTTTAAAAATGAAAATGGCATAAGTACTATAGTAATATATGAAAAACCATAATCAGATAGAACGCTGGGACGCATTTCAAAAAAATCTAGAATAAAAGTTCATAAAAAGTGATAATAAAACAAATATCCCTTCCATGATATTCATTCTCCTGATAACCATTAAAAAGCGCCAATAACTCAATATCGTAAAAATCATCTAATCTTTAATGACGACTCAGCCTCAGATGTATACCTGAATCAACATCCTAAAAGCACTTAAACTATACCTATTGATACCTAACGTGGGCTGCTGTTCACTACCTACCCAAACCAGAAGGACATGGTACTCACTATAATGCACTATTTGACAGACATGGGATTGATTCTGACCGACAGTAGCGAACATTTATGTCCGATAATGTCGGTCAGAATCAATCCCGTGTCAGTCAACTTGTGTGTGAAGTGAGTACCATGTCCTTCTGGTATTATGTATCCTATAACTCAGCAGCCCTTCACTTTACATACAAAAACTTCCAATGATTTTACTCATTGGAAGTCCTTTACACAATTAATATTTACGTTTTCTAGCCGCTTCAGACTTTTTCTTGCGTCTTACGCTTGGCTTCTCATAATGCTCCCTCTTACGGATCTCCTGTTGGATTCCAGCCTTCGCACAGTTTCTTTTGAATCTGCGGAGAGCACTATCTAATGTTTCATTATCTTTAACGACAACATTTGACATAGTATCACCCTAACCTCCCTCCAGTTGTGTATTGTGCGTATACAACTGTTTGGGTATTTTTTGAATAGCACTACAATGATTATAGCATATTTTTCAATTTCGTCAACCTGTTTTTGCTATATTCACTGGTTTACTTAATATTTTTTTCAGTTATAACAAGTAAATTATGTTAACTAAAGAAAGTTTGTACATATCTACTGAAAATGATTATTTTATCTGACCTGCTAATACTTCCTGCGCTTTTGCAATAACAGAGTCGATACCAGCTGCATTTTTACCACCTGCCTGAGCCATGTTCGGTCTTCCGCCGCCACCGCCACCAACTAAGGCTGCGAGCTCTTTAATCAGATTACCGGCATGAGCACCCTGCTTCATAGCTCCATCCGTAGCCATAGCAAGTAAATTAACCTTATCCGGAGCCATGGCAGATGCTAAGATGATAACACCTTCTCCAAGCTTCTCCTTTAACTGGTCACCCAGATTACGAAGTTCATTCATGTCAACATCTGATAACTTAACCGCTAATAACTTAACACCTTTAACATCTACTACCTGATTCATAACATCGCCAAGGGAGCTATTCGCCAGCTTACTCTTTAGCTTTTCATTTTCAGATTTGATGGCTTTGATTTCCTCTAATAAGCCTTCAATTCTGGCTGTTAACTGTGCTGGTTCTGTCTTCGCAGTCTTTGCTGCTAAGTTCAGCTCGTTTTCTAATTCTTTATAATAAGCAAATACACCATTACCTGTTAAAGCTTCAATTCTTCTTACTCCGGCTGCAATACCTGTCTCAGAGAGAATCTTAAATACGGTAATTACACCTGTATTACTTACATGAGTACCACCGCAAAGCTCTTTGCTATAATCGCCCATGGAAACAACACGGACATCGCTGGCATACTTTTCACCAAACAACGCCATTGCGCCTTCCCTTTTTGCTTCCTCAATATTCATTACTTTGGTATTTACACAAAGATTGTTTGCAATCTGCTCATTTACCAGTGCTTCCACTCTGCTAAGCTCTTCTGCTGTTAAAGCGGAGAAATGTGTAAAGTCGAAACGTAAACGGTCTTCGCTTACCATGGAACCAGCTTGCTCCACATGTGTACCGAGTACGGTTCTAAGTGCCTTCTGTAATAAGTGAGTTGCACTGTGATTCTTAGCGGTAGCTGCTCTCTGTGCTGCATTTACTTCTAATGTTACCGTTTCACCAACTTTAAAGATACCCTTGATTACAGAACCCACATGTCCAATCTTACCACCTTGAAGCTTAATGGTATCCTCCACTTCAAACTCTGCATCCTTGGTTACAATAATACCGGTATCTGCAGCTTGTCCACCGCTGGTAGCATAAAAAGGTGTCTCTTTTACAAGAATCGTGCCCTTCTGACCTGCCACCAATTCCTCGGTAAGCTCGGACTCTGTAGTAAGGACTGTGATTTCTGAGGAGTAGGACAAATTCTCATAGCCAACAAATGCAGAGGTAATAGCCGGGTCAATCTGCTGATATACGGTTTCTTCCGCACCCATATAATTGGTGGTACCTCTTGCGCTTCTAGCAGTAACTCGCTGAACCTCCATTGCCTCACGAAAGCCCTTCTCATCAACTTCAAAGCCCTTTTCCTCAAGGATTTCCTTGGTTAAGTCAATTGGGAAGCCGTAGGTATCATATAACTTAAACACATCCTCGCCAGTAAGGATCTTTTTATTACTCTTCTCTAATTCTTTTTCCATCTCTGCCAGGATGCTTAAGCCCTGATCGATAGTCTTATTAAACTTATCCTCTTCTATGTTCAGAAGTTTGATAATGTATTCTTTCTTTTCCTCTAATTCCGGATAACCATCCTTGGATTCACGAATTACAACCTTTGCAAGCTCAGCCATGAAATTACCTTCAATACCAAGAAGTCTTCCGTGACGAGCTGCACCGCGAAGTAAACGGCGGAATACATAGCCACGACCCTCGTTGGAAGGAATTACGCCGTCTGAGGCCATAAAGGTTACAGAACGAATGTGATCTGTGATTTTACGAATGGATACATCCTTCTTCGCATCTACCTGATACTCGGTATGAGCCAGCGCACAAACCTTATCACGAATAGCTTTCATCGTATCAACATCAAAAATGGAGCTTACGTCCTGCACTACGGTTGCCAGTCTCTCCAGACCCATTCCTGTATCAATATTCTTACTCTCTAATTCGGTATAGTTTCCATTACCATCTCCATTGAACTGGGTAAATACATTATTCCATACCTCGATATAACGATCGCATTCACAGCCTACAGTACAGCCTGGTTCACCACAGCCATATTTCTCTCCGCGATCATAATAGATCTCAGAGCAAGGACCGCAAGGGCCTGCACCATGCTCCCAGAAGTTATCTTTCTTACCAAAACGGAAAATTCTCTCCGGTGCAATACCGATTTCTTTATTCCAGATTTCAAAAGCCTCGTCATCATTCTCATAAACGGATGGATAGAGTCTGTTTGGATCAAGACCCACGACATCGGTTAAAAATTCCCAGGACCAAGCAATTGCTTCATGCTTAAAATAATCTCCAAAGGAGAAGTTACCAAGCATTTCAAAGAAGGTACCATGTCTTGCTGTCTTACCCACGTTCTCAATATCACCGGTACGAATACATTTCTGACAGGTGGTTACGCGATTTCTTGGCGGAATCTCCTGTCCTGTAAAGTAGGGCTTTAAAGGCGCCATACCTGAATTAATTAATAATAAACTGTTATCATTATGCGGAACCAAAGAAAAGCTGTTTAATTTTAGATGCCCCTTGCTTTCAAAAAATTCCAGGAACATTTTTCTCAGTTCGTTTACACCATATACTTGCACGTTAATTGCCTCCTAATATTATATAGATATCCTGCTTTGGGATAAAGCTTTTTGTATATTAACGATCATTTGACCCTATGGCCACGGGGTGCCGATTATAAATGATGAGTTTCCATCATCCACACTATTTTCTATGAGCTAACTCTCTTGTGACATCTTCCCAGTCAAGACCGCATTCTGCCATGAGAACCATCAGATGATATAGGTAATCCGCTATCTCGTAACGAAGTTCCTCTGCCCCTGGATTCTTGGCTGCAATGGTAATTTCCGTTGCCTCTTCTCCACACTTTTTAAGAATTTTATCAATTCCTTTTTCAAAGAGATAATTGGTGTAAGACCCTTCCTTTGGATGCAACTTTCGATCCATAATGATACGATACACGTCGTTAAATACATGGAGAGTATCTGGGGTCTTATAGTCCTTTTTCACCAATTCTGTATGGAAACAGGTTTGTTCACCTGTATGACAGGCTGGGCCAATCTGCAATACCTTTGCCAGAATCGTATCCTTATCACAATCGATGATAAGGTCTTTTACATATTGAAAATGTCCTGAGGTTTCACCCTTTAACCATAGCTGGTTTCGGCTTCTGGAAAAATAGGTCATTTTTCCACCCACAACAGTCTTATTATATGCTTCTTCATTCATATACGCAAGCATTAAAACTTCTTCTGTGCGATAATCTTGTACAATAACGGGGATTAGACCATTCGAATCGAGTTTAAACTCGGAAAATGACAGCTTGCTCTCATAGGCATTCACTGCTATTCCCTCTGCCTTTAAGGCAAATTTTGCTTTTAATAAATCCTTATTCTCAAAAAAGTTGGTAGATACACCAACTACACTGTTTAAGCTCATCAAGCTAGTGATATCATTTCTCACTAAGCTGTCACGAATAATGATCTTTCTGGGTGAAGCCTCTAGCTTCTCCTTCGAATTACCGGATAAGCCCAGATGTTTAATTAGTATTGTTTCAATCTTAGCTTCCTCCAGAACCTGGCCTAAGTTTTCTTCAAAATCTAAGTATTCCAGCATATCCAGTTCAACCTTTATCTTATCCGTACCAAATCGATCGGTAGCTTCCTTTAATACGGATTTATTCTCCAGCATGGAGTACTTTACCATAATCGATGCAGCACCTGTATAGATGGCCTTTTTTATATCCTCCAAACGTTTTACATGAGTACCTACAATAACCGGTAAATCAATGCTTTTCGTTATTTCTTTTGCGAGAGATAAGAATTCCTCCTTGGATTTTTCATCCTTGGAATAATTATATAGAAACAGTTCGTCAGCTCCCGAGTTAGCATAGAACTGCGCCTGTTTGATTACGTTTGCCGTTACCTCTGTTTCTACATTAATATAAGGTATGATTTTCTTGTAAGACATGGAATTGCTCCCTCCCGTATACGAATCTAATTTATTTGTTTATTCCAGGTCAAATAATTCTAGCAGCCACAGCTACCAGGTTCTAGCAGCTTATTTGGTTCTTTTTTCAAATAAATCCACAGCTTTTCTTAAGTCAACTTTATTCTCATAAAGAGCTTTACCTATGATAGCCCCGTAAATTTCATTATCTGCTAACATCTCTAGATCCTTTAAGGAAGAAACACCACCAGAGGCAATAATATTCAAGCCGGTTGCATCTGCTAATTCCTTCGTGTGCGTAATATTTGGTCCTAGCAACATTCCATCCTTAGAAATATCAGTGTAGACAATCGTTTTCACACCGTATTTCTTCATTTCTAATGCCAAGGTAACTGCTGTATATTCACTTACCTGTTCCCAGCCCTCAATTGCAACCATTCCATTTTTAGCATCAATACCTATGACAATACGATCCCGACCAAATTTGGCAATTGCTTCTCTAATAAAGCCCGGGTCTTTTACTGCTTTCGTACCTATGATAACTCGTTCCACCCCAAGGTTTAACTTATTCTCAATATCCTTAATGGTGCGAATTCCGCCGCCTACCTGAACCGGGATTTTCACTTCACTGACAATTGTTTTGATTACTTCATCGTTGACAGAATGACCGACCAAAGCGCCATCCAAGTCCACTATATGGATAAAGGAAGCCCCTGCAGCTTCCCATTGTTTTGCTATTTTTAGCGGTATATCAGAATAAACTAAAACATCTTGAAAACTTCCCTGTCTTAACCTTACACATTGTCCATTCTTAATATCAATTGCCGGAAATAATAACATAACTGCCCTACTTTCTCATCAAAATATTTTAGTCGATGGAGCCTTTCGTAGATAAAACTCCCTGAATCCGTTCGTCGTAGCTGCATGCCTCATCGAGCGCCTTAGCGAATGCTTTAAATGCAGCTTCAATAATATGATGATTGTTACCACCATCCAGTAGCTTAATATGTAAATTCATACCTGCGCTGTAGGATATTGCATAGAAAAATTCCTTAACCAGCTCCGTCTCCATATAACCCACTTTATCCATGGTAAAATTCAAATCATAGGAAAGATAAGGTCTGCCAGACAAATCAATGGCACAGAGCACCAGGGTCTCATCCATCGGAAGGATAAAAGATCCATATCGCTTAATACCCTGCTTATCACCCAAGGCCGCCTTGATGGCCTGACCAAGTACAATCCCTGTATCCTCTACGGTATGGTGCGAATCCACGTATAAATCGCCCTTTACTGATAGCTTCATATCAAAAAAACCATGTCTGGTGAAACTTTCCAGCATATGATTAAAAAACCCGATTCCTGTTTCAATTTGGGCTTTACCACTGCCATCTAGTGCAAATTCCATACTAATTTCCGTCTCTTTAGTTTTCCGGGTTATTTCCGTACTTCTGATATTCATCGGCTTCATCCTTCCTTTTTTTATTTTTATTATACATTATCATAAATAAATGTCAAATTTTAATTCAGATCCAGAACTATTCAAATCTTACCGCAATGGAATTTGCATGTGCTGTAAGGCCTTCCGAATTAGCGAAGGTCACGATATCCTGATATATTGGCTCCAGCGCTTCTCTTGAGTATGAAACGATACTTGATTTTTTTACAAAATCATCCACGCTTAAGGGAGAGAAGAATTTTGCAGTTCCATTGGTTGGAAGGATATGATTTGGCCCAGCCATATAATCTCCTAACGGCTCACTGGAATACTCTCCGATAAAAATTGCTCCCGCATTTCTAATCTTAGTCATTACCATAAAAGGATCTTTGGTCATAATTTCAAGATGTTCGGATGCAATTTCATTTGCTGCGTCAATTGCTTCTGCGAGGTTACTCGCCACCATGATATAACCATAATTATCTAAGGATTTTTGCATAATCTCCGTTCTGGATAAACTCGCCACAAAAAGCTCGACCTCTTTTGAAACCTTCTCTGCCAGGTCTTTGCTGGTGGTAATTAAAATGGCAGAGGCCAGTTCATCATGCTCTGCCTGGGATAACAAATCGGCAGCAACATATCTTGGATTGGCCGTCTCATCAGCAAGTACAAGAATCTCACTTGGTCCTGCAATAGAATCGATGCTGACATGTCCATAGACTGCTTTCTTTGCCAGGGCAACATAAATATTTCCAGGACCAACAATCTTATCCACCTTTTTGATACTTTCTGTGCCATAGGCAAGTGCTGCGATCGCCTGAGCACCGCCCACTTTATAGATCTCCGTTACCCCTGCTTCTTTCGCGGCAACTAAAGTTCCCGGATTCACTTTACCATCTTTTCCTGGAGGGGTAGTCATGGCAATTCGTTCTACACCTGCAACCTTTGCAGGGATAACATTCATTAATACGGATGAAGGATAAGCTGCTTTACCTCCCGGTACATAGACACCAGCAGCCAAAATCGGTGTGATCTTCTGTCCCAGAATAGTTCCATTCTCTGTAGAATCGAACCAACTATATTGCTTTTGTTTTGCATGATAACTTTCAATATTCTTTATTGCCTTACGAATTACATCGATGATAGAAGGATCTACCTGCTTATATGCTTCTTCAATCTCAGCTTCTGTAACACGGATGGTATCCTCGGTTATAATGGAATGATCAAAACGTTCTGTATAATCAAATAATGCTTTATCTTTATTCTGCTTTACATCCTCCAAAATTCTGGATACCGCTGCTGCGTATTCATCATATTGATTTGGACTTCTTTTTAATAAGTCTTCCAGAATATTCTTTTTTGTTTCTGAGTTTAACTCGATGATCTTCATCCGTCTTTTTCCGCCCTTCTATTTTACGTATTAACTATTACTCGCTTACTAGCTCCGTAATCATTGTTTATTTGCCTGAATTGCTTCTTTTAAATCCTTGATAATCTTAGTTATTCTTTCATGCTCCATCTTCATACTAACTTCATTAACCACCATACGGGCTGAGAGGTCACAGATCTCTTCCAGCACCTCTAGTCCATTTTCCCGAAGCGTAGAACCTGTCTCCACAATATCAACGATTACTTCGGCAAGACCAACGATGGGTGCCAATTCAATGGAACCATTTAATTTAATAATTTCTACCGTCTGATGCTTTTTATTATAGAAATAGTCCTTAGCAATACTCGGGTATTTTGTAGCAACCCGAATTAATTCCCCATGTTGTAATAATTCTTTTGCAGATATGGGACCGGCTACACACATTCTACATTTTCCAAGGCCAAGGTCCACCACTTCAAACATTTTCCTTCCTTCTTCGAGGATGGTATCTTTTCCAACTACACCGATATCAGCAGCACCATATTCTACATAAGTAGGCACATCCGTTGCTTTTGCTAGGAAGAATTTCAATTTCAGCTCCTCATTAATAAAAATTAATTTTCTAGAGGATTTATCTTTCATTTCTTCACAAGTAATTCCGATCTGTTCCAGCATCTCAAGTGTTTTAAATGCTAATCGCCCCTTGGCTAAGGCAATCGTAATATATCTCATATCATCCGCCCCTTCTTTCCTTCCTACGATAGCTCCGAGTGTTTACATTATCACTTTAACCTAATAAGTCCTGGATAGACACTACTTGAATATCGCCACTTCCAATGTTAATTACCTTTATTTCTTCATCACTATCAAGATATAAAGCTCCACCTGCATTTGATCTTTTACCGTAGGCAAGATATTCGTCAAGTCCCGCAACACCGTTCGACTTTTGTAGAATTATATTCATTCCTGTCATTCGAAAATGATTTGCCAGTGAAATTGCCTGCTTTCGATAGGCTCCTTCGTACAGAATCAGGGTATCCGCTGGCTCTGGCTCTACTAAAAGCTTTTGCCTGGATAAAGCCAGCATTAGTTGATCAATTACTATGGCAAGACCGATTGCTGGTGCATCTTTTCCGAATTGACCTACCAGATTATCATAACGTCCCCCATTTGCTATTACATCTCCCGTACCATAGGTATATGCTTTAAAAATAATTCCTGTGTAATAGTTATACTTACTTAACATTCCCAGATCAAAGGATACGAATCTCTCGTAGTTATATTCTGTCAAAATATCATATAGCTTTTCCAATCGTTCAATAGCCTTGATTGCTCTTGGATTCGTGGTTAGCTGCTTTGCGTAGGAAAGTGTATCTAAGGTTCCAAATAGCTCCGGCAGCTTTAATAATATCTCTTTTAGCTCCTGGTTAAGATCCTTGGCTCCCACAATATCCTCTACACCAAATAAATTCTTCTTCTCAATCAATAGTCGTAGATTCGTGGTCTCCTCTTCATCAAAGCCAGCTTCGTCAATCAGTGCTCGAAAAAAATCTGCATCACCGATTTCCACCTGAAACTCCTTAAGGCCGCTCTGCAATAAGCACTCAATTGTCAAAGCCAACATCTCCGCATCTGCTTCAATACTATCATCATTAATCAGCTCAGCCCCAAGCTGAGTAACTTCCTTTAATTTGCCCTGATAGCTGGTATTGTTAATAAAGGTGTTTCCGATATAGCACAGACGAATTGGTAACGTCTCCTCTTTATAATATTTCGCCGCACAACGCGCAATGGAAGGGGTTATGTCTGGGCGCAGAGCTAAGGTATTACCATCCCGGTCAAAAAATTTATACATATCTTTCGAGGCTACTGTTCCACGTTCCTGACTAAAGATATCAAAAAACTCAAAGCTTGGTGTTTGTATATCACGAAAGCCAAAATGCTCCAGCACATGATGGAGCTTATTCTGCAATGCTACTCTCGTTGCACATTCGCTATTGTATATGTCTCTTACTCCCTCAGGTGTATGTAGTAATTTTTCTTTCATAAAACACCATACCTTTCCTCTTATTATTTTCAATAGATTAACTCACTCTAATCTACAACACATTATAATATACGCTTATACATTGTACTTTGCTATGGTAACGTGATAATTCGCTACCATAGTGATATGTTTCCATATTATAATTTAAAAAGTGAGGGATGTCAACCAAATCTTTATTATAGTTGTAAATCTATCCAATTTACATATCGTTTATTCAATCGGATGGATAGCTACGGTATTATGTAATCTCTCGTCGATCCAAGTCTTTACTTAGCATTTCGAGATAATGGATGCAACCGCCTTGAACACTAATTTGGTAGTCTGAATCCAATTCATCAAAGCGAAAACTTTTTCGCCCTCCATTTAATGCTCTATTCCAGAATTCATAAAGTCGTTCGAAGGTTAGATAATAATAGATGTCATGCTTTTTATAATAGATTAATAAGAATGCAAGACCATTTTGCTCTTCAAATTCCTTCATAAAAGCAATCTGGTGTTCATGAACATTATTAATACTGAAAGTATCAACCGCACATTCCTTCGCATCAAAGCAAATAGGAACCCCCTGCACTACTCCAATATAGTCAACCGTACTTTTCTGTTCAAAATATGCAAGAGTAATATGCCTATTTTCCTTGTCAATTGATATGGGAGTAATGGGGGTGGGCACCTTTTGAATTAAAGCAAGTCTCTTTTCACGGTATTTTGTATTAGTCAGGTTAATCATCTCTTCTAGCATGGAGCCTCTTAAGCCCCTGGAATTCCATGATGGCATATCCCGTTCCTCCTTTTTGTTATTTCAAAAAACTCAATGAAATGGCCATTTATGTTTACAGCAGATACTGTTTCAGAATAGTCGTTTAGCCCGCAGGAAACTACCATATCGAGAAATAATATCTGCTGTATCTAGGGTGTGAAACACGATTGTTTCGCAACTACTATTAAAATTCCGGTGTCAAAGTTCTTTTGACTTCTTACTAAATAAATCCTTCTTTACCTTGGCAAACAACTCAGGAACCTCAGCTATGAATTCCTTTCCTGATAAATATGCCAGCTCCCCATCAATCTTCGGAAATACCATCCGGTGAGAATGTAATAACTGATGAGTTAACCCATACCTCTTTCGAAAGAAATGATTCGTTTTCTGATCCCCGTACTTAAAATCTCCGATAATCGGATGTCCTATGGAAGCTAAGTGGGCTCGAATCTGATGAGATCGTCCTGTAACTAATTTAACCTGTAATAAGGTATAGTTTCCTTCTGCAGCCTCCAAACCATTCTGATCCGGACTTGATGCTTTCTTCAAATTACGCAGATAAGCTTCCTCCTTAGCTACTGCCCTATCCTTTAAAGCATTGGAGGAATAAGCCAGTGGTTCATACTCGGTACAGATATATTCTGTACCTTCAACCTGATTCGGATAAATCTTTACTTGATTCTTCTCTTCATCCTTACTCAGATACCCCTCGATCCGTTTCTTTTCTTCCACCTTATCCTTAACAATACATAAATAGTATTTGTTTAATGCACGGCTCTTTAAAAGCTTAGCCATCTCCTGAAGACCTACCAGAGATTTTCCCGCAATTAGGATTCCACCTGTATTGCGATCCAAGCGATTACAGATTGCCGGCTTAAAGCTCACTAATTGCTCCTTTGTAATCTGCTTTGATTTTAGGAGGTAAGAAATGACGATTTCCACCATGGATACATCGTCCTTTTCAGCTTTTTGAGAAAGAATTCCCAGTGGTTTATTCAAAACCATAATATGTTTGTCTTCATAGATCACATTCAGACTTTGTTCTACTTTTGTAGTCTCTATTTCAGCAGGAGTGGTCTGCTCCCTGAATTGTTCTATCGTTTCATCGGAAAGAAATAGTTTAATTTCATCCTGAACCGCCAACTTTTCAGAACCATCTGCCTTTTTCCCGTTTAAGGTTATATTCTTTTTTCTCAGCATCTTATAAATAAAGCTTTTCGGAGCCTTATTTAATATCTTGGCTAAGAGCTTATCCAATCGCTGTCCCGCTTCATTTTGCTGAACTTGAAATTCTTTCATTTCATTTTACTCCTGTACCAATGATTTTATAGCTAATACCCTATCACTGAGTTTATAGTTCCAGAACTTCCGACATAGAGGTAACAAAATAATCTGCCAACTTGATTTTCTCTTCTTGTTCTGCGATCGAGAACTCATCATAAACCGCACATACCTTCATATTAGCATTCTTACCTGCCTTAACTCCCATTAAAATATCTTCAAACACCAGACACCTTTCAGGCTCAACGCCTAAATCCTGTGCAACCAGAAGATAGATATCCGGTGAGGGTTTACCCTTTGATACTTCACAAGAGGTTCGAATCGAAGCAAAATACTCGCTGATACCATGTCTTCTCACAATCAGATCCACCAACTCTCTGGAATTACTGGTCGCAATCCCTGCCGGAATCTGATTTTGCTTTAAGTAAGTTAATAATTCTAAAACTCCTTCTTTTAGAGGCACCTCATGCAGGTACTTGTCCCAGGCCATCTGATTCCAATCACTTTTGATCTGTTCCAAACTGTCAGTTAACCCAAACCGTTCCTTAAAATAAATCGCTGTTTCCGAAAAGCTCATTCCTGCAATCTCGGATTGCAGCTCCTCCGGAAGTTCTATTCCATATCGATTCAGATATTCAATATCAATACTTCTCCACATCCACATGGAGTCTACCAGCGTTCCATCCAAATCAAAGATTACTGCTTCAATATCTTTTATCATATCTATTCCACTCTAATCCCAAAGTATAAGTTCTACAACAGATTAGAAGTCCTCTCTATATTTTAGGCATACTCATTTACTTATATTACCTTCGCTAATTTTTTAGAAGCTGAAGCTCCTGCGGTGTCAGTTCCCGATAATCTCCCGGTTTCAGGCTTGGATCAAGTACCAAGCTTCCCATTGACAACCGCTTTAAATAAATAACTTCTTTGCCCACTGCTTCGAACATACGCTTAACCTGATGAAATTTACCCTCCTGTATGGTAAGCTCAATCTCCGAGACCTCATCGGAAACGATGATCTTTAGCTTTGCAGGCAGAGTAAGGCCTTCCTCACCGATGTCCACACCTTCTTCGAAGGCTCTAACATCCTCTTTGGTAACCTTTCCATCAACCTTAGCAAAGTATACCTTATCCACATGTTTCTTCGGGGATAGCAAGCGATGAGCTAAATCCCCGTCGTTGGTTATTAATAAAAGCCCTTCTGTATCCTTATCCAGTCTACCAACCGGAAATAAATCTTTTCTCTGCTTATCAGTAATCAGATCAAGTACCGTCTCATTTACATTATCCTGAGTTGCAGATACCACACCGATGGGTTTATGAAGCATAATATAACATAAACCCACATAACCGACCTTGGTTTCATCAAATAAAACCTCATCTACAGAGACCGTCACCTTGCTTTCCGGTTTCTTACATATTTCACCATTAAGCCTTACTCTACCCTTGCGAATCCAGGTTTTGATCTCGCTTCGTGTCCCGACTCCCATATCTGCAAGATACTTATCCAACCTAAGTTGTTCCGACATAGCTACCTCTCTCTTCTATCCTACATCCATCTCCAGCCAGGAAGATATTTATTTTTAAAATTATTCTTTGCCACCTTGATCCAGCCAAGAGGATGTTGTTCCACACATACCAAATACCAGCCGTCCTCAAAATCTCCTTCCGGCTCAATCGCCTCGCACTTTAGATACCTGATCACATTGGGGTCATCCACATGAAACTCGATGACCTTATCATAATCTTCCATAGACAAAGCACTGGCTAAGGCTTGCGCTGGCTCAAAACGCTGCTTTTTCATTTCCCCTAATAATAATCCCTGTCTCAGAATACGTAGTCCCTTTAAATTTGGCAACCCTTCCGGAAGTAGATAAACTCTATCCTCATGCACAACAAGCAGCTCCTGCTTTATTGGAAACTTAAGCTGCTTAAAAAATTCAATTGCTTCCTCTGAAAGTGAATTCTTTGGTTTAGCTGAGTTGCTGGAATAATTGACAGCACTTGCAACTCCCTTCACATCTCTTTTATGAAGAAGCGCAACAAAATGACCCTCTCCGTTAATCTTATGGGGCCAAAGTCGGATGCAATGTTTTAATTCTTCCTTACCGTTTGCCCAGTCAGGCTTGCCATAATCAAAGCCCTCATAGGATATCCCCAATTCCTTTTGCACCCCTGCCTCAGGGATTGCATTCACTACCTCAAATTCCGGATACTCCTCTAACAGATATGCTATGGTGCCTTCATTTTCCTCCGGTGAAAAGGTACAGGTGGAATAAAGCATATGCCCACCAGGTTTTAACATCCTGGCAGCAAATAGGATAATCTCCTTTTGCAGCTTATTATAATATTCTACACCATATTGCTCCCAATTCTTCATGATTGCAGGACTTTTACGAAACATGCCTTCTCCGGAGCATGGTGCATCAATCAGGATCTTATCGAAATATTCCGGGAAATATTCTACCAGCTTATTCGGCGCCTCAGAGGTTACCAGGGCATTTCGAATTCCGAATAATTCAATATTCTTCAGTAAGGCCTTTGCCCTTGAGTTACTGATATCATTGGAAACCAGAAGACCTTCTCCTCCTAATTTCGCTCCAAGCTCTGTACTTTTTCCGCCAGGTGCAGCGCAGATATCCAGTACCTTATCCCCCTTTTCAATGGGTAAAAGCGACGCCGGTGTCATTGCACTTGGCTCCTGGATGTAGTATAAGCCCGCATAGTAATAAGGATGCTTTGACGGCTGTTCCTCCGTATCATAGTAATAGCCGTTCCAAACCCAGGGAATTCTATTCACTGAAAAAGGACAGTTTTTTTCGAACTCTTCTGGGGAAGATTTTAGTGTATTTACACGTAAGCCGCCAAAATGCGGCTTATTGTAGCACTGTAAATACGCTTCATACTCCTCTCCCAAAAGCGTTTTCATTCTGTCCTCAAATAATTTTGGTAAATTCATTTTCTCACTCCGTTAATTTATTCGTGGATAAGTATTTTATGAGCTAATTTCCAACACTTCTTATTTGCTTTCAGTAGCCTTCGAAAGCTTTATATCAGTTTGCCTAACAAAAGCTCTGTTTTACAAACATCCTATCTTAAGCTCTGAGCACGGTAACGTGCAGAAATCAGATCTAATTGATGACTAAATTCAACTAATTCCGTTTGATCTCCCTTTTGGTAAATCCTTAGAAAATCATCCTGTATCTTCATAACCTCCTGCTTATTTGCAACCTTATATAAATTCTGTATATTGGTTAATATATCCGCAACGATATTTGCCTTTATCGTAAAGGAATTTTGAGCATCCATGATCTCATCCCTTACCACCGACATTTCCTGATCAAGAATCAGGATAGCTCCTGCTGCTGAGGATAATCTCTCTCGGATATTTTCCGGCATATTTGATTTATACTTATATTGCAAAGAATGCTCAATAGTCGCCCAGAAATTCATTGCAAGGGTACGAATCTGAATTTCAACCTGAAGCTCCTTCTTACCCTTTAAAGTCTCAACGTCATAGGCTACAATCATGTGGTAGGATCGATAACCGCTTTTTTTAACATTTTCAATATAATCCTTTTCGTTGACAACACGCATATCGGATCGTCTTCGAATAATGTCCGCCACCTTATAAATATCTTCAACAAACTGGCAAATAATTCGTATACCTGCAATATCGTCAATCTCATCTTCAAATCTTGATAATTCTATTCCTTTTTTCTGTGCCTTTTCCAAGATACTGGAGATGGTTTTTACCCTTCCAGTAACCTGCTCGATGGGTGAATATGCACCAACGTGTCTATATTCATCAATAATATGGTTAAATTTAATAATTAATTCATTAACGGCTAAGGCATATGGATCCAATATTTCTCTCCAAAGTTGTATTTCCATAAAGGTTACCTCCTACCCAACCCATAGAAAAGTATGGGTTCATTTAAGTTTGTCTCTAATCCTCCAGTGTTAAAACCAGCATAGACAATACGGCAAGCCCGGCCGTTTCGGTTCTTAAAATTCTTTTCCCCAAGGTAATCGGATGAATATCTGCTGACATCGCCAGTTCAATCTCTGCTTCTTCAAATCCACCTTCCGGTCCGATAAATACTCCAATGCTTTCACGATTCTTTAAACTGTCCAATCTATGTTTTGTATTCTGCATTCCAGTAGCGTTCTCGTAGGGAATAATACCTTGTCCTAATTCTTTCGCATTCGTAACAGCTTCTTTAAAACTTTGCACAGGCCTAACGACGGGAATAATTCCTCGACCGGATTGTTTCGCTGCTTCTTCCGCGATTGCCTGCCACCGTTCCAGCTTTTTTTCTTCCTTTTTCTTATCTTCCAGTTTTACAACAGCCCGTTTTGTCATGACCGGAACGATATCATATACTCCAAGCTCTACAGCCTTTTGGATAATCAACTCCATCTTATCCTTTTTTGGCAAGCCTTGATATAGAGTAATACGCGTCTTAAGCTCTGTACCCGTATCCTTTTCGCTTTGGATCTCGACGGTAATTTCACCCTCAGATACCTTATTTATTATACAATAACAATCTTTTCCCTGTCCATTGCAAATTATAATTTCATCCCCCGGCTTCCTGCGAAGAACATTCTTGATATGGTTAACATCAGAGCCTTTAATTACAATTGTATTTCCAGTTATCTGAGTTGGGGTTACATAAAAACGATGCATAATTTCTCCTTTAACACTAAAAAAGGTCTATTTTCTTTCTACAGTAATTGGCTGATTTCTCTATTTTCATTTTATTGAGCTTATTTTCGCAAAATACATGCTATCGATATTATATAGCACAGGGAACATATGCTCAAGTATTTTTCCCAAAACATATTCTATTATCTTTTTTTATTTAGTTCAACAAATATTTCCATGGTGGATCTTCTGATCTATCTCATGATCTCTTCGAAACACCTGCATATTATAGGAAAGAAGTCTCCTATAGACCATATGCTGCCCCACAAAAATACGCCAAGAGTTGTAGCTTACCCTGATGTATTTTTGTGGGGTAAGTTATGCTCCTGGCGTAATTTGTTTTACCGCAACACTAATTAAGCTGCTATCAATTCTACAAAAACATATTTCTAGCTATATCCGCAAGTATTTTCGCGGTCTTTTCAATTCCAAACCGACTGCTGTCCATCATAATATCATAACCATCATAGACATTGTTAATATCCGGACAATACCGGTAACGATAATTTTCTCTTGCCTTATCTACTTCCTTAATCATCCTCTTTGCATCTTTAAGATCCATTTGAAGCGTATCCGTACAGTTTTTTAATCTGCTTTCATAAGGTGAATAGACATAGATATTTAAGCAGCGAGGATGCTCCTTTAAGACATTTCCCGCACATCTGCCAACGATAATGCAGGACTCTTTCGCTGCAATATCACGGATAATATTGGTCTGAACATTAAAAATCTCATCCTGAATATTGGCAACGCCCATGCCCAAAGGATATTTTCTTCTGAAAAAGGTTGAGTTAGCATGTTCCTCTTCGTTACTTATAACTGGGATAGGCTGACCCATTCGTTTTGCCGTTGCCTCCACGATGTCCCTGTCATAGAATTCTATCTGCAATTCCTCCGACATCTTTTGTGCAATCGAACGGCCAAAACTGGCAAATTGTCTTGAAATTGTAATCACATAGTTTTCCATATATTAAGACCTCCTATTTTGAAATGTTCCACTGTGCTCACGAATCAGGATACCTGTTCCGCTGCCTTTGGGATGCGCGGATGCTTTTGCATATATCTAACCAGGGATGATAGCGTAAAATTAATAATAAAATAAATAATTGCTGCTGTTCCCAACAATACAAAAACGTCCGACACATTAACTGATCCTGTACCATTATATTTATTTGCTGCACTTAATAATGTCTTAACTCTTGACATTAGCTCAATTACAGCAATATTCGCCAGGTATGAGGAGTCCTTAATGGTTGTAATGACCTGGCTGAGCAAGGTCGGTACAATATTCCGGTAAGCTTGGGGCAGTACAATATAAATCATGATCTGTACGGTGTTAAAACCCTGGGAATGTCCGGCTTCAAATTGTCCCTGCGCTACCGAATTAAGACCTCCTCGTACAATCTCTGCAATAACGGAGGAGGTGAATAAAATCAGCGCCGTTGCTCCCTTAAATAATAGCTTAACTTCAACGGATGTGAGGCCAAACATCTTTTTTGACAAAAATTCCGGAAATGGAAAAAACACCAGACAAATAAATATCCATAGTAATAGCGGTGTATTTCTGAATATTTCAATATAGGCCGTAGCAAGCCATTTGAATATTCTCGTCTTTCTGGTGGTGCAGTAATTACGAACCAGAGCAAGGACGGATCCCAAAAGCACGCCAATCCCAACTGCAACTACCGATATAATTAAGGTAAAAGCGACTCCTTTAAAAATATAATTTAAAACTGCCGGATTTTTTAGGATCGATAAGCTACCTTCTAATGTATTCATTATTTTGTCACCATCCCTTCTGAAATGGTTTTCTGAGCTTCTGCTGTCTTAAGCTCTCTTTTTTTCAAGGCATTTTCCCATGCACTTGCCAGTGTTGAAAGCGGGAAGCAAACAGCAAAGAATAAAAGACCGCTAACCAGATATGCAGGTGCATAAGCCCCTCCTGTGGAGGCACCTGTCACAAAGCTGTAGGTTAGTGAAATCAGATCGGCACCACCTATAATATAGAGGCAGGACGTATTTTTAATCAGATTCACGATCTGATTAACCATGGGTGGCAGTATAATCTTAATACTTTGCGGTAAAATAATAAAATACATCTTTTCCACATAATTAAATCCTTGGGAATCCGCAGCTTCAAACTGTCCTTTGGGGATGGCACCAATACCTGCTCGCACGACTTCTGCCATATAAGCACCATGATAGATACCAAGGGCTATAATTCCTGTAACAATAATACCAAGACTTTTTCCTGAAAATGCTAATGCATAATACAGGAAGCATAGCTGAAGAATCAAGGGTGTATTCTGTATCAATTCTACATAAACACGGCTTATCCCTTCCAGATACTTCTTACCACTAGTAGCCATCAAGCCAAAAATGATTCCCAAAACCAGCGACAACAGCAAAGCGAACAGTGCCATTCTACCGGTATTGTAGAGACCCAACAAAAAGGTAGAGCGATAGGTCCACACCTTTTCCCAGGCAGTTATAGAAAATAAACTATCCACTACATTTCCTCCTGTCATTTTATATTTAATAATAGGAATTTGCACCAATTGTATGAAAATTCCACTGATTATATTGTTTTTGCAAATGTCTATTATTTAATAAGGCTTCGCATTAGGCGAAGCCTTTTAAGTAATAAGCTGTTATTAATATAATCTTATTCTAATCCATTTTCAGCAATTAAGCCTTTTATTGTTCCATCTGCCAACCAGCCTTTAATCTGCTCATCAATCACAGCAGAAAGACCGGATCCCTTTTTCGTAGCAACACCATAGTCCTGAGGTGAGAACTTATCTGAGATATAAGAGCGGCTATCGGAATTATATGCAGCAAGAATTGATTTATCTACACAAAAGGCATCAATTTCACCGGCACTTAAGGCTGTTGAGATTGTTGGATAATCATCATACTGATGGAAGGAAATGCCTTCGGTCCAAGTAGCTGGATCAAATGTCTCTTCATTAAAGTTGTCTCCGCTGATAAATCCACCTTCTACCATAGCCTTTACCAATGCTCTTGCTGAGGTTGAACCGGAGGAAACACCGACTTTTTTATCCTTTAAGCCTTCCAATTTGGTAATACCGGATGCATTCTCAACCAACACGGTTACATAGTCCGTAAAATATGGAGTTGAGAAATCCCAGCTTTGCTTTCTTTCCTCTGTGATAGTAAAGGTAGCTAAAACACAGTCAATATCACCGGAATCCAGAAGCTCTGTTCTTGTTGCCGCGGTAACGGCTGTGAACTCCACTTCAACCCCAAGCTTCTCAGCAATCTTCTCTGCCAAGGTAATCTCAAGTCCGCTATATTCCTGTGTTAATGGATCCTGGTAACCGAAGCCGATTACAGCATTCTTAACGCCTACTCTTAAAACTCCTCTGTCAATAATTGCTTGAACATCTGCCGGATAATCGGAAGTATTCGAATCACCTGAGCCCTCTGTACCTGGTGTCGCAGGCGTATCCGTAGTGTTTTCCTTTCCCTGGCAACCTACCAGAAGAGAAGTCAGTAAGAGTATACTAAGCAGCAGTCCAAAATATTTCTTTAAATTTTTCATATTTTTCCTCCTTTTTTACTATCCATTCATAAATTACATCTAATATAAGTACATTGCAATTTCAGGCTTAGTCAGGAAAACCTCCCAATCTGCGATCATCCTTATCGAATGATCTTACCTAGGAATTGCTTAACCCTATCATTTTCAGGATTTGTAAAGAAATGTTCAGGAACACCTTCTTCAATAATCTGTCCATCAGCCATGAAAACAATCCTATCCGCTACCTGACGCGCAAATCCCATCTCATGGGTTACCACGATCATAGTAATATTTTCTTTGGCCAATTTAATCATGACATCCAGTACCTCCTGGATTGTTTCCGGATCCAACGCCGACGTGGGTTCATCAAACAGAATTATCTTAGTCTGAGCACATAAGGCACGGGCAATTGCGATTCGCTGTTGCTGTCCACCAGATAGTGTTGTTGGATAGACATGAGCCTTTTCTCTTAGACCAACGATATCCAGATAATGATACGCCAGATCTTCTGCTTCTTTTTTGCTCTTATGGTGCAGCTTCATTGGAGCTAACGTCAGATTCTTTAAGACAGTCATATGCGGATACAGATTAAACTGCTGAAAAACCATAGATGTGGTCTCTCTAATTAGCCTAGTCTTATTCTTTGCCGTCACTTCTTCACCATTAATGAAAACATGACCACTAGTCGGTGTCTCCAAAAAATTAATACAACGGACAGCTGTCGACTTTCCTGAGCCAGAAGGCCCGATAATAACTAGTTTTTCACCTTCTGCCACCTCTAAGTTGACATCTTTAAGAACATGTAGATCTCCAAAAAATTTGTTTACATTTTCCATTTTAATCATAAATTTCACCTCTCTTGGCATACCCAAGGGTATAAGATAAAAAAAAGGTGTCTGAGCCACCGTGTTCAGACATCTTTATCTAGAGATAATTTTATAAAAAAAACACAGCGTTGTCAACACTTTTCTTTACTATATCACAGAGTTAACAAGTTAAAAGGTTAATCAAATACATGATTATTTGAATTCAAGAATATCACTTAACATAAATACTTCTTCTTGGTAAACGTCATTTTTGTCCGTATAGGCTACTCTCACGTCCAATGAATCAAATATATCCCTAATTCCTTGTTCATCTAATCCCTGTGTGTAAAGTACAAAGCTATATCCATAATGGGCAAAGTTCTCTTGTGGGTTATCTTGCTGGCTATAACTTCCAAACCTATACCGATCAGGGTCTTTGGCTATAACGACTTGCTTAATGTCTGGTACGACTATATTCCTGTCAGTAATATCCTCAGAATGCTTTACATCCAAAGTAAATTCTATATTTCTAAAATCCTCTTTCTTCGGGTTCTCTAATCCCTCTGTACCAATGGATTTATAGTCATCATCGCTTAATTCAGTCGCGTGACATTTAATAGTAATAGATGGATCATCCACTTTTATCTCATTACAAGCTGTCAATCCGATTGATAAAATTGTTAAAATCAAAATACAGACTGTTAATCTTTTCATATCCATTTCCTTGTTCAAAAACATAGAATCTACCTCGCACCTCTCCTAAACAAATTCGAACAAACTATTTTATAATTCTACCATATCTATCCATTGACCTCAACCAAATTATGTAATATTTATTTTAAGAGAGCCCTATAACTTTAGCTTATAGGACTCCCCTGATATGTTACTATTAATCGCCTATTTCTGCGCCACAAATGATACCCAGTCTCCCATTTTATTGACCTCAAGGATGGTAAAATGATTCCGTTCTATGGCACCTCGTACAGCCTCTTCCTTGGTATTTATAATACCCGAGCTAATAAATACCCCGCCTGGCTTGATGTTCTTGGCAATTACATCAGACAAAGGAATTATAACATCAGCCAAAATGTTGGCTACTACCAAATCATACTTTTCCTTACCAATCTGAGTACGAATTCCATCGTCTTCAATCATATTCCCTGTAGTAAACTGTAGATTACCAGCTTCTATCGGCAAATGATTCACTATAGCATTTTCGATGGCTGAATTGGTGGCATTAGAATCAATATCGATTCCGAGAACCTCCTTCGCACCTAATTTCTTCGCGATGATGGATAAGATACCACTACCACTTCCTGCATCAAGAACCACTGAACTTTCATTCACATATTTCTTCATTCCAATAATACAGAGCTTCGTCGTTTCATGTGCTCCCGTTCCAAAGGAAGTTCCGGGATCAATCTCTATTACCAAATCATCTGGCTGACGATCCTCTAGTTCTTCCCAAGTCGGCTTGATTACAATCGTATCGTCCACCCGAAAAGGCTTAAAAAATTCCTTCCAATTGTTAATCCAATCCTTGTCCTCCGTAACTGTAACTTCTATATTACCGCTTCCGATGGTCACATAAGCTGACAGTTCCTCCAAACCGGCTTTCACTTTTTTTATAAGGTCCTCAATTTCTTCACCTTCATCAATATAAAAGCTTATTTGTGCTGTTCCGTCGTCCTCCTGCAATTCTGGCAGGATGTCAATAAACATCTTCTTTTGATCCTCTTCGGATAGCTGAATATTATCACTAATTTCAATTCCTACGATCCCCAAATCCCCCAGCATATCACTGATTAAATCCACTGCCTCTGTTGTTGTATCCAAGGTTACCTTTGTCCATTTCATATATTTACGATTCCTTTCTTGCATCACTCAGGGATATTCTATGTATTTCTAATTAACACTAATTTCATTTGTTATAACCGAAAAAGAGTTTTTGCATTCCTGCAAAAACTCTCTATTTCTTATTTCCAAAACTTCTTCTTCCCTTTTCCTTCTGTCTCAGTTGCATCAGCAGACACTTTTCCTGTCATTGCATCCTCGAATTTCTTTAATAAATCCTTTTGCTCTGAGTTCAGATTCGTTGGTACCTGTACTACTAAGGTAACATAATGGTCACCTCTGACAGCCTTATTTCTTAGACTTGGAACACCTTTTTCACGTAAACGTACCTTGGTGTCTGTCTGTGTTCCAGGCTTCACAGTGTAGATTACATCTCCATCAACTGTATTGATCTTAACATCTCCGCCCAGTACAGCAGTTGCATAAGAAATTGGAGCTGTTGAGAAGATATCATAATCCTGTCTCTGGAAGATCGGATGTCTGCTTACGTCCACCTCGACCAGCAAATCTCCTCTTGGGCCGCCATTGGTTCCCGGCTCACCCTTGCCTCTAATTCTTACACTCTGTCCGGCGTCAATTCCTGCAGGAATGGAAACCTTAATTTTCTTCTTGCTGCTGATATAACCGGTACCATAGCAATCAGAACATTTATCCTTGATAATCTTTCCTGTTCCCTTACAATCCGGACAAGTCTGAACATTACGAACCATACCAAATAAAGACTGTTGTGTATATACTACCTGACCTTTTCCACCGCACTTAGAACAGGTGTCTGCGGAGGATCCTGGTTTTGCACCAGTACCGTGGCAAGTAGCACAATCATCCTTTAGCGTTAACTCTAATTCCTTTTCTGTACCAAATACTGCCTCTTCAAAGGTTATTCTGACAGCCGTACGAAGGTTAGCACCCTGCATCGGTCCATTATTTGGTCTTCTGGAACGTCCTCCGAACAGGTCTCCAAAGATATCTCCAAAGATATCTCCCATATCCATTCCTGAAAAATCGAATCCACCTGCACCTGCTCCGCCACTGCCATCAAAAGCAGAATGTCCAAATTGGTCGTACTGTCTGCGCTTATCTGCATCGCTTAATACAGCATAAGCTTCAGACGCTTCTTTAAACATTGCTTCTGCAGTCTTATCTCCAGGGTTGGTATCAGGATGATATTTTTTTGCCAGCTGTCTGTATGCTTTTTTTAATTCATCATCGGTCGCTGTCCTACTGACACCTAAGACCTCATAATAATCACGTTTATCTGCCATCTTCTCCTTCACCTTTCATAACTTTTACGAATTCCATAAAAATGAGCTTCCCCTCATGGAACTCCGGCAACAAGAGGGCTCAGGAAACTGACCCCTTGTTATGAATACAACGGACAGGCCGCCATATAAGACCGCCTATCCGATATTAATTACAGTTAAATCTATCCTAACTTTAACATTACTATCTATTATATCGATAATTCGTCATTTTTCAACCGTAATTTGTATGAAATCCCTGGCAAGCGATATGTTCACTTGCCAGGGAATAAATAACTTTGATAAAGCAAAAGTTATTCATATTTTATTTCTAATCGGAAAACATTGCAGAGCTTTCCGTCATAAACAATTATACTTCGCGGTAATCTCCATCAACCACGTCATCGCTATAGCCGGCTGCACCACCCTGTCCGGCACCTGACATATCAGGTCCTGGACCGCCAGCAGCACCGCTTTGCTCATAAAGCTTAGCGAATAATGCCTGTGCATCTTCCATTAACTTCTCTTTTGCTGCTTTAATATCAGCAACTTCACCTTCACTCATTACCTCAGGATTAGACTTTTCAAGAAGCTCTTTCAGTCTTGCTACATCTGCCTCAACAGTTTCTTTTGCAGAAGCATCAATCTTATCACCAGCTTCACTTAAAGCCTTCTCTGTCTGGAATACCATGGAATCAGCATCATTACGAACATCAACTGCTTCCTTGCGAAGCTTATCCTGTGCTTCATATTCTGCAGCTTCTCTTACTGCTTTGTCGATATCAGTATCAGACAAGTTGGAGCTAGCTGTAATTGTAATGTGCTGTTCTCTGCCTGTTCCCAGATCCTTAGCAGATACATTTACGATACCATTTGCATCAATATCAAAGGTAACTTCAATCTGTGGAACGCCTCTTCTTGCTGGCGGAATACCATCCAGACGGAATTGTCCAAGGCTCTTGTTGTCTTTCGCGAACTGTCTTTCACCCTGTACGATATTAATATCAACAGCGGTCTGGTTATCAGCTGCAGTAGAGAATACCTGACTCTTTTTAGTAGGAATTGTAGTATTTCTTTCGATTAATCTGGTAGCTACACCACCAAGTGTTTCGATAGAAAGAGACAGTGGAGTTACGTCAAGAAGAAGAATATCTCCTGCGCCTGCATCTCCAGCTAATTTACCACCCTGAACGGAAGCACCGATTGCTACACACTCATCAGGATTCAAAGTCTTAGAAGGCTCTTGGTTTGTCAACATTTTTACCTTATCCTGAACAGCAGGAATACGGGTAGAACCACCAACTAATAATACTTTCTTAATATCAGAAGGTGAAAGGCCTGCATCACGAAGAGCGTTCTGAACCGGAATAACAGTTCTTTCCACTAAATCATGAGTTAACTCATCGAACTTAGCACGTGTTAAGTTCATGTCAAAATGCTTAGGACCTTCTGCTGTTGCAGTAATGAAAGGAAGGTTGATGTTTGTTGTAGTTGCTGAGGATAATTCCTTCTTAGCTTTTTCAGCTGCTTCTCTTAATCTCTGAAGAGCCATCTTATCCAGGGATAAGTCAACACCATCAGATTTCTTAAACTCATCAATCATATATCTAGTGATTCTCTCATCGAAATCATCACCACCGAGTCTGTTATCACCTGAGGTTGCTAATACTTCGATAACACCGTCACCGATATCGATAATGGATACGTCGAAGGTACCACCACCTAAATCGTATACCATAATTTTCTGCTCATGCTCATTATCAAGACCATAAGCTAATGCCGCAGCAGTAGGCTCGTTGATAATTCTCTTAACATCAAGACCTGCAATTTTACCAGCATCCTTGGTTGCCTGTCTCTGAGCATCGTTGAAATAAGCAGGAACTGTGATAACTGCTTCAGTTACCTTCTCGCCAAGATAGCTTTCTGCATCAGCCTTTAATTTCTGAAGAATCATAGCAGAGATTTCCTGTGGTGAATATTTCTTATCATCAATCTTCACTCTGTAATCTGTTCCCATGTGTCTCTTTATGGAAGAGATGGTTTTTTCAGAGTTAGTAACTGCCTGACGTTTCGCAGGCTCACCAACCAATCTCTCTCCTGTTTTTGTAAATGCCACAACGGATGGTGTTGTTCTAGCACCTTCTGTATTCGCAATAACTACTGGCTTTCCGCCTTCCATAACGGCTACACATGAATTTGTTGTACCTAAGTCGATACCAATTATTTTACCCATGATCTATTCCTCCTTAATAATATTAATCAAATTGATATTGCAAAACCTAATTAGAACATTTCCTATAGAAGTTAGTAAATACTTTAGTCAAATACTAATTAACTACCTTTACCATACTGTGACGAACCACCATATCACGATACATATATCCCTTTTGGAATTCATCGGATACTGTGTTCTCACCAAGATTCTCATCCTCACCATGCATAACTGCATTGTGAAGATTTGGATCAAATTCCTTACCTACTGCATCGATGGGCTTCAAACCAATCTCATCCAGTGCAGTCATTAGCTGTCTGTAAATCAGCTCAATCCCCTGTGCAAATCCACTTTCCTTTTCCTTATCGGTAAGAGTTCCGAGTCCTCTTTCGAAGTTGTCTACAATCGGAAGAAGCTTTTCAAGCATACTCTTAACACCCATGTCGTACATCGTAGATTTCTCTTTTTCCGTACGCTTACGATAATTATCGAATTCCGCCATCGTTCTCATCAAACGATCGGTTAATTCCTCAATCTTTTGATCCTTTGCTGCAAGTTCTTTGGACTTTGAATTCTTAAATAGGGATTTCGAAGCTTTCTCAGGCTTTTCTCCTGAATTACCGGAAGCATCTTCCTCTGCTACAGCCTCTGCTACTTCCACATCCTCTGCTACCTCTAAGTTATCCACTTCAACAGTTTCTTCATTAACATTGCCGGCTTGTGTCTCTTCTATTGTTTGATCCATAGACTCCTTTGACATATCCTTCATTGCTTTCTCCTTTTTTATGGCATCTTATTTTGTACTTAATAACTGTGCTTTCCTATGTCTTTTTCTTAAAGATATCATCTAATTGAGTCATCAGTGATTGTAATGTCCCTACTACTTTCTGATAGTCCATTCTCTTAGGTCCGATGATACCTACTTTTCCATATACACCTTCCTCGATTTCATAGGTTGCTGTTACAACGGAGCATTCCTTCATCGTTTCCACCGGTGTCTCATCACCGATATAAACTTGAATTCCCCGACTTTCCTCATCTTCCATTTTGTCATGGATTAATTCAGAGAGCACCTTTTTCTCTTCCAGCGTATACAATAGGTCAGCAGCTTTCTCCCGATCACTTAGCTCCGGATATCTTAAGATATTTGTGGTACCGGAGGTATAGATCTCGAGATCCTCTTCTTCGGAAACCGCCTGCATAATTGCATCCAGTATGTCATTGACAATGGTACGGTAATCTCCTGCTTGTTCCTTCATCTGAGTAATGACCGGAAGGTTAATCTCATCCAAGTCTAACCCTTGTAGGAATGTATTCATTATAATATTTAATTTTAATAAGGTTTCTTTACTTAAGGATGTTGTAATATGAATCATTTTATTCTTTACAATATTCCTCTCAAATACAATGACTGCTAACAATTGATTTTCTTCCACTTCCGTCAGTTGAAGAAACTTCACTTTCTTCTTATACTGAGGAGTCGTTACCATGGTTGTATATTGAGTGTTTACTGCAAGTAACTTTGCTACTTGTTGCAATATCAACTCAAGCCGATCCGCCTTTTCCAGAAGCTGCAATTTAATATCCTCAACCTCCTGGTGCTTTTCCTGCAAAAGCATATCTACATATAGTCGATAGCCCTTATCTGAAGGAATCCGTCCTGCTGAAGTATGGGGCTGTACAATGTAGCCCAATTCTTCCAGATCAGCCATTTCATTACGAATTGTAGCAGAGCTTAAATTCAAATCCGTGTACTTTGATATGGTTCTTGATCCTACAGGTTCTCCGGTTTCAAGATAATTTCGGATAATGGCCTGTAATATCTTCCATTTTCTATCATCCAACTGCTGCATATTTTACCTCAATTTTTAGAGAGACTCACTAGCCTACTTTGTTGTTAGCACTCATTTGAGTAGAGTGCTAACATCTATAAATAAAATAACACTATCATTTTCTTTTGTCAAGGCAATTTTACAAATAATTTATTAAAAACAGATTAGAGCATAGGATGCAAAAAACCAGAATATTTCTAAATAAAAACGCCTGAATTCTCTGAAGCCTGGCGGGAACTAGTAGAGAATTAAGGCGTTTCATCTATTGCATCATAGCTTCTTATCTTATTATCCCAATAAAAACTCTGCCAATACCTGATTACTAACATCAATCCCAAAATCAGTAAGGTAAATCCGATCTCCTTCTTCCAATAAAAGCCCCTTTCCAACAAGGTTCTCGATTATCTTAGGATAGATTTCCTTGATATTTTTCTGAAACCTATGATAAAACTCCTGCTTACTGATTCCATGACACATTCGTAGACCAAGAAACATAAATTCTTCCATTCGTTGTTCGCGCGTTAATTCACAGGTTTCTCTTACAAGATCGCTTTCACAGACTTCTAAATATTTCAGTAAATCCTCTTCCTTGGAGAATCTAACGCCTTGTATCAGAGATGAAGCACCCAGACCCAAGCCCAGATAGTCCGTGCCAATCCAATAGGAGGAGTTATGCCGGCATTCATAGCCTTTCTTTGCATAATTCGAAATTTCGTATTGTTCATATCCGCTAGCCTTTAGAATTTCTTTTGTCAGATGATAAATTCTTCGATCCGTATCCTCATCCGGAAGGAGCTCGTGCCCTTTCGTACCCTCCCGGTAACGCTCATAGAACCCTGTTCCCTCTTCAACAATTAAACTGTAGGCCGAAATATGTTCCGGTTCCAATGCAATAATGGTACGAAGTGTTCTCTCCCAGGATTCTTCCGTCTGCTCAGGTAGCGCTGACATAAGATCAACATTGATATTATCAAAACCTAAGGATCTTGCCAGAAGAAAATTATCTTTAAATTGCTGATAGGTATGAATTCTTCCTAACTTTTTAAGCTCCTCGTTATTGACAGACTGTAGTCCAAAGCTTAGACGGTTAATTCCTGCCTCCTTATAAACTCTTAACTTCTCTTTCGTTAGCGTGCCTGGATTTACTTCGATAGAAACCTCCCGATACCCTTTTCTTAGATGGAAGGTTTCGCTCAGTGCGTCCATGATTCTCCTTATCTCATTCGCTTCCAGACAGGAGGGGGTTCCACCACCAAAAAATATCGTTTGCACCTCAAACATTAAATAAGAAGAAGCGCATCCCTTTATCTCAGCAATCAATGCATCAACGTATCTCCTTTTCGTCTCCACAGTTGCCGGAGCTGATAAGAAGTCACAATAATCACACTTTTTAACGCAGAAAGGAATATGAATGTATAAGCCCAGCGGCTTATCATCATTTGCAACAGCTGCTGTTTTTGGTTGAATTAATTTATCCATATCATTTAAATAGAAGGAATTCTATGATGAATCTCCTTTTCCTTTCCTATATATAAGTTGGTAACAAAAAAACAATAGTCCAACTAAACTTCAGGCTGCTGTAAATTGGATGATTTTAACCAAGCAAAATCTACTTAGCTTCAACCTGCATCTTCATTACAACAGCCTTATTATTAATTTTCTAGTCTTCGTCTAATTTTAATACGCTCATGAAGGCTTTCTGAGGAATTTCAACATTACCAATCTGTCTCATTCTCTTCTTACCTTCCTTCTGTTTCTCTAACAGCTTCTTCTTACGAGTAATATCACCACCATAGCATTTCGCAAGGACATCTTTTCTCATAGCCTTTACGGTCTCTCTTGCTATAACCTTACTTCCAATCGCTGCCTGGATAGGAATTTCAAAGAGCTGACGTGGAATCTCTTCCTTTAGCTTTTCACACATTCTTCTACCGCGTTCATAAGCACTCTCAGCATGTACAATAAAAGTTAGAGCATCCACTTCTTCCTTATTAATCAGAATATCCAACTTCACTAATTCGGACTGAACATATCCCTTCAGCTCATAATCGAAGGAAGCATATCCTTTGGAACGTGATTTCAGTGCATCAAAGAAGTCATAGATAATCTCATTCAACGGCAGGTCGTATTTTAATAATGCTCTGGTTGTTTCCATGTATTCCATGCCCAGATAAATACCTCGTCGTTCCTGACATAATCCCATAATAGAACCAACAAACTCTGTAGTAACCATAATCTCTGCTGAGACCATAGGCTCTTCCATATATTCAATCTCTGAAGGATCTGGTAGATTAGTCGGGTTCGTAATATCAATCACAGATCCGTCCTGCTTATGCACCTTATAAATAACGCTTGGTGCTGTAGTTACAAGATCCAGATTGTATTCCCTTTCCAATCGTTCCTGAATGATCTCTAAATGTAATAACCCCAGGAAGCCGCAACGGAAACCAAAGCCTAAGGCAATGGAGGTCTCCGGTTCGAATTGGAGCGATGCATCATTTAACTGAAGCTTTTCCAGTGCATCACGTAAATCCGGGTATTTTGCACCATCCGCTGGATACATTCCACAATAAACCATGGGGTGTACCTTCTTATAGCCAGGCAGAGGCTCTGTACAGGGACGCTTATGGTCTGTTACGGTATCACCCACACGGGTATCCTTCACATTCTTTAAGCTTGCTGTAATATATCCTACCATACCGGCTGATAACTCTTCTGCCGGTATGAACTGTCCAGGTCCAAAAATACCAAGTTCAACTACTTCTGCAATAGCTCCTGTTGCCATCATACGAATCTCTGTTCCTTTGCGAACAGTGCCTTCTTTAACTCGAAGGAATACAATAACACCCTTATAGGGGTCATAGATAGAGTCAAAGATGAGCGCCTGTAATGGAGCATTCCTATCACCCTGTGGCGCAGGTATTTTTGCTACAATTTGTTCCAGCACCTGATCTACATTGGTTCCAACCTTTGCTGATATTAAAGGTGCATCCTGTGCTTCTAATCCGATCACATCTTCGATCTCCGCAATCACGCGTTCGGGATCCGCACTGGGAAGGTCAATCTTATTAATTACCGGCATAACATCCAAATTATGATCCAGTGCCAGGTATACATTGGCCAAGGTCTGAGCCTCAATTCCCTGAGCTGCATCTACTACTAGAATTGCCCCTTCACAGGCAGCAAGACTACGTGATACCTCATAGTTGAAATCCACATGTCCAGGGGTATCAATTAAGTTAAAAATATACTCTTCACCGTTCTTCGCTTTATATACCGTACGAACGGTCTGAGCCTTGATTGTAATTCCTCTTTCTCGCTCCAAATCCATATTATCCAGTACCTGAGCCTGCATTTCTCGGTTTGTTAATAGTCCGGTCATCTCAATAATACGGTCAGCCAATGTTGATTTACCATGATCTATATGGGCAATGATACAAAAATTTCTAATTTTACTTTGGTCAACAGCCATCCTAAAGCCTCCTGATTTTTGGGAGGATCTTTCCTCCTGTGTATATTCTATCCATAAACATTCTGTATGATTATAACACAAGGACGAAATGCTGGCAAGATAATGCGTTTTTCATTTCTTGTATTTTAGTTTCATCCTACTTTTCTTCCTCTTCCTCTGCCTCTCCCTTTAAAACCTTATCCAGAATTTTTGCAAAGGGCGGCATGGCATTCTTTGCCTCCTCTACCGTATTATTAACAGTTCCTAATTCAATTAGCAATGCTTTTGGACGCAAATGTAGATTATATCGATAACTCTTTAAAAAGTTTTTCTTAAAAAAGCCAGGATATTCGGAAATTGATTCTAACTGTAGCTGAAGACTGAAGGCCAGATTATCCTTTAAATTAGGATTATTCAGATAGGTAATCGGTCCCTTCTGATCTCGGCTTAAACCGTTAAAAAGCATAACCTGTGCTGCTCTTTTACCATCTATCATAATAGTTCTTGCATTTCCGCTGTCCCTATGTAAATCTATCATTACTTCAATGGAAGGATTTTTCTCCAGTATTTTCGAAATACCATCTTCCGCTTGACTATAAGCCACATTGCGATCCAAGGAACCATTCACGATATCATAGGTGGATTCATCATGGATTACATTATATCCATAATCTTCTTCTAAAACTTTCATCAAATAACGTCCTACTCCCACTACAGTATCATCAACATTCCCTGCTTCACTGTCTGCAAAAGCTTCCTGCGAATGAGTATGATAGATCAGTATCTGTGGTTTTTCGTTATTCTGCTTTATTGTCATATCTTTAGAAAGAAGTTCTTTTGTATTAAATAGTTCTTTATCAATGCTAGTGGATGCATGCACTACATAAAAGGTTTTTATTAAATAATTAACATCCTTCAGCTTTTCTAAGGTATAACCGATACGGCTATCTGTTGTCGCGGTTTCAACTGCATTTTCATCAGCCTGTGCAGCCCCTTTCTCTGCATCTTCATCATGCAAATCGCTCTCTTCATAATTTACCTTAAGCTGTTCACTATAATATTCTCCAGCTCCGATTAACTCACCGGTCTGGGAACTTTTTATTACCGCCCCATTCGTAAGAAGATATTCCGCACTAATCTGATCACTATGAATCGAGAAAATAGATATACTGCCAGAAGCCTGATTCTCACTAGCATCATCAGAAGCTATATTCTTTGTACCTGTATCATCCTTATCGGTAGCTTGCACATTTGAGCCATCAGGTTCTGCTACATTGTTATCCAACTTCCATGACGAATCATTCTGAAACGCATGATACCCACTAGCTTCGTTTATAACGTCTTTCGCATTAACGGTAATTGCTGTATCATTTTCTATAAATTCGCCTAAAGCCAAGGAGTTATCAAACAAACTCATAGGAAATGCATACAGCTCTCCGTCTTCATCCGCTGAATATCTTAAAAGGGGCGAGCCTGTTTCCATCAGATTAATACATAGCTTTGCGCTAAGAGCATTCATGAAACCAGCTTGACCCATTTCTTCCGTAAATGTAATCATTGCAAATCGAAGCATCAAATAAATTGCAGCGATAATCATAATGGACCATAGCACCGGATATATTTTAAGTCTGATACGAACACGAAATTTTTTCATCATAACCTCCACAAGCCTGCTATGCAGACATATTTACTAAGATCAAACTCTTGCGTTAGCTGTAAGCTAATAGGATCTAAAATATTGCCTGCTCTATTATATTTAAATTTTATGGATTTTATGACGCTTCCAGGGTAAATTCAGATAGGAATCAATTACTATACCATCTCAGCAAAACATGAATTTAAGGCCTCAGAAACCGTATAGCTCATTCGTTTGATTGACTCGTCAATATTCTTTGGTGTTACGAACATATTGTCAATCTGCTGCTCTCTTACCTCAGAAATGAACTTATCAATATCCTCTTGATCAAAGCCACTCTGTTCCATGTATTTTGTCAAGGTATCTCCCACAATCGTTGCAGCATCTACTACCGTTGGAATTCCCAAAGCAATGACCTTAATGCCCAAGCTTTGTTCATTTAGTGCTTTACGGTTGTTGCCCACTCCTGAACCAGGGCTAATTCCCGTATCTGTCAGCTGAATTGTAGTATTAACCCGGCTTACACTTCTAGACGCTAATGCATCAATGACGATTAAAAGCTTTGGGTTCGTCTCCTTGATAATTCCTTTGACAATCTCCAGCGCCTCCATACCGGTTTGAGCCATAACTCCAGGAGAAATGGCACTGACATTTCCCAATTGATTTTTTTCCTTAAACTCACTCCCATATTCACGAATCAAGTGTCTTGTAATAAATAAATTATCTACTACCTGTGGCCCAAGTGCATCCGGAGTAACATCTCTATTTCCCAGTCCAACGACCAGAGTTTCTTCCTTTTTTAGGTCACCTGCCAATTTTCGAAGTTGTCTAGCAACCTCATCGGAAACCGGCTTGTGATAATCCTCATCAGAGTATATAATTTCAGGTGCTTCGATTGTGACATAGGTACCCATAGGCTTTTGCATTGCCTTCGCACCCCTCTCATCCTTAATAACAACGGTTGAAACTCTGATCTTATTCTTCTCATCATAATTCTCAGAAAGTTCTACCCCTCGAATCTCAACATCATCATCCGGAAAACTCTCTCTTGCTTCTAATGCTAAATCCGTACGAACTTTATACATAGACACCTCCGTAATAATATTTATTTATGTTACAATTTTAATTATTTCTACCCTTGAACTTATGTGGCTTTTTTTATATCCTTGATGTAGGTTTCCTTATCAACCAATGATTATGTCATATATTTTCTTCAAAGTTTTTCAAAATATGTATTGACAGAATTATTCCTATGGACTACTATATAAGAGTATGTTTCCATTAGAACGTCCGTGTCCGGATTTAATGAAACAATTTATACGAACAATCAAAATCAAGTCGATATCTCACTCTCAATTTGGTATCCTTGGAGCATTGATTGAAATAATTTTATTTGGAGGTGTACGAATTGGCTAATATTAAATCTGCAAAGAAGAGAATCCTAGTTAACCAGACAAAGGCTGCTAGAAACCAGATGATTAAATCTAAGGTTAAGACAATGATTAAAAAAGTTGACGCTGCTGTTGCAGCCGGAGATAAAGAACTTGCTAAAGCTAACTTAGTTGCAGCAGTATCCGAGATTGATAAGGCTTGCACAAAGGGTATTTACCACAAGAATACTGCTGCAAGAAAAGTATCTCGTTTAGCAAAAGCTACTAATTCTATTGCTTAATTAGTTCAAATGTAAAAGGCTGCCCGCTGTGGCAGCCTTTTTTATTCATACCTAGGGAATCAGCTCGCTGATTCCCTTTTATTCTACCCAAAATGAGGCAGGAAGGACATATATCACATGTCTCTCCTGCCCCATCATTTATTCACTACGAAGTCTCATTAATAAAAGATTCCTTTTTTTTGAACATTGATAAAATTCATAAGGAAATCTACCGCTTGAGCTCTAGTAATGTTTGCCTGAGGATTAAAATATCCATTTGTTTCTGCATTCATTAATCCATAGCCTTTTGCAAGAGCTACTGCACCGTAATATTTGGAGCTGATACTATTATCATCCAGATATCCGGTTTTATAGATACCTGACAGATTTGCCATCTTTTCCAAACCAAGCTTTACGATAAACAGATTAGCCAGCTCTTCCTTTGTGATTAACTTACTATTTGAACTGTCATTTGCGATTAAAGTCTCGTTGCCATAACCCATACCAGAGAATAGTTGGTTAATCTCAGCAATGGTAATGGATTGATCCGGATTAAACTTACCGCCTTCAAAACCGATATTCATATCCGCGAGCAATAAGATATTCCGATACTTCGTTGCATCTGTTACATCACTATAGGAATAAGCTTGAAGATCACTAAAAACTTCTCCGTTATAATTCAACTGCTTGCCTGTAAAAGGTGAAATATAAGCCGGTGCCATATCAGGGCGATATACCAAACGAACCGCATATTGTACTGAATAAGAATCAGTGCTTAACTTGCCCTGTGTGCTATTCTTTGAATAAATCTCATATTTTAAGCCAAAGTCATCATTACTTAAATAATAATCCATTGCCTTTTCTGCAGTAATCGCACCTTTAGAGGATTCAAACACAACATTCTCATCCCAATATGCGCCATAGGAATAAATTTTACCGGTAACGCCATCAACGGATCCATATAAATAATTGTATGGATATTCAATATTTTCATTGGTACGATTGTATTGATAGCTATATCCGCCATAAACAGGAGTTTTGTCAGTCTTGTAGGCAATTACATAATCATCATTCACCTTGGAGAAAATCGTATTCTTATAACGTGTAGCAGCCTGTGAAGATAAGAATTTCTCTAAAATTGCCTGACTCTTCTTCTTATCATATTTTATAGTAACGTTTTTATAGGATTGTGTTGTGTTATTATAATAATTATTTAAGCTTGAATAGAAGGATAAGATTTTACCGCTGACTGCATCAACAGTTGCATAAGCATAAGCTCTGTAAGTATCAGCATTCTTTGCATAATCTACCTCTGTCGGATCACTCAAGCTGATATTCCATACATAAGAATTATCTCCATTTGCTCCCTGCTGTTTCGTCAAAGAAGCAGAAATAGATTTTAAGCTATCTTCCAGATATAAGGAAGAATTACCTGTTATTGTACTAATCGCTTTTGATTTTGAAATAATATTACTCAGTTCAGAGATCTGTTTGATTTCTGCATCTGTTAAAGTTTGTGCCGAAGAACCGACAGCCGCAGTATCATAGCTTGCTTCCTCTTTTGTAGCAGTGATATTGTTTGCTGCAGCCCATTCCGCCTTTGTTAAATAAACCTTTCCGCTATTTGCATCAATTGAGATATAGTCTGCAGTGGGTTCATAAACTAAAAATGCCTTTATCTGACTTGATCCATCCTGCTTAAAGGTACGAATATAATCGGAACGATACACCAGCTTCATTTTCATATTCTCTTTTATGAGTTTCTCTGCTTGTTCCTTAGTTATTTTCGCAGCTGTTGATGGAACAGAAGCCTCATAGAGCCAATTAATACTAGCTGATGTTGCCTCACCCGTCACACTATTGATAAATACAGTCACTCTGTTATCAGGGAAATCCACACCATTACTTACTCTCTGGAAATTGTAAATATAATTTCCGCCATAGACCCCATCATAATTAGAGTCTAAAAACTCTAACTTGCCACTCATCTCTGGCGCAATCTTTTTAATAAAATCTTCTGCCTTAGCCTTTAACTCTGATCTTAAATATTTTGCTACTCCCGCACTTTCCTTTGAATTATCATATTGGTTGAAGAAAGTAATATGATAATCTCCATCCGTGTTTACCTGAAGATAGGAATAATCCTTAGGGTTACTCCAGCTCAATGTCCAGGTAGCGTCCGAATAAGCTGTGGAAGCATTAAAGTTATAATTAAACTCTGTATACCTGGAGGGAACGCTTAACTTTGCCTTTACCTCCCGGATTGCTTTCTCTAGCCCCTGTGTCGTAGGCTCTGATGCGGTTGTGCTAGATGACACCTTTTCTGTTACTGCTTTCGTAGTTGCCACAGACGCAGCTTCGGTGTTCATCGGTACTGCTGTTGCTACTAAAGCCATGCTTAGTAATAATGCAACTTTTCTTTTCATAAAAATCATGCTCCTTTCTACTTACTGGTTTTTTTATATCGTCTTTCACCCATTAGACGATACAGAAAATGCCAAGGTTTCATTTTTATGTTAGATTACTCAAATATTTCATTCAATTTTATTCTGCTTTTTTCTGTTTCATTAACGTTTTCTTTTTTCCATTATCATACCAAGGGCTTCGCTGAACATACCCATAAAAAAAGGCTTTGAATTTTCATTCAAAACCTCTCTTAGGTCTCATTAACTCTGGACTTTTGATCCTGTCGTAAAAGATACCTATCATATGACGGAAGCGGTGGGATTCGAACCCACGAGCCCCGTTAGGGACTACCTGATTTCGAGTCAGGGCCGTTATGACCACTTCGATACGCTTCCAAATTTATAATTATCTGAGATTATATTGCTTTTTAGCAAGTCATCACAGGTAATGTCTTTTATTAACTAATACTTAATTATTATCTCTTACTAAAGGTAACAATAAATAACTCTACCCCGATTTTTTCAATCATTCTGCCGGTCTTAATCTGTTCCTCGATATCAGTTCCAAACTCCAGGGCTTCCTTCAGCTTTTTCATGGAAAAGTTTTTTCCCTGTCCGAGGTATTTGGTTACTGCAAAGGGCGGAACACCAACTAGCTCACTAATACTGGTGGAATTATAGCCGAGAGCTTGAAGACTCTTTGCCTGCATCATAATATTAAAATGCCTAATAATAAGGAAAAGTATTGACATGGGCTTCTCTCTTACTGACAGAAGATCATAGTACAATTCCAATGCTTTATTTGGCTGCTTACTTCCAATTGCATCAATCATTAGAAATATCTTTCCAGTAATCTGCGTGGTTACCACTGCGTCAATATCCTGTACAGTTACCACATCCCGACCCTCGGTGTAGCTAATCAGCTTCTGAGCCTCATTACAGATATTTGTCATATCTGAACCGGTCTTATCGAGAAGATACGTGATAGAAGCTTCCGTTATCTTTCTTTTCTCCTGCTCTAAGAGAGAAGCTACGAAAAGCTTTAGATTCTTCTCGTCCAGACCATTCATCTCTGAGATTGTACCTTTATCTTTTAGGAATTTAAACAGCTTACTGCGCTTATCGATCTCTGCTTCTACAAAAATGATAATTGTACTGTCCGGTATATCTTTGATCAATTCACTAAGCTCGTTCTGGTTCTTGAAGAATCCACTATTTTCTATGATAATGAGTCGCTTATCACTGAAAAATGGTAAGGTCTGCGCGACCTCTGCAATTTTCTTAGGATCTATTCCATTCCCATCATAATGAGAATAATTCATATCTCCCTCATCTTGTAAAATCGCATTCTTTAGCTTATCGCGATAGAGCTTTTTCAGATATTCTTCACTTCCATATAAGAGATAAAACGACTTGAAGTTTCCTGTTTTTATATGCTCTTTAATTACCTTCATATCAAAATATTACTCCTGTTCTTCCAGAACATTATTTATTCTACCTAATTCCTATGTAAATTGCAAGTAAAAAATAAGATTACATATTCTTATTATGTTACCCTTTGTCTATTTTACTGTACCGAATTTACTAAGCGGCGCTATTCTTAAAACTACTTTTCCGCCAATATTTTCTTTCACTACATTTCCAACCTCTTCTGAACGGCTGTCCTTGCTGATATTACGATTATCACCTAGAACAAAATACTCATCATCCCCTAGTGTGATTGGGTCTTCTGCTCTGCCTGGGTCGTCTATTGGTTCTTTACCATAGCTTTCATCTAATACTTCACCATTAATATAGATCTTTGTACCGATAATTTGTACCGTTTCTCCCGGAAGACCAATTACTCTTTTCACATAGTACTCTTCATTTTCCCTGCCATAAGGATAAAATACAATAATATCAAAACGATCTAAGGCATTAAAATGGTAAGAAACTTTCTCAACATACAACTGCTCTCCGTTGTGCAACGTATTTTCCATGGAGGCACCATCAACAATAGTTCTTTGAATAACAAAGTTTGGTAACACATAGATGCATACTACAATTAAAACAGCATAAAAAATCAGATCATAAAGGATACTCTTTGTTGTACTCCTGGTCTTCCTTTCATGATTTGAACTATCTTCATTCCCCTGTTGTGTATCTTCCTGGGTAATATCATTTTCAGTATTTTCATTTAAAATCTTGATATCATCATCAGCCATAGCATTCAACTCTTCTTCCGATTTATTTGACATGTATTACTTCCTTTCTGTCAATGCCATGTATCATACGCCCATATCGGGTGAATTACACGATAAAGCACTTTCACATATCTACATATGAAAGTGCTATTTTTGATACTTTTTATATTACATCAGGGATTACTGTTGTTCCTGCTCTTCATCCTTTTCGTCATCGCCTACAATCTTAACCTTAGAACGATATACTTCTTCTACCGCGATGGATAATGGCTTTGGATAAGCAACATCAACCAAAGGATTAGCACCGTCAATCAGCTGTCTTGCGCGTCTGGCAGTTGCAATAACGATTGAATATCTGCTGTTAACCACCGGCTGCTCACCTGGTTCTACCTCACTATTAACTACTCTCATTAAATCTGTATATGATGGATGTAACATATTTTATATCTCCTTCCTTAAATACCCTTAATCATTATAATCTATTCTTCTGGAAATGTTTCATGTGTATCAATTACTTCCACTTCCTTTGGATTCACTCTTCCTGCAATCGTCTCCGGCAGTAAGGATGATAGGATTAAATGTCCGCTATCGGTTACAATTACAGCTTTCGTTCTTCTTCCACAGGTAGCATCAATTGCCGTACCGTTATCCTTCGCTGTTTGCACCATTCTTTTAATTGGCGCAGCGTCAGGACTGATGATTCCAATTATTTTACTAGCATTCACCACATTTCCAAACCCTACATTTACTAACTTATTCAAAGTTATTCCTCACTTCTAAAGCTTCTATTCAATATTTCGAGCTTCTATTCAATATTTTGAATTTGTTCTCTTACTTTTTCGATTTCTGTCTTCAAATCGATTGCTTTATTGGTAACTTCCAAATCATTTGCCTTTGATAAAATCGTATTTGCCTCTCGGTTCATCTCCTGCGCAATAAAGTCCAGCTTTCGGCCGACATTTTCATTATCACTTAAGGTTTCTTTCATATTAATGATATGGCTTCTCAGGCGTACCGTTTCCTCATCCACACATATTTTATCTGCAAATACAGTAACTTCTGTAACCAGAATACTTTCCTCTACCTTGGTATTCGCTAATAACTCTGTAACCTTAGCATAAAGTTTATTCCGGTATTCATTTACAACTTCCGGAGATCTTGTCTCAATAAAATCAACAATATTAAGCATTCCATCCAGTTTTGAAATAATATCCTGCTTAAGGCGTTCTCCCTCAGAAATTCGTGTTTCTACAAAACGGCTCGCAGCACCTTTTACAGCTTCTTCTACAAGCGCCCATAATTCCTTTTCATCAATGGTTTGCTCTTCTAATGTAAACACTTCTGGATATCTGGACAATGCGGATACCCGGATATCATTATCTATCCCGAATTCCTTGCTCATCTTTTCCAGGTTATTATAATATTCTCTTGCCAAATCTGCATTATACTTTACACATACATTATTTTCGGTATAATCTTCGTATGTAATATAAATATCTATCTTACCTCTGCCGATATATTGCTTTAATACATTACGGATACCCGCTTCAAAAAAGCTAAGTTTTTTCGGCATCTTAATAGAAATGTCACAGTATCTGTGATTTACCGCTTTCATTTCAACGGTAATTTTACGGTCTACCTGAGCAATTTCACAGCGGCCAAAGCCAGTCATACTCTTCAACATAGATACACACTCTTTCATATTCGGCAATTATGGCATATCTCGCCAATTTTGCTATTATTATATTCAATTTATTATAATTGATATAGTAAGACAAGTCAACCTTAGAATTTTGATAATAATTTATCACCAAAATACTCAAGCAGTTCTAACAAATCATCTGCTGATTTCATTGATATATTTAATTTAAAATAAATGCGGTCAGATACTTCAAAGTCCCTGATACTTAACGCTTTCGGTAAATTAATCGAAATAGCAATCGTTGAGCTGGCAGAGTCTATTGTGAAACGATTCCACTTCTCTTGAAGCATATCTAAAACAAAACTCTTGAACACAGGAATCCGCCCAACATAAGCCTTATCAACCTTTATATGAAGCTCATTATCTTCTACCGTAAGATTTGTTTTTAAAATAAGCTGCGTTGGGATACGGGAAAATACCTTTGTGTCCACATAAAAATAAGCCTGTCCATTATGTATCACACAATGAATGCTATTAATGTTCAAATCCTTCCATTTATCATCCGTCTGATCAACAATAATACTATTAATTTCTTTCTCCGAGAGTTCAAATTGAAATTCTTTTGAACTGTTAATTATCATACCTGCTATTGAATCCAATAGCTCTTTTTGAATTATTTCCTTAAGGGAAACAGTTTCGCTCGTATCCTCACTAAATGTTTCCACCGGTCTTATACTAAATAGTAATCCAGCAATTAATACAAGTACTATGATTAATATGATCAGAATTCTTCTCTTCATCTTTCTCTCCTCTTTCCTTCATTCCATAATCCAGATAAACGCAGTAATATTAGGTGACATTGTATCACATTCTAACGATACCTTACAAGTATTCACCAAGACGATTTTCTAATCAAACTCTAATTTGTTTTCATTTCGTTAAAGATTTATAATTAATTATAGATGAACTACAAATGCAGTCAACTATAAAATTCTAATGTGAAAAGAGGCGAGGCTTATGTTTTTTTGGAATAAAGTCGAGATATATTCCGGTTTTTCCTTAAAGGAATTCACTGATCTACGTAACTCCTTAGATGCTGCTGAGATAAAATATGATTATCGCATGAAACAATATTCACCGATTAATATTCGAAATAATCGCCATACCCTGGGTTCGAAAGCCGGTATTAAATATTATTTGTATATCCATCAAAAAGATTATGATTACGCCATGCATCTAACCTCCAACCGGCTCTTTCGATGAAACGGGGTCATTTCGTTACCAATTATACTTATTGCACAATTATATTTGTGGATAAACCAATACAAAGAACTGCTATAAAGCAACTGGATACCTTATGCTAGGCTTCCAGTTACCTCATAGCAGTCCCTTCATTTTATGATACTTACTTCTAACTTACTCTGAGAACATCGGAGTTGAAAGGTATCTTTCACCTGTATCCGGAAGTAATACAACTACTGTTTTACCGGCATTTTCCGGTCTATCCGCTACCTGGGTTGCTGCCCAAAGGGCTGCTCCAGAGGAAATTCCCACAAGAACTCCTTCTCTTTTTGCTATCTCACGTCCGGTTGAAAAAGCATCTTCATTTGCCACTGTGATGATTTCATCGTAAATCTTCGTGTTCAAGGTATTAGGAACAAAACCAGCTCCGATGCCTTGAATCTTATGAGCACCGGCGCGTCCCTCGGATAATACGGGTGAATCTGCTGGCTCTACCGCAATGATTTTTACATTTGGATTTTGAGCCTTTAAGTATGCACCCACACCTGAGATGGTTCCGCCTGTACCAATCCCTGCAACAAAGATATCAACTTTTCCGTCAGTATCTTCCCAGATCTCAACACCGGTGGTTTCTTCATGAACCTTAGGGTTATTCGGATTTTCAAACTGAGATGGAATGAAGCTGTTTGGTGTTATTTCTTTTAGTTCCTGTGCTTTTGCGATTGCACCTTTCATACCTTTGGAGCCTTCTGTTAATACTAGCTCTGCACCATATGCCTTCATTAAGTTACGGCGTTCCATACTCATGGTCTCTGGCATTGCAATAATTAAGCGTAGACCATAGCTGGCACACACACTTGCAAGACCAATGCCGGTATTACCACTGGTTGGTTCTATGATAATCGTATCTTTATTAATTTCTCCGCTCTTAAAAGCTTCCTCAATCATTTTTTTAGCAATACGATCCTTCACACTACCCGCCGGATTAAAGAATTCCAGCTTTGCAACGATGGTTGCCTTTAAATTATGGCTCTCCTTATAGTTTTCCAATTCCAGTAACGGTGTTCTTCCAACCAATTCAGTAATTTTCTTTTTAATTTGTGCCATTGTGTTTAACTCCATTTCTTCGATCTGCGGTACTATTTGTTACGCTTTAAGAGCCTGTTCTAAGTCATCAAGGATATCATCGATATGCTCGGTACCGATTGATAATCTTATGGAATTTGGCTTAATTCCGGAAGCAAGTAATTCTTCCGCGTTCATCTGTGAGTGTGTTGTACTTGCCGGATGAATAACAAGTGATTTTACATCGGCTACATTTGCAAGTAAGGAGAAGATCTGCAGCTTGTCAATAAAGGCTTTGGCTGTGTTCGCATCCCCTTTAATCTCAAATGTAAAGATGGAGCTTGCTCCCTCCGGGAAATATTTGTTGTACAGGGAGTGATATGGATTATCCGGTAAGGAAGGATGATTCACACTCTCAACCTTAGGATGCTTCTTTAAAAATTCTACTACTTTTAATGCATTGGAAACATGTCGCTCCACACGCAAAGATAGTGTTTCCAATCCCTGCAGTAATAAAAATGAATTAAATGGGCTGATGGTTGAACCTGTATCTCTCATTAGTGTTACTCTAATCTTAATGATATATGCCAGTGCTCCCACAGCCTTGGTAAATTGAACTCCATGATAGCTATCATTGGGTTCTGTTAAGGAAGGGAATTTTCCGGAACCTTCCCAGTCAAATTTACCACTGTCTATAATGACACCACCGATTGATGTTCCATGACCTCCAATGAATTTAGTTGCAGAATGCACTACTACGTCTGCTCCAAGTTCAATTGGTCTGAGTAAAAATGGTGTTGCAAATGTATTATCTACAATTAAAGGAATTTTATTATCATGAGCAATTTTAGCAAGCTTTTCAATATCAACGATATTGGAATTAGGGTTACCTAAGCTTTCAATAAAGATTGCCTTAGTATTCGGCTGAATTGCCTTTTCAAAATTAGATAGATCATCAGAGTTAACGAAAGTGGTTGTAATTCCAAAGTCAACCAGGGTATGGGCAAATAAATTATAGGTACCGCCATAGATAGTCTGTGCAGATACAATATGATCTCCCGCATGGGCAATATTCTGTATCGCATATGTAACTGCTGCTGCGCCTGAGGAAGTTGCAAGGGCTGCAACACCGCCTTCTAGGGCTGCAATTCTTTGTTCAAAGACGTCAGAAGTTGGATTCATTAATCTGGTGTAGATATTTCCGCCTTCACTTAAATCAAATCTTGCTGCTGCCTGTGCACAATTATCAAAAACATAGGAAGAGGTCTGGTAAATGGGAACGCAACGAGCTCCGGTTGCTGGATCTGGTTGTTCCTGTCCTGCGTGTAACTGTAGTGTCTCAAAATGTAATTTCTTTTCGTTTGCCATAGTATCCCTCCGTTATCATTTATTTTATACATACATACTTTATATGTATTGTATGAATTTATACCATCATATTCCTCGTTATTACTTTTGTCAAGTACATGGAACCAAAAATAATCTTAAATTGAATAATCAAGTGGTGTTTTTTCTATTTGGCGATCCACTAAATCTTGAAGTGTCGTTTTGTCTATTACGGAACTAATCGCCTCATACAATTCTTCCCACACCTCTCTGGTGACACATTGGCTGCTCCGTTTACATTCACTTGTTTGTTCATCAACACAATCCACGGGCATGAGACTTCCCTCTGTCAGCCGTAGAATCATCCCAACTGTATATTCCGAGGGATCTTTCGCCAATCGGTATCCACCTTGAGCTCCTCTCACACTTTTCACATATCCGGCTTTGTTTAACAACGAGATAATTTGCTCCAAATACTTTTCTGAAATCTCCTGTCTAGCCGCAATATTCTTAATTGTAATACATTCACCTGTATTATTCAGCGCTAAATCCAACATCAATCGAAGTGCATATCTTCCCTTGGTAGATATTTTCATGACTTTGCCCCCTTGTCCCAAATTAAAAAGCTGTTTTTCCTTAAAGCTATTTTTTGCTTCCTAATATTATTACTATAGTATCACGTGATTTCGTGGAATTCAACTAAAACGTAGCTTAATTAACCTCTTCCAGACTACTACTATTATGGTCTATTAAGACTCAATTGAATCCTCTAATAAGATGGCTTCGTTCTTTTTTGTTAGAAAGCTGAGCTTCGTTTCTGAGATAATTACTGCAATAAAGATCAAAAAGAAACCACAGAATAAACGAAGGGTTAGTATTTCACCATAAAAGATGATAGAAAACATAACACCAAAAACAGATTCCAGACTTAGGATAATGGCTGCCGGTGCAGGATTCGTATACTTTTGACCAACATTTTGCAATAGTAAGGCAACCGCAGTTGCAAAAACTGAGAGATAGATTAAGCTGCTAAGCATGGGCATATTCCAATTTGAAGGGAAATCTTCAAACAAGAGGCCAACAATCCAAGAAAAGACCGCTGCATACCCAAACTGGAGTATTGTAAGTAAAATCGGATCCTTGTCCTTACTAAACGTTGCAACTGCTACCATATGAGCTGCAAACACGACTCCACTTACCAGGGTTAAAGAATCACCAATTCCAATGGAAAAATCTCCATTCATAGACACTAACCCAATTCCAAACAAGGTGATTCCGGCTGCTAAAATATGATATCGATCCGGCCTCTTCTTATCTACAATCCAGAAGAAAAACGGAACCAGGACACAGTAGATCGCTGTTAAAAATGCATTTTTCCCGGGTGTTGTATCAATGATTCCTATGGTTTGTAAGCTATAGGCAATAAAGAGACAGGCTCCGATGATTCCTCCCTTGATAAAATAATCCTTATTTAAGGTTTTCAATCTTTTATGAAAAATGATACTTAAAAGAATGCATCCTATGGTAAAACGAATTGCTAAAAGCATGTGGGGTTGAATCATGTCCATAGAATTCTTAACGATGAGAAAAGAGCCTCCCCAGATGATTGCAGCTATGAACAACGCTGCTTTTGCACCTACATTTTGTGTCAAACCTTTTTTCAATATATTTCACTCCTTGTCCTTTTAAAAGCTCTGCATTTTTCAAAAAGCAAAGCTATCCCGTACGGGTTTAAGCTTCGCTCATTTTATCACACTCTTTTTTAATCTTCAATATGGAATAGCATTTGATATCAAATAAACTGTGCCAAAGAATTGCTCCTTGGCACAGTTTTACTATTTACGTTCTTTATTTTCTAGTTGCGGTAAGGATATCGCTTCACCGGATAGGCAGATGGATATGGCAGGATCTCAGGCTCAACTGTTTTTGCGTAGGAAGCACAGTTTGCCTGTTGAAAGCAAAGGAACCAGTCCACGCAGTACACATCCCCTTGCAAATGCTCGAACCGTTCCCTTGCAGCCCCGCAGGTTCCAGGCGGCGGGAGAATTACATCCTCACACGGAATCCAATTTGCAGGAGTTGCAATATTATCACTATCTGCCTGTTGTAACGCGATAATCATACGTTTGATCTCATGAATGTTTCGTCCTGTGGTGGCCGGATAATAGAGTATGGCCCTGATTATTCCTTCCGGATCAATGATGAAAACAGAACGGACCGTCTGAGTTCCTGACGCATTCGGATGCAACATACCATATTTTTTAGCTACCTCCATTGATATATCTGCAATTAAAGGAAAGGTCACCTCAACATGCTTCATATCCTTCCAGGCAAGTTCTTTAATTCTTCTTAACCAAGCTATATGTGAATAGATAGAATCTATCGACACCCCAATCAGCTCTGTGTCCAAGGCTTTAAAATCATTCATCATGGAAGCAAAGGTTATAAATTCCGTTGTACAAACAGGTGTAAAATCCGCTGGATGGCTAAAAAACACAATCCATCTACCGTGATAATCCTTAGGAAAATTGATATCTCCCTGTGTTGTAACAGCATGGAATTCAGGTGCCTTATCTCCAATGAGCGGCATTCGATAACTATTTTCCATAGTTAACCCCTTTCAATATCTCGATAGTATAAAATATGTGAACTTTGGTGGTTTGCGACTAAAATGGGTGGAAAAAGCTGTTTCTCCGCTAATTAATTCCTCAGCAAAGAAACAGCTCAATAATTATCACTATTCTATCTTATTAAAAATAACGCTTATCAAAACGGATACTTTTCTCATAAGATGACTATTATCAAGATATTGCTCAAACATCTACTAATCTTCTAAAACATTACCATCCGTACTAATGGTGATAACTCTCCAGGGGATCATCTGTCCGCTATTTGTAAGGGCGGTTTTCACAGCGTTTACAATGCCTCCACAGCAAGGTACCTCCATTCGGATTACCGTAACACTTTTAATATTGTTCAAGCTTAAGATCTGTTCCAGCTTATCAGAATAATCAACCTCATCCAGTTTAGGACAGCCGATCAAGGTAATCTTGTTCTTCATAAACTGATGAAAATTACCGTAAGCATAGGCCGTACAATCCGCAGCTATTAATAGATTGGAATCCTCAAAAAAGGAAGCATGGGGTGCTACCAATTTAATCTGCACCGGCCATTGTCTTAACATGGAAGGTGTTGACTGATTAGCTTCATTAACCTCTGCAGTCGCGGTTTGTTTTTCTTCTCGCTTAAGGCTCATAGCTCTGGAGCCCGGGCATCCACCGCCAGCTGCTTGATGACCATTATGGACAGCTTTTTGTGCTTCCTTCAGCTTCTTTGCCTCAATATTTCGATTTACTTCTTCTTCATTATATTCTAATGCTTCTCTTTCCTCAAAGCTGATCGCATTTGTCGGACATACCGGAAGACAGTTGCCAAGACCATCGCAGTAGTCATCTCGAAGCAGTTTTGCCTTTCCATCAATGAGACCAATTGCTGATTCATGACAAGCATTCACGCATAACCCACAACCATTACATAACTCTTCCTGAATCTTAATTATTTTTCGTACCATAATATCTCCTCCTTGTATCTGATAACAGCGTTCTATTGAACTATTTTGCATGCTGTAACTTTCCTGATTCATCTGTATATATCATATCTGATTTAAAAAGTAAAAGATGTAGCCACTGCTACAAAAATAAAGTACCCAAGAACCAATGTAGCGTTTTTGGATACTTTTAATATCTGCAATCGAATAATGTAAGGACAAAAGTTCTATTTGTCTTGCTCTTTTTGACCGTTAATGTAACATTGGTAGCACATGGCCGTATAGGTGTCGTTTCCACCAATTAAAATCTGTTCTCCCTCGGTAATTATCCTTCCGTTGCCATCCAAGCGAACATTAACCGTTGCTTTTCTTCCGCAGGAGCAAATGGTTTTAATTTCAGTAATAGAATCTGCGATCTCCATCAGACGTTTACTGCCCGGGAACATCTTCGTACGAAAATCTGCCCTTAGTCCAAAACACAGTACTGGTATATTATGATCTATCACAATCATAGATAGCTGGTCAACCTGTTTTTCCGTTAAAAATTGTGCCTCGTCTATGATGATAACATCCACCGGATCGGGCAATTTCAGATAACTCTCATAGACATCTTCTTCATCCGGTAAAATATATGCAGGTGAGGACAAGCCAGCTCGGGATTTGATTAAATGGTCTCCATCTCTATTATCAATCTGTGGCTTGATCAGCCAAACCTTCATTCCCCGCTCTTCATAGTTAAACTTAGTGATCAGTGCCTGGGCTGTTTTAGAGCTTCCCATAACGCCATACTTAAAATATAATTTTGCCATATTTTCCATCCCTTTGTTTTTGATTGTTTAAAACCGTCTTAAGACTTGAAAGTCTATTGTTGATATAAATATTTTAATCGCTTTACAATCATCGCACCAAGAATTCCAATTAACGCACCTGTAATAACTCCGGCAGTAAGTAAGAATGGCAGATAATAAATGATATTAATATTTTCCACCACAAGAATAGACATAAAAATCTGCCCTATATTATGGGATATACCTCCAAGAATACTTACACCAACAAAGCTAAAGACCTTAATGTGTTTAAATAAAGACATCACACCCCAGCTCAACAAGCCCCCTGCCAGACTAAAAAGCATCGTTGAAGGGCTGCCAAAGGTAAAGCTGACTAATACGATACGCAGTATAGATAAAGCGAAGGCTTCCTTTGCTCCTAAAGAATACAGGGCTGTTATTACCACCAGATTAGCCAGCCCCAGTTTGATTCCAGGAATCGGAATCGGGATTGGAATTAAATTCTCAATATAACTTAAAATAAATGCTAAAGCAACCAACAGTCCATAGGTTGTTATTTTCTTAATTCTTTTCTTTGCTTCCATAAGTCCACCTTAATTTGCTATGATATCAATATCACTGTCTTCTGCATTAACCACTTCCAGAATTACCTTATTCGGAAGACAAACAATTGTTTCATGATTGTGATAAATACTTGACTGATTAACACATAGCTTGTCCGGACAGCTGGCATCAATCATATCTACAACTCCATCCGTAATTTTAAAGGTATTGTAGTTTCCGTTATCAATTTTAACGGTATAAACGGTATCCTCCTGCAGTGTTAAGGTATCATATAGTTCACCACCAACCTTAATCTCCACCTTACTGCCAGGTGCTTCCGTCATCTTACGATATGTAAAAAATCCTATACAAAGTAGCAAGATAATGCCAACTAATATGAGATCGTTTTTCTTTAACATATTTCAAGCTGTACCTTTCTTAACCAATGATAAAAATCCAACAGGACAATCTTAATATTATCCAGAGTAAATGTCAAGGTAATAACTTCTTTATTGGTTTCTGTTTGCATAAGCAAGCAACTTCTTTGAATTGTATATTTCATTCCAAAATGTAAATAATGTAAAAATCAATATCCATGGAGGTGTCATATGAAACTGTTATTTTACCGCCAATCCACCTTAAGAAATATATCACTATTTAAGATCCTTGGAATAGCTTTTATATCACTTATCCTGAGCACCATGTACGGATGCACTGCTTCGAATGTCAAAGGCAGTACCGCAGTGAAAATCTCTGGAACTGATTTCCTCTTAAATACAGTGATAACGATTTATCTATATGACTCCGATAGTGAAGATATCTTAAACGGATGTTTTCAGGTTATAAAGAAATATGAGGAAATTTATTCCAGAACCAGCAGCACCAGTGAATTATATGCTTTAAACCATAGAACTCTTCCAGGCAGTAATGGCAAATATCAGATATCAGAGGAGCTTTCAGATATTTTAAGCAGAGGCCTATATTACAGTAAATTATCAAAGGGAGCCTTTGATATCACAATTGAACCGATTACCTCCCTATGGGATTTTACCTCAGATCCGCCCGTTCTCCCCAGCAAAGAATCCCTGAAAGCCCAATTACCCAAGGTCAATTATGAATATATTACCTTAGAGGGAGAACAGATCTCCTTTACGAAGGCTGGAGTTGGAATTGATCTGGGAGCCATTGCAAAAGGCTACATCGCAGATCGAGTAAAGGAGTATTTAATAAAACAGGGCGTACACAGTGCAATCATTAATCTTGGAGGTAATATTTTATGCGTGGGTAATAAACAAGGTAGTGTTCCCTTTCAGATCGGTATCCAAAAACCCTTTGGAACACAAAGCGAAACAATTGCTACCATGGACATCAACGATTATTCGGTAGTCTCCTCCGGAATCTATGAGAAATACTTCAAAAGGAATGGGAAACTCTACCACCATTTATTAGATACCAAGACTGGTTACCCCTATGACAATAATGTTCTTTCTGTAACCATAATCTCTCCCAAATCTGTAGATGGCGATGGCCTTAGCACCACCTGTTTCGCTCTCGGCGTAGAGAAGGGGTTGGAGTTAATTAATTCTCTTCCTGATACCTATGCGGTTTATGTTACAGATGACTATCAGCTACATTATTCCAACGGAATGAAGGAAGCTCTCAATGTGAAGGAAACGTTCAAATGAGAAGGTATCTTTCAATAGAAAGAAATCATGACCCAAATAGATCAATACTGCAAACTATAAAAGAAGGACAATGACTCTCACTTTAGTTACCCAGTGCGAATCCCTGTCCTTCTTTTTTATTGAACAGATATCAACTCGCTGATTACTCCAGCTTTTATGCTAACGCCTCAGCCACATCAGCAAGCTTCTCCAGCCAATCTCCTTCAAAAAGTTCGATCAAACCTTTATCACAGGCACCAGCCAATTTAGGATTAATCGGAATTTTTGCATAGTTAGGAATATCAAATCTCTTTGCCACTTCTGCAATCTTACTCTCACCAAATATCTCGTATTCTTTATCACAATCAGGACATATGAAATAGGACATATTTTCTACTAATCCGAGGATGGGTACATCCATCATTTTAGCCATTTTAACCGCTTTTCCAACAATCATGGAGACCAGCTCCTGCGGCGAGGTAACGATAATTATTCCATCAATCGGTAGGGACTGGAATACTGTTAAGGGCACATCTCCGGTTCCCGGAGGCATATCAACGAACATGTAATCCACATCATTCCAAATAACATCAGACCAGAACTGCTTAACAGTACCAGCAATGACCGGTCCTCTCCAAACTACAGGATCTGTCTCATTTGGTAACAACAAATTAATAGACATAATATCGATTCCGGAATTACTTGCTACCGGATAAATTCCTATCTCATTTCCCTGAGCCTTTTCCTTGATACCAAAGGCTTTTGGGATGGAAGGTCCGGTGATATCTGCATCTAAAATTGCGCTGTGATATCCTCTACGGTTCATAGTGACAGCCATTAAGGAGGTTACCAGGGATTTACCAACGCCTCCTTTTCCACTGACAATACCGATGACTTTCTTGATATTACTCATTTCATGAGGCTGTACGGAAAAATCTTGTTTTTCCTTTCTGTCAGAGCAGCTAGAGCTGCTGCAGCTATTACAATTGCTTGAACATTCACTCATGGTCTTCATCCTTTCGTTTTCATTTCTTTTCTATGCTAGCACTGATTCTATCTCCATTTCAATGAATAAAAGCCTAAATTTATTGAAAGCTTTCACATTTTCTTGCCTCATTATACGCCAAATCTGTGATAAGTCAATATGTTGCATCATTTTTTCTGAACACTCTCTTCACCCTTGAACAACTACAAGGACTTCCGAATATGATGGTATATAACGTAACGAAAGGAGCTGCCCTATGCTTACGATTGGAATGAATTACATGTTATTTAATGCCGTTATTTTTGCTTTTTTATCGCAGAATGTTGCTTTGCTCATATTCCTCGGAGCCATTCTCGTTGTAATAGTTTCAGTAGTTTATCGGATTCGTCGCAAAAATAAACGCAAACGCAAGATAATACGGCCGGTTTCAGATATCCTGGAAAATGAACCAGAACGCATTAGGGATCTTAATAAGGAAATAGAACCTTTTGGCTTTGCCTATGAGCCTTATCAAGATATCTTCTATTCCCTCATGAATCCCTGGCAACGGAAGCTTGGCTATTGCAGGCTATATGATGAAGCAAGTGCTGCCTTAAGCATGATAATAGATTGTGAACCCATTACTTTTGAATATGGTGGCAAACGCTGGCTGGTTGAATTTTGGAAAGGCCAGTATGGTATGAATACGGGTGCGGAGGTAGGTATTTACAGCACCAGTTTTCCTAACTTGAATATCCCTGGTCTATTCAATGGTACTTTTTATTTTTGTATTAAGGATGAGGAATGCATTAATATGTCCTTTATCTTACGAAAAAAAGGCAATCTCTTATTTACCAGAAGCGGCTACCATTGGTGGCTTACGGGTTTTAAGCTTGGCGAATATACAAAGCCCTCAGACTTATCCATGGATATTGAAATGATGATGTATGACAAAAGAATGGCTTATATTTTTGGTAATGCCTTAAAAGAAGCTGGTTACAGACCTGACGAATATGCAGTTCAAGGCCGTCGTGTGTTAATTCGTTTTGATAAACCTCATGTAAGGCAACCACTGACAAGAACCGCTTTAACCGATTACTTGATGATGCGAAATAACGCATCCCTATGTGACTCTTATAATACACTTACGAGTTCCTATTCGGATACACTGGATAAATTAGCTCTGATCAAAGACAAAGATCCGGGCATGTATAATCGAATGATTGCTATCGGTAAACCAAAAGAAGTATTCGACTCCTACAATACAATTAAACAATACCTCGACAAAATGAGTGATTAAGGGAAGGAGTGACCACAATGTCAGCCTTTAAACGTCTATCCCAAGTTCATGCAAACTCTCCGGTAATACAGTTTGACGACACCTCCAGAATCATTATTATGAGCGACTGCCATCGCGGTAATGGCAGCTGGGCTGATGACTTTTCAGGGAATCAAAACCTGTTCTTTGCTGCCTTGTATTATTATTACGAAAATGATTATACCTACATTGAACTCGGTGATGGAGATGAACTTTGGGAAAACCGGAATATGGAAGATATCATAAGTGCTCATAGCGACGCTTTTTGGTTAATGTCATTATTGTACCGAGAAGAGAGGTTGCTTATGCTTTATGGTAATCATGATATCATTAAAAGAGATTCCAGATATATTAAGAACAGATGCCATTCTTTTTATTGTGATAGCATTAATTCGACCATGTCTTTATTCCCCGGGATAAAAATGATGGAAGGGCTGATTCTTCAATATAAAGATACAAAACACCAGATTTTCCTGACACATGGACATCAAGGTGATCTGCTCAATGATTATTTTTGGAAGCTCTCCCGCTTCTTAGTACGTTATCTATGGCGACCGCTGGAGTTGGTTGGTATTAAAGATCCAACAAGTGCGGCTAAGAACCGTGACAAAAAGAGCACTGTTGAAAAGAGGCTTATGGATTGGTCGATTGAGAAGAACCAAATGCTCATCTGCGGCCATACTCACCGTCCTGTCTTCCCAATGGTCGGAGATACCCTGTATTTTAATGATGGCAGCTGTGTTCACCCTCGGTGCATCACAGGAATTGAGATACGTAATGGTATGATTGCCCTTGTAAAGTGGGCAATCATGACAAAACCTGACCGTACACTTTTTGTCGGACGTGAAATCCTGGTAGGTCCTGTTCCCTTAATGGACTTCTTTCAACATCCTGCTGCCTAGTTATGGCTCCAGATCAGTCTAGCGAACTATATAGCAGATCATTTACAACAGATTGAAATAACCTAATCCTAAGGGAACCGGAAAATAAGCTATCTATTTTCCGGTTCCCTATTAATTCATTACCGTTTCTTCTGAACGGAATTTCCGAACTTCCCTAGTTTTTTACCCAGTTCAAAATACTCACCATGCGAATACGCCACCAAGCCTGTGCTATTTAAATTGAATTTCCCGGTGCTTGACATATATTTATCATCAACATTTACTCCAACCACCTCTGCAATAAATAAATCATGACTACCCAGGGATTTAATCTCAATTACTTTACACTCAATATTAACAGGACTTTCTTCGATTCCAGGAGCATTTATAACCTGTGACTTACTGGGAGTAAGTTTCATTTCCTTATATTTATCAATTTCTTTCCCGGACTTAACTCCGCAATAATCGCAAGCAAATGCCAGTTCCTTAGTCACCAGGTTCACAACAAACTCTCCTGTTTCCTTAATAATACCATAGGAATATCGCTCAGGTCGTATGGAGACAGAAAGCATTGCTGGAGAGGAGGATATGGTTCCAGCCCAGGCAACTGTAACAATGTTTGGCTTCTCTCCCTCTCTGGCACAGCTTACCATCACTGCTGGTACCGGATAAAGCATATTCCCAGGTTTCCAATGTTGTTTTGCCAAATTTTCTTCCTCCTTTTGTATCTCATTATGATATCATGTCTGACGTCAACATTATATCATAACAAAAACCCCATGCAATATAATTATTGAAAGAAATAATCTTCATTTTTGCTTTTTAAAATGAATAATTCATTGTTCTTATATCTATACTATCTTTATCATGCATTTTATTGCATAAGATTGGAAAGGAGAAATTTTATGAAAGCAGCGGTTGATCAAGATGGTTGCATCAGTTGCGGACTGTGTATTGATGTATGTCCCGAGGTTTTTAGTTATAATGATAATGATGTATCAGAAGCGATTGAAGGTGATATTCCGGAAAATTGCCTTGAAAGAGCAGAAGAAGCCAGAGATGGCTGCCCTGTTAGCGTAATTGATCTTTTTGAATAAGGTTTTTATTATTATAATTATAGTAAATTAAAGAAAAGGAACTCGCCAATTGTCTTTCATCGATTCTTATGGCGGATTCCTTTTTTCTTTCTGTAATGGAACTTACGTAATTCACATCCAGCGATCAGGTATACTTTTCCAGACCAGTGTTGATTTTCTAAGCTTTATTTGCTATCATTAATTTACTAGGTAGATGCTTTGATACAACAGGTTAGGGCTATTCTGAAATGCTTGCTGTTATCTAATGAGCGCTATTACCTACGAAAGGAGTGTATTTGAATGAATTTTATCCACGAAAGTAATAGAGTCTATTTAAACGACGAAGTCGGCCATATGGTTGCTGTAGTTACTTTTCCTCCGGTGAAAGAAGGTGTGGTCAAAATTGAACATACTTTTGTCGATACTTCTCTGCGCGGTCAGGGAGTTGCGGGAAAATTAATGGAGGAAGTTGCAGCTCATTTAAGAGCTAATAATTTAAAGGCAATGCTCTCCTGCAGCTACGCCATCAAATGGTTTCAGGAACATCCTGAATGTGCTGATCTAGTAGTAAAGTTATAAACGATTCAAAGGCAGCTTCCGATTATGGATGCTGCCTATTTTTATCTAACAAACTGCTTCTATTATCTTTCCAATTCTTTGTACTATACCTTCTCTGAAAAGTTCGAACTTCAGTTATAATTTCTCTTAATCTGAAAATACTATCCTTATTCCATAGTGAATGTATTAATAATAAGTCGCTTTTTATTTATAGCTTTGAATCGCTATGTAACCACCTAACAGAATGTATTACAAGAACTAAAAATGTTACTGTATTTCATTTACTACTCAAAAAACAACTCTTTTTATGAGAAGACAAAAGACTTCTCATAATTTTATTATCAGGAGGTTCTCAAATGTTAGAAATAGTTTATTCTACTCTTGCATCCGTAGCTTCGCTTTTTCTTTTTACCAAGCTTATGGGCAACCGGGAAATGTCACAACTTAGCATGTTCGATTATATTAGCAGCATTGCTATTGGGTCCATCGCAGGTGAAATGGCTGTTATGTCTACTGATAGTATCCTGGAGCCGTTACTGTCTATGGCTCTTTATTCGGGAATTGCCATCCTGGTTTCCTATAGTACTTGCAAATCCATATACTTACGCCGTTTTTTTGAAGGTCAAGCAATTTTATTATATCAGAACGGACAAATTTACGAAAAAAATCTGTTGAAGGCGAAGCTAGATGTAGATGAACTATTATCTGCCTGCCGTATCAGTGGCTATTTTGATTTAGAGGAAATTCATACGGTTTATCTAGAGACAAATGGAACCGTAAGTATTCTTCCAAAAGCACTAAACCGTCCGGTAACTCCTGAAGATTTAAATCTCTCCCCTACCCAGACTGTTCCTCTCGCTAATGTTATTATTGATGGTAAAATTCTTAAGGACAACTTAAAATCAACCGGTAAGGATGAAAAATGGGTCGAAAAGCAACTCAGTTCACAGGGTGTCCCTGATATGAAAGAAGTGATTTTAGCCACTTTTGATCAAAATAATGATAAACTCAATATCTACAAAAAATTCCATAAAAAGATGCTGCGAGATATCTTTGAATAAGCACTAACCTAATCTAATCAGGGTATCTCTTCTTAGAACCAATGTATAATTGCGACCATATTTTTGTTATGCCTGAGAAAAAATCATAGTGGAATTATGCATTGGTATTTCAATAACATTGTACTAGATATCCTTGTTATTTCATAGAATGTTACAAGTTGTTAATAACAAGGATGAAGAATAATGTTGTCTAGATTGAAAACAAAACATATTGTTATATTCGAATTAATCATAATATTTCTATTTGCTTCCTTCCTGATTAAACAAGGAATCGATCAGGATGAGTCTATGTTAACTTCTATGTATGATTCTAAAAAAGATTATATTAAATGGGTAAATTTTGATGTCTCCAGTCAGGCTATGGAACAAGCTTATGAATATGATGTGGAATCCAGAGACTGGGAGGTACCTATTAATTGGATCGAGATCTTAGCCTGCCTTGGTAATCGCTATGGCGGAGATTTTTCAAAATATAAATCAAAGCATATGACCGAACTGGTTGAAAAATTAAAAAACAAAGAAGAGAGCATTGATTCCATAACGAAGGATATGAAATATTATAAATATTATTATGAATCCTACTCTGCTGTTTTAGGTGGTATGGTAGGTGAATATCGCATCGAAGTCGCCGATGAAACTGCTCCTGGTGGAAAGCGCTGGGAAGAAAAATATGGCCTTAAGGCATACCTTCCTCTGGCTAAGTATTATCCCTATAGTCACTTTGATGACTTTGGTGTATCTAGAAGCTATGGATTTAAACGGAAGCACCTTGGCCACGATATGATGGGGCAGGTGGGAACACCGGTCATTGCAGTGGAATCAGGTTATGTAGAAGCCCTTGGTTGGAATCAATATGGTGGCTGGCGCCTTGGTATCCGAAGCTTTGATAAGAAACGATATTATTACTATGCTCATCTGCGTAAGAACTTCCCCTTTAATAAATCTCTGGAAGTTGGTAGCATTGTTCAAGCAGGTGATGTCATTGGTTATCTGGGGAGAACCGGATATAGCAGCTCTGAAAATGCAAATAATATTAACACCCCTCATCTGCACTTTGGTTTGCAGCTCATCTTTGATGAATCCCAAAAAGAGTGCAATAGCGAGATTTGGATTGATTGCTACGATTTAGTGCAATTCCTCTATCGCAACCGCTCGGAAACAGTAAAAAATCCGGAAACCAAAGAATATAGCCGGGTCTATCAATTCGTTGACCCTATCGCAGAACATTACATGAACCACAGCACCTATAAGTATGATGATGATGAATTTGAAATAAAAATCTATGAATAGAGCTAACACAGCGGATAGATTCTATATTGGTAGACTATCTTCTCTCCTTCCGGTTAGCTCCTGTCATCAATACTGTTTTTTAATCTTCTTTCGTTTCACCAAACAAAACAATGCCAATATCACTGGTATTACATATTGAAAAATCAAATTAAGGTTTACAATGATATATTGATATAAATAATTAAATTCAAACTGCGTACTACTTAAGTAGTATGTCAAGTAGAATACAATGATGGCCAGCGGCGTATATAAGAAATTACATTCTGTCAGCTGAAAAATCCAAGTAATACATCTCATTAGCAGAATTGCAAAGATACAAATAGCCGCAAAATCCGATAAAATACAAATCAGGGTAACAAATACCTCAAAACGTTCAAAAATATTAAAGAATGAAATACTCTTTACCGTAATATAGAAAGGGAATGGTAAATTGGCAGTTAAACTTACACCCGATATGCCAAAAGTAAATATCGTAATAACAAATGCTAAAACAGTAAAGGTAATCAAACCAAACCAAAGCTTTCGTAAATGCTGCTTGGTTACATTTATACCAAACTTATCTGCGAAGAATAAGGCTAGAATGATATTACCGCCAATTGCAATGACATATTTAGAAGCTAAGATTGTGCTCTTTAAATGAATGGTAGATACCGGCAGTAAATAATCCTTACGTATCCGAGTCATAGCGCAGAGGAAGAGGACTGCAAAAAAGACTAAAACCGTTCCAAGGGTTAATTCAGAAAAACGGAATATGGTTTTAATACCCCGTATCAGTGCATAAAAAACTAATATTATCATGATTACCATAAAGAAGTCGGATTTAGTCCTGGGCATCAGGGTAAATTGCATGGTCAAGCTATAGGCTGTAACCTTTGCTGTTAACGCTAATAAAATCCATAGCAGATAAAAGATGATGAAAATCTTTGCTAAAAACTTGCCGACTAATTGCTCCATAATTTCATAAAAATTAAGTCCTGGGTAGGATTTTATTAATAAAATTACTATGGCAGTCAATGGTACTGTAGCCAGAACAGACCATATGGGACTTAAATATCCACTTCTCCCTGCATCTGAGGCCAGCATCTGAGGCATTTGACGGAGTATGGAGGATATTGAAATAAATAGATACATAAATGTTATTTGTCGAAGTGTTACTTCTTTATTCACCGCCTGGCACCTCATTTCATATACTTTTCCATAGCAGTGGTTATGCTCGGCAAATACGGATTCAATATATATATGATTCCCAGAGCCAGCCCACCGATGGAAAGTAATAAATATAAGGCCAAGTTTCTTTTCTTACTTAAGATCTTTTCCCGTTGTCTGATAAAGGTATAGATGATGGTAAATGAAAATATATAAATCATAGGGTTCTCCTTCTTTCCTAGATTAACTAATATACTTATTTCATACCTATGACTCTTGCCGAATAAATCACAGGTCAAAGAGAGCTTTATTTCTCAAAAATTCTCCTCTTTGATCTCTCACGCCTAACAAAAAGGATTTTGAGATTCTGGATTGAACCTTATATTGATATTTAATATCCGATATTTCATTTGCCCAGGATTTCTCTATACTCTTCCACTGGGTGTAATTCTGATTTTCAACCAAGCGTGCCAAATTAAGGATATCCAGTCCATTTTCTAAGGAGTACTTTACCGGCTTCTCGATAATAGCTTTAATATAATTATTTTGATCCCGTGTAAGCCGTTCAAGTTCCTCCTTTGTAAACACGTCTTTCGTGGTTAGAACTTCTTTTAGCATCGATTCAAAGCTCACGGTAATTGTCACTGTTACTTGTTGATTTTTCAGCTTTGTCTTAAGCTTTGTATTAGTATAGGATATATATAGACCAATCTCACGATCCAAATAGATCGGGTAACTTCTCATAATATTTCGTATAAAATTAACTCCATCTGAGGTCTCATGATCCAAATAATCAACTAATTTCAGCTGATTAAAAACAGCATAACCATCAATTAAATATCCCGACTTATCTGCAATAAGATAAGGAACCAGTACGCAAGAATCCGTCTGTTTCATATCGTTTAGTATATTCACCATTGAGTTATCATTGCGGGTTAATATCTCCTGCTGCTTTTGCTTCATTGCCTCCAGATCCTCATGGATTGTTTGCTTATTTTTTATTCCCTCCTGAATAAAGTCTGCGGCTTTTTTCCCCTTTATAACATAGATTAATGCTTCCATTTTGATAGTTTCATCTCGGGCAAGAAAATCCAGGCTTTGGTTGATCCCCTGCTTCGCTGCCCCTTCACCAATAAGAAATGATCCTGCCTGTGCCAGAGAAATCGCTTTTTTATTCTTAAGTTTGAGCTCTTCTAAGGCTTCATAGGCTGATTTTCCCGTACCCTTTGCCACTTCCTCCTTACCGGAACCTCCTGCTCCTGCTTCCGGATCTGCACCACCTCCAGAGCTATGGAGAGCACTTATGGTATATTCTCCGTTCTCATAATCGATTGCTACAACAAGGGCTAAATCAATTTCATCGATTTCCTTTCTGCTCATGTCATGAGTACATCCTCCCAAAAAAAATGGAAGGCTGAAAAAAAATACCACCTTAATTACTACTTTAAACCACCGAGTTTTCCTATTACTTTTTTCCTTTATGATAGATAAATCATTCATTGCTCCCACAGCTCCTATGTTTTTTGTTTGGTTCGATTTTCCGGGACAATGGCCTTTGGCCGTTTACGAAAATATTTCACCGGGAATCGGAAAAACGTATCCTTATGACTGCTTTCATCAATGTCAACAAATGGTGACAGGTATGCTACACCATAATTATCTATACTGCAAAGATGTGTAATAATTAATATGAGTCCAACGGTTAAACCAAGAAAACCACCCGCTGCAGCCAGGAATGCAAATAGAAAGCGTATCACTCGAATTCCGCTGCTCAAATCCTGGTTAGGCATCATAAATCCAGCGATACCGGCAAGTGATACGACGACTACCACCAATGGAGATATGAGATTTGCTGAAACAGCTGATTGGCCGACTACAATACCTCCCAGAATGGACATTGCCGTACCGACTGCCTGGGGCAAACGCAAACCTGCTTCTATTAATATTTCAAATGCCACTAATAATCCCAATACCTCGGAAGAGGAGGAAAATGGTACATTCTCTTTCGCCTGTTGAGTGGATAGAGCTAACTGAACCGGAAGCATCTGATTTTGGTAAGTAGTTGCAGCAATATAAAATGCCGGTAAAAACAAAGTAATAATCATGGATAGATAACGAATAAATCTAAGTGCCGAACCTACAAAATAATGATTGGCATAATCTTCCGGTGACTGCATTAGCATTACTAGCTGACATGGCAGGAGATAAACAAAGGGCATGCCATCAACCACCAGAGCCACCCTGCCATCTGAAAGATTTGCAGAGATTCGATCCGGTCGTTGCGTGTACATAATCTGCGGGAATACACTTTTTTTATTCTCGATCAAATATTCCTCAATAAAGGCTGGAGTCGATATATTATCAATATCAATTGCATTGATTTTTTCTCTTATTTTATTTACTAATTCCATATTTACAATATTATTGATATAGCAAAGTGACATATCCGTCTTCGATAACTTTCCAACGGTTAAGGATTCGATCACCAGATGCTCCGATCTAATTCGCCTCCGGATTAGTGCTGTGTTGGTTCTCATAGCCTCGATAAAGGAGTCCTTTGCTCCCTTTACCACATTTTCCTCTGTTGGCTCAGAAATAGAACGTTTTTCAAACTTTTTAATGTCATATACGATTGCTTTTTTTTCTCCATCAAAAATAAAAGCTACATTTCCGCTCAATACCGATTTCAACAGTTTCTGATAGTCACTCTCTTCCGATGTGAATACATGATAGGAGCCGCCATTTAATAGATAATCCATCACTGAGCGCTCCGTTCCATATTCTTTAAGAAAGGGATCCCCCAACATAGTCTGAAAAATCCCTTCATCTACTAGTGTAGAATCAATTAATCCATCTACACAGAAGATGTGAAAGGTAATATTGTTTTGATTTATTTTTATTGGCCTGACTAAAATATCACTACTTTGGGAAAATAGCTCCTTAATTGCTTTTGAATTTATCACTTGCTCCATGTTAAGTACCTCATATTCTGAATACAAAATCCTGATTCGATTTTGAAGTGTCTAAACGTCCAATTTTAACTACTACTTTTATATTTTCTCAGAATTGAGTTTCTTTATGCACTTAATAGAACTTTTTCATTTTTATTTCCAATACAGCAATGTATTACCTGCTTTTCACAAGATATGTAATCAATAAGCATATAAAAAAGGCTTCTCTATTACCTTATTCCCGGTTGATTAATCTCAACCAGTGGAATAGGTATTAGAAAAGCCTTTTCTAAGTCATTCTTGTCATTCTTAGTGTAGTCAGTTCTTAAGTTCATGACATCATTCATGATCGCTCGTATCTGTAGGTATTTTTTATGTCTATGGTATTTTAATCGTTTATGTATCTTGCTGGACCGGAGAACTGCTTTCCAAAATAATCTTCTGCAACATCCTTGATATGTATCGGTAAAACTTTACCCTTTGCTATGAGATATAGGAAAAATTCTGCCTCACCCTCATCTTCTGTTAAATTCTCTAGATAACAATAATGCTTATCTTTTCTCTGCTCGTAGTAAGCTTCAAGACTATATAGTGCATTCTTGAATATCAGTTTGTAAACAACTTGCGTATCTTCATCTTTAATTGTTTTTTTGTAGGCACCTAGCAATTGTTCTGCCATATCACGCCACCCTTCGTTATGGTATCTTTTACGACTACATAAATGATATCTATTGACTACACTATTATAGCATAATGGGAAATAATATCGATAGGTGATTGTAGGAAATTGAATGGAAGGAGGGGGTGAAAGCGGTCTTTGGGGGAGGGAGTGAACCGCCGGGGAGGGGTATCAGGGGACATGTGGTTTCATTCTCAAGACACCACGCCTCTAGGACCGTCCTGGTAAGACATGCAGAAGACGCAAGTCTTTCCAGGACGGTCGGCGAGACGCGTTGTCTTCCGAAATGAAACACATTGCCCCCTGATACCCCTCCCCGGCTGCCTTAGTCTTTATAAGAAAGTCCGCGCGTTACACTGTGTTAGTTGCCATTTAATTTTTTGATGTGGGTGACGTTGGGGATGGACTATTTGATTTGATTTATGATATGGAGTATGAGTTGGGTTTCTTTGGTATATATTTAGTTTTAGGGGATAATTTATTTCGACGGTAGATATGGTTGTATGCTCTTATAATGATAGTGTAGTGATTGGGATATGGTGATATGGTTATATGGTTGTGAGATGAGGGTTGTACTTTGAAAGTTATGAATTGATTTGAGATTATGTATATTATATTATTATATGGAATGAGATTGCAGATTTAGATTTTGGATTTGCTTTTTATTTTTTAAAGAAGGAGTAAGTAAAACCGGGACTGGTTTTTCTTACTCCTTTTTGTGGTTAGGTTATGGTGGATTACTTGATTTGATATTTAGTTATTGTGTTTGATTTGTTTTGATTTATTCTACGGTTTCCCAGTCTACACTTATTTTGATGGGCTCGGCTGAGGCCATTTGTTTGTAGATTTCGTATTTTTCTTTTGCGTAGGCTTCTGCCTGACGGAATAGATCTTCTGCTTGATCTGGGAAGGTTTTTTGCAGAGAGCTATAGCGAACTTGATTGAGGATGAAGTCGCGGAAGCTTTCTGTTGGCTCTTTGGAATCTAGTGTGAATGGATTCTTTCCTTCCTGTTTTAAGTTCGGATTGTAACGGTATAGGTGCCAGTAACCTGCCTGTACTGCTTTTTTGATGGTTTCCATACTCTTACCCATACCTGCTTTCAGACCGTGGTTGATACATGGGGAATATGCTATGACGATGGACGGTCCATGATGCTCTTCTGCTTCGCGAAAGGCTCTGATTAATTGAGTGTTATCCGCGTTAATACCTACCTGGGCAACATATACATTTCCATAGGACATCATCATTCTACCAAGGTCTTTCTTACCTTGCTTTTTACCGGAGGATGCAAATTTCGCAATTGCAGAGGTTGGAGTTGCTTTTGATGCCTGTCCACCTGTGTTGGAATATACCTCTGTATCGAATACGAGGACATTGACATCCTCACCGGATGCCATTACATGATCTAAGCCGCCATATCCAATATCATAAGCCCAGCCGTCGCCACCTACCATCCAAATGGAGCGTTTTGCGAGATAATCTTTATTTGCTAATATTTCTTTTACTAAAGTTTCTATTTCTACATCTGTAGACACAAAGTTCTCTAAGGCCTCAATTACTTTATCACTTGCTTCTTTTGAGGCTTTTCCATCTTCCTTGTAGTGAATCCAATCATGGAAGGCTTCCTTCACCTTCTCTTCGACATTCATACTATTTAACTTAGTCATATTATCATGAAGCTTGTTACGGATCTGCTTCACAGCCAGATACATACCATAACCAAACTCAGCATTATCCTCGAATAGAGAATTCGCCCAAGATGGTCCTTTTCCCTGACGATTTACCGTATAAGCAGTACTTGGTGCTGAAGCTCCCCAAATGGTCGAACAGCCTGTAGCGTTGGCTATCATCATTCTTTCTCCGAATAATTGGGTAAGAAGTCTCATATATGGTGTTTCACCACAGCCGGCACAAGCTCCGTGGAATTCCAGTAATGGTGTTTTGAATTGACTATCCTTAAAGGCAGCACTATAGGCCAGATCCTCTTTAAATTTAATATTTTCAATTGCATACTTCCAATTTGGCACCTCTTTATCCAATTGGGTTTCGATGGGCTTCATAACTAATGCCTTCTCTTTTGCCGGACAAACATCTGCACAGTTACCGCATCCAGTACAGTCCATTGGACTGATTTGTATTTTAAACTGATAGCCTTCAAAGTTTCTACCGGAAGCTTTTTTCACCTCGAAGGTTTCCGGTGCATTCTTTACCTCTTCCTCATCCAGTAAAAACGGACGAATAACAGCATGCGGACAAACATAAGCGCACTGATTACACTGTATACAGTTTTCAAGTATCCACTCCGGAACATTGACTGCTATACCACGTTTTTCATATGCGGTAACACCAGCCGGGAAGGTTCCATCGGCTCTATCAACAAAGGCGCTAACCGGAAGATCTCCGCCCTTCATTGCCGCCATTGGCCGCATTATCTTCTTGATAAATTCAGGCTCTTGATCGGAGACATCGCTCTCGATCTCAAGTTCCTTCCACGCTTTGGGTACTTTAATTTTCTTGATGGACTTAATACCCTGATCTACGGCTTCCTCGTTCATTTTAACGACTTTATCGCCCTTTTTTCCGTACATCTTATGAATACCTGACTTTAACTCCTTTAGGTATACTTCTTCCGGTAATACCTGTGTGAGTTTGAAGAAAGCACCTTGCATCACCATGTTAATACGGTTTCCAAGTCCAATTTTTTCCGCTATATTAATGGCATTAATTGTATAGAAATTAACATCCTTTTCAGCGAGTTGCTTCTTCATAATATCCGGTAGATGCTTCTCTAGCTCTTTCTCATCCCAGAGGGTGTTCAGCACAAAAGTGCCTCCCGGCTTGATGCTTTGAAGCAAATCATACTTGTGTACATAGGACTGATTGTGGCAGGCAACATAATTTGCATGAGCTACTAGATAGGTGGATCTGATCTCCTCCTTGCCAAAACGTAGATGGGAGACGGTTAAACCACCAGACTTCTTTGAATCATAATCAAAATATGCCTGAACCTTCAGCTCAGAATTATCACCAATAATTTTAATCGCTTGCTTGTTGGCACCTACGGTACCATCGGATCCAAGACCCCAGATCTGGCAGGCAATGATACTTTCCGGTTCAACCTCAAGTCCCTTGATTGGCTTTAAAGAGGTCTTTGTAACATCATCATCAATACCAATCGTAAAGTGATCCTTCGGTTTCTCTTGCTTCAGGTTATGGTAAACTGCTGCTATGTGGGTAGGATTCGTATCTTTCGAGGCTAATCCGTAGCGTCCACCAATGATAAGTGGAGCCTTTTCGTCGCCCAGGAAGCAAGAGATAATATCCATATAGAGTGGTTCTCCAATCGCTCCTGGTTCTTTTGTACGATCCAGCACAGCAATTTTTTTCACTGTTTTAGGGAGACAGTTTTTAAAATGCTCCACGGAAAATGGACGGAAGAGTCGTACCTTAACAAGACCATATTTTTCACCGATGGCATTATAATAATCAATTGTCTGCTCAATCGTAGGTATCACGGAGCCCATTGCCACGATTACATGCTCCGCATCATCTGGACCATAATAATCAAAAAGTCCATAGCTTCTGCCTGTATATTCATTTATCTTCTTTAAATAGCCTTCTACCACCGGTACAATATCCTGATAATAGGGATTAGCAGCCTCTCTCCCCTGGAAGTAGATATCAGAATTCTGAGCAGTTCCTCGAATTACCGGATGATTAGGCGATAATGAGCGGTTTCTAAATTCCTGAATTGCTTCCCAATCAACCATTTCAGCATAATCTCTATATTCTAGAGCCTCAATCTTTTGAACCTCATGTGAGGTACGAAAGCCATCAAAGAAATGAACAAAAGGCAGTCTTCCTTTAATGGCGGATAAATGTGCAATTGGTGCTAAATCCATTACCTCCTGAACGGAGCTGGAAGCCAGCAGGGCACAGCCGGTCTGTCTAACTGCCATAACGTCTTGATGGTCACCAAAAATACTAAGAGCATGGGTGGCTATTGCCCGGGCGCTGACATGAATAACACCTGGCAGCAGCTCACCAGCTGTTTTATACAGGTTCGGTATCATTAGCAGTAAGCCCTGGGATGCTGTAAAGGTTGTTGTCAAGGCTCCTGCTTGTAAGGAGCCGTGAAATGCTCCTGATGCACCTGCTTCGGATTGCATCTCTACAACATTCACCTCTTGACCGAACATATTTTTTCTATGGTTCGCAGCCCATTCATCTGTTACCTCTGCCATAGTTGTGGACGGAGTGATTGGATAAATTGCAGCTACTTCTGTAAAAGCATAAGCTACATAAGCCGCTGCTGTATTACCGTCCACAGTCATCTTAATTTTCATTTCCTCTTCCTCCTCTTATAGTTTACTTCCATTATCTACCCATTCTTTTGCAGCGACAACTGCATCGATGGAAGGTTTATTTACTTGGTCTGCTTTATAATAACCCTGTTGATTCTGCCAGGCAGCCGTACATTCACAATTAGTTGGGGTCATGGAATCTATCCGTTTATTATCCTTTCCTGTTAATTGATTCTTTTTATTACTTGCCATAATAATTCCTCCTTATAAAAATTAATGATCTGATTACTTCCTGCCTTTTCCGAGTTGTCAAATTATAGTTTTCGCTCTGATAACATTGTTTCCTAATCTGATAAAAACTATAACCAGGCATAAAGATAATAAGATAAAAATTTTGTGAACAATTTTTATTAGTAAGGTAACCAAAGCATCCTACCTTACTTTCCCAAATAAAAAAACTATTGCAATGGGAGTGCCGTTTCTTAAAATGACATCCACATTACAATAGCCTTAGATACATAGGATAGATAAATATCAAAAATCACCTAACCTAATTATAAATTCTTCTCTTTGATAATTCGATAGAGTTCTATATTCTCTTTTGAGATCCGCTTTTTTAAGTTCTCTATCATTTTCCTTGCATCAGCAAGAAATACTTCTTCTTTTCCCTTAATTTTAATTCCAACGTTATATTTGCTTTTAAAATCCGTGTATTCCTCAGAAAGACTACCCATTTCTTTATTATAACTTTGTGCAAGATCCTTTACCTCCTGATTGGAGGAGTTGAATAGTCCAGGATAAAGAAACTTATCCTCCTCCAGTAAATGAATCTTTAGTAAACCTGCTAATTTACTGATATGCAAGGAGGCTTTCGAAGTATCCATAGAACTGCTTCCTTTTTTTATCTCCTCCTCCAGCAGAATAATCTCTGCCATGATTGAGTCATGCTGTCTGTTCATATTTGTTAAGTTAATCATTCGTATCCTTCCTTTCCATTTCTTCCTCATTAAAAATTACCAATATTTAATATTTAATACCTTTCCAGTAAATCGGGGTATAAACCTCTGCCATTTTTGGCAACTGAACATCCTTTAAGGCCCATTTTTTAAATTCTTCAAAGCCGGTACGATCCACAATATATCCAATATGTTCTTTTCCCAGAGGTGCATCCGGGTCGATATAGTGAGCTACATAGTCATAAGTATTGAGAATGATCTTTACTATGCTATCCTCATCCACCCATTTGATAAAATCCTCACCGAGACGCGGGTTTTTCTTACCAGACCTTCCCATAATAGTTAAGCGGTAAAGCTTTTGTTCGCTTCTTGTCCAGGCGCCGGTAGGACAGGCTAGTACACATTCACCGCAACCAATACATTTATCTGCGTAACGTTCTACCTTATAATTGACAGTGCTTAATACTCCAACTGATTTTTTCGTACATTTTTTAACACAGGCTCCGCAATTCACGCATCGATCCTTGTCATAGTTCGGCTCAGTCATTCCCATAATACCAAAATCATGCATTCTGACTTTAGCACAGTCATTGGGACATCCGGTTAAGGCAATCTTAAAATGTAAATCATTCGGAAAAATTGCCTTTTCTATCCTCCTGGCAAAAGCTGTTGTATCATAGCAGCCATATGGACAGACACGATTTCCAATGCAGGCTGTAACATTTCTGGTACCTGCTGCACTATACCCTTCGCCGGACTTATCCTGATTGATGCCAAGCCCCTCAATAATCGGCTGTAAAATGGCATTCACCTGGGGCATATCCTCGTATCGGATACCTGGAATCTCAAATCCTTGCCTGCTTGTGATATGTAATGTTCCATTGCCATAGGTCTCTGCAATGTTTTGTAGCAGGGAAAGATATTTTGCCTCCATATGTCCCCCCGGAACACGAACTCTGGATGCGGTAATTCCTCTTTCCTTTGTTACACGAAAGGCATTTTTCCTAAGCTGTTTTGTATTTAGATCCATTATTACCACTCCCCTCTTAATCAATCAGATTTTTGCCTTTTGTGAAGTTAAACACTGGCCCATCCAGACAGACATAGGTATCATCTATTTTACAATGACCACACTTTCCAATACCACAGCACATCTTTCTTTCATGGGAGATCCAAATGTTCTCCTCACGAAATCCCTCCTTTAACAGTCCCTGGGTAGTAAAATGCATCATCATAGGCGGACCCACCACTATGGCTCTCGCCTCCTTAATATTCTTTAGCTTCAACCTAGGTATAAACTCTGTCACCAGACCGATATGGCAGACACTATCCTCCTCTGCACAATCCACGGTTAGTATAACTTCCATATTCTTCTTCCAGCGTGCAAAATCCTCGATGAATAAGATATCCTTTGGTGTTTTAAAGCCTGCCACCAGGGTCATTCCCTTGACATCCTGTGGATGCTCTGAAAAATACTCTACCACACCACGGACCGGTGATAAGCCGGTGCCTCCGGCAATAACAACTAATTCAGAATGCTTATAATCGTTTACCTCAAAACCATTTCCATAGGGACCTCGAAGAAATAGTTTATCACCCACATAGCGTTCAAAGATTTCATCCGTAACCTTACCTACCCTACGTATGGTAAAATCAATGATTCCCTCACTAATTCCACTGACAGATATCGGTGCCTCTCCGAATTTAGGTATCGAAACCTCAAAAAACTGTCCCGGCTTTACTTCCTTTCCCTCGTAAGTCATTCGAAAGGTATACTCAATACAGGTGTGCTTTATTACCTCCTTAATCTCTGATAAAAATGGAATATATTCATTAAACATTCTTCTTCACCTCCGCCATGGCTCCCTCCAGCTTATTGATACAATTGGAGAAGGAGATATATTCTGGACAAACATCATCGCATCTTCCGCAGCCTACGCACATATGATAACCAAAGCGTTTCTTATAATCATATACCTTATGAAGTACTTTAAATCTCATACGTTCACCGTTCTTTTTACGGTATGCACCCCCACCGGCAACCTCTGTATAGCCATCCACCATACAGGAGGCAGCTACTCTTCGTCTTTCGCCCACCTTACCATTATCCGTATAAAAGACATCCTGCATGGTAAAACAGGTACAAGTAGGGCAGACGAAGTTACAACGACCGCAATTAATGCATCGGCTATCATACTCCTTCCACATCTTAGATTTCAAGATATCAATTGTCAGTCCTTCCGGAATATTGACCTGTACATTATTTTCTCTTACATAGGAAGGCACTACCTCCAGTTCCTTCTCACTTTGATCTGAGAATAGCTCCTCCCATTCCGGTAATTTATTGTCAATGCGATAGCCTTTCTTGTAAGGTTCTATTGCAGCATCGTAGGAATCAATCTGATTCGTTCCCATAGAAACACAAAAGCAATTTTCATAGGAATGCTCACACCCTATTAAGATGAATTTAACCTTATCTCTTACTCTTTTATAATAATAATCTTCAAAGCCATTGTTTAAATAAATTTCATCCAATCGCTTTACTGCATGAAGGTCACAGCTTCGCAAGAAGATAATTGCACCTTTTTTTGGCCCCTCTGCCTCCTTGACCTCATCTTCTGTGAAATAAAACAGAGTCTGGGATATTGGCAGCAGAATTTCTTTCATGGAAAAATCAGATTTTTGATCAAACGCGATTTCATCTATATCCGAAATTTCACTATAGCGAATGGAATCCGTATCAGAGAAGGCTCCTCTTCCGACCAGACACTTTGGCGCATAAATTGCATAGTCTTTGCCCCAGGTTTTAAATATATGATCAATACCAGCTTTTTCTATATAATAACCCATGCTTAAGCCTCCTGATTTTGGGAGGCTTTGGCCTCCTGATTCCTAGATATCATATAATAAGGGACTGCTAACCCGGCGATAGCGCCGATCATATTTCCCAGTGATACTACGAAAATGTTATAAAAGTATCCTGTGATTGAAATATCAGAAGAAAGTGGTGATAGTATAGAAACTGTTAAAAGCGTCATATTAGCCACACTATGTTCATATCCACTGGTAATAAAGGCAAATAAGCACCAGAAAACCATAATCAACTTACCGCTTTCGGACTTACACCGAAACCCACTCCAAATAGCCAGGCATACCAGCATATTACATAAGATAGCTCTCGTAAACAGAGGCAGCAGCGCCATATTCATTTTAACCGCAGAAGCAGCTGCTATAAATTCACCAGTTGCACCCTTGGTAAGTCCTGTCCCCTGAAATATAAGAGCAAGTATAATTGCACCCAACCAGTTACCAAGAAAACAAACCATCCATAGTTTTAAGGTTTCTGGCCAACTTACCGTCTTACCCAGAGCACCAACCGTCATCACAAAATTGTTGCCGGTAAATAGCTCTGCACCTGCAATAATAACCAGGCTGAGTGCGATTCCAAAAGAAAGCCCCATCACAATTTTAACGTATGGCTGCCCTTCCAGCATTCCACCTATGGTAAAGATCAGTAGGATTCCAAATCCCACAAAGACTCCTGCCAAGATGGTCGCTAGAAAATAGCCAATTGGATTTCTCTTTAAAAAATCTGTCTTCAATCTTGAAGAATTCATAACCGCTGCTATTTCTTCAAAAAACATAAGCATTTCCCCTTTCATAACACCCTTTTCACGTTTCATTTTTCATTTTGTTATTATTTTAACACTTAAACCCATTGCTCTTTTACTACTAGTTCATCATACTCTATTTCATAATTTCATTCTGTAGCTATAGCAACAGATGAGTAAAATCTGATCCTACCATAGCTATTAATGCAATAGTAATAGTTAAATATAATAGTTACAGTTGTAAAATATAATCCTTGCTCATGTAATCCTTATTCATGTAATCCTATAATTGTAATCGTTATCAATGAGCAATAAAAAAGACGCATTGAATAACTAAATCTATTGTTAGTTATTCAACACGTCCCATTATTTAAGCTTTAAGTATCAAAAGTCACAATTATCTGCAACCATAAATCTGTGTGAATATATATTTCAATGGCGCAGACCACCATCAATGACTACTGTATTTGAATTCTTTTCATTTATTCTGACACCAATCTCTTTTCCCCAGTGAGTGCCTGAATCGGGGCAATATCCTGGGTGAACTCTACCACTCCCAGAAATTCTCCATTTTTATCTCTAACTGCAAAGTACCGAATTGAGACATATCGATCACCCATCTTAATCCAGAAGTCTTCGTGATCCTTCTTACCTGACTTAAGATCTTCAACAATCTGTTCCACAATATGAACACTTGCCGGCGGGTGACAATTCTTTACCTCTCTTCCTATGACTGCCTTGGTACGAGGAAAGATTCTCTCGCTGCCATTTGTAAAGTACTTTACAATTCCATCTTTGTCTACGAACGTAATATCAACCGGTAAGGTATCTAACATTGCTTCCAGCTCAACCTTGGAGAAAATTCCGGTCTCGAATTTTAAGAAGCCTTCACTTGCCGGCTCTTCACCCTGATTCTTGGCCTTCTCTTCTACATTTACTCGTACCGGCTGCCACTCCTGCTTTGGTTCATAGAGGCAAAAGCCAATATCTGCACTTTCTTTCGCAACCTTAAGCCACTCATCTTCATCCAAAGTATCCAGTACCATGGGAAAAAGGATATTTTCTTCTTTAAAGATCATTTCCTCTACTCTGCTAAGAGCATGCTCTACTCGTTCAGCAATAAATTCTTTACTTTCTTTATTGTCCTTGACGATTTTAAGAGCACTTTTTAATTCTTCTCGGATCTCATCATCAACACCCCACATTACCTTTGGAGGAGCAGTGATTTTGTACTTCTCCATATAAGGGAAGAGAAGATTTTCCTTTCTCAGATAATGCTTATCAATTTCCCAAAGTTTAGTGAGCTCTGCAAACAATTCATTAAGTTGATCTTCTGTTCCCTCGTTGCAATAGCTTTCCAGCTTAGGTCTGATTCCTTTTTTCATTAAACGCTCTAATGCCCGGTTTTCAGCCTTAAAGGTAAATACCGGATGTCCTGGAACATCCTCTTCCTTTTCCGGACGATGAATTAATTCAATCGATCCTTTAAATACAGCTGCATGCACATCGCAGAGTCTTTGAACCTCTTCAATCGGCATACCTTCTTTGATCAGTTCGTTTTCCATTGCAGATATTTCCGTTGCTGAGACCCCATCGATTAATTCACCGAAGCGCTCCTTCACTTCTTCTGCACTTTTTCCATTATGAAGCTCAAGAATCAGTTCTTTTAATACCTTTTGCCGGTATTCTCGATTGTTGATGTACTCACTCATACAGTTATCCTCCTAACGTAGATAAATTCAGTGACACAGGAATGAACCTGCCTTATTAAGTATCTTTGTAACTATCATAAGTCTATAACAAACCGTTATAAAATATCCAATTGCACAATGAAGTTTAGCTTAACACTGAAATAAATCTATATCCTAACGTTATGAATTTAACCTGATCCTTCGCATTCCACTCATACTTTTACTTCTTAATCAGCCATCACGCTGCAACGATTCTATTACTTTATCTTACTTTTATTCTTTCTATAATAGAAATATCCCGCTGCAATAATTGCAAAACAAATTAAGAAGTAATAAGGAAATAACGGATGTGTTATACTACCGGACAATATAACCAAGGAACCAATGGTAGCCAGAACCGGTATCACATAACCCTTCCAAATACCCTTGATCGTACCTTTTTTGGTTAAACGCATTACCGTTACATAAAGCACAATATAATTTAAATAACTAACACCTATGGCAATCTCTGATACATCGCCTCTCATAGCGAACTTTTGTGTTAAATAATGAATCAACATCCAGATAAGAGAAAGCACATAAGCAAAAATCGCAGAATTAACCGGCATTCCCCCCAGATTCTCATTCTCTTTCTTTAACCAGGAGCTGCCAGGCACCATGTTACGAAGTGCCAAGGAATATGGCATACGGATAAAACCAAGTACCAAACCATTCACAGTTCCCAGAACTGATACAACCACAAAGGTAAGGATCACCTTTCCACCCACATTACCAAATAAGAGGTTCGCAGCTGAAAATACAGACGCATCTCCCTGCTCCATTACCGTATCCGGTCCGATAAATGAGGTGATTCCAACAAAATATGCAATATAGATTATCAGAATTACCAATGGGGATATGGTAAGTGCTAAAGGCAGATTTCTCTTGCTATTTTTAATTTCATGACAAATTGAAGTAGATACAATCCAGCCGTCAAAGGAAAAGGCAATTGGAGCGAACGCTGCCACCCAGCCAAAAGAACTGGTAGCAGCCTTAAAGGTTTGAATATCTCCTGCAACAAATTCACCGGGTTTTCCAAAAATCAAACCTGCGATTGCAATAATAATAAGTGGAAGCATCTTAATTACCATGGATGCATTCTGGAAATATCCGCCCAGTTTTGCTGATAGCATATTTACAATAAATAAGACAGTCATACTAATGACACCAATGAAAACAGTTTTTTCTAAGGTAAATTCCAATCCAAATAATTGGCAGATATAGATACCAACTACCCAGGCAACGACTGCTGTTAGGGTTGGTAGGTATAGGAAGGTTTGAAACCATCCAAAGGCACTGGACGGGCCGATACCCACGAATTCCTCTGTGTAAGCGATTAACCCACCGGGTTTATCCGTTAAATTAGCCAACTGAGAAATAGCCAAACATCCAAACACAATTGCGATTGCTGCCACTACAAAGATAATAATACCTAATAATACATTACCCCCAGTATAACCTAACACATTGTCTGCTTTAAAAAATATACCCGATCCAATAACAACGCCAGTGATCATGGTAATCGCAGTAAATAAACCGTATCTCCTCTTCTCCATAAAACGCCCTTCCTTTTGTGTATTAGTTGAGTTATGAAAAGCCACCTTTATAACTTCTCATAGCTGGCACATTTTGTGCCTTTCACCAATCATTAAGGCTTCAATACTTTGATCCTTTAATGTGATGATATAACTCTCCTAATATACCATTTTTTTTGCATAAATACAAGACGTTTTATAACTGTCAGATATATCTTTCATAACTACACAGAATATTAATGACAACAGATCATTAATCCTCTTCTAATCCAATCAAATAAGCCTTAATCGGAGCTGCTTCTGCTCCTATGATGTTAAGTGGTGCGGCGGATAAGAAATATTCTCCTTCCTCCACATCCTTTAACTGCAAACCTTCCAGGATGTGAATCCCCTTTTGCATAAGCTGCAAGTGTGTTTCATGTCCCGGCTGTGCACGTTCAACTCCAAGAGCATCAATTCCGACACCTTTGATCTTCTTCTCTGCCAGGTAAGCCGCTCCACTTTTTTCAAGATAGATAAAATTGTTCTCCAGAATATCTTCAAAGGAATTTTTTGTCTTAAATAGAAGAAACTCTCCTTCTTCCACCGGCTTATTCTTTAAATCAGCTTCTGTGATCTTCTCTTCTACAGAAGTTAGATCCAGTACTCTGCACTTCGTAACCATTTCTCTCCACTCAAGGGTCTCCATGGTATTCCCCCCGGGAATCATATGCAGGGTACGATCCATATGGGTTCCTGTATGAAGATTCATATGAATACGGCTCTCATAGGCTTTCGATGTGGTAAAATCAGACTGCACCTCAAGGATCGGTCTTTTCTCTTCTTTTCCGTTATAAACCGGCATCTCATGATAAATCGGCATAGATATATCATAAATTTTATCTAAATTAATTTTCATTTTCATCTCAAATTTCTCCATTCTTGTTATATTTTGTAAGTAATACAGGAATTATAACACAGAATGCCTTATATATTCCACCATTTACGTCCATCCTTCGCTAATAATTCAAAGGCCTTCACCGGACCCATGGAACCGGCATCGTAGTTTGGAAAACTATTTCTTCTATGCTCTCGGTATTGAATCAGTCGATCCGTTGCCGTCCAGGCAGACTCTACTTCGTCCCATCTGGAGAACAGTGTTGCATCTCCTCGCAGAATATCAAAAATCAGTCTCTCGTATGCTTCCGGGGTGTTACCCTGCATTGGATTATAGTAGCTGGTATCCATCTTCGTTGGAACAATTCCGTTATGACTCGAAAAATCCTTTGTATTAAATTGAAAGAATACACCTACACTGGGCTGTATACGAAGTACCAATAAATTCGGCTCTTGTATATCCTGATCTTTGAAATATAATATATTTGGTAGTGACTTAAACTGAATTACAATTTCTGCGGAGCTTGTAGCAAGCCGTTTCCCAGTTCTAATATAGAAGGGGGTACCCGCCCACCGAAAATTATTAAGATGCAGCTTCATAGCCACAAAAGTCTCGGTCTCCGAGTTACTGGGTACATTCTCTTCTTCCCGATACCCTGGCACTGGTACACCATCAATCATACCCTTCCCATATTGGCCAAATACCACATTGTTTTTCAGATACTCTGGAGTAAATTCCTCAATCGCCTCCAAGACCTTCTGTTTTTCCGTACGGATAGAATCCATCTTCAAGTTAATCGGCGGTTCCATTGCCACTAGCGTAAGAATCTGAAGAATATGATTTTGAAGCATATCCCGCATGGTACCTGCCTGCTCAAAATATCCACCTCTGGTTCCAACTCCCAGCTTCTCTGATAAGGATATTTGAACATTATCAATAAATCGGTTATTCCATAGGGATTCAAATATGGAATTGCCAAAGCGAAGCACCATAATATTTTGTATCATTTCCTTACCCAGATAATGATCAATACGATAAATACTTTTCTCCGGGAATACCTCATTGATCTTATCATTTAATGCCCTTGCTGTCTTTAAATCCTTTCCAAAGGGCTTTTCAATTACCAGTCTGGTCCAGGTGTCTTTCTTTACTGCCATATCACTTGCTTGTAAGCCTTGAACGATGGTCTCAAAATACTCCGGCGCCACTGCAAGATAATACACCCGGTTGCCACCGCTTTTTACCGTCGTATCCAGTTGATCTAAATACAGCTTCAGCTCGTTAAATCCTGATAAATTTGTGAAGTCAAATTTATAGTAGTGTATCATATCCTGAAGCCTAGACCATATCGCTTCATCAATTTTATTCCGAGAGAACTTTGTAATTGCGTTACGAACATCGTTTAAATATTCCTCTTCTGTCTTATCTCTTCTTCCAACAGCCACAATCGCAAAATGCTCAGGAATCAGCTGATCCCGAATCAAATTATATATGGCAGGCATAAGTTTTCTATGAGTTAAGTCACCCGTACCTCCAAATATCACCATTATCGCTGATAGGTCTTGTGATAATTGATCGTTGTTATCCATTCTCATACTCTGCCCTCCTCTTTCTTTCATAATAACTATCTTTTTACCAGACTTACCATTTCGTATGATAAATTCCTTCCTTATCCTTACGTTCATAGGTATGTGCCCCAAAGTAATCTCTTTGCGCCTGTAATAAATTCATTGGCAGCTCTGCACTGCGATAGCTGTCATAATAGGATATGGCACTTGTAAAGGCTGGTACAGAGATACCGGCCGTGATCGCTGTCTTTATTACCTCTCTCCAATCCTCCTGATAACTGCTGATGACATTCTTAAAATAATCAGCTAGCAATAGATTAGATAGATTTGGATTTTGCTGATATGCACTTGTAATTTGATTCAGGAATTGAGCACGAATGATACAACCGCCACGGAAGATCTTTGCGATATTTCCAAAGCTTAAATTCCAATCATATTGCTCAGAAGCAGTACGAAGAAGGCTAAAACCCTGTGCATAAGCACAGATCTTACTTGCATAGAGGGCTCTGCGGACTGCTTCAATAAAGTCCTTCGATTTCTGAACGGTAGCAGTGGGCCCGCTTAGTTGCCTGCTGGCAGCAACACGTTCCTCTTTTCTTGCCGATAGATATCTTTCATAAACAGCATTAGTAATGGTTGGGATTGGAGAACCTAGATCCAGAGCAATCTGACCGGTCCATTTACCCGTGCCTTTTTGGCCTGCAACATCCAGTATCATATCCACTAAATAATTCTCAGAATCCGTATCTTTCTTTGCAAATATTTTAGCGGTGATGTCAATCAAATAACTGCTAAGTTCACCCTGGTTCCATTCCTCAAAGACCTCGTTAAGTTCTCCCGGAGTTAAATGAAGTACCTCTTTTAATATGGCATAAGCCTCGCTGATTAACTGCATATCAGCATATTCAATCCCATTGTGAACCATTTTTACAAAATGTCCGGCTCCGTTTTTACCAATATAAGTACTGCAGGGCTCATTATCAACCTTTGCTGAGATTGCTGTGAGTATAGGTTCCATTATTTCATAAGCTTCCAGGCTTCCACCGGGCATAATGGCCGGGCCGTTTCTTGCTCCTTCTTCTCCGCCGGAAATACCTGTTCCAAGATATCGGATACGCAGGGGATTTAATTCCTGGGATCTTCTGATTGTATCCAGGTAATAGGAATTCCCCCCGTCCATAATTAAGTCCCCCTCAGAAAGTAAGGGACGCAATTGTTCAATTGTCGCATCTACAGCAGTTCCTGCTTTTACCATCAAAATAATCTTGCGTGGCGTCTCAAGAGAATTAACGAAATCCTCCAAGGTATGCGCGCCTACTATGTTCTTGTCTTGCGCCTCTTTCAATATTTCATTGGTCTTCTCCGGTGTTCTGTTATATACAGATACCGAAAAGCCATGATCTGCAATATTGAGAGCTAAGTTCTTACCCATGACTGCTAAACCAATCACACCTACCTGTTGTTTTTTCATAGTAACACCTGTACCTTTCAATGATTAGATGACCCATTCATAAAACGAATAGGCTTAAATAATTATACCATTATATCCATTTTATTTCAGAACATATCTACTATTTTACTACATTTCTCTGATAAAATACATTCCCAGGAAATTATTTCACTTAACCTTCAATGACTTGAAACCCTAAATCCTGCAGCTTGTTTTTAATGACTTCCAGATCTATCTTTTTCATGACAGCGCCTTTTGGAAGAGTCATAAACCTACCCGCAGTAGCTAGCATGCCCGGCTTTGTAATATCCCGAAATCCTAAGTCAGCCAGGATTTCTGGAAGTTCAGGATACTGAACACACAATTCGTAAACAGATCTTCTTAAATTTAATACTTTCCCTTCCATTTTATACCCTCCATTTTCTATCTCTGTTCCTGTATTTATATTTTATCACTCTTTTTCATTTTATTGACTACTATTTTCTATTTTATATTGTATGCAATCTACTTTGTTTTTACTGTGATTCTCGTCACAATTTTTCAAGAATATGCCAAGATGCTTATATGAAAAAATCCGGAAGGCTCTTGTCGTCGCACAATAGCCTTACCGGATATTTTTCATTATGTTTCTTATTATTAGCAAAAACTATCAAATTATTAGCAAAAACAATCAAAGCACATAGCGATAGTACTATTTATTGCTAAAGTTATTTTATCTATTTAATGAACGAAATAAATGAAGCCATGTTTATTCCATCGTTCGCTAACATACAAGCTCATCAAACAGGGCTTTTACCGTAGTCATTTCCTTCAATCGATGAACATTATCTCCGCAGAAGATCAGTCCTTCCTCCAGATTACCCTCCACCGCGTTAATAAGCGCTTTTGTAATGCAATAGGGTGTTTCCTTGGGATTACAGTGTTCGAGACAATTAAAACATTTGGTCACAGGTATCCTTCCTTGTTTTACCGTTTTTAAAAAGGGATTCAGGATAGCACGTCCAGGCATTCCCACCGGACTGATTACTATTTGGATATCCTCTTCCTTTGCATCTATATAAGCTCTTTTATAGGCTTCACTGGCATCACATTCCTGTGTCACAACGAATCTGGTTGCAATCTGTACTCCATCTGCACCTAATGAAAGGGCATGTTTAATATCATCCTGATCATAGATACCACCACCGATTACTACAGGAATCTTGCGGTTATATTTTTCCTCATACCCCCTTTTGCACTCAATGATACCCTTTATCTCTGAATCATAATCCAGCTCATCAATATGATCCAGTTGTTCCTTCGTAAAGCCAAGATGTCCGCCTGCTCGAGGTCCTTCAATGACAATGAAGTCTGCTGTTGTCTTATATTTACGATCCCACATCTTTAGAATTACTCCTGCAGCTTTAATACTGGAGACAATGGGTGCAATCTTTGTCTTAAAGCCTTTCACTAATTCAGGCAGGGAAATGGGAAGTCCAGCACCGGAAATAATCACATCTGCTCCGCCTTCACAGGCCGCTTTTACATATTTATCATATTGCTTTGTTGCTACCATAATATTGACTCCAACAATCCCACCTTGAGCAATATCTTTCGCTAACTTGATATGTTTTTTTACCGCAGACAGATTACTCTCAATCTGATGCTTGTTAAAATCAGGTTCATCATATCCGATCTGAGCGGTTGAGATGATACCGATTCCGCCTTCTCTTGCAACTGCGCCTGCCAGCTTTGATCTGCTGACCCCTATACCCATACCACCTTGTATAATGGGAATTCTAGCCACTAAATCACCAATCACGAATGGTTGCATAATCATATTATTCTCTCCTAATTATCTGAGTTAACTACGTTATCAAAATAGGTTTAAAGCTTCCTTAAATTTATTTTGATAATCAAACTATTATATTTGTAATGTTTATTATAAATTATACAAGGCATTGTTGTCAATATATTGTAGTATATTTTTCTATTTTATGTAGTTTTCAATACTATATATCCACTATTTAACAATTTAAAATATTTTAATTATTATCTGCTGAACTCATATCACGTAAGATCAAAATACATATGGTTTATACTATATATTCAATATATACTGAACTTAAATACGAGTATCATATTTTTAAAGTACGAAAAAAGCTCAGTGAATCAGACCATTTCTGGTCAATCTACCCACTGAGCCTATCATTCAGATCTATGATTTATTACAGTTTATTCTTTGCCGGTCAGAGCTAATCCAATTTTATTCAATGAATGGCACCATACTCGTGCGGATAAAATATCCCTGATCATGGTGACATACCGGACATTCCTTTGGTGCTTCCTTACCCCAATGAATATGGCCGCAGTGCAGGCACATCCAGCCAACCTCCACATCTGATACGTATAGCTTATTTTCTTCCAGCAGCTGAGCGAAACGTGCGAATCTGTCGCCATGGGTTTTCTCAATCTTAGCAATCATGTGGAAGGAAGCAGCGACTTTAGGAAACCCTTCCTCCTTTGCAATATCCCCAAAGGTCTTATAGACAGGATCATATTCCTCATATTCATTATGCTGAGCTGAGCGCAGCAGCATCGCTAAATCCTCATGAATATCTACCGGGTATCCACCGTCCACATGAATTGTCTGTCCTGATAATTCTTTCAAATGATTGTAGTAAATCTCTGCATGCTCCTTCTCTTGACCCGCTGTAAATTGAAATACCATTTCGATTACATGCTGGTGTTGTTTTTTTGCCTGAGAAGCACCAAATGTGTATCGGTTTCTTGCCTGGCTCTCACCAGCAAAAGCTCTCATCAGATTATCCTTCGTTTGACTGTCCTTAAATTCAACCGCCATATGTTAACCTCCAAAATAAGTTTGGTTAAAGTATTGCCAGTTGACTTGCCTTCTAACACTCAAACATAAAAATAATTGAATTAATTGTTAGCTCTAGTGTCGTAATTCTTTAGTAATATATTGTTTTCCAGATGAATATGCTCATGTAAATCCATCTCTAATTCCTCCAGAAGCTCATAGGTCTTACGGAAGGTTCCACAGACATCTTCAGGAATATGATAATGCTTTGTAGCATGGCGAAGCTTTTCGAGTAATTCTCCTGCGGCTTCATGCTCCGCGATAATGATATTTGACTGTGCCTTAATCTCGTTCTGATTCTCAGCTTCATTCTCAAAGGATGGGAATAGCATAGTCTCCTCTCTTAACAAATGTTGCTCCAAATCTGATTTTAACATACCAAATAGTCGGTAAACCTCAAAAAGCTCAGTATGCTTATTTCCATGAACTCGTAAAATGGTTGATAATAACTCAGCGATTTCCGGCAATGCCTCACGTAAATAATTATGATGACGATCCTCTATATAAGTGGATAGAACAGTAGGACTCATGGTGTTGAAACTAATGTCCTTATAACTTTCTTCTCTCTCCTTCTGTGCTTCCTCCAGTGCAAGATATATTGCTTCTTCGGATATCCCCTGTTCTTTGATAACTGCATTTAAATTTCTGTGTCCACCACAGCAAAAATCAATACCGTATCCTCCAAATATTTTACTTGCTCTTGGTAGTTCTGCCACTACAGCTCCTATTGTAGTATTATGATCTCTAAAATTCATAAAAGCCTCCTTTTTGGCTTATCTTTTTGAAGGCAAATGCCTTCAAAATTGATAGCCTATCTTCATGTGATATATTTATTAATTCCGGTTTCTTTGTTTCTTTTGATGTTTTCAGTATAATCGAGGCTGAGAAAATGTTCTGTGATTGTAATCAAATGTATTCTAATTAATGCTTAAAATAATGATTTATTTGGCTGCTTTTTCTTTATTAAGGAGATAAAAAAACTACCAGATCCTGCATCCATAATTATGAATGCAATCTCTGATAGTCTAATTAACATTGTTTACCCAGCAATTTCTTGCAATGCTTTTGTATCCAGAATCAATATTGATTTATTATTTACGGATCTAATCACACCGTCATTCTCTAGCTGTCCCAATTTCCGGCTTAAGGTTTCTCTGGCAACACCAAGATAGTTGGCAATTCCTTCTCTGCTTAGAGGTAACTGAACTAATATTCCTTGGGAATCCTCTATCCCATACTTGGCTGCAAACTCTAAAAGAATACCCCCTACTCTGTTATCCACATTACGAACGCCCATACCCTGCATTGCGTTTTCCAACCTAGCCATTCGTTCTCCAAGCTCCGAGATAATTTTTATCGCAATCTCCGGATAGTGATGAAGAATATTCTGAAACTCTGTTTTCGATAAGGAACAGGCTTGTACTGATTGAAGTGCTTCTACATTAAAGGTAGCGGTCCGATCAGTAAGCAGGTTTGTCTCGCCGAAAAAATCCCCTTCCGAAAACACATATAGTATCTGCTCCCTGCCATCCGGTGTGTATTTAAACGCCTTTACACTTCCACCATTTATTATCGTAATTGCTTCTGATTTTTCCCCTTCCCGCAAAAGAAATTCACCCTTCTTGTACTCCCTATGTAGGATCAAATCCGCAATTTTCTCTAAATGTTCCTTACTAAGAGAAGAAAATATGGGAACCTTATGGATACATAGATCGTTTTGGCAATGAAGGCATTGACAAGTTTCTTTCATTCTGTGTCACCTCTTTGAGTTTAATAATCTTACATATAAATACACAGTAATTGAGAAACTGCATCTTGTCAATGCCTTTCCAAGAAATCGCATAAAAAACGCTCCGTCTTCTACTAGAAAAGACGGAGCATCAGAGTGTTATTCTTTGTTCTAATTTGATTCAATTTGATAGCCTTAATTTCTTAAGTATTATTTATCACTGTAATGATGAGCCTTCTCTAACATCATATCTTTTACCTTCATCAGTCGGATCTGAGTACTGCGCTCATTTTCATCCAGTTTCATTACAATGAATTTAATTTTTTCTCTCAGTTCCGGGATCATCACATGTTCAAGAGCATTTACACGGCGTCTTGTTTTCTCAATCTCAGCAGCCATGAGCTGACAGGATTTCTCAATCTCAGCAAGTCTAAGCATATCCGGTAAAACTTCCTGGAGAGATTTCACAGCATCGTCCAAATCACTGGAGGTAAAGGCAAAACCATAGGAATAAATATCATTGATATCAGGTGTTTTTGTATGATACTCAAATTTCGGTATCTCAACACTCATAACATTTTTCTTTGAGGTTTCAAGAAATACCTCTTGCTTTGATGCCATTAAGGATACCTTCAGAATTTCTTCCTGCATGGAGGATCTTGCTAATACAAAGTTCTTATTCGCCGTTTGAATACCCTGTTCTACTTTTTCACGAAGTGCTTTATTTTCTCTTACCAAATCCAAGAACTGGCGCATCAGCTCATCACGCTTATCCTTTAATAACTTATGTCCACGGATTGCTGTTGTAAGCTTCTTTTTTAGTTTGGTTAGCTCCATTCGCGTTGGATTTACTTGCGTCTTAGCCAAAGCTTAGCACCTCCCTACTCTTTCCCGTAATACTGATCCAAGAGTTCATCCTTAATTCTCTTAAGCTCGGTTCTAGGAAGAATGGCAAGCAGCTTCCAACCAAGATTCAAGGTTTCTTCAATATCACGATTTGTTTCATAACCCTGTGAAACATATTCTCGTTCGAAAGCATCCGCAAATTTAGCATACAAAAGATCAATATCCGTCAAAGCAGCTTCACCAAGTACCACCATCAATTCCTTCGCTTCTTTTCCACGAGCATAGGCAGCAAAGATCTGGTTCATGGTATTGGCATGATCTTTTCTTGTCTTTCCTTCTCCGATACCCTTGTCCTTCAGACGGGATAAGGAAGGTAATACATCGATCGGAGGCTGGACATTTTTACGATATAACTCACGGCTTAGAATAATCTGACCTTCCGTAATATAACCTGTTAAATCCGGAATCGGATGGGTCTTATCATCTTCTGGCATTGTTAAGATAGGAATCATTGTAATACTACCGTTCTTCCCTTTCTTTCTGCCGGCTCTCTCGTAGAGAGAGGCTAGGTCTGTATACATATAACCTGGGTATCCACGACGTCCCGGAACCTCTTTTCTGGCAGCAGATACTTCACGTAAAGAATCCGCATAATTTGTAATATCTGTTAAGATAACAAGTACATGCATATCCTTCTCGAAAGCAAGATATTCCGCTGCAGTTAACGCCATACGAGGTGTAGAGATACGCTCAACTGCCGGATCATTCGCAAGATTAACAAACATAACTGTTCTATCAATAGCTCCTGTTTCCCGGAAGCTCTCTGTAAAGAAGTTCGCTTCCTCAAAGGTAATACCCATAGCAGCAAATACAACCGCAAAGGGCTCTGTGGTTCCTCGAACCTTCGCTTGCTTTGCAATCTGAGCTGCTAATTCTGCATGGGGCAAGCCACTGGCTGAAAAAATCGGCAGCTTCTGTCCACGTACCAGGGTATTTAAGCCGTCAATGGCAGATACACCTGTTTGGATAAATTCCTGAGGATAATTTCTAGCTGCTGGATTCATTGGCAAACCATTGATATCCAAACGCTTATCCGGTAAAATTTCTGGACCGTTATCGATGGGGCGTCCTAAACCGTCAAATACACGGCTTAACATATCCTCGGACACACCCAGCTCCATACTTCTACCTAAAAATCGTACCTTACTGCTTGCCAGATTAATACCGGCAGAGCTTTCGAAAAGCTGTACCAGGGCATTTCCGCCATCAATCTCAAGTACTCGGCAGCGACGCTTTTCACCACTTGCCAGCTCTATCTCTGCCAATTCATCAAAGGCAACATTTTCAACACCCTTTACTAGCATAAGAGGACCTGCTACCTCTTGAATCGTTCTATACTCCTTTGGCATTAGGCTTCCTCCTCATTCAATAAATGATTTAACTCCTGATTTAAATTCTTTAAGATCTCTTCAAACTCCTGGTCAACCTTTTCCGATGATGTATATTTAAAACGACCAATTTTTTCACGAATCGGTAATTTAACAATACCATCAATAGACGCACCCTTTTCCAGATACCCCAGAGCCATATCATAAAAATGAATTACCAGCTCCATCATCAGATATTGCTTATGAAGATCCGTATAGGTATCAACCTCATGGAAGGCATCCTGATGTAAATAGTCTTCACGGATGGATCTAGCAGCTTCCAGCTTGAGGCGATCCGGTGCGGATAAAGCATCCATACCAACCAGCTTTACAATCTCGTCAAGTTCAGCTTCATCATTAAGAAGACGCATCATTCTCGCTCTCAGATCCTGCCAGCGTTCGTTAACATTTGTATTAAACCATTTGCTTAGGTTATAAAGCGAGTAGCTGGTTAACCAGTTAATCGCTGGGAAATGTCTTCGATAAGCCAGATTTGCATCCAGCCCCCAGAAAACCTTGACGATTCGCAGGGTAGCCTGTGATACCGGTTCAGAGATATCTCCACCGGGAGGTGAAACGGCACCGATTGCAGATAGTGCACCCTCTCTGCCATCTTTTCCAAGGGAAATCACACGGCCGGCTCTTTCATAAAACTGTGCCAGACGGCTTGCCAAATATGCAGGGTAACCTTCCTCACCTGGCATTTCCTCTAATCGGCCGGACATCTCACGAAGCGCCTCCGCCCAACGTGAAGTGGAGTCTGCCATTAAGGCTACGGAATAACCCATGTCACGGAAATATTCTGCGATTGTAATACCTACATAGATTGAAGCCTCACGTGCCGCAACAGGCATATCGGAGGTATTCGCAATTAATACGGTACGCTCCATTAAGGATTTTCCGGTCTTTGGATCCTTTAATTCCGGGAATTCATTCAGAACGTCCGTCATCTCATTACCACGCTCACCACAGCCAATATATACGACGATATCTGCTTCCGACCATTTTGCCAGCTGATGCTGTACTACTGTTTTACCACTACCAAAGGGTCCGGGAACAGCAGCCACACCACCCTTAGCAATTGGGAACAGGGTATCAATTACTCTCTGTCCGGTAACGAGTGGCTTGTCCGGTGAAAGCTTTTGTTTATAGGGTCTGCCGACACGAACCGGCCATTTCTGCATCATGGTGATATTAACATTCGTACCATCTTCCTGTTCCAGAACAGCAACCGTATCAACAACCGTATAATCTCCTTCCGATATCGCTCTTATCTTGCCCTTTAAGCCGTTCGGAATCATAATTTTCTGCATAACGATTTCGGTTTCCATAACTGTACCGATGATGTCTCCTGCCTCAACCTCTGCTCCTACCTCGATGGTAGGAAGGAAGTGCCATAGAGTGTCACGTTTTAAGGAAGGAATCTCCACGCCTCGTTTCAAATTAGTACCTGTTGCTTCCATAATATCAACAAGAGGGCGCGCAATACCATCAAAGATACTTCCAATCAATCCAGGTCCTAATTCAACGCTAAGTGGCGCACCCGTAGATTCTACCGGCTCCCCAGGACCAAGGCCTGAGGTCTCCTCATAAACCTGTATGGATGCCAAGTCGCCATGAATTTCAATGATTTCACCGATCAGACGCTGCTCGCTTACACGAACCACGTCAAACATGTTGGCATCACGCATTCCCTGTGCGATAACAAGTGGACCGGCAACTTTTTTTATGGTGCCTTTGCTCATATTTATTTCACCTGCTTTTTCAATATTTGTTATATTCACATTATCACTCGTTTGTTTACTCATTACCGAATATAATATCTGAACCAACTGCACGTTCAACAGACTTTTTAACATTTCTCATACCGCTGCCCGTATTGCCTGATACTCCGGGTATCGGTATAATGGCAGGCAAATAGCTTGCTATATGGCGGTCAATTTCCGTCTCAAGCTCAGCCTGCAGGCTTTCCGTAATATAGATTATCGCATACTGTCCTTCCGCTAAGGTCTTTAGCAGCTTTGCGGCTTCTTCCCTTTCCGTTACCGGGTATGTGTCAAGTCCCAATGCTGCAAACCCATAAATACTATCCTGGTCACCCATCACAGCTACTTTATACATACATATCCCTCATTCTTTCCCTAATTATATTGTCAGCAATTTCATTACGCTTTCCTGACAATAAAATTCGAACAGTTTTTATCTCATTTTCTCTTGCCAGAATATAAGCAGCCAATGGAGAAATGGTAAACGGGTTAGATTTTTGTGGACGAATATGCTTGATAATCAAATTATCACACCAACGCTCAAAGGCTGAAGAGGATTCTTTCATTGCTTCTACTGCATCTGCGTAATCAGTAAATTGCAAGTATTGATAAATCGCCTCCTGGCTCTCCAAAGCTGCGTTGATTAATTTATTCTTATTCAGGGAGGAACACTCTGCAATAGCACGTTCCATAAATGCCCTGGTTTTACGGGTTTTATTACTGCGAACGGCAATATTAATATCTGCCACTGCTACTTTTAATTCACCATACTTTTCCATCAATTCAACCTTAGATTCCTTGCATTTTAATAACATAGTCTCTAAAGCTGCTCTATCAAGAATTACATCACATAACTGGCTGTCTCCGGTATGCAACAATACCTCGTAAGCCTCTTTGGCACATTCTTGCATATGCTCCGGAAGATCTAAAAAATTATGTTCTTTCACTGCACTTAAGATTACTTCTACTGGAATTGTCCCTTGGGTTATATAGATTCCCTCTTGCTTCGAATCAGTATATACCTGTTTCATAGCAGCTTTCAGATTGTGGTAGTCATTGGTATATAGAAACATCTGAAATACCGAGAGATCCTCCACCAGTTCCTTCATCAGATTCCAGATCTTCTCTCTCTCAGTTCTTAGCATTTCCTCGGAGTCTTCTTCTCCTGACTTACCCCATCCCTTTTCTGCAAGCAATTTCAAACATTCTTTTTCACTTTTGCAATTAAGTAACTGATCCAGATCGGATTTACTAAGAAGAAGCATCTCTTTTGAACGTATCCGGGCAACTGCATAAGTGTAAAGCTGCTTTGCCATATTATTCATTCCTCCTTTCTGCTATAAAGCTGCGGATTTAGTCTTCAAACAGTAAGGAATGGACTTTATCCTGCAGGGAATCTTTTTCAGCCAAAAATAGTGCGTCAAAGGAACAATTTTCTTCAATATCCCCGTAGATTAATAAAAATCCTCCGTCCAAATTTGCAGTACTATCTGATATGGTTAATTCCGCAGAAGGACGATCTGATAACACAAGCTTTAAGCGTGTTTCAAAATCCGCTGGAAGGCGGCTTTTATCAACAGCAGAAAATCTGATCTGACCAGGTCTGTTATGCGCATGTTTTTTTACCATATTTAAAATAATTTCGATATATTCAGAAGCCGGTAATTCTGCCAGAGACTTTCTAGCTTTTATGATCATATCCGTAATCAGCTGTTGCTTTGTCTCCAGAAGAATCTTTCTCTCTTGTAAAGCTGCGGCTGATTCTGAACGATTCATGATATCCCTTACTTCAATCTCCGCCTTTTCCTCAATCTGCGCTGCCTTTTTCTCAGCTTCTGATTTGGCTGCTGCTCTAATCTCCTGAGCCTTTTGATTAGCCTCATCTACAATCTTATCCGCAGCCAGCGAAGCCTCATCATTAATGGCCTTCAATATCTTTTCTAATCCAGTCATTTTAGCCTCCATTTCACCGTAACCCACGGTGGCATTTTCCATGCTTTCTTTGATTTAGAGAGATAAACCAGCCACACCATTGATGGCAAGGAATGAAACCAAAAGCGCAAGAATTGCATAGGTTTCAACCATTGCAGGGAAAATCATTGATTTACCGAATTGATCCGGTCTTTTTGCTAAGATACCCATACTTGCTACGGATGCTTTTGCTTGTGCAATTGCTGATACATAGCCTACGATTGCCATAGGAAGGCAAGCCGCAAAATACAATAGACCTTTTGCCATACCAAAATCACTGCTTCCGCCTAAGATACCGATATTTGATAGAGTAATGAAGGCGATCAGAAGTCCATAGATACCCTGAGTACCTGGCAATAACTGAAGAATTAACACCTTACCAAACTTAGAAGGATCCTCTGTTACCAGCCCTGATCCAGCCTCTCCGCCTAAACCAACACCTTTTGCTGAACCTGCGCCTGCTCCTAACGCTGCTAATGCTGCTCCTAATAAAGCAAATACAATACCATACTTATCCATTGTTTACATTCTCCTTAACTTTGTAATATTTTGTTTTCATTGTAAATGGTGCGAAGGATCGTCCACCGCCACCATAAAATTTACCAAAGAACTCTACATACTGAAGTCTGTTCGTATGAACATAAGAACCTAACGCATTTATAGCGATATTCAGTGTATGACCGAAAAGTACGATCACAATAAAAATAACAATTCCCACAGTGCCTAATGACCCCGCTGCAATTGCAGCCATCTTATTTATAACGTTTCCAATGATTCCAGAAGCCAGACCTAGGGCTAACAAACGGGAGTAGGATAACACATCACTTAGGATGCCGGTAATACCATAAAGGGCATAGGCTCCTTTCAAAAACCGTTTTAAGGGATTTCTTGATTCACGTCCATTCGTAAGAACTATAATCAGTGATGCCAAAACAGCTACAATCCCCGCAATCATATTAATATTACTTGGAATCACAAGGGTCAGACCTAAAATATTCTTGATCATATCCATGGACATCAGCAGAATCGTACAGCTTACAATGAGTAAAATCCAGGATATCGCATCGTATACGATCGCGGCATAATCTTTTTGTCGATATAATTGATAAACCTTAATCGTATACCCTGTAATGATATGAATGAGTCCTAAGGCGATGGAAAATGCTAACATGCGCATTGGGTCATTCACTGGGAAGAACCAAATTGGAGGAATTACCGGAACCTCTGTAACTCCTAAATAAGTTGTAGCTATAACATCGAATACATCTCCGAAGTAGCTGCCAAACATTACACCCCAGAAGGTTGTAGAAATACCACAAAACAGAAACATTGACATGAATTTTTTTGTACCCTCTTCAATTGTTCTTCGATATTTCCATAAAATGTACCCGCAGGCTGCTACCATAATAATTCCATATCCTGCATCGGCAAGCATAATACCGAATAAAACATAATAAAAACAGGATAAAATGGTCGTCGGGTCTATCTCTCCCTTTGCTGGTAAAGCAAAGCCTTCCACAACAGATTCCGTCGGAGCTGAAAATGGATTATTTTTGAGAAGCACCGGTATGTCCTCCTCCTCATCCAAAGTCTCCAACTCAACGGTGAGTATGAACTTCTCTTCTAGCTCCTCTGTCAAGGATTTTACCTCTTTTTCAGGGATATAGCCAGTAATGATAAATACATTCTTTGACTGAGCAATTTGCCCGAGTACCTGATACTTATCAGATCTCATTCTTTCATAATCTTGTAGGAAGAGCAGATCCTTATTTCTATCGGTATAGGATTTTATCTCAGCTTCCAGAGTCAGGATTTCTTCCCTAATCGACGTAATCCGATTACTTAATTGCTCTAATTGCTGTGCAGGTGCCTTATCTACAGAGACACTTGGGAGTGAGAATTCCATTAATCTTAATTTTTCATAAACCTTCTCCTTTAGATCAGTGGTAACCAATATAAATACACAGGTCTGTTCCTTGGAGGAACTGATAATATCAATATTTAATGGCATATAATCTGCCAATTCCTGATATAACAGCTCCAGAGAATATTCCTTCGGAAAAGTACCTATAAAGCTACCGGTCTTCTTTGTCCCTTCAAAATTCAAAGGAATATCAAGGCCTGTCCAAGGTGTCAGCATCTCTATCTGAGCTTCTAACTTAAATATCTCTGCTTTTGCTTCTGTAATTGTTTTATTACAAACAATGATACGGTTCGCAATTCGAAGAGTATCATCCAGTTTATTACCAAATTTACTATATTCTTCTACTGATACAACTTTTCTTCCCTCAAAGGAAGACAGCATGGATTTCTTTTCTGAAATATAGTGGCTTAATATCTGGGCGGCTTCCTTAGCCGCATTGATATTACGTTCAAAGCTTGACCTAATTGCAGAAACGTCCATTTTCTGAAACACCTGATCTTCTGCTATGCTATCATTAATTTCAAGAACTCCCCTGCGTTGTAACAATTCCAAGACCGGTTTTCGATCTCGTTTAAATGCATAAATACTAATGCGCTGCATTTGCAGCATGGCCATGCTTCATACACCTCCTCGCGAATTATTTGGTTTTTTCATTATTTCTTAACCTATAATTATAGTATTCCTTCTTTAACTTGCATGGAGCACACTCGCGAGAATCATACGAATTGCCTCCTCCTCCTTACGAAGAGCTAATTCCTTCATAATTAAAACCTCTTGCTCGGACTTCACTTTTGCTGTTTCTAATAGATCCATACCGGCTTTCATTGCAGCAGTTTTCCTTTGCTCTGCCTTATCAAGAGCTTGTTGTGCAATAGAATTCACCATTTCTTTAGCACTTTGTTCTGCCTCTAAAATGATCGTATCCCTTCGTTTTAAAGCCTCCTGCTCCTTTCTGGCTGCTTCCAATTCCGCTAGTCGTACGGCTTGAACCGTTTCTTTTGCCATATTCTCGCCTCCATTACTTAAGATTTTGTAATTAGTTCCAACTTAATTATAACGAAAAAACAGATGAATATCAACAATTTATATTTTAATGACAAAAATGCTCCCATTGTGATGTCATTTGCTATTACAAATGATACCATAATGAGAGCATAATATTCACATTACATAATCAAAAAAATTATTTCATACGTTTCTTTACAACTTTTAATCGATTAACAGCGCGATTAAGTGCCGCCATTGTCTGATAGTATTCCATCGTGCTCAGTTTTTGTCGGAGCTTTTCCTCCGCTTGAATTTTGGCTTCTTCGGCACGATATAAATCTATATCTTCCGGACGTTCAATCGTATCAGCCAAAATCACTACTCGACCGGGTGTAATTTCAACAATACCATCGCTTACTGCAGCATAATGCCATTCATCATCCGCCTTATACCTCAGCTCGCCTGCACGTAAACAGGTAACCATTGGTTCATGATCTGCCATGATACCATATTCACCATCAATCCCGGGGAACACGAGCATGTCACAGTCCCCTTGATAGAAGGGATGATCACTTGCTATAATTGCAATCTGAAATTTAGCAGCCATAGTTCCTCCTTTTATCTGATTATACCTTTGATCGACCTAATGATGTTATTTTCCTTCCATCTTTTTAGCCTTTTCTTTTACATCATCAATGGTACCAACCATAAGGAATGCTGATTCCGGATAATCATCCATTTCGCCATTAATAATTGCCTTAAAGCCTTTGATTGTTTCACTTAATGGTACATATTTTCCTTGAATACCAGTAAAGTTCTCCGCAACATTAAAAGGCTGGGACAAAAACTTTTGAATCTTTCTGGCACGATAAACAGCGAGCTTATCCTGCTCATCTAACTCTTCCATACCAAGGATGGCAATAATATCTTGAAGTTCCTTATATTTTTGTAACAACTCCTGTGTTTTTCTGGCTACTTCATAATGCTCCTCACCTACTACATCCGGCTCAAGAATTCTTGAGGTGGACTCTAGTGGATCAACCGCTGGATAGATACCCTGTTCTACAATCTTACGGGATAATACGGTAGTAGCATCCAAGTGGGCAAAGGTATTTGCAGGAGCCGGGTCAGTCAAATCGTCTGCAGGAACATATACCGCCTGAACCGAAGTAATGGAACCATTCTTGGTAGAGGTAATTCTTTCCTGAAGCTCACCGACTTCATTTGCAAGGGTAGGCTGATAACCAACCGCTGATGGCATACGCCCTAGAAGTGCGGATACCTCAGAACCAGCCTGTACAAAACGGAAAATATTATCGATGAATAATAATACATCCTGGTTTTCCTTGTCTCTGAAGTATTCTGCCATAGTAAGACCGGTCTGTGCAACCCTCATACGAGAACCCGGAGGCTCGTTCATTTGTCCGAACACCAAGGCAGTTTTACTGATAACGCCTGATTCCTTCATCTCTCTCCAAAGATCATTACCCTCTCTGGAGCGCTCGCCTACACCGGTGAATATGGAGTAACCACCATGCTCTGTTGCAATATTTCGGATCAATTCCTGAATTAATACCGTTTTACCTACGCCAGCACCACCGAAGAGACCGATTTTACCACCCTTTGCATAAGGTGCTAATAAGTCAATTACTTTAATACCTGTTTCTAATATTTCAACGACCGGACTCTGATCCTCAAAGTTCGGCGGATTTCTATGAATCTTCCACTGTTCTTCGCCAACCACTGGTTCACCTTCATCAATAACTTCTCCCAGTACATTGAACATTCTGCCAAGCGTTTGCTTTCCAACAGGTACTTTAATACAGGCACCGGTTGCAACAACCTCCATCCCTTTTACAAGACCTTCGCTGGATGCCAGCATGATACAACGAACTACATTATTACCAACATGGCTTGCCACTTCCATAACAAGTTTCTTATCATCCCGGTTTACTTCCAGAGCATCCTTGATCATTGGTAAATTTCCGTCTTCAAACATTACATCTACAACTGGTCCTAATACTTGCACAATTTTACCATTATTCATATCTATCTCAATCTCTCTCCTTTCTCTTTTCTAGCCCTCACGGAAATTTCTATTTCTTCAGACTTTTTGCACCACTTACAATTTCCGTAATTTCCTGAGTAATGGAGGCCTGACGCGCCCTGTTATACTGAAGTTCAAGACCCTTCATCATATCCTTTGCGCTCTTGGTTGCTGCTTCCATCGCCATCATTCTCGCATTCTGCTCACTGGAAAAGGATTCTACCAGAACACCAAAGGTAAGACCCTTCAAAAAGTTTGGTACCAACTGTTCCATAACGATTTCAGGAGACGGATCAAACAACGCATGAACATATCCACTCTCTCTCTGCTCAAATTTCTTACGTTCCAGTGGTAAAAGCTTTTGACACTGCACCTCTGCCCGCATTGGTGTAACCATCTTTGTGTAGATAACGTAGACATCATCCAATTGGTTATTCACGAACAGATCAATCAGCGTCATTGATATGTTTTGGGCGCGTCCCAGATTAGGATTTTGAGCTGTATATAAGAATTCACAGTCTACATCCACACCTTTACGAAGAAAGTATTGTCTGCCCACCTGACCAACTACAAATAGAAAGTTATTTTTGCTCTTCTTCATCTCTTCTTCAGCTCTTCGTATCACATTGTGGTTATAAGAACCGGCAAGACCTTTATCTGCTGTGATTACTAAGTATCCTTTTTTTCTCTCTTCCGGTACTATGTTTTCACGTCGATGAAAATAAACCGAGCTGATATGTGGAGCACGAACCAAAATATCGTAAATGGTATCCTGCAGTGCTTCGAAATAAGGTTCCGTAGCTTGAAGGCTTTTTCTTGCTTTCTTCAACTTGGATGAAGAGATTAGATACATGGCATTTGTAATCTTCATAATGTCCTGAATACTCTTTATTCTGGAGCGAATTTCTCTTGTATTAGCCATATAAACCTCCATGCTGCCAACAGGCAGCTATCATAATAACAAAAAACATGTATTCCTATGTTTTTTGCGGTTGAAATTCGTTTTCAACTTATTTGTTATATAATTTAATTCCTTATGTTATTTCTTGAATTCTTTGGCAGCCTTGATTATTTCTTCTGTCAATTCCTCAGTCAATACTTTTGATTGATCAATCTCTTCAATAATATGACTATATTTCGCTCTAAAATAATCCATTAAGTCACTTCGAAAAACTTTCATATCCTTGATCGGAACATCATTGAATAGTTTATTATTTGCAGTAACCAGAAGGATTACCTGCTCATGTAAAGGCAAAGGCTTGGATAAGGGCTGTTTTAACAATTCCATCAAATGCTTTCCATGTTCCAAAAGCTCCTTGGTTGTTTTATCAAGATCAGATGCAAACTGTGTAAATACTTCCATTTCTCTATACTGCGCCAGATCAATACGTAGACTACCGGCTGCCTTTTTCATTGCTTTTGTCTGTGCCGCACCACCAACACGGGATACGCTAAGACCAACGTTTACTGCTGGTCTGTTTCCTGCGAAAAAGAGCTCACTCTCCAGGAAAATCTGACCATCTGTAATCGAGATGACATTAGTTGGAATATAGGCGGACACGTCACCAGCAAGAGTTTCAATAATTGGTAATGCTGTGATAGAGCCTCCGCCGTACTCATCATCCAAACGACAGGATCTCTCCAATAATCTGGAATGTAAGTAGAAAACGTCACCCGGATATGCCTCACGGCCCGGAGATCTTTCTAATAATAATGACATCGTACGGTAAGCCACCGCATGCTTTGACAGATCATCATAAACAATCAATACATCTTTGCCCTGTTTCATGAAGTATTCTGCGATTGCAGTACCGGAGTAAGGCGCAATATATTGTAATGGTGCCAGGTCACTTGCAGAGGAGGATACAACAACGGAGTATTCCATCGCGCTGTGCTTTGTTAAGGTATTTACAATTTTAGCAACTGTAGATGCCTTTTGTCCAATCGCAACGTAGATACAAATCACACCCTGCCCCTTCTGGTTCAAGATGGTATCGATTGCGATGGAGGTTTTACCTGTCTGGCGGTCACCGATAATAAGCTCACGCTGACCTCTACCAATTGGAAACATAGAGTCAATCGCCAAAATTCCTGTCTGTAAAGGTACCGTAACCGGTTTTCTGGTACAAACACCAGGCGCCTCATTTTCAATAGGAAAATACTCACTCGCTTCAATAGCACCTTTACCATCGATCGGGTTGCCAAGTGCATTAAGTACTCTACCGATTACTTGGTCTGATACGGGAATACCGGCTCTCTTTTTCGTCCTTACAACCTTAGATCCTTCTTTCAGTCCGTAGTCTGAGCCTAATAAAACACAGCCAACGGTTTTCATATTTATATTTTGTACGATTCCACGAACTCCTGTCTCGAATTCAACAAGTTCACCGTACATTGCTTTATCTAATCCGTATACATTTGCTATACCATCACCAATACTAATGACTGTTCCGGTTTCTTTTATTGTTGTTTTTATTTCATAATCCTGTATTTCATTTTTCAAAACTGAAATAATATCACTTTGATTCATGTTACTCAAACACTTCACCTCCCAATTAGAGTTTTTTGCATTTCTGATAGAGCGCCTTTGATGCTTTTATTATATTCCGTATCTCCTACATACAATACATAACCACCAATCAGCGAAGCATCCTCTTCTAGTTCAAGAAATACATCAGTTTTTTTATATTTTTCACAGAGCATGCTCTTAATCTGAGCAAGTTTATCGTCCTCTGGCTTAACGGCATAGATTAACTTTGCTTTTAACGTGTTATTATGTTCAAATACAATTTCATCGTATGCTTCCATGATTTCTGCAAAAACTTGAATCATCTGATTTTCGCACAATAATTTTATAAATTTCGCTATCTCAGGATCAAAGATTTCATCAATCACAGATTCTTTTTCCTTCTTTTTAATTGCCGGGTTCTCTAAAACCTCCATTAATTCTTTGCAATTAAACAATAGCTTTTTCGCTGCATCTAAGTCTGCTTTCACTACGTTCAAGGAATCTAATATCTTTGCATAATTTATTGCACGTTGACTTATCATTTTGCAGCACCTACTTCTTTTAAGAAGTCATCAAGAAACTCCTTATTGGTGTTGTCATCCACATTCTTTTTGATGACCTTCGCAGCTGCAAGCATAGCAATACCAGCGATCTCAGCTTGAGCACTTTCCATGGATTTCTTTCGTTCAAGTTCAATTACTCTATTTGCTTCTTCCATTACTTTAACTGATTCAATTTTAGCTTCCTGAAGTATCTTATTATATTCAACCTCAGCTCGCTCACGAGCTTCTTTTATGATATTACCAGCCTGATTACCAGCTTGTTTTAGCTCTGCCTCATAATCTGATTTTAACTTATAAGCCTCAGCCTTTTTATGGTCAGCATCCTCTAAGGAATCAAGAATAACCTTTTTTCTGCTTTCTATAATATTGTTTACAGGCCTAAAAAGAAATACGCGGAAGAAAACAAACAAAACAATAATATTAATCATGTTAAATATTATGTTTGTTGCATTTATGGATATCATTATTTTCCCTCCTAAGACTACTTTATAAAACGAAGATAATTAAAAAGGCAATTACCAAGCCATAAATAGCTGTTGCCTCTGCTAGGGCGCAACCTAATATCAAGGTTTTATTTATATCACCCTTTGCCTCTGGCTGTCTTGCAATTGCTTCTGTTGCCTTAGCGGTTGCTAAACCGATACCAATACCTGCTCCTAAACCTGTTAAAACTGCAATTCCTGCTCCAATTCCTATTAATGCTGACATATTTTCATCTCCTTTAAACTTAAACACTTAAACTACTTAAACACTTAAACTATAGTACGAAAATAATTAAGAATGCAATTACTAAACCATAAATAGCTGTTGCCTCTGCTAATGCGCAACCAAGAATTAATGTTTTATTAATATCACCTTTTGCTTCCGGTTGTCTTGCAATTGCTTCTGTTGCCTTAGAAGTTGCTAAACCGATACCAATTCCCGCTCCTAACCCTGTTAAAACCGCAATTCCTGCGCCAATTCCTATTAATGCTGACATCTCATTTCTCCTATTCTTCTTTCATTTTTTGTTTTTAGATTACCTATGTTTCTAATTTTTCCTGCATAAATAATGCTGTTAAAAAGCAAAATACATATGCTTGCAATAAACCGTCAAAAATATCAAAATAAAAACTTAATGGTACTGGAATTAAAACTGGAATTGCCAGCTTTATTAATTCCATAATTACAAATCCACCAAACATATTTCCAAAAAGTCGCATACATAATGATAATGGTCTGATGAATAACTCTAAAATATTAAAGGGCAACATTGCTGGCATTGGATGACCATAATTTTTAAAATATCCTTTGATACCATGCTGATGGATACCAGAGTATTCAACCAGAATAATGCTCATAATGGCAAGACTCGCGGTTACATTTAAGTCTTTCGTCGGAGGTTTGATTCCAAAAAGCCCCATCAAATTTGAAACAGCCAAATAAATTAGTACTGTTCCCAGATATGGGATATAACGCTTACCATGCTCACCGAGAATATCGGTAAAAAAGTCATTTATAAATCCGATCAAGTATTCCACTACTGTTTGTGATTTTCCCGGTACCAACTTCAGGTTTCTTACAAATATTAATGTTAAAATCATTAAAACCGCCATGATACCCCATGTAACCACAATTGATTCTGATATCGGTATTTTTATACCGAAAAGATTCATTGTAAAAATGGTTTTAGTCTGCAATTCTTCAACAAGTCTTTCTGCTAAGTCCTGCATAATTTTCACCTCCTTTTTAATTTTTTACAAAACATTTCCATATGAAATAAACGCATACAAAGAAACACCAACAAATTCTACCCACGTTGGCGATCAAATATAACGGTAACTCCTTAAAATAATAATTATTGGAAAACTAGTTGATTTTTTTTGCCGTCCACAAGCTGTAAATATCGCATGACAAAAAATCGAAACTTAACTTGAGAAACTAAAATAATCCATCCCCTGATATATAAGAAAAATTGAAAGAAGGACAGAATTACTATTAGTTTTGAGAATAGTGTTAACAGATTTTTAATTATTAACAAAAAAAATAAAAAGGTTGAATGATCAAAAATTTCATTTGCAGAAAATTCACGATCCCCTGAACTCGGATCTACAACTGTTTCTTCCCCCTTATGAAAAGAATAACTGAAATTTTTAAGCTCCTCAACTTTTTTTGTTCTTGTATTTTTATAGGCATCGAGTGTAATATTCTGTACATAAATACAGGATGATACGACTTGTATAAAAATAACAACAGCAAAGAGTACCTTTAATAAATTCTTTGTTTTTCTATATCCTATCATCATTATATTACCCTCCTTCCCATCTCAATGATTCTACTTGTTCACAAGCAATAATGTAATTAATATATACCCGAAACCATTATTTGTCTATGATAGTTTTTCACAAATAAAACTTAAAAAATGTCATTTTTCTTCATGAAATGCACCATCTTCAACAAAAACCTACCCAGTCCCTTGATTATTCTGGAATTTAATAGCATTTATTTACTTTTTTATTCGACAAACTTTTCACACACCAAATACACATTTCCTAATACTCTTAGTGGTAACGACAGAATTATATCCTCATAGTTAAAAGATAACTAATATTTATGAAGGGATATTAGTACATATGAACATTTTTGCAAAATACCTATTGCATTTATTTGTAGAAGTTGTATGATTGTTCTATATCGCTTGTCGATTAGTAGGAGGCCTAGTTTGGCTTCCATAGAAAAGAGATGGAGGCTTGTATATGGAAAAGGTGATTGGTCTTTTATTTGATATAGAAAAAAAAGCAAATCAAATTATAGAACGTGCAAATGATGAAAAAAACGAACTTTTTGAAGAAAATGAAAAAGCAATTGCAAAGATGGAAGCTGACATAGCAGAAAAAAATCGTATCAAAATAGAAAAATTACTGGCAAAAGCCGAACAGGAAATCGAGGTTGAAAAGAAACACTTAATCGATTGCAGTAACAAACAGCTTGCTGATTTAGAAGCATCCTATTATAAAAATCATGATGACTTAGTGGAAAAAGTATATCAGAGCATAATCTTGCATAAAGCCAGATATTGAGAAAGGCATGGTTATTAATATGGATACTTCTATCTCTTATAGTGGCATAAATACCAAAGTAAAGGCTATGAAAACAAGGCTGATCAGCAAAGAGGATTTTATTCATATCTCCAATTTAGAATCTGTTGCAGATCTGATTTCTTATTTAAAAAAGCATCCGGGTTATCACGATTTATTCCAAAAGTATGATGAGCAGGAAATACATCGAGGAGAGGCGGAACGAATTTTTATTAATGGACTTTATCTTGATTACACAAGAATTTACCGCTTCGCAAATGATATGCAGAGAAAGGATCTTGAGCTTATCTTCTTTCGATATGAGGTCAATGTGTTAAAAGCCTGTATTCGATTACTTCATACGAATGAAAGTGCCTATGACCTTTCCTTATTTCATCCTTTTTTCACAAAGCATTCTCAGATTGATATTGCCAAGCTCTCTACCTCCAGATCAATGGAAGAATACATGAACACTTTAAAAAACACACAGTATTATAAACTCCTAGCAAAACTGAGTAATAAAGCAAACATTTCCTCTTTTGACTACGAAATGGCTTTGGATGTTTATTATTTTACTAAATCCTGGAGAATGAAGGATAAAATATTAACGGGAAATAATTGCAAGGCCTTCACCAACCGGCTGGGCGTAGAAATTGACCTATTGAACATCATGTGGATATACCGTTCAAAGAAGATGTATGATATGAACTCTACTGATATCTTTACCTATTTAATACCCATCAGTTATAAGCTAACAATAGCACAGCTCTCAAAACTGGTAGCGGCGCTTACCTTGGATGAGTTTATGAACATTTTAAGCGCAACAAAATATAAAGGTTTTGTCAAATATCTTAGGGATGGTACCATGGAACAGGAGTACGACCGGATTATCAACCGGATTTACCTCTACAACATGACCAGGTATCCAGCCTCAATGACTGTTGTTAATTACTATCTTTTCCGCAAGGATAAGGAGATCAGCATGCTAACCTCTGCCTTGGAATGTATTAGATACGGATTAGATCTTAAAAAGAAGCAAGAATACCTTCATCAACTATAGTACTGGGGGATAGATCATGATTGAAAAGATGAGATTTATTAGTATCACCGGACCGAGAAACGACTTTGACCGAGTTGTGAATACCTATCTGACGAAGTATGATATCCATCTTGAAAATGCTTTAACAGAGCTTAGTACCTCCTACAACTTAAGGCCTTTTGTTGAAGTCAACCCTTATAAGGAATTAATCAGTAAATCGGAGGATCTGGTTAAAAAGCTGGGGCATCCTCAAATACCACCAGATCAACTAATGGCACCGGAAGTTGCTGCTGACGTCATTAACTCCGCCTACGCTATGCTATCCGACATCAATGTTAAGAAACATGAATTAAAGAATCAGCGTAGGGAATTTAATGAATTATTAACACAGATAGAGCATTTCCGTCACTTGGATTATAATATTCATCAAATAATTAATTTAAAATTTATCAAATACCGATTTGGTAAGGTTCCGCATGAATTTTATACCCGTTTTTCGAAATTTGTATACGATAATTTAAACACAGTGTTCTATGAATGCGAGCGGGATAGGGATTATGTCTGGGGCATTTATTTTGTGCCGGCGAATGAGGCAATAAAAATAGATGCTATCTATGCCTCCCTTCATTTTGAACGGGTGAAAATCCCGGATGCCTATGAAGGAACACCGGAAGAATCCTTTAATTCGATCAAAGATAAAATCACTGAAATCAACAACGAACTAAATGAAATTTATAAGGACATTAATGAACGCTTGAATCATATTTCTGAGGAACTGGAACTAGCTCACCATACCGTATGTACTCTCTCCAATAATTTTGAGGTCAGAAAGATGGCTGCCTGTACCAGGGATAAAGGTAAAAATGAAGTATTTTATATCATATGCGGTTGGATTTCTGATGAGGATTCCGGAAAATTACTAAAGGAAGCCGAAACTGACAGTCAAGTTTACTGTGTAATTGATGATGGTCAGGCAGATGAGGACAAAAAGCCTCCTACCAAATTAAAAAACCTTAAAATATTCAAGCCCTTTGAGATGTTTATAAAGATGTATGGTTTACCGGCCTATAACGAGATTGATCCAACTTCTTTTGTAGCAATAACCTACTCTATTATCTTTGGAATCATGTTCGGAGATGTTGGTCAGGGACTCTGCTTAGTTATCGGTGGTGCTCTTCTATATAAGATAAAGCATATGAACCTTGCAGCAATCATCTCCCTTGCCGGTGTTTTTTCCACCATCTTTGGATTTATGTATGGTAGTGTATTTGGATTTGAACACTGGATTGACGCGATCTGGCTTTCACCTAGAGAGAATGTTATGACCGTGCTGATTACAGCCGTAGGCTTTGGTGTTTTTCTCATCCTTCTTGCTATGGTTTTTAACATTATCAACGGCATTAAGGCTAAGGATTGGGGACGGGTTTTATTTGATACTAACGGAGTTGCAGGTCTCTTATTTTATGCAGCTTTAATCACAAGCATCGCATTTATTTTCACTGGCAAAGCATTACCTGGATTAATCCTAATGATTATCTTTTTTGGATTACCACTGATGCTGATTTTCTTCAAAGAGCCCTTAACTCATCTAATCGAGAAAAAAGCCAAGGTTTTTCCGGAGCATAAAGCCATGTTCTTTATGGAGACTTTCTTCGAACTTTTTGAGGTTTTACTTAGTTATTTAACGAATACCATATCCTTCCTTCGTATTGGTGCCTTTGCACTAAGCCATGCAGGAATGATGGCTGTTGTTATGCTGTTAGCAGGTGAAGAAACCGGCCATCCAAATATTTTGATTCTCCTGCTTGGAAATATCTTCGTAGCAGGTATGGAGGGCTTAATCGTTGGAATTCAGGTACTTCGTTTGGAATACTATGAGATGTTCAGCCGTTTCTATAAGGGAAATGGGAAAGAATTCAAATCCTATAAAAGTAAATTAAAAAATAAAAACACCTAAACATAAGGAGGAACTTAACATGACGATCAAAATTGTTCTTATCAGTGCTCTATTATTAAGCATCATTATCCCTTTCGGTACATTTTTGTACAGCAAGAAAACGAAGGGAAGCTATAAGGCCGCACTCGGTTTTAATGTCTTTGCTTTTTTTAGTATTTTAATCATTGCAAATATCATGATGTTTACAGGTAAGGTTTCTGCGGCTGAAGCAACCGGAGCTGTTGCAGCTACAACAGACGGGTGGAAATATATGGCTGCAGCCCTCTCCACAGGTTTATCCTGTATTGGTGGTGGTATCGCAGTAGCTTCCTCTGCTTCTGCTGCTCTTGGTGCGATCAGTGAGGATTCTTCGATCATGGGTAAATCCTTAATCTTTGTAGCTATGGCAGAAGGCGTTTGCCTTTATGGTTTAATTATCTCTCTGATGATCTTAAGCTAGGAGGCTACCTGATGAGAATGTATTTAATCAGCGATAATATAGACACTTATACAGGAATGAAGCTATCCGGTGTCAACGGTGTTGTGGTACACACACGGCCGGAGCTTAAAGCTGCTTTAGAACAGGTATTAGCTGACAATACCATCGGTATCATTCTCATTACTGAAAAGCTGAGTAACGAGTTTCCGGAAATTATTAATGATATTAAGCTAAACAAACGTATTCCCTTAGTTGTTGAGATTCCGGATCGACATGGTACAGGTCGCAGACCTGATTTTATCACTGCCTATGTAAATGAAGCCATAGGTTTGAAACTATAATCATAATCACACAACATCCTATCGTTTATGTACTTAATATAACGCAGAAAGGTAAGGTCGGTTCTATGACTTTAGATGAAAAATTAGAGCATTTTTATTCTTCCGTAATTGATAGTGCCACAAAGCAGAATATTGAAATTGTGGAAGAATACAAAAAAATATTACAAAGAAATTTTGAGGATCGGAAGGAAATTGCTTTACGCAAGGCTGAAGCAAATTTTCGCATCGAATCTGATCATATTCTTCGGGAAAGAAACCGCAGACTGTCTGCTGCCTCTATGGAGATCCGCCGTTTGGTTTTAGAAAGAACTGCTGAAATGTCGGATGAAATATTTGAAGAAGTCAAATTAAGGCTCCTAGAATTTATGAAAACCGACGAATACGAAGATCTACTATATGACCTAATCCAGGATGCTCTTGAATTTGCAAAGGGCGACTCGATTAAAATCTACATCAACCCTTCGGATCAAGACAGGATCAGCAGATTAGAGCAAAGAACTTCTACTACCCTAACCTTAAGTGATCGTGATTTTATTGGTGGTATCCGGGCTGTGATTTCTTCTCATAGTATATTAATAGACAGTTCTTTTTTAACAAAGATTGAAGAAGCAAAAGGTAGCTTTACTCTGTAAAGACTAAACAATTGCAAAACATATTAGTATGAAGTTATGCAATTAACGATTGCAAAGACGATTGAAAGGATAAATCCTTATGAATGTAACAGGTAAAATATTTGGTATTAATGGACCAATTGTATTTGTCGGTGGAAATCTGGACTTTAAAATGGGTGAAATGGTCTTGGTCGGTAAAGATAGGCTGGTAGGCGAGGTTATCGGTTTAACCTCCACAAAGGCAACGATCCAGGTTTATGAGGAAACCTCAGGTCTTCGACCAGGAGATGAAGTGACCGGCACAGGTGCTGCTATTTCTGTTACTCTGGCTCCCGGCATTATCAGTAATATTTTTGATGGTATTGAGCGTCCACTGAAGGAAATTGCAAGACAATCGGGTGCATTTATCTCCAAGGGTGTTAGCGTAGAATCCTTAGATACTGAGAAATTGTGGGATGTTCATATTACTGTTGCACCTGGGGATAGGATTTATGGTGGAACTATTATTGCAGAAGTTCCTGAGACCAGAGCAGTTATTCATAAATCCATGGTTCCGCCGAATATCACCGGCACCGTTACAAAGGTTGTACCAGATGGAGCTTATACGATTAATGATCCCATTGTAACGATCATTGATGGAAAGGGTGTAGAAAAAGTTTTGACCCTAACTCAAAAATGGCCAATTCGTGTTCCACGCCCAACTGCAAAGCGCTATCCTTCTGACCGCCCCTTATTAACTGGCCAGAGAATTCTAGATACCCTATTTCCTATCGCAAAGGGTGGCACTGCTGCTATCCCGGGTGGATTCGGTACCGGTAAAACCATGACACAGCATCAGCTTGCCAAGTGGTGTGATGCGGATATAATTATCTATATCGGCTGCGGTGAACGTGGCAATGAGATGACGGAGGTACTGGAGGACTTCACTAAATTAGTAGACCCCAGATCCGGCAATCCGCTGTTAGATCGTACTACCTTAATTGCCAATACTTCAAATATGCCGGTGGCAGCCCGTGAAGCCAGTATCTATACAGGAATTACGCTTGCTGAGTACTACCGTGACATGGGTTACCACGTAGCTATCATGGCAGATTCTACTTCTCGTTGGGCTGAAGCTCTCCGGGAGCTTTCTGGTCGTTTGGAGGAAATGCCTGCTGAAGAAGGCTTTCCTGCCTATCTTGCCTCCAGATTGTCTGCCTTTTATGAACGAGCAGGCTTTATGCAGAATTTGAACTTTACGGATGGCAGCGTATCTATTATTGGTGCCGTATCTCCTCAGGGTGGTGACTTCTCAGAACCGGTAACACAAAATACCAAGCGTTTCGTTCGCTGCTTCTGGGCTCTCGATAAATCCCTCGCTTATGCCAGACACTTCCCTGCGATCCAGTGGCTCACCAGTTACAGCGAATATGTAACTGACCTTGCTCCCTGGTATACAAAGAATGTAGGTGAGGATTTTGTAGATTGCAGAAACCAGTTGCTAAGTATCCTAACCCAGGAAAATCAACTAAATGAAATTGTTAAATTAATTGGTAGTGATGTTCTTCCGGATGATCAGAAGCTTGTACTGGAAATAGCCAGGGTAATCCGATTAGGATTTGTGCAGCAAAATGCTTATCATCCTTCCGATACTTACGTACCTATGGCAAAGCAACTAAAGATGATGCAGACTATTCTCTACCTATATCAAAAATCAAAGCTATTAATTGACCGAAGCATGCCAATGTCATTGCTGAAATCAGGTCAGATCTACGACAAAATCATTTCGATTAAATATGATGTGGCGAATGATGAGCTAAGTAAATTTGATGATTACAAAAAGCTGATTGATGAATTCTATGATAACATCATGAAAACGAACGCATAGGGCATGTCTAACGACAGTCCTTGGAAAGGGTTTATGCTATGGGAATTGAGTATTTAGGATTAAGTGAAATTAACGGCCCCCTAATTGCCCTGGAGGGCATTCGGGATGCCTCCTTTGATGAAATCGTGGAATTAACTGTTGAGGGTAATAAGAAAAAAATTGGCCGTATCGTAGAACTATACGAAGATAAGGCAATCATTCAGGTGTTTCAAGGCACTGAGGATATGTCCTTGTTTAACACTCATACAAAACTGACGGGTCATCCCATGGAGGTCGGGTTATCTCCGGATATTCTGGGTCGTGTGTTTAACGGTGTGGGTCAACCCATCGATGGACTAGGCAATATTATCCCAGAGGTAAAAAAGGATGTCAACGGTCTTCCGCTAAATCCCTGTAAACGGGAATATCCACGAAACTATATAAAAACGGGAATCTCTGCTGTCGATTGCTTAACAACACTAATTCGTGGCCAGAAACTTCCCATCTTCTCTGGTAATGGTCTGCCCCATGACCAATTGGCTGCTCAGATTGTTAAGCAGGCTTCCTTAGGAGAAGATTCCACTGAGGAATTTGCCATTGTATTCGCCGCCATGGGCGTAAAGCATGATGTAGCAGAATTTTTTCGAAGAACCTTTGAAGAAAGCGGAGCCAGCTCTCATGTGGTGATGTATTTAAATCTTGCCAATGATCCAGTGGTTGAACGTCTTATTACGCCAAAGGTTGCGTTAACTGCCGCGGAATACCTGGCTTTTGAAAAGGGAATGCATATCTTAGTCATCCTTACGGATATGACCTCCTTTGCGGAGGCAATGCGTGAGGTTTCCTCTTCGAAAGGAGAAATACCAAGTAGAAAGGGGTATCCGGGATATTTATACAGTGAGCTGGCTACGCTTTATGAAAGAGCCGGTATTGTACAGGGCTGTTCCGGTTCTGTTACTCAAATACCGATTCTTACTATGCCAAACGATGATATAACCCACCCTATCCCTGATTTGACCGGATATATTACCGAAGGTCAAATTGTATTGGAGCGATCACTGCATCAAAAAGCTGTTTATCCTCCCATTAGTATTCTGCCATCTCTGTCCCGTTTAATGAAGGATGGTATCGGAAAGGGTTACACCAGAGAGGATCATCAAGATCTTGCCAACCAACTCTTCTCTTCTTACGCACATGTGGGAGATGTTAGAGGTCTGGCAAGTGTTATTGGAGAGGACGAATTATCACCTCTCGATAAGCAATATCTAAAATTCGGTGCAGCACTGGAACATAGCTTCCTTTCCCAGGGACCGACGGAGGATCGGACCATGATTCAGACCCTGAATAAAGGCTGGGAGCTGTTATCCATCCTCCCAAGAGAAGAATTAGACCGTATTGATACTAAGATTCTGGATAAATATTTTACCCTGAATCAAAGTTAGCGAATTGAGGTGATCTTCGTGAATCCAAATACCTTTCCCACCAAGGGAAATCTTATATCTGCAAAGAATTCATTAAAATTAGCAAAACAGGGCTACGAATTAATGGATAAAAAACGTAATATTTTAATGAGGGAGCTCTTGGAATTAATTGACAATGCAAAAAATATCCAAACTGAGATTGATAGCACCTTCTCCAGCGCTTATCTTGCATTGCAGCAGGCCAATATCGAAATGGGAATTAATACTGTCTCTGAGCTTAGTAACACGATTCCGGAAGAGAAATCCATTGAAATCAAACAACGAAGTATCATGGGAACTGAAATCCCTCTGGTGGAATACGACACCTCTCCCGGAAAACCCACTTATGCTTTTTTCCAAACTAGATCATCCTTGGATGAAGCTACAAAACGTTTTGTTAAGGTAAAGGAGCTTACCATTCGCTTGTCTGCGATTGAGAATTCCGCTTACCGCTTGGCTACCAATATCAATAAAACGCAAAAACGTGCTAATGCTTTAAAAAATATAACCATTCCCTTTTATACCAACCTGGTAAATGAAATACAAAATGCATTGGAAGAAAAAGAACGAGAAGAATTCACAAGATTAAAGGTGATCAAAAGACGTCAATCTTCCATCGATTAAAACTGTAAAGAATGGCTCTTATTTTTCTGGAATAATTTACCTCAATATTTTTTTGACGCTCTCGTATATATTTTTTATCATGTGACATACTAATATCAGATACGAAATAAGAACTTCAATTCAGATGATAATCATAAACATGTACAATAAATATCAGCTTCGTCTGGTTGATTTGTAAGAATTAATGTAAAAATTAATTTATCATTTATGAAATTCATCACAAAATATGTCAAGTTCTTCGTATCTATAAAAAAAGAATAGATATTTGTAATTTCGTCTCAGAATTACAAACCGCAAACATTCTTGGAAGATTGGGAGATGATAAGCTTTGGACAGATTATTTCTAAAAAAAGATTATAGTAATTTCTCAGTAATAATTGAATTAATGCACTAAAAACTGAATGAGACAAACGTGCCTTAAAAAGCACACAGATAGTAAGGGCAGAGATAAAGTTATCTCTGCCCTTACTATTTTTGCTTCTATTCTTTTTCTCGTAATTGATTTCTCATATCAAATCCCGTTGGATTCTGGAAAATTCTTATTCCGAACTCTCCTGCCACTGAGAAAATGTGATCGAAGATATCTGCTTGGATTGTCTCATATTCTGTCCAGTTTATCGTTTTTGTAAACGCGTAAATTTCCAGAGGCAAACCATTTTCACCCGGAGGTAATTGGCGTACCATGAGTGGAATTTCATGGCTCAAATTCGGGTTGTCATTTAAGAAAAATTGGATATAGACGCGAAAGGTACCTATATTGGTAAGGTGTCTGCCATTCGCTAAACTTTCTTCCTTATTATTAATCAAATTATAGTACTCTAATTCTGCTTGTTTTTCCGTGATATAATCTTTCAAATAATTAATCTTCTTATAATTCTCCAGCATCTGTGGTGTACAAAAGGTAATACTGTTCATGTCGATATAAATGGAGCGTTTAATACGTCGGCCTCCAAATTCCAGCATACCTCTCCAATTTCGAAACGAATCGGACACAAGTGCATAAGCTGGTATCGTTACAATTGTTTTATCAAAGTTTTGTACCTTTATTGTGTTTAAGGTAATATCTACAACATCGCCATCGGCTCCATACTTTGTCATCTCAATCCAATCACCAATTCTAAGCATATCATTTGAGGTTAATTGAATCCCAGCGATAAAGCCAAGAATAGAATCCTTAAATACAAAGGAAAACACCGCCGCCAAAGCTCCCACTCCGCTAAGTAAAAGGAGTGGATTCTGATTCATCATGGTTCCTAGCAAAACAATGGAAATCATAGCGTATAATATTATCTTTGTCACCTGCAAAATACCCTTCATTGGACGAACCTTTGAGATAGGATGAGTGATATACACATCATTTACGGCATCCAGTGCAGAGTTAACAAGTAAATATAGCATCAGTAGTATATATATAGATGCAATCCTTTGCACAATTACTTCCATTTTCTCAAAAGCCGGTGAGTACATATGAATAATAATTCCTGGAACGATATTCGCCAGTCGTTCCAATACCTTTCGATTCACAAGTACATCGTCCCATTGGAATCTATCACGTAAAATCAGCTTAGATATAATTCGAATAAAGACATGCTTTAATATAAAATTGATAATAAAGCAGGTTAAAATTACAGCGATAACCAGTATTGCAAAGGCCAGGTAATTTCTAATATCCTTGCTAATATCATATGTTTTTAATATTTTATTAATATAAGTCACACTTTCACCAAACCCTTCTATTTTTCATATGACTCCCAGGAAAAAATTATGATCCATAATAGATGATTGGAACATTTCACCTTTCAATTATACTGATGTTATTATATGATGTCAAATATAACACATCGTTCTATTTTTCTAGGTATATCGATCCTCTACATTCTTTACACATAGATCCTATAAAAGCAAACATTTTTACTTTTCTTTCAAATAAAATTAGGATATACTAAGTACATGGAATATATTTACCTTTTTTAGGTAAAATTACTACATTGATAACAAATCTTTAGGAGAATACACGAGTTCTGTTTTTTGTATTATTTATCTGAGCAACATGGCATAAAGCATATTTTATTAGGTACTATAATAATCATAACAGCGAAAGAGGTGTAATTATGTGGTTTATGAAATCCAATATCGAGGTGCTTCAGGAATTCGGGGTTAATGATAAGCTTGGTTTATCCGATGCCGAAGCAAAAAGACGTCTCGAGCAGTATGGTTTAAACAAATTGAAGGGTAAACCAAAGAAAAGTATTCTCTCCCTATTTTTATCCCAACTAAAGGATATGCTCATCTATGTGTTGATCGCTGCTGCGGTGATCACTGCGGTGATCGGAGAATACACGGATTCCATCATTATTCTATTAGTTATTATTTTAAATGCAACGATTGGTGTTTTTCAGGAGTTCAAAGCAGAAAAAGCAGTGGAAGCCTTGCAAAAGATGACCACACCAAAAGCAGTTGTTCGACGGGATGGTAAAGCAGTTGAAATCACTTCTGAGGAAGTTGTCCCTGGTGACATTGTTTTATTAGATGCCGGCCGATATGTCCCAGCTGATCTTCGGCTGATTGAAAGTGCTAATTTGCAGATTGAGGAATCCGCACTTACGGGAGAATCTGTACCCTCCTCGAAAGATGCTAGTAACATATTTCATGATCCCAAGACCCCAATCGGTGATAAATCGAATATGGCATTTCTCTCAACCTTAACTACTTATGGACGCGGCGAAGGAATCGTAGTTGCAACTGCTATGGATACCGAGATTGGAAAGATTGCGACTATTCTGGAACAAGATAATACCGAGATGACTCCCCTTCAAAAGAGACTTGATGAGCTGGGGCGTATTCTTGGTTATCTGGCAATTGGTATCTGCGTTGTAATATTTTTAATAGCCTTAATTCAGAAAAGGGATTTATTTGAGATGTTCCTTACTGCAATCAGTCTTGCTGTTGCTGCTATTCCAGAAGGACTCGCAGCAATTGTTGCAATTGTGCTTGCGCTAGGTGTAACAAGAATGTCTAAGATCAATGCCATTGTTAAGAAATTACCAGCAGTTGAAACCTTAGGCTCTGTAAATATCATCTGTTCCGATAAAACTGGTACCCTAACTCAGAACAAAATGACGGTTGTTGCTGCATATACCTCAGGCAAATTACATGAAATCCCTCAAACAGAGGATCAGCTCACAGCTACTCCTGAGGAAGTCGAATTGATAAAATCCCTCGTTCTTTGTTCGGATGCTACTTATATTAATGGACAGGGTACCGGCGATCCGACTGAAATTGCACTCATTGTGCTAGGTGATAAATTCAATTTGCCACGAAATGAACTTCATAATAAATACAAAAGAGTCTCTGAAAACCCCTTCGACTCCGATCGGAAGCTCATGTCAACCTTGAATGTAGAAAACGATCATTACCGGGTGCATACCAAGGGAGCTATTGATAATATATTTAAAATCTCCTCTTCCGCTCTGGTTAATGGTCAGGTTGTTCCTTTAACGGATGCTCTCAAAGCACAATTCCATAAAATCACAGAGGAAATGTCAGATAATGCACTCCGCGTTCTGGGTGTAGCATATAAAGATACTAATGTGGTTCTTGCTGCGAAAGATATGGAAAAGGATCTGACCATTTTAGGTTTAGTTGGTATGATTGATCCACCAAGATTAGAAGTAAAGGATTCAATTCGTGAAGCCATCATGGCGGGAATTACACCAATTATGATTACCGGTGATCATAAGAATACAGCCGTAGCCATTGCGAAAGAACTTGGTATTGCAAATTCTCTTGATCAGAGCATTACAGGTGCTGAGGTCGATGAGATCCCAGAGGATGCTTTTTCCGATCAAATCAATAAATATCGGGTATTTGCTAGAGTATCTCCCGAACACAAGGTGAAGATTGTTCGTGCTTTTAAATCAAAAGGAAATATCGTATCCATGACCGGTGATGGAGTAAATGATGCTCCCTCCTTAAAGTATGCTGATATAGGGGTTGCTATGGGTATTACCGGAACCGACGTAGCAAAGGGTGCCAGTGATATGATTCTTACTGATGATAACTTTACAACAATTGTTCATGCCATTGAGGAAGGACGTAACATATACAATAATATTAAAAAGTCTGTGGTATTCCTCTTATCCTGTAATCTGGGTGAGGTTATTACAATCTTTCTTTCCATCCTCTTTAATTGGCCTATTCCTTTACTTGCAACACAGATTCTATGGGTCAACCTGATAACAGACTCACTCCCGGCTATCGCTCTGGGAATTGATCCTGGAGACAAAGATGTCATGAAGCAACGACCGCGTAACCCCAAAGAAAGCTTCTTTGCACAGGGCGCAGGCGTGCGTGCTGTTGTTGGCGGTATTTTAATTGGTTTACTAACCCTATATGCCTTTTACTATGGACTTTCCCATCATGGATATGAAATCGGTGGCAAAATGTTATCCGAAGCGGCTTTAGAAACAGCTCTGCCTTATGCAAGAACCATGGCTTTTGTGGTCTTAGCAGCTTCTCAATTATTTTATTCCTTATCTATGAGAAACTTTGGGAAATCAATTCTTAAGATTGGCTTATTTTCAAATATATATTTAATTGGAGCCATAATTGTCGGTATACTGCTGCAGCTAGTGGTTATCACCATACCTCCATTGGCTGATGCCTTTGGTGTTCATAACTTAAGTTTAACCGAATGGGGTATTGCATTGGGCTTTGCGCTAATCCCATTACTGGTAAATGAACTTTTTAAATTATTTAGTAAAAATCTAGAGAAAAATAAATAATTAACAGTAGATAAAGGAGTAAATAACAAATGGAATCTAGGAATCAGTTAAAGGAAATCTATCTTGCCGGTGGTTGTTTTTGGGGGACTGAAAAATATCTCTCATGTATCCAGGGTATTGTGAAAACAGATGTAGGCTACGCAAATGGTAATACGGAAAATCCCACTTACCAGGAGGTTTGCCATAATAATACAGGACATGCAGAAACTGTTCGGGTTTTCTACGATCCAAGTCAGATCCGGTTAGAATTTATCCTTAGTCTATACTATGACGTTATTAACCCAACATCAATGAACCGTCAGGGTAATGATATCGGAAGTCAATATAGAACCGGTATTTATTACGTAGATGATAATGATGTTGAGGTTATTAAGAAGTCCTTGGAGGAGCTTCAGACGAAATATGATAAACCTATTGCTATTGAGCTGCTTCCTCTTCAGAATTACTATCTTGCGGAGGAATACCATCAGAAGTATCTGGATAAGAATCCGGAGGGTTATTGCCACATTGGGAGCCATAAGTTTGAGCAGGCACGGCTTGCCAAGGATGAGATGTAAATTGGGTGAGGCTGCTTAAACGCTGATGATTGATTAAAAAGGATTTTTTTAACTTAGGTTTAGGTTGTGTACACAGAGGGAGGGGAGCAGGTACTGCGGCGTATTTGCTTTAAAGCAAACACTTATGCAGTAGCTACTCCCCTCCCTCTGTGGGATACAGGCTTTTAAGATATCAACATAATCCTTGAGCCAATTTTCACAAAGTTTTGGCCAGATTGCTACCGTAGGTTCATCCTCGCCTAATCCTAAACCATGGACACCTTTGGAGAATATATGTAAATCAAATGGTAGATTTAGCTCATTAAGAGCTTGAGCAAAAAGTAAATGACGAGCCCCTACTTTGTAAAAACACCACAAATAGTTTCTCCAAAATCTGAAAACTCCTTACCAGCAATATCACCATAAAATTCAAATGCTTTGAAACCTGCGGGCTGAACTTCTAATAGCAGTGATTCCTTAGTAAAAAAATGGTCCCATATATTATAGCAATTTATAGTTTCTTCCGTAATCACAATAAACTGCCTTAATTCTGTATTATCTTTATCATCATATTGATAAACGGATTCCAAGCAAATATGCGGCTTTTCGCTCAAAAATCCACTCTCTTCATAATACCATGAGCGATTTTCATCTTTTCTCATACGAGGTGTAAATACATCAAAAATAAATTTCCCGTTCGGCCTTAATGCTTGATATACTTTTCTCAATAAAATCAGCCTATCCGTGATTGATAACGCTGCATAATCACAATATATTAATGTAATTACATCGAACTGTTCTACATAATCAATTGTCAAGTAGTTTTGGTAATGGTACTCGATATTGCTTTTATTAAATAATGTTTGTTCCTTTGCATATGCAATGGATCGTTTAGAAAAATCCACTCCTGTGACAGAATATCCAGCACTACGAAACCGCTCTGCATATAATCCAGGACCGCAGCCTAAGTCAAGTAAAAACTTATATTGAGCTGATGGTACAATTTTTGTAATCCAATTTACTGATTTATCGAGAAATTCAGGTTTGCGGCTTGCTGCATCCCAGTTTGGATTTAGGTGAGCTTCCAACATACCCCTAGAGATATGTTCATCATCCCAAAATTTATTTGTGTTTGGAGCATATAGTTGAGGTTTAGTTGTATAATTTTTAAGCTCATGAAACATGGTTACATCTCCTTATACAATTTTATAGGAAAGTAATGATTATATTAACATGATAAATATTATGTCATCCGCTGCTAGCTTATGACGACTTGCTGGTTTTTGATACTTATGATTAGCAAAGAAATACAAACATACGGCATAAGTAAAGAAAAACTTATGCCGTACCTGTACCCCTCCCTCTATGGGATAGAAGTTTTTAAAAACCTTGATTAATTTTAGCGGTTTTAGTTCACCGCTAGGTTTTTTGTTATCTAAGTGTAATGATTAATTAGTTGCCTTCTTCAATTGCTTCTTTTATAATTATGCTTTCATACCGGTGTAGATATGAACTGCATCTCTTAGAAAGGCAGCCATTCCTGGTTGTTTTTTGTCATAGTAGGACGTGAAGCGTTCATCGTCTACATACATTTGAGCTAATCCAGCGTGGGCTTCCTTGCTGTATTCGCTCCAGGTGAAGGTCAGCCATTTTTTATGAAGCTCGGCTGTTTTTTGGCCTAATTCTCCTGCTGGATCTCCGGTTGCAAAGGCTGCTTCCAGTGTGTCTTGAACCTCCTGACCCAATTTTTCGAATTCCTCGTATTGCTCTTTTGTTAGATTCATCATCTTTTGATTGGACTCATTCACTTTATCATCACCATATTTTTCTCTGATTTCTTTTCCGTACTTTTGCTCATTCTCGTCAATTAGTTTTTTCTTAAAGCCCTGGAATTTTTCGTTATCCTTCATATTTATATTTCCTTTCTTATACTCCAATGTTTTTTTTACGTTTTGAATTAACAATTCTAACTGTTTCTTTTCTGCAAGAAGCTTCACAAGATGATTTTCCAGTGCTTTTTGTTCGTTAAAATCCTGAGCAGTTATAATATCCTTGATGGTATCCAAACTAACACCCATTTCTCGGTAGAATAGGATCTGCTGCAGCAAATCCACCTCTGCCTGCCCATAGATGCGGTATTTCGAAGAATTGATTCTTGCCGGCTTAAGAATTCCAATTTCGTCGTAATACCGAAGTGTTCTGGTACTTACCCCAGCGATTTGACTTAATTTTTGAATCGTGTATTCCATCATGACCTCCATTTGACTTTGAACTGTTCTGTTTTGCTTTTTGATGCACTTTACTTTTTATTTTCTGGCATTAACTCCTTGCAAAATAGAGTCTATACTTTTACGTAACGTCAATGTCAATACCTTTTTAAAAAATAATTTTTTAAATAATTCATTTTTTATTAATTCGTAAATAATATAAAAGAATTTTTTAAATAAATGTGAAACAACCTGGGAATTTCCTTGCAGCTATTTATTTTGTAATTACGAATTAATAACTATTTATGTCTATTATTTATAACTTTTTAAACATCTATTGTTGTAAATGTTGTATTTTTCCAAATCCATATGGATTGTTATATACCTTCAATGATATAATAGCATAAAGCGTCTGTAGGCAAAATATACAAGAAAGAAATAGATCATATTCTCAATAGACATATGCTCATAGGAGGAATAAGGATGAAAGTTAAAAGAATACTACTTTTATTATTTGTATTATCTCTCGTTGGCTGTCAAAACAAGGATAATGATAATAACCCTGACACTATAGTAAGTATTAAAGAAGCTCTTACTCAGGAAGCACTGTCTGTTAAACTTTCAAAGGATGATTCAAACTGTCAGAATGATTTAGTGTATCGTGACTATGGTACCGGTGTCCAATTAACCTCTCATTCAAGTCTAACCATTAATCAACTTGATTTAGAATTGCAGGACGATGAAACAGCTATTATCTGTGCCATTCATTTAGAAAATCATGAGGTTATTAAAATATCCGATTATAAACCAAATCAGTATATTGTTTTTAAGCCGATTACTGATGGTGTTTATCAGTTAATTGCTGTCATTAGTAACGGAGAAATAAGAGATTTGACTCCTAATGCTGTTGCTACAACTGCCTTAACACAGGAAGATACTACTGCTGGTTTTATATTATTACAATAAGCACCTTTAAAAAGCCACCCTTGTATATTCAGATCGTTTCAAGGGTGGCTGCTCTATTTACATTAGGTCAGCGATTATCTCACACTTTCGTGTTTGTCATCGCCTTCTTCATACTCTGTACAAATTCAATCACAGGGGGAACACTATCCTTTCCATGATTTGCAATAATTTTCACAATGGCACTGCCCACAATAACTCCGTCGGATATGCGAGACATCTTTGCTGCCTGTTCAGGTGTAGAGATTCCGAAACCGATTGCACAGGGAATATCCTTTACTTCCTTCACCTGATGAATCATTTCTTCCACTCCACTGCCGATTTCACTTCGAACACCTGTAACACCCATGGAAGATACACAGTATAGAAAGCCTTCCGCTTCCATTGCTATTGTATGTATTCTGTCTTTTGAGGTTGGAGCAATCATGGAAATTAAGGTAATGCCGTATTTATCACAATAGGGTTTTAATTCGTTTTTTTCCTCGAAGGGTACATCCGGGACAATGATACCATCAATCCCGACCTTTTTACACTGATCCATAAAACGTTCTGTTCCATAAGTGTAGACCGGATTTGCATAGGTCATAAATACCAAGGGAACATCACATACCTTCCTGATTCTAGCAACCATATCAAAGATTTTGTCCGTTGTTACACCGCCGGATAACGCGCGGTAATCTGCATCCTGAATCACCGGTCCTTCTGCTACCGGATCTGAGAACGGAATTCCAAGTTCGATCATATCTGCCCCAGCCGCTGCCATACGAATTACCAATTCCTCTGTTACTTCAATGCTTGGATCACCGGCGGTTATAAATGGAATAAAAGCCTTCTTAGGTTCGTAAGGAGAATTTGCATCCTGATTTAAATTATTTAAAAAAGCTTTTTCAATTCTACTCATGAATCTGTACCCCCCTGTACCTTGCAATAGCTGCAACATCCTTGTCACCTCGGCCGGATAAATTTATTACAATAATTTGATCCTGCTCCATTGTAGGCGCTAGTTTCTTCGCATAGGCAATCGCATGTGCACTTTCAATAGCCGGGATAATCCCTTCCATTTTCGACAGATATTCGAAAGCTTCTACTGCCTCCTGATCTGTGACTGCCACATATTCTGCACGGTTGATATCGTGAAGATAGGCATGCTCCGGTCCTATACCCGGATAATCCAGTCCAGCTGAAATGGAATATACCGGTGCGATTTGACCATATTCGTCCTGGCAGAAATAGGATTTCATCCCATGAAAGATTCCCAAAGTGCCCGTCTGGATTGTAGCTGCTGTTTTATCCGTATCAACTCCAAGGCCTGCCGCTTCACAGCCAATCAATCGCACAGTGTTATCCGCGATAAAATCATAGAATAATCCCATAGCGTTACTGCCACCGCCCACACAGGCAATCACTGCATTCGGCAGCTTTCCTTCCTTTTCAAGTATTTGCTCCTTTACTTCCTTACCTATAATACTTTGAAAATCTCGAACCATCATGGGAAATGGATGGGGACCCATGACAGAGCCCAGCACATAATGCGTATCCCGGGTCCTTTTTGTCCATTCTCTCATAGTTTCATTGACTGCATCCTTTAAAGTCATAGTACCAGAGGTTACTGCATGAACCTTTGCTCCTAGTAACTCCATTCGAAATACATTTAATGCTTGACGCTCTGTATCCTCTTTCCCCATGAAAATCTCACATTCGAGACCAAGCAAAGCAGCCGCTGTTGCAGTTGCAACACCATGCTGACCGGCTCCGGTCTCAGCAATCACTCTCTTTTTTCCCATCCTCTTAGCTAATAATACCTGGCCAAGAACATTATTAATTTTATGAGAACCTGTGTGGTTCAAATCCTCTCTCTTAAGATAGATCTTTGCACCCCCCAGATCCTTTGTCATTTTCTTCGCTTCATATAGTAAAGAAGGTCTTCCGGCATAGTGATTCAGCAAATCCTTTAACTCTCTACAGAAATCCTCCTCCTGCTTGTAATACTCATAGGCCTTTTCCAATTCAATCACTGCATTCATCAAGGTTTCCGGAATGAATTGGCCTCCGTGAATACCGTATCTTCCCTTTGACATTATTGCACACTCCTAACTTTCGTTATGATATCCATTACTTTCTTCTTATCTTTATAACCCTCTGTCTCCACTCCACTGCTCACATCGATACAATAAGGCCTCGTTAACTTGATTGCCTTATCTACATTGTGTATATTAATACCTCCGGCAAGGAAAAGTGGCTTTGAGATACCTCCTATTATTGACCAGTCGAAGGTTAAACCACTTCCACCATACTCATCCTCTTTATATGCATCTAACAATAGATAATCACAGGTCATTGTGTCTGCTCTTTTGATATCTTCTACCGTCCTTACTCTGACTGCCTTCATGATTGGACTAGATATTCTCTTCTTTAATTCAAGCAGATAACTCTCACTCTCATCGCCATGCAACTGAACAATATCAATGATCCCGGCCTGACAGATTTGAATAATTTTTTCTGCCTCTTCATTCACGAACACTCCAACTGCTGGAATCTCAGGTTGAAGTCTTTGCTTTAACTCAAACGCTATCTCTGCACTGACCTGCCTCTTACTTTTAGCAAATACAAACCCAATATAATCTGGATGGACTTCATTTACCATGTCAATGTCAATCGGCCTTGAAAGTCCGCAGATTTTAATCTTTGTCATATGACACCTCCAAGATTGTCTTAAAAATGCAGATTCTAAATTCCATCACACGATTTTGACTTTGCATTTTGAAGTTCCTTTAATAATTCCCTTTTCTTAGAGCTTCTCATTAGGGTTTCCCCGATTAATACTCCATCTACACCTGCCGCTTTCAGCTGTTGGATATCCGTTGCTTTCTTAATCCCGCTCTCTGCAACAAAGATTATCTCCTTGGGTACAAGTCTTCTTAGCTTTAAGCTATTATTTAAGTCCACCTCAAAGGTTTGAAGATCACGATTATTCACACCAATCATTCTGGCTCCGGCTTCCACTGCCAAAGAAACCTCCGCTTCCGTATGAACCTCTACCAAAGCAGACATCCCCAACTCATTGCAAATACTGATATAGTACTTAAGTGTTTCTACACTTAATAAGGAACAAATCAGTAATACCGCATCCGCTCCAATTAGCTTTGCTTCATAAATTTGATACTCATCGATGGTAAAATCTTTACGAAGTACCGGTATATGAACCGCTTCACTAATTTGCTGAAGGTATTCGTCCTCTCCCATAAAATATTCTGGCTCCGTTAGAACTGAGATTGCACTTGCGCCTGCCGCTTCATATTCCAGCCCGATCTCCAGATAAGGAAAATCATCTGAAATTATCCCCTTAGAGGGTGAAGCCTTTTTTACTTCACAGATAAAAGCCATCTGTTCTGAATTTTGGCCGATGGCCCTTTCAAAGGCAAATGCAATGCGATTGTTAAAGCTTCTTACGGTGCCATTCTCATATAGAATTGATTTTAATCCCTCCAGGGGTAGCCTTTCCTTCGCATTTGCCACCCTTATTTTTGTAGATTCTGTGATTGAATCAAGTATCATCTCTAACCTCTTCTTTCTGTAATGAGTACCTGTAGTTTTGCGTCATTAATATCATCTACTCATTTGATAATTTTATGAATTTATTTAACTGCTCCAGTGCCTTACCGCTATCAATCATATCTGCAGCCATTCTAACACACTCTCTTAAGGTCATATTGTTGTAGGTCATATATAAGCAGACCGCTGAATTTAATAACACGATATCTCTCTTTGGACTCTTTTGTCCTTTAAGAATGTTTAAGGCAATCTCTGCATTAAAGGTCGGATCACCGCCAATAAGCTCCTCCGGTTTGCATATTTCAAATCCAAATTGATGTGGATCCAGGAAAAAGCTATTTACCTGGCCATTATTAACTTCACATACAGTGGTCTTCGCACATAATGTAACCTCATCCAAGCCGTCATGCCCATGAACCACCATCGCTCTTTTCACCCCAAGATTTGCAAGTACCTGTGCCATGGGTTCTACCAAATTCTCATCATATACACCAAGGAGCTGTAGATTTGCATTCGCAGGACTGGAAAGTGGACCAAGGATATTAAAAATTGTACGTATTCCCAGCTCTTTTCTGACCGGTGCCGCATATCTCATAGAGGAATGGTAAATCGGTGCAAACAGGAAGCATATTCCGATTTCCTTTAAAATCTTCTCACTCTTTTCTACAGGAATATCAATTTTCACCCCCAAGGCTTCCAGTACATCCGCACTGCCGCATTTACTAGATACACTGCGGTTACCATGCTTTGCTACTGGTATACCGGCTGCTGAGATAACAAAAGAAGATACGGTTGAGATATTAAAGGTAAAAGCTTCATCTCCGCCTGTTCCCACAATATCCAAAACATCACCCTCGTGTTGGAGCTTCAAACCGATATTTCTCATACTCAGTGCACATGCCGTTATTTCATCGATGGTCTCACCCTTCATTCGTATTGCTGTAATAAAGGCAGCAATTTGAGCATTGGTAGCACTCCCGCTCATGATCTCATCCATAACTGATTTCGTCATGTCCAAGGTTAAATCCTCTTTATTTAAAACCATTTTTATTGCCTGCTGAATCATAGATTAACCACTCCTTTCTCCATACCTGCAAACGTTGAGCTGCAGTCACAAATTTGCGTGTGAAATATATTTTTCACTAAAGTTTCCACTTGTCTAAGCGCTTCAAGTTTAAATAGAATCTTTTTAACAGTTCTTGATTTCACATCATTCTTATTTTTAAAAAGTTTCTTACAATCTTTTCCCCCAAAGGTGTCAGAATGGATTCCGGATGGAATTGAACTCCATAGATTTCATAGCTCCTATGCTGAACTGCCATAATTTCACCATCATCATCCTCCGCAATAACGAGGAGCTCATCGGGCAGAGTATTTTTCTCGGCAATCAGGGAGTGATATCTTGCAGCCTGTATCATCGGAGGCAGACCGTGGAAAATGGTTGCACCATTGGCAATATGAATATTACTTTGCTTTCCGTGCATCAGCCTTTTCGCCAGGGTTATCTTTGCGCCAAACACTTCGCAAATTCCCTGATGCCCTAAACATACACCAAGAATTGGGAACTCTTCTTTCAACGTTTCAACTACCTGTTCTAATACCCCTGCATTCTTTGGATATCCAGGCCCGGGAGATAGAATAATATGAGAGGGTTTTAATGCTCGAATCTCTTCCACCGTCAGCTCATCGTTACGAATCACCTTAATGTCACTTCCGGTACTTCCCACCAATTGCACTAGATTATAGGAGAAGCTATCATAATTATCAATTAATAATACCATTATTCCTCCACCTCACTTGCCTGCATTATTGCTTCTATTACAGCCTTTGCCTTGTTTTCTGATTCCTCATATTCTTTTTCCGCAATGCTGTCTGCTACGATACCACCGCCTGCCTGTACATACACCATATTATTCTTCTTAACTGCCATACGGATTGCAATGCAGGTATCCATATTACCAGTAAAATCGATGTAACCGATAGCTCCGCCGTAAATCCCTCTCGGAAACCTCTCCATTTCTTCAATAATCTCACAGGCTCTTATTTTAGGTGCGCCGGATAAAGTACCTGCCGGAAGAATGGCTTCAATGGCATCAAGTGCATCCTTTTTGGGTCTAATCTTACCGATAACCTCTGAGGTAATATGCATGATTCTGGAATAACGCTGTATCTTCATATAGTCTGTAACCTTAACGCTTCCGAATTCTGAGATTTTCCCCAAATCATTTCTTCCCAGATCCACCAGCATATTATGCTCCGATAATTCCTTCTCATCAGCAAGTAATTCCTTCTCTAACGCCATATCCTCATCCTGATCCTTGCCCCTTGGCCTGGAACCTGCAATAGGGAACGTCGACAAAGTACCGTCCTTTAATCGAACTAGGGTTTCTGGTGAGGTACTAATTAGCTGCACATCCTTATTCTGCATGAATACCATATAGGGTGACGGGTTTGTGGTTCTAAGCACCCGGTAAGCATTTAACAGGCTATCCTTGTACTCGGTAGAGAATCTTCTCGAGATCACTGCCTGGAAAATGTCACCGTTCACGATATAATCCTTGGTTTTCTCAACCATCTTACAATATTCTTGTTTCGTAACGTTGCAGGTAAAGGCTGGCTTACTGTTATTATACTGCCTTTGAACTGGTGCAATCTCTGTGATAAACCGGGTCAACGCTTCAATATCAGAAACTGCCTTACCGTAATTCTCCATAATCTTATCTGTCTTCATATTTACAACTATACTGATCTTTTGCTTTAGATGGTCATAAGCAATCACCTTATCAAATAACATTAAATCAAAATCATTGAACTCACTGCTCTGCAGCATTAATACCGGCTCTGTGTAGCCAATCATCTCATAAGAGAAATACCCCACCAAGCCACCAGTAAAAGGGGGCAGTCCTTCTATCTTTGGCGATTTGTAGTCCTTAAGTAGTTCTCTTAATACCTCAAAGGGTTTATCACAATGAATAACCTTTGTATCCTCAGCTTCAATGACAACCTTCTTATCCTTGCAGGTTACATGAACAATAGGATGGAATCCCAGAAAGGAATATCTTCCCCATTTCTCCCCACCTTCCACACTTTCCAGCAGGTAATAACGTTGACTGATCTGCGAGATCTTACGTAGCAAGGTAATTGGTGTGATGATATCCGCATAGATTTCCTTGCAGATTGGGATAATGCTATAGTCTTTTGCCAATACCTCGATCTCATTACAGCTTGGTGTAATCATGTTTCATCACCTTATTTTTCATTGATGGATGAAAAATTCCTTTCTCTTCATTAAATTAGCAACAATGATGCAGTAAAGTAGCAACAATATGCATAAAATCAGCAACAATATGCATTAAACTTGCAACATTAATGCAGTATCTAAGTTTTGAGGGGTATTTAGGTATTAAAAAAAGGCTCTCATCCCTGTATTTTTACAGGGACAAAAGCCTTAACTTCTGCGGTACCACCCGGTTTGATGTCTAAACATCCTCTCATTTTTGCATACCATCATATGCACCCCATTGATAACGGACAGGGTTCCCGTAAGTGCCTACTCTCATTGATAAATTAGATTTCAGACTTCCCTCGCAAGTCCATTCGGAATAATTATTGTAACCGCATTCCCACCCACAGCAGCTCTCTGTATACAATCAATTAAACTTACTTCTCTTGCTCATCGGTTTTTTATATTAATCGCATTATAGCAGTGGACAAAGTTCGTTGTCAAGCCAATTTCTGTATTAAAATTGATTTTTCTATACAATTTGTTTGCCAAGCTAATTTGCTAAACTGTTTTTGTTCTAAATCAGAATTATACGTCATAATAACTTAATAAACAATAATTTGATTTTTCTTTAGAAAATCCCGTAATACCCTGTTTAAATTTAACTTTATTAAGTTTATATGGGCAAATAGTTACGTCACCCATATATTTACATTTTTATTCTTTCACTAAAATGATGCTATTAATGGTTGACACAGGAGTCCAAATAAGTTATATTTATAACAATTAGATAAAAATCCAAAGATATCATTGTGGAGAAAATCAAATGACTAAAGGACAATTAGAAGCCAAAATTAGTGAAGCTGTTAGTAAATTTGAGTTAGAATATATGGGACGTGGTCCAAAATTAATTCGTTCTTATGTTATTAATGATATGATTCTAATACGTCTATCCGGCGTTTTAAGCCCTTCCGAACAGAAATTAACCGATAACCCTCAGGGAATTGAGTTGTTTAAGAAGGTAAGGTCTTCCTTATTTGAACTTGGGAGAGGATATCTGGAAACATTAATTACTGAAATTATTGATGTAGCCATCGTCAGCACCCATTCAGATATTAGTACAAAAACTGGTGAAAAGATAATTGTAATAACTGCTGATAGAAACATAGAAGAGATGATTATAACCAAATAACTCTGGATGACACCACAAATTAATTCGCTGCATAGGAATTACGCCTGGTAGCCAAACTTCAATGAGGTTTGTTAAGTTGTAAGTAAGCCGATATCTTGGAGGGATCTAAAGGTATCGGCTATTTTATTATAACACTACACGAGTAAGGAGAATTATATTATGTCAAAGAAAGTTGCAATTCTTATGGGAAGTGACAGTGATCTTCCTATCGTGAAGGGAGCCATACATACGTTACAGGGCTTTGGTATTCCCGTTGAAGTTCATGTCATGAGCGCTCACCGTACTCCGCAGCTTGCATGCGATTTTTCTGCTGGTGCTAGAGCAAATGGCTTTGGGGCAATTATTTGTGCCGCTGGAAAAGCAGCTCATCTTGCAGGTATCATTGCGGCGCACACTACGCTTCCTGTCATCGGAATTCCTATTAAATCATCAACACTTGATGGTTTGGATGCCCTACTCGCTACAGTTCAGATGCCAAAGGGCATACCCGTTGCTACTGTGGCAATCGATGGTGCAGATAACGCGGCTATCTTAGCTGCTCAGATGCTTGCAATTAGTGATGATGAGCTTAGCACTAAGCTGTCAGACATGAAAAAAGCTATGGTAGATGAAGTTGTTGCCAAAGACGAGAAATTACAGGCAGAACTGAATAAATAGTGTGAATTATTGAAAAATATAATTCACAGCCAACATTGAATGCCCCGCGCTCAATGATTCTTAGTTTGCAGAAACAAAATAAGTATAAAGAAATGGAGTCACGTATGAAAGAACACTTACAAAAAATGATTTTATCAGATGAAGTTAAGTCCATTCTGATGGGAAGTCCAAACGTAATATTTCCAAAGAGCAAATCTGAATTGATTGATCTTAGCTTTGGAGCAGCGAATAATGACTTCTATGAAGTAGCCTATGACGTTCCCGGCACTGGATCTGTTGTAGAAGCTACCGTAACTCGATGTAAAAACGGTGTGGCTATTAATTATCTGGAAGATTATATGCGTCGAAGAGATCCTGATAGCCTTGTGATTGGTGATAACTTAGACACAGATAAGCCACGTTATTCTGAAAAATATGGTAAGGAATTTGAACCTCTTCGCCGTAAAACCTTCGACTGGTTAACAGCTCAAGAATTAATTGTTCTCCCCTTTAAAGCAGGCGGTGACAAGTATGGCTATGATGCTCTTTTAATTGCTCCTGCAAACGCTGGTTTCTTTGCCTGCGGACTGGCAGAGCTGCAAGGTTTCTTGGGTATTGATGAGATTTCTGATAATTTCACTCCAAAAGCAATCGTATACCTTGCACCACCCTTCCGTCACACAGACTTTAACGGCAAACAGATTGTTGTTCATAACCGTCTTGAAGATGTACATGAAGTATTTTCCTACAATCTTTATCCAGGTCCAAGTGCGAAAAAAGGTATCTACGGTGTTCTGTTAAACATCGGTGAACGTGAAAACTGGTTAACAGCTCATGCTTCTACCGTAAAGGTAATTACACCTTATGATAATGAAATCGTAATTATGCACGAAGGTGCTTCTGGCGGCGGAAAAAGTGAAATGATTGAGCCAGCTCATAAAACTGCTGACGGCAGACTTGTACTTGGTGAAAACTTAAAAAGCGGTGAAAAATTCTATATGGAATTGTCTGAGTCCTGCGAACTTCGTCCTGTAACTGATGATATGGCTCTCTGCCATCCACAGATGCAAAATGACAGTAAAAAGCTCGTAGTTCAGGATGCAGAAAGCGGTTGGTTCCTGCGCCTTGACCATATTAAAGAATATGGCACCTCACCTCAGTACGAGAAAATCTTCACTCAACCATCAGAGCCCTTGGTTTTCTTTAATATCCAGGCTATGCCAGGTTCTACCTGTCTTGTGTGGGAGCATACTTTAGACTCCAACGGAAAGCCTTGCCCTAATCCAAGAGCAATTCTTCCAAGAAGAATGGTTCCTGCGATTGTATCCGATCCCGTAGAGGTTGATGTTCGTAGCTTCGGTGTAAGAACACCACCTTGTACCAGAGAAAACCCTTCCTATGGTATTCTTGGTTTACTTCACATTCTCCCTCCTGCACTTGCTTGGTTATGGAGATTGGTTGCACCAAGAGGCTTTAACAATCCTAGTATTGTAGGCTCCCAGGGTATGGTAAGTGAAGGTGTTGGTTCCTACTGGCCTTTCGCAACCGGTAAAATGGTAAAGCAAGCGAATCTGTTATTAGATCAGATCGTTAGCTCCTCCAGTACCAGATATGTATTAATTCCAAATCAGCATATTGGCTCCTATAAAGTAAGCTTCAATCCACAATGGATTGCTAGAGAATATATTGCAAGACGTGGCGGTGCAAAGTTTAATCAGGATCAGTTAAAGGAAGCTCGTTGTACCCTGTTAGGCTACGGACTCGAATCCTTAAAGGTAGATGGTCAATATGTACGCAAAGCCTTCCTTCAGCCGGAAAAACAACAGGAAGTTGGCGAAGATGGTTACGATGCTGGCGCTGATATCCTTCTGAAGTTCTTTAAGGATGAAGCAACTAAATTCAATACTCCGGATCTGGATCCATTAGGTAAGAAGATTATTGAATGCCTGCTTCGTGATGCACCATTACAGGATTACATTGATTTAATTCCTATGAGATATTAATTCTTAATCAAGATATTAATTCTATAAATAAGATATGGATTCTTTAAATAAGAAATAAGATATGGATTCTTTAAAACAAGAAAGTGGAGACCTTAGATCTCCACTTTCTTGTTTTATGACAAACGAATCAGCAATTTGAATGCTTTATTGGTTCCTCTTACAACCGTTACTATTCTCCTATGATTGAAGCCTTAAAGAAATCCAGAACTCCACCCCATCTTCCTTATTTACAACGCCGCATTTACCATGATGTGCATTCATGATAGATCGGACAATATATAATCCTAAGCCAATATTATTCTGCTCAGTCCTGGTCCTGGATTTATCCTCACGATAAAAACTGTTCCAGATCTTCTCTAAATGCTCGTCAGATATCCTTCCACCTTCATTGAAAACCGATAATACAACCTCCTCTGTACTTTTTTGAATACTAATTTGAATTAGTTTCCCCTTCTCTGTATAAGTAATTGCATTGGAAATATAGTTTGTAATAGCCTCCTCTAAATACAAAGGATCTGCCTTTATCAGGCCACAAGGTTCTCCAACAAAGGAGGATACTTGACCATTATTTTGAATTAATATTTCATTCTTGCGGTAAATATGTTCCGCAAACTCACAGATGTCGAGGTCTATCAGTTTCAAATCATTCAAGCGATTTTCCATATTAGACAGATTAAGTAGGCTCTGAATTAAAACATCCATTTTATGTGTTTCATCAAGTATGGTTTCAAAATAAAAGGTCTTATCAATACCCGGTACATCGTTATTTAGTAACTCCGTATAGCCTGATAGTATCGCTAAAGGTGTCTTTAATTCATGAGAGATATTAGCGATAAATTCCTTTCTCTGTTCATCCACCTGGTTCATTAATTCATTGTCCAGCTCCAGCTTCCGGTTTGCTTCCTTGAGGTTATCAATATTACTCTTTAAACGATCTGCCATCGTATTAATGTTAACAGCCAGACTTCCCAGCTCATCCTTGCGCCTTACTTCCTTTGCCCGTATAGAAAAATCCAAATTTGATACATTAATTGCTACTTTATTAATTTCCTCAATCGGTTTTGCAAGCTGCTTTGCCATAATATACACGATTAGTCCACCTACAAAAATTGCAAAAGAGGATATATAAAAATTAAACTTATTAATGATTCTTGTCTCAAAACCAATCGATTTTACAGATAAACGTATAACCATATAATAGGTTTTACCATCCTTATCAATCTTACCCAATAACCGAATCCTGTCTCCATCCTGCATGTTAGTCTTAATGATTGTGGGATTATCTTTTTTGTAATATTCCACAGGATACTTTTTAAAGTCAAATAAATCAATACGCCCCGGTTCTACCGGCACCTGAACAGGTCGCAATCTATTATCAAAAAATCGGTTACTATAGATCATCTCCATATTTTCATCTGCAAGTGTTACCTCTAAATTAAAATCCATGATCATGTTTCCAATAATCTCTTCCAGAGAATCCTCTGAGTTTTTCGCTGATTCCTGGATTTGTTCGTATACCTGCTGCATCGTTCTGATTTTCTGAAACACATAAAAGCCATCAACAAAAAGAAGATTCACCACCAGCTGAATCAAAAAAATAGCAAAAACGATACTAATAATAATAACAGTAAACCTGACCTTTATTGAACGAAACATTGATTCACCTCAAATCGATAGCCTCTACCATGGATTGTTTGAATATAATCATTCCCAATCTTGGAACGCAGCTGTTTGATATGGGTGTCCACTGTTCTGCTGTCTCCCAGATAATCATAGTTCCATACTTTATTTAATATTTGTTCCCTGGATAAAACAATATCAATATTATTCGTCATATATAACAATAAATCATACTCCTTTGGAGTAAGATAAATCCGCTGATGATCCACCGTTACAATCATACCCACCTTATCAATTGTAATATTACCGACGGTTAAAATATCTTCCTTTGAATTCCTACACCGCTTCAACACTGCTTCCACATGTGCAAGTAAGATAACCGGTGAGAATGGTTTCATTACATAATCATCGGCACCATACTTAAAGCCATAGAGCTGATCATATTCCTGACTTTTTGCCGTCAGCATAATTATGGGAACCGAGGAAATCTGCCTGATCTCCTGTAACACCTCAAAACCATCCTTATTTGGCATCATAACATCAAGTAAAATCAAATCTATCTTGCTATTCGTATAAAATACCTCCAGAGCCTTCTCCCCGTCCTCCGCTTCAATTACTATGTAATGACAACTCACCAGATAATCCTTCAACATTCTACGGATTCTGCTTTCATCCTCCGCAATTAATATCGTTCCATTGTTCATACATGAATGCTTCCTTTCTTTCGAATTAATTTATGATCCAAACATGATTAGGGTGTAACATTTCTTGTGTAATGGCCATGAAAACATGTGCATATATATTCATCTTAATACAAAATTAAGCTTTCCAATTAAATCGATAACCTACCAAAATATTACCTGAAACATGTGATGGAAATGTGATGAGGTAAAATTTCTTATCGATAACTATTTTACAAGCTTTCTTTGTTTTTATCCTATTTTCGACAAATCACATCGTCTTATTTCAGTTCCTTTCGTCATATTAAACAAATAATTGATAAAATTGGCAAATTTCCAATTGTAAATCTCTCACAAACATACTATAATTGATTTTAAGTATTGCAGTTGAATTTCGTTAATTCAATGTTGTATTACTTATACATTCATAGCAAAGAGGTGTAGATATGAAATTTAATTTTTTGAGCAAGAGGCGGGATTCAAAAGTTATTGATAAGATGTTGGAGTGGAATTTTACCGACGACTTAGCATCGACAAGCAGCGAAATTGACAACACAGAGTTAACCCTGCATAGGAATTATAAGAATTTTTTTGAAAAATTCAATGCTGATTTTGAAGAGATTAAACTTGTATCCGATCAATTAGAAGGTGTAGTTGATGGTTTGGTAGATTCCTCAAACAATGTTAAAATGGCTGCGGAATTTATTGCGGATGGCGCTCAAAGCCAAACCGAAGATATCGCCACCTGCCAGTCAATTGCTGATATCATTGCAAATGATATCAATATAATGAGTGATCGCTCCAAAGAATTGATTGAATCTGCTCTCGAGATGGGTACAATTAGCAAAAACGGAAAGGTAGCTGTTGAAAATCTATCAGAGAACCAGAACAAAAATTTAGAAGCAAATACCGCAATCACAAACGAAATTTATGCATTGTTAAACAAGACACAGGCAATTAATGAAATAACAAAAGTGCTGTATGATATTGCAAGTCAAACTAATCTTCTATCCCTGAATGCTTCTATCGAAGCAGCAAGAGCCGGGGAAGCAGGAAAAGGTTTCGCAGTAGTGGCAAATGAAGTTAGAAATCTTGCGGAACGTAGCCGTTCTGCCAGTATTACAATTAATGAAAACATCGAAGCTATTAATCAACAATTAGGAAATTTAAAAACGGTAGCAGATGGTTCCAAAGAGATCTTTAACAATCAGGCAGATGCCGTAAATAAAGTAATTGAAGCCTTTGAAGTAATTAATTCCTATGTGGATGGCTTTGTTGCCTGCCAAAAGGAATTTAATACTGAATTTCAAGGCCTGTCTGCTGAAAAAGATCGCCTGATTGATTCCTTTTGCAGTATTGCTTCTGTTATTGAAGAATCCTCCGCAACCACGGAAGAGGTTGCTTCCTTAACCATTGGTCAAAGCAGTACCGCAAATATCATATTTAAAATGGCTCAGGATTTACATATTAAGGTTGATGAAATTGTATCTGAATCTTCAAAGATAAAAACAAACCATGTTTCAGCTCAGCAGAAAAAGGTTGCAGCGATTTTTGATATTGATGATCCTTTCTGGATCCCTGCCAGAAAAGAGGGAATTAAAACAGCAAAAGCCTTGAACTATTACATTGAGTTCTTTGCTCCAAAGGATAGGGAAAATGGTGTAAAGGACATGCAGGCCGCACTTAAGGATTTCGTAGCACGTGATTTTAATGCTATTGTTATTAGCCCGATTGATGCACCCGAAATACAAGCTGTATTAAAGGAGGCTACAGATAAGGGAATTAAGATTATTTTCATTAATTCCGTGTTTGATAATGTACCTTATGCTTCTTTAATTGAAACAAATAGCCTTGAACTTGGTAAAAATGCAGCCAAGACCATAAAGCAACTTATGAATAATCAGGGCGAGGTATTTGTAAACCAATGGACCGATGTTAAAATAGCTTCGATTGAAAAACGTGCCGATGGCTTCATGGAAGAGCTTAAGAAAAATTCAAACATCAAGGTTCATCCAGTTAAAGTGTTAAGTACTCCAACCGAAGCACAGCTGGCAAAGATGTTTGAAACATTAAAACAAGAACATCCAAGAGGAAAAACCTTCTATTGTACTAACGGGGCTTGGGGCGTAGCTCTTGCCGAATATGTCGGAAAGCATCATCTTGATTTTGAGGTCATTACTACTGACCTACGTGCAGATGTTGCTGATCTCATTAAAAAAGGTAAAATTAAAGCTGCCATCGCACAGCGACCTTTCTCCTGGGTGACTATGGCTCTTGAGATCCTCACAGATGTATTCAATAATAAGTCTGTTGTTAAATATACTGATACTGGAACCTATGAAGTAAACAAATCAAATATCTCTATTTATGAAAAGAGATTATAACTTAAAATTAATTTTAATAAACAGGAGGAGTCAGCTAGCTGACTCCTCCTGTCCTATTATTCAGTTATCTCTACTCCACCATTGGTTCCCATTCCTTCGTAATAGACATTCCCTGCACGATCGCAGAAGCGTACTTTAACCACAGCATTCATGCTTTCTACTATTGTTCTGCTCATCTTTCCTTCTACCGGCGCTAATAATTTACCACCCGGTCCATAGTAAGCAGTAATGTCCAGACGGAATCTACTATCCGTTAGAGTAAGATACAATTTATGATCACTGGTGTACATGGTCTTAATCTTTGCTCCGGTATAAGTGGTGAACATAAAGATGCGATCATTAAAGCGGAACATGCCCACAAACCCAACAAAGCTACCAAACATACAGGGGATATCACCGATATTGATCGATAAGGTCACGTCATCCTCTCCAAAATGATTGGACTGAACCCAAACCCAGGATTTCGGCATAGAACGTCCCCAGTTCTTCTCAAGATAACCTTTTCCATCTGTATAATTAATCTTTTTACCGGAAACCTTAAGATGTCCGACGATTTTATGCTGAATATTAATAATATCCATATAGCATTCCATCCATGGATTGTAGAGAAAGGGTCCCATAACTCCCGGCTTTAGACAGGTAGTAGGGTATTCTAAAATGTCACAAAAATACAGGTCTCCCTGTAAACTAAAATCCTCACCGACAAGATTTAATCGAATTCTGGACTTAGAGAAATAATTGTCACCAATCATGATCTCAAACTTTTTTGAATTGAACTGGAATTCACTGATATCGAAATTAAACTGACTTACTTTATGATTCTGATGAAGTACCTGAATAAAAGCATGGGAAGTCCATTTCCCCATCGCAATTCCTGGAATAATAGCATATGAGTTTCTGCCTTTTCTGTCAGTGATTTTATAATACCAGCCCTCAAAGTAACGTTGATTTTTATATTTCCCTTGAAACATTGCAGGTTTCTTCATTTTACATAATCGATACATATTTTATATCCTCTTTGCATATTATTTTGGCATATTATTTTGGCAAATGATTACCTTTTATGAAATTTGGATTAGCATATGTTATTTTTTACATTTTATACGTTTTATTGAGGACTTGACCTATTTACTGCTATGTTTATTGGTAATGAAATTAAAAATCAATCTGGGAATGTAACTGTAACTTCATAGCTTTTGTACAGTCATATTCCCAGATTATTGTTGGATATGGATTTCTTAGAATTTGCTGCTTGATAATCTTTCATCATACCAGTGTTTGTATTCCGAATTTGATTCCTTGGAGCCTTGCCCGGAAAGTATGATCAGGAACAAGGGAAGAGTCTGAACCCAAAGAAGAGTCAAATCCGTTGCTCCATGGACTAAATTAGCCGCTGTGACAGCCAGAATAAGTGCTGCTGATACATTTCTTTTGTCTCTTACCCAAGCAAGGACAACCGCTAGATAATAGCGTGCAAAATAAACCAGGAACAAAGCAGATCCTACCAACCCAAAATTTAATAGCATATCTAAGTAAATATTATGTGCATGAGCAACCTGCCTGCTTCGAATCGTTGTATCAAACAGATAATTAAAGGACATAAATCCATGACCGAAGAAAGGATCTGATTTAATCTGATCAATCGCCAATCTCCAAATATTCTGACGCAGACGAACAGTGATCTCCACATCGGAAAGCCGCGGGATTAAACCAACTCTAAAAATAAATATCATAGCTCCCATGAACACTGCAGCTGATAACCACAGAGCCAACAGCTTTTTCTTCTTGAGTACTGCTAATAACACAAGAATACCGATGAAAACCTCGATAAATGCAAACATGCTTTTACATAGATATAAGCTTACGATATTTGCAGCTGCGATAAAGCAAAAATAAACTTTATTTTCTTCACTTGTAAGCACCTTATAGGCACAAATTACAATTACAGTCGCTGCAACGGTACCAAAATAATTCGGATGTGAGAAAACCGCTGAAATCCTATGAATATGACCGTTACGGCTAATATAATTAAGAAATGCTTCAAATAATGCATATCCTGCACTTGTAAGACTCAAGGTACAAACGCGTGTAAGCGTACTCTCATATCGACCCCTGGTCATAACACTTCTTAAATATAACCCTAGCACCAATGCCAGAACAAAACCGATTCCCGTTATCATTCCTCTCCAATTCCCGTAGAAAAACGGAACTGAAATTGCATATAGAAAAAACAATTTTAATGCATTACAACCTGCATGAACAAAGACTGCTTGCCTAGTCTGTTTATTAATCAAGACGTACAATGCTAAAAACATTAGTACTGTTGCAGTTAAGGCATATGGTAAAAAAATTGATACTGCCGAATATGTAATAATATTTTCACTCGTAAGAGCCGTATCCATCCGGCGTTTGATAGCTACGTTTTGTATTGTAATTCCCTCCTTTTTCTTTCCACCCCAGGTGGCAAAAACTGAGAAGGACTGATAACCGTCTTCCCATTTTCTCTTTTTCCTCTTTTTCTCCTCTTATTTCTTTCATGACCTCTATGTTAATTGGCAACTAGAAATTCCCCAATTTCTAATTGCCGGATACCATATTAACCGATTTTGAGTACGATTTCCAGTTTAATAATCACTAAAATATTTTACGAAAACGAATGATTTATATCCGAATTATAAAATTTCATACTATGTTTTCTTTATTTACGCAATTATTTACATTATATGATAAATTTACAAGTTCATTTTGCAATTTCCGCAAGTCAGAAAAGAGCCTATTTGGTCATTCAACTCCCAACCGAAACAAATCTCTAAACTAACCAGTGATTTTATGCATTATGCATGATACTCCTATGAGAAAATTGATGAAATTTTGACAAAGATCTGATATACTATTTGTGTGCGCTTAATTTAACACTGTAATTAACTAAGTTTCATTTATACTTTTCCATTAATCATCAAGAATGGAGGGTCATATCATATGTACGAACGCCATAAGAAAATAAGCAATAACCTATTTTATATATTAATCTTATTTGATATCCTGCTCATTGGTTATCTGTTTTCTAAACCTCATATTAACATATCCTTTCAGCAGGATCCTCTCTATATCCTTAACAAGGATTGGATTTATACAAAGCATAATGGTGATACGATAAAAGTCGATTTACCAGCGTCTCTCGAGGCAGGCAATGATGATTCTGTTAGCATTAGTCACACGCTTCCCGCTGAAGATATTGGCATCTCCCACCTATGTATCCTGAGTACTCACCAGAATATAGAGGCGTTTATTGATGACCAGTTAATCTATTCCAGAATTAATCCAAAATCAAATGGACTTTTTGATCTTCCGACCTCCAACATTTGGGATATTATTAAGCTGCCCAGTGATTATGATGGTAAGAAAATAACCCTGATTATATCTTCTGATTATAATAATTATATTGGAAAAGTAAGTGAAGTATATGCCGGTACCAGAACTGGTCTGCTCCTTCAAATCATCGAATCCTCCGGCTTAAGCCTTGTACTATCCATTGTTACTCTTCTTCTGGGTGTTATACTTTTAATTGTATACCATTTTATAAAGCGATTACTTCACTATAATAAAGCCATGTTGCATCTTTCCTGGTTTACCGTTCTATGTTCAACCTGGCTGTTAGCGGAAAGTGACCTGATCCAGCTCTTCATTTCAAATGAGTATGTAATATCGGGTATATTGTATCTTTCCTTATTAACTTTTCCTATCCCGATGGTTTTATATATTACAGGCATTGACAGCTTCTCCTATAAAAAAACCTTGTATACGGTGGGTTATATCTTTTGCACCATATCCTTCCTTATTATTATACTGCAAATATTTAATGTTTTCGATTTTCTTCAAAGCAGTACGATTGTATACCTGGAGATATTCTTTTTATCGATCCTGATCCTTATCCTTTTATATCAGGAATTATTTAAGAATAAGAACCTGGAATTAAAATACTTTACCATCGCTGCTACTATTTTATTTATTTTTGAAGGGATTGAATTATTGACCTATAAAATCAGAGTAAGCAACAATGGAATAATCTTTCAGATCGGATTCCTAATCTTTATTGCCATGTTGATGCAGGATGCCTTAAGAAATATGGCAGGTATGATTAAGCTTAGCGAATCAGCAAAACACTATAAATTCCTTGCCACCAGGGATCTTCTTACTAATTGCAGAAATCGTATTGCCTATAACAATGACTTGGAACGACTTCAGTTCGAACACAATATTACTATATATATTGCGGATTTAAACAATTTAAAGCTTATTAACGATAATTATGGACATATGATCGGAGATGAGATCCTTGAACTGAGCAGTCAGTGTCTATTAAATACCTTTGGACGCAGGGTATACCGAATTGGCGGCGATGAATTTGCCAGTATTCAATATGATCTTACTCCTGACATGCAGGAACAATTATTAAGGGATTTTGAGCTAGAATGTAACAAAGCTAATTTAGACAGTCCACATCCCTTTTCTGTATCCATTGGGCATGCAAACTATGACAAAGAACTTGACAAAGATATTTATGATACAATTCACAGAGCTGATAGAGATATGTATGAAAGAAAGAATAGAATGAAAAATTCAATGTAATTTGGATTTTTCATTCTATTTTTGTCTGGTTTGGTTACTTCCCATTCATCTCCTTTTTTATCTGTCTCCAGCCCGGTAGGAAGAGATCCAGATATCCTTTAAAGACATGATTATGACTTCGTTCCAGTAGATGTACTAATTCATGAACCACGACATATTCCAGGCATTTGGGCTGTTTTTTTGCCAGCTCCAAGCTAAGGCATATTTTTTTTGTTCGTACGTTGCAGGTACCCCATCTGGTTTTCATATCACGTATAGAGAAGCCGGTGGATTTAACTCCAATGACATTTTCCCACTTTTCTATTAACTTCGGTATTTCTTGATTTAAAGCACTTTTATAGAGCGTATCTATCATTTTCTTTCGTTGTTCCTTCGTAGAATCTGGCTTTACCGTTAATTTCAAACCACCTTCCATTACCTCCAGCTTAGGACGCCCGTTCTTTTCCTCTAGGTCAAGGCAATACGGTTCTCCCCAAAAAGTAACAATATCACCCTGCAGATAATTTATTTCTTCCTCAATATGTCGATTCATTACTACCTGTTGCTGAGTACCAATCCAACTTAGCTTTGACAGTACAAATTTCCTTATCTCTTCCTCACTCATACGCATCGGAGCAGTGATACGAACCTGACCCTTGGGCGGAAGCACCCGTAAGTACATGTTTTTTATCTTTTTACGTTCTAATTCAATGGGTATACTTGCAATTATCATGTTCTTAATCATTTTATCGTCCCAACTCATTCTTTTCCAATAGATCAGCCTAGGATAAAGCCGGCAGCTCTTCTATCATTTTTAGCAGATCATCAATATCACCTTGCTGTAAATGGTCTATCCTCTCATCTTCCGGACAGATTAAGCAGTCCTTAAGTAAAAATGTCTTCATCCCTAATGTTGCAACACACATGTCCTCTTTTACATCATTACCGATCATAATACATTCTTCCGGCTGTTTCTTAATCGTTGCCAGTATTTCTTTGTAGTAATTTATATTCGGTTTACAGAAGGAGCTATTTTCATAGGTTGTAATCAATTCAAAATCCTCAGGATCAAGACCTGCCCAAAGCATCCTGGTAACAGTTGCGATTCTGGGGAACAAGGGATTCGTAGCAAGTATCACCTCATATCCCTTACGCTTTAATGTCTTAATACACTCCCTTGCATGTGGATGCAGGGAAGTTGTCTCCTTAACCTCAGCAAATTCATTCTGATAAAAATGTTCGAACACGGGCTCCAGCTCTACTGCCGAGTCTCCTAGCAAGCTGCAAAATTGTTCCCAGAATCTTTGCTCATTTGTCATGGTGCCATCATTTTTAATTACTGCTGCAGTAGCAGCTCCCACCGCACCGATGAATTCCTTGGGCTGCTTTTCGTATGCTGCCAGCTTCTTTGCCAATGCCTGAAAGTAAGTTTCTACAAATAGCTCCTGACTGGGCATTGGCAGTAAGGTTCCATCCAGATCAAATATAACTGTATTCATTCTATTATCCTCCATATCACTTGTGTTCCTCTGACTCTACACATTCCTTAATAGCTAGGGCGTCTCCAGAATAGACACAATTCTCTCCATGGACTCCCTATATTCATCATCTGAAGAATTCTTAAATATTAATAAATCATCAATTACCTTAGGATCATCTAAAGTTGTTGGAATGTTAAAATTACATCCCGCTATATATTCGTCCCAATGAGCCAGCTTCCAAGTATCACGATCAGAATTTCTCTCTTTCATTCGTTGCCTACATACTTCTATCGTGGTTTCCACCCATACTACCACTAATTTGGCATTTTTCTGTTTTAAAGCTTTCTTTAGGTTGTCAATATAATTCATATCTCTGATCTCTTCTGTGAAGGGTGCGTTGATTAATACGATATCGTCATAATCTAATGCTTCCATCGCCAAAGCAACTATGGTCTTGTATTCAAAATCCCTAATATTTGTTTCAAAAAACTCCGAGCTTCGGTCATAAGGCTGACCTGCAACCTGAAAGATCTGTTTTGATAAAACAATCAGTGTATCCTTATCCAAATACACCACATGCTTTAATGTTTTTGCCAACTGCTTTGAAATATAGGTTTTGCCACATGCTGGTGGTGAAGTTACCAAAATTAACTTTTTCATTTTATTATCCTTTCATCTCATAGGTTTTGCAAATCTGATTCAATCTTTCCTAATACCTATTTCATAGACTTTCCTAAATTTATGGATTATTCGCATGAGAATGCTTATGATGTATATCCGGGTTATGACTATGAGTGTGCTTTATCGTCCCATGTTCATGCATATGAGAGTGTTCCCCGGTATATCCATTATCATGCTGATGAGTATGATGCCCATCATTATGACTATGCTTATGTTCATGAGTCATTGACTCATGAACATGCAGGTGGCGATGCAACTCTGTTATAGCGAAGTAGGTACCGAGCAACATTATCCCAAGTGCTACGATAAAATTAGTAGTCATATGATCCTGCAATAGTAACCAGGATATGAAAACACCGATAAAAGGTGCAGCCGCATAATACGAACTAGTTCTGGCTGCACCGAGCTGGCGTTGAGCCAGCAAATAAAAATAGATACTTAGACCGTAAGCGATAAAACCAAGTACCAGGGTTATGAGAATATAGGTAAGGTTAGAGCTGAACTGCTTCATTATAATAGATATAGCTAGAGCTCCCATACCGGAACCCAATCCTTTATAAACTACAACTTGTTTCGGGTCTTTCATAGAGAGCATTCTGGTACAATTATTTTCAAATCCCCAGCAGACACATGCCATTAAAACAAAGAGCGAACCAATGGAGAAATGGAAGCTACTGGCATCATTTACGGCTAGAACAAAACTTGATGTTGTGATAAGCAGGATTGACACCCACATTCGTCTTCCAATCGCTTCTTTAAAAATCAGCAATGCAATCAACGAAGTTGTAACAATCTCAAAGTTATTAAGCAAAGATGCATTGGCTGCGGTGGTCAGACTGAGACCAAACATTAACAATACCGGTGCCGCAATGTCTAAGGCAATCATACCCAAAAGATAGGGTAACTCTTGTATTGTCATTTTTGCTTCCCGTTGTTCCTTATGTAAGGCTCGTTGAATCCCGTTTACTATTAACATACCAATACCTGCTCCAAGGTACAGCAGGGCTGCCATTAAGGTTGGTGGAATCTCCTTTAAAAGAAGCTTAGAAAAGGGTGAGCTGATCCCATATAAAGCAGCTGCCAAAATTGCACATGCGATAGCATTCACATTATTTTTTCCATTTATTTTTTGTTTCATCGGCAACCTCATTTCCATATTCTTTCTTGCCCTATTGGGCTACTCATATCGAAAAGATGCTAGGAAAACTATGTATTGTCTTAAAAAAAGAGACAGGTATTACCTGCCGCCTTTCTATGGAGTCAACCATTACTTTTATAATGCTTCTTCAAATCGTTTATTTTTACTACTTATTTCATACTCTTGATTACTCATTCCAATTGTTTAACTATATTCTAATTACTTATTTAATTTCCCATCCTGCTTTAATTGCTCTAATGCTTTCTCAAGACGGCTTCGCCTTGTTTCAGCTTTTTTTGCTGAGGTAATCCAGGTCACATATTCCTTCTTTGCGGTATAAGAAAGCTTCTCATAATTTGCCTGAGCCTCGGGATTTTGTTTCATACTCTCCATAAAATCCTCAGGAACCTCAACAATTCTCTCTTCCTCATCCTTCTTAAGGGTAACATGAACTGTATCCCCAAAATCCTTACCAATCTTTTTACGAAGCTCCTTCGTCATACCTACCATATAACAGCCACCCATTGTTACCAAGGATCCTCTGTATTCAACACCATCAAAGGTAGCAAGCACTTTTACTCTTTTTGCGCCAAATATTTCCTGAACATCAAACGGAGGTTCAATATAGGCTCCGTTTATTTCTCCGTGCTGTTTAATTACCGCATCAAACTCCTGTGTCATGTTAACCTCCATTCCACAACGAAAGCAGGCAGCACAAAGATAACTCCTCTATAAAACTATGTGCATCCGGCTTCTCATATTCATTCTACAATGAACTTAGTAAAGATAATTCCTAATAATGCAATTTAATTCTCTAAGAAAAGAACTTTCAAAGATATGGACCTTATATAATATTACTTTATATTATTAGTCTCTTATCAATCCTTCATTCAGGATAACTTACTACAGCAAGTTCTGTTCTGATAATAAATTCATAACAGAAGCATTATAGTTAATGTCTGTGTTTAAATAATTGTTATTGTAATTCTTCTCTTCTTCTACCTGTTTTTCATCTTCCTCATTTTGTTGATCCATAAATATATCAATAAATTTCATATAATCATCATAGGAAAAGAAGGAGTATAAATCGTCTATGGTAACCGATTGTTCATCTTGATCGGTACTGCTGGTCAAAATTAATGTCAAATTTCTCTGAAGCGGAGTTGTACTAACCGGACTCATTCGATTGATTGAATTATTTGTATTGCTGCTCTGGTTATTTGCACTGGACGCAATTTCTATATTACCTTGTCCATAATAATTCATTACCTTTTTAACGTAATTTTGTGTTTCTTCAAAAGGCGGAATTCCATTGTACTTTCTGACATTTCCACTGCCTGCATTGTATGCAGCTAATGCCAGCTTTGTATCACCATTATACCTTTTAAGCATTGATGCAATGTATTTTGCTCCACCCATAATATTTTGTTCTGCATCAAAGGGATCCGTAACACCTAGTTCTCTTGCTGTTGCAGGCATTAATTGCATAACCCCCTGTGCACCAACACGGGATACTGCAGATGCATTGAAATTAGATTCTGCTTTTCCGACTGCCTTTAAGAGCTCGGTAGGGACGTTATATTTCTCAGCTGCCGCTTCAAATATCTCATCCAGGCTCTTTGATTCTCCTAAGTAGGAAGAAAAGTCACTGTTTGAACTCTTTCTTACTGCATTCGAACTAAATGAGTTTTTATTTTCAATATTTGAAATTCCTGATATTTCTGACATACGAACCTCCCTAAACTAACACCTTGGTAACCTTACTACTTTATCTATTATTTTAGACAATATTTTGGCATCTTACAATAGTTTTATGTAATATTATTTGTTTTCCTATCGAATTCCAGTGCAAGCGTTTCTCCTGATTTATTTATCTGCCAACTATATTACGGTTATCAAACAACTATATTACTGTCATTTAACAACTATATTACAGTTATCTAACAATGATATATACAAATAATTTATCGACCACTACTGCATGATCCTTAATAGTTAAATCCTATCTTTCTTTTCAATGGTAAAATTCACTTGGAACCTTTATTAACACTTATCTCTTGATTAGAGCCTATACTACTATATGCGATGCCTCTCACTACTTCATAAGCTAATTTTACCGTTGCGCATTCATACTAATCTATTAGCTCTTCTTCAAGAAATAAGCGGTTTACCGCCTCCTCATAATCCTTCAGCTTTTCAGCTTTTCTAATCTTTTTTGCATACTTCTCAGAGTTTACAAACATTAAAACCATATAAAACCACAATTCCTTCATTTTAAAAAGTACATTCCGATCACCAGATAATATGCTTTGATATTCTGTGAGAATGGTATCATGAAACGCTCTAAGCTTATCTTTCGTTAATTTAACTTGATCGATTATCTCATCGATTAAACCGGGATTCATAATCAGTCCCCTCCCCAACATGACGTTATCGATCATTGGATAATGCTCAATAAACTCCCGGTAATCCTTGACAGAATGAAGATCTCCATTATAGACGAGCGGATTCTTACTTCGTTTAATCGCTTCCTCAAATATGGCCAAATTCGGTTTATTCTTGTAAAAATCTTTTTGAATTCTCGGATGGATGATAAGCTCTTCCATTGGATATTTATTAAATATCTCTATTAGAGTAAAGAACTCCTCAGGGTCATCTTTCCCAATTCTTGTTTTAACGGAGATTTTCATAACCTGCTCTGCAAATATCTCCTCCAAAAACTGGTCAAGGGCTTCTGGTTTCGATAAAAATCCCGATCCTTTTCCTTTGGCAACTACTGTTCCTGAGGGACAACCTAGGTTTAGATTGATTTCCTGATATCCCAACTCCTTCATTTTCTTTGCTGTTTGAATAAACTCCTTAGAATTGTTTGTCAGCAGCTGCGGAATCAAAGGAATACCTTTATTATTTTCCGGGAGAACATCCTTAATCTCTTTGGATTTATAATTACCATACTGGTTAGCAACGATAAAAGGAGAAAAATACTTATCACTCTGATGAAAAAAGGCTGCATGGGCATTTCGATAGATATACCCGGTAACACCTTCCATTGGGGCGAAATAAAATTGCATGCTTCTTCGTACTCCTTTGAATTTAACATAATGAAACTAGAGTTCATTATACATCCAGTACATTTAGGAGGCAAGAAAATAGTTTCAATATGGAATAATTCGCAGAAAAATAGAAGCTGTGTTTACTTCTCCGGTGAAGGAAACACAGCTTCTATAAGCACTTATTCCTATAGCTATTATGGATCATAATTTTTTATCTATGCTGCTACTTTACCAACTCAATTGTGGAGTACAACTCTCCTTGTAAAATATAGCTATTTCAAATTATCATCCGAAATCTTAAACTGCTTTACATGATCCATTAAATTCTCTATCACTACCGCCAGCTTCATTGCCATCGCTGAAAGCTGGTGAGCTACCGTAGTCTGCTCTTCTCCCGTTGCAAGTAGCTCCTGCGTTGATGCAGCTGTTTCCTCAGCAATCGCAGCAATACTTGATACTGAATCCGTAGCCTCCCTTTGCAGGCTGTCCATTCCCGATATTAAATCATATACTTTTTCTATTACCTTTATAATATGATCCATATCAGTAACGATTGTACCAAACGTATGCTCCGTATTTAATACGGCAACCTCCTGCTTTTTATAAATCATTTCTCCTTCTTCTATCATAGTTTCGGTCGACTTGGCTTCTTCATACACCCTGTTAACAATAGCACTGATATTCTGTGCAGCTTCGCTGGACTGATTGGCGAGTTTACGAACCTCATCTGCAACAACTGCAAAGCCTTTCCCTGCCTCCCCGGCACGTGCTGCTTCTATCGCAGCGTTTAGCGCAAGAAGATTAGTCTGTGAGCTGATTGCATTAATAATATCAATAATGACCAATATCTCCCGAAATTGTTCTGATAGTTCCCCTATATCATGCTTAATATTATTTGATAGGGTGATGGATTGTTCTGTTGACGAACTCAATTCTTCCATGATAACAGTAGCTTGAGCACCGGCTCGCTTTGTCCGTGTTGTAGCCTCTACAACTTCCTTAAAGCTAGACTCTGTAATGCCAAGCTGACTCACCAGCTTATTAATAATTACAGAAGCTTTTTCTGCATCTACAGCTTGTTCAGAAGCACCGGTTGATAGAGCTTCTGCTGCTTCCATTGTTTCTTTGGAGGTTAGTGCCGATTGTTCTGCAATTTTTTGTAGTTCCTGAGAGTTTGCAACCACCTTATCGGAGAGATCCATGGTTTTATTAATAAGATTTTCCATATTCTCTGTCATTAAATTAAAGCTATGGGATAATTGCCCCATTTCATGTTTGCCACTGATGGAGCTGCGTATCATTAAATTCCCCTGCTCCACAAGAAGCATTTTATCTCTTATGTAATCGATTGGTCTCACGATTGTAATTGCTAAGAGAATACCCACCGCAATAGCAACGAATAGACTAATTAGAGCCAATGTCACAGCAAGCACTCCAATTCGATTAATATTTCCATAAATTGATTTTGTTGGAATCTCAATTACATACCACCAACCTGAGTCCGTCTCTTTAAAAATAACCATGGTTTCACCGGCGGTTTCATCTGTAGTAATAAAGGAACCTCCAGAGACTGTACTGCTAGCATTCTCAGAAGACTCACCAGCGATAGCAGCCTTTGTTAACTCCAAAGAGATACCAGTAACATCACCCATTGTCAGTGAATCATCAGAGGAAACAATCACTCTTCCCTCCTTATCCACTAAACTCATTCTACCTCCTACTAAACTCTGGTTGGTAGCAATATCCTCTAATAAGAATAGTGAATCAAGATCATATACCAGTATCTGAAGTTCCCCTGAAGCATAGGTATTTCGGAAGGCACGCATATAAAACAAATCCTGTTTGTCAAATAAATGATAAGCCCAGATTTCTTTCACCTTTCCTTCCTTCAGCATTTGATTTTCTAAGCTTTCATCAAATGCTTCCCGAAACTCCGGTGTTGAAAAATCCTTATACTTACTTGGATCAATTACTTCCCCTGACTTTACAATAATTACCTGATTCAATTCTGGAAAAGACAAACGTAAAGCATTCAAACGACCAAATAAGTTATCCTGACGATCTTTTACCATGTCATATTCAGTAGGATAATTCTCTACTGATTTTCCTAGAATCTGAAGAATCGTATTGTCGGATGCCAATAGCGTTGTTGATGAGTCAATAGAGCTTAACTTGTGATTAACGAGTGATGTCACTTGATCTGCCACAGAAAGATTTGCACTCTCTACCTCTTCTAAGATTGCTGCTTTCGCATTGTAATAAAGCAAGAGGATAATAATCATAACTGGAACCAGAAGAATTAATACATGGGATAGAATCAGCTTTAACTTAATCGGTAACCTCTCCCGAATACTCTTCTCCTTCCTGTTTATTTTTTGATAAGGCAACTTCTGTTCGTGATATTTTTTTCTTCTAAACTTCATAAACTCACTCCTCATATGTGATTCATTGATTGCCCCTCCAGTTGCAAAAGAAAAGTACCATGCTTTTTCGGTACGGTACTTTTCTGTCATCCTATTACTCACAGTTCAAGTCTTTTCAAATGATTGCGAGGTCATATATATTCTTTTATTTTTATATTATTTTGATTTTGATTTAGAATACACGTCAAAGGCTACCGCTGCTAAAAGTACAAAGCCTTTAATCGCTTGCTGCCAGTCGATACTGATACCCATGATGGACATACCATTATTTAAGACACCCATAAGTAGACCACCAACCATAGCTCCGACAACTGTACCAATACCGCCTGAAGTGGAAGCTCCACCAATGAAGCAGGCTGCAATAGCATCCAACTCGAAGTTAACACCGGCCTTTGGGGTTGCGGAGTTCAGTCTTCCTGTAAATACTACACCAGCAAGTGCTGCCAATACACCCATATTTGCATAGACCCAGAACATTACCTTCTTCGTATTAACACCAGATAATTGAGCTGCCTTTGCATTTCCACCGAAGGCATAAATATGTCTGCCCGGTATTGTCTTCAAGGTAATGAAGGAATAAATCAGTACTAAAGCAATTACAATAATCAGTACCATTGGAACTCCCTTATAAGAAGCCAAGGAGAATGTGAAGGCATTCAGTACTGCCAAAATTCCTACAACCTGAGGAATAAAAATCTTATAAGGAGTTACTTCAAAACCATATTTTTTCTTATTCTTTCTGCCATTCAGCTCTTTTAACACATAGAGCACAGAGGCTACAATGCCTAATAAAATCGCCAATAGATTCAATCCACCGGTACTTGCAATATCCGGTATAAATCCGGAAGCTAAGAATGTATAGCCACTTGGCAAGGGAGCGAGACTGGTTCCCTGCAATACAACCAAGGTTAGACCACGAAAGATCAACATACCTGCCAAAGTTGCAATGAAGGCCGGTACTCCTACATAGGCAATCCAAAATCCTTGCCAGCATCCAATTACTAAACCTAACAAAATAGAAGCAATGATGGTAGGAAGAACAGGTATATCCATCTTTAGCATCATGATAGCTGAGATAGCACCAACAAAACCTGCTACCGAACCAACCGAAAGGTCAACGTTACCACCAGTTAAAATACAAAGCAGCATACCAATAGCAAGGATTAATATGTAAGCATTCTGTGAAATTAAGTTAGCGATATTCAGCGGTTTTAATAGTACCCCGCCTGTTAAAATCTGAAATAAAATAATTACTACTACCAAAGCAATAACCATTACATATTGACGTAGATTACCCTTTAATAAATCACCCGTCTTACCCATGATACCCCTCCTGATGACTCTGCATTATACAATTCATTATGCTGACTTGCGAAGCTTCATCAGCTGTTAATTCTCCTACAATTCTACCTTCATTCATAACGTAAACTCGATCGCACATACCTAAGATCTCTGGCAGCTCCGACGATATCATAATTACTGCCTTTCCATTTTCAGTCAACTCATTAATAACAGAATATATTTCATACTTAGCACCGACATCAATACCACGAGTTGGTTCATCAAGAATTAAGACATCAGGATCGGAGAATATCCATTTACTGAATACCACCTTTTGCTGATTTCCACCAGATAGATTTCCAGTCTTTTGAAGAATGCTGGAAGATTTGATCCTTAGCTTGTTCCGGTAATCTTCCGCAACCTTAACCTCTTTATTTTCATCAATCACAGCACCTTTACTAATCTTATGAAAAGCGGTTAAACTAATATTATGTTTAATGCTATCCATCAAAATCAGACCTGCATTCTTTCTATCCTCCGTCGTATAGGCGATGCCATGTTTGATAGCATCCTTAACATTTTTTATGCTGATTTCTTTTCCGTCTTTTATGATAGTTCCTTGAATCTTCTTTCCATAGGATCTACCGAATACACTCATCGCAAACTCGGTACGTCCAGCGCCCATTAATCCGGCAATTCCAACTACTTCGCCTCTTCTTGTATTGATACTGACATTTTTTAGTATATGTTTCGATTCGTCTTTCGGATCATATGCATTCCAATCCCTAACCTCAAAGCATATTTCACCAATTTTATGATTTCTTTTCGGGAATCGGTCAATCAGGTCACGCCCAACCATTCCCTTGATAATTCTATCCTCGGTAATTTCATCAATTCCTTTCACCAAGGTTTCAATGGTTTTACCGTCACGAATAACGGTTATCTCATCAGCCACTCTCGTAACTTCATTCAGCTTGTGTGAAATAATAATACTTGTTATGCCATGATTCTTCAGGTCTAATAATAAATCCAGCAAATGTTTCGAATCTTCATCATTTAAGGCTGCTGTGGGCTCATCTAAGATTAGTATCTTGACATCCTTGGCAAGTGCCTTAATAATCTCAACTAATTGCTGTTTACCCATTCCGATATCCTTGATTCGGGTTTCAATATTTTCCTTCAAGCCAACCTTTTTCATCATTTCCATTGTTCTGATTCGGGTTTTATCCCAACTGATAAAGGGTCCCCTGTTGGTTTGCTCATTACCGAGAAAGACATTTTCTGCAATCGAAAGTTGAGGGATTAGCGCTAGCTCCTGATGGATGATTGCAATGCCTTTTCCTTCACTTTCTTTAATATTCTTAAATTCACATACCTGTCCTCCGATAACAATGTCTCCTTCGTAGGTTCCAAAAGGATATACACCGCTTAAGACGTTCATCAGGGTCGATTTTCCAGCTCCGTTTTCTCCTACCAGTGCATGTATATGTCTGGGCTTAACTTGCAGATTAACGTTATCGAGAGCCTTGACGCCAGGAAACGATTTTGATATATTTCTCATTTCCAATGCATATTGTTCCATGCTTCCACTCCTTTAGCATCCGCTTTAAATTCTGATTGCCTCGTGCCGCTTATGATACTTGATACCAAAATGTCGGTTAGCATTTCTCTCCTAACCGACATTTCAGTAGCTAAGCTTTTCTTTCTTATTTAATATCTTCTTCCTTTAAATATCCTGAATCAATTACTAATTCCTGATAATTATCCTTAGTTACAATAAATGGCTCGAGAAGATAGGAAGGAACAACTTTAACATTGTTATTATAAGTCTCTGTATCGTTAATTTCTGGCTCCTTACCAGAAAGAACTGCATCTACCATGCCAGCTGCAACTTTTGCAAGTTCACGTGTATCCTTCAAAATTGTTGAATACTGATCACCGGATACGATTAATTTAATAGAAGCTGCTTCTGCATCCTGACCTGTTACAACTGGTGTATCTTTACCTGTTAAACCAAATGCTGTAGTTGCGGATAAGATACCTCTGGATAAACCATCATATGGAGATAATACGCCGTGAAGTGTCTTTCCATCAGTGTAGTTTGCTGCAAGAATAGCATCCATACGAGACTGTGCAACAGCGCCGTCCCAACGTAGTGTTCCAACTTCATCCTGAGTTACCTGACCGGATGGAACAACAACGGTGCCATCATCAATCAATGGTTGAAGTACATCCATAGCACCCTGGAAGAAATAGAAAGAGTTTGTATCATCAGGAGAACCGGCAAATAACTCGATATTATAAGGTCCTTCACCCTTGAGGGCTTTTAAACCGTCAACTAAGGACTGAGCCTGCTGTTGACCTACACGTCTGTTATCAAAAGTTGCATAGTAGGAAACTGCATCTGTATTAACTAAGAGACGGTCATAAGAGATTACCTTAACGCCTTCCGCTGCTGCTGCATCTAAGGTATCGGAAAGAGTGGAACCATCGATTGCTGCAATAACTAATACCTTTGCACCTTTGGTGATCATATTTTCAATCTGTGACTTCTGAGTTGGAATATCATCTTCAGCATACTGTAAATCCACGGTATAGCCTTTTGCTTCCAGGATTTCTTTCATTGCTGCACCGTCTTTAATCCAACGCTCGCTGGATTGAGTTGGCATTGCAATACCTATGTATTGTCCTGCACCTGTCTGTTCTTCTGCCGCTGGTGCTTCTGTTGCTGCCTGCTCCTGTGTCGCTGCAGCCTTCGTAGGTTCTGTGTTAGTTGTTTCTGTTGTATCTGTTTTCTTACCACATGCGGTAAACATTGATACAGACATACCTAGAACTACAAGTAATGATAATACTTTTCGAACACCCCATTTGTTTCTTTTCATAAAATCCTCCTTGTTATTTTATAGATTTTTGTTTATTTATGCTAAACTATAGATTTTCTATAGCTAACAACAAAATTATTCGAAACGACATTTTTACCATTATTCTTTCGTCAACTTTCGTTTGTGTTCGTTTTACATTTCGTTTTTGTTTGTATGCTTGAATCATACCACTGCTATCTATAATTGTCAACAATTATTTTCATGGTTATCTTTTTTTATTATGCACATTTAACATACATAAACGAAGATTCTTTCGAAATCCTTGATTTATGGCACTTTTTGACAGGTTAACTTTCACAAGAAATTTGAACATTAATGCAAGTAAATCAGCAAATTCAACTCCAGAATCTCAAAATTTCGGGGTGTTTTCCAGAATTATTTTTCTAATAACTTTTGTTTTGTATTGTTTTCTTCGTTTTCAATGTTTATTATTGTTTTTTTAACAAGAATCGTGTATGATAATCAAGTAAATCGCTTTTTAGCTAGTACTACGGCCTTTACTACTATGAAAAGATAGGATAACGATATGTTTGCAATTGAACGAATACGAATTATTAAGAACTACTTGTTAAAAGATCATAAAGTATCCGTAACTAAATTAAGTGAGTTGCTTAACGTTACTGAGGTTACTATCCGCCGAGACCTGGAGAAATTAGAAGCAGAAGGTTTTCTGAAACGTACTCATGGCGGAGCAGTTCTGCTTGATCCTACCCAGGAGCAGATATGGGACGAATCCGATTCCCTCGAAGACGTTCAGTTATATCAGGAAATTGCAGATACTGCATTCCACCTCGTAGGTGACGGCGAAGCAATTATGCTTGCAACCGGAACAGTTAATGCCTATATTGCTAAGGCTCTGTCCATGCGAAGTAATCTGACTGTTGTCACCAACGACTTACAGATAGCTGCTGCTTTTGCACATTCTCCAACCAACAACCTGATTCTGCTCGGTGGTGATCTGGACGATAATGCAGTATATGGTCAGATGACGATAGATAATTTAAGAAACTTTTCTTTTGATCATATTTTTATAGAAATCGACGGTTTAAGTGAGACCGTAGGCATAACTGTTTCCAGTACAAAAAAAGCCACCCTAATTCAGCACTCCATAAAGCTTGCTGACTCGGTGACTGTTGTCTGCTTATCCCGTTTTTTTGGTACAAAGTCCCTTTATCGTGTTGGAAATCTAAATATTGCGCATCGTGTTCTGACTGATTCTAAGCTGGAAGATCAATACAAGAAATTTATCTACAATCAAAACATTCCTCTTTTTACTTCCATTGATGTTTATGAAAATTAGTTCTTATCAGGAGGTTCACTTTGAATAATCCATTGCTTGAACTTAAGAATATTAACCTTGAGGTATTTAATTTCCAGCTCAGGGATATTAACATCTCTCTCTATCCAGGTGAAGTACACATGATTATGGGTGAGAACGGCTCTGGTAAAAGTATGCTTATGGAGCTTATTAGCGGAATGATTCAGCCAGATTCCGGTGAGATTTATTTTGACGGGCAATTAGTAAAGCCCAAGAGTCTGTCCTTTTATTCTACAAATGAACTGATCTTTGTTCAACAACACTCTACCCTATTAGATAATCTTAGTGTAGCAGAAAATCTATATTTTCATAATCTGCCTTACAAAAATAAGGTTTTACATTCCATTGATTACGATAAGCTGAATAAACAATTTCGAGATTTAATTCTGGAATTAAACCTTCCTATACATACAACTGACACGGTTAAAACACTTGGATTAGCTCAGCGGCAGATGATTGAGTTTTGCAAAGCCTATATCTCCGATGCGAAGGTTGTAATACTGGATGAGCCTTCTGCTACTCTGACCCCCAGTGAACGTGATTTACTCTATCGAATCGTCAATCAAATCAGAGCTCGTGGTGCAGGTATCTTCTATATCACCCATCGAATTGATGACACAATGAAAATTGGAGATCGAATTTCCATTATTAGAAACGGAGAGTTGGTTGGCACTAAAATTATTAAGGAGACGACAGAAGACGAACTTCTGCATTTATTGGTAGGTTCTCGAATCAAGGAGCGTTTTCCAAAAATCAATTTCAAGAAAGGCAAAACTCTGCTCAATGTCTCAGCGATGGGCTATGAAGACAAGCTGGCTAATATTAATTTTCAGCTTAGGGAGGGTGAGATTTTAGGAATTACCGGCCTTGCAGGATCCGGAAGAACCCTACTTGCCCATTGTTTATTCGGTATGGCCGCCTATCATGGTGATATCTACATCAATGGTAAATTAATACAAATCAAAAATCCACGAGATGCAATCCGTAACGGCATCGCTCTCATGCCGGAAAATCGGTTCGAGGATTCTATCTTCCAGGGAATGGATACGAACGAAAATGTAGCATTTCCATCCTTGCACCGTTTTTCCAGAAATAAAATCATTAATTATGATTATATGAGACAGACTGTTCTGGATTACATCACAAAGATAAATCTTCCATATATCAATCGGAGAAGTATTCTATCCTATAGTGATGGAAGTCTACAGAAGGCGATTTTCGCCAAGTGGATGATGAGTCGGGCAAAGATTTTTATATTAGATGAACCAACACGAGGTATTGATTTGGCCAGTAAAATAGATATTTATAATTTCTTAAATGATATGACAAAAAAGAAGGCAGCAGTTATTTATATCTCTTCCGATATTGATGAAATTATGGGGGTCTGCGATCGAGTTGCTATATTATCTGATAAAACCTTAGTATGTGATCTGTCAACCAGTGCAACCTCTGCAGAAGAAATAACCGGCTTACAGGTTCGTATCTCTACAAATGCAAACTCAGCCATCGTAAATAAAAAATAAGAACACAGGGGATGAAGATCAATTCTCTTCTTCCCCTGTGTTCGTTTATTCATAGATAATACAAGCAGAAAATCAATAAAAATGGTTTATCTTATTCCTAACACTTCATAGCTATCGTCTTTAGACAAGTATCGCCTTATGATAGGTCTTCTTTCCCTTACGAATCTTAATTCCGGCTTCTAATTGTTCTGCTGTAATCTTGTGATCAAAGGACTCAATGGTGACTTCATTCACTACCACTCCACCTTGTAAAATCAACCGTCTAGCCTCAGATTTTGAAGGAGCTAATTTACATTTTAACATCAGATCCATAATACCAATAGCACCATCGGTTAACTCACCAACAGGAATTTCTGTAGTAGGCATGTTGGAATCATCCCCTCCGCCTGCAAATAGAGCATGTGAAGCAGTTTTTGCTTTTTGTGCTTCTTCCTCTCCATGTACGAGTGCGGTCAGTTCATACGCAAGAATTTCTTTTGCTTCATTTAACTGGCTGCCTTCCCACTCATCCATTGCATTGATTTGCTCCAAAGGTAAGAAGGTTAGCATACGGATACATTTAAGAACATCCGCATCCCCAGTATTTCTCCAGTACTGGAAGAACTCAAAAGGAGTAGTTTTATTCGGATCCAACCACACAGCACCCTTTGCTGTTTTGCCCATCTTCTTGCCTTCAGAATTCATAAGAAGGGTAATTGTCATAGCATAAGCATCTTTACCAAGCTTTTTACGGATTAATTCCGTGCCACCAAGCATATTGGACCACTGATCATCTCCACCAAACTGCATATTACATCCGTAATTCTGGAACAAATGATAGAAGTCAAAGGATTGCATGATCATGTAGTTGAATTCCAGGAAGGTAAGTCCTTTTTCCATTCTCTGCTTATAGCACTCCGCACGTAGCATATTGTTTACAGAAAAGCATGCGCCAACTTCGCGAAGTAAATCTATATAATTTAGCTTCTTCAACCAATCCGCATTGTTAACCATGATGGCTTTACCATCGCCAAATTCAATGAAACGTTCCATCTGTTGCTTAAAGCAGTCACAATTGTGCTGAATGATCTCATCTGTCATCATAGAACGCATATCTGTTCTACCGGAGGGATCCCCTACCGTAGCAGTTCCTCCGCCAATGAGTACTACCGGCTTATTTCCAGCCATTTGCAGACGCTTCATAAGACACAAAGCCATGAAATGTCCTACATGCAGGGAATCTGCTGTGGGATCGAAGCCAATATAAAAGGTCGCTTTTCCTTCGTTAATCAGGGTTTTAATTTCATCTTCATCCGTAACCTGTGCGATCAGGCCACGGGCAACTAATTCTTCATAAATATTCATCTTTCATCTACTCCTTATTTTTTATTTATTAATTGAAACTAGTGTTTGTCTGAATTATCTCTTTGCTTCGGTGATTTTATCATTCCTTAACAGATGATTTGTTGGAATTTAAGACGCTAAAAAGCCCTCTGCACCTATGGTGCAGAGGGCATATATGCGGTACCACCTCTGAGACAGGAACTTCTCACGAAATCCCCCTTATTAAGTGCAAACACACTCATACGCTTTATCGGGCGCACCCGTCATACCCTACTATTAGTTCAGGCTGCAGCTCTGGGATGTATTTGGATCAGTGCGTTACATCCTCTCACCAACCGGATGCTCTCTGAAAACGTGAAACTGATTTACTTCTTCCCTTCATCGCTTTGTTTATTACATTAATATAGTTAGCATTATAAACGATACTGTCGAAAAAATAAAGCCCTAAATTAATAATTTTATTTCTGGGTATTTTAAAATCTACTTACGGAAGCAGAATACTGATCCATTACCTTGAGAAATCGACTATCTTGAAATACCCCTTATGCGATTTTTTGCCTAAGAATGGAGGGAATTTTTTCTAGATCGTCAGTTTATAAAGGTATTATTTTAACCCTTGATAAATTGAATTTAATAGTGTTTTACTCGGATCTTGACTTAGCTCCCATATCATTGCACCTGCTAAACCCTTTGCTTTGATATAATCTGTCTTCCAACGAATGGATTCCTCATCTTCATAGGTTATGAAAGTCGATCCGTTAAATAACCATGGAGTTTTTGATTCCGGATGAAAATAGCGTACATATCCTGGCGCATTGATATAATTCGATACAATATTCGCATAGCTGATGGAAGAACTACCCGAATATGTTTGGTATAGTCCATAATTTGAATTCACTACAGCTTTATACACATATCCGTAAAATGGAATTCCCATCACAACCTTTTTTGCAGAAAAGCCTGTTTTAAGCCATGATTGCACGCCAGAATCAACACTTCCCTTATATTGAGGAGATACATCACTATTTTCATATAATGGTGCAACCAGATCGGTATACTGATCCCAGGTACCATGAATATCATATGTCATAATATTAGCAAAATCTATGTATTGCTCCAGCTTTGTCAGTTCAATATTGTCAACATACCAGCTTCCCGCAGCACCAGCAAAGGTCAGAAGATAGGTTTTTCCATCAAGTACACTTCTTGCTTTCAACTTGTCTCTAAGAGTTTGCATTAATAATGTAAAATTATATTTATCCTCTGCTCTTTTTACATTGGTTGATAACCCTCCACTTACCGGATATTCCCAATCAATATCGATTCCATCAAAGCCATATTTTACGATAAAATCCACGCAGCTATCAGCAAATATATTTCTAGACTCTTGAGTTAATGCGGCATCGGAAAATCTACCAGACCAGCTCCAGCCTCCGACTGCGATTAAGGTTTTCAGATTTGGATTAATCTGTTTTAACGCGTTCAATTTTTGTATATTAGACAGATCTACATCTGGATAACCAAGAGTTATTTTCAGATCACTTCCTATATTAGCAAAGGCATAATTAATATGTGTCAGCTTCGTTGCATCGAGTTTATCCGGTGTGATTCCAGAATAAGCAGCCCAAGCAGCATAATACCCAACCACTTTATTCTGCGGTGCAACTTCTGGAGTAGGAGTTGGTGTCGGCAAGGATATTGGTGTTGGTGCTACCGTCGGAGTCAACGCGGGTGTTGGTGTTACTGTTGGAACCGGCGTAGCTGATGGGGACACTGTAACTGTCGGGTTCGCTGTAACTGTTGGGGATGCCGTAATTATTGGGGTTACTGTTGAAGTTGGTTTCACTGTTGGAGTTACTGTTACTGTTGGGGTTGGTTTTTTACCCCGACTTGGTTTCGCTTCAACCAATGAAGAATTATAGAACAAACTCATTAGGATAACAATGAACAGTATCCAAACCAGCTGTTTTCTTCTCTCAAAACACTTTGCTAACAATTTGTTCATAAAATGATGCCTCCTCCTTTGTCATTGAACTATTAATGCAGAGTAATATTCTCGACATAATTCGTCAATAAATCATAATCCTATGTTAACAAAAGCTAGCAATTCATGTCAATCTCGGAAGTTTAGTAAAACACTGGTAAATCTGCCTTTGTATACCAATAAAAAAAGCATTCATTATTAAAATGAATGCTTCATACTTTCGTAACTTGATTTATTTATTTGAACTGATGATTACCTAGCTGTAACTTATAACCACTTAATCTTCCGCTAAAGGATAAGAACTTACTAAAATCAACCTTCTCATCATCGATAGTAATGCTTGTTGTTCCGGTTAATGCTAATTTTGCAGCCTTAATACATTCTTTTTCATCATCGGAGGTAAAATCCCCATCATCATATTCTTCTAATGCATCTTCTAACGATCCACTTGCTACTGGACTGAATTGACATTTTTGATAAATAACTTCTTTCACTGTATCAGGATATTTCCCAGATCTTACACGGTTCATAACTACAATTCCAACTGCTAACTTTCCTCTATATATTTCAGATTGTGCTTCACAGTAAATCAATGCTGATAATAATCTTAAGTCTGCTTCTGAATATTCCTTCGTTTCTTCTTCCTGACTGTTTACTGTTGTGTCTTCTGCCGCAAAAGCTATTACATTAGTAAAATTAAAAGCTAACACTGCAACCAACATACATATAAGCAATTTTTTGAATTTCATTTTATTCTCCTTAAGCTGGATTATTATTTGAAATAATTCGTCAAAGAAAAGTCGAATAACATTTCATAATGATAGCCAAGTTATTAAGTCAATAATAAATCGGTTAATACTTATGTAACAATTATATCATAGATTTTTAAAAAATCAAGTCTTTTTGCCATTAAATAGTATTATTGGCAAAACTTTTTTGTATAGAATGACTTTTCCCTTCCAATATTAATGATTTTTTTCTTAAAATATTAAACTTTAATACATTAAACCATTGACTTTCAGAGATATTTTGTTATATACTAGGATCAATTTAACGCATCAAAGCGTTAAAACATTAATTCAGATATGAGGAGGTACATAATGAAAAAAATCTTTGCACTTATCTTAACATTTAGCATGATTTTAAGCCTTACGGCTTGTGGCTCAAAAAACACTGCAACATCAACAGAATCTAGCAGTGAACCAACAACTCAGCCAACTACTGCAGCTACCACGGAGGAATCCACCGGTACCACTGATGACACCTATACCGTAGGTATCATTCAGCTTGTACAACATGAAGCCTTAGATGCAGCAACGAAAGGTTTTCAGGATGCCTTAACAGAATTGTTAGGTGATAAGATTACGTTCGATTTACAAAATGCATCCGGTGATTCTGCTACCTGTGCAACGATTGCAAATCAATTTGTTTCTAATAAGTATGATTTAATCATGGCAAATGCAACTCCTGCTTTACAGGCTGCCTTTTCCGCGACGAACTCAATTCCGATTCTTGGAACCTCTGTTACCGATTACGGTACTGCCCTTGATATCGACAACTGGACTGGTGTAACTGGTTACAATGTATCCGGTACATCCGATTTAGCTCCCCTTGATAAGCAGGCTGAAATGATTAAAGAATTATTCCCTGACGTTAAAAACATCGGTATTCTTTACTGCTCTGCAGAAGCTAACTCTAAATATCAATCCTCTGTAATTCAGGGCTATCTTACTGATATGGGATATACCTGCAAGGAATATACATTCGCTGATTCCAATGATGTAGCTTCCGTAACCCAGACAGCAGCTTCGGAAAGTGATGTCATCTACATTCCTACCGATAATACTGCTGCTTCCTGTACTGAGGCTATTAATAATGTAGCAGAACCGGCAGGAGTTCCAGTTGTTGCTGGTGAAGAAGGTATCTGTAAGGGCGCTGGTATTGCAACTTTATCCATCAGCTATTATGATCTTGGATATGAGACAGGAAAGATGGCATATGAAGTACTTGTAAATGGTGCTGATGTCTCTACCATGGAGGTTCAATTTGCTCCGAATACTACATATAAATTCATGGCAGATCGTGCTGCTAAATTAGGCGTTACCATTCCAGACAGCTATGTAGCGATTGAAGCTGAATAACATGGTGCTATCATATTTATAAACTTAAGAATTGTTTACTAACCGTGTATTTTTTACAGGGGTACCGTTCATCTGACGGCACCCCTGTACATTATTTTATTAAATAAGGAATATAAGCATTTCATTCGCTTATGTTCTGAGAAGGAGAATAAGTATGAGTTATATTCTATCCCTAAATCCACAGTCTTTATTAAATGCGTTACCCGGATGTATTGCTCAGGGATTAATATGGGGCATTATGGCTCTCGGAGTATATGTTACCTTCCGTTTGCTGGATTTCGCTGATCTGACGGTAGATGGTTCCTTTGCAACCGGAGGTGCTGTAACCGTTATGTTAATTATTGCTGGCTTCCCGGTTCCAGTAGCGTTATTAATTGCAATTTTCGCTGGTATGGCCGCCGGCATTGTCACAGGCCTGCTACATACCGCCTTAGGTATCCCGCCCATTCTATCAGGTATCCTAACCCAGATTGCTCTGTACTCAGTCAATCTGCATATTATGGGAATGGCTGCAAATCAAGCTATCAGCGTACAGAAATACAACCTGATCATTTCGTTAATGTATGTATCAAAATCAATCCTCGTCGGATGTATCTTTACTGCAGCTCTAATCATTGTTCTGTATTGGTTCTTTGGTACAGAGTTAGGCAGCTCCATTCGAGCTACCGGATGTAATCCTGCTATGAGTAAAGCTAATGGTATCAATATCAACTTTACCAAGGTATTAGCTCTTGCCATATCCAATGGTATTGTCAGCCTGGCAGGCGGTTTAATGTCTCAGTATCAGGGCTTCGCAGATATCAATATGGGACGCGGCGCCATCGTTATCGGGTTAGCTGCTGTTATTATCGGTGAAGTATTTGGTGATTCCTTGCTGAGAAAACATATGAATTTTGCGCTCCGCTTAACTTTTGTAGTATTAGGCGGCGTTATCTACTATATAGTAGTTGGAATTGTTCTTTGGTTAAAGCTTAACTCTAATGATCTTAAGCTATTTACCGCAATTATTGTTGCTATCTTCCTCGCTGTTCCATATCTGCAGGGTAAAAGGAAAAGCTCCTTTGCACGTACTGCCAAGATGTCTGATGCGATGTTGAAAGCTCAAAACAACAAGGAGGTAAAGTAAATGCTAAATATAATTGACGTTCATAAGACCTTCAACCCTGGTACCATCAATGAAAAAATCGCCTTAAACGGTGTCGATCTCCACCTAGATGATGGTGATTTTTGTACCATTATCGGCGGTAATGGTGCCGGGAAATCAACTACCCTAAATGCAATCGCCGGTGTCTGGCCTGTAGATCAAGGGGCGATTTTGCTAGATGATCAAAATATTACCGGATTGTCGGAACACAAAAGAGCCGCATATCTTGGCCGTGTATTCCAGGATCCAATGACTGGAACAGCTGCAGCTATGGAGATTCAAGAGAATCTGGCTCTAGCGGCTCGACGAGGCCATCGCAGAACCTTGAGTTGGAATATCAGTAAAAAGGAAAAAGACAAATTCAAAGAATTATTAAAAATTCTTGATCTGGGACTGGAAAATCGTATGACTGCTAAGGTAGGTCTCCTCTCCGGCGGTCAGCGTCAAGCACTCACCCTTCTTATGGCTACCTTGCAGCATCCAAAGTTACTGCTTCTGGATGAACATACTGCAGCCCTCGATCCAAAAACCGCAGAAAAAGTACTTCGTGTAACAGATCAGATTATCTCTGATAATCATTTGACTGCTCTTATGGTTACTCATAATATGAAGGATGCCATTGCTCATGGTAACCGCCTCATAATGATGCATGAAGGAAGAGTGATTCTGGATATTAAGGGTGAAGAAAAGACCAAGCTTACGGTAGCTGATTTAATGCATCAGTTTGAGTTAGTATCCGGTAAGGAATTTGCGAATGATAAGGCTATTTTAGCCTAATCACTAGAAGTTTGAATGTATCTCATAATAAATTTAATATTATGAAATATTATATCCCCACCAATTTGGTGGGGATAATTTTATCATCACGGATTATATCCAAAAAACTAAAATGGACTTTGCCATTGAACTTTTGAAAAGCAATATCTATCACTATAATGAAATTGCTGAAGTATTAGGCTATCAAAACTACTCCTATTTCAGCCGGATCTTCAAAAAATACTATGAAGGAATTACTGATTCAGACTTCTTTCCTTATATACAAATATATCGTTATAAAATATATTGTTATAAAAACAGATTGTTTTTGTTAAAAAATAAACAAGATGACTTGACAAATGAGCCAATATGAGATACCTTATAAATAAAGAAAAAACAACATAATTCTATCTTAAATGTTGTTTTGTGTGGGTTTAAATGTTGTTTTAACCCACATTTAATAGGAAGACGTAATATCTTTTCATATATTTGAAAGGAGGCGATTTTCCATTCGCACACATGAAAGGAGACCTTTTCTCCTTTCTTACATTTGAAAGGAGAAATCATGAATAGCTCTTTTAGTATCAAGACAGATATTTTGATAGGATCCGGGAACGATGATACCTATAGAGGCGCCGGTAAAGTGTTGATTGTCACTGATCGGTTCATGCAGGAAAAAGAAGTAACCAAATATATTACAAAGCACTTAAGTGGAGTTGAATATAAAATATTTGCAGATGTAAAACCAAATCCAGATATTGCAACTGTAACAAAAGGTGTAAAGATTATATTAGAGTTTAAACCTGAGTTGGTGGTTGCTCTTGGCGGTGGTTCTCCTATAGATGCGGCAAAAGGAATGATTTATTTCGCCCGTATGCAGGATTCCTCCCTGAACATTCGATTTATTGCAATCCCAACTACCAGCGGAACCGGCTCGGAGGTTACAAAATTCTCCGTAATCACGGATCCTGAGACAGAAACGAAATATCCCTTGGTAGATGACAGTATGCTACCGGATATGGCAATCATCGATGCTGAACTAACCAAATCTGTTCCCCGAAGCGTAACGGCTGATACGGGTATGGACGTATTAACCCACGCAATTGAGGCATTTGTCTGTAATATGAGAAATGATTTTACTGATGCTCTTGCAGAAAAAGCGATTAAGCTTGCTAATAAATTCTTAATTCAAGTTTTTGAAAACCCGGAGGATGTTACACTCAGACAAAGGGTGCATAATGCCTCCTGTCTTGCAGGAATGGCTTTTAGTAATTCCGGCTTAGGGATTAACCACTCAATGGCTCATACCTTAGGAGCACATTTTCATATTCCTCATGGCAAGGCAAATGCAATTCTCCTGCCCTACGTTATCTCCTATAATGCAGGTCTCTATGACCAGCTAACAGAGGCAAACAAACGATATGCCAAGATTGCTCGATTAATCTGGCTGGACAGCACCAATGACCGGCAGAGTACCATGAATCTTGTCCGTGCTCTTCGTAACTATATTGCCAAATTAAACATCCCCTCCAGCATTAAAGCCGCAGGGGTGAACAGACAGGATTTTATAAATGTACTTCCAGAACTGGTAGAGTCAGCATATGCGGATCCTTGTACCGCAGGAAACCCAAGACAGGTTACCAAAGAAGAGTTGACGGAGCTATTTATCCGTGCCTATGACGGTAAATATGCAGTCTAAATGAGTAAGATACGATTCATCAATAGATATTCTGTAGCGCTACCCAGCAATTAATTCTATTATGAATCAAAATGGATCTGTAACTCAGGTATCATAAGATTGGAGAAAATTATGAATTTGATTGAAATAATAAAAGATGCTGGTATCGTCGGTGCAGGCGGTGCAGGTTTTCCTACCCACATTAAGTTGAATACAAAGGCAGAATATTTTATTGTAAATGCTGCCGAATGCGAGCCCTTAATTGAAACTGATAAGTATTTATGCCGAACCTTTGCTGATGAACTAATTAAGGGTGTGATGCTAATCTCAAACCATTTGGAGGCAAAGAAATCAGTTATTGCATTGAAGGGTAAATATAAAGCCGAAATAGCCGCTTTAAAGGAAGCCATTGAAAGAAATGGTGCTGATACTCAGATCTTTGAGATGAGAACCTTCTATCCTGCTGGTGATGAGCAGATCATGGTACAGCAGGTAACCGGTAAAAGCGTGCCGGAGCGAGGTATTCCAATTGATGTAGGTGCCGTTGTTGACAATGTTGGAACAGTGATCGGAATATATAATGCGGTGACCAAGAGCGAAAAGACAACGGATAAGTATCTCTCTGTTGTAGGCGAAGTAAAAGAACCAATTATGCTAAAGGTTCCTATCGGTACTTCTATCAGAGAATGTATCAAAGCAGCAGCGCCAACGATAAGTGAGTATTCCATCATTCTTGGCGGCCCTATGATGGGACGAGTTGTGTCAGAGGAACAACTCATTGATCAGCAGTTTGTCACGAAGACCACAGGTAATATTATTGTACTGCCAAAAGATCATTACCTGATTAGACGTTCTGCTGTATCGATCGATCGTATTAAGCATCAGACAAGAAGTGCCTGTATTCAATGCAGAATGTGTACAGACTTATGCCCAAGATTCCAGATCGGTCATAGAATCAAACCCCATCTTGTCATGAGAAATGTTTGGCGTGAGGATAAAATCGAAACCACGGAAGAATTTGAAAAGAGCTTCGGTGATGCAATCAATTGCTGTGATTGTGGAATCTGTGAAATGTTTGCCTGTCCGATGGGTCTTTCACCAAGAAGGGTAAATCAATATATGAAGGGTAAGCTTCGTGAAAAAGGCGTTACCGTAGAACGAAACTTAAATCCTCAGGCAAGGCCCACCGTTGACCTTAGCAAAGTTCCTACCGATCGATTAATTGCCAGATTAAATCTAGGTAAGTACAACGGATTGCATGCCCATGACTGTCTAGAACTAAAACCAAAGGAAGTTTTCCTTCCCTTCTCTCAGCATATTGGAAAGCCTGCCCTTGCTGTAAAAGCAACAGGAGATAAAGTATCCGTTGGTGACTTGATAGCCAGTGCTGACGATACAGGATTATCAACAAATATACATTCCAGTGTGAACGGTACTGTAAGTGAAGTAACTCAAACCGGAATTAAAATAATTGTAGGCTAATTTAAGATGCCCATATGCGGCGGATTGGAGTTTGAAATGGGAAATTCAGTTTGTATGATAGAGCTATCCAGTATAGCAAGAGGAATTGAAACTTGTGATCATATGTTAAAGGCGGCAGACGTTCAATTATTAAGATCTTCTACCATATGTCCGGGTAAATATATGGTCATCATTGGGGGTAATACCAGCGCGGTAAACGCCTCTATGAAGGTAGGCGAGGAAATCGCCGGAGAATTTTTAGTTGATAAGTTATTCATTGCAAATGTCAGTGACCAGCTTATGCCAGCCATTAGTGGTACTACTCAGGTAGCAACGAATGGAGCCATCGGTGTTATCGAATTCTACTCCGTTGCTTCTGCCATCATTGCTGCAGATACAGCTGCAAAGGCAGCTGAAGTGAATCTGATTGAGATACGTACCGGCTTTGCTGTCGGCGGAAAAGGCTTTGTTACTATGAGTGGTGATGTCAGTGCTGTAACAGAAGCTATTAATGCTGCAAAGGGTGTCAGTGATCTCATGGTTGAATGTGCTGTCATTCCAAGACCTGTTGATAAGCTCTATGAGGCTTTGATGTAAGGCAAAATCTTCTTAACAGAAAAAGCCAAGACGCTGTTCTTTGAAAACTAGCAGCCTCTTGGCTTATCTTTTATTCATTCTTATCAAAGAGACTCAGGAATTCTCCATACCCCTCCTGCTCCATCCTCTCCTTTGGTATGAATTTGAGGGAAGCACTGTTAATACAATATCTTAATCCACCCATATTTTTAGGTCCATCCTCAAACACATGTCCCAGATGAGAATTACCTAACTTACTTCGAACCTCGGTTCTTAACATTCCATGACTACGGTCAATTACCAACTGTATTACCTCTTCATCAATCGGCCTGGCAAAGCTTGGCCATCCACAGCCGGATTCGAATTTCTCAGTTGATACAAATAATGGCTCTCCCGTTGTGATATCCACATAAATCCCTTCTCTAAACTCTTTATAGTATTCATTTTGAAAGGGCGGCTCTGTAGCATTGTTCTGAGTCACATCATATTGGGTTGCAGTCAAACTTTTGTGCAATTCATCTTTCGATTTCTTTGTGTATTTCTCCATGAACATCATCTCCCATAAATCAATTAATAATCTATCTGGCTCTAGTATAACACAAAATAAAGCAATATGCATTTGTCATACTACTTACCGGACGTGGTTTCAATATGAGCTAAACGATTTCAATGGTAAGGTTAATACATGCGTTCTTTCGTTCCCAGATCCAGATATTCTCTCAATTTCATTAATATCTCATCACCTTCAAAGTATTCCTTACCGTAATTTAAGTTAAAGCCATAGTCAAAATCTGCCGGAGTTCTCCCCTGATTATGCTGCAGAATAGTCTCTGCCTTATCTAGCGCCTTAATCAGCTTTGCCTCCGGAGTCTTATTCGCATTATACTCCAACCAAAGCTCAAGCATCCTATTCGCCTGTGCTTCCGGCAGCAAAGAGAAAACCTTTTGTACCGCGCGATATTCCGTCTGGAATTTGTTCTCCTGATCCGGCTCTAGAGCTGCCGAGATATCGCCCTCATAAATCTCACCTATATCGTGAATCAAACTCATAACCAATAGTTTGGTTAAATCCAGTTCCTTATATTCCTCCGAAATAACGCATGCTAACAGAGCCAGTCGCCAGGAATGCTCCGCATCACTGTCTCTCCTGCCACTACTGTTCCAGGAAGTACGTAGTACTGATTTCATTTTCTCAATTTCTTCTATAAAAGCAATATATTTTTCCAGATTCATGTTTTTAACTCTCATTCTTCCTTTTCTACATCCATAAGGATATCCAGAATATTATTACTAAACTGTTCTTTTAGATACGTTTTTCCAGATGGTTGCTTGTCCAAATACTCTCTACGAATCTGATTCACAATTCGCAGAACCTCTTCTCTCAAATCATTTGCAGATAATCTTGCTGCACCCTGACCCATAATAATTAATTGCTCCAGGGCGTCGGAAGTTGCAACGGTAACCCGATGCTTTCGTGCGATTTCATGGGTTACCTTTTCAATATATTGGTCAGCAGTTTCAGCTTCTTTCGTATAGACTACATGGATATTATGATAATCCTGAACAGCTCCTACTCCACCCTTCACTTTATAAGCATCAAATACAAGAATCAAAACACATTTCTTAAAGCCTTGATAATTACAGAGGATATCCATTAGTTTATTTCTGGCCGCATCCATATTAACCTTAGCCAATTCATTCAGTTCCTCCCAGGAGAATATAATATTATAGCCGTCCACCAGAAGGTAATCTTTTACTGGCTCCTGTCCTTTAGCGCTTGTTTTATTTTGACTAGCATTTTGATACCCTTGCAGTTCAAGTTGCTTCCTTGTCTGTCCGATCATCTGTCCAATACCTTGTCCATTGATTTGTTCCCGGGCTACTGTTTGCTTCTTCTCGTACCCAAGACTTCCCTGAGCCTTATTTATTTTTTGCTTCATTGGACCAAAGGTTCGTACGAAGATATCTTCCAGCTCTTGCTCCAACTTCCAGGAATCACTATTCCTTGAATCTACTCTTTTTGTAACTGTATTCTGTCTTGCTTCACGCTGTATTTTACGCGGTATTTCGCTTTGTTGTCTGTTCTGTTCTCCCTTTCGTTGTCCGTTCTTGGTTTCGTCCGATAACTCCTCATTCGGAAACTCCTCTGATGCATCTGCTGTTGGAGGCTGCCACCCACTATCCATGTGCATGTAATCTTCAACTTTATCCCATTCTACCACAAAGCCTGCCCCATTGGCACAGAATACGGAGCCTGTGGGATTATTTAAATCCGTTTCACTGTCATAGTTTATCGCATTAATAATCTCTTCAGAATTATGACAAGGTGCGTAACCTTTTAAGGTACAGAATAATCTACCTCTTCCCCTAGTATAGGCATTTAACTCATTTAAATACCCTTCCATCGATGCAACAGGTACGCTTCCTGTAAGAACAGCTATTTCTTCTTTGATTTCCGGCGGGTCGAACTCTCCTCTCATTCTTTGAATATCGGACATAGCTCTTCCAATAGCCTCAGAGGGAACTTCTAGGGTGAATTGATAATAAGGCTCCAGAAGTATACTCCTTGCTCTCTTTAATCCCTGTCGTACCGCTCGGTAGGTTGCCTGTCGGAAATCCCCGCCTTCCGTATGCTTTAGATGTGCACGACCGGTCAGTAATGTAATCTTCATATCTGTAATTGAGGAACCGGTCAGTACCCCTACATGCTCACGCTCTTCTAAATGAGTCAGAATCAAATGCTGTATATTACGATCTAACACGTCCTCACTGCAGTGGGTGAAAAACTGTAGCCCACTTCCCGTCTCTCCGGGCTCCAGTAACAGATGTACCTCAGCATAATGCCTCAAAGGTTCAAAATGTCCTACACCCACCACAGGCTCAAGAATTGTTTCCTTATATACGATATTCCCCGAACCAAATTCAACATTGACTCCAAAACGTTCTAAGATAAGACTTTTTAATATTTCCAGCTGTATTTCACCCATTAACTGAACATGAATCTCTTTTAGCTGTTCAGACCATACGATATGCAGCTGTGGATCTTCCTCCTCCAACTGTCTTAGTTTCAATAGCATCGGAGGAACATCACAGCCCTGAGGTAAGATCAATTGATAATTTAAAACCGGCGCTAGACTTGGCATATCGGATATCGATTCGATTCCAAGCCCTTCCCCCGGATATGTCTTATTTAGACCGGTCACAGCGCAAATGGTACCCGCTTGTGCCTCCTCAACAGCTTCATATTTTGATCCAGAATAAATACGAATTTGATCCACCTTTTCATCCCAGTACTCTTCTCGTTCACCTGCTTTGTGCGGAGCTTTACGATTCGTGAGGGGCATCTTCACCTTTATACTTCCACCAGTAATCTTTAAAAAGGTTAAGCGTTTTCCTTGGTCATCTCTAGTGATCTTAAACACCTTCGCGCCAAACTCCTCCGGATAAGATATATGACTGGTATACTTCGCAAGACCATCAAGGAACTCTTCTACGCCCTCTACCTTAAGAGCAGAACCAAAATAGCAGGGGAATATCTTCCTCCCTGCTATTAATGTTATAACATCCTTTGGATCAATCGTCTGATCCTCCATGTATTTCTCTAATACAGTTTCATCACACATTGCCAGATTCTCATGAAAATGATCCAGCTCCTGATCACTCCCAAAATCGATGCAGACATCACTTAATTTGCTTTTTATTTCTTCTAGCAGTCTCTTTCGATCCGTCCCTTCCATATCCATTTTATTAACAAATAGGAAGGTGGGAATTCTATAGCGATTTAATAGTCGCCATAAGGTTTCTGTATGTCCCTGAACTCCGGCACTACCGCTAACCACAAGAATTGCATAATCAAGAACCTGTAGGGTTCTTTCCATTTCTGAGGAAAAGTCTACGTGTCCCGGGGTGTCTAATAGTGTTACTTCCTGATCTTGATAAGTAAAGACCGCCTGCTTGGAAAAGATGGTAATTCCTCTTGCCCGCTCCAGTTCATAGGTATCTAAAAACGCATTCTTATGATCTACCCTTCCTAATTTTCTGATGCTGCCTGTCAGATACAAAAGACTTTCCGCTAATGTTGTCTTTCCTGCATCCACATGGGCTAATATCCCGATTACCAACTTTTTCATACCTTGTCTCCTGTAACAATTTTCTTTCCATGTAATGAATAAAAGAGATGTTGCAAACTTCGTATACAGCGAGCATAATTTACCAAAATACACTGCTTGTCGATGCCTTAATTGATTTATATAGCCTCAAGCGAACTCTACTGTACGCTGATTGGCGCATAAGATCAATTAGCTGTCCACAATCTGTGTGAGATAACTATGTTCTCTGTAACGGAGTATAACAACATCTTCTTTATCCTATCTGATTTTCTTAACTTCTCATCTCTAAGAGCTTATTCTTTAGTTCTACCTCTATCCGGTTCAGCTCTACTTCTGCTTCTTTTCTCTTCTGACGGCCTTCTGTCTGAATACGAAGCACTTCATCCAGTGTTGAAATCAAGGATTCATTTGTAACACGAAGGGTCTCAATATCAACAATCCCTCGCTCGGATTCCTTCGCAGTTTCTATCGTAGCCAATTTAAGAGTCTCAGCATTTTTTCTAAGAAGCTCATTGGTCATATCCGTAACTTCCTTTTGTGCCCTTGCTGCCTGGGTGGAGTGGGTAACTCCCAAAGCTAAGACCATCTGGCTCTTCCAAAGCGGTATTGTATTTACGATGGTAGATTGAATTTTCTCAGCCATCAAGGTATCATTTCCCTGAACCAGACGAATCTGGGGTGCCATTTGAATGGAGATAATTCTTGTTAATTCCAGATCATGGATCTTCTTTTCAAAACGATTGCAGATAGCTGTTAAATCATTCACCGCCTGAGCATCCTCCGGCAATCCGCTTGCTGCAGCTTTTTGCATCAATGCAGGTACTTCTTCCTCTTGAACCTTAGCCAGCTTCTTTTTACCTGCCAGAATATACATGGAAAGCTCTTTAAAATATGTTTTATTCAGATCATACATCTTATCAAGCATTGCAATGTCTTTGAGTAACTGAATCTGATTTGCTTCTAAAGCGCCAATAATTTTATTTACATTAACTTCTGCCTTATCATATTTAGCTTTTAAAGCAGTCAGTTTATTTGAGGTTTTCTTGAAAAATCCCAAAAACCCTTTCTCTTCTTCTTCCTCACCAAAGCTTTTTAGCTCAGTGACTACACTAGAAAGCATCTCTCCAATTTCACCCAGGTCTTTCGTCTTAACATTATTAAGTGCAGATTCTGAGAAATCAGCAATTTTTTTCTGAGCGCCTACACCATACTGCAGAATCTGGCTGGATTTGGTCAAGTCAATCTGTGCTGCAAAATTATCTACCATCTTTTTCTCTTCCGGTGTCAATATACTTTCATCGAAAGCCGGTTTTTCCAGTGGAGCATTTTCCTTCTTTGCTAAATCTGTAAACAATTCACTTTGCACCGATATCTCATCTTGAAATGGTTCAAAAGTTAAAGTAGGTACTTCATTATTCATTGTAATTCCCCCATATTATTATTTTTATTGTCTTATATTCTTTTCTGTTAACCCTTCCTGGGCGAACATTGTTTGTAGTACCGAGATATCTGTTGATATATCCATTGCTGCATCCTCAAAAAGACCATCCAGCAAATTTTCAAAAGCAAGATTGATGGTATCCATCGTATCCTCTATTTCCTTTTTCGCGGTTAAGATGTTCCCACCCGCTACCGGCTGGGCATCTAAATCCTTATAGGCATCCAAGAGCTTTAAGGTTGTTGGCAGGAAGTATTCCGTAAATTTCTTGATTTCGGGAAATTTTTCGGGATGAGCCTCTACGTAATCATAGATTTTTCCTGTAACTGCTTCCAGTCTATCTAACTTTCGTGAGATTTCCTCTCCCGGTATTGCAATATTCGCATTTCGAATCTTCTGTACAAATTGACGACCCTCTTCAATTGCCTTTCCAATTACCGGATCCAGCTTCTCCTTAGTATTTCCCTGAGTCTGACCTTGCCCCATGGATTGTTGCTTGTCGCCTGCTGCTTCCTCCAGGTTCTTTCTTCTCATATTTTCCTGTAGATTAAGATACTGCTGATAACTCTCACCATTAAGCATGAAGCAGGTCTTTTTATCATCAAGATGACCCTCTGGGAACATGCCGATGGCAATCATTTTCTGAACATCTTTTATCGTATATCGTTCACTTCGACCTGTGGCTGCGGAAAAATCCTTAATCAAACAGTAAGTTCGACCGCGCATCAGCGTAATATAACGTTGATATCTTTTTAATCGTTTGCGGATTCTACTACCATTCATAGATAAACCTAGACAGGCAACAAAGCAAAGCAACAATGCGGAAGAAATTGTGGGAAATAAGACACTGTTTCCAATCACAAATCCGATTAACGCCAGTACCCCTGCTCCAATTCCGAAAGCCGTACTACCAAGAGCACCAAACACCGTAAAGAGGGTTCCTGCAACTTGTCCTACCGGAACAGTATATTTTGCCGGTTTGGTAATAGCCTGGTTTGTATTATAATTTGACGAATTATTATAGCCTGAATAATTATTTCCATTATAGCTTCTTCTATTATTATTTTGGTTTTTTGTATTATTATAATTTTGTTTATATGCATCCTGGGCTTTTCGGTATTGTGAGTTATTTTGATTCCTTTGCTCCTCACGTCGAGGTTCTCCTGAATATGAATTGTTGCTTGCGCTATTCGGATCACCACTTACCTTCCAGGAATTATTATTCTTTGAATTATTCCAGTTCTGTTGCCTGTCCGTCCCTCGTCCAAACGATTTTTTAACCTCGTCAAGAGCACCATTGACAACATTTCCGATGTCACGATTCAATCTATTAAAATCCCCATTGTTCACTGCATCCTGAACTATATTACGGATTTCATCACCTAAGTTTAAATTCCCCCGATTATTCATCTTCGCCTCCAAGCAACTAGCTTTTTGAATACTGTTTCTATATAATAATTTTATAAGACTCCTTACGGATTCCTTATTTTTCAATAAGCGCCATTTTGTAAATCATATCATATCTAATTTTCGAAATCAACTATATTGATGAGATAAGCCTTATGGAAACCGATAAAATTGCTAATTTCACCCATATACTCCATACATAAAAATAGCCAGTCCAGCAAAATACCAGACTAGCAGTTTTAACACTCACATATTCATCGTATAAAAATATTGCAACAACCCTTTTTATCAGCTTTTAATAGGTACGTTGGAAACTTAAAAACTGCTTCTATTTTTCATATGCATGTATCCAATCCCCATGCATAGACTATAGTAAAATTATATGGAGGTTTCTCTTATGAAAAAAAACTTTAATATTCAAGGTGCCTTCATCAGTGCCGGTATCGCTTTACTCATAGGATTTCTATCCAGCATCCTATCTGGAAATTCAGGGGCAATCTACCGTACTCTTGATCTTCCACCCTATTCTCCACCACCCTGGCTCTTTGGAGTGGTATGGCCTATTCTTTACATTCTTATGGGAATCGCCGCTTATCTTGTGTACATAACACCTTCCAATCCGAAGGATAAAAGAAATGCATTATTTACCTATGCCGTACAGCTTTTTGTTAATTTTAGCTGGAGTATCGTATTCTTCCGCTTCCAAGCTTATGGCACAGCGGTCATAGTCTTAGCCTTATTGCTTTTTTTAGTAGCTCTAACTTTAATGTTTTTCTACAAGATAGATAAATTAGCAGCTTCTCTTCTCATACCTTATTTATTATGGCTTCTCATAGCCTATTATTTGAATGTTGGCGTTTTTGTGTTAAACCTTTAGCCTACATGGTATCTTCCCTTTGGTACGATAAAGGGAGAGTTGGATACTGGATCTTTGATAACAGCACAATTGAGTCCAAAAACCCTCTTAATCAATTCTTCCGTAATTACCTCTGATGGCGACCCCTGAGCTACAAGGTCTCCCTTACTTACAGCAAATATATAATCTGCATATCGGGCGGACAGGTTGATATCATGCAACACCATAGCAATCGTTGTCCCCCGTTTGCGATTTAGATCCGTTAACAAATCAAGAATCTCGATCTGATAAGTAATATCCAAAAATGTAGTTGGTTCATCAAGCAGTAGGATATCTGTCTGCTGTGCCAGAGCCATAGCAATCCAAACTCTCTGACGCTGACCACCTGATAATTCATCTACGCTGCGATTTGCAAGCTCTGTAATACCCATTATATGTAATGCCTCTTCTACTGCTTCATAATCCTTCTTTCCCATACCTTTTAACATAGTTTGATAGGGAAATCTTCCACGTGCCACCAAATCTGACACGGTGATTCCTTCCGGAACTACCGGTGACTGAGGCAGTAAGCCCAGAACCTGAGCCAGTTGTTTGGATGGGATTGCACCGATACGCTTACCGTCTAATACTATTTCACCCGAGATAGGCTTTATTAGTCTTGCCATGGTCTTTAGTAAAGTGGATTTACCGCTGGCATTGGCACCTATAATAACACTGATCTTATGACTGGGTACGACCAAATCAATACCATTGATTATTACTTTTTTATCATATCCTGCAACGATACTTCTAGTTGATAATTGTTTAATATTACTCATACCGTTCCTCCTGTCCGATTCATACGTATCAATAAAAACAATAGATAGGGGGCACCCAGGATTCCAGTTACTATACCAACTGGAAAACGAGTATCAAAGCCGAACTGCCCTATAATATCCGCTGCAAGCACCAGGGATGCCCCGACGAAGCCGGAAGGAATAGCAGTGGGTGCTCCCGCTCCAACCAATTTTCCTGCAATCGGACCTGCAAGAAACGCTACAAACGCAACTGGTCCTGTAACTGCGGTAGCAAAGGCAATTAAAAAGACGGCCGAAAGAACTAAGATCAAACGTACAATATCCGTTCTGAGTCCCAGAGAAATAGCTGACTGCTCTCCTAACTCTAACACTTTAAGGTGATTTCCAAGCAATATAATAATGGTTCCAAAGATCACTACTATGAAAAATAGTCCCGGAATATCATCCATCTTTCTTCCATTTAAGCTTCCGCTTAGCCACCTTAGTGCTGCCGGTACGTCATATTGATTAGCCCTTAGCAACAAGAAGGAGATAACCGCATTTAGCATGGCTTGTATTCCAATGCCAATCAGGATCAGTCTTCCACCGGAAAAACTGCCACCTCTGGAAAGGATATATAGTAAGGCTGCTACGCTAAGCCCGCTGATGACTGCAATAATAGATACTGAATTACCACTAATTTTAAGGATAAGGATACAAAAAACAGCTGCCACACTAGAGCCAGAGGTTACACCTATGATATCCGGACTAGCCAGTGGATTCTTAAGCATGGTCTGAAAGGTATTCCCAGCGATACCAAAAGCAATTCCAACGAAAAGGCCGGAAAGCATTCTGGGTAACCGTAAGGATCCAATGGCGAAGGAAGCTCCTTTGATATCCTCACCCAAAAGAACTTTCACGACCGTGGACAAGGAATATTGCTTATTACCAAAGATCAGCAGGATACCAGCCAGTACTATCGTTAATAGCACCAGTAAAACCGAAACGGTAATATAACGGCGCCTTCGCTTTTGGTATCCGCATTTGATTATATTTTGATTATTATTTATCATATCGATCGTACCTTTGCCTTCATCGCAATAAATATAAGAATCGGAGCCCCAAAGAATGCGGTGATAATACCCGCCTCAAGCTCACCTGGAGTACCAATTAGTCTGCCTATGATATCAGAAATTGTCAATAATAGTGCTCCGCCAACCGCAGACATAGGAACAACATACCGTAGATTCGAACCACAGATTAAGCGCATAGTATGTGGAATCATAAGGCCAACGAATGCAATGGGTCCGGCCAGTGCTGTTGTCGCACCGCATAATAAAACGCCTGCAAAAGCACAAATTATTCTGATCACACCTGTGTTAACACCAAGTCCAGTGGCCACCTCATCTCCTAAAGCCAGCGCATTTAGTGCCGGGGTAGACAAAATACCAATCGTCATACCAATGATAAGAAAAGGTAAGATAGTGCCAATTCCCTCCCAGGTGGCACCGCTAACACTTCCAACCTGCCAGAAACGATATGCATTCATAACCTCGGTTCTTGGCAGGATTACAGCACTCACCAGAGATGCTAAGGCAGCACTGGTAGCTGCACCAGCTAACGCCAACTTAATTGGAGTAGCACCTCCGTAACCTAGTGAGCCGATTCCATATACAATAATTGCAGTAACGGCTGCACCAGCTAGAGCAAACCAAATATACTCACTTGCCGTATTGATATGAAAAAATGCAATTCCACTTACTACAAATAAAGATGCTCCCGTATTGACGCCTAAAATACTGGGATCCGCAATAGGATTACGGGTAATCGCTTGCATCAGAGCGCCGGAGACCCCAAGGGAAGCTCCGGCGATGATACTAAAAACAGTTCTAGGGATTCTCTCTTGTACCACTAGTGCACCAAAGGAATTACTTTGCGGATCTAATAGTGCATTGATTACATTATGAAATTCTACATATCTTGCACCAAATGCCAGTGATGCCAGTACACAAAGACCAAGACTTAGAATACTCCCAAGAACCAAAAGAATTATTTTTGTCAATTTCATTTCACTTTATCAGCTGCCTCTCCAATTAATTTCAGATAATCATCAATTGTTGCTGGGATAGAAAGTGCACTTGGTGTTCCGGATGCCGCAAGGGGTGTCCCATCCTCAATCAGTGCCACTGCGCCGTTTTGCACAGCCGGGATAGTTCCCACGAGAGAATCCGCCTGTAATGCATCAAGTAAGGAGGAATCCCCATAAGCGATGATTACATCAATATCCTTTAATACTTCAACATTTTCAGCACTTAACTCAAGAGCAAAGCTACTGGAATCCTGTGCAAGATCTAAGACGCTTTGTGGAAACTCCATGCCTAAATCTGTCAGATATGCAGCACGTGGATCAGTCGGTAAATAGATATAGAACTTTCCTAAATCTGAAGGATTAAAATAGAAAAACGCTGCGGATTTTCCGCTGATCTGTGGATAAGTGCTGGTTTTCTCAGCGATCAGCTGTTCTAACTGTGCTACTACCGCTTCACCTTCCGCCTTCATACCCATACCAGTTGCATTCAGGATAATTTGATCACGCCAATATGTCTGCCAAGACATGGTCGGGAATGCTACAACAGGTGCGATTTCACTTAAAAGATCATACTCCTCCCTAGTAATTCCTGAATAAGCAGCTAAAATGATATCCGGCTGAACATCACTGATTGCTTCGTAATCTAATCCGTCTGTATCATGAAAGAGAGTTGGTTCTTCAACACCTAATTTCGTAAATTCTTCTTTTGTCCAGGGCAACAAACCACTGCCATCGATTACACCGTAATTTGCTTCAGAGACACCGACAGGAACAACACCAAGTGCCAAAGGAACATCCTGATTTCCCCAAGAGATGGTTGCAATTCTCTCTGGCTTGCTTTCAATTACTGTTTCTCCATAAGCATGTTTTATGGTTAGCGGATATTGTGTGGTATCCTCCGCAGCAGGTGCTTCCTCGGTAACCGGTGCTTGTGTTGCTGCAGGTGTTGCAGTATTTGCTTCCTCCTTGGTAGCCTCCGGAGCTGAGCTAGAGCAAGCTGTTAATGACAGCGCTAATGCGATGGTTAGAATTGAACTAATTACTTTAAATTTCATATGTACTCTCCTTTAATTTTCATTCTGCATAAATCAGCTCTCTGATTTATTTGCTGCATGGGTTGCTTACATCACTTCCATTTATTAAATTTAATATTGGTAGTTTTTTGAACAGCAAATTTAGTCTATATGAGAACATTGTCTTTGTCAAGTATTTTGATAGTGATTATCATTATACTTTAATGAGAAAATATCTCTTTAACTTTCTTAAGGACATCATTAAAATCGAAAGAAACATAACTTTTTTCACGAAAAATAACATGGTATAATTCCTTAATTCATGAGATGATATAATCACAGATCGCACCTTTCCATTGGGTGCCGATCTGTTACTGCTGAATCAGCAAAACTAATTCTCGTGCCTTAAAAACAAAAAAATAACTTCTGCTTTGCAGAAGTTATTTTTTATCTTCACAGGTTGGCGTAACTATTATCATCCTGCTTTCTTTCCTATTTCATTCTCTTTGTTTATGGCTGCCACTCAATCTGAATATGATCTCCATCCTGAATTGATGCTGTAAAATCGACTCTTATTCCATTAACCTCAGTCACCAGTTCTGTTCCCTTCATAACGGATAGATCAAAGGGATAAAAATCAAAAATATCAACAAAAATATAGCTTTCTTTATTCTCCAGCTTAACAACAGTAGAATTCACTGTAACATAGATATCTCTACCAGCAGTCTTTTTTGTAACTTCGATAGACTTTGTCTTACTATCATCCTTTGTCTCAAGCTCCTTGTCGGCATCTTCCTCGCTATCATTTTCGGATCCATCCGAATTACTGCTTTCCTCTGCTAATTGCTGGCTATTCAAATTGCAGGTTATGCTAAAGTTCTCATACACCTTTTCTTCCAAACCAGCGATCACATTATTTACAAGAATCTCACCCTTGTACTGAATATCCATAAATTCCAATACCTGCTGGAGGGTATAGTAATTCAACATCAAAACCTCATCCTGATCCTGTATGCTATAATATTCCGAGACTAGCCTTCCATTAACCTCAATGAATTTCGGACAAAGAATCTTTGAACCATTGAAAGTAATTGTGATCGTACTATGATATTCCGGAAGTTGTCCTATTTCACAAACTGCATCTTCCCCTACGGTGGATTCGACTATTTCTATCTTATCATTTTGGAGAATTCTATGATTTAATCCTACAATTTCTCCATTCAGCTTAATATGTGCTGCCTCACCTAGCTCCCCTCTTATCATGCGAGGGCTTCCGTTTAGTGTAAAGTTAATTGGCTTACCTCTTCTTGGAAATAGCTTTTCATTCGGAAAGCCCATTAAAATTGCTGCATCAGATACTGTCAATTTATCATTATCGTATAATTTTACCCTTACACCATTTACAGTGACAAAAATAAAATTATTACTTTTTTCGTAAAAAGTGAGACAGATACCAACAGGTGTTACTAAAAGAGAATCTTTCTTTATCTTCTCCTGTAAAAATGTTACATTCCCAAGCACTTCTTCACCACGAAGAGCAACGCGATCCTGCGGTAAATCCAAGAAATGTGCCAAACTGGTAACAAAACCGGGAATCTTGCCTCCACCACCTACTACAAAAACGGCACTGACTGACTTACCACCGTTAAGCTCAATTATTTTATCCGCCACACTTTGGGTGATTTTATGTACAACCTGGGATACCGAATCAAGAACCTCTTCTGGGCTCACCTTATATTTAGTCCCCATAATATCCTTATAGGAAATACTTTTTTTCTTGAGACAGGAGGTCTTCATTGCCTCTGCCACATTAAATTCCACAAGATATTTCTGTGCAATCGCTTCCGTAATCTCATCTCCGGCATATGGAATCATTCCATATGCTACAATGCTCCCATCCTTTGTGATTGATATATCGGAGGTACCAGCTCCTACATCTACCATCGCTATATTCAGTAGTCTGAAACGCTCTGGAATTGCCACATTAATCGCAGCGATAGGCTCCAGCGTCAGGCATACCACCTCTAACCCTGCCGCTTCAACTGCAGCATAAAGTCCATTAATAACCTCATCCGGCAAAAAGGTAGCCAGTAGGTGGGTACCAATTTTATTTGCTTTATGACCAAGGAGCTTGGCGATATTATAGCCATTTAAACTATAATTAATGACGGAGTATCCGACACAGTAGAAATTAATCTTATCTTCCTTAAGCTCTTCTCTGAGGGTTTCATATGCCTTCTCCACACCAATTAAATCAAGAGATTGAATATGCTCTTCATTTACCGTGGTTTCCGTTATAAAATCATATTCTGCATATACCTGTATCGTCTTAAGTACACGTCCTGCGGCAGCAATACACACTTGCGTTAATTTGCGGCCAATCTGTTTCTCCAATTCTTCTTTCACAGTCCGAATAGTCTCCGAAACCTGGGCAATATCATGAATCTGCCCGTCCATCATTGCCCTTGTCTCATGCTCCCGAATGCACTGAGCCATAACAATGAACTGATTATTTTGCTTCCGATAGCCAACAGTGCCAACGATACTTCTTGTTCCTATATCCAAACCAAATACGAGATGTTCAGGGTGTTTATCATATTCCATCGTAAACCTCCGCAGGCTTTCTCTATCCAATATGCCTGATTGCATTTTCTATTATTATAAAAATGATAGCAGATTAAGTGATAAAAATCAAGGTGCATCACCATCTAACCTGGGGAAACTCCATTCTTCGACAGCAATAGAATAGACTAACAATTTTACTGCAAACCATATCCCCTCTCTACAAGGTTAACCAGCTTGGAGAGCGCCCTTATTGCCGGTGCTCCATCAATAACATCATGGTCGACTGAAACAGTTAGATAAAGATACTCTCTTATCTCTATTCGGTCATTCTTCACCCCGGGCTTTTTGATAATGGATCCAACTGCAAAGGAAAGTGGGTGAATACTTTCCGGAATAACCCATCCATTTATTTTCCCCATCATGCCTACAGAAGTCACCATCACTGTACCCATATTCTGCTTTGTTAAAAATGGGTTTTGAATCATCTTACTCCAAATCATTCTTCTTAAAAAACCAGGTAAGGAATAATAGAATTTCATCATGTTCTTATTTTTCATTTCCCCAAGGACATAATCACCTTCATGATTGATACTTTGTTCCTGTCCTGCTTTCATTTCAGCTGTAATATCAGAGATGCTTTTTTCATTTGCCTTACGTATGACATAGGGTAGCGGAACTTTTATGCCTTGAAGCTTTCTTTCTATCATGATAGATATATCCACATCATCAAAAGTAACAATATTACGCTTTCCTTTTCTGATTCCATGGATCTCTTTACACTCCTCCACTGTTTTACTGATGCATTTAATCAGCCAGGCATTAAAGGAGATATTCTCGCTGCGCTTTTTCTTTTCTCTCATTAATCTTCGGGCTTCGGTGACATCTAGTTCAATCAATGCTTTGATACAATTCCTGTTGTGACTTAGTATGCCAATGTCGATGGTAGACAGCCTGCTTGCCGGGAACGGTTCAATATTGTATTTTCCTATATGGTTCATGGTGTTCTCCCTATTTTATCATTATTTGCTCAACATCCATAATTGTTGATCCAAATCCGCCTAAACTCTGTAACAGTAAACGTCAGAATAATGTGATTATATTTAATATAGCATAAAAATAAATTAAGTTAAAAATTATTTTTCTCAATTTAATCATTTGTAACAAGTCTACATAAATTTTCAAAAATAATTCAAACATACCGTGAAATACTAATAAGGTCACATGAAATTCAATTATAATGGGGAGGAAGCGAATAAATGTGTTATCTGAGGACGAGCGTTATGAAGAAGATATTGAACAGGTACAATTTTTAATGAATTGGGCTGAGAGAAAAGAGAATAAGAAGATAACTAGAAAAAAATATATGGATGAGTTTAAGAACGAATTTAAGGATGTATTTAGGTCAAGTACTAAGAATTGAGCAATGCGGTGCTGAATAAGCGCCGCAATCAATACGGATTAGCATTACATATTTTACGGTTTTATATTTAAATTTATACCAATCCAAACATTTACATTCGGTTGCATAACTCTTTCTTAAGTAAATCAATTTGATTTTTAAGATCTTCTATATCATGAAGAATATAATCATTCTGTGAATCGTCAGTTTGAAGAGACTGTTCTTGGGCTTCAGCTGTTAAAAGAGTTTATCGCAGTTTAACACGAAAGCGTAGATTGAAATATTGCCACCCCCTCCGGGGGGAGGAAGAGATAGCAATATTTCAATCTACGCTTTCGTAAAAGGGAATACTAATCTATACACAAAAATTTTTCAATTCTTGTCACTATTCATACCGTAATTCTTTTATTTATTTATCATTTTAATTTATCACACCTTGAATCTCTTTAAATTCTCTTCCAGATTCTTGGAATAATTATTTAGCATAACCGCCATATTCGCCAGCTCCTCCAAGGTACTTAACTGCTCCTGGGTGGAAGCTGAGACTTCTTCTGAGGCTGCCGCTGATACTTCAGATACCTCTGCAATGCTATTAATACTGTTTAGAACACTGTCCTTATCCTGATCAATCTTATGAATCACTTCATTAATTAAATTCATATTCTGCAGCAGTTCATTCATAGCCATATCAATTTTTCCGAAGTATTCCGCGGAGTCCTTTGCTGACTCTGCCTGTTCTTTGATGACAGTATTTGCTTTCATAACAAATTCCGTGGAAGCCTTTGTCTTTGATAAGATCTCATTGGTCAGACTCTCTATCTTCTTTGTCTGCTTGCTGGACTGTTCCGCAAGCTTTCGAATTTCTTCTGCAACTACGGTAAAGCCTTTTCCATGCTCACCGGCTCTTGCTGCTTCAATAGAAGCATTTAACGATAATAATTCTGTTTGTTCTGAGGTTATATTTAATATCTCTGTAAACTCATTGATAACTGTGATACTCTTTGCAAGATCGGATATTTGCTTAGCCACCTCTTCTGTGATTGAAATAACCTCCAAGGCTTTTCCATCAAGAACACTTGCAGCCTGTATTCCTTCCACGGTATAATTCTTAACATTCTTTGCAGCAGCTTCCATGACATTTGTATTAGTTACTGCATGATTGATCTCATCCGCTAAATCAGAGAATATTTGGACACTTCTTTCAACTTCTTCACTCTGCATACCAGCCCCCATGGCAACATCATTAATTGCACTGGAGATCTCCGATGCGGTTCGAGAGGTTGCTTCGGAGATTTTAGTAAGGGAATCCGCTGTTTTACTTACCTCTGCCGACATCTCATTGCTTTGTGAAATCAGTCCCCGGATACTTGTTACCATGGAATTAAAGGAGCCTGCTACCCTTCCTATCTCATCGGTTCTCTTTGTTCGCACTTCAACGGTCAGATCACCTTCCGCTGAAAGGAACATGGTCTTTTCTACATTCTTTAAAGCCTTGATCATATTAAGAGAAAATAACAGTCCTCCAACTACAGCTACTACGGCAAATACTACTCCCAACAAAACAATCATATTTCGGATATTATTTGAGCCCTGTAATACTTCTGCTTCTGGAATTGTAATCGTATAGATGAAGCCGGATTCTTCACATTTGTGATAGGTAACAATCGTACTGGCTCCATTCACCATTGTTGTAAAGGTGTCTGCAGCAACTGTTTTCGCCCGTTCCTCAACTTCCGCAAATACCTGCTCTCTTTCACTTTGTATCACCTCATCATAGGATAAGGGTGATATCAGACTGCCGTTGGGTGCAAGTAAATAAGAGGCATCATTTTCACCTACTTTTAACTTGGATAACATGTTTTGAAAGGTGTCGTATTTTAACTCGATTTTAATGGCCACAAGTGGTCCATCTTTTAAAGAATATGTACTACTAATAGATTTTCCGATAGTCAGATATCCATTATTCACATATGCGTCAACGTCCTCTGCATTCAACCAAAGCAAGTCGCTCGATTCAATCAGCTTTTGATATACTTTGGTTTTTCGTATATCAGTGATTCCTTCCGGCAAGGTATTTTTAGATCCAATCATATCACCGGTTACAAACAGTAACGATATATTATTGATAAACTTATTTGTGATCGTAATACTTTGAATATCCTTATCAAGAGCTTGTGTCAGCTTTAACCGATTTAGACTCCACACTGCTTTTTCCTTCTCAGTGAGTCCATCCTCGGGTTCTATATTTTTAGCAACATTTTGAAAAGCATTACTTAAGGCTACCTGCAAATAAATTTGTTTTATCTGTTCCATTTCCTGGTCAATCCGATCAGCAATTTGAGAAGCAAGAACCGTTTGGGAATCAATAGTCTGCTTTTCCAGCGCTTCTTTTGATATCTTGGTTGCCATAATTCCAATAATCAGAATCGGTACAATTACGACCGTTGATATAACAATAATTAATTGCTGCTTTAAACTCATTTTTTTCTTTGCTTTTCTCATTAGTAATCCCCCATAATCATATTATACTAACTATTGTAATATAAAACATAATATTCCACAATAATATATCATAATTATATTGCCTTTTCGTAAAATGTACTAATTTCTTATGATCCTTCAAACATGAGTCTTCGTTAATATCATTCTGCTTCCCGTCTTCCTTGATTTCGGTACTCCTTCGGTGTTAGCGCAACATACTTTTTAAATTGTACAGAAAAGTATTTATAATCACTATAACCGATCATTTCTGCTATTTTATAAACTTTATAGTTCGTATTTACCAGTAGTTTTTTCGCTTCCTGCATGCGAAGTTTCTGAATATAGTCTATATAGGTAATTCCAGTCACTTTTTTAAACAGAAAACTAAAGTAGGTTTCCGACAGGTAAACATATTCACTAATCATTTTCAAAGTAATTTTATCACTGAGACATGCAGCAATATAAGCCTTTGCTTTTTCAATGATCATCCGCTGTTCCTTAACATCCAAGGGATCTATTGTTTCATCAATTGCTTTTGCCAATGCCACCATAACATTTACGATATACGTTTCCAGTTCCTTTACTGTTAACGCCTCTTTTACAAATTCATTATACTCATCACCAATGATTTTCTCCATCACTCCATTGCTATTCATAATCTTGGACTGAACCATTAATTTTAGAGCAATGCAGTAATTCTTCACAATCTCAGGCAGTAAATTCTGTTCTGCCATTACCTGAAACATGGCTGACAGATATCTTTTCGTATCTGCATAATTTCCATTACTGATGGAGACTGCCACATGCTCCATCTCCTCCGGATAAAACCGAATGAAATTCTGTTCGTATTTTGATTCATTGTTATCCTGATAAACCTGAACTTTCTGCTCTCCAAGATAAAAGTTATTCTGGATTGATTTTTTAGCCTGACTAAAGGACTTGGCAATATGATGTATTGACGGATAACTTAAGCCAACTCCAATTGTATATGGAACTGTAACATTCTTAAACAGACAGTTATGAATGTTTTCACTAATACTCTCCAAGCAGGGAATCATTATCGTATCCTGTTTTTCTTTTGAGGGAAAACAAAATACAAAATTAATGGTATCATAGTCTTCTACAACGTAATAAACATTATCAAGGTTACTAAGCTCCTCCTTTATAATATTCCGATAGGAGAAGGTAAGTAATCGTTTGTCCGTCCCCCAGGACGACTCTAATTCTTCGAATATACTCTTACGATCAAATTTTATAGTGGCTGCTGCAAAATAATGCCCAGTGAAATCCAATTCCAAGGACGTTGTTTTCTCCTCGAAATCCTTAAATAGACTATTGTCACCTTCTAACATGGATTGGAGAAATTCATTGCGAAGGGTTTCATATCCGGCACTAATATAGATATTACTATAAAATATCTCTTCCTTTACTTCCCTCTTTTGATCCATGCTTTCCTTCAGTGCCGTAAAGGCATCCAGCAGTTTTTTCTTATTGGTGGGTTTTAATAAGTAGTCAAAGGCTCGAAAACTAATTGCCTGACGTGCATATTCAAATTCGGCAAACCCACTTAAAATAATGATTTCTATATCCGGATACAATTGCCTTACAATCTTTGACAGCTCAATACCACCCATAATTGGCATTTTAATATCTGTCAGCAAAACATCCACCTGATTTTTCTCCAGTTGCTCCAAAGCAGCTTTTCCATTTGCACTTTCTGCTACAACTACAAATCCCAAGGATTGCCAGGGAATGCTGTTCACTATACCTCTACGTATCATATCTTCATCTTCTACTACCATCAATCTATACATAGATTACTCCTTAATTGGGATACACAGACTTACTGTAGTACCTTCATTTATTTTAGATTTAATATTTATACCATAAGGCTCGCCAAAGTATATCTTAATTCTCTGATTCACATTTCTCATCCCAATACTATCGCCGACTCCAAGAATCGAGCTATTCATCTTTAGCGTAATTCTGTCACAAACATCCATTTCCATACCCTTGCCATTATCCTTTATCTCAAAAACAATCGTATCATTCTCCTTCCTTCCAGTTATTTTTATAATACCTCCTCCCGTAGTACCTCCAAACCCATGCACAATGCAATTCTCAATGATGGGCTGAAGAATCAGCTTTACTGTTTTGTAATGTACAATATCCGAATCAATGTTCCATTGAACATCAAATTGGTTCTTATGCATGATTTTTTGCAGACATACATAGCTTTTTACATTCTCAATTTCCGTGCTGATGGTAACAAAAGCACCCTTTTCAGACACACTTGTTTTAAAAAATTCACCAAGAGCAGATACCATTTCTCCAATTTCTTCATAATTCTTCATCTGTGCGATCCAGAACACATTATCCAGCAGATTATATAAAAAATGGGGATTAATTCGCTGCTGCAAGGCTACCAGCTCCAGCTCTTTAATTCTTGTTCGAAGCTGCGTTTCATTTATATTCGTAAGATAGGTTTCTTCCAATACCTCGTTTAATCGATTCAGCATGGAGGTAAACACCCGATTCAAAATTTCATGTTCATCCTTCGACTCCGTATTTGTCACTACCTCTTGCGGAACAAACACATCATCTTCCTTAATCCTCTCCATTCGACCAAGTAAATGATCCAGTGGAATCTTAATGCTCTCATTCACTAAATAAATGATGATTCCAGATGCACTAAGTACAAACAGAAATATCAATATTGTAGTCATTAAACCCAACAAGTCGTATTTCGTTCGTATAAAGGTATTCTTCACGCTAAGTCCGGTATCTAGAATGGGTTGCGTAACTTCATATACCAGATCTGATTTCTCGAACTGAGAGCCGGCAACAATTCTACCATTACTATCTGTAATGGCAATCTTTTGCTTTGATGATCCTACTGCATTGTTAAGTATATTTTCCAGCTCTTCTAAATTAATTAATACCACATACCTTGCTTTTAGCCCGCTGCTATAGTCTATTTCAACATTTTCCGTACGACATAGCATTGGATTTTTACCATAGTCCAGGTAATACCAGCCTAAATCGTCCTTAAGTCTGCTTCTGATATCCTCGATATCAATCATTGCCTTACTATACAAAAAGGAAGTCCCATCCTCAAATAGAATGGCTGCATAGTCAATCTCATTCTGGGTGGAGACAATACTTGCTATGGTATTCTCAATTCGGTTGCTTACCCCTTCGGTCTGATAGAAATGAGAGGTCGCGAATAAGTACATATCTGTCAGAATATCATTATTCTCCTTCAAATATTTGAACTTTAGTTCTAATTGTTCAAACATGTCATTGACCCGAATATTGGATTCATAGGCGAAGTTGTCGTAATTACTTTTCAGATTATCATTATAATAAATGAACTCAATAATCGCACTGATTATAATCATGATCGAAATTGGTATCACACATAAGATAATAAATGCGGAAGAGAGACGTCTGCGAATCGATATTTTTCGTAAACTTCTAACAAACTTATCCATATTGTTTCTTGCCCTCACTTCCACCGTCATTGTAGACTGGCATTGTTACCCGGATTTCAACCTTTTTATCATCTAAGACAACGCCGAAGCTGTCACCATAGTAAAGCCTCAGCCGTTCATCCACACTGCTGATACCTTTTGTATTCAATTCGGTCTTATTCGATAATCCCAGGAAATACTCTACGGCATGACCAGTCATTACTACCCTTATCGTACTTAGTTCCTCAACAATTGATATACTGATATCAATTTGACTTTCGATATCATCCAAATTAAGTGAGATCACATCTTCCACAATTGGATGGATTGCTAATTTTATAATCTTTGTATACCGTAAGGACATGGACACATCCCAGAAATTCACGATTCGATTACCAAAACGCTTATTCTGTAAAAAGATATAGTTATTTACACTTTCAACCTCATTTTCAATGGTGACATATTCTCTACCTTTGATTATAATCACCCTTAGGTAATTTCCAAGTGCATTGACAATCTCACTGATCTCCTCATCACCTTCTAATTGACCATTCCAATAGATGGACTCCAGGGTGTTGTATAGGAAATGAGGGTTTATCTGCTGTTGCAAGGCAGAAAGCTCTGCTTCTTTCCGAAGTTCTCGAAGCTTTGTCTCCTGTAGCTTAATATCATATTGGCGTTGCAGTGCTTCTACCAGATTTCTGCTCATTTTATTAAAGCCTTCAATGACCGTGTGGTATTCATCATCCCCATCATCCTCAACGTATTTTTCAACCTCTGGCTTTTTCATCTCTTCCATCAAACGATTAATGGGGCTGGTGATACTTTTTGCAAATATGATTGCAAAAATGAATGCCAGTAGAGCAAATAACACGGCTGTAAATAAAGTGATTGCAAACTGGATAATAGCTGATTTTAGTAAGGTTTGCATTTCAATATGATTCACTATGGTTAGATTTGTGTTTGTAATCGCTTTTGAGATGGATATGGAAAGCATCTTGTCTCCGCTAAAGGTAGACCCCACCTGCTCTTCGTTTGATGCACTGATAATGATATTGTTCTCGTCAATAATCATTACTTCGTTAAAAAGATTATTTACATTTTCATAGCATACCTTATTAAAATAGGATAGATCCAAAGCTGCTACAATATTTCCAACGCAGACATCATCCTCACTGTAGATTCCTCTCGTTAGTATAACATAGCTGTCCGAGTCCACAGGAACCTCCTTGGGACTTACAGTCATCAGAACCTGTCTTGCGTCTTTTGATAACAGTTTACTTGTCTCAAAATTACCATTGGAAACAGGTGACGGATAATAAAAAAACGAATGATTTACCGAAACCATCTCACACGCGTTGACAGCACCGCTAGCTCCAAAGGTACTGCCCATGACCAAACGGATGTGATTTTCAATGTCACTTTTTTTGTTCCAGTCTACCTGATTATAGATCATTAGATCATTTACAATCTCAGGATTCATTGCAACTTCTTCCAAAAGATTCATATGGGAAAACATGTAGTAAGAGATGTTATTGGCGATCTGAGAGGAGGACTCTTGTAAAAAAGCCTTTGCTTCCTTTTCATTTTTAGAAAAGGAATACACAGCATTATAACCACCAATCAGGAGTATCGGTAAAACAAATACATAGATGAAACACCAGATCAGTCGCCTATAAATGCTGTATTTATAAAGTTTGTTCAAGCTCCATTCCTTTATCCTGCCAAAATATCTGCTTATCATGAAAGCTCCCATACCGCCACAGGCGGCTCTCAAATTTAGGTGTGAATTATACTGCCTTGTCGTTCACATAGTTTTTGTCTACTTGTTGTATTGAAATCCCCATACCTTCTCCGCAATGTAGGACGAATGTCTGACATCATTGCTGTTATCCGTATTAATGATATATGGAGGAATTGTTACCTTTGCCTGATTGTCTGTTATGGTGATATCGCATACCTGCCAGTAAGTATCTCCATAAAAATAAGCACCTGCTGGAATTGGTTTATCTACCAGTACATAGTTTGCCAGCAAATCCACCGTAATATTGCCATAAGAAATTACATCCTGGGCAACTGCTGAATCTGCATATCCTTTATTGATTAAATCCACGAAATAAGGCTCCGCATCAATGGTTACCAGAATAATATGACCATCCTCCCAGTTCGGGTACCAATGCTCTGATTCCTGAAGAGCCTCCACCAACCCCCGCCCGGGATGCTCACTGGAGCAATGGACTGCATCTATTTGTATTCCTTCTTCAAAGGCTTTTAATAGTTCTTCTTTTACCAGCTCCGGCTTTCCTTCTGTTGCCCTTGGAAGGTAGGTAATCTTAGGGTACTGATTGATTACGGATTCAAAACCTTCTTTTCGAAGTCTCCAGGCATTGCTGGTCAGTTCTCCATAAGCATTAAAGACGCATCCCTTCGCTTCTCCGTATCGTTCAATCAACTTCTCCACAATAGCCTCTGCCGCCATCTGCCCTGCTTTATAATTGTCAAAGCTAACATCTATGGCCAATTTTCCACCTACTGCATTGGTATCAATGGTACACATAGGGATCCCTGCTTCATTGCCCCGAAGAATCACTTCCTCTATGGAAATACTATCAATTGCAGTAGTTATAATCGCATCCGGTTTTTGTTTAATAAAATTCACGATCTGCTGATTCTGTCGCAATGGATCATAATCAGCAACCGAGCTCTCAAATACCCAGCCTTTTTCCTCCACTGCCTTTTTCACAGCCTCATTCAAAATATTATAAAAATAGGAATTAAGACTCTTATGAGCAAATGCAATTGTAATAGGCTTTTCCTCAACATCTGTGGACTCTTCCGTTACATTGTGGCCTGAATTAATCCTGGCACATGAGGATAGAAACACCATACAAATGATAATACCGATAAGAATCCTACTACGTCGCATTTTGTTACCCTCCGCTGCTGATTTTTATATTACAATATTGTACTAATTATAACATAATTCTTCTTGATTGTGAATTTCATCTTGATTTTTTAAAATGGGATGCCCTCCGTAGTAGCAGAACATCCCAACGATTTACTATTTAGACTTCATTGCATCATTTTTCATGCTCTTAAGTCGTTTCATCACATCATTTTCACCTTTGCCGAAATAATCATGCAATATCTTATATTCTCTAAATAATTTATCATATCTTTGTACATTCTCAGGATTCGGAATATATACCTTATCCTGCAAACGGGACATGTGCTCAGAAGCTGCCTCAATCGTATCATAACCGCCTCTGTCTGCGCCTGCTGCAACCGCTCCGAATAAGGCAGCGCCAAGGGCGGGTGCCTGCTTTGATTCGGAAATACGAATTTCCTTATTGGTTACATCACAGTAGATCTGCATCATCATTTCATTTTTCTGAGCAATACCTCCGGCAGCATAGAGCTCATCGATAGGAACACCACCCTCTTCGAAGGCTTCTATAATAATTCTTGTGCCATATGCGGTTGCCTCTATCAAAGCGCGGTAGATCTCCTCCGGCTTTGTTTGCAGCGTAGCTCCTAATAACATACCGGTAAGATCCGCATCTGTTAAAATACTGCGATTACCATTCCACCAATCAAGTGCCAGCAAACCACTTTCACCTGGAAGCTGATCCTTAACCTTTTCCTCTAGGAGCTGATGTACACTAATCCCCTTCTCGGCCGCCTCTTTCTCATAACTGTGTGGTACACACCTTTTTACCAGCCAGTCGAAATGATCACCTACACAAGCTTGACCAGCTTCATAAGCATAATAACCTGGTACTACACCGTCTTCAACAACACCACCCACACCTGGGATGAAATGTTCTTCCTTACTCATCATGATATGACAGGTACTGGTACCCATAATCATAAGCATCTTACCTGGCTCTGTGATTCTAACGGCCGGTAAGGCTACATGGGCATCAACGTTTGCCACTGCAACAGGAGTTCCTTCTGCAAGTCCTGTCAGCTCTGCTGCGTACTTCGTAAGATATCCAGCGCAATCAGTTGTTGCATAAATATCATCTCTTAATTTCTCTTCAACGAAGTTCTCCAGCTTTGGATCTAGTGCAGCAAAGAATTCTTTGCTCGGATAACCATCCTTCTTTGACCAAACAGCCTTATAACCTGCCTGGCACAGACTTCTTTTTTGTTCTCCAACCAGCATCATAACTACCCAGTCGCCGGCCTCAATAAAGCTGTCCATTGCCTGATAGATCTCTTCATCTTCCTGGAGAATCTGCATTGCCTTTGGTACTACCCATTCAGAGGACATTCTGCCGCCATAGCGTGCCATGAATTTTTCTCCTCTGCTACCTGCAACCTCGTTGAATCGATCTGCCTGCGGCTGTGCAGCATGATGCTTCCACAGCTTTACATAGGCATGGGGTCTATTCTTAAATTCTTCTTTAAAACAAAGAGGTGTTCCCTCTTTATCGATGGGAAGTACTGTACAGGAAGTAAAATCAACACCGATTCCAATAATCTGCTCCTTAGTGACATTTCCTGTTTTGAGCACTTCCGGGATTGTTGTTTTTAAAACATCCAAATAATCCTGAGGATGCTGTAATGCTGTTTCACTGGCCAGACGTTCTGTCGAATCTGGCAGGTATTGATCCATAACCGCATGCTTGTATTCCAACACGGAGTAACAGATCTCTTCCCCATTTTCAACATCAACAAGTACTGCACGTCCGGATAAGGTACCATAATCGATACCAATGGTATATTTCTTCATTATCTTCCTCCTTGATACCAAGCCTGATGCTGCCTCGCAGCAGCTTAAGTCAACCTAACTGAACTTAGAGTTTAGAAGCAGCTGAATGCTCCGTCAATAATAAAGTCTGAGCCAGTTGTAAAGTCGCTAGTATCACCAGCAAGATAAACAGCGATTGCCTGTAATTCATCGGTACGACCGAGTCTTCCCATAGGAGCAATAGCATTCCACTGGTCGATAAGAGCCTTAAGATGAGGTGCATTCATTACAAGCTCCGTTCCGATATATCCAGGGCTGATGCTGTTAACTCTTACACCGCGTTTTGCATATTCAACAGCCATAGATTTAGTTAATTGAATTACGCCAGCCTTAGATGCATTATAGGAGCATTGTGGCTGAGGTACATTTACGATATGTCCTGACATGGAAGCTGTATTAACAATGGAGCCCTTGCCCTGCTTTAACATAACCTTAGCTGCTGCCTGTGAAGTTAAGAATACACCTGTTAAGTTAATATCAATAACTTTTCTAAACTGTTCTAATGTCATCTCTTCTGAAGGAATGTTCATACAGATACCTGCATTACAGAAGGCTACATCTAATTTTCCGAATTCTTTTAAAATAGTCTCAATCATTTGATCTACATCAGCTTGATCTGTTACATCTGTCTTAATGGCAATTGTCTTAACGCCTGTGGACTTCGCGATTTCTTTCGCTGTCTTCTCAGATTCTTCTATATCCACGTCTACAATTGCTACATGGCTGCCAGCCTCAGCAAGTGCCTCAGCGATTGCCTTACCAATTCCTCTTGCTCCACCAGTTACAAATGATACCTTACCATCTAATCTCATTCTTTCCATGATTCCCATAGATATATTCTCCTTTATTATGTATTTAAGTTGAATTGCTTTCTAAATGAATTAATATTACTTCTTTATATAGTGCTCTTATTACATCATTGCTGCTTCCCAGCAATGATTCCATTTTTAAATATACTCCCCGCATCAAACTTTAATTTATCATTAAGTCAGTGCTCTTTTTGCCTGGAAACTATCAAAACCTACTGCTAATACAAGTACAACACCTTTAACGATCATCTGCATATAAGTACTTACATTCAGAAGAACCATACCGTTGGTAAGGATTCCTATGATTAATACGCCGGCAACTACGTTTGACATTTTACCAAAACCACCGGAAACGGATACACCACCAAGTACAACGCAAGTAATTACATCGAATTCATATCCCATACCTGCTGTAGGCTGTGCTGAGTTAGTACGTGACAACATGACAATACCTGCAAGACCTGCGAACAAACCGGATAATGCATACACCAAATATTTGGTACGGCCTACTCTGATGCCGGAAAGCTTTGAAGCTTCTTCATTACCGCCAACCGCATAGAAATAACGGCCGAAATAACTCTTATTTAAAATAAAGGAACCAATTGCAAAACAAACGATCATAATGATTACTGGTACCGGAACCGGTCCAATATAGCCCTGTCCGATGATCTTAAATCTTTCATCAAATCCATAAATCGGTGTACCTCCACTGATGAGGTAGGAAGCACCCTCAAAAACAATCTGCGTTGCAAAGGTTGCAATAATCGCAGGAATTCCAATTGATGAAATCAAAAAGCCGTTTAGAACACCAACGAGCATAGACATGATCAATGCTACAACAACGGCCGTAACCATACCAAAGCCCATATTTACCATTAAATATGCCGTTACAATATTAACAAGGGTTATGATTGAACCAGTTGAAAGGTCAATACCAGCGATTAATATAACAAAAGTCATACCTATGGATGCGATACCTAACATGGATACCTGTCGAGCAATAGTAAATAAATTGCTAGAAGAAATAAACCTATGGTTTGCCAGTGAAAATGCTATGAATAGGATGATGAATACAATCCAAATAGCCTTCTCTTTTAAAAATCTTATTGATGTGCTTTTCATTTTTACCTCCTAAACGGCAGATGCCATTTTCATTATAGTTTCCTGATCAAATTCATCTTTCTTTAATTCACCGGTAATCCGACCTTCTGCCAAAACTATAATTCTATCTGACATTCCCATTAATTCTTCCATTTCTGACGAGATTAATAAAATAGTCTTACCATTTGCAATTACTTCGTTCATCAGCTTATAAATCTCAGCTTTGGCACCTACATCAATTCCGCGTGTTGGCTCGTCGAAAATAATTAACTCTGAATTCGCTGCAAGCCACTTGCCGATAATAACCTTCTGCTGATTACCACCACTTAGATTTTTCACTAATTGGTGCAATGTAGGGGTTTTAATTAATAACTCATGCTCATATTTCTTTGCTACTTCCATTTCTTTTTTATGATTAATTACTGACGCTTTGGATATCTTCTTGTAGATTGGCATATTGATATTGTCTTTGATGGATACACCAAGCAAGGCACCATGACGTTTGCGGTCTTCTGGAACAAGAGCAATACCAAGATCAATTGCTTCCCTCGGAGACTTCGGATCAATTTCTTTTCCTTTGAAGATTATTTTCCCTTCTGTCTTTTTTGCAGCGCCAAAAATCATCTGTACCAGCTCTGTTCGACCAGCTCCTACCAGTCCGCCGAGCCCAAGAATTTCACCCTTACGAATCTGTAAATCAATATCCTTATCACCATTACCGCTTACATTCTGCAGCTCTAGAATAACTTCATCACTATGGCCTGCTGCGCGGGGAGGAAATGTCTCATTTAAGGAACGCCCGACCATCAGCTGAATCAGTTCATCAACATGGGAATCCTCTGTTATTAATGTTTTTATGTATTCACCATCACGTAATACTACAATCCGGTCTGATAGCCTATAGATTTCTTCCAATCTATGGGAGATATATATGATAGATACTCCCTTTTTCTTTAATAACTCACATACTTTAAACATACTCTCAACTTCAGCACTGGTAAGAGGTGCAGAAGGCTCATCCATAATCAGTACTTTTGCGTCCTGCTGTATTGCTTTTGCTATTTCAATCATCTGCTGGTATCCAACCGTAAGATCTCCTACTAAAGTCTTTGGATTAATCTTGATATTTAACTGAGCAAATGCTTTTTCAGCTTCCTTTTCCATCGCCTTTTTATCAATAACAATGCCTTTTTTTATGGGATTTCCCAGAAAAAGATTCTCTGCAGCTGAAAGTCCTTTTACATTATTAAATTCCTGATAAATAATCGCTATCCCGTTTTCCGCAGCAAGCTGAGGAGACATATGGGTAAATTCCTTCCCATTAATCACTATTTTACCGGAGGTTGGGATAACCGCACCGGAGCAGGTTTTGATCAACGTGGATTTTCCGGCGCCATTTTCTCCAATTAATGCAAGAATCTCACCCTTCTTTACCTCTAAGGAGACATCCTTTAGTGCAACTACACCGGGATATTCTTTTCTAATATGTTGCAACTCTAAAATATACTCATCATTCATCATTTACACCACGCATTCTTGTTTTTTTGAATGTGGAGCTATTCTTAAGAATAACTCCACATTCACAATTTGTACTACAGCTTTTTATTGTTATGATTCAAGCGCCAAAAGCACCGTAGGTGCTTTCCGGATACACCATATTGATATTCAAGCTCGCTTGAAAAAACAATATAATGTATCCGGAAGTGTGCAAGCACCTTTTGACGCTTTAAGCAATATTATTTATAATCTGCTAAGTACTCAGCTGCATTTGAAGCATCAATAGCTAACAGTGGTCTAACTAAGTTCTGCTCTGCAAAAGTTTCACCGTTAAGAAGTTTCTCATAAAGATCAACAACTGCTGCAGCTGTTTTCTTATTAGAACCTTCGAAACCTACAGATGCTCTTGTAGCTTCACCGTTAACGATTGCTTCTAACTGCTGCTGTGTTGCATCTGCTGAGAAGATACCCATATCTGCTGGAATTTTGCCTTCTGTCTTTGTCATGAATGCTTCGTTAGCGCCGATGTCACCGCCTGCACCGATGGAGCAAACAACCTTTGTATCAGGATTAGCTTGAAGAATAGTTTCCATATTTGTTAATGCTGTCTGTGCGTCAAGCGCTGGCTGCTGAGCAACGATCTTGTACTTGCCTTTTGCAATTTCTTCAAGTGCGCTTAAGATACCTGTTTCTCTTTCAAGAAGGATAGGTGTCTGAGGATAGTTCATGATTGCTACTTCTGCTACTTTATCTTCTGTGTAATTCTCGTTGATAAAGTTTGCTGCTTCTGTACCAATTGCATATCCTAATTTGGTGTTATCAAGAATCCAGTTAAGATCTGTATTAGTCATTGCATCATCCCAGCTCATTACCTTAATGCCTGCATCTCTTGCTTGCTTTAAGTAATCTTCGATTGCATTAGGATCGGAAGGATGAACCATGATAAGGTCAACCTGGTTTGTTATAAAGTTTTCGATCTGCTGAATCTGTGTAGCGGAGTTATCGTTACAAGCAAGAATGGTATAATCCCAACCTTTTTCTTTTAAAAGCTTCTCTACTTCTCCGAAAACACCTGCCCAGTAGCTGTTCTCAAGTGACTGAATGGTGATACCAACCTTGAAAGGCTGAGCTGCATCCGTTGTTGCCTCTTCTTTTGCAGGTTCTGCAGTATCAGTTGTTTTTGTGTCCTCTGTTGTTGCAGGTGCGGAATCCTTTCCAGGCTCCTTTGTGCTACAGCCTACTAACCCGGTTAATACCATTGCCCCAACCAGTAACAAACTAATGATCTTTTTTTTCATTTACTTTCCTCCTATTAAAATAATTTTTAATATATAAACAGCATTTTGCTGCTTATTTCACTGTAAACCCGTCATACCTTTTCCTAGTCGTTTAGCTTGATAACTACCTTTCCTTTTCTACGATAACTCTCATCCTCAAAGGCTTTCATACTATCCTCAAGAGTTATTACATCACTAATCATCTCAGTAACATTCAGCTTTCCGGATTCCAAAATTGCAATTGACCGTTCAAAGGTATATGGATTAATGAAGGATGAGGTGAGCTTTAGTTCCTTTTTAAATACTACCTCAGGATCAACGTTCAAGTTTGTACCAGGTCCGGTGAGTCCAAACATCATAACTGTTGCACCTTTACCTGCACACTGAATTGCGCTATCAATAGTTCTTACATTACCCACACATTCAATTACCACATTGACATTCCTGCAATTTGCATTCAACACTGCTTGGAGATTCTCTTCCAACGGATTAATTACTAGGTCTGCACCTAACTTTTGTCCCATCTCTCTTTTTTCAGCTACAGGCTCAGATAGAACGATTTTGCTGGCACCAGCCATTTTAGCAAGCTGTAACATAATCAGTCCGATTGGTCCTCCGCCGATTACCAGCACCTCATCTCCCAGCTTGATATTACACAGATCAATTCCGTGAAGACAACAAGATACCGGCTCTGTCATGGAAGCAGTTAATGGATCCATGCCTTCTTTAAATTTAAATACCTGTTTCTCACATACAACTTGATACTGGGCAAATCCACCATTAGTGGTTGTTCCAATTCCGATTACATGTTCACAGAACTGCTCCATTGCATTCTTACAATAGTAACATTCACCGCACATATTATTTGGATCTACCGTTACTAAATCTCCGGCTTTCACCTTTGTTACCTTCGTTCCGACTTTTTCTACAATTCCGGAGAACTCATGACCCATGATCAAAGGCGGTGTAACTTCAAAGGCTCCTCCATCTCCGCTGTATATATGTATATCTGTTCCACAAACCCCACAGTATTTAATCTTAATCAGAACATCCGTATCACCAATTTCCGGAACTTCTACATCCTCTACCCGGATATCCTTTGGACCGTTATAGACTAACGCTCGCATATTCATACCAATACCTCCTCCAGTATTCGTAGCAAATTAACACTTAAATAATTTCCTAATGAACCTGTTATAAACTTATTTATTTTCTTTTATAAAATGTTTAATAAAAGCAAATACATTATCTCTCAAGTTAGTAACTTTGTCAATATATTTTTTTATTTATATCTTTTTATTAGCAATTACTTATAATTATTTTTCCACCGAATTCCATATAATTCTTGTGTGTTTATCTATTAGTTACAATTTTCTTTTATTTAATGTTTCTGTATCATTAGTACATTTATAGCTTACATGAATCCGAAGCCGATTAATATCCCAATAGATTTCTAATTATCTAAGTATCTTACGACTTTGTTTCAATAAGAATCTTAGATAAATCTCTTTGTCAGTTTTTCTATAAGGTATCTGATTGTATTACTGAGAGGATAGATAGTTGAGATTAGTAAAGATATAGAAAAACGCCCTATCGTTTTACTTATGTTATAAAACGATAGGGCATTTTTTATTGATCATGCTTGTGACCTGAATAGATATCATTATGGATCTAACATAAAATACTCAATACTGTCAGTTCAGCCTGTCAGCTTACACAGTCAGGTTCGAATTTGGATAATCAAACATTTTTGATAATCGTAGGAGCGTTAATCTTCTGCGAACATAGGGGCAAAGTTGTAAGGTCAGTTCCTTCAGGCTATCTTCCAACCCAATGCCCTTCATGTCTGTTACACAACCTGCCTGAATCAACTTCTCTCTCATATCGTTAGCCCCTGGCAGTTTCTCCAGAGCCTCTCTTATTAAAGGGAGTGCTTCTTTTAGTACCTCTGGCTGGATAGTCTCTAATATATTCTCTTCATTTTCCTCCAGGACAGCTTCATAGAGTCCTTTTTTACCAAAGGTATTCTTTAGCAGTTCGGTTTCAAATCCACTACGATTATTAACCTCACACTGCTCGCTTCCAATCGCCTCTCTAATTTTTTCATAATGCTCCAGACATAAGAGAAGTCCAATGGACACCTTTTCCCCATGAAGTGCATCCAGCTTATCATTTAGCACCTCCATCTCCCAAAAATGAGCCACATGATGCTCTGCTCCTGATGCCGGCCTGGAATTCCCCAACATCTGCATCGCTAATCCGGACAAAATCAAAGCATACATTAATTTCTCCATACTATCCTGATCCTGTAATCTGATCTTATCCAGTACGGCTTCCACCTCACTTAATGCCTCCAACTCTAAATCGTATATTTGAGGGCAGAAATATTCATTCGTAACAAAGTGGGATATTTTCCAGTCCAACAAAGCGGTGTATTTACCCATCAAATCAGAAATTCCGGAAGCGGTTAAACGATAGGGAGCAAAAGCAAAGATATCTGTATCTGCTAAAACATAAATTGGCGCTACTGCAGGAATCGTCTTTTTCATACCATGCCAGGTCATTGCTGCTACGGTAGAAACAAATCCATCCACACTTGCCGCGGTTGGAACAGAGATAAAAGGTATCTTGCGTTCTTGTGCCAGGTACCTTGTAATGTCGTGGATTGTACCACTCCCCACTGCAATAAGTACATCCGTAGAGGAAGGTAACCGCTCCCCAACCCATGCTACCTGCTTATCGTCAGCATGAATGTCCGTTCCTTCCAATTCCAGCACCTGATAGTTTTCAAAATATTCCTTCATAGATTCTTCAGAAGCTTTCCTCGTATTTCTATCACATAGAATTACAGGCTTCTTATATTCACCAACTATTTTTTTCAGATATCTCGCTGCTTTGGCTTCAATAATAATGTTTTTTACGGAAATCTCATGCTTTCTACCACATCTGCACATAAGGTTAAATCTGCTGATATCTACTCTCATCTTCTTTTCTCCCATCCGTTTTATCATCCCTTTCCACAGAAAGGTGGTTTGACTTTCATGAGGCAACTATATCATATTGCTTAGCACAAATCCATATATGCTTGAAAAAATTACTTTTAAGCACCTTTAAACGAAAACATGGGAGAATCTCAAAACTATTCAGTTTAAGATTCTCCCGTTTCTTCTTGCGACAGTTTATTTTATTTCTTTTTTATAATCGCTGTTGTATAATAGCCCGAGGAATCCGGTATTTCATCAATCCCTCTCATGATTTTTTCTTCTTTCATACCACAGTTCTCTATGACTGATATCTGAAAGTTTTTATCCTCAGCGATCTCTTTGATATCCTTTAACTTGGTTCCTGCCTTCATCAAAATCTTTGTTCCCGGTAAATTCAAGCTTTCTGTTAAACCATAGGTAGCTGGAATAATATGAATCTCTTCCTCCGCCTCCCCTAAGGATATCCCTAACGCTGCCCCAATCGCACAGAAGGATGGTATTCCGCTGACGATTTCCGCCTTATAGCCTTTTTCCCGAATCTTTTTATCAAGATACATGTACGTAGAATATATCGTAGGATCACCCAGGGTCAAGAATACTACTACCTTGCCTTCATCTAATTTTGAGACAACCTTCTCCTCATTTCTTTTGCGGCTTTCTTCCAGAATAAGTTTATCCTTTGTCATCGGATATTCCAGGTACAGGCAATCCTTTGTATCAAGCCCAGGATAAGCGCCTTTTGCGATCTCATAGGCTACACAGGTTTCCTTACTCTTTCCTGGAAGTGCAATGATGTCACATTCTGACATAAGCCTAACTGCTTTTAGGGTTAATAATTCCGGGTCTCCAGGCCCAACACCGATACCATATAATTTTCCAGTCATATATACTCCTTCTACTTTCTATCTATTCTTCTCCAGCATGTATAACAATGCATTGCAGATAGCAGCTGCTACATTGCTACCGCCTTTTCGTCCTCTTGCCACGATATGAGGGCATCCGGACTCTATGATCAGTTCCTTGGACTGAACAACATTTACGAAGCCCACAGGTACTCCTATGATGAGAGCAGGATTTAACCTCTTCTCTTCCATAAGCTCGTAGAGTCTTATCAATGCTGTAGGTGCATTGCCTATTGCAAAGATTAATGCCTTATCCATCAGAGAAGCCTTATCCATGCTCGCAGTAGCTCTTGTAGTTCCCTTCTCCCTTGCTGTACTTGCAATATCTTCATCTGACATAAAGCAGAATACCTCACCCCCGTATTTCTCCAGCACTTTCTTATTAATACCCGCCTTCGCCATCTGGGTATCAGTCACAATGGAGGCACCTCTTTTTAATGCTTCCAGCGCCTTTTCTACCACATTTTCTGAAAACACCAACGTGTCTGCATATTCAAAATCCGCCGTGGTATGAATCACTCTTTTTATAATAGGAGCCTTCTCTTCCTCAAGAATCTTGGAGCCTAATTCCTGCGTAATAATTTCAAAGCTTCTTTTTTCAATTTCCATTGGTAGTACCTGCTCCAGCTCTATCTTCATCTTCTCACCAAAACCTTTCGATTATATCCTGATTTTTAATCCTATTCCTTCTTAAATTAACAATAACGATTGCAATTATCATCAGACTGCTCCTTTGCATAGTCCAGACAGCATTTCAAGAATTCATAGGGCATTTTAGGATTGGAATAGTAGTACAAATGTGGAAAGCCTGCTGCTAACCGTTTATTCCCATGGATACAGTTCCACTGGGTATCACGCAGGGGTTTCTTTGCCGTGAAGCTGTTACCACAGTTGCTGCTATCAAAATAATGAAATTCATGTCCTTTGATCTTCTCACCCCCTGCTGCCAGCATCTGATTCTGATTCGATGTTAGAGTGATATATCCAAAGCGATTTAGTCGATCAGTCTTATAGACATTTCCTGCAATTGCACCAACCATTGAATGGCTTTTTTTCTCCATGTCCTCCATGGTGTCATGAAGATACATAAAACCACCGCACTCGGCTATACAAGGCAAACCCTTTAATAAACTCTCTTTAATGGCACTCCGCATGCTCTCGTTATCACTAAGCTGCTTTGCAGCTAATTCCGGATAACCGCCCCCCAGGAGCAAACCCTGAATTCCTTGTGGGAGTTCCTTATCATGTAGCGGTGAAAATTCAACTAAGGATGCTCCCATATCTTTTAAAAGCTCCAGGTTGTCCTGATAATAAAAGCAAAAGGCTTCATCCCTGGCCACTGCAATGACTGGGCTTCCTTCTATTTTAGGTATCTCAGGCTGAGTATAGGTAAGTTCTTCTGCACTATTTGCTATGTTCCAGATCTCATCCAGATCCAAGGTTTCCTCCAAGACCTTTGCCAGCTCATCCAACTTCTCCTGAAGATGATCCACCTTTTCCGGGGTCACAAGGCCTAGGTGTCTGCTTTCGATCACTAGGTCACGGATAAAGGGCACGTATCCCAATGCCTTGACAGGTAACTCTTTCTCCAAAACTTCCTTAATATCTTTATAAATCTTAGGAGACATCTGATTTAAGATAACTCCTACAATATTACTATCCTTCTTGTACTCTAAAAAGCCTTTCACCATAGCAAGCACGGAAAGACTCATACCCTTGCAGTTCACAATAAGAATTACCGGTGTCCTCGTTATACTCGAAAGCTCATAGCTGGAAGCCTGAGTAGAAGTTCCCTTCATACCGTCATAATACCCCATGACACCTTCCATCACAGAGATATCAGAGTTCTTCGCGGTTCTCCCAAACAGGTATTTTACTGTCTCCTTTTCACAGAAAAAAGTATCCAGATTACGTGATTTGGCTCCAATGATTTCCGAATGAAACATGGGGTCAATATAGTCAGGACCGCATTTAAAGGATGCCACACGGTAACCTCGGTTTCGAAACGCTCTAAGTATTCCGCAGGTCACTAAAGTTTTCCCGCTTCCGCTGGAAGCTCCGCTTATCATAACTCTAGGCAGTTTCATCTTCATGAACCTCCATTCTGCCAAAAACCTGCGAATTTGGGCGGCTGCTCAAATTTGCTGTGTGGAAATTGCCTTTCAATTCCACACTACCTCCAGAAAAAGCGATAATATAGACCGGGTTCTGACCCATCATCATATGATAGTTTCCCAGTGTCTGCGCCTTCGAAATGGATGCCTGAACAAATTCCGCATTTTCAATCCTCAGTGCTTTTACAGCTTCAACAGCTTCGGCTACCGTCTCGAGGGCAATCGCATTGATTACTACTCTGATGCCCGGATTAGCTTCCAGAAGCTGTACTAAAATATTTCTAAGATTTCCGGTGCTTCCTCCGATAAAGGCATGAGTCGGTACCGGCAAATCCTTCATTGCTTCCGGTGCTGTTCCTTCGATCACAATGAGATTATCTACGCCAAATTTCCTTTTATTATCTTCAATAAGCTTAACTGCTTCCATCTTCTTCTCAATGGCATATACCTTGCCCTTATCAGCTAGTAAAGCCATCTCCACCGCCACCGATCCGGTGCCAGCACCGATATCATAAATGATTGAGGTGCTGTTTAGTCTCATTTTTGAGAGAGAGATACTTCTGACCTCTTCCTTAGTCATCGGTACCTTACCTCGAAGAAATACTTCATCTGGCAGTCCCGGTGTAATGACTGTATTTTTTGCCTCAGGGTTCTCTATCAACACGGCACATAGCTCAGTGAAATTCTGCCCTAACAGCTCCTGTGGTGTTCCCCGTGTGATTCTTTCCTCTGGATAGGATAATCGTTCACCCACGGATAGCATAACATCCTGATATCCAAACTCGATGAGCTTCTGACAAAGCTCCTTCATCCCCTGCTTACCACCCATTAAGGTAAATATCTTTTCCTGGGTTCTGACTCCGTGCAGGATATTTTCCTCTCTGCCGTGAATGCTATAGAACCTTACATCCTCCCAAGAGGTATGTAAGGCGGCACATAAGTAGATACAGGAGGATATCCCGGGTAAAACCGTGACCTCATAACCTTGAAGCTCTTCCAGTAGACTTTTAGCACCACTGTAAAAGCCTGTATCCCCGGATAATGCTATTACAATGCGGGTGTACTCGGGATGCTCCTCGATGTATTCACGAATTTCTGTCGGTTTGTAGGACTTTAGGATAACACGCTCCTCCTTCCTAAGTGCCTCCAGAATTCTTCCTGCTCCAATCAGAAGCTCTGCACTCTGGCAAGCCTCGGCTGCTTCAAGCGTCATATTTCCTCTTGACCCCATTCCGATTCCCACTAAGGTAATATGCCGTTTTGGTTTTAGCCCATAGTCCTCGATTAATAACTTCAGGCATTCATGGTAAGATATGCCCTCTTCTTGCTTTGGACGCCCGATCACGATTGCCTTTACTCCGGCTCGAAGACAGGCATTCATTTTCTCAAGATACCCTCCGGCTTTTCCCGACTCCTTTGTGATCAGATACTTTGCATCAATTTGTCTTAGCATGGCATAGTTTAAGTCCTCCGAGAAGGGTCCTTGCATGCAGATCAAATTCCTTCCTTCAAAGCCAAGCTCCGCACACTGAGCTGCTACCTCAGGTGTAGATAGAACTCTGGCATAAAAACGATTCTTATAATCATGAACACAGGTATATTTCTTAAGTTCCTTACTTCCCGTTGTCAAAAGCGCATTCCCTTCCACAGTCTTTAGATACTCTACCGCTTCCTCAACGGACTCCATATAAATGATATCATGATTGTCTGATTGTAAGCTGTCCCGAAGTAACCGCAAATATTTCCTGCCTGATTCTTTACAGGCCTGCTCAATATTCTCAGATACAATAACCGCATAGGGATGAGTTGCATCGATTACAAGAGACGCCTGCTCCGCTTCCATCAGATGCTTCATCTCCTCTGCATTTAATCTCGTTGAAGTAATGCGTAGATTATTACCCTTAGGAAGAAGTTTCTCTCCGTATTCAGTTGCAACACAAATATGTACCTGGATACCAGATTCTGTGAGTTCCTCAGCCAAGGTTCTGCCTTCGACTGTACCCGCAAAGATTATTATTTCACTCATGCTCCACCACCTTTACTGCCCTAGCTCATAGCCCCTCGGAGTTACCATGAATCCGTCAATTTTTTTGGTCTGAGAATTTCCGATAAATACCGTTGTAAACATATCTACCGGTGTATTTCTTAGTTCACCCAAGGATAAGATTCGAGCGGCTTCACCTTCTCTTCCGATATTAACCACAAGTCCGCATACTGTTTCCTCGCTCGCATGTCTTAAAATAATATCGCAGGCCTTTTGCAAATAGTCCGAACGCTTCTTACTGGAAGGATTATATAGACAGATAGCGAAATCCGCTGCTGCTGCACACTCAAGTCTCTTTTCAATCTTTTCCCAGGGTGTTAATAAATCACTTAGGCTGATCACAGCAAAGTCATGCATTAAGGGCGCACCCAGTACGCTTCCTCCTGCTAAGGCTGCCGTAACCCCGGAAATTATCTCTACACTGGTATTAGGATACTTACTTCCTAGCTCCAGCATAAGTCCCGACATACCATATACTCCCGCATCACCACTGCATATCATGGAAACCGTCTTCCCGGTAGATGCCTCCTCAAAAGCCTGGATGCAACGGTCTACTTCTTTTTTCATTGGTGTCGTCATAAACTTTTTATTTGGAAAATGTTCCTTTACCAGCTCCACATATACCGTATATCCGATGATTGTATCGCTCTCCTCCATGGCTTTTACTGCTTTGATGGTCATTTGATCATATTCACCCGGTCCGATTCCGATTACGTATATTTTATTCAAAATAAATCACCTGCTCCCTTCTTGTTATGCTGACGGTAACTCCGTCCTTTGCTGTCTTTTCCTGAATCATCTTCCCATAGTTACTTCCAAGAATGGCCGCTCGTTCACATACATTACCAACTCCGGTAACCTTTTTTACATAATCCGATTCTGTAAAGCTTCCAGAGACTTCTTCCAATTGGGACAAGGAAAATATATTAAGCTCCAATTTATATTTCTCACAAAAATCCAAGAGCCCCTGCTCTTCTTTTTTTAAATCAATGGTGGCTACATTTTTGACTGCATGAATGGAGATATTATGTAGTTTAAGAACCTCCAATACTAACCCCTCAATCTCCTCTAAGGACTTACCCTTTTTGCAGCCAATCCCTAGGGTTATCACCCTCGGGATCAAATGTAGAGTTTTAGAAAATGGGCTGCTTTTCTTATTAAGTGATATGTTAATCCCATATTCCTGGTCCCTGTCCGGTGTAATATAGTCCGGCAGAATACCCTTTAATTCGAAATCACTGGCAATTCCAATCATCTCATGCTTTAGAATCTCTGCAGAAATTTTTTTGGCATATTCCATATTGGTGATAAATAAATTATTCTTTACTGCGAATACATCTACTGCAAACAGCCCGTTCAGGTCTGTGGCCGTTGTGATAACAGGCACACTATGAAGACTTAACGCAAGCTGACTTGCGAGCTCATTAGCACCGCCGATATGCCCTGACAGAAGAGGAATGACAAAGCAGGCTTTCTCATCAATGACAATTACGGCTGGATCACTTAACTTACTTTGAACAAATGGCGCTATTGCTCTTACTGCAATTCCCACGGCTCCAATATAAATGATAGCGTCCGAAAATTGAAACTGACTCTCTGTCCAATCCTTTATCTTTCCCACAAGAGGGCTTATTTTCACCTCTAATGAATCAGTTCCGACCTTTTTTACACTAGCTTCTATAGAATTAACCTCTTTCATACTAGCTTCTTTCACACTTTTGACACTTCTATCCTTGATATGCTCACGCGTCGCAAAGGCAGATACGTCATAGCCAAGGGTCACTAATTCCGAAGCTACTCTATAGCAAAGCTCCGTGCCGTTTCTGGTAAAGCTTACAATGCTGATCTTCTTCATGGCACCTCTTTCTACTCGGTTGCTTTTCTAAACTCCGTTGAAAATGCCGGGCTGTAAAGTTCAGATTTACTATAAGCTATCGGTGAAACTACATCACCTACAATCATTAATGCCGTTTTTGTAATATTATTTTCTTTTGCGGTCTGCTCTAATGTCCCTACAGTACAGATAAATTTCTTCTCATCTTCCCAGGTTGCTTTATATACAATTGCCGCCGGAGTATCCTCAGAATAACCCCCTTCTATCAACTGCTCTGACAATTCCTTAAGTAACCCTGTACTTAAGAAGATTACCATAGTCGCTTGATGTGCAGCAAAAGACTGTATACTTTCCTTCTCGGGAACCTGTGTTCTTCCTGCCATACGGGTTATAATCACACTCTGTGATACATCCGGTAAGGTATATTCCATATTTAGCGCCGATGCTGCCCCGCAAAAGGAGCTAACACCTGGGCAAACATCATATCCTATTCCCAACTCATCTAAGAACTCCATCTGCTCATGGATGGCCCCGTAAAGGCAAGGATCTCCGGTATGCAAACGTACCGTCATCATCCCCTGCTCATTGGCCTCTTTCATTACATCAATAACCTGCTGTAAGGTCATATAAGCACTGTTATGAACCACACAGCTCTCCTTTTTATTCTCCAGTAACCCCGGATTCACCAGTGATCCGGCATATATAATTACATCTGCCTCCTGCAGCATTCTCAGTCCTCTTACCGTAATCAGGTCTTCTGCACCTGAACCGGCTCCTACGAAATGTACCATAAAACTTCTTCTACTCCTTTCGTTTTTCCCAGTAATCCAAGTTGATTGGAAAAGGTAATTACTCCTACCTTCAGTTTATCATAAGCACGTTTGTTTAAATAATACGAAATCCGTTCCATGATAAGCTCCATGGTAGCTTCTAACAACCCCTCTTCCTTGATATATTCCAGGGCTTCCTCTGTTGTAATGGCCGTCATCAGCTTCTTTAACAGCTGTAAATCTCCTCCTGCCATTGCTGTATATGCGGTCAAAATCTCCATTCGTCCATCCGAATGTCTGGAATGAGTATTCATAATACCTGCGGCCAGCTTCACAAGCTTACCAATATGTCCGATTAACAACACACCTTCCAACCCCTCCTGCACCGCATAATCGATGGTATCACCCACATAATTGCTGCATTTGATTGCATGATCCAGGTCTAGCCCCAAGGTCTCTTTTGTAAAATCCACTCCGTAATTTCCAGGAGAACATAGCATGTATGTTTTCCCTGATGCTCTTAGCATCTTAATCTCTAAGTGAATCGTCTCCTTGATTGCATCCTCGCTCATTGGCTCCACAATTCCACTGGTTCCAAGAATCGAGATTCCACCCTCAATTCCAAGTCTTGGATTAAAGGTTTTCTTCCCAATTTCAACTCCTTGTGGAATTGATATGATGATCTTCATCCCCCCCGGATAATCAAGATCCTCCATAACCTCCGTAACTGCTTCCTTTATCATCTTTCTTGGTATCTTATTTATGGCCGCTTCACCTGGTTGCTGCTCCAAGCCTCTCTTTGTTACTCTTCCGACTCCCAGGCCACCATCCAGAACAATCCCTGGTTCCTGCTGCTTACTGACAAAGGCATAAACCATAATACCATCTGTAACATCCGGGTCATCCCCTGCATCCTTTCTAATACCGCAGCAGGCTTCCTTTTTAGTAAACTTTGCTTCTAGTACCTCGAGATTCAGCAGCATACCTTTCGGTGTCATTAAAGATACGCTATTTGTCTTTTTCTGTTCCAAGAGCATTCTGACAGCAGCTTTTGCTGCGGCTGCTGCACAGGAGCCAGTGGTATAACCATACCTGAGTCGCTTATTATCCTTTACGATATATTCCTCCACTGAAGCTACCTCCTTTTTTGGGAATAAAAAAATAGCCCCCAGTTGTCAGCAACTATAAGGCTATTGAACGCATCTATATTTACTCTGTAAAAGGTATAAAAAACCCGCTTGTACCTACTTCTACTCAAGATAAATATAACATATTCCGTCCTCACAGAATTGCCATTGACAAATTCAGGCAGGTCTTCTGACTTATACATCTTAATACATTTTCACCTTCCCGGTACTACCAGTGGCTGATTAACAATAATCCTGAAAATGTACTCCGTAAATACAGCAATGGGATTGCTGCGGATTCACACCGCATTCCCTTTTAATTCCATACCCTATCGAATAGGTATGAAAACCTGAACTCCATACTCATATTAACAATATCACAATCTACTGTCAAGGTTTCATTTGGCATTTTGCATACAAATCTATAGAATTTCAAGTTCATCTTGACATTTATTACAGTTAAAAATATAATCGTTTAAGAAATTCGAATTATATATTGACTAAACTTTTACTTTGAATAACAGCTTAAACAAAACTACTGAGCGGTAAATGGAGGAATTTATGACATCAAAGCTATCAAATACACAAATTTCAGAAAAGGGTGATCCCACAAAAAAGGCTATCCTGGTTGTCAGTTTTGGAACCAGCTATCACGAAAGCCGTGAAAAGACCATCGGAGCCATAGAAAATGCCATCTCACAAGCTTATCCGGATTATACCGTAAGACGAGCTTTTACCAGCCGCATGATTATCAACAAACTCAAAAGATGCGACGGTATTCAGGTCGACAATGTAAAGGAGGCGCTGAGTCGCTTAGAAATGGACGGCTATGGTACTGTGATCGTTGTGCCCACCCATGTCATGAATGGTTATGAGTACGAAGGGATGTTGAGTCTGATAGAGCCCTATAAGGACAGTTTTCCAGTTCTTCGCGTTGGAACTCCTCTCCTTACCTCTGCCGAGGATTATTCTACACTGGCACAAGCTGTTGTCGCAGAGATTTCGGAAGTAAACCAGCTTGATACAGCCGTTGTCTTGATAGGACATGGTACCGACCATTTTGCTAACTCAGTCTATGCGGCTCTGGATTACCGCATGAAGGATATGGGCTATCAAAATATTTTTATCGGAACCGTGGAAAACTACCCGGATTTGGATACCGTTAAAAGAAAGATCAAATTACATAATGTAAATAAAATTGTACTATACCCTCTTATGATCGTTGCCGGTGACCATGCCAACAACGATATTGCCGGCGATGAAGAAGATTCCTGGAAATCAGTTCTAGAGAAGGAAGGCTATGTGGTGGAGTACCATCTTAAGGGTCTTGGTGAGTACGAGGGTATCCGACGTATGTTTGTAGAACGCGTCAAAGCAACTATTACCGTTGAAAAGTAAATTAAAATGAGACCTTTATTATATAAAAAGAATCTCAGGTTTGCCTGCAATAGGCTTCCTGAGATTTCTTAATTCATGGCAGTGATATCAAATGATGCTTCATTCTATCAAAATCAGCCCTTTATTTTAGGTCACGTCACGACTTGATTTCTACCTCTGTTTTTTGCTTGATAAAGCTTTTTATCCATAAAATCTATAACCTGATCAATCGAATGTACTCCGCTTTCTTTATGAACAGTTCCAACGCCAAAACTACATGTAATTCTAATATGTTCACCATTGATGCGAGGACATCTGGCTTCTACCGATTTACATAGGCGGTTTGCCATTTTACCGGCTAAATTAAGACTGATTTCCGGTAAACAGATTAAAAATTCATCTCCACCGTAGCGAGCTACCCAACCATCTTTCCTACGAACATTCTTCAGGAATACATCCGCAACCTCTTTAAGAATATAATCACCAGTAATGTGACCATATTGGTCATTGATCATCTTAAAATAGTCAATATCTGTGTAGATAAAAGAGACCGGATCATTATTAGAAAAAGAACGTTCCAAATCAATTGGCAGCTGTTCATTGATAAATCTTCGGTTGTATAAATTAGTCAAAGCATCTGTAATTGCTAATCGTTGAATATGAACCAAGGAAGTGGCACTAGCTCTCATATCGTCTAAATAAATGAGTTCCAAACAACAAGACCGGTTGTCGACTAGAATTGGCAAGGTTGTATTTATTTCAAGAATACCTTCTTCTTCCTGAATACAAAACTCTACTTCACGAATGCACTCTCCGATAAAAGAAATGCTTTCCGGTGCTTCCTGGAGAGCTTCTGTATTATTATTTTCATAAAGTATCTGCCTGCTGCCCGTATCCCGAATTCGAATCACTGAATAATATTTCTGCAGCATCCCGACAGATGCGATTGCCTGTGCTATGCTATTAAACTTCATTTTCATCCGTTCCCTCGGTAGAATACTAGTATTATTGAATTTTCAGACTCAAATAACGTTATAATATGTTATTATCCAATAATATTTGATGTAAACAGGTATAATATCCTAGTCAATCCATATAATGGATGATTATAACATATATTATAAGACTATTGCAAGTACAACAACATATATGCGTTGATTAATTATTTTGGTTTTTCATCTATGATACTTTTGGAGGTGATTATAATGGCAGTACATGAATATGAAAAATATGTACGTGAACGCATTACACAGTTAAGATTACAAAAAGGGTTATCGGAATATAAGTTGAGTTATGAATTGGGGCATAGCAGAGGTTATATTTACAACATTACCTCTGGGAAATCTTTGCCACCTCTAAAAGAATTCTTCGCAATCTGCGAATATTTTGACATAACTCCCGCAGAATTTTTTGATGAACAGATCACTCATCCTGAGCTGATACAAAAGGCCATTGAGGGTCTGAAAGCTCTAAATGACAGTGATATGCTCTTAATCTTAAACCATATTTACCGATTACATCAACGTTAGTTATCAGTATACCCTTTCTAGAACAAATAATACTAGTACATGAAAATCAAAAAAGCTGCTGTGAAGCAACGAGGCACTTCGTTGTTCCACAGCAACTTTTTTCATAAATTTTACTTTACCAAGTACACTTTCCTTTCAGCAAAAAACCTTATTCCACGGATTTCAACGACTCAGCCATATGAATCCGATCTATTTTAGGGATAAGAATAACATTGACCAATATCGTCAGCGCAAAGGTTACAAGCAATGCGTAAAGATAGCTCATAGGAAATATCCGAATATTAAAGGATACTGCTTCGATCTTTATCTGCTCCATAACAAATCGGTGGAGAAAAACACCAGCTGGAAGACCAAACAACGCACTAATCATAGTGATTACTATGTTTTCCCGAAAAACATAGCTATAGGTTTCCAAAGAATAGAATCCCAGTACCTTAATCGTAGCTATCTCTCGGCTTCGCTCCGTTATATTGATATTACTTAGATTATACATTACTACAAAGGCAAGTGCGCAGGCACAGGCAATTACAAGCCATACAATATAATTTAAGCTGTTCATCATATTAGATACATGTTCTCTGGTATCCGCAGTAACATTCACATTGGATGCTCCATAATCTTTCATCAGCTTTGCAGATATATCATAAATCTGATTCGAATCCGTAGTAGCATATGCTGTTTGGTAGGTCGCCTCCCTGCCAAAGACTTCCTGATAAGTTACTCCGCTCATATACATGTAATTAAAGGCATAATTCTTAAAAATCCCTCCTACAATTACTGAATAGGTCTCCGTATTATTCAAATTAAGAGTCAGTTCATCTCCAATTTCTACTCCAGCCATCTCTGCCAGCCGGTCGTTAATTGCAACAAAACCTTTTGCCGGAAATGAAACCGTTTTCCCCTTATAATGAAGTCCAATTACCTTCGTGATATTTGGATCATCACTTGCTACTATATTAACCTTTTGAGTACCACCTTTCTTAGAGACTTCATAGGTATCTGTGCACACAAATACACATTCGGATAATATGTCGGCGGTATCTGTCTGGAACTTAGACATCTCCTCATCTGATTGAACCTCCGGAAAGGATATTGTGTAGTCATACATCATAATCGTATCAAATTGATCATCAGCTATGTTGCTGACGGAATCGTTTAATCCCAAACCAGCCAACAAAAGTGACATACAACCACCGGTACCGAGAATCATCATAAAAAGACGTTTTTTATATCGTAAAATGTTGCGTATGGATACCTTATGAAGGAAACTTAATCTACTCCAAATCATTGGAAGGTATTCTAAAAAGATACGTTTTCCTGCCTTGGGTGCCTTGGGTCGCATAAGTTCTGCAGGCATTTGCTCCAGCTCCGTTTTGCAGGCTGCATAGGTTGCACCCACGGAACAAAGCAGGGATAGTAAAAGCATGAATATAGCCAAGGTACCATTAAAAACATATTGAATCTCTGCAAAGCCATAGAGCAACTTATAAGCCTGCCATATGGCAAAGGGAAATAGCTTTGTTCCTGTAAAATATCCCAGGATACACCCAAGGATTGCGGCACTTCCCGAATAGGAAACGTATTTCCAGGCAATGTTTCGGTTGCTGAAGCCAAGAGCTTTTAAGGTACCAATCTGAGTTCGCTGTTCATCCACCATTCTTGTCATTGTGGTACTGCAAACTAAAGCGGCAACCAAAAAGAAGAAAAATGGAAATACCTTTGCAATTCCCTCCACAACGGAGGAATCATTTTTAAAGCAGGCATAACCGGTATTCAAGCTTCGGTCAAGGACATAAGAGGTTGGCTCATCCAGTTTGCTAATTTCAGTCTTGGCATCCGAAATCTCCACCTTCGCATTCAATAGCTTCTGTTCTGCCTCTCTTAAGGATTCTTCTGTATCTGCTTTTGCGTCGTAATACTTTTTCAAACCGTCTGCATATTCCTTTTTTGCCTTCTCTAATGCCTCTTTCCCCTTCACTATTTCCTTTTTATGACTCTCAATGGTCTGTTTTGCGGTGTCAAGCTGTGCTTTTGCCTTAGCAAGCTCTTTCTCTGTTGCTGCAAACTTTGATTTTGCCTGCTCTTTCGAGGAGTCAAGCTCTGTCTGCGCCCTATTAATCTGCTTCAGAGAATTCGTTAAACTCTGGTATTGCTCTATTACTTGGGATGCTTCAATCCGAGAAAGACCTTCCTCCACTTGCTTTAGCTGCTGCTGATAGGTTTCATACTCTTTGCTGGTGGTATCTGTGATCGTGGCAAGAGCTGCCTCCAGGTAACCTTGTGTTTGCTTTAAGTTATTGTACTGTTCCAGTACCTTGCTATCTTCAATTTGTTTCATTGCAGCGGTTACGTTTGCCTGATTACTATCTATTTCCTTTTGATGCTGTTCCAGTGTTTTCAACGCCTCTGTCTTTTTAGCTTCATACTCCTCTTTCGAAGAATTATAGCCAGCTAGTGATGACTTATATTGCTTCTCACTTTCTCCAATCTGCTTTTCTGCGTCGACTAACTTTTCTTCCTTGGAATCAATTTCGATTTTAGCATCTTGCAGCTTTTGATTGGAATCCTGTAATTTTACATCCGCCTCTGATTTTTTGTCCAGATACTCTGCATAAACATCCTCGTATTCGCTCTCGGCATCACTTATTTTGTTATTTGCCTCATTTACAATATCCTGATAGCGCAGCTTCGCACGTTCCTTTAGGGCATCTGACAGGGGTTTCTCCATGGATGAAACAGCAGACTCGTAGGCCTTGCTAAAGATAAGTCCATCATTATTCTTTAATGTAACATAGATTTCATTGTAGTAGTCTAGGGAAAATCCACCGATTGGGAGATAGACAAAAGCAGTAACAGAACCGCCGGCAAGCTTTGTGGTTCCGCGGTCACTGCGGTACATATAATTTACTGAGTTACACAAACCAACGATGGTGTATTCACGGTAGGTAAAGCTACTCCGTGTATCCTCACTATTTTCATCAGCTATTGTGATGGTCTTACCTATATCCTCATCTGTAAAGAAAAGAGCATCAACAACACACTCATTAGCTGCTTCTGGCCTTCTGCCCGAAGTGATGCTTAGTTGATTTATCTGCTGTGTCATGGAATGCGCCTTTAAAATAATATCCGAGTGCTCATTAAAGTCCGTGACAAAGTCAACATAGACTGCTGTCTCTGCATTTGCAACGCCCTTAAGCTTACTGATTTCTTTCACATCCTCCTCTGTTAAGCCAAGGGTTGATAATAACCGATAATCATACATCTTGGAGTTTTTAACAAAGGTATCCCCTGTTTTAATCATTGCTTCCCGGGTCACCTTTAGACCCGCGAAGAAGCCGACGCCAAGAGCGATGATCATAAGGATTGCGATATAACGACCTAAGGTATGCCGAATTTCACGGCGATTATTTTTGTTCCAAGCAGAATTCATCATTACCATTCAATCTCCTCTACCGGAATTACTGTTTCATTTTTATTACTTGACATGTTTGAATTTCAAACTATGATTTAGCTTATTATATAACAATTCCCTTGTCAATTGCCAATACAATAACATTATACTGACATCAATGATTTGATTCGAACGGTTGAGGAAGATTTTCTTCTTGAATTTAATGAGGATTATTACTTAGTCCTAATGGGGATGCAGCTTTCGTAAACCGAATAACGAACATAGTAGATGAAAAGTGCTCCTCTACCTGGAAAAGTATCGGAGCACGCTATTTTTGCAAAGAGTTCCTTTGGTTTTACTAACTCGCGAGATAATTTTTCACGCTTTAGGATAAATATTTTACCATCTTGTGTATTGTATTCATTGTTCTTGAAGTCAGTACACTTTTCAAGACTTTTTTACTGAGTATCTGACTGCCAAACTCAGATTCCAAAGTACTACCCTTTGGAACGATCCAGTAAATCCCATGTCCCCCTAACAGAAGCTGCTCATTCTCAGCTTTATTGCAGGTATGAAATAACTCCGTAAGCTGCTGACCTACCGAATTATCTTTGCTTAATAGGATATAATGATGACAACCTTCTGGGATCTCGTGTCCCGAAGCTTCTTTGATGATATCCTCAATCTGCTTTGCGGTTTTCATGATAACATAAGCCTCATAACCAAAATGGGAGCTTAATCCTTCTTCTATTCTGCTCCTATGCTCTTCGTAGGAAAACTCCTCCAAAGTGTCAGCAATTACATTACCGCTGGCTAGTATGGTTTTTACATTCTTATATCCCATTGCTTCAATTACAGCCCTTAATTCCTCCATCTTAATACTAATTCCATTGACATTTACACCGCGTAAAAATATAGCCAGTTTTTCCATAAGCTCAACCTTATCTCCTTTGACATAAATCAAATATTAGGTAATTGCGAAACTCAAAAACGGCTGCTGTTATTCATTCAATTGGTGCAGGTTCCTGAGCGTAAAAGAAACTTATTGATTGCAAATATAAGCCTTCTCTATCATTCATAAATTTATTGATATATTCCATAAGTCTTATTTACGTCTTGAATATAAATAATACCATTCCCCGGTTTATCCATATCCAGATCTTGTTTAATTGATGTTGCGATGGCTTTTGTCATACTTGTTTCGGATAGTATAATTACAATTTCTTTCTCTGGTTCAATATCCATGGAAAATAATCTGCTGGTTTCGTGAATTCCCGAACCTCTTCCGTTCATTATCGTACCACCTTTGGATCCTGCCTTCGTAGCAGCATCAATTACATCCTCTGCTTTACCTTTGTCAACAATGACCGTAATCACCTTATACATTGTACGTTCCTCACCTCTTTTATTATCCACCTGATCACACTTATAGCAGCTCATTCCTATTGCTGTACTAATGGGTGTTGTAAATGCTATGCCATGATTCGGTTTGTAAAGCTTATATTCCTCATTTAATTGATCTAATGCTTGATAAGCAGTTTTCTTATCAGCAACCATATATAAGATCTCTTTTCTAACGTCGGATAGCCCGATATAATCCAATATCCTACTATTTATCGTGCCTTTTGCTAAGGAAATCGTTCCACCATGTATTCCCTGATGCTTCGCTGATTTTAACATCTTACTACCCATCCCATAATTCACGATGATACAGATGAGTTCAAGCTCTACGATATCAATTTCATGTTCCATTATTTTCAAGCCTTCCTTTCCTTGACTTAATTTTAAAGATTAATCCCAATATCTGTAACGCAATTAGGGGTGTCATTGCAACCATTGCAATCATACCAAAGCCATCCACTAAAACATTTGCCCCTTCAATGGCTTCTGCTGCGCCTTGTGCATAGGCAAGTATAAAAGTAGCTGTCATTGGCCCAGAAGCAACTCCCCCGGAGTCAAATGCAATTCCGACAAATAATTTTGGTACTATATAAGACATAGCCACCGATATTATATATCCGGGAAGTAGATATTGCCATAGCTGCAACTCTGGAATTAATATTCTAATCATAGACAGAGCAACTGCAACGCCAACACCAATTGTCAAAGTAACCATAACCACACTTCTCTTTACGTATCCGCTTGTAACCTCCTCAATCTGATGTGTTAATACATATACTGCCGGTTCTGCCAGTATTGTTACTACACCTAAGATGAAACCAATTACCACTACATAAACTTTATTATCTAAGGATGCAATGCTATATCCAACAGCAGTTCCCACATCCATAAAACCTGCGTTTACACCGACTAGAAATAAAACTAATCCAATAAAGGTAAACAGCACACCAAACAAAATTTTTCTTACTTCTCTAATGTGCAATTTAAATGAGACTATTTGAAATATAATAAAAAGCAATAGGACTGGGAGTAATGCTATCGCAATTTCACCAGCTATCTTAGGAAATTCATGGATAAAAGGATAAAGTATCGAATTCGATATCTCCTCCTGTGCGAGACTACCTGTTATTTTATCTGTTTTGGATATAATGCTCATTATCATAACCGATATGATTGCACCTGTTGATGCGACTGCCACCAGTCCAAAACTATCTTTTTCTGATGCCTTACTATCTTTTTTTAACTTTGAAACACCAATTGCCAAGGCTAAAATGAAAGGAACTGTTAAGGCACCTGTCGTTGCTCCTGAGGCATCAAAGGATATAGCCAGAAACTCACGTGAGGTAAAAAGCGCAAGTATAAGAATGATTCCATATAAGATGGATAATAATTTGTATAAAGGTATATTATAAACGATTCGAATGAGACCAATAGCAAGCATACATGCTATTCCAATTGATACAACTACAAGAATAATATTCTTTGATATTAGTCCTGAGGTAACCATATCGACCTGCGCGGCCAGGATATGGAGATCCGGTTCAGCTATAGAGATGAAAAAACCCAAAATTAAACCTGCAATAGCTACAAACCATAGTTTATTGGTTTTCGCAATGGTTCCTCCCATATGATTGCCGATCGGGGTAATGCCGACATCTACTCCAATCAAAAATACTGTTAATCCAAATATAATTAGTACAGCGCCAATTAATAACCTTATAATTAACGGTGTTCCTAGTGGTGTTAACGTAAAATTTAATATCAACACAATTACGGTGATCGGGAGAACTGAAAATAAAACTTCTTTTAATTTTTCACTGAATACACTCAAATAATCTTCTTCCTTTCTTTATTAAATTTGTAGTTAGGAACTTTCCAACACATTACGTACTACTCTGTGCCCTTATTTATAGATTCCATAGACCTTATTTACATCCTGGATATAAATAATGCCATTTCCCGGTTTATCCATATCCAAATCTTTTCTGATTGATGATACGATGGCTTCTGTCTTGCTTGTTTCGGAAAGTATAATTACAATTTCTCTTTCCGGTTCAATATCCATGGAAAATAATTTACTGGTTTCATGAATACCGGAACCTCTTCCGTTCATAATTGTACCACCTTTTGATCCTGCCTTTGTAGCGGCATCAATTACATCCTCTGCTTTACCTTTGTCAACAATGACCGTAATCACCTTATGCATCGTTTCCGCTTCACCTCTTTCCATTAATAATCTTCTTGTATTGTTGCTGATGGGAGGAAGTTTTTTCAATCGCATATAGATTACAATTTCCTCTGTGAACAGCGTTTAAGAACAAAGTCCCTAATAAGAGTCTATCTTTCACAGCAATTCTATTCCAGACATACCCCTTAAATAAATCCTTAACTAGGAATATCTCTCCATCTTCCAGATTGTCGGTTTCTTTCATAGCCTCTTCTAGTAATTCATTTACCTCATACATAATATGGTTCCTTTCTATACACGTGCTTAAGCACGTTGTTAAGATCATTGTAAACATTTTTTATCAAAAAGTCAAACATCAACCATTAAAAACCACCAATTGCCAATAAAAAAGGCACAGAACTACAGCTTTATCAGCCTCTTCTGTGCCTCATCGTTAATTTAAATTAGTTCCATACCTCATTCGCAATTTCCTGAACCAGTTTTAGTTTTGCCCACTGTTCCTCCTCTGTAATTTGATTACCTTCCTCGGTAGAAGCAAATCCACACTGGGGGCTAAGGCATAATCGCTCCAAGGGAACGAACTGAGCCGCTTCATGAATCCGCTTAATAATATGCTCCTTTTCCTCCAACAGGGGAGACTTCGTTGTAATAAGCCCAAGTACTACCTGCTTATCTTCACTGACATAACGAAGAGGTTCAAAGCCACCGGAACGATCATCATCAAACTCCAGGTAAAAGGCATTTACATTCTCCTTTGCAAATAGCTTCTTCGCCACCCCTTCATAGCTGCCCTGGCAAGCCCAGGTTGAATGGAAATTACCGCGACAGATATGTGTATTAATTACCAAATCTTCTGGCTTATCTTCTAAGGCCAGATTATTAATATGGATTAAGGTGTCAATATTCTGCTGCAGTCCAGGTTTATCGGTTCCCAGAATAAAGCAAGCATTCGGATCAACGCATACACCCCAGGTACAATCATCAAATTGAATATTTCTACAGCCCGCTTCATATAGCTCCCGAATCACTTTTTTATACCCCTCAGCAATATCTTTGACCAGCTCTTCTTCCTTGGGATAAATCGCCTTGGTGCGCTCTAGATTTCCCGGTATGATCATTTGAAATAAAAACTGTGCCGGCGCAGGGATGGTCTGGCGAGCCACTGTATTCTCATCCTCGAATTGTTTTACGAATTTAAAATGCTCCACAAAGGGATGACTACTTACAGCAACTCTTCCTGTAAGAAAGGTATCATCTATGAAAGCAGCCTCTCCGTGGAAGGGGATCCCCTCCTTTGTTTTTTCATGACCAACGCCCTGAAAAGCCCACATAAAATCAAGATGCCAGGAGCCTCTTCTGAATTCTCCGTCTGTTATTACCTTAAGCCCAAACTCTTTTTGTTTCAAAATCAAATCGGTGATTGCTCTATCCTCCACCAATTTTAATTCCTCTTCGGTGATTTTCCCTACCGCAAATTCCTTCCTCGCCTGCTTTAAGTACTCCGGTCTTAAAAAGCTTCCTACAATATCATATTTAAAAGGTGCGTTTTTATTCATCACTCATCTCCTGCCTTTCTTGAAACTATCATTTTTGCATTACTTCTGCCCCTAGTATAAGCCTATTTATATTCTTTGAAAAATACAAAAAAATGTATGTTTGACATAGTTTCAAACTATATCAAACATACATCTCTACTGTAATACTATATCAAGTCATGTGATTTTATAATATGACTTCTGCTATGCATATTGACTTACATGACGTTTTAATGCTTCCATATAAGCATATCCATATCTGCTAAGGGGCATATTTTTCTGTTTGATTGTCCCCACACACATATGCTCATTTTCCATTAATGGCCTGGCAATAATATTTTCTCCATTCAATTCCTTACTGATTACACCAGTACTTACGGTATATCCATTTAAGCCGACAGCAAGATTGAACAGGGTCGCTCTATCCCTTACCTTAATATTTTTATTTCTGCCCAGTGTACTCAGTATTTCCTCAGAAAAATAAAAGGAATTATATTCTCCCTGTTCAAAGGATAGGTAAGGATATTCCTCTAACTCCTCAATGGTAATTGTCTCCTTCTCCGCTAGTGGATGTTTTGAGCTGATGAACACATGAGGTTTTGCCAGAAAAAGCTTCTTGAATTCCAAACCATTTTGCTTAATGAATTTCATAATCACTTCTTCATTCTTAGAGGATGTATATAAAACCCCTATTTCACTTTTCAATCTAGTTACATCCTCAATAATCTCATAGGTCTGTGTTTCTCTTAGGGTAAAATCATACTGATTTTGGCCAAACTCGCGAATCACATCTACAAAAGCATTTACAGCAAAGGAATAGTGCTGGGTAGAGACTGAGAACCTTGGACTTTGCTTATTCCCATTTAAAAAACGTTCCTCTAATAGATTTGCCTGCTCCAATACCTGTCTGGCATAGGAAAGAAACTCATCACCGGCATTCGATACCACGATTCCCTTATTGGTTCGGTTGAAAATAGTGAGCTGCATCTCTTGTTCCAACTCTTTGATCGCATTTGTCAGGCTTGGCTGGGATAGGAACAATTCCTTTGCAGCCTCACTAATTGTCCCCTTATCAGCTACAGTCACCACATATTTTAATTGCTGTAAAGTCATCTTCCACAGCTCCTTCCATTAACGGTTTGAAGCAAAGGTCAATCCGTGTTCTGACAAAACCTGTTTTGTGATACCAATTGCATTTTTCCCTATACCATGCAACTGCGAAAATTCCTTTTCACTATATTCACAAAGCTGTTCAAGCGTTTGAATCCCAGCGTTATGAATTGCTCTTTGTGCTGGCTGGGCAAGCTTGTTCAGTAAAATATCAATATGCATCTGATTCCTCCTGATCATTTTAATCTGCTGTATCATATTTCATCCAGTAATATGGTCCATGCTCGTCCCTGTCTTCCTTGTCAATTCGCCAGTTATGGGATTGATAATATCCTATAGCCGGCGTATTCCCTTTCACACACTTTAATGTAAGTGGCAGCCCGACCCTATTCTTTGCCTCGTTAACAAGGGCGGTTCCTACTCCTTTTCCTTGGAACTCTACTCGGACAAATAAATTATGTATAAATTTTTCCGGTACCCAAATTGATGCAAAACCAACAATTTCATTATTAATGAAAGCTGCCAGTATCAATTCCCCCTCGGTACTAGTATCAAAATCCTCCAATTTTAATTGTTCTGGATCTTCCCAAGGAAAGGCAGCCTGGCGAACCTTGAGATAAATATCTCGTAGAGCTGCATAATCCGATTCCTTAGCTTCTAAAACAATAATCTCTTCCTTAACACTACTCTCTTCCTTCAAAATGAAATCCTCCATCATAGATATGTACTCTGATGTGTACACACAAGTAATCCAACTCTAAGTTTCTCTTTCAAAATTATATAATTCGTCTTCCATTCTTTCTAATTCGATCTCAATAATTCCATTATCACGACAAAGAAAATAATCTTTTGAACCCACTGGCTGCTTTCGCAAATTATTACAGACTGGCTGTAAATCAGCTAAAGTTGCAAAGCAATATTTTTGCAGCTTATTAACATTAGTATCAAAACAATGCTTTTTAATTATAATTTCATCACCCACCTCAAAAATGGGGCAATAATTATTCTTCTTCATGACTGTCATCTTTATCACTGTTTGCGGCTTTATTTCCATTTTCACATCTCCTCCTTTGAGAAATTCCGGTAATGAATCTTGGTTATATGAGCCATAATGAATTGTCACTTATTAGTTTAACATAGGTAGCTTTAATTTCAATAATATTCTCTCAAAATATCTAAAGCTTCCTCTAAAAACATCTAACATATCATCTAAAAAATATCTTAAACATACTCTATAAAATTTATAAACATACTCTATAAAATATCTTAAACTCTAAAAATATTTTAATTAATACACCTTAAACATACTCTTAAAAGGAGCTGAAAATTTTACTTTTCAGCCCCTTTTTTTTACCCTATTAAATTGCCCAGTGAATGCATAAACAATACTGATGAGGCTTGCTTAATTCTTTTCATCCACCATCTCTAATTTTTCTCAACAACCAGTGGTCTCATCATATCATAATCCTCGTGTTCTAAGATATGGCAGTGCCATACATAATCACCACTATGCTCTTTAAAGTGCATGATGATCGAAGTTACCTGACCGGGTTCTGTTCTCACAACATCCTTGGGTCCTGTTTCATAATCAAGGGGTGGTGTTAGTGAATCAATATCAAACTTATAATTACCGTTTTCATCGAAATCCTTCTCCGTAACAACTTTTCTTCCGAGTATCTGGAAATGAACAAGGTGTAGATGGATAGGATGAGGAAAGTTAAAATTATTCTTAAGATGCCAAATCTCAATCGTATCTAACTTAGGCTTTTCAGTAGCTGGATCTGACCACATTCTATCATTTAGTAAATGCATGACACGGCCATAGTGATCTGTCGTTTCATCCAGGATTAATGTTCTTTCCTTTACTGCCAAACTTGGATCCAACTTATGAAACGGCATTAGTTCCTTAGGAATGGTACTTGTATCCGGGCTGGATAACTCCTCACCTACGATAAATTTCATGATAACAGCCATGTCTGTACCGGCTGCTCCTCCTGCAACATTTTGTAAAATAATTTCCTTCCCTTTATAGGCTGTAAAATCAACAATTACATCTAGTCTCTCAGCCGGCTCCATAATAAAAGAATCAATAGTAACAGAATGATGTAGGAATCCTAAGTCTGTACCTAATAGATGGAATACTTCGTTATTACTTAATTTAAGCTCATATGGCCGTAGATTTGACCCATTTAATATTCGAAAACGATATTTACGTGGTTCCACATGTAAGACAGGCCAAAGCTTTCCATTTACTACGATGGTATTTCCCAAGAAAAAGGAGGGTGTTGACGGAACTGGATTATCCACTGGTGGAGTTGCATTGTCTGGATAGAATAATGATCCATCTTCGGTAAAGGTTTTATCCTGAATCAGGATTGGCACCTCGAATGGTCCCTCTGGAAGATTCAATCTTTTCTCCAAAAAGTCTCTAATGAGATAGAAGCCCGCCAGACCTGAATACACATTTAATCTTGTGATTCCCATTGCATGGTCGTGATACCATAGGGTAGCTCCTGCCTGATGATTTGTATATTCATATACCTCTCTGGTGTATTTATGGCCAACATATTCGTTCCCTTTCGTAAACCAGGCCTCCGGGTGTCCGTCACTGTCTGCAGCCACATTGGCGCCATGCAGATGTGTAACCGTTCTTACATCCGGGGTATCCATAGCTCCATGAAGGGTATGATCTACTGGCAGTAGATGCTTTTCCGGTAATTGATTGATCCATTTTACTTTAATCGGAACATCCTTTGAAACCTCAAACGTGGGACCTGGGTAGGTACCATTATACCCCCATATCGTCGTTAATGGAAAATTCATATGAAATCTATGTTTTGCTTCTTTCATTATAATTTCATAAAGTAATTCTTTTTCATTTGACCCATAACATTTCTGAGATGGTTTCGCTTTATCAGGAATAGGCAAGTGATCCACAAATTTAGGAATGGTTGTAGGATCAGAAGGATTCACATTTAGCTCCGGTTCTTCGCCATAATTGGATTTTGTTGAATAATATCTTGTATATTGATTCATAGTAGGCCTCCATTCATATAATTCATAGTAATCCTATAACCATTTTATGCAACCGTTCAAATTTGGTGTCTAACTTTGTCGATTCTTGTATATTTGGATTGATCATTGAAAATCTCAGCAAATAGACTCCATCGTCGCCATGTAAAAAAAGCCAGTACTTTGTCTAAGCAAAATACTGGCTTTAATTTAAGTTATAGGAACATCACGCGAAATGAATACTTAACCGGCATACTACGGCTCAGGAACAGTGCCTGCAAGAATCTATCGGGTAGGAGGCTAATCATTATTTGATTAGCCGACCTCCCACACCGCACGTACGTACCGTTCGGTATACGGCGGTTCTTTAGTTTTCACAAATTTTCAGATAATAGTCAGACATAGAGATGTATCCTAGTCTGGCTATTATTTTATTAGTAAGCACAGTGTTTAGCATCATCGCCGCTCTCCAATACCCTTTGCGACAGTTTGCCATCTCATGTACTCTCCATTCGGGTAGTTTCAACGCTCTTAGCATACGATATTTTGTTCTGACCCTTTTCCATTGTTTCCAATAGATAGCTCTTATTCTTCTTCGTAGCCATACGTCTATCTCTCCCATCAATCCCTTCATATCCGCCATACTAAAGTAATTAATCCACCCTCTCACATATTCTGTGAGTTTCTTTCTGCGGTAATCATTACTCCACCCTGAGTTCTTGTTAGTGAGTAGACGGAGTTTATCCTTCATTTTCTTCACTGACTTTGGGTGCACTCGGAGTTTGCATTTACCTTTATATCTGTAAAATGCATATCCTAGATATTTTATCTTACTGATATGTGAGATAGTTGTTTTAGCTCGGTTTACTTTTAGGAATAGTTTCTCTTCAATGTAAGGCACTATGTTCTCCAGCGTTCTTTCAGCACTCTTCCTGCTTTTGCAGAAGATGATTGCATCATCTGCAAACCTTATGAATTTGTGTCCTCTTTGTTCCAGTTTCTTATCCAGTTCGTTCAGCATTATGTTTCCTAAAAGTGGGCTCAATGGTCCGCCTTGTGGTACGCCTTCTTCGGTTCTCTCAAAGAAACCGTTTCCTACGACCCCTGCCTTAAGGTATTTGTGTATCAGCGATATTACCCTTCCGTCTTTAATGGTGCGTGATAATACTTCTATCAGCTTACTATGGTTCACTGTGTCAAAGAATTTCTCTAAGTCCATGCTCACCACATATACATAACCCTCTTCTACATATTTCTTGCATCTTTTTAATGCATCATGCTGACCTCTGTTTGGTCTAAAACCGAAACTATTATCCGAGAACTGCCCTTCGAATATCGGTGTCAGTTCCTGTGCAATCGCTTGTTGGACTAGTCTGTCCACCACTGTTGGTATTCCTAGCTTTCTAACCTTGCCTTTCTCTTCCTTTGGTATTTCTACCCTGCGGACGGGGTTTGGTTTGTATTTTCCCCATTTAATCTGTTGAATAAGTTCGTCTTGGTTTTTTCTCAGGTAGGGCAGAAGTTTATCCACCTGCATTCCGTCAATTCCACCTGCTCCCTTATTTGATTTTACTTTCTTATACGCCTTGTTGAGGTTATCTTTCCGCAAAATCAACTCCATTAGATTGTCCGTCCAAAAATCTGTGATGATGTCGTTGTTTTCAGCAATCCTCTGATAGGTGAACACTTCTGCATACTCTTTCTGTTCCGCAGATACCATTTGCCGATAGTCTTCCATATGAAGTTGTCTGTTCTTAAATCTACCGTTGGTTACATTCATTTACTCACATCTCCTAAAGTTCAGTCCTTCCCACCTCGTTTGCAACCGCGATGGTAATATGACCTCTGCTGACTCCTCATGATAAATCTTGTTTCAACCATAACCGCAAATGTTCTATTGCACTGGCTATGTCCATGAGGCCTCCCCAGGTACTCACACGCTCTTTCACTCTTATACTCGTTCCATAAATACTACCTACATTTCCGTGCAGCTATCGGATTTTGGTTTGTTTAGCAACCTAGTCCATGCAGCTAGCCTCAAATGTAACAAGCCAGAGTTTTGCCTAATCCTTTCTTCAGATTCCCCTCACGGTGGACACCCTTGGCTTCGGCTGTATCCTTCCCACTACTACAATAAGAAACAGGATGAGGTACGTGGCAGCCAGCCATGTCCATATCCTTCTTATTGCTTAAGCTGTTAGAATAGAGGGGACAATGGTATGACTGCTTCCCACTTGGACTTCGCGTCCGTCCGGTAGAATGTCAGCCAGCCCTCATTCGCAGCGTTCGTTTTACGCAGGTTGAACTAATACGTTCGTGTCACTCAGTAGTTAGAATAAGTAATGAGTAAAGCTGATCTTACTTACCATTGATTATTAGTAAAGGAGCTCAAAATGAACGCAATTGGCATTGATGTATCTAAAGGCAAAAGCACCGTGGCTATCCTCAGACCTTTTGGAGAGATTGTTGCAAAACCCTTTGAAATTCAGCATACTTCATCAGACATTAAATCTCTTATCAATCAACTTAAAACTCTCGATAATGATACTCGTATTGTTATGGAACATACAGGAAGATACTACGAGCCAGTGGCTCAATGCTTATCTTCTGCTGGATTTTTTGTTAGCGCGGTCAATCCAAAACTTATTAAAGATTTCGGAAACAATTCTCTTCGTAAAGTAAAAACCGATAAAGCTGATGCCGTCAAAATCGCACGCTATGCGCTTGACAACTGGTGTGAGTTAAAACAGTATGACAGTATGGATGAATTAAGGAATCAACTTAAAAACATGAATCGGCAGTTCGATTTTTATATGAAGCAAAAAACCGCTATGAAGAATAACCTGATTGCCCTTCTGGATCAAACTTTCCCAGGAGTAAACTCTCTTTTCGACAGCCCCGCTAGGAGTGATGGCAGTCAAAAATGGGTCGATTTTGTATCGACGTTCTGGCATGTAGGTTGTATTCGTAAGATGTCACTGCAATTATTCATCGATAGGTATAAGGCATGGTGCAAGAGAAAGGGATATAACTATCAAGCCACCAAACCCGTAGAAATATATAGCTTTAGTAAAGATCTCATAGCTATGTTGCCAAAAGATGACATCACTAAAATGCTGCTTCACCAGGCGATTGATCAACTAAATATAGCTTCAAAGAACGTAGAAGCTCTTCGACTTCTTATGGACAAGACTGCTGCATCACTTCCTGAATATCCTACTGTATTGGCTATGTCTGGAGTCGGCACAACCCTTGGTCCTCAGCTTATTGCAGAAATCGGAGATGTTACACGTTTTTCACACAAAGGTGCACTGACTGCTTATGCAGGCGTAGATCCTGGTGCCAATCAATCTGGAACCTATGAACAACAAAGTGTTAGAACTTCAAAACGTGGCTCACCTCAACTAAGAAAAACACTCTTTATGATCATGTCCTCCTTAATGAAACTAGCTCCTTGCGATGATCCAGTATATGAGTTCATGACTAGGAAAAGATCTCAGGGAAAAGGCTATTATGTCTACATGACTGCAGGAGCCAATAAATTTCTTCGCATCTACTATGGTAGGGTTAATGAATATCTAACCTCACTGCCACAGTCTAAGTAATAGTCTGAACAATGATCAATTTAGGCCAGCATTTAGTGATGGTCTTTTTGTGATACCTATCTTTCTCACCAAATATCTTTTATTTTTCTCTTGACTTTTTCTTTGCAGGCTGCCGGGCGGATTGGGGACTTTCACCCGTTAGAACGTGTGCCCACTGGGCACACTAAGAAAAAGCCTTTCACAATTAGGAAAGGCTTATGTAATTTCATTACTCTGCTAATAAGTAATCATTTTCTTCATTAGCTAGCTCCAGGGTTCTGATCGTGTAGGATTTACACCCGGATGAAATAAAGGGATCTGACTGCGCAATGGTAGTTGCCTCTTCCAGATTATCAGCCAAGACGATAACCATTCCCCCCGGATAATCCGTAAACGGCCCACAAAGCACCAGCTTTCCCTGCTTCTTAAGCTTTTTCAAATGTTCCACATGACTTTCGACAAGCTCCTTACTTAAGGGCTTAATATTCTCCATTAAATATAAATACATCATCTTTCCTACTCCTTTGCGCTGATTTTACTACATTGCTAATTTATTTAGGCTATCTTATTTTTACAATTGGCTGTAATATATCTTAACATATCTATAATCTTTCAGCTACCATAATCTTACTTCCTCATTTTAACTGCTTGGGGTTTTGATTCGTTTATTTCGGTTATTTTATTTAACCTAAATTCTCATCCGTATTTCATTTGAATGGTAATTGATTGATAACTAAACTATCGAATATTTTTTGTTTACAATCATTTTAACATATGTTACTATTAACATATGTTATTTATGAGTGAGGTGTTATTTATGTCAATTGAGTTTGCTATCTTAGGTATTTTAAGTTGGAGGCCTTCTACAGGCTATGAATTAAAGAAAATTTTTGAGGACTCTTCCTTTATGCATTGGTCAGGAAACAACAATCAAATATATAAAGCGTTAATTAAGCTTGAACATGAGGACTTGGTGGTCAGCAGGTTGATACATCAAGATAGTGCTCCTTCGAAAAAGATTTATACCATAACAGCAGATGGCCTCAAGGAACTGAAAGAATGGGCGCTTTCAACACCGGAGGCACCCGAGATTAAAAAATCATTTTTGCTCCAGTTAGCTTGGTCAGATGCTTTAAATGATAAGGAATTAAAAGAATTGCTATCAAGCTATGAAAACGAGCTCAAGCTACAGTTAATCATGCAGCAGGAAAAGAAACGACGGGCTCTTTATTCCCCGAACAGAACTCCACGAGAGGCACTGATTTGGGATAGGATTCATGATAATATTATCTCAACTTATCAAAGTGAGTTAGCTTGGCTTTACGAAACACGGCAAAAATTATTTGGAAATGAAAGAATGGAGGAAGAAATTAAGATGAATTATCAAGTAAATGAGATAGAAAATAAGAAATATATAGAATTAATTTCAGTAAAAGTACCTTTGAGCAATGAAAATGATGCTCTTGATCTGATCGCCTTATGCTGGGAGCATGAAGCACAAGCTATCTTGATGCATTCTTCGGTGTTTTCACAGGATTTTTTCAATTTAAAAACAACCTTTGCAGGGAACTTTATACAAAAATTTATTAATTATAACATTAAAGTTGCTGCGGTTTTTCCACAAGAGCTTGTTCAAAAAGGAAGATTTAAAGAAATGGCACTTGAAACCAATAAAGGCAACCACTTTCGTATGTATGAAACAAAAGAAGAAGCTGAGACATGGTTATTAAATTAACTGATATCAATTGGAGGTAGGCAGATGGGTCTAAAAGAACGAGCAAAAAAACTCAAAACAGATATTCCGGCAGTATTTATAGCCATGAAGAAGAAGGAAACTCCAGTGATGGCTAAAATAATTGCCGGAATTACCGTTGTATATGCACTCTCTCCAGTTGATTTGATTCCGGATTTTATTCCTGTGCTGGGTTATATTGATGATGTTATCTTGCTACCGGCACTCGTAGCTCTCACGATACGTTTGATTCCATCGGATGTTTTTGAAATATGCCGCAGGGAGGCTGACGGCATGTGGTCCAACGGAAAGCCCCAAAAATGGTTTTATGCCTTACCATTTATCGTAGTTTGGATACTAATAGCTTTCCTTATACTCAAGCTCCTATTGCATTAAGGTATAAGGATAAGTCTCCCCATGTTTTAGAAAGCGCTATTTCCTCCAGAAAGTTGTATAATCTGCTTTATCCGAAATGTTAAAATCAATCATTTTTTCCAGTAATGCAAAATCTACCGGCTTTTCCCATCGGATACGCATAAGCCCCTTGGTACAATCATAACCTGCCTGTACAATTTCATCGGAAAATTGATCAATCGCCGCACCTTCTGGTGCAACTGCCATGTGCTGCTTGGATACGCTAAAACCAATGATATATGTGCCATGATCAGTAAACATAGGCTGATTCCAAGCGATCTTTGGCACTAGAGTGGGATATTTCTTCATGATCCAGCTTAACACCTCTTCCACTCTCGCCCTATGCTCCGGATTCTCAATCCCTGCTAAATATTCTGCAAAAGCTTCCATATAACTCCTCCTCAACTATTTTCTGTCTTTATTCTGATTCATAAGTTTCATTATCTAAGGATTAAAATTACTTTAGACGTTCCAGGATGCCTTTCCGCTTGATTAAATTTTTATAATCCCATTGTATCTCTCTAGATTTGTTAAGCCACCTTGTTAATTCCTCCAGATTAATCTGGCTTTCATCCGTGTAACGCGCTTCTGCGGCTTTAAAAGACCCTGAAGGTTTTAATGAATCTTCAAAGGTCTGTCCACTCCAGAAAAGCAATTGAATACAGTCTTTGAGTTTGCTATAACCAACAATCGGATTGCCGTCTAAAAACCAAACAGGGTGTCCATGCCATTTTTTACTTTCCGCTTCTTGTAGACAGCTATTGATGGTATTCATTAATCTAATACATATTCTTTGATCTTTTTCTGTTTGTAATTCATTATATTTTTCGATTTCACTGCTCATAATCAACACTCCTTTTAATCAGATATTCTTCTATAAACAAGTGCCATTTTCGCAATTCTAATAATTTTGACATTTTTAATACACCTATAAATACCGTGCTGTAATTGACTCTTTGCAGTTCTTCAATGCATCCGGTGTTCCTTCAAATAGAATTTGTCCACCTTTGCTGCCCCCTTCTACTCCTACGTCAATAATCCAGTCTGCATTACGAATCACATCCAGATTATGCTCTATAACAATTACGGTGTTCCCTTTATCGACCAGATGGTCAATAATATTCAAAATGCTCGTGATATCCGACATATGCAAACCGGTTGTTGGTTCATCCATAATATAGATATTGCCTTTTTTGCTCAATTCCTTGGCGATCTTCAAACGTTGGCATTCTCCTCCGGAAAGAGTATCTAAAGGCTGTCCAAGGGTCATATAATGAAGACCAACTTCAACTATATGCTTTAACTTATTTTTAATTTCTTTCTGTTCAAAGAAATCGATTGCCTCCGCTATGGTCATGTCGAGTACATCTACGATTGATTTGTTATTATACTTGTAATCCAAAACCTCCAGCTTAAATCGTTTGCCCCCGCATTCTTCGCAAAGGGTTTCCACGGAATCCATAAAGGAAAGGTCTGTTTCGATAAAGCCTCGTCCTTTACACGCCTCGCAGGCACCTTCGGAATTATAACTAAATAATCCTGCACTCACCTTATTTTCATCAGCAAAAAGTTTACGTATTTGATCCATGATCCCTGTAAAGGTAGCAGGATTAGAGCGCAAATTGGCACTAACCCCTGATTGGTCAATAATAATTGCATCCTTATATTCCTTTGCAAACACACCATTAACCAGTGTGGATTTGCCAGAACCTGCTACCCCGGTCACAACGGTGAAAATGCCTTTTGGTATTCTTAAACTTACATTCTTTAAATTGTGTAAGCTGCTTTTTTCGGTTTCTATCAATTCCTTGCTTGTCCTTGGTTTACTCTTAATCGGCAAGCTCTTACCAATATACTCCCCGGTAAGCGTCTTTGCCTTCAAAAGGTTATCATAGCTACCTTCGTACATGATCCTGCCGCCATTTTTACCGGCTTTCGGCCCAACATCCACAATATAATCGGCAACCTTTATTACATCAGGGTCGTGCTCAACTACAATCACTGTATTACCCTTATCTCGTAATTTCAACAGCAATTCATTCAGCCGGTGTACATCTCTAGGATGCAGTCCGATGCTTGGCTCATCAAAGATATACATTACCTCTGTCAAGCTACTGGATAAATGCTTTACCATTTTTACACGTTGAGATTCTCCTCCGGATAAGGTGGATGTTTCCCGATCGAGGCTAACATACTCCAGCCCTATTTGAATCAAATCCGTTAGTCGCTCTGTCAGATTCTGAATAATGGGACTAATGTTAGGAGCATTAATTTTCTGAATGATTTCCAGAAGCTCATCCACTTGCATCGCTGTAAGATCTGAGATGGAGTATCCCATAATTTTTGAAGATAAAGTCCGTTCATTGTATCGTTTTCCACAGCAATCATGACACTGCTCCTCCGTAGTAAAAGGTGCAATTTTCTTTTGAGAAGCCTCTGATTTTTCAAACTCTGTCTTAATGTTCTGCATAATGAACTTTTCTACAAGGCCTGCATAGGTGGTATTAATACCTTCCATGAACGTAGAGTTAAGTTTAATCGGCTTACAATAAACAAGTTTGTCATACTCCTGCGTGGTGTAATCCTTTATCTTTTTATCGCAATCAAAAAACCCGGTTGATGCATACATCTTCCACTGCCAAGTGCCTGGTTTATATCCAGGTAGTAATATCGCTCCTTCATTCAAGGATTTTTCTTTATCCAACGCTTTATCTAAATCAAGGGTGATAATTCTGCCGATTCCTTCACAAGTCTTACACATTCCATTTGGATCATTAAAGGAAAAGTAAGAAGAGGGTCCAATGTGAGGCTGACCAATTCTCGAAAATAGGAGCCTGATCAACGGATTAATATCTGTTATGGTACCAAGAGTGGAACGCGAGTTACCACCAATCCTCTTTTGATCAACAATAATTGGTAAGGAGAGATTCTCTATAGAATCCACATCCGGATGGCTATGTTTCGGTAAAAATCCCTGAACAAATTTGCTGAAGGTCTCATTTAATTGGCGTCCGGCTTCCTGTGCAACAGTATCAAACACAATGGATGATTTTCCCGACCCTGACACCCCAGTGAAAATCGTTATCTTCTTTTTCGGAATCTTTAAACTGATATTTTTTAGATTATTTTCACGTGCACCTATTATTTCGATATATTCATGCTCCATTATTACCTCCTTAAGCCGTATTAACGTTGAAAAGTGGCTCTGATAAGATATGAGCCAACTTTCCTACTCGAAAACTGGCTCATAGATATTAAGTATAGTGTATCAACTTCTGGCTGATACTGGAATATTATCATATTTTGTCCAAAGGTGCAATGTGATATTCATTCACAAGCATTTGCATCACACATCGTATCCGTTCTAATGAAACGGCGTGTAGTATCGTTGTTCTCACGCCTCAACAGAATAGGTCAAATAAAAGGATTAGCCGAAATAACTAGCTTTCATCTCCTCCTTTTTATCAATTAGAATTTGTTCTTCCTTTATCCTTTTATTTTTCAAAAATCTTATCATATCTTTTACAAATTCATCGCTGCCCACGACATAATAGATTGCATCCTTTTGATCTGAAATGGCATCCAATGTTTCATAAAATTTACTGCGAGAATCTATCCAATAGTTTTTGTAAATAGAATTCTGCAATGGATCTAGTTCTTTTTGATATACATAATCCTTCGTTGAATTAACATTAATATTAATTAGCTGGGGGATCCGGGCTTTATCTTTTAAAAATCTAAGCACTAAAGGCCTCATAGTAGCTATTCCCACACCCATCGATACTAAAATGATCGGTTTATTCTCACGTCGCAAAAACATCCTGGATCCAATTTTAAATAAGATTACTTCATCACCAATATGTAAGTCAGCTAATTTCTCTTTAAATTCTGAGAAGGGAGGTTGTATCTTTGTAGTAAATCCGATTTTATGATCCTCCTGCAAGGTCATGATCGATAAATGATGGACCCAATTCTTATTTGGTAGCTCTCCTTCATCAAATCCACTCAGTCCTATGTGCATATGAGCTCCTTCAAGCCAGTTAACATCTGATGGTTGTTCCAGAAATAAGGTTTTAATACCTGGTGCTTCTTCTTTCATATCAATAATTTTAACTCTGTATTTATCCATATGCTCCTCCTTGATTTCAGCCATATTACATCTTTTACATACCTGTTCATTAATAATAATAATAATATCATCATTAATAATTTAATTATTATAAGTTAGCTCCAACTTACTTGTTATAAAGTAATTATAGTGTATCCATATGGAAAATACAATTTGCTTTTTTCAGTTATCTAAGTCATCGATTTAATATTATCTCACATAATCAGCGATGCCAAATCTGTTACCAAACAGATCTTCAAATTCTACAGCAGTGCCAGTTCCTATTTTATAGGGTTCTCCAAGGAATTTGACCCCCTTTTGTTTCAAGCGCGCATATTCTTCGTCAACATGTTCGACTACGAACCAAATGGTGGGCTTTGCTCCCGGAAACCGGTTAATGTCCTTCAAAATAATGGCCGGCTCCTCTTCACCTACTTTAAATGCAACCATTCCCTTGTCAGAAAAATCGAACTTTAAGGGTAATTCAAGTATATTTTGATAATAGTCCTTAGCCTGTACCAAGTCATTAACTGGTACAAAAAAATTGTCATAAGCTTTCATTATTCTTCTCCTTCCAATTGCCACTTCTGTAGTAGTAATTAATAAATATATTTTCGCTTCATGAGTGGCCACTCACTGAGTATACACTCATATTATCTATTTTCTATAACTCTGTCAAGCTTTTTTTAATTTCAAAAATCTTTCTTCAGGAGCTTACTTCAATTGTTACGGCCTATACCTAATTTATAGACGAAACAGCTGGGCGGCTTACATGCCGAATAAAAAAACCTTTGTAACACAGTGATATGTACTCCTATCAGCTATGTCACAAAGGCTCCCTCTAGAGCTTCTTTAGCAATTTATCTGTTTACAAAAAACGGGACTATGAAATCACCTAAATTTCATTTCTAATCAGAACTTCCGCTACCTGCTTAGGGATGGCTTGCTGTCAACAAAGACCATAGGCAATACCACTTAAAATTTCCCCATATTTTTCTCTTCCAGTATTTTAATTCCATGATAAAACATCCAGTTCAGTGGTGTCTCAATACCAAGTTCCTGACCAAGCCGCACGACCTTGCCGGCAAACATCTCTATCTCTGTTATCCTTCCGCTTTCTAAATCCTGTAAGGTGGAGGGCTTATTAGCGGCCAGTAGATTCTTCGTATTTTTTTCTTGGCGGTCAATATCCTCTTGTCCCAAGCCAATTCCCAGGCGATTCGCTATTGCTACAACCTCCCACATCGCTTTGCGTCGTATTTCATTGGCATGCTCACTGACATGAAACGCTCCAAAGGGAACTCCAAGCATAGCGCAGGTCATATTTTCGCCAATATTACACATAAACTTGAACCAGATTCCTTTTATCATATCCTCTTCAATGTGATAAGCAATCTTACTCTCTTCAAATAATTCTTGAATCGCTATTACCCGATCTGTCAATTCTACATTCTTTGCTTCTCCAAAGTACACCTTTCCTCTATCCGGATCAAAGTTTGCGATTCCGTCCTTCATTTCAATAGAAACTCTCATAAAAGAATAAAGAACCCGTTCCCAGCCATAAACTGCTGCAAGCTTTTCTTCACTATCAATTCCATTCATTACACACAGAATCTGTGTCTTAGCCCCCACCTGGTTACGGATGTCCAGGATTGCCTGTGTAAGTCCCGTATCCTTTACTGCAATAATAATCAAATCAGCCGGATCGCCTTCTTCCTGTGGAGTAACTACTGTAAAATGATGAGTAACCCCATTTAAGGTCACACCTTCCCCTAGTAATCTTTCTCTTCTCTTTCCATCAGCTAGCACCCGGAAATTATTCTTGCCTAAATAGGTTTCAAGCTTGGGCGCAAAAAATGCACCCATAGCTCCTAAACCAATCAAAGTCACTTTTTTAATCTTCTTCATTTTCTTCACCTTCATAAATATAATCTAGCTGCTTCCTTGCCACAAATGAGGTAACTATGGTAAAACCGGAATCAAACCTCTAATTAATTATAGTTTTTAAATTTGAATATCATTTTACCTCAGATTAAGAGTTAATACAAATATATCTTTTTTCTTAGCTTTCATTTATCCTGTCAACAGAATAAAAGCCTGAATCGTATACTGTGATATGCTGCGATTCAGACTTTTATTACTGTTAACTATGTATTTGTTCTTGAATTATGTCAAATATTTTGGACGTAGCTATGTTATCCCTATGAGGAATGATTTCACTCTCTATCTTTCCGTTTCTAAACAACTCAGCAAAGTGCTCGATTTCATAGTAAAAACCATCCTCGAACTCAGACTCGTAGACCTCGCACAATTTCTTGTCTTTGTCATATCTCTCCAGTTTATGAGATCCAAGAAAATCATAAACAACTACATGTCCATTTTCTCCATAGACATATGCATTCATACTTGATGCAGCGCTCAGACCACAGCTTAAGGTTGCCAGAGCTCCACTTTCAAACTTCATCGACATCGCTACATAATCATCAACACCATTCTCTGCAAAAGTTGCTACAGCTTTCACATCGATTGGGCTTTCATTCAGGATTCCTGTAGTAAACTCAATTGGGTAAACACCTGCATCGTAAAGGCTTCCACCCGCTGTGTTGGTATTGTACAGTCGATGGGTTGGATCATAGGGAAAATTAAAGCAGAAGGAAGCTTGAACCAGCTTCACCTGTCCTATCAACTCTTTTGCAATCCATTCTCTTGCTTTTATAAATGTGGGAATGAATCTTGACCACATAGCCTCCATCAGTAGAACCTGATTATCCTTTGCCAGCTTTGTGACTTCTATGGCCTGCTGTTCCGTCAAAACCATCGGTTTCTCACAAATAATCCCCTTTTTATGTTCTATACAGAGCTTGATCAACTCATAATGACGGTCATGAGTTTGCGCAATATAAACCACGTCCACCTGTGGATCAGCGGCTAAGTCAGCATACTCACCATAATGGCTTTCTACGCTATATTCACTTGCAAATTGTTCTGCTCTTGCTTTATCCGAGGATGCAACCGCTATGAGCTCTACTCCCTCTACTTGCTTTAGCACCTGTGCAAATTGATGTGCGATATTGCCTAGCCCCATAATACCGAATTTCACTTGCATATGACCTCCATTCCGCACAAATAGATGTATGCGCCTAAAAATTTTTCCTTGCTCATTTCTTATAGAACCATTTTATAACAAAGATTGATTATTTTGTATTATTATTTTCAGTTTTAATATATTTCGCTTTAAGCTAAACCATCTGCATAACTAAAATAGAATGTATATGCCGCTATGTTTTTACAATCAATTTTAATTTTAGTACAAAACTCTATTTCACTTAATTCACAGTTAGAATATGATAATTATACTATGACACCACATTTCGACATTCTTCAACACATATTTCGTTTTTCATCATATTATAATAATGGAGATTCATTGAATTTCCTAATTTATAGTAGGAAGGAGTGAACAATATGAATGGTTTTTATAATGGTCAATATAACTATGTGCCAAATAACCAAAACAACTCTACTAACAATAAAAACCACTGCGAACAGAGGCATGTTCATGAAATTCAAGGCAGCGTTATGATAGCAGAGGCTGGGGAAGATCCCCATAACCATCGGTTTGCTACTGTTTCCGGTGAAGCAATTGGAACTGGCATCGATCACTACCACGAAGTAAAATTCAGAACGGATTTTTTTGAAGATCACTTTCATGAATTTTGTGGCGTAACTTCACCTGCAATTCTTGTTGGTGACAGGCATGTGCACTTTTTAGAGTCTGTTACAACTGAGAATGATGGACACACTCACAATTTCAGATTTGCTACACTAATTGATAATCCTATTGGTTTCGACTGCTAGATACCCATTTTAAACTGCTGATCAATTAGCCACTGCATCAAACAATGTTTTTTTACTTATTTGTTGATGCAGTGGTACACAAAGTCACACACTTCTACATAGCCTTCCTATTATTTTGCATATTTTCGAAGAAAAAGAAAACAATATAGAATATTATAAATGGTGTTCCTCAATACTCAATTAACATTACCCTAGTAAAACAATAAAAATGAGGAGTTAATATGGAAAATTACAATAACCACGTGGAAATACCGGTAGGTCTTGGTTTAGCTCTCGAACAGTATAATGTAATGGATTATTTCTTATCATTAGCCCCATCAGCGCAGCAGCAGATTATTAATCAAGCTCATTCGGTACAATCAAAAGATGAAATGCATGCCTTTGTTCAGTCAGTCGTTGGTCATACATTTCAATAAAATTCAAATAAATATTCCAAATAATATTTTAATAAAAATCCCAAGCAAATTACAATCAAAGATCGAAAGAATATTTTACAATTATTAGTGGTACTCTTTTTATTGCAAACAGAACATATGTTTGTTATAATATAAGAGGAGGTGCTAATAATTATGGGCGCATTTGGTAACTATGCAAAACAACTCAAATACTCTATCGATTTTAATCATGAAAGGCCAATCGATGTAACCGCTTCCTTTAATCCTGACGGTAAATATCGACCTAATTATTTTCGTTATATCTCAGACTCTTGTGAGCGGTATTCTTTTAAAATTGATTCTATCAAGTACGTACGTAACTTTGCTCACTACGACCTATTTTGCTGTAGTTATACCAACTACGGGGTAAGGCACGAGATTATTTTAAAATATTATATTGCTCACAGCATTTGGACTACGCCCATAACATGAAAAAAATTCCATTTGTTCACAGCTTTTTCACGATTCCACAATATTTTTGACACAATTACAGACTATTATAAAACACATAAGATAAAGCAAATAAGAATATTTTTTGATAGATTTTGAACTCCCCCTCTAAAGCCAGTTTGTAGAACTGGCTTTTTCCCTGTCAATTATGCACTAAAAAAGAACCTCTTGTTTATTACTCCGATCGAAAAATCTCCTTGAGAGGTCTGCCGTCACAGTTCTTAAATTCAACTCCTAAGATTTCTGCAATGGTAGGCGCAATATCTATCATCTGGATATCACCTAGCTGATATTCATCTTTAATACACTCACCCGATATTACCAGATTACACTGATAATCCGGTTTGTCCGGCGAAAAGCCATGCGTTGCATACTTTATTCCCTGTTCTTTTAGATCAGTGATCACCGCACCCTTCAAACCATCCGAAAAACAATAACCAGACTTAGCCTCAATCATATAAGACGCGGTTGATGGCGCGTGAAGGCGTTCCAGTTCTTCTTTATTATATAGCCGCTCTACTCCATAACAACCTTCCGCCATTGCCTTTCTTAGAACATTCAGTGCCAACTGCTCTGCTTCGTAATCATTTTCTTTTAGATGTAAATAAGCGGAACCTCCTGCATTCTGTATATATGCTCTCCATCTCAATTCATGATTCTCTTCATAAATAAGGCCTTTCTCTTTTAATAATTGATTCAACCTTACCTTATATCTGACATTAATCTGTCCATGATCACCTACTACCATAAAAACCGTATCATCTATCATGCCGGCTTCTCTCACTGCTTGGATGATCTCACCGAGCCGTTTATCCATACGAAGAAGTACTTCGTCAATTTTAGGACTGTCTGTGCCATATTCATGCTTTGCATCATCCAGATCGATTAAGTGCATAAGTAGTAAATTTGGCTTTTTTCTTTTTATGGTATCAATAGCGCACCTGGTTGTAAAGTTATCCAGATAGGGTTGTTTTATTCCCTTTCTCAATGATCCAAATTTCCTCTCCATACCAATACTATAAAAGGGGCTGCCGTTTTTTAATATCTTAAGCGCCTGGTTCTCCTGCTTAATGGCTCTTATCTCAGGTATGTTGTAACGAATTGCTGCTTTTCCGGTGACCGGCCAGAGAATTCCGGCGGATTTCATCCCCTGCTTTTTCAAAGCATCATAAACAGCAGGTACTTTGACATCCTTTTTAAACCAGAACCAGCTTTGATCCTTTTCAGAGACAAATGGCTGGAGTGGATTATTATGATAGATTCCATGCTTATCCGGATAAACTCCGGTAACCATAGTGGTATGTACCACATAGGTGAGGGTTGGATAGACACTTTTTAATTTTGCGCTATAGGCTCCATTTTTTATTAATTGTGCTAAATTTGGTAGTTTTCGAGCCTTATCCCAGTTATCCTCCGAAAATGCATCGTAAGAGATAACGATCAAATGTTTCGCTTTTCTTGTACTCATCTTCTTCTCTACTCCATTATTTTAGAACTATGTGTCTGTTCCTTAGGTAAAGTAATAAAAATAAAAAAGCCTATGATAAACAGTGGAATAATACCCAGTATACTTAGTCTGGCGCTTCCTGTAATTGTTGTAGTTAAAGACATTACCGTAGGACCAACAATTGCCGAGAATTTACCAAAGATATTATAAAATCCAAAAAACTCATTGGATTTTTCCTTAGGAACTATCTTTGCATAGTAGGATCTACTAAGTGCCTGAATCCCCCCTTGTGCAGAGCCTATCATGGCACCTAAAACAAAAATATGCCATATAGAAGATATAAAATAAGCCGCAATACAGGACACAATATAGGTAACAATACCGACAATAATCATCATTCTGGCAGAATATCTTTTCGCCAGATTCCCATAGAGAATCGCGCAAGGGAATGCAATAATCTGTATAATAAGTAAGATTCCAAGCAGGGTAAAGGTGTCAAGAGCCTCACCACCTAACACAGAAGTTGCATAGGGTACCACCATTTTAATGATTGTATCCACTCCATCGATATAGAAAAAGTATGCCATTAAAAAGATAAATACAATTTTATGCTGCTTGATATTCTTAAAGGTATCCGCAAGTCGTTTGAAGCTATTCATCACCGGACGGGGCTCCGGTTCAATAAAATGCTTTTGTTTCACATCCTTTATCATAGGTATTGTGAGAAGTCCCCACCAAAGAGCAGTAATGATAAATCCGATTTGGTAGCCAATTGCCTTGTCCATTCCCATTAGAAAGATTAGAACAAGACTAATGCCAAAAGGAATCACACTGGATATATATCCAAAAGCAAAACCAGTGGAAGAAACCTTGTCCATCCGTTCATCACCAGTAATATCTACCAGGAATGCGTCGTAAAAAATATTAGATCCTGCGAAGCCTATGGCAGATAATACAAAGAAAAGAACCAAGAGCTGCCACTGTCCACTGGAAGGAGAAACAAATGCTAGGGCAGCCGTTGCAAGTACCCCCAAAAATGTGAAGAATACGAAAAAACGTTTCTTCTTATCCTTATAATCTGCAATAGTTCCTAAGATGGGGCTAAGGATTGCAACGAAAATACTGGCAATTGAATTGAAATAGCCAAGATCCATACTGTTATTTACATTTTTAAACATACCAAAAATTATCGGTAGTAACGCTGTCGTAACAGCCATAGAATATGCTGAATTACCACAATCAACTAAGATCCATGATCTTTCTTCTCTGCTTAATTTCATGAATAAACTGTTCCTCCTGAAATTTATTTTTTACGCTGATATAAAGTCTTCTAAATTATATCACGGGAAATGCACCCATGATATGGCTCTTCTCGCATGAATTCGCACACCCTTTGGTCGCGCTGATATAATGTTTACGACATTATATCATAGCCAGAAAATTAAAAAGTGAAATCCATGTAAAGAATGTGAAAGTTTTAGTTATGTGCTTAGCTGTCTCTCTAAAAATGTAAATATGTTACGATAATACTCTTCTCTTATTTTGGTATCCCCATTGTATATCTCATGCTTTGATTTTGGAATTACTACCAGCTTCGTATTTTTTGATCTTTGTGCAAAGAGTTTCTGTCCCTTCGGTCTCACGGTAGTATCATTGCCGGCTTGGAATAGCAGAATCGACGTCTGAATGAGCCTTTCTTTCCTTTTCAACTTGCGTACTGCTCTTATACTAGACAAAGTCCAGGCGCAGGAAGCACCGTAGGTATGATAATTCTCATCTTGCATTCGTTTTGCAAAAATGTCCTGATATCTTGCTTTTGACAGGCAGCTGCTTGCTTCAAACATAGGAATGGCATCAAAAGCACCATGCCCTGACACGTAATCCTCCTCAGAATGAGTAAGTTTTTTGTATAACATCACAAGCCAAACAAGTGGTGATGGATTCTTACCAAAATCAATCTCCAGCATTGGTGAGGATAGTATGGCACAGGAAAACTCCTTTGGATACTGCTCCAGATACAATGCGGCAATTGCACCACCCATAGAATGTGCATAAAGTACCAAGTTTCTATTTAAATTATTTTTCCGGACAATAGTAGTGACAAACTCATGAAAATCCTGCACATATTCATCATAAGAATTTATAAATACTTTGCTTTTGTCCTTCACCATCCTTTGTGAATATCCATGGCCTCTATGGTCTAAGATATATACAGAATATCCCTCTTGGAAGAAGTAAAAGATTACTTCTTCAAACTTTTTCGTAAATTCACAGAATCCATGAGACATGACAACCGCAGCTTTTTCCTGCGGATGCTTATAGGTTTCATAGTATATTTTAACCCCATCAAAACTGCTAAAATAACTCTTCTTACAATTCTTTTCCAAAAGAGGACGAACAACATGAAGCATCTGATCCATATAATCCTCTTCCCCCAGAAATATCTTTTCTCTAGCTGTAGATTCCTTTGAATCTTTGTCAATATCTATATTGGCAGCTGTACTACCATCAACTAACTCCCTAATTAAGCTATCTAAATTCTCTTTCATATTCATCCACAACCTTATTCGCAATATCAGGATAATTTGTAATCATTGCATCAACCTGGTACTCACACAGCAGCTTCATATATTCTATCTCATTCACTGTCCAAGGGCGTACCGCTATACCTCTTACCTCACAGTCCTTTATGAAATTAGGATATTGCAGGTTATAAAGAGCCGGATGCAATGCCTTCACCCCATACTTTTGTGCATATCCCGGCATCTCGAGATAGCCGTCCTCATATAAAAAGGCTACATCAACACTAGGATCCAGAGTCTTTTGCTTCATCACGGAATAGTGATTAAAGGAGGAATAGATGACACGTTCCGAAAGTCCCATCTTTTTTGTTAAATTCATTACTTCTTCTTCCAGTCCCTCATAAAAAACAATTCCATTCTTTAGCTCCACATTTATTACCAAATCAGTAGGTTTCATCAGACGGTATACTTCTTCCAACGTGGGAATTCGAACACTTCCATATTCGGGGAAATCCTTATTCACATTGAGCTTCTTAATCTCTTCGTAGGTATAATCCTTTACCCATCCCCGAGCATCACTGACTCGATTTACCGTCTCATCATGAATAATGACTAGCTGACCATCCCTGGTCATCTGTACATCCAATTCGATTCCATCTGCATTTAATTCGATTGCTTTTTGAAATGCCTCCAATGTATTTTCAGGTGCATATCCAGAGGCTCCTCTGTGTGCCCATACCAATGTTCGTTTCATTTGCGCATTCCTTTCCGATGGTTTGACTTTCCTATATCTTCCTCTATTATACTCCTTTCTGTTAATAAAAAATATAGGTAATTGCGAAACTCAAAAACTGCTACTTTTTTCATACAACTTAATTCAAATAAAGCGGCCACCTGCGACTAATTATCAGCCAAGTGACCGCTTGCTATTAGAGAGTTAATTCATGAGAAAAGTACCACTTCCGGTAAAACCAGTTTAATTTACAATCGTACCGATCCTTAGTTACTTTGTAAAGAAGATTTTAAATAAACGACACTGCTGCTATACGCTTCTCCATTCCACTGGGAATATACCAGTTTTTCTCCTGAAGGGCTCCAGCAGGTTGATGCATACTGAATATCAACTGCTATTTGATTCGCTTTAGCAGTCAACGTATCATAAACATAAAGCCCATTCACTGCTGCATTATTTTCAACACCTTTTAAATGGTAAGCTATCATTCTCTGATCTGGAGACCAGGAAACACCATCTAGTTCAGTACCTTCTGCAATCGTCACCTGATTACTGCCATCCAGATCACACAGAATCAGAGTGCTTTTTGTGCTGTCACTTTGCAGCACCAGCATTTTAGTTCCATCAGAAGATAGAATCAAATTATAAACATGCTTAAGATTTAGATTTGTCTTCTCCTTTGTTGCTCGATTCAGTACAACTAAAGAATCATCAGAGCTTGTATTGTAGAATACACTATCTTTTGTAGCACGAACGATAAATGCAGCTTCGTCTTTCAAACCCTGGATCGCTGAGATTTCTCCAGATGTGCTTGCTTGAAATGCCCCATTGTTGTATGCCGCACCAACCACCTCATTACCGGACCAACCGGCACTCATAGCTCCACCGATCTCATCTCCCATAATACCAAAAGTATCCTTTGTATCAAGATTCATCACATAATAAACCGGATCTCCCAGGGTGTATTCTGAATATAATAGATGCTTTTTATCAGCAGAAAGGGTTGCTTCTCCTAAAAACACATCCTTTTGCTCCTTTAAAAGCTTATATTCTTTGGTGTTAATATTATAAAGATATAGGCTTCTGGGATAGGACTCTGAAAGTTCAGCCAGACTCATTTTATCCAGTGAATCATTTTCTTTGGATATAACCACTGTTTCCTCGTCCAACCAATCAGATATCTGGACGTCCTCAATCCGGTCAATTTTCTCCACCGATATCACGGGCACCTCTGTCTCTTTATCTGCATCTTCGATGATTGTGATGGAGGTTCCGGGTTCATTAATAATAACCTTGTCATCATCCTTTACACCACATGCATTAAAGCTTAATAGTAACATTAGTACGATTATAGTTCTTGTTGTTGTTTTATTTTTCTTCATTTAAATCGCCTCCTTATAGATAGATCATAACAGCTATATATTTCTATAAAATATACAACCATATCGAAAATGCAAATTAAATGTAACAAATTTGTATCCAACTCATACCTTTTGAAATGCCGAGCAATTGTAATGCTTGCATTGCTCGGTCAAGCATAGAAAGGAGCTGCCACTTAACTAACTTCGTTAGTTTTGTAACAGCTCCTTTTATTTATTTATCGTACCATTCCAGGTAGTTTTCACTTCAAAGTCACCCTTGCAATAACCTCTTACTTTAATTTTAACTTTTTGTATTCCTTGGCAATCAAAGTACTTGAAGCCAGCCGTTGCAGAAGCCTTCATATTTGCAATATAACCGATTTCTTCATCACCATCTCTTCCATCCTGGGTTATTTTAGGGAATTGACTGTCCATCCAAGCCCCGGTAAAATCAGTATAAATTGATTCATCCTTACAGAAGAGATTACAAGCTAGATAGGCAGGATATTCTCCTCGTCCCTTCAAGGGTCCATCATTAGAGCCACAAGAGGTCATTTCTACTTGGGGAATTGTTCCGTCATCGAGAAATCTTATCTGCTCTATGCAGCCCTGACGACTGAAATTAGTTCCATTAGTGTGTCTATGATAAAATATAAACCATTTTCCATTAATATCAACAATACTGCCGTGGTTATTAGCGCCATAATACATCGGCTTCTTAGCAGGCTTATACGAATCAATACCAATATCATTATTACTTACAATAACTCCTCTGTATACAAAATCCTTTGTTGGATATTTGCTGGTGGCATAACATAACTCATACATAACAATCGAAGAGTAAATAAAGTAATAAGTATCTCCCTTCTTTCGTATGGAGGACGCCTCGAAAAATTCATGCCCTTCAAATCCACTCCCCTTGCTATATGGCTCGCTCGGTGCAACAAATACCGGCTCCTCAATAATAGTAAGCATATCAGATCCAAGCACTGTTGCCATGGCTCCATTTCTTGATTTATCATCTCTTGAGCAAAAACCGGTGTACAGATATGTTCTGCCACCTTCCGTAAGAACTCCAGGGCTGGCATATTATAATTTTTATTACCTTTTATAAGCAAATTACTCTTTTACACCGCCGATAGTCAAACCAGTGACAAAGTACCGTTGCAAAAACGGATACAGGCATAAAATTGGTACAGCAGCCACAATTGTAATCGCCGCACGTAAAGCCAGTGGCGTCGTTACCGAACCACCTTGACCGGCTATTGCCGCTGCGCCTGCCATACCACCTTGATTTGTTCCTGCACTCATTGCGCTCGCAAGTAGTTTCTGCAACTCGTATTGAAGCGTGGACAGCTTTTGATTCCCGGAGTTATACAAAAGCGTATCTATCCAACTATTCCAGCTGCCTACTGCTACGAAGAGTGCAATAACCGCAAGGGTTGGCTTGCACAGTGGCATAATGATACGCCACCATATACGGAAATGTCCAGCACCATCTATTTTAGCAGACTCCATAAGTGAATCGGGGATTGACTTCATATATGTTCGTATGACGATGAGGTTGAACGCACTGATCATATTCGGTACCCAGTAAGCCTGAAATGAATTTATCATGTTTAAATCCTTTATCAATAAATAATTCGGGATAAGACCGGCGTTAAAGTACATTGTCAACACAAATATAATCGTAATTGGTTTTCTTAAAGCAAACTCACTCCGACTAAGTGCATATGCCAACATAGATGTAAAGAAAATATTCGTGATTACAATAACAATTGTCTTTGTAACGCTAATAAAAAATGCATCATAAATCGTGTACATATGAAAGACAATATCATAATTCTTTAGTGTGAACATTCTCGGCCATATATTAATTCCGCCTTTTACCGCGTCCATTCCATCATTAAAAGAGATCGCAAGTGTGTTTAGTAGCGGATAAACCATAATTACACATAATAATATTAGGATGCCTGTATTTAATATTGTGAATATAATGTTCCCTCGTTTCCATCCCTTAATCTTCACTCACGCGCCTCCTTATACCAGTGTTTCTTGGCCAAGCCGTCCAGCAATATTGTTGACCAGCCCAACGATAATGATGCTTACAATTGTCTTAAACATACCCGCCACAACTGCCATACTGTAATTTCCCATTTGATAGCCATAGCGCATAACAAATACATCAATTGTTTCTGATTTTTCAACTACCAGCCCATTGCCTAAGAAATATGGAATTTCAAATCCTGCCTCCAAAATATAACCCGTAGACATAATCAACAGTATGACAATCGTTGGTCGAATGCACGGAAGCGTAATGTTCCATATTTTTCTGAAACGACCTGCACCATCCATTTCCGCAGCTTCGTAAAGTGTCGGGTCTATGGCAGTCATAGCTGCTAAATACAAGATAGTATTCCAACCCAATTCTTTCCATAGATGACTGACTGCAGCGATGCCCCAAAAATATTCGGGTTTCGAAAGAAACTGTATTGGTTCTTGAATAACATGCAATGACATGAGCACTGAGTTGATAAATCCACCGGAACTTGGTGCAGCGAGTGCAGATGAAACAATACCTGCCACAATAATCCAACTAAGAAAGTGTGGCATATATGTAATATTTTGAATAACTCGCTTAAACGCCCCGTTCTTTACCTCGTTCAGCATCAGTGACAGAATAATCGCAAATATCGTACCAAGGAGCAATGTCAGTATGCTCTGCCCCAATGTGTTTATGATGTCCTGTATGAAGCGCTCTCCCATAACGCCTGTAAACAACTTCTTAAAATTATCAAATCCAATCCATTTCTGTTCCCACATACTGCGCCCCGGTTTAAATTTCTGGAATGCCATAGACCAACCGTATATCGGTACATACTTGAATAAAATCTGATATAAAAGTAACGGTACACTCATGATAAGCAAGGTTTTCTGGTTACTTATCGTAACCCACACACTTCTTTTTCTTTTTTTCTTCAACCTGGCACCTCCCACAAAATGGGGGGCCATTGCCCCCCACAGTCCAGCATTTTGGCTATTATTTCCAATTGCTAATGCGTTCCTGAATGCCCTGGTTTATGGCATCTTCATATACCTTTACATCCAATTTCTTTATAGTATCAACATATTTAGTCCAGTTGCTTTCGAATTTATCAACCGGACCTGTAATTGCTTTTGGCAAATACTGCACTCCCGCATCAGTAAGCTGTTGGTTAACCTCAGTGGCTTCGCTACTCAGTGTGATATTCCAACATGGATAATATACAGGGTTATCAGGCGGGCTGTTTACGAACTCACGCCATGTCTTCTTGTCATAGGCTTTCATGAAAGCCTTATCGTAATCGGATAATGTTTCGTAGAACTCAGAAGGTTGGTCATCCGGGCTGTAGGCATTACCGTCTGAGTACTGCCCATTGTGCTTCGGCAACAAGTCAAGCAACGCAGTCAAGCGGTTGCTGGAACGCCATGTCAAATCTTTATAGTTAATTCGTTGCTGCTCTGTACGATAAAACATGCCGTTGCTGTCAACTTCATAATCTTCTCCTTCAATACCCCATGACAAAACCTTCTGCCAAGGCTCGCTCAGCATCAAATCTACGAATTTGAGTGCAACCTCAGGTTGTTTGCTGGATATCGAAACACCAAAGCCCTGGTTCGTATTCATAACATCGCGATCTGCATAGTATGGTTTAGCACCGGGGTATACCGGCATAACCGGGGCATACGTCCGTTCGTCCATGCCTGCACCTTGTAAAGCCTGTGTAGCCGTCTGGAAGTTCCAGTACTGGTCATGCATACCAAGTACGACCCCTGTTGCAATTTTTGCAGTGTATTGGTCAAAATTCTCAGTAAAGGACTCGGGGTCTACTATACCCTTGGCATACTGAGCATTCAAAATCTTGAAGTAGTCGTGTGCAATCGACTTGTCAGCATAGATCGTCGCAACATTATTACTGTCTACAATAACGCCACCGTTGTTTGGATTACCTGCAAGGAAGTTCGGAGCGTTCGTCATACCCCACTCACGTCCAGTGGAGGCAAGAACTTCAAAGCCTACCGTTTTCTGACCATTAATCTCCGGATATTTCGCCATATAATCTTCAATTAGTTTAAAATATCCTTCAAGTGTAATGTTGGTAAGATCCGGGTAACCTGCATCCTCAAGAACAGCCTTCTGAATCCAGAATGCTGTACCCCAGTGTATACCACCGGTGATGTTGCCATAAAAACGATTATAGTTCGGGATTATGTATAGTCCTGGCTCCACCTCTGAACCGTTATAACTCATTTTCTTCATATATGGATCCACGTGCGTTTTAAGATTTGGATAATCACCTGAGGCAATGAGGTCATCCAGTTTAATCAATGCGCCGCCTTCCAGAATACGCATCTTTAAGTCTGTTGTGCCAATCAGGTCAGGATATTCACCACCTGCCAGCATAACGCCGATTTTCTGGTCAGCATTGTCAGGAGTGACTATTTCATAGTTTAGTGTTACACCCAATTTGTCTTTGAGCAATTTAGTAATCTTGTTATCAGGTGCAGGTGCTTGCTCTGCCGTCATCAACCACACAGAAAGAGTTGTGTCCTTGTCGGGTGTAAGCACGCCAGATGGATCGCCAAGCGGATCTGTTGTAGCAGGTGCGTTAGTTGGATTTGCTTCGGAACTCGGAGTCTTGGTCGGCTCAGGCTCAGTCATGGTGCTAGTTTCCTTTTTACATGCTACCATGGTAAGCATAACTACAAGAACCATAAGGATTGTGAAAATTTTCTTAATATTCATAAATTTCCCTCCACATATTATTGATTCCTTTAATTTGAAACACCTATAATTTATGCACATAGATTATACAAATATATTAACTTTGCTATACAATATTGTCAAACATCAGAAACATGTACACACGTACATATGTACACAGTACACATTTTAGTATTATGAATATTGTTTTGTATCAACCTTGTCATGTCATTTCCATTTGAGGGATTGAGCCGTGCTCAAGTATACTAATCTATTCCATACAATCCTGACGCCTCATCATACTATGGTAATCGATAATTTCTTGGTGCCGTTCTACACATGGAATTAGCTATTCCTTATTCATCTTATATCACCGTTTTATTCCAATGATTCTTTCCTCTCAATGCACAGTAATTTCTTTGACTGTTTCGCCCTCAAGTATTTTTGGCGAAGTCCAATTCATATACTTTGGATTTTTGTCCTCCAAAATATCTATCATAACATCAGTGGTAAGAGTACCAAGGTTTTCCGGATCGATAGATACCGTTGTTACCTTTTTTTCAAGCCATTCCCGTAAATAAATACCATCTATACCCATAATTGAAATATCCTCGGGTACACACAGACCACTCCTTTCCACACCTCTGATGAAACCATACGCTATGTCATCGTTAAAGCACAATAACGCAGTTGCTGGGTTTTTACTTTCCAAGTACTTCTCCGCCGCTCTTTTACCGATGCTGAAGGACGAATAATTTGCATAATTATCATCTGAAGATTGTAATATGAGTGTCGGTTCAAGGTGGCCAATATTCACATTGAAGGAATCACTAATTTCCGCTCGTATAATGAGTTCTTCTAAGTTCATATTTATTCCGAAATCCCGTTTATTTTGTTCCATACGTGCTTTCCATATCCGATACCGTATTTCGCTGTTCTTTCCTCTATCTTGTAAAACCATCCCAATTCTTCGATGCCCTTTTTTCATAAGATAATCAATTCCCATGTTGACTACCTTATGATTATCAATAAGGACTTTATGAACCGGATGAGCAAACGAGAAGCTCGCATCATTTGAGGTAACGACTACTGGTAAAAGATAATTGATTCCAACTGTGTTGATATAATTTTCAGCTAAAGCTTCCAAGGAAAACATAACGCCATCAACCAAATGTCTCCTTATTTTATCGAAGTCACAATTAATGTCAAGAAATATTGAATAACCGCGTTTATAAGCAGCCCTTGTTGCTCCATTGAAAAACTGAAGGTTGTACGACGCAATGATATCGTTTTGATAGAGAATAAGTTGCCTTGTCTTTTGACTTTGCAACGACAATGCGATCGGGTTAGGGTTATAACCCAGGTTTCTTGCCACCTCCAATATTCGCTCCTTAGTCTCTTTTTTGATGTAACCCGAATTATTTACCGCACGGCTTACAGAAGCAACCGACACCCCCGATGCTCTCGCGACATCTTCCCTCGTAGCAGTCCTATTCATCTTAATTATCCTCCCTTCATGTCTTGGCGCCCAATTGCAGTTCTATCTCTGCAACCGAACAAGGTGGTAATGTGAATGTCACTTCCCTATTCTCTATCTTCACATTCAGCGTTACCGGTCTTAATGAGCAATATTCGTCATGTGATACGTGCACAATGAGTGTTAAAAATTCGTGCATTTCATTACAATTTTCTTCCACAACGCCACCCCAATGCGTGTTTATCATCTTCTTGCTTCTGTATTTCCATATATTGTATATACCATTTATTTCCATTTTTGTAAACATGCAATATTGAGGTAGTACTACAAATTTACTTTCAATTTAGTTAAAAAGTCCTAAATATTACTCATTAAATGTCCTTTTGCTATACCTATGCTATAGAACTCATAAAAAAAGTTCCATATCAACCAATCTCTAATTGATATGGAACCTTCACTTTGTTACTAACTCCCCACCTACGACTTGTTAGCATCTTCATTTACGTTATTTTTACTTTTAATCCTAACCTTTCCTCAATGAATGAAGTCAGGTTTTTCATGACCCGTCTTGCAGACACTTCGCTTCCGACCATGATGATACACTCATCGGCGTATCTTACGAAGTTAAGACCCCGTTGTTCCAGACACAGGAAATGTAATTCGAAACGTTGTTCCGATCTGATCCGACTTCACAAGAGTAAGAGAACCTCCCTGTACCTCTGCATACTTCTTTGCAAGAGATAACCCCAAACCGACACCTCCATTTTCCCTGGATCTATTCTTATCAACAGTGTAAAAGGGTTCAAAGATATCCTTTAAGAAATGATTTGGTATTCCTATGCCGGTATCAGCTATCTCAATAACTGACCGTTCCTGGCTTACATAATTTTTTACGAAGATACTGCCACCTGCTTTATTATACTTGATGGCATTATCCAAAAGATTCATTAATACGATCATCATACTGTCCTTATCTGCTTTTACGTAAGCTTCGCTTAGATCCGTTTCTAGTTGAATCCCGAATTTGTCAAGCTTTCCACTTAAGCTGTTAAGGACTGCTTGGATTGTCTGTTTTACCTCCAGCTGCTCCATCCTGTATTCGAACTCATATTTATCCAAAGCCGATAAATCAAGCACCTTTACTACCATCTCATAAAGCTTTTGGGTTTCACTTTTTATGTTTTCTTTTGCCGTCTCCAGAAGCTCTTTATCCTCCGGGTACATTTCCAGTAAATCGAGATAGGCTTTTATTGACGTTAACGGTGTCTTAAATTCATGGGTAACATTTCCAATAAACTGCTTCTGCTGCTGGTCAAGCAGAGATAACCTCTTAACTGCCAAGGTAAGTTTCTCTTGCTCCTCCTCCATATTAAGAAGAGTATTCTTGATTTGCTGACTCATACCCTGAATTCCTTTGCTAAGTCTGCCTAATTCATCCCTACGTCTAAGGGTAAATACCTCATAATGTCCTTCTCCAATCTGATCTACTGTATTCTTAAGGCGGATGATTCCATTAGCGAAGGAACCAAAATAAATATATGCGAGTATAAAACTAAGTAAAAATACTCCTGCCCCTACGAAGATAAATAGCTGTCTTATCTGTCTGTAAAAATCCAAATGTTCTGTTAAGGAATAATTAAATTGTACTACCCCAACCTGATCATTTCCTATTTTTATTGGAGTGAGATAATATAGAGCCTCGCCTTCGATCAGATATGCTGTTTTGTTGTGCAGTACAATGTCAAGTGTCCTTTTCACATTCTTCGACTCAGTCAGAGGTGTTTTTTTACTGACTATTGTTCCGTTCATATCATATACTACTACCGTCAATCCGCTGATCAGTTCTAACTGGGCAGTGAACCCGGCTCCCTTCTCTTTCAGATAGGTTTGGGGTACTTTATTTGCTTCCGCTAAGATATTCTGCATAAAATATATATTTGCCGTCTCAGCCTGTCGCGCAAGATACTGTTCATATTGAACCTTCTGATTGTCCTTGATTCCATTTAACGCCAAAAGACTCAGGATAACTACGGTTAGGAGAAGTAGCACACCTAGAAAAATACTGAATTTAATTTTTATGCCGATTTTCACTATTACCTCCTAAGGCTTTATAACCAACTGCGTGTACCGTTTGTATGATGTCCATGTACTTTGCTCCCAGCTTCTTACGAATTCTTTGTACATGAATATCTACGGTACGGGTTCCACCCACATATTCCATCCCCCACACCAGATCCAATAGCTGTTCTCTGGAATATACCCTGTCTGGCTTGGATAATAGCAGTGCCAATAGATCATATTCTTTCGGAGTCAATTCTAGCAGTTGATCTCCTGCTAAGGCAGTTCGCTGTTGCAGATGAAGCACAATTCCTCCAAGACTTAAGGTATCCTCTTCCTCTACTTCACCAACAGCCTTCTGCATTCTCCTGAGCAGAGACTTTAAGCGAGCAAGCAACTCTCTCATATCGAAGGGCTTAATGATATAATCATCTGCCCCCAACTCCAGACCTAATATTTTATTAACGATATCATCCTTAGCCGTCAGCATAATTACTCCAATACGCTTTGGATCAGGAAGTTTCTTCAGAATATCATATCCATCCATTCCAGGCAGCATCACATCCAGAATGATAGCCTCTGGACTAAATTCCTGTAGCCTTTTCAAAGCCTCACCGCCATGATAAACCGCTTCAGCACTATAGCCTTCTTTTTTGAGTGCAAATACGATGGCATCAGCAATTTTCTTTTCATCCTCTATAACCATTATTTTTTCATTCATGATTACATCACTCCTTACTACCGAATACTTTGCAAAATGTATGAGTGAGCTTCTTATTTGGAGGAGCAACTTAGTTAAAGTTTCCTTTTAAAGCTCGCTTTTGTTTCGTTTTATATTTTCATTTTAATTCAAAATTCAACTTAGGTACACTCTTTTTCAGAAAAATAAACCATTTTATTTATTTTGTACAAAGAAGTTTTGAATTATTTAACTCTCCTTGCTACTCAACGCTGACAGGTATGTGTCAGAGTTATACGATTATAATTAACGTACAAAGAATCAATATATGAAAAACGGAGGATTTCAGATGATTATTAAGAACCTAGACAGAAATTTGTACGAAGCAGAATTTGCTAATAAGGATCACTTTACCAAGCAGGTTATCTATTTTATATTGGATTGCTCCAGTGCTCTCTTGATTGACACTGGCTATGAGCAGGAAGCAACGCAACTGATCACTTATTTAAAAGAAAGACACATTATGATTGAAAAGGTCATTATCACACATTATCATGACGACCATTTTGCTGGCTTGAAGGCACTTAAAGGGATAAAGCATGAAATTGAGATTCTTGGCTCAAGCAAGTATATGCAAACTCTGGAAAGAGAATATAAGGATGATTATTTGCTGGAACCGGATATCTTCCCTACGACATTCTGCGAGAATTACCTACTTATCTTTGGCGGGCATCAGATCAGATTCGAGGAGGCTAGAGGACATTCTGATTGCAGCATCCATACCATAATCGATGAAAAATATGTACATGTCGCAGACAATATCATATTTGATAACAATGAGCTCTCTCTATTGCCCTTACCCTATGCAAGCATTCAAGATCATCTAAAAACACTGAGAAGGTTAAAAGAAAAACCTGGAGTCCTCTTTCTGGGATCTCATTTCTCAGCTTCCTTAAACACCAGTAAGGACATGATGCAAGAAATTGACGCTCGCATTGCTTATATGCAACTAGTTCTACAGTATAAGGGTAAGTTGAATTTTGATCAGATAAAAGAGATGCTTCCCATTGAATTTAATCCTAGATGGCATAAGCTTATGCTTCGTTTTTACAAGGAGCAGCAGGAGGAATGTTATGCAAGTGAATAAAATTAGGAATCGAGGATTTTTATTTACTTTTTATCAGCCTGGATGGAATTTAAATATTTACTTAATCACTGGAAAAAAATATAATTATGTAATAGATACTGGATTAGGTTCCTTCAGTGTTGCTCCAATCCTGAATTATTTAAAAGAATCACTGAAGCAGACTGTCGTGATTAATACACATTATCATTGGGATCACATCTGGGGAAATTCTTTCTTTCAGGACAGTGTCATAGTGTCTCACGACTTATGCCCTAATATGATTCAAACAAATTGGGATGAGATGTTTCATAAAAACCTCCAACATTGCTACGGTGACGTTAGGATGCGCCTTCCCGACTTGATCTTTAAGGAGGAGCTATATTTCCCGGAAGACAAAATCAGACTATTTTATAGTCCCGGGCATACCATAGATTCGATTAGTATTTTAGACGAAAATGAAAAGGTATTAATATTGGGGGATAATATTGGCGATAGCATGGAGGAACTTCTTCCAAGCCTTCAATGCTCTCCTGAGATTTATAGAGATACACTGAAAAAATATTTACAATTAAATTTTGATACTTGTATCTCGGGACATAATCAGATTATAGATAAAGATGTAATAAGTAAGATTCTAGATATGATATAATAAATAAGCTTCTTATATGAAACACAAAGAAAATTCAGTCCTAAATATAGGATGTAATACGTAGGGTTTTATATGATATGGAAAGAATCTGGAAATAGCGAGGTAATCATAGTTGAAAAAGTCCGAACGAATGAATGCAATCATTTATATGCTAAAAGAAAAAGGAAAGCTTAGTGCAGGTGAAATTGCAAAACGATTGGAGGTTAGTGAGCGTACGGTATACCGTGACATCGACGCCCTTAGTCAAATAAAGGTTCCCATCATAGCATATGAAGGAAATCAAGGAGGCTATGAAATAGATAATAATTACTTTATTCCTTCCATTGTGCTCACCGAGGAGGAAATAACCAACTTTATGCTCCTGCTTAGACTCGGGAAGGAACTGAAAATCCCTGGATTACATAAGAATTATGATATGTTAGGCTTAAAGCTATTAAATGCTGTCTCTAAGGACAGCAGACCGAAGCTGGAACGGTTTCTTCACAAATTTCAGGTCTATGTCAACCGTATTAATCCCGGTGACTATGTAGAGCAGGTTCTGGAAGTGATTATTCAGAGCTTCGAAGAGGAGAAGAAGGTTAAGCTCTCCTATGATACTCCAGGAAGGGATAGGTTGTCAGTACGTGAGGTCTCCCCCTACCGTTTTACTTTTGACGAGGGTGGCTGGTATTTAACAGGTTATTGCCATCTACGTAAAGCCAAACGAACCTTTCGCTTGGATCGAATTACCAGCATTGAACTTATGGACAGTCCCTGTCGTTTTCCAAAAGATATAGCCTCGCTTGATGCAGGTGACCGGGTAATACTACGCTACCTATTACAAATTGATCAACATTTTTACGAGATGATAAAGCATAATTATTATATGGAAGACCATACCATCTTGGAAAAGTCCACCAGCTTAGTAGTTGAAATACATACGGCTCATGAGGATTCTATTCTTGAACTCGCACTAAAAAATGCTGATTTCCTCAAAGTGATAGAACCTCAAAGCCTATGTGAAAAAATAAAAAAGATAGCAGATAACTTAGCTGGTATTTATCATTGAAGAAAAAGTCAAACTACAAGAAAATCAAACCAATAACATTGACATTCCTTCTGCCTATTTTTAATTAGGCAAAAAATGTATGTTTTAAACCGGCTCCTTATCTCTGCAATGCTTTCGTGGGATATTCCTTACGAAACCTTTGCTTTTCCTTATACATTTGCTTATCAGCCTTTTCAATGATATACTCGACATCTATATCCATACCAGACTGATAATAAGCTAATCCGTGGCTTGCCACAATCCGATAAGGAGCTTCTCCCATGTGATAACATTCGCTTAATTTCTTCTGAATCTCAGACCATTCCTTCTCTGCTTTGGATTTGCTCTTATCCTTAAAAATAATGATAAACTCATCCCCACCCATTCGAAAGAATACATCCTCTTGCCGGAGGCAACCTTTAATGATCTCACAGAAGTTGATAATGTAACGATCTCCCTCTCCATGCCCATAGGTATCATTGATGTTCTTTAAATTATTCAGATCCAGGAAACAAAGTACAAACTCCAGATAGTCTTCTTTGGAATCCGCCAACAGTTCTTCCAGCTTCTTCATACCCATTCTTCTATTCATTATTCCGGTCAAGGTATCCGTTGAAGCGTAGTGATTCAATTCTTCCTCTGCTTTTCTGATTTCCGTTATATCCATGACACCGGTTAAGATACACTTGTCACCATGATAATCGATGAGCTCGTAATTTGCCTTAACCCACATTTGTTTGCCGTTAAAATCATATTCTACAATTCGATTATAAGTACTATTATGTTTCATCAATTCTTCCTGTAGCGCGAGGATGCTGTCCTTGTTGATAAATCCATCAATTTCATTGGAACTATGTAATCCCTCTAAATCGATTCCCAACAAATCACATGCCCTTTTATTTGCTTCAATGACCTTTCCATCTTCCATTCTTATAATAAATACTGGATAGGGATTCACATAAAAGAGTTTTTTAAAATTCTCTTCATTTTCCAAGAGTTCTTTTCGGTAGAGAAACTCTATCATCCTATGGCGATAAAAGATAAAGCTCAATAAAAAAGCTGCAATTATCAGACCTGTAGCGTTTACCACCTTAACAAGAAACAGGTTTACATCATGATTAAATGACCAGATACCGATAAGGAAAATAATATGATTAACTCCAAAGGCAAAGAGCATAAAGGAAGGTTTTAAGGCAAGTGCCGTCGCAGTTATCAATGACAGTATGATATAGGAATATATATTACCTGTATGCCTTTGACTATTAACAGAAGAGATAACCCCTATTAGAATATATAAAAATACATACAACTTTAATATACAATATAACCTAGGGTATTTTCCGCTCTGCCTCATGCCACCTAATTTGTTGTAAGAAATTAAGAATACGGTAGAAACAACTACACTTATGATATGTCCTAAAACAAGGGTTATAACATAGCTCCTATCGGAACCATTTTTCAAAAAGGTATAGTCCATGTAGAGCCAAAAAAGAGAAAAGCAGATCGTTGCAAAAGAAATCAGCCGGATTCTACCAAGAACTAACTGACTGTTCTGCTGTTCAAATTCTTTCTGTTCTTTGTCGGAGCGACTTATTAAAAATTTTATTCCTTCATTAATCCATCCCATAAATTGTTCCTTTATACATTACAATGCTTACATTTGCAGGATACAAGAACAGCATTCCCAACCTAAGGAATGCTGCGAAAATAGTGTTTTTATTATACCAAACGATGGGTTGGGACGCAAGATTATTTTATGATCCAGCTAATAGCCCAAGGTTTTGCCCACGATAATGACCTTTATTCTGTCCTTCACAAACTGCCCTGTGATGGTTACAAAATCATTACATATTCTATTTGGACTTTTGCAGTCAATACAATGGCCCAGCTTCGTACAGGGAGTATCCTTATTTAAACGCTTTGCATCCATAGGCGCAGCATAATTTCTAACTCTACTTTGCGCCTCCTCTAGATTTCTAACCAATTTATTAATTCCGACTACAAGGATAACTTGTTTGGGACCATAGATTATTGGAGCAATCCTGCTTCCATTCCCATCAATATTATAAAGTTCTCCCTCCTCTGTCAAAGCATTCGTACCGGATAGAAAGGTATCCGCAGAAAAATTTTGTATATATATTTGCTTCTTTTTCTCACTGGTAATCCCTTGTCTATATTTATCCAGAAAACAATAATTTCCCTTACGCAGAAACTCTAAGACCCCAGTCTCCTCAAGTGTAACAGAGTCCCCAATCCCAACAACTGATTTCTCTTCAATCAATTCCTTTAATATCTGCAATAATTCCTCTTCGTTGTTTACAAAATAGCCTTTCATATTGTGCTTCTCCAGACCAGCAACCACTTTTTCAACCTGTTTATTAATAAACCAAGAAACATTCTTATCCATTTACCTCTACCTCTTTATATCGAAATATCTAGAATATTGCATACCAACCGTCAGCCTTAAATCATTTTTATTGTACCATACAATTTTCCATATCAACACTGGAAACTTATTATTATACAAATATTATCCCTCTGCCATAGATCGAATATAGCAGAGGGATGATTATATAATCTTATTTTGTTGTATCGTAAACATTGGTTTATTATCTAAGCATTTGATTACTCTCAAAAAAATCCTTCCAAGGATCCTCGCTATTGATCCGAATCAAGGCCTCCTCCATGGTAATTGCATCTGGGGCTACCCGGTCTAATTCTTCCCACATAATTGGCATGGACACCTTCGCCCCAGCTCTCGCCCTGATGGAATAGGGTGCAATACTCGTAGCACCTCTGCCATTACGAATCCAGTCGATGAAGATCTTGTCCTTGCGCTTCGCTTTCCTGACATTACTTGTGTACCTGTCAGGCCATTTCTGTTCCATAACTTCTGCAACACGCCTGGCAAAATTATGGAATACCTCCCAGGAAACCATTGGCTTTAACGGAACGACTACATGATAGCCTTTTCCTCCACTAGTCTTAAGATATGATTTTAACGACAGCTCCGTTAGAATACTTTTGATATCCAGTACACCCTGGCGTACTCTGCTAAGCTCCATTCCTTCATCCGGATCAAGGTCAAAAACCATGATATCTGGTTTTTCCAGATTCTCGACGCGGCTGCCCCAGGTGTGGAACTCCAGAGTGCCCATCTGTACCTCATAAACAAGACCGGTTACATTCTCTATATAGAAATACTCCTCCGTTTCTCCATCGCTGTTGGTGACAGGTATCGTGACAATCCCTTTGCTATCTGGCCCTGGATGCTTTTTAAAGAAACAGTTCTGTGAAATCCCCTTTGGACAGCGCACAATACTGAGAACCCTATGGTCTACATAGGGCAGCATGCGTTCTGAAATCTTCGCGTAATACCGAACTACATCCTCTTTTGTTATTTCAGGGTTTTCAAACAACACCTTATCTGGTTTTGAAATTTTTATTCCCTCGATCATAATGCTATTTGCGTTCGCTTCCATCGTTTGCTCCATTTCTTCTTCAGAGGAGAACTCAGGCTGGATATCCTCCTCAGTCTCTCTCTTTATTTCCTTCGGGTTCTTGTCTGTACGCATACCCTTGTAACTCGCTTGCCGTAGTAAATTCTCTTTCGTCCATTCAGCAAATTTTATTTCAGCTACCATGATAGGTTCAACCCAGGTAATCTTTTCATTCAATTTTGGCTTTGGCGCATATTTGAAGGGTGAATCTGTCCCTTTTATGTTCTCAAATTCTTTCTCAAGTACTTTCGCCTCTGATTCACGAAATCCTGTACCCGCTCGCCCCACATAAACCAAATCCTCACCTTCATAGATTCCCAGGAGAATTGAGCTTATCCCGTTTATTTTTTTTTCTGAAAGAGTGTAACCTCCAACGACAAACTCCTGCCGTTTATCACATTTTAGCTTAATCCAGTCACCATTTCTTGTTCCGCTATAAATGGAATCTGCTCTTTTCCCAACGATCCCTTCCATATCTGACTCACAGGCTACCGCAAAGCTTTGCTTTCCATTTCCCCTGACGTATCTGCTATAATAAAGGTTTTTTGGAGCACTCTGCATCAACGACTCCAGGGTTTCTTTTCTTTCTAGGAGTTGCTTTTGCCTAAGGTCTATCCCATCCAGTGCAAGAAGGTCAAAAACGATATAGGTCAGACTCTGCCCCTTCGGATTCTTTACATAATTCTGTAAAGCCTGGAAATCAGTTTTTCCCGAGGCATCCGTAACTACCATTTCACCGTCTAAAATCATCGCTCTCCCAGCTGCAAGTTCAATGAGTGAGAAGGTTATATCATGAAACCGTTTCGTATAATCATTGCCATTTCTGGTTATTAACCGAACGTTATTCCCTTCCACAAATGCCAAAATTCTATATCCATCGTACTTAAGCTCATAAAGCCAATCCTCACCATCCGGAATTGTCTTGACTAATTTAGCCAGCTGAACCTCAGCATTTGAAAAGGGATTCCTCGTGATCTTAACCTCTTCCCCACCTTCAATTTGTGCCATTGTTCGTCCGGTTCTGATACTGGTATTAAATTCTGAGATTCCGTCAGTCTCTTTTACATACTCATCTTTCTCTTTTAATAACAGCCAGTTATTCTTGTCCTCACTGGATATGGCTTTCCACTTAACCAAAGCCCATTTGCCCTTAAGCCGCCTGCCTTTTAGAAGAAACTTCAGCTCACCTTTTTGAAGGCCTTCTTCTACATTTCCATAAGGTTCCCAGAAGCCTTCATCCCAGAGCATGACGATTCCGCCTCCATATTCTCCTTTTGGAATCGTTCCTTCAAAATGTCGATATTCCAACGGATGGTCTTCCACCTGTACGGCGAGACGTTTATCGTGTTTATCATAGGAAGGTCCCTTGGGTACCGCCCAGCTTAAAAGTGCTCCTTCCCATTCCAGGCGCAGATCATAGTGTTCTCTGCGAGCCATATGGTGCTGGACAACAAATCTTAAACCTTCCTCTGATTCGGTTCTATTTCCTTCCGGTTCTAAGGTTCGATCAAAATTCCTTTTTTCATTGTATTCATTTAAGTTTCCAATCATAAAATTATGCCGGTTCCTTATCTCTATTCGCCTTTTCTACACTGGCTCTGAGTGCCTCCATAAGATCAATAACCTTGCCCTCACTCTCAGGCTCTGCGGCAACGACCTCTTTACCGGAAATTTTGGTCTCGATGAGAGCGCGAAGTCTGGCCTGATATTCATCCTTATATTTTGTTGGATCAAAGGGTGTATCCATAGAATTAATCAGCATCCTAGCCATACTCAGCTCCTGCTCGGACACTTCCGGCTTCGTATACTGTTTTTGAAACTCTTTAATATCATCTGCGTAGAACATGGTGGAAATGAGGATCCCTTCCTCCCGAGGAATAATTGCCATTAATGTATCCTTTGTGCCCATAACTGTTTTGCCAATAGCTATCTTTTGCTCCGTCATCAAAGCGGAGCGCAGCAGTTCAAAGGCTTTTTCACCTCCTGCTTCCGGTGAGGCTTGATATGTTTTCTCATAATAAACCGGGGATATCTGATTTAGCTGGGCAAAATGCAGGATCTGAATGGATTTTTCCTTTTCTGTCTTAATCTTCTCAATCTCTTCGTCTGTAACAACGACATATTTATCATCATCATATTCGAAGCCCTTTACAATGTCTTTCGCATTAATTTCCTTACCGCAATGAGCACAGGTTTTCTTGTATCGTATTCGGTTATTATCTTCCTTGTGCAATTGGTTAAAATGGATGTCATTATCCTGCGTTGTGGTGGACATCCCGATTGGAATTGCGACCATACCAAACGTTATAACTGATTTACGTGATACCATAATTTGAACACCTCCAAAGGCTATTGTTTCCAACTCATCTTTAAGTATTCGGTGTTACTGCTCAAAATTAATCCTTGTTAATCGCCTGTGTAACCTTTAATTGCCTGCCGCCAATCATTGTATTTTTCATTGCTTCTAAAACAAATGGGCCTTTTCCATTTAATATCTCCACATAAGTCAAGGTGTCTTGAATTGTTATAATTCCGATATCTTCTGCCTGAATCCCTTCTAGGTTCACAATTACTCCAACAAAATTAGTTGCTCTAAGCTTCTTATTTTTTCCACCATTGAAGCGTAGTTTCATAATATCGTTATTTAATTGCTCTCCTTTAAAGCTTTTTGTATGAGGTGTTTTAGTTCGATTTTCCTCAAAGGAAGCTTTCCAAATGGACACTTCCTCCTTGCCAGGTTTCGATAATTCCTTAATTTTAAATCCTATTAAGTCTTCAATATCCTGCAAATATCTGGCTTGCTTTGGTGTTACAAAGGTAATCGCTCTTCCTTTCTGCCCAGCACGTCCGGTTCTTCCTGTACGATGGACATAGGTTTCCTCCTCCATAGGGATATCATAGTTAATCACTAGAGAGACATTCTCAACATCAATTCCCCTGGCTGCAATATCTGTAGCAACCAAATATCGGTACTCTCCTCTTTTAAATCGTTTGATTGCTGATAATCTATCCTTTTGTTCCATACCGCCATGGAGTTTATTACAGTCATACCTTAATTTCTTGAGCTCCTTACATACTGTATCCACTTCTTCCTTCGTACTACAAAAGATAATGCAGCTTTCGGGCTTTTCAATTACGGTAACATCGGTAAGTAATTCAAATTTATCCTCTTCGTTTGTAGTATAAATAGCGTGATCAATATCAGTAGTTGTTATACTATCCTCACTCACATTAAGATTGATTGGATTCTTCATATAGTTTAAGGAAATATTCTTTACTTCTTCGGGCAGCGTGGCAGAGAACAACATGGTCATACGATCCTCTGGCAGCTCCCGAATAATAGCTTCTACCTGATCAATAAAGCCCATATCCAACATTCGATCAGCCTCATCAAGGATAAGATATGAAATCTTGCTTAGTGGTAAAGATCCCTTTTTTATATGATCCATAACACGCCCAGGTGTACCAGCCACTATATGAGTCTTCTGCTTTAATTCTGCTTTCTCAATGGAAAATTGATGTCTTCCGTAGATTGCTGAGGCTTTTATTCGTTTGAATCTGCCTATATTAGTGAAATCCTCTTTTACCTGAACCGCAAGTTCCCTGGTCGGAGTCAGGATAAGGGCTTGTGGTTTATTCTCAAGCCAATCAATTAATTCACAGATTGGGATAGCATAAGAGGCTGTTTTGCCACTGCCGGTCTGGGCTTTGACGATAAGGTCCTTTTTCTCTAAAGCGAGTGGAATAACACTTACCTGAACATCTGTAGGTGTGAGATACTCCAATCCATCGAGAGCCTTTTGTATCTCCTCACTGATTGAAAAATCACGAAAACTCGTATTATCTTTATCCATTTATGTCTATCCTCTCATTTAGTTCAATACTATAAAATTAGGTGTTACTACGTAAGTACTATTATTTTAACTAAGCTATAGGTATTATGCCACAAAGTTATCAAATGTGCAATTTTACTTAAAATCTTCATCTTACTTCTATACAAAAACAGCGCCCTTCTGTTTCTATAGCAACGTAAAGGCGCTGTAAAATATTATTCTCATTTTGCTTACAATTACAAATTTGGGTTATTCCATTCCATTACATATTCCAACTCATTCGTATTATCTTCAATTTTCTCCTGTAAAACAAAAATACCTGCAATATAGTTCCCCATTAACCCTGCAAAGGCCTGAATCTTCTCCTTATGCTCATATACATAAATTGTAGCCTGTGGCATCATTTCTCTCACAGCCTCAACATTGTCTTTCCAATATGAGCTATCAATAAATTTATGCGCAGAAATATTTGTATCGAGCCATATTTGCATAATATGATCGATATCCTCTGCTCTAAACTCTAATCATAGTACTATCATTCTCAATATTTATTCTCAACAACCTTTACCATCAATAGAGCATGAACTACCGTTAAATGATGTTTCTTCTATCTCCAAAAAATCTTTGATCTCAAAGGTCATCGTATTATCTTCCAGCACAAAGAATGGAATCCCAATTCCACCAGCTTTGATCACTGGTGCAAATATTTCATTATGATCGCGGTAAGATAAGAACTCTTTTAGAATCTTTGTACTTCCAGTAATATCTCTATAATCCACCTGGATTGCGGGATAATCCGCTAATCTAGTTTTTGCTTCAACACAATCCGGGCAAAAATCCGCACCATACATGATAACCTTCATAATTAATACATCCTTTCCGTTCTAATCAAATGTAAATCAAGAAACTCTTTCCTATCTAATATACTATCTAATATACTATTTAATCCTTTACAAAACAAGTTAAAATATGCATCGGTAATACATTTGGTAAAGTAAAAAACGCTCCTTCGTTTCATCTGAAACCAAAGAGCGTTGTTACTTTTGCTAAAGAGTTAATGTATTATTTCACGCCATATTTTTTCAGGGGTTGCAGGTATGCTTAATTCCTCCGGATATCTTCCAAGAGAGCAAAGGGCATCTACAATTGCAAAATAAACAGATTCTCCATAGACGAAGGGAGGTTCTCCAATTGCTTTTGATCGTTTAATCCCCTTTTCATTGAAACTTCCTTCCAGTAGCTCGATATGAAGCTCCTCTGGTATATCTCCAAGGGTTGGTATTTTATAGGTAGCCGGAGAACAACTAAGAAGTTCTCCATTCGCATTATACACAAGTTCCTCCGTGGTAACCCATCCGATTCCCTGGGCAAAACCTCCCTGGATCTGCCCTATATCCACTCTTGGGTTAATGCTGCTGCCACAGTCATGTAGTATATGAACGCAGTCAATCCTAGTGCGTCCTGTCAATAAATCAACGGTTACCTCACTGACTGCCGCTCCGAATACATAATAAAGGAAGGGGTGTCCCTGCCCCTTATCCCTGTCAAAGTGAATTCCCGGAGAAGCATAGTAGCCATGATCGCACAAGTCGATTCGTTCAAAATAGGCTTTTTTCACCAACTCCCGGAAGGTAATCAGGGGTTTCTCATAATCTATGTTACCCTCCACCGTAGCATATACATTACCGTTCTCAAAGCTTACCTCTATATTCGGAAACAACCTGCCAACCAATTCCCTTAACCGCTTCATTATCTTTAAGGAAGCATTCTCTACTGCATGCCCGTTTAGATCACAACCGGAGGAGGCCGCGGTAGGTGAGGTATTGGCTACTCGCTTTGTATTATTACTTTCGATACGCACGCAGGATAACGGTACTCCAAAATTAGTTGCAGCTATCTGCGCAATCTTTGTGTTAACCTCCTGCCCCATCTCAATAGCTCCATGGGTGACAGAGATAGAACCGTCCAGGTAAACCTGAATCAGTGCACTTCCTTGATTTAAATGAGCTGCCGTAAAGGATATTCCAAACTTGACCGGTGTAATTCCAAGACCTTTCTTTTCATATTTATTCTTGGCATTAAATGCAGCCACATTCTTTCTACGCTCATCCCATCTACTGTCTTTTCTTAGTTTCTCAAAAATCTCACCTACATGCTCCGCGTGTAAGATTTCTTCCCCGTAAGGTGCAATATCACCCTTGCGGTACATATTCTTCATTCTCACATCTAAGGGATCAAGCCCTAGGGTGAATGCAATTTTCTGCAACACACTCTCAATAGCAAAGATACCCTGGGGTCCCCCAAAACCTCGAAAGGCGGTAGCGGGATGCAAATTGGTCTTACAGGGTCGTCCAATCACCCGAATATTCTCAATCTGATAACTGTTCTCTGCGTGCAGCATCGCTCTCTCCAGTACGGAGGTACTAACATCAGCAACCGCCCCACAGTTGGAATTAAGTTCAATGCAGTAGGCAAGTATTCTCCCCTCTTTGTCAAAGGCTACCCGGTAATCACTTTCGAATGCATGGCGTTTACCAGTACATAGCATATCTTCATCTCTGGTAAGACGAAGCTCCGTGGGGCGTCCGGTGTGAAAGGTTGCAAGGGCTGCTATACATGCCCAGGCAGTTGCTTGAGTTTCCTTTCCGCCAAAGCCTCCTCCAATCCTTTTAATGTCTACCGTAACCTGATTCTGAGATACTCCGAGTACATTGGCAACCATTCTCTGTATCTCATTAGGGTTTTGTGAAGATGAATAGATCGTAATACCCCCATCATCCTCGGGTATAGAAAGAACACCTTGAGTCTCCAAATAAAAATGCTCCTGCCCCTCGTTACGGATCACTCCCTCCAGATAATAGGGACAATCTGCGAATACGGATTCTACATCTCCTCGTTCAATTGTTCTTACTGGACCTACAAACTGATTCTTTGCTATCGCATCTCTTACCGTTAATACTGGAGTCTCCTCTTCCAGCTCTAATTCAATGAGACCCAATGCAATCTCTGCTTCTTCCACGCTTTCGGCTGCTATAATGGCTACCGGTTCGCCTACAAAATGTACCTGCCCCTGTGCCAGACAGACCTCATCTTGAATAATCCCTCCAATTTGATTCTCTCCAGAAATATCCTCCGCCGTAAGTACTGTTGCGACTCCTGGTGAGGCCTTAGCTTTCGCAGTATCAATCTTAATAATCTTGCCATGTGCAAGGGGACTTAGCAGCACTTTCACATACAGAAGGTGACGGGGCTTTGGAATGTCATCAATAAACTGAGAATGTCCTGTTACATGGTCACGCCCACTGATATGTGAAGGTGAAGTGCCTACCTGCCCCCAACCCAAGTTATTATTGCTTTTAGTCCATTCATTCTTCATAACCATCGACCTCCTGACTATTTTTATAAGCCAGATAATGCTTTAATAACAGATTTTGCATCATTGCCCTTCGGTACTTAGCACTACCTCTGACATCATCAATTGGAGTAGCTTCCGTAGCAATCACCTCAAAGGCTCCCAGAAAAGTCTCTTCCTTCATTTCTTTCCCTTCCAGATAACGGGAGGTCTTTGGCAGGTACAGGGTAGTTGCCCCTACACCACCACAGGCAAGTTCGGCCTTTTTGATTGTCCCCTCTTCTACCTTCAGAGCGATTGCTGAATTTACTGCAGCAATGTCCACTTCTTTCCTCTTACTCACTTTCTCAAAATTAATAAAATTATATAGACCCAACGAAATAGTAATTGCCTCAATCCACTCCGAAGGTTTATTCACTGTCTTTTTATATCCGAGATAAAAATTCCTGATAGGAATCCTTCTCTCCCCTTCCTGACTTCGTAAGGTGAGCACGGCGTCGACTGCCATCAGTAGAGGAACTGTATCAGCAACCGGAGAGGCATTCACTATATTTCCAGCAACTGTAGCATAAGAACGCACCTGTTCAGAGCACATCCTTTGCACCGTCGCAGAAAACTCCGGGAATAATTCACTGGTAGAGTCAATAATTCTGGATAGGGACACTCCTCCACCTAGAACCAGCTCTTTTGCTTCCTGCGAGTTATCTTGTGAGATTTGTTGTAAAGAGTCCAGTCTGCCTAGATCCAGCAGTAATCTAAAATGTTGATTCCTTTTCTTAATACCTACCACCACATCACTGCCTCCATTGATGTAACGAAGTCTATTTCCTTCTGTTAATTCCTTTTGGCTTTGTAAAAATGCCAGCAGATTATCCTCTGAAATCGGTGAATAATAGGCATATGTACTGTCATCCACAAAGATATCCTCGTGGAGAAAAGCGAGCTGCTTTTGTTCTGTAGCTGTTAAATAGCTAGGTCTGATATCCTCGGAGCAGACAGATATCTCCTCTAGAAATTCAGGTACGTTACGTATCGAATCATATCCTGTACAGCGGCAAAGGTTTCCTTCTAAATATCTACGAAACTCCTCTTTTGTTGGTTTGCTCCGTTCTAAATAAAGCGCGAGTATCGATAGGCATACTCCCGGTGTACAGAATCCGCATTGCGTTGCATGTGCACTTAGGATTGCTTCCTGTATGGGATGAAGTCTACCTTTCTCCGCCAAACCCTCAATTGTTATCAGATGTTTCCCTTCTAATTTGGCAGCCAAATAAAGGCAACCGGTTACTGATTTGTAATGAACCCTACCCTCTCTAACTTCGCCGATTACAACCGTACAGGCACCACAGTCACCCTCACCGCAGCCTTCCTTGATCCCGTTTAATTCCAGTTTGTTACGAAGCAGCTCCAGTACAGTGGTTTCTGCTTTTACCTGTACCTCTTTTAAATTGCCATTTAGAAAGAAGTGAACTGTTTTCTTCATGTCGATTACTCCCTTTCATCAATGTTTTAATAACTGGCCTTCCTATGCTGCATTTTCTTCCCAGCCATGAATCATGTACCGAGGATCCTCTGATTTGTATGATCTGCCGTAATTCTATTGATAAGAAAAGCCCTAGGCTAAGGAGATGCAAACCAGAACCATCCGTTGTCTTGTGTAACGGTGATCCGCTTTGGTACTCATGAAGCCTAGGGCAATTTAAGTTCGCCTGGTTGAAATGCTCAAACATATAAATGAGCTTATACAAGAAAATATTATAATGTTAATATCTCTTTGTATTATTAATATAATTATACCTTTTTTAATTTTCTAGTCAACAAAAATTTCCTGCAGAAATTTACATATTTTAGTATTACTACAAAATCCGCAAACCCTACTTTTTTAAAGTACAGTGATTACCTTATAGACTAGATAGGCTGCATATGATAATAAAAGAAAAATACCTACTCTACGCGTAATCTTTTTTCTTATCCACGAAATAGCAAAAACAAAAATCGTCAGAACTAACATAACTGAGACGTCCAGCCCAAGACTTAAATCCGTCGGAATCGGTGAGATGACAGATGATAGTCCAAGAACCAAAAGAATGTTAAAGATATTACTCCCAATACAATTTCCTAAAACAATATCCGGTTCCTTTTTCATCGCAGCTATAATACTTGTGATTAGCTCTGGCATTGTAGTTGCAATAGCAACTACGGTAAGGCCAATTAAAGTTTCACTAAGTCCCAGACTTTGAGCAATGCTTGTACTGCTTCCTACCGTTAACCTACCACCAATAAAAAGTCCTGCAAGTGAAAGTATGGAGAAACACCATAATTTTAATAGTTTTTCCTTCTTCTCGGTGTCAATTAAGTCCTTTGATAATTGGTTACCATCTGCATCCATATCGATATCACCTTCAGCATCAATTTCAATTTTCATTGATACCTTTGAATTTCTACTAACATATAGCATAAAGCCGATGAAACCAATCATAAGTATAGCGCCATTCATACGAGAAAGCCAGCCATTATCAAAAAGCATGACAATCATAATGACTTGAGCAAGGATCAGCATCGGTATCTCACGTCGCACCACGGAATCTTTTACCTGTAAAGGCATAATGATAGCGGAGAGGCCAACAATTAAGGCGGTATTCGACAACGAGCTTCCGATTATATTACCAAGGGTTAGCTGATTCGTATGAGTTATCCCCGAGATAATACCAACAGCAAGTTCTGGTGCACTTGTTCCGAAGGCTACTACAGTGATACCAATAACAAAGGAGGACACCCCATATCGCTTCGCAATTTTTGAAGACGATTCAATTAAAACGTCAGCACTCCGAATTATCATAATTAAACCCAAAACTAGTATAAAATATTGCATGATTATCTTCCTCTCTATATTTATATATAAAAAAGGGTAGAGAAACCTCTTATGAAGCCCTCCACCCATTAAGCTTAATATCTTGAAGCAGTTAGTCTGCCCAACCGGAACGATACCTATTATTTACACACAGTATATTAACCGATTTAAAATCAAAAATCAATATATTTTTTGATATAATAGAATTATAACAATCATATTTTAATATAGAAAAACATTAAGAATGAGGATATGACATTGGAACAGGTTAAAGTCAGTTTACGCCCCTTAGTATTTAATATTAATTTACCCACCGTATTGAAAACAGCGATTCTTCCAGGCGACTCAATAGAACGACTTTTCATTGCAACACAATTAGGAGTTATTTATTACTTAGGAGATGGTGTAATTGAGACTTTTTTAGATATCACCGCAAAAGTATTAGAGTTAGGCACTTCCTCTGGCGGTTATGATGAGCGTGGATTACTGGGACTGGCATTTCATCCTGATTTTACAACAAACGGTTTGTTTTATCTACATTATTCTGTAGCCGGCACTCAGGGTCCGGGCGCTCTTCCTGGACCCTTTCAACCTAATCCCTGTGATCCATCAACCTTAAACCTAAGGTGGACAAATCGCACAGTTTGGTATAATCATATCGATACGGTTGAAGAATGGTTACTTCCAACAGATGCGCAACCTCAAAAGCAGCGAACGCTACTTAACATAAGAAGACCATTTTTAAATCATAATGGTGTCAACAGCCTAAACTTCTCCCCTGAAACCGGAAAGCTCGTTCTTACAACCGGAGATGGCGGGTCAGGCTACGATCCTTTTAATTTAAGTCAAGATTCTATGGAGATTGCTGGCAAAATCATTGAAATTGATCTTGAAAAGAATATCTATAATGATAATCCGACGGTTGTGACACGCTTTGATGAGCTACCGGAAGCGATTCAGGATACACTCACCGTTATCGCCAAAGGTGTTCGAAATATCCCTGGGATTTCATATCAAAAATCTAATAATAGGTATATCAAGTACATAGGAAATGTGGGGCAGGATCTGGTGGAGTCAATATTCTCTTTCATAGATTATAAACCAATTCCAGTTACTGAACTTGTTCAGGCCACTGAAATGAAAACTGACCTTGACCAGGAAGGATTCGTTAATTTCGGTTGGCGCGGTTGGGAAGGTAATCTTCCTGCATTAATCTTAAGAAACTGTTCAAAAAATGAAAAACTGGATGAGAAAGTTGTTGCTTATTACGATGATGCCATCAACATCTCTGCAGGACGACTCCTACCCTTGACCTGCTATTTTCATGAAGATTCCCGTCCAGATAAATTTGGAGCAACTGCATTGACTGGGGTGCTTCCCTATATGGGTGATGCACTTCCTGATCTTACTGGAAGTGTTGTATTTACAGACCTGGCTCGTAATGAAGGTTCCCGCCCACCTGCTCGAGGAATTTTAGCATATACCACGGTAAGAAATGATTGCAAACTTCAAAATTATTCCATTATTGAAACTGATTATGATTTCGGAGCAAAATCAGCCTTTTATGTCAGTCTGGGTTCCAATCTGAATCAGAGCAGAATGTTTTTAGGGGTATATGCCTCTATGAAGGTGACCGATTTAAATCAGGGTACTATTTTTGAAATTGTTCCAGCCTAATAATAAAAATCTGGTAGACTTCAAAAACAGTTATCTATATATGCTCCTTTCTAAGTTGACAAGTGTAACATTAAATACTTGTAGCTTAGAAAGGAGCATATAATATTCATCTTCTCATAAATCGCTATTTGATTTTAAAGGTATCTAACATCGCTTGAATTCTGGCACCATAACCCTCTGCAGCTTCTAAAAAGTACTGGGTTTCAATGGTGTATATTGCTGTGCTATCTTCAATAATATAATAATTACGAACAATAGAATTCCATTCTGAGCCACCTTTGGCTGTTATCAGGGTTCCTTTATAATTTCCTACGGATACATCCTTGGTTATCTTTGATGTTAAGCTGTTTTTCGAAAGGGTTGCTGATAATTCCTTCGTATAGTCAGATGCACTTCGATTCTCAAGATGGTTGATACTTACATAAATATATGGATAGATTGCAGGATCAGGATTTTCTGCTATAAAAGTATCCACCCCGTCTTTATCAGAATATTCAAATCTGTCAACATCATACATAATTTCATAACCGTCGCCATCATGCCATAAGCCATACATTGTCTCTTCCATCCCCTCAAGTTCAATTGTTACAAGCGTAGGACTATCGCCCTCTTTCAACTTCACCTCCCCTTTGGTCTCCTCTTCCACCTCTTCTTTCGTTTCTTCCTTTGTTCCTGCCTCGGAGTCCGTAGCTTCTGGTGTTTTTGTTATTTCTTCGCTCGTAACTACATTCTCGGCAACTTCTGATTTAAGTTCATCATCAAGAGAAGCAGAGTCTTCAATGGAAATCGGACTTTTTTCAATCTCAGCTTTTGAACAACCGGTAAAACCTATCATTGTAAATACGGATAGGATAAGTATTGTTTTTTTCATAGTAATTCCTTCTTTCTATTCATTTAACAGGTTCCTTCCTGTTAAATACAGTATAGTAACAGAAGTTATCAGATTTACAATGAAGTTGTAACAGAGTTGTAAATACTGCACCTGCTAATCATTGCCTAATCAGGAATTATAATCATGATTGAAGTACCTTTACCCTCTGTGGAATGGATCTCCATGTTACCTTCATGTAAGGCAACAATCTTGCTGCAAATGGATAATCCAAGACCAGCACCTCCTGTTTTTCTCGCTCTAGATTTATCAATTCTAAAAAAGGGTTTCGTCACCTGCTTAAGCTTGTCCTCTGGAATCCCCATACCGGTATCCTGTACAATAATCATAGCTAGGTTATTTTCCTTATAAATCTTGATATCAATACTTCCGCCCTTTCCCATAGCCTGTAAGCTGTTCTTAACCAGATTACTTAAAAGCATATGAAAGAGAGTTTTATCTACCTTAAGGTAGTTGGTGGATATATCCTTTGTAAAGTCGATATTCTGGTTTATCATCTCATAATGAAAGGTTTGACGGACTTCTTCTACCAATTCTTCACAAGGGTAATTCTGACGTTCAATGTTATGTTCTCTTGCAAAACTAAGTACCATTAGCTTTGCATACATATCTCCGATTCTCTTGGCTTCAGAATAGATATACTGGGCCGCTGTTCTTTTCTGCTCTTCCAAAGCATTTGCATTTAATAAAAACCCTGAATAACCCTGTATTGATGTCAGTGGTGTATTCATTTCATGAGATAAGTCATCAATGAAATTCTGAAGTTCTTTCGCTCTTTCTTCCAATTCCTGTGTCCTGTCCTTTACATCCTTTGCCATTTGATTAAAAGCATTCGCAACATCTTTGAATTCTTTATCTTTTTCTAATAAGAAAATATCATATTTACCGGAGGAAACGGCCATTGCACCCTTGTGCAAGGCATTAAGCGGGCGGGTAATCCATTTGGCATATAGATAAGAAAAAACACCAAGAAAACCAGTAAGCACAATAAGCAGAACGAAATACAATCTAATACTATTGCTTCTGGCATCATATATTTCACTGATATCCCTGGCATACAAAAGTACGGCATTATCTATCAGATCTGACATCAGTATATAGTCATGAACATCAGATCTAATGATCTGAGCTATTTTTTCATTCTCCTTAACGGATAGCAGCACTTTTACGGTATTCGGATCTATGGAAGATATATTGTTATATATATAATCACCATTCATATATAGTCCTAAGAAAATACCTCTATCCTTGTAATATTCTCCATATCTATCCATGATCACCTTAAGGGTATCTATTGATGCTCCAGAAAAATCCAGACTATTACTCAGGGAGCTTCGTATCAGTTCAAATTCGCCCAGAGATCTTTCCTGTTCTCTGTTAATACTAGTAACATGATTTTGGTTGATGACATAGGCAATACTAATTGTAAGAGTGGATAAAGATACAACTAAAATACTCAAAAAAATCTTAACCCATAATTTCACTTTGTAGGTGCCTCCAGTCTATATCCGAATTTAAATACCGTTTTTATGATATCCTCCCACTCTAATTTCTTTCGAAGTCTTTGGATATGCATGTCTACGGTTCTGGTTTCACCGCTATAATCGTAGCCCCAGGCAATATTAAGCAGCTGCTCTCTTGTTAGGGCAAGGTTTTGATTTAGAATCAAAGCCTCCAGAAGGAGGTACTCTTGCGCAGTTAGGTCTACCACCTGATTATTTTTCAATACCAAATGCTTGTTTAAATCAACTGTAACCTGATGATAAGTAAATATCTTTTTATTTTTTCCTTCTCTTCTTAGAACCACATCAATTCTTGCTATCAGCTCCAGAGCTTCAAAGGGTTTCATAATATAGTCCTCAGCTCCTAAGTTCAATCCTTTTACTCGGTCCGTCAAAGAGTTTTTCGCAGACAAATAAATAACAGGAATATTTGACTTTTTAAAATCATCAATTAACTCAAAGCCATCTTTTCCAGGAAGCATAATATCCAATAAGCACAGATCATATTGCACCGACCTCAATTTGTCTAATGCTTCCTTACCGTCAAAAGCCTGCTCACAGGTATGTCCTACCATGGTTAGGTTCATTGCAATCAAGTCACTGATAGATTTCTCATCATCTACGATCAGTATATGTCCCATAAAAGCCCCTCTGTTCCTATGAATGTTTAGTTTCTAATTATTTTTCATCAAACTCTCTGTTCTTTTACTATCTTCTTTTGTATCGCATAATTACAACACCTTCATCAACGATGAACTCTTCCAATTTCAATGTGACTGTGGGATTATTCTCGAAAAAAAGCGGTCTACCCTTGCCCAAAATGATTGGAATAATACCAACGATGAATTCATCAATAATATCTGCTTTCAGAAAATCATCGATCAATATCCCACCCCCAAACAAAAAGATATCTTTTCCTGCCATTTTCTTCTCTTCAAGAATCACATCACAAATATTTTTTTGAATAAAATGTATATTATCGTAATCCTCAAGTTGTGAATGGGTAGCGACAAATACTTTCTTATCTTTAAATTCAGCGTGCATATTCTGGTCATAACATGCTTTTCCCATGACAACGGTATCAATTCCCTCCAGGAACAATCCAAAATCCCATTTGTTACTTGTATTCAAGGAAGTACTTCCATCACCTGTAATCCAGGCATACCCGCCATCCACATCTGAAATAAATCCATCCAGGCTCATGGCCAGATTCATTATAATTTTTCTTTCCATAGATGCTCCTATCTGCTACCCATCGGTAGCTTAAAAATTAGTTTTATGAAATCTTGGAGTGACGAAAAGATGCCACCTGGTGCTGTTATCCAATTGGTGGCATCTTCTTTCTATTCATATTCTCCTTTAATTACAAAAAATGAGCCCCGAACTGTTCCAGCAAGCTTAGACTTCTGTCTGGCAAACTTAAACTTCTCTTCTAACTCCTTAGGTATTTCCATTCCCTCAGAAAGTTTAAAACCAACAGCCCTCTTTTTCGGATCGTCTACGGTATACATTACATTGACTGCAAGACCATCCTCATAAAATACGTAAGCCATTTTAATGTTTTCCACTTGAAAACGAGAGGTCTCCAAGGGCTTTGCCGAAAATTCAATATTACGTTCTTTCTTCAAGACCTGGTTCACATAATCTAGGGTCTCCTGACTCTCACTCGCTGGTACAACGGTAAATTCATGCTTATATTTGTTCCTATAATATCGAGCTTCATTAGCACGTAATCCAGCAAGGGCATCAACTACAGGCGAAGACTCCAGCCCAACTGTAGATACATTTTTAAAATCAACCGTGTAGGACATACTCTACCTCCTTTATCTTTTATGCAGTATTTTTTCATTCGCGGGTTATATAGTTAATGTAGCAAACTTCTCAACTAGCTCACAACTTATTATAATTTTGCTTCTACATAGTATGTACGTCATTTTTTTAAATAATCATCCTCACTAAGATAGTCAATAACACCTTGCCATAAGGTATCCTTACCCTGACGATTATTTGTGTTGATATTCTCTTCCCCTGCCTGTTCACTCATTTTTCGCAGATCAAAGCCGTCTTTTAAAATTGCGAATTTCATTATCCTTGGTCTAAGTGCCTTACATGGGCAATGGTAGATGCACCTAAGACAAAACATGCAATGGAAGCCAAACTTCGGCAATCCGTTCACCAGTTTTATATTCTTCTTAGGGCAGTTACGGATGCATAAACCACACTTATTGCAGTACTGCGTTGCATGAATGGATACTCCAAAAAATCGTGCTCCTATCTGCTCCGCTTTCCCGATTGCTGCAATACATCGATCCAGAAACTTAGGAGTCGATATCTCCTTCTTGCCGGATAGAATATCTGCAATTATCTTTTGTACTTTATGGGGCAGAGTTTTCAATAAGCCAAGATTCAAATTCCAATCTGCTTGTACTGCAAAGTTGGACGGCATAATTATCATCTTCTCATAGATCAGATGATATCCCTTTTTCTTTAAAAGTCCTTTGCAGTAAACACGGCAGGCAGTGTTAGGGGATATCTCCCCTCCACCTGAGACAGAAATAATGATTGCGGATTTATTCTTAACCTCAGGCAAATTTTTTACCCAATCTTCTGTAACTGAAGTAAGTCTGAAGGCATACACCGGTGAAAAGATGATAAGAATATCTGCTGCCCCGATATCAAAATGTTTACTGGTCTCCATATTGATTTTTTTGCAAGGAATTCCATGCACTTGGAATTGATCTTCGAAGCAGTCACAGACAGCTTTCGTACAACCTGTTCCAGAAAAATAAGCCAATATAACACTTTTGGGTACCCTTTGAACCTCCATTGCCAAAAACGCTCCCGTCCCTTTGATACTGTTTTATATATTTTACCAAAATCCATATACTTTCGCAATGGTTTGCCATAGAATACAACCCCAAATTAGCGTGAAAAAAAATTGTGATTTAAACTTACTAAAAATCAAGTAAAATTGATTTATTACGTAATTTTTTCCATTTACGAATTTTACTGCGAAAAGAGTGAAAGGGTGCAACCGTGTTGATATGCACCCATTTCCATATGGGCCAATTTGATGGCGTGGATGATGCCCAGTTCCTGCCACCAGGATAAAATAGTTCTTCCTCCGTAAAACCAACAAGCCATTTGATTATTTCATCAACTGATGCGCAAAATAAGCTCTGCAGCTCAGCCATGGATTTATCCTGGTATTTCTCATAAAAACCTTGATATAATCCGCCTAATTGATTCCACTTGAAACCGGGTGCAGGTGTAATAACGGTCTTGCCTTCCTGCTCATCCTGATCCCAGCTCAGGAGTAACTCCATCCAACCAAGCTGATATGCTATCATCTGTGAAGGGGTGCGGTCAACGCCTTCATATCTCAATGTTTTCTGAGTCTCTTCGATATCTTCAAATTCAACGATGAACATATTGGCTGCTTTAGTAATTTCACAAATTAATTCATTTTTGTTATTATACCCTTGCATCGTTTGGTTTTTCTCCTGAATCATTTAATATATTGATGTATCCTTGTGTTCCATTCAAGCGAATCCTTTGTCCATCTTTGATCAGCTTCGTAGCATCCTCTACTCCCACAAGCGCAGGTAACCCATACTCACGAGCGATAACCGCACCATGGGTCATCAATCCTCCAACTTCAGTGATCAGACCTTTAATAGTCACAAACAAAGGAGTCCAACTGGGATCGGTAAAGGCTGTTACTAATATATCTCCTTCTTCCAAATTAGCTTCATCCATGCTTAAGATTACACGTGCCCGTCCCTCTACGACTCCGGAAGAAACAGGTAGACCAATGATAGCATCCGGTGGAAGATTTTCTCTTTGATACATCCCAGTAATAATTTCACCGTCAGAGGTGATTACACGTGGTGGCGTTAGCTTCTTATAAAAATTATATTCCTCTTTTCGCTGATTGATTATCTGCAAATCTACTTCATTTGTACATACAGTCTTGTGGAGCTCTTCAAAAGTAAGATAAAAGATATCTTCCTTTTCCTTTATAACACTCGACTGTACAAGTTTTTCAGCTTCTTTTAGTAAAGCCTGCTTATATACAAAGTAGTGGTTAACAATGCTGTATTTTGGATATTCACGATAACCACTAAGGTTCCTGAGTAGGTCAATTTTTTCTTTTGTTTCCCTTGCTTTTTCGTCTCCCTCCGGTAAATGCCTTAACCGTTCTAATAACTCCTGCTCCTTCTTCAAGGCTTCCTGCTGACCGCGTTCAAATCTTCGACTGCTGGCCTGCGGCTCAAAATTTCTAATGTTTCCTAGTATCATAGGAATCAATGTTGTAGGTTTTTCTCTCCAGCGAGGTTTTGTAATATCAATCTCACCACTGCATCGCATTCCGTATTTATCAAGATATGAATTAATAGCGGCCTGTGCTTTATGACCACCATCAAGGTTAACAAGTTCATCTAAAAAGTTATCATCTTTTACCTTCTGTAAATATTCAATTACCTCCGGATAAGGACGTAGGGCATCTGCAACATCAAGGAGTTCCAGCCCCATTTCTGAAGTAATATTATTTGGCACCGACTGAGAGAGAATATCTGCTACATTTTGTTCCCCCAGCCACTCATAGATTTTTTCATTGATCCATGAGGAAGCACCCATGGCAGCAATAATTACATTCATACTTTTGGGCTCAAATAAACTATTTTTTAACTTCTGGATATCTTCCAATAATAGATCAAATACATCAGGTCCTGATGTTGTTTGGATTTTATTTCTTAGTTCTTCGATGGATGATTGTCTACTCTCCATTAATTCATACACAACTTCTGGATCAATTTCTGCTGGTGGTATCACCGGCGAAATGTGTTTATTACTTATCGAGGAACCTTGTTCTTCCTCCTCATCCGGCAGCATTTTTATAAAATCCCCTCGCTCAATTATGGTCACAAGTGCGTCTTTAATCAGCGGATCGGCCTGACCAAAAGATTCAATTAATCCCTTCCTTGTTTTTGAAGAAGCTAGGTTTTGCGCCACATCAACAAACAACCTCCCACCACCACTGAATCTGGAACCAAAGGATGTCAATTCGAATATTGACATTCCCAATGGTTTCATCGGATCAGTCATCATTTGCTGGTGACCTACCGATACAAAAACATGATTTTCACCATCATTAGTTTGTGGAACAGGGTATAGCGTTGTGATAGGTCTACTTTGGACAATGAAGAAAATATCATCCCTCAGGCACCATTCAATATCCTGGGGACACCCGAAATGCTCTTCCAGTTTTCTACCAATGGTCTCAAGTTGTAGGATCTGACTATCTGTTAATACTTGCCTGTTCTGCTGCTTGGCCTCAAGCTCCTCTTCCTTCGTACCGCCATCATTTAGGGCATAAATAGCCAGCTTCTTGGTAGAAATCTTCTTTTCAAGAAGTGTTTTGTTACGTACCTTATAATTATCTGCGTTTACCAAGCCGGAAACTAAGGCCTCACCAAGTCCAAAACTGGCGTCTATCGATAATACCTTTCGATTGGAGGTGACAGGATCGGCAGTAAACATAATTCCTGCTGCCTCCGGGAAAATCATCTTCTGTATAACCACGGACAAGAATACTTTACGATGATCGAAACCATTTTGAATGCGATAGGTAACTGCTCTTTCCGTAAACAAAGATGCCCAGCACTTGCTAATATGCTTTAGAATTGCATCTTTTCCAATAATGTTCAGGTAGGTATCCTGTTGGCCAGCAAAGGAAGCTGTCGGTAAATCCTCCGCGGTTGCACTGGAACGTACTGCATAGGCATGGTGTTCTCCAAGCCTGGACAGATGTAAGTTAATTTCTTCTTCAATATCCTCAGGAATCGATAATCCTTCAATCGTCCTTCGAATTTCACTCGTTAGTTCAAGGATTTTATTCCGGTCATCCAAGCTTAGGGTGGATAACTGATTCAGTAATTCGTTGATTGACGGTGTAGCGCCAATAGTCCTTTTAAAGGCCTTTGTCGAAATACAAAATCCATCCGGCACTCTTACTTCGGGAATCTTAAAAAGCTCTCCCAGGTTCGCACCTTTCCCCCCAACAAGCATAAGATTCGTTTTGTCAATGTCCTTAAATCCAAGTACATAGGAATCCATCCAAATACCTCCTTATTTTACTTCTTTGTTAATATAGAACAACTTGAGCTTTATAATATCGTTATTGTGATTAATAACTCTAACACAGCCCTGTTCGGAAAAACAGTCTTGTTGTTATTGGAAATCTATGATAAAATTAAGATAGTAAGAAAGCTAACAATAAAAAAACACTATTTTATTTATAAAAAAGGTTCTGCTGATACTTTATCAACGGAACCTTCTATTTTTTACTATGGATACAGTATACCTTAAACAGTATACTTTAATTATGGATTTTAATTGTAATTAGCTTTTTCAGACATACAAAATCCGTCTCTTCTTTGATTACTATTTGAAAGGAACGACCTTCTGTATATGCCTTTGCAAGCGAAATACGATTAAGGATATCCTTTGGAAGCTCGCTATTTAGAGCTGCCTCTACCGCTTTTTCCCCATATACCAAAACACCTGTCAAAAACTTCTCATTAGGGTATAAGAAAATGATATTTCTTTCTTGTTTCTCAGAGGTCAGTAATATTTTTTTACACCAGCCTGCCTTTTGTGAATAAACCTTCCACTCTTCCTTAATTACACCGTATTCACTGATAAATTGGGTCACTCCGTCCCAATAGATTGCTGTTTCTCCTAATACTTCTAATACTTGCTCCTCTGAAGGCATCCTGTTTTTGTCACAGAAAAAACTTAGCGCCATATCATCTCCTCCGATTCTATGAAATAAAGATTTTTCAAAGTATGACTCATATTTTGATATTAGTATAACAGGTTAACTGGACAACCGTATGTCATATTTTGAGAATAATTTTAGATCTTCATTTTTCGAACTAGGGAGCCTTAGATATCTTCCACTGTTGATGTCAGAAAATAATTCCGCATTCTAAGACCATCTTTAAATTCCCAATGCTTCTCAAAAAATTTAGTAAACCTACTGATCGTCCATCCATTGATTAGGGCACCTATGATGGTACCGATTTTGATCCCCTCAAAATGCCATAGTCCGAAAAAGGCGAAGGATATGAGAATTGCCACTAGGCAACTGACACAATCATAGCCGGTTTTGAACTTATGAATATTAATGTTATATTTGGTAGATAACTCCTTCACAAATAACTCGTACACCTCTGGAGCAATGTAGGTATGAAAAATCAGCGAGACTCCTGCGGTACAAGAAAGGAATCCCAAACTATATAATATAATACGGAGTACAAAGTTTTCACCTGAAAACAATGCCACGATACCCATTGATCCATCCAGTAAGAAGCCATAAATTACGGCAGTAACAAACGAAAAAAGATAGGATACCTTAAATCGCTTTAGCACAATCATGAGTATAATTAATAAAAATGCCTGAAGCATATATTCAGCCATACCAAAGCTAAAAAAGCCCCATACCTGAGATAACTTCCGATAGACCAGGTATGCGGGAGCCACTACCATAGAAACACCAAAGTCTGCTGCTTCCATAAGGGCTGTCCCAAAAGCCAGACCAATTAATCCAAATATATAGGCAAACTCTGTGTAAAATGTTCTTTTCTTCATATTACCTCCATTATATAAATAAGATAAATCAGGTGATCACATTAAAAAACAGCTCTTTCCATTTAATATAGAAATGGAGAAAGCTGTTGTGTTATGTCTCTAATATATCATATCCATTTGCTAATTTCAATCCACAATTTAAACTAATTATTGTCCTGAAATAAATTGAGATAATACTTTACTATGTCCTTTCGGGTTATAATTCCTATGAACTTTTCTCTATCGTCAATTACCGGAACAAAGTTTTGTTCCATAATACGAAGGAGAATCTATCGTTGTATCAATTTTTACTGCGGGATTCCAACCATAGCGGAGTATATCAGAAATCAAAAAATCCTCTTGTAATTTCATAGAATACGTACTATTGTCCAGCATATACCATAAAAAATCTCCTTCACTGACGGTTCCGATATACCTTCCATCCTCTGAAACTACAGGAATAGCTGTATATCTATGAACTCTCATTTTTTCAAGCCCCTGACGCAAGGTACAATGATCACTCAAAAATGCTACGGAAGCTTTCGGCGTTAATAAATTGATAATGCTTATTCCTTTCTTGCTATTCATGTCTTTATCGTTATCATCAGAAGAAATGTCTTGTCTTTTTATAAATTTGGAAACAAACTGCATATCTTTAGTCACCTCAGTAATATCTATTCTACTTACTATCTATTATCTATTATAAATTCTGTTTTTTCAAGATAGTATTAAGATAAAATTGTAGATATGAAAATTGCTTTAACATAACACTAATTTGAAATATGTGACACACTTTAAGTATGGAACCTCAAGAGCTAATCTATCATTACCCTATCTAATTGTCGTTATCATATGATCTCTCATACACATCCCGAATGAAGCGTTCATAATTGTATCTTTGGGTGCAACGATTATTATAAATTTTCTTGTCTAATGTTAGTATGGAATTGACGTATCGGGCATCCATACTATTAATCGGAGAATATTTGTTATTATTGTAGAGGCAGGTAAGTCTATCGCCAATCTGGTAAAGCTTTTCCTGATGAATACCACTTGAGAAGCCTCTCAACTCCGTATCTTCTTTGCTTCCGCTAAAAAATAATGATTTAGCCAACCAGCCTTCCTCTGCCCAACTATTTTTTGTTGTTTTGCTCAGCACATAATTCAAGTATTTTGTAAATTCACTGAATTCTCCTGTATGTAACTTAATCCCAACGATTGGATACCAAAGCCCATTTATTTTGCCGCTGTTGGTACCGGAGGATCTATAATAGGCCAGCGTTACCCTTTCATTCCCATAGTCATATTGTATTTCAACATCAATGAGTCCAATCATCCGAAACGGTTCTATCGTATAAATATTAATGCGAAAGCTATCTTCATATAATCCCAGAATTTCCACGAAGTCTTTCATATGACACCTCTTACACATACATATTAAGAAACAAGAATAAAACACTTCAAATAACAGTCATGCGGCCTCATTATCAAATAACAAAGCCGCATGGTTTTTCTCCATTCAGTTTAGATTTCTGATCTTATTCAACTGCTGTCTAATTTCCGAAATACTGCCATAGGGTTCATCAATTCCCATAAGTTTTCTTAGTAAAGTCATTTCCTCGGGTGTCAACTCAAGTTCTTTAAACCATGGCCGCTCAATGATGTTTGCCTTCCGATAGGTTGTATAATACAGATGAATTAAAAAATCACCAATATACCAATAATCCTCTTCTTTTGTATGTGAAGTGCCATCCATGATTCTTGCAAGACCAAAATCAATCAAAGATAGTTCTTTCGAATTCTTTCGAATAACATTGGGTAATCTGATGTCACGATGAACGATCTTATAGCGATGCAGCTGTTCTATCATATCTAGCAGCTGACTACATATCTCGTGAATCTCTTCCCTGGCAAATTGATATCTTTCCTTGTACAAGATATCCTCAAACACTTCACCTTCCATATACTCCATTATGAAGCCTTCTCTGGCACCATCCTTAAATCTGGATATGAATCTTGGAAAACAGGGCTGCTGCAGCCTTTTTAAGATCAGCTCCTCATAAAATAATTTGCTCTTGTTCTTTTTCAAGGTGTTTTTCTTTAGCTGTTTCACAACACATGTGTTGTTTTTCACATCAAGTCCCAAGTACACAATACCATATCGCCCTTCACCCAACAATCGCAAAATGGTGTAACCACCAATTGTATCGTTTTCTTCATAGTACTTATCCTCAGCTTTGATTTTATCTCTTATATGAAAATTCATAATCCTCACATAATTAATATGATCTGCTATTGAATCGTCTATTTGATCTGGACATGGAACGGCTGACAGATCTATTATTACTATTTGATCTTGAGCGTGATCGGCTATTTGACCAGCTACGTGATCTACTGACATTATCATTAGACCTGCTGGAATTGCTCATGGAATAGCCTCCTGAAGTATAGTACTTATGGCCTCTGCTGGACTCATTTCTGTTATAACTCATAGGAACACCCCACTTTGAATATAGTTGCAACGTGTAAGATTCTACTTTGCAATAATATCATATGTTCCTATTCGACATTATGTGACACTTCGCGCGGAAACTCGTCATTACTCCTAGTTTAATTGTCATCTTTCCTACGCAGACAATCTTTCATAACTCCAGATATGATTTCAGGTTTATATCAATATATGAGTCATCAAAAAAGATGAAGACATATTTAGGATGAAAACCTCTAAAATCTTCCAGGCAGAATCAACGCCAAGGACAAAGCTTCACTGAAATGAAATCTACTGCTGCAAACAGTGCAAAGCCGACGATGGATATAACAATAATACCGCTATACATACCACTATAATCAATCCGTGACCAGGCATCAACGATATAATATCCCATTCCATACCTTGTCCCATAGCCTTCCACAAAGAAAAGAACGGAAACCGCTGTTCCAAGGGATACACGCAGACTGGTCAATAGCTCCGGTAAAATTGCTGGCAATGTAATATGACGAATAATCTGCATTTTCGAGGCTCCGGCACTGACCGTTACTAGATAAAGAGAGGAGTCAATATTATGAACACTGTCTCGAACCGCAACAATGACCTGAAATACAATGATTAGAAAGATAATTGCAATTTTAGAACCGTCCCGCATCCCCCATAAAAGCATGGCAATGGGAAGTAAGGCGGTTTTAGGAATCGGATAACTAAAATAGACCAGGGGATACAAAAACTTATTGGCATAATTCGAATATGCCATTAGAATTCCCAGAGGGATACCTACAAAAAGAGACAAGCCTAACCCAAGACCTACTCGTTCCAGACTTGCCAAAATATGTATTAGGATATCGTCTGCAAGAACCTCACCAAAGTTTTGATATACAGTGATAGGATTTGGAATTACGGTAGAATGGACCGCCAGATAACCGATGTACCAAATAATATTGATAAGCAGAAAACCCTCAAGAAAGAGGCAAATCCGATTCATCAGCCTTTTCATGACAATTCACCTCCGTCAACAGGTTTCAGCAATCCGCGCAATCTCCTCTTCCTCTGGAGAAAGCCCTCACCTTCCACCTCCTGTAATCCAAAAAAAGAATTATCACTATGCTCAATTAGTCTTCCTTTTTCTTTATCCAGTACCGCTATTTCTTTACCCAGATATAAAGCCTCTTCCAGGCTGTGGGTTACTAATATGGTGGTCGGCTGCTTCTGTCTCCAGATTTTCAGGAAAAGCTCCCATGCTTCGGAGCGGGTAATCATGTCCAGAGATGAAAAAGGTTCATCCATTAAAAGCAGATCTGGCTCCTGTAGGAATGCCCGAGCGAGTGCGACCCGCTGTAGCTGACCTCCGCTAAGCTCTCGGGGATAGCGCTCCAATAAAGAGTCCACCTTCAAAGAACGGCAGGTCTCCTCTAACTCATTATATTTCATATCATCAATTGTCAGCTTATGTATCTGCAATGGTAGCAGGCAATTTTGACGAACAGTTTTCCAGGGAAGTAAACCCAGGTTCTGGGGAATCACCGCAATTTTATGTGTTTTAGGATTCAGCGGTAGATTAACACCACAAACATCAGCAGTTACCGAACCACTTTGGGTGGGAAACATGCCTGCCAACACCTGGATCAGCGTCGACTTGCCACAACCGGAGGTGCCAAGCACCGCCAGTATCTCCCCCTGCTTTAGCTGCAGGGAGAAGTTCCAAAGTACTGGCACCGGCTTTCCCTTGTTTTTATAGCTTACACAAATATTATCTATTGTCAGCATCTTTATCACCTTACTTATTTGGATTCGCTGTAAACATCATAGGTCATCTGTTCATAGGAAAGCGTGGACTCACACAGACCTTTTTTGCTGGCCCAAAGCACTGCGGCCTCAACATCTTCTTTGACAGGAAGTACACTTTCTCGAAAGGGCTTTACCGTGATTTTCCCAGCCATTTCCTCTGGATAGCATACCGCCTCAATTACTGTTTTCTCATAATCTCCAATATCCGTATGATTCATATAATCCACCGCCTCGTTATATGCTTGATACAAATTCCTGATTGCCTCGTTTTTGCCATCCAAAGCTGACTTTGAGAATGCTGAAACAGCGGGGTAAAGTCCATATTCATTTGCAGTACCAAGTAAAATTGCTCCGTCCTCTAAAGCAAGGGTTGCAAAGGGCTCCGGCATCAATCCAAGATCAATTTTGTCATTTCTTAGCAGCTCCAAACGATCCGGAATTCTTGGAACCACTTCTTTTATCACATCCGTAGCTTCCAAACCATTCTTTTCCAGAATATGATCAAGGGTGTATTCAATCAGTGTTTTCTCTGAGATCGCAATACTCTTTCCTTTGATCTGACTAATATCAGTAATTCCGCTGTTTTTACCTGCCAGCAGAATATAATCGCCATCTGTAATACCGGTGATCTTAACATCAAAGCCGGCATTCTGATACATACACACACCTATGTAATCCGTAAGGACACCATCCAGTTCCCCTGCTTGAAACGCGGCATCCCTGTCCTTGGCAGAGGTGAACACCTGTAAATCAAGCTCAAAATTATATTTGTCTGAAAGCTTATTCTCATTGATCAGCACATAAGGGATGACATCAGAGGAAGACATCATTCCAATTCGAATGATAGGCTTTTCTCCCACAGCGCTCCTGCCCTCTCCATTTCCCACACACCCTGCAAGAGTAAAAAGCAAAGTTAACAGCATAATCATAAGAATAAATCGATTTCTTACATTTTGATTTCTATCATTTTGGTTTCTACCATTTTGGATTCTTCTATTCTGATATCTACTATTCTTCATGTTGACCTTCCCATCTTTGGTAATAATTATTTTCGATCCCTAAACCGTCTAGGGTCTTACCTACAACAAAATCAATCAAATCATCCATAGTTTCAGGCTTACCATAAAATCCGGGCATCGCAGGTAGAATGGTCGCTCCTAGCTGTGAAAGCTCCGCCATATTTTTCAGATGCACGGTAGAGAGCGGTGTCTCTCTTGGTACCAGCACCAATCTCCGTCTTTCCTTGATCATAACATCAGCGGCACGTGTCAGCAGTGTCTCAGTAATCCCATGTGCAAGCTTTGCTAGAGTGGACATGGAGCACGGAACAATTGCCATGGCATCAAATCGGCTGGAACCGCTGGCAGCAGCAGAAAACAGATTGTTGTTATCCTCCAATATAACCTTGGCGCTGTTATTATTCCATAACTTCACCTGCTCCGAAAGAGTGATGCCTGTTTCATATTGCAATACCTTCTCTCCAGGCTCTGAGGCAATCAGATGTAGTTCCACCTCCTGCAATAGCAGTTGTTCTGCAAGACGCAGAAAATAGACACTCCCACTTGCACCGGTTAATCCCAGTATTATTTTCTTCATTTTTAACACCCGTGCCTTTCCATTTTATAATCCTTATCCATATATGCTAAACAAAAGCATCCAGCAGTCCGAATACTAATAATGTCAGACTGACAAGCTGGTTCACGCTATAGGATGCTATATTGACATTTGTCAGGTTTGTCGGCGATACCATGCGGTATTCAGTAACAAACAAAGCCGCAATGATAACAACACCGCTATAATAAATCACTCCGAACTGTGGAACTAATATTCCAATGAAAATCATGCAAAAAAGTGTTACAATGTGAAACAGACACGCAATCCGCAAAGCTCCCTTTACACCGAACCTAACGGGAACAGAATGCAGCCCGTTCTGTCTGTCAAACTCATAATCCTGGCAGCCATAGATAATGTCAAAACCGGCAACCCATAACGTATTGGCTACCCCCATGACCAGCGCAAGAAATTCAAATTTCCCTGTAACTGCAAGCCAGGCACCAACCGGAGCACAGGCACAGGTAACCCCCAGTACCAGATGACATAAAAAGGTAAAGCGCTTACAATAGGAATAAACTATCAGCAAAACAAGTGCCACCGGAGAAAGAGCAAAACACAGCCAGTTCAGTTGATACGCCCCAAAGAGCATAATCAGGAAACAGATGCCGGTAAAGACAATTACCTCTCCAGCTTTCATCTCGCCTTTTGGAAGCTGACGGTTTGCCGTACGAGGATTTTTTGCATCAATCTTCGCATCAATCACACGGTTGATAGCATTTGCCCCGGTACGCGCACCCATAAAACAAACAATAATCCATATGAGAACAGAAATCTCAGGTAACCCATGGGCAGCAAGAACCATAGAAACCAGCGCAAAACTGAAAGAAAAAATCGTATGGGAAAACATCACCAACTTTCCATAATCTTTTATCTTTCTGATCAGTCTTTTAAATATTCCCATCCAGCCCATATTCGCTCCACCTTTCACTGACAGCCAGCTTCATCTCCTGTGTCATAACAATGTCATCAGGCCAGTCCCGTGACAATCCTTCTCCCTTGTACTTCCTTGTTGCATCAATACCTATTTTTTGTCCTAGGATAACCAAATCTCTCGCAGCATCAATATTATTAAATACCTTCCACATTACTGTAGATAAATCAGCCGGATCGATGTCACCATCTACGCAGATTACAATTTTTTCGGGATGCAGCGGTAAATAATTCTCCAGTACCTTCCTTCCCTGGAAATCCTTCTGTTTCTCAATCGGGATAACAATAAAAGTATCCTGTACACCTACCTCTGCGGGAGTATCCCTATCTGTAGCATCAATCCCAAGACGGCAGCCGTATAGAGCTTTCCCTGAGGAATGATCCAATGCGTCCAGTGGTCCGTTACAAAGAAAAAGACTTTCCCTGCCCCGTAGGTTTTTTAAAACCGTATCACGAACCCTGGAAAGATTCTGAGCATCCACCGACTCGTCCACTACAATAATCATTTTTGTGTACATCATCTGACCCATGCCCCAGATAGCGTTCATCACCTTGCGCGCTGCACCAGGATAACGATTTTTTATCGAAACAATAGCACAGTTGTGGAACACTCCCTCAAGAGGGAGATTCAAATCCATGAGCTCGGGTATTTGCAGCCGTAGAAAGGGCAAGAAGATACGTTCCGTTGCCTTCGCCATATAACAGTCTTCCATTGGCGGCTTTCCGACCACCGTCGCAGGATAAACCGGCTCTTTTTTATGAGTAATACAGGTCACATGAAAAACCGGATATTGATCAGCTAAAGAATAATAACCGGTATGATCTCCGAAGGGTCCTTCTGTTACATAATCTTCCTTTGGGTCAACATAACCCTCCAGTACAAATTCCGCATCAGCTGGAACATAGATATCATTGGTAATGCACTTAACCATCTTGACACGTGCTTTCCGAAGCCATCCAGCAAACATAATCTCGTCTATCATTTTCGGAAGCGGGCTGGTTGCAGCATAGGTAATTACCGGATCACACCCCAGTGCAACGGACACCGGCATTTTCTTTCCTGCCTTTGCATAAGACTGAAAAATTTCCGAGCCATCCTTATGCTTATGCCAATGCATTCCCGTACTTGTCCTGTCAAGGATCTGCATCCGGTACATTCCCACATTTTGACGTCGGCTGTTTGCCTCTTTCGTAAAAACCAAGGGAAGCGTAAAAAAACGGCCTGCATCCTGCGGCCAGCATTTTAGTACGGGCAAAGTAAATAAATCCGGTTCTCGTTCAATCACCTGCTGGCAAGCTCCCCTGCGCCTGCTTCGGCGCGGAAATACATGTAGCATTCGCAGCATGCGAGGTATACTACTGATCAGTCCACGAATGGAAAGATAATTTTCAATATTTAAGTACTGCGCAATTTCTGTTCCGATTTCATCTAAATTACCTACCCCCAGTGCCATGCTCATACGCTTTTCACTGCCCATTGCATTCATTACTACTGGATACGAAAACCCTTTTGCCTGCTCAAATAACAAGGCAGAGCCCTTCGCTTTGCTGACGCGGTCTACAATCTCTGTCATTTCTAGTTCGGTGGATACCGGGATATTTATTTTTATTAATTCATTACTCGCTTCCAGCTCTTTCAGAAAGCTTTGCAAATCACGATATGCCATGAAGCAGCTCCTCTCGGTTTCATTTTGTTTTTGTCATAAAATTAACAAAAGCCTTCTACCAGATTATACCACGAAAATACATAATAAAAAAGATTGTAAAGCTATTTTTATGATAACTAACCCTGCAATCATTGTTCTCTATTAAAAAAAGCTGTTCACAGTAACCAACAATATAGAAAAGCTTATAAGAATGTATCCAATAATTAGCTAATGGATTCAGCCATTAATGAATGGTTAGAAGAAGGCTTTCCTAAGGAATCAAGGTTTATACCAGACCTATTCTGGGGGTGCTTCCATTAGCTATGCTAATATTGTAGCTAACTATTTGAAAACTTCAGGTTATGTACGCTACTATCATGAGGCTTCTAAGGTACCCTATCTCTTTAATGGCTCTACCTTTATTTCCTATGAAGATGAACAGTCCGTAGCTACAAAAGCTAATTATGTTAAAGAAAAAGGACTGGCCGGAGTCATGATCTGGGAGTTAAGTCAGGATCCTAATAGAGTACTTATTAATTCCTTGTATCAGGAATTAAATAAATAATACCTATTAAGAAGAAATCATTATATTTGTTGGCCAGTAACTTATTATGAGCCAATGAACCTTATAAAGAACTGTAGGAGGCAGCTGATATTCAGCTACCTCCTACTATTTTTCTCAAGTTAAGTTTATTGTAAATACCATGTTTCAAGTTTCATAAAGCTTCTTTACACTCGACTTACATCTTATTTTTCAACCAATTCTTACCATCCACGAATCTGGCTGCTAACATGGCGCAAACCGTATTACCGGTAGAATTTAATACCGTAGCTGGAGCATCAATAATTGTGCTGATAACGGCGATTACCGGTAAAGCCTCTGGAGGAAAACCATATACGCTTAATATCAGCATTTCTCCGATTAAACCGCCACCCGGTATAGCTCCCATAACTGCACCTACTAGAAAACCAACTGCAAGAATGGACAAAATAGTTGGAAGGTCTGTGATATCTTTGCCAAATAATCCGAATAAGAAAACGATCTTCATAACCCCACCAATGACAGAACCATCCTTGTGCGTATTGACACCAAGGGGAATCACGGTCTCTGCGATGTCCTTTGGTACCCCAATCCTCTTTGTTGCCTCTAAATTAACCGGAATCGTTGCAGCACTGGAGCAGGTAGCGAGAGCTGTCACGGTAGGCGCTATTGCATTTTTCCAGAAGACTCTGATTCCCTCTTTCCCGCCTGAAACATAAGCATAGATGGTAAAGAAAATAAAATAATTAATAACTGCTAAAACCAGGTATAATAAAAACACTCTCAGATAGCCTTCTAATATCTGTGCCCCCAGCTGTCCTATAATGGTAGCAAAATAGCAGCCTAAGCCAATGGGTGCATAGTACATGATAATATTCATAATCTTCATGAGTACCTGTGAAGCTTCATTTAAAAAGTCTTTCACAAGAGTTGCCTTTTCCCCTACTAGCGCTGTTGCTATACCAAATAAAACTGCGAAGATGATCAACTGAAGCATATTACTTCTGGAGAATAAGCCTACGAAATCATTCACGGTAATGGTCTTCACCAACTGCTGTGGAAGAGATAGCTGACTCGCCTCTTCCATAATCTCCTTTCCAGAACCGGATAGGATGTTATTAATCGCTTCTGTTCCTAAACCTTTGGTAGGATTAAACACAAAAACACCTAAGATAGAAAGAATACCAGATAAGAACGCTGTTATCATAAATATTACAACAATATTAATCATAATCTTACCCAAGCGATTCATGCCACTCATATTTGCTATGGATGAGGATACGCTAAAAAATACCAGGGGAACGATTAAGGTGAACATCAAATTTAAGAAAATTTGTCCGAAGGGCTCTAATACCGCTGCATCCGGCCCCATTATAACTCCCACAATTCCTCCGATGATAATTGCAATCACTAACATAAATGACATTTTATAGTTTTTTATAAAATTTCTCATTACTCCTCGCCTCCTATGTTCCTTTTAAAGATTTTTTACTTACATGTTTTTTCCACTTACATCATTATTCTAACGTATCATGATGCAAGCTTCTTCACCCCTGATTTTAACGCAATTTTTAAGACCCCTACCTATAAATTCTTTCAAACGATTGCTTGTCACAATTACCTATATTCTATCATACAACAATGAATTACATATTTCTCTGCATATACTGGGGACTTTATTGCAAATAGTGCTTTTTGTGCTTTTATCCGCATAAAAAAGCAGCTTTGACAACAGGATTAATGTTATCAAAACTGCTTGCTTTAAAAATTGTTATTACAGGCAGATTGCTTGCCACTTTATATGACTAGTCCAGGTGATAAATTTCAGTCATACCAGACCAAAATTCTCCCTCTCTCCGATCCTGAAGTGGCTGCATCAGAGGCTTTACCACATCCCACCAGGCCTGTGTGTTAGGATCTGCTGCTATTTTAGCCATATCTGCCTCAAAGTCATCTCCATCATATTCATAATAAGCAAATAAATATTCCCCTCTGCTATAGATTGAATAGTTCTTTAAATGACATTGTGTAATCATCTCGTTTACCCCTGGCATGGGATTGGCATGCCATTTTTTATACGCTTCCAAATCCTTTACTTTAATCATTTCCCCAAATCTTTGAACAGCCATCTTCTATTCTTCTCCTATTATGTCATTTTCGAAGGCGTTTGTAAAACGTCTTAACCCACCCACTTTTAAGGGCTTACTATTTCGCCTCTAATATATTTTCTGCGCTTCTTCAAATAAAGCATGAATATTAGCCGGAGGAATATCCTTCATAACAGCCTCATGGCTTGGAGATATAATCAATCCGGTAGGGAAAATGGTTCGCAATTCCTTAACCTTGTCATGTACCATGTCAGGTGTTCCATTTACTAATAAATCCTGTGTATCAACCCCGCCGCAGAAGGAAACCTTACCATCAAATTTTTCTTTCAAGTTCATCGGGTCCATACCAGCTGCCAAAGCCTGAATCGGATGAATCACATCCACACCAGCTTCTATCAGATCTGGGATTACATCTACGATTGAACCGCAAGAATGGTAAATAACCTTAAGACCATAGGAATGAGCCTGATCAACCAACTTTTTGCATCCGGGAATCACAAAATCACGTACACACTGAGGAGAAAGTATAAGACCTCTCTGGCTACCCACATCATTACCGATTAATACCGCATCTAATTTTCCCTTGGTTGCTTCATAAAAAATCTCATTGGCTTTCAAATAAAAGTCTACAATTTTCTCATCTACTGCCTCATAAATTTCAGGATTAGCCAGCATATTCATCAAGGCAGTTTCCATTCCAAAGGAAGCGCAGGTATCCTGGAAGTGTGCAGACCAGCACATTGCCAAACGTACCTTATCCTCCGGCGCTTGATCAACTCTTCTCTTGCATTCTTCCACATCAATATATTTAGTAGGATCCGGCCATTCAAAAAAATCCAGATCTTCTAATTCTTCTGCATTTTTAAAGCATCCATCTGCTGTTAGAGTGCGTTCCTCACTATTTACATTGCCATCCATATACCAGTCAAATGCAGCAAATATTGCATTCGCTGTTGGTGACTCATAAGGAACCTCAATTGCATAAAAATCATCACCGACCGCAAGTTTTAATTCATGAATATCCTTTACCCCATAATAATCAAACAAAGCTGGTTGTGCCTTAATATCCGGCATTCCAATCCAAGCGGCTGGACGATCCACTGGTTCACGATTCACTGTTGCAAAAAAACGTTCTCTACTGTTCATAATCCCTCTCCTTTTCACTTATGACAATTGATTAAATTTATTATTGCAATCATCATTATTTAAAACATAACTTAATATAAGAATAATTATAAGAAATCCTTTGGTAGAATTCAACAAAACATTATTACAAAATTTAAACGATTAACCAAATACCATTGACTTTTTCCCAGCTCTATGACAAACTAATAATTAGTGGAAAGGAGCGTATACATGGTTACTTTAAAAGATGTTGCAGATAAGGCAGGGGTATCTATTGCCACTGTTTCTTATTGCATTAATGGGAAAAAGAATATCAAACATGAAACACAGCTGAAGGTGAAAGAGGCTATTGCCGAGTTAAACTATATACCAAACTTCTCTGCACGAAGCCTGAAAAATAAATCATCCGATGAAATCGGTGTTGTTTTGCCGAACCTAGATGATTCCACCAATTCAGAAATATTAAAGGGCATCATTGCCCAGGCTGGGAAACAAAATTATTCGGTCAATATAGCCTGTAGTTATAACAATCCCCGTAATGAACAGGATATCATTTATAAATTCATCAGTAAGAACTATGCCGGTATCATAATAATGACATGTCAGGCTCATAATTCAACGTTTTTCAATAATACATTATTTAAAAATGATATTAGTAACGTATTCATCATGCGGCTCCCTCAAAAAATATCCGCAAACTTTTTAGGCTTTGATAATTACAATACCATTTACTCTTTAACAGAAAGCTTGCTGCAAAAAGGTTACGAGGATATTGCAATTGTGACCGGACCTGAGGATTTTTTTTCTGAGAGCGAATGTGTCAACGGCTTCCTCGAAGCCCATGATAAATTCAAAAAGGCCTATCGTAGCGAAAATATTCTCTATACCGACATGTCAAAAGAGGGCGCCTTCAAAGTTACCATGCTCTATTTATCTTCGTTTCTTCCACAGGCGATTATCACTTCTTCTCAAACAATTATGGATGGTGTGCTTGAAGCTTGCGATGTCCACAGTATAAAACCAAAGGATAACATTTGTTTAATTACTCTTTCTGAAGAACGTTGGAACGAGTCCTGCTACCATCCAAATGTACTCCACACCGCCGCTACTGCCTATACCTTGGGAGAAGATAGCTTTCGTATTCTAATGGAGGAAAACATATCCCCCCAGCTTTATGACAGAAAATTCAAGCTCTATAAGGATAATGTGTTAGATGCCCCGCTTTCCATTCCCAAACCACATTTCAAACCGGTAGCTTATGCGGATAATCCAAAGACTATCTTTATTGCAAGTACGGATCTACCGACCATTCGTGCTATCCAGGCAGTAAGCTATAAATTTCTTGCCACCTATAACATTAAGCTTCAGATTGACTTCTACTCTCTTCGTGAGCTTTTTCTATTAATTGAAGAAGACACACAAGAGGATACACCAAAGTATGATATCTATTTGTCCGATGTTTCCTGGATGGCATATTTTACTCACAAAAATGCATTTATGGATATCACAACTATCTTGAATGATATTCCTGAGGTTACAAGCTCCGTTTTCTCCAAGAATATAAATAATGCAAAAATTAAGAATCGAAATTATGGGTTTCCTGTCATAGGAGGAACACAGTTTCTATTCTACCGAAAGGACTTATTTGAAGATCCCGGCTTACAACGCCAATATAAGGCTGAACACAGTATTTCCCTCCGACCTCCCAAGACTTGGACAGAATTCAATCGTATTGCACGATTTTTTACACAGGATTATAACCCAAGTTCGCCAACAAAATATGGTACCTCTATATCTTCCAGCCTCCCGGAGGATTTTATGCTGGAACTGCTGATTCGATTATGGAGTTACGATGGAGGTTTATTTAACAGCAGAAACCAGATGGAGCTGAATACTCCTCAAAATGTGAATGCCTTTAAAAATATGCTGGAGACAGTAAACTATACACCACCAATGATAAATTCCAGTGAAACTACCTTTGAACAAATTGGTAGCGGTCAGATTGCTATGGCAATTTCCTTTACGGAATATGCCTCTAAAATTCAAAACAGTCTGCATCCTGAATTCTTGTCAAAAATCGGCTATAGTATGTTACCAGGAAATACACCGGCTAATGTGGGATGGCATTTTTGCGTTTCTAAAAAAACAGGAAACCTCCCAGAATTAATTCAACTGTTTCAGTGGCTTTGTCAGAGGCAGAACAGTTATTATCAAACAATCCTTTGCGGACAATCCACTCTGGTTTACCCACATACGCATCATGAGTTATTGCAGTTATATCCATGGCTGGAGCTAACCGCTGATGGATTAGACCACAGCCGAAGCCGAATCTATCCGGTTCAGGGAAAGAATTGCTTAATCGTACCTGCTGACTTTGAATCGAATCTGCGAATGGCTTTTCATAAAATGCGCAGTAAGGAATTAACCATTCCAAAGGCTTTGGAAAAATGCCAGATGAATATTATTAATCAATTTTTTTAATATCTGAGAGTAGCTCTACATAACGAGAGGAATATGTGGGCATATGTATTCATCTGGACTTGCCTTTCCATCATGTGCTTGCCAAATACAGGCAAACACATGATGCCGGTCTGCGCCATCTGAACACATATGCCCACATATTCCTCGCCGTACTCAGTGAATTACTTTGACCTTTGAAGCAATACATTATATTAAAACGGTTTAATAATTAATACGTCCATACCAAGATAAAGACATAGGGTCTGCCATCAATTTCGCAGACCCTATATTTTAATTTGCTGTTACATTTTTTTGTTTTTTTAGTTTGATTAGCTTTATTCCGTTGCCATTCATCTTAGTACTCAGTATTAATACGATAATCAGTAATCCTCCCCATATTAAACTTGCATAATAGGAATTTAACTGCGAGAACATATTTACACCGGAAGCAATGATTTGAATTGCTACAATAGAAAGTATTACATTGAATATCTTTCCCATACCTCCATCCGGTAAGACACCGGCTAATACTAAGATTAAGATGACACGCATTACATAGGATGTACCATAGTCTGCTTTCGCTGAATTCATGGTAGACACCATCAACATACATCCAATGCTGGCAATTACATCACAGAGAATAAAGGTACTAATGATCATCGCCTTTGTATTAATAGCAGAAAACTTTGCTGCTTTTAAGTTCGTTCCAGTCATATACAGCCTTTTTCCATAGGTTGTATATTTTAAGATGAACAAAGATATCAGGAATACAATGATAAAGATTAATAGTGGAACCGGTAAAAATCCAAAGAGCATTGTGTGTCCAATCTCCGTATATAAAGCCGGAACACCTGTCACCGCATACCCTTTCGTAAGAGCTGTGGATAATCCCAGCCATACCAGCTGCATTGCGATCGTTGCCATAACCGGAGGAATGTTAAGATATGCAACCAACACACCATTGATGATTCCCCCAAATGCACCAATCGCTATAGCAATTAAAAGTGCTATCAAGATTACACCAACAACTTGTGAATTCGTCATACCCTCTGTCACATGGCTTGCCATATACTTTACTGCCATAATACATGCAAAATCACCTAAAGCAACAAATGACATGTCAATGTTACCTATAATAAAACAGAACATAACACCAAGGGTCATAAGTCCGTATTCTGGGAACTGAACAAATATACCATTCCAGGTTCCTAAAGACCAAAGAGTTTCACCCTTTGTTACCGAAAAAAAGATCAGTAATAATATCATCAATCCGATAAGCATGACTGAATATCGATTTTTATTTGAATATTCTTTAAATTTTGTCAACATGGTATCGCCTCCCCTTATTTATTACGTCGCTTAGCTTGAATAGCAGAAACAGTGACACCAACTAAAATAACGATTCCATTAAAGAAGTCCTGCCAATAAGAATCAATTCCAATTAACAACATACTATTTGAAACAACTGTAATAATTCCAACCGCACATATTGTACCAAATACCGTACCCTCACCGCCGAATATGCTGGCACCACCAAGAATTACAGCCGGAATAATGGTCATTTCTTGCCCAACAAGAGCCTTAGGTATGGACTGCCTGGCCATACATACACGAATCATTCCAATAAAGCCACAGGTTGCTCCAACTGCTACGTAGAGCCAGAACTTTACACGTTTTACATTATATCCAGCTCTTTCAGCAGAGGTCTCGTTTCCTCCGATTGCATATAATGCACGCCCAAACATAGTCTTATTTAGTACGAAGGAAGTAATGATACATAATATTACAAAGGGAATAAACATCGTAGTCATTGTGGAACGAAGTCCTGCTGAGCTTTTTACTTCGAATAAATAGGCTTCTCCCAGGGAACGAAAACCTAAGGGTAACTTAGAGGTGATCTCCTTCAATTCCAACAATCCCATGGATATTCCAATAAATAGTGTTTGTGTTGCTAACGTTACAATCATGGTGTTCAGCTTGAAATTAGAAATGATCCAGCCATTTAGCATGCCAAGAATGGCTCCAATTAAAATCGCTATTAGAAAGCCTGCCCAAGCACTCTTTTCACTCCATCCCATATTTACACAAATTGTAGTAGATAATGAATAGGCTAATGCCGCAACGGCTGGAAAAGAAAGATCAAAGCCTCCCGATACCATAACGATCAAACAAACCATTGCAAACATACCATCCACAACCATCGAACGGAGAATTGTAACCACGGTACTAGACTCCAGCAGCTGTCCTCCGGATACAATTTGAATAGCCACACACATCATAATCAAAACCAAAAATATCCAAAACTCTGTACGTTTTGTTGTTCGCTTTATCATAGCAATATTCATATGTAGTCCCCCCTTAGCGAATAATCTCAAGAATGTTCTCTTCGGAAATTTTATCATCAGTCATTTCGCCAACGATTTTTCCTTCCTTCATAACAACAACACGACTACAGTTAATAACTACCTCAGACAAGTCGTCTGAAATGATAATAACTGCCAAACCATCATTAGCCAGCTGATGAACCAAGGCATGAATATCTTGCTTTGCCCCTACGTCAACACCAACCGTTGGTCCATTTAAGATCAATACATCAAGATCATTGCTCAACCATTTTGATAGAACAATTTTCTGTTGATTTCCTCCGGATAAGGTAGAAGCATACTTATTTACATCATTTGTTGCTATCGAAAACTTTTCTTTCCAAATACTCGCATCATCAAGGATATCTTTATTTTTTAATAATCCAAAGGAATTAGATAACCGATTTAAGGAGGACAAGGTAATATTGTCTGCAATCGACTGCTGCAAGCAAAGACCTTCGGTTAAACGATCCTCCGGTACATAACCTATTTTTAATTTCTGTGCCATAATAGGTGAAGTAATCTTTACCTGCTTTCCATTTAGCGTGATGGTGCCTTTCTTTGGACGTTCCAATCCAAAAAGGCTTAAAGCAAGTTCTGTTCTACCGGAACCAAGAAGTCCGGTAATACCAAGAATCTCTCCTTTTCGAAGTTCAAAGGATACATCATCAAATTTATCCTTTAGTGAAAGATTTTCAACCTTAAGAACCGGTTCTGCACTTATATTCTTAGCCTCAAAATGATTATCGGTTAACTCACGGCCTGTCATATAATAGGTAAAATCCTTCGGTGTCAGCTCTTTCGTAAGGCCAGAGTATACATTTTTTCCGTTTCGCATAATACATACATCATCAGAAATCTCAAATATTTCTTCTGTTTTATGGCTGATGAACATGATTGCAATACCGCTGTCTCTCAGCTGACAGACCGTCTTGAAGAGCGCATCGACTTCTTTCTTGGTAAGTGCTGTAGTTGGCTCATCCATTATGATTAATTTCGCATCAAAAAGTAATGCACGGCAAATCGCAACTAGCTGCTTGTCCGCAACGCTGAGTTCACCCATTTTTGCATGTAAGTCTATATGATAGCCAATTTTAGACAAAGCTTCTTTTGCAGTAGCTTCCCAGCGTTTTCTGTTAACAAGCTTCTTTCCGGCCGTAATTTCAGAGTTAATTGCCAAATTCTCCATAACTGTAAGATTAGGGAAAATGGACAGATCTTGGTAAATTACCTGTATGCCTAGTTTTGTAGCTTCAGCAGGAGTGATTTTTGCAATTGCCTTACCTTCAAAAAACACTTCTCCTTCATCTCTGGAATATACACCAGAGATAATTTTGACAAGCGTTGACTTTCCACAGCCGTTCTCACCTGCCAAACACATAACCTTTCCAGGTCTTACTTTAAAATTTACGTTCTCCAAAGCATGAACACCTGCAAATGATTTACATATCTCTGTCATTTCTAGTAAGTATTCTGACATAGAGGGGGAACCTCCTTTTATTTTTCATTTTGCGAGGCAGAGAAACCAAGCTCCTCTGCCTCGTATTTTCATTCCTGACAAGAGAATTAGCTTCTGATTCCTCTTGTCGCTGCATATGATTTATTTCATAATATCACTATATTAGAATCCGAAATCATCAACGTTCTCAGTAGTAATAGCAATCTGACCCTGTCCAACAATAACCTTACCCTGAATATCTACTGCATCATAACCTTCTACTCCCAGGTCAGCACCATTTGCAATTTCCTCACCATTATGCAGTTTCATTCCTAAATTAAGCATTGCTTTTGCTGTAACACCTGCATCCCAAAGTGCAACAGAACCAAGGGTTCCATCTAATAAGTAATCCTTTACTTCCAGAGGCATTGCAACTGAAATTGCAAAAACTTTACCGGTTAAACCAAGTTCCTGAATCGCACGTGCTGCACCAGGCGCATCAAAAGAACCAGTTCCCAAGATTCCTTTTAAATCAGGATATTTTTGAATCAACTCTTTTGTTAATTCGTATGCTTTCTCAGCATCAGAATCATCTGCTACTCTTGCATCCGGAACAAGTTCCATCTTTGGATAAGCTGCCTTCTGGCGTTCCACTGCTGCATCTGCCCAGTTGTTCTGAGATTCCATGGTCATAGAACCTACCATCGTAATATACTTTCCTTCTTCTCCCATTTGAACAGCTAATTGATCCATCAAAAATCCACCAAGACCTGCTTCATCGAAGGCTTCTACATCGTATGTAACATTCTGCATACCGGAAGCTTCTGTTGAGATTACGATAATGCCTTTTTCTATTGCTTCCTTACAAATTGCTTCACAGGCATCCGGGTCATTTGGTGAAAAAAGAAGTACATCAACTCCCTGGTTAACAAGGTCTGTCATAATCTGTACCTGAGCTGCAGCATCAATTTCTGTAGGTCCTTTATAAATAACCTCGATACCGTTCTCTGTTCCCCATGCTTCAACATTTTTCTGTACGTGATCCCACCAAGCCTGTCCCATTACCTTTGGAACAAATGCAATCTTAGGTGCATCTTTACCTGTGGATGTGTCTGAAGCTGCTGCTTCATTTGTTTTTGTAGTTTCTTTTGTTGCGCTATTGCTACTTCCACATCCAGTTAGCAAAGCTGCTACCATGCTAATACTTAGCACTAATGATAATAATTTCTTTCTCATAATTCCCTCCTAATTATTTTAAAAGTTTCTTATCAAACTAAGATGCATTCAACCATATGTTGAACATTCCTAATTCATGTAATTATGATACCCTATCCAATTAACAATTCCAACAAAAGAATTAACAATATTTTAAACGTTTAAATTAAATATGTTTATATTTATTGATGTTTTAATTATTTTTTTGTTACATTTGCTCAAATAATTCGGGTCTTATTTTGTCTGATTTTCTCGATTTTTGCGCATAAGATAAGCAAAAAAATTCCGTAACACAAATTACGGAATTTTTTCGCTTTTATAGATATTATATTTGCACAAGCATCTTAAAGACAAAGTATTATCTCTCAGAGGCACTTTGGCACAACTTACTTACGCACCAACTTTTTTCAAAGTATCATCAACAAATCTCTTAGCTCTTGGAATATCTGCTTCATCTAAATGTTCTATAATAATTGGAATATTTGGATAGGATTTGCTCAATCTGGTTAGGTATAATTCATAGTTTAGCACACCTAATCCGGCTGCCGGTAATTCTACCGCACCTGCTCCACGGAAGCTATTATGCTCAGCACTTCCCTCACCAAACTTTTCACCAATATTTTCAGCACGTTTACAATCCTTTGCATGAGCAACCTTGATCTTATCATTTAGAACATGGAATATCTTTTCAATGGTAGGATCTACATTATCAATGTTAGAGTCATCAAAATAATTGGTAGGATCTAACAGCAAACCAATTCCAGGATGATTTATTTCCTGAAGCAATCTTGCTGTCTGTTCCACAGAACCCACGATATTATTTACATAATTCTCAACCAAGAAAACAGCATCATGGTCATAAGCAAATTTAGCAAGATCAATTGCAATAGCTTTAAACTCCTGATACGCTTCCTCTGTAGAATTCTTATCATCATATAACCAGTCACTTTCGAGGTTGTAAGTACCGGTTTCACTTACTACATATGGACAGCCGAAATCTCTGGCATGGGCTAATATCTCTTTAACATAATTAATATTAGCTGCTCTTTGAATCGGATCCGGATGAACCAGATTCGTATATGCAGAGATTGCTACAATTGGAAGACTGGCATTCCTGAAGGCATCCCGAACTTTAGTAGCTTTTTCCTTGGTGATATTCCCCCTGCTTAAATCGATATCCTTGAATTCTAAATCCAACTGGACACAGTTCATATTATGGCTTTTTGCCCTCTCAATTGTCTCTGCCAGTGTATATGGATAATAACCTGTAAATATCCCTACTGAAATCATAATTGTTATCCTCCTTATTCTTTCTTTCTATTCTTCCTTTCTATTCTTCCTTCCTATTCTTCTTCCTGCCTATTTCTGATATAACCTTTCTAAGACTATTATGAAGCTCCAACTACTTCTGTCAAAAGCCTTTATTACACTGGGGATGGATATGCGATCATATCAATCTGCATAACCTGGATCAGGCTTTTGACACTCGAATCCTTTTATAACATTTCTTTCAAATAAACTGTTCTTTCTTCGTGAATTGATTTATAACATGCTTCTACACAAGCTAGTGTCTTAACGTAATCTTCCGCGCTGATCTCCGGGTCTGTTTGATTTTCTATCGCAACCAGAAGGTTGGCCATTGTACCCACAAAAGCATCCGGGAACCACTGTGTCTCCCATTCAGGCATAATCCATTGATCCGGATAGGATCTACAGGTTAAACGTAATGTACTGCCACAGAATTCAGGCTCTCTTTTATGCCAGCCAATATCCCCTTCGGCAAACCCGTCGGTTCCTTCCACTCGCCAATTGATATAATTATTCTTCTTGCAAGGTTCTTCCGGCCAAGCCCATACATCATCCAGACTTGTTGCCATCAAACCATCACTATATTGGTAGGTATATTGAACAATTCCATCTGTATGATCAAATTTTGTTCTTGGATCTGTACGGCATACAGCAGTAATTTTCTCAGGATCACCGAATAAATATCTGAAAATATCCAGGTGATGCACTGCCATAGCATATATTTCAAGTTTTTTATAATCTTTTAAAAAGGCTTGCCAATCAGGGATCGCTCTCATATCAATGGTAGCAATTACTAGCTTTCCAATAAGGCCTTTATCCAGTATACGTTTTAATGCTCTCATTGATTGGTCATATCTCATATTAGCGTTAACAGCAATTGGAATCCCGGCCGCCTTACCCAGCCTGACAATTTCCTTACTATCCTCAACTGACATTGCAATTGGTTTCTGGCACAGAATACCTTTAATATGCTTCTTGGAGCATACATACCTTACGATATCCAGTTGAACATGTGGTGGAACAGCTATATCAATAATCTCAATATCCGGATCATCCACCAATTCATGCCAGTCAGTATATACTTTTTCTAAATTATGTAGAGCTGCTACCTCCTTGCTTTGTTCAAGATCTAATGAGGTAATCGCATATGGATTAAAACCAGCTTTTCTATAAGCCACCAAGTGGCAGTTTCTTACAATAAAACCTGCTCCTATTATTCCGATCTTGTACTCCTTTCTAGCGGGTAAAATTGGAATAGTGGCTAGTTCTAACTCCTTTTTCAAATCCTCCACAGTTTACACTTCCTTTCCCAATGTTTTTTGATCACCGTTATCGTTATCATGAAACGTTTCATTTTATACAGATTAATTTTAACACTACTGCCATTTAATGTCAATCATATTTATTGTTTATTTTTCATACTTTATTTTAAAACATTATGCATTATTTGTTAACTTTTTTCAAGTTATAACCGGATTATACCTCACTATTTTACAAATAGGATATATAACTATAAAGTTCATTTCATTTTTTATCAGTTTTATAACTTAAATTTCCATTTTATACTTGCGGATATACAAAGAGTATGATACGATATTTCCATTCATGAAACGTTTCACATTACTAACACTGTAATAAATCTATATTAAGGAGTGACGATATGACAGGGAAAGAAAAACTTAAATTAGCATTGGCTCATGAAGAAGGTCCTGTTTTGCTTGATATTGGAGGAATGCCCACAACCGGTATTCATTGTACAATCGTTGAAAAAATGCGTGAATTTTATGGCCTTGAAAAACGTATCATCAAAATTCAAGAACCGGTACAGATGCTGGGCGTTGTAGATGATGATTTGAAAGAAGCAATGGGAATACAAACAACTCCTCTATGGAGCGCCAATACCATGTTCGGCTTCAGGCAGACTGACAAATTTAAAGAGTGGCGGACTCCCTGGGGGCAAGAAGTGCTTGTATCCGAAGAGTTTATGACCACACAGAACGAGAAGGGTGATACCTTTATCTATGCCTGTGGTGATGTGAATTACCCTCCAACCGGTCATATGCCAAAGGGTGGCTTTTACTTTGATAATATCATCCGTGTGAAGGACTTTGATGAAGATGAGTATGATGTTTCTGATAACTTTGAAGAATTTGGTCCCATTTCTGAAGCTGATTTGGAATGGCTGCGGGTTCAGAAGGATGAGTTAAAGGATTCTCCTGATGTAATTATGGGAAACCTTGGCGGTACTGCTTTTGGTGACATTGCTCTAGTCCCTGGTCCACAGTTAAAAGTACCAAAGGGTATCCGGGATATCGAAGAATGGTACATATCTACTTCAATTCGCCAGGATTCTCTTCATCAGATCTTTCAATATGAGTTAGATGTTGCAATTAAAAATCTTGAAAAGATGTACCAGGTTTTAGGCGACTCCATTCAAGTTGCATATATCTGCGGCAATGATTTTGGCACCCAAAACGGTCCCTTCTTCTCGAATGAGGTTTTCCGTGATTTGTATGCACCTTATTACAGTGCTGTCAATCAATGGATTCACGAGCATACTTCATGGAAGACCTTTAAGCATAGTTGTGGAAGTATCAGCCAGTTAATGCCTGATTTAATAAAGGTCGGCTTTGATATCATTAATCCGGTACAGTGGACAGCAAAGAATATGGATCGTAATTATTTAAAAGATAACTTTGGTGATCATATTGTTTTCTGGGGCGGTGGTGTTAATACACAACGTACTTTGCCCTTCGGTACACCGGATGAGGTATTTCATGAAGTATTAGACTGTTGTAAAATTTTTGGTAAAAAGGGTGGATTTGTATTCAATACCATTCATAACATACAACCCGGGGTTCCGGTAGAAAATCTTGACGCCATGGTAAAAGCAATCAGAACCTATAATGGCGAGTAGTAACAAAAGCAAAATGTCTTGAGTATAATGATAGCCGGAAAAATATACGCATCCACTGCGGTATACTTTCCGGCTATTTTTGATAATATAGTCATAAATTAATTATATGGTAACAAACTGGTTAAAGATTATCTCCTATCAATGTTTCAGGATTCTCTTCAATTTTTTCCAAAGTACTTATCACCTCATCCGCTGAAATCTTACCACTGATAAATTGTCCCAGCTCATTTCCAATCAATTCATGATATAGCTTAATATTATTCATGAATCGACCATGAACCATCACGCTTTGTCTTTTCTTGCTACGAGAATAACTGTCTATTATTTGGTCTTTCCATGGATATAATCCAGTTGATTCTTTATTGACATAGAAGGATTTTCTACTGGAGGTACCAGCGAGGGTTGAAAAAGGTTCTGCGATCTGCGGTCCACAACTCCATTTCAGGAAATTTAATACTGCCTGTTCAATACTCTTTCCTTGATTGATGAGTCCCAGCCCCCATCCGCCTAAGACTGGATTACCACCCGGGATCATTGAACTTCCCACATTACCGGCAACCTTCGATGCCATAGCATCATTAATTCCAAATGCAAAACTGTCATATAGAATTACCATAGCAACATCGCCTTTTTTAAATGCATTCGCTACATCCTCTAAATCGCTGTAATTATCACTTTGATTCGAATAACGAAATGTTTTCTTGTAATTTTCCAATGCTACTCTTCTGGTATTCTTTAAGGTATCGTCCTTGGGTAAAATATCATTTCCCTCATAAGTCCATAAACGATTTAAAAAATCAATACTGTTATATAAGTTCCCCTCGTTAATTAATACCGAGCCATAGGATACAGGTGATTTTTCATTAAACGATTTTGTAAAAAATTCTGCTACCAAATTAAATTCATCCCAGGTCTTTGGTACCTGTAATTCATAGCCATTTAACCTGCGAAATTGCATTTTGAATAAATTATCTTCGAATAAATCCTTTTGGTACATCAACAATTGTGTACCTGTCATGAAGGGTAAACCATATAATTTACTTTCAAATTCACAAATATTCTCCGTGATATTTTCAATATAATCCTCAAAATATTTGGGATCCTCTTGTCTTAGAAAGGTGATATCCTTTAGTACTCCGTTTTCAACCAGATTATCCTTCCATAAGATATCATACATTACTATATCAATGTCCATTCTTGAAAGCTCGCTTGGATTGTTGATCAGTTCCCATAAGTCAAAATATTCAAAGAAATAGAAGTTAATATTTACTCCTGTTCTTTTTTCGTAGACTTCTGAAAGTGTTTTTAATACATTTGCCGTATCGGATTCCAGTAACGCTATATTAATCGTCCTATTCTGATTCTCCTCTAATTGAATATAATCAGCAAGAGAGGCATTTTTCTCCTTAAATTCAGAATATACTGTAATAACATTTTTCTGTGTAATATCCCTTTGATCTATCTTTTCCAGTAATCGATTGCTAGCAATACGGCCAATTTCATAATCTGATAATTCAATAATCCCGTCATAGATACCATCATTATCAATCCAATTTTCTAACGTGATACAGATTAAAGCTAAATTACTTTTGATATCTTTAATCTTCAGAACTTTCTGAACACCTTTCGCAAGACTAGAACTTCCAATCACAAGATTGTCAATATCGGGATTTTCATATAGTAACTCGTAGGCAGCTTTAAATCCACTTTCACTGCTATGATCTCCCACTAATTTGTATATGATCTCAGCGCGGTTGTTCTTAGCAATGCGCTCCAAATCTTTAATTGAAACAGAAGCCATATCTAGGATGAAGCCCGTTTTCTTTAGGTTTCTTGCTTTACACCAAATAAAAAGTTGCTGAATTGCATGTGTATGATTAATGCAGATGACATCCCTATCATTTTGCGTATAGGTCGATCTGGTAATAAATACAATTGGTAAGTTTTCTACATTTAACTTTTTAAGCCATAGCTTTTTGTTCTGAGACGTACTAACAATAATTCCATCAACCCCCAGCTGAATAAAGTACTCAACGTCTTTACTTTCTAAAACAGCATTATTCCTGGAGGTTTTAAGAACGATACTATAGCCTCTGCTTCGAAACTGTCCTTCTAAGGATGATAGAAATTGCTGTGTATTCTGATCATTGATACTATCCACAATGACTCCGATCAGATAGGTCTGTGCACTTTTTAAACTTCGGGCTTTTGCATCCGGCCGAAAACCTAATTGACGGATTGCATCTTCCACTTTTTTAATTAAATCCTCATTCTTAGTTTTTCCATTAATAACATTAGAAGCCGTCCCTAAAGATACTCCAGCTACTGCCGCTACTTCTTTTATCGTTGCTATATGAACAGCTCCTTCCCAAATGATTTTCTAATTACATTTTTCCATTTATTGTATCATTTTATTGTCATTATATCAACATATGGCTTTGCAAATCTCTGTTCGTAAGCACCATTTTTTTTAAGATTGAAATCCCAATAGAAGTTAGTTAATCCGGTTAATGAAACGATGGAAAATATTAATTGCGCACCTTTTGACATATATTCTGATTTTTCATATTCTCTCTTCAAGGTTAAATCCATGATTCCTTTGCTGGCATAGGTTTCACCGATTAACTGCATCTGATCAAAGAGCTTTCTATTTGCTTTTTCCGGCTTCATTTGAATACCTTCCACTCCACCTTTTATCATGGTTCCATCAAAGGATACTCCAAGCCTTTTAGTAATTAGTTCAAGATAAGGCCGCAAATAGTAGGACTGACTCGTCTCAGGGAAACCGGACTGAACCAAGAATGCCATGTGCACCTCTTTCTTGTTAATTGGTTTTAATTGTTCGAAAAATTTCATTACGGATCCTGGCATGGCATGAACATACAGGGGGAAAACAAATAAATTATTCTCCGCAGAACCAAAATTCTCCGCCCACATTTTATGGTCTTTTTCATTGATAAGGTTCCTAACCTCTATGTTATCTACTCCCCTTGCCTTCATTCCCTGAATAATCTTTTCAATGAGCAGCTTGCTGTTGGAATGATTACCTCTTGGGGAGCCGTTATAGATCACCCATTTACCCTTTGGCTTTCTTTCTGTAACTTCCTTTGCCAGTACCTCATTCCTTGGTTTTGTATGTTCGACACTCGTAGTAAGTATCCTTTCGTTTTCACATAAAAGTTCTTTGCAAGCGCTTTGAAAATGGTATGCTGTTCGAGCAAGATAGGACTTTATAACATTTTCTTCTTCAGTAGTCAACCCATTTTTATCAAAATAGAAGTTAATAACAGGGTATTTATCATACCGTTTCAAGTGTCCACATTCACCATTTCTTATTTTAATGTAGGGTAAATAGTGTTGTATTAATCTATCCAGAAATGTTTTTCCCTTGCCATCAATAAAGCCATTTTTAGTATGAAAAAGAAGAACTACTTCATCGCTATTGATATAGTCCTTATATAATCGGTCAGCATCATCCTTCAAAGCACATTTTCCTGGACTCTTCCACCAACAGCTCCAGCAGCCTATGCAATCCTTTATTTCCGTTTCGCTGGCTTTATAAATACTTACATCCGTATCCTTATTTTGTTCCCTATAATAATCCTTAGTCGCTTGAGCCAGTGATTCATTTTTTATATCTTTTCCTAAATCAAAAATCGTTATTTTCATAGTTCCTCCTCCATCTTCCTATCATAATCTTGCTATTTCTATTATTGTATCAAGAATAATTGTTACATTCCAGTGAATATTTTCGAACATAAGATGCAAAATAAAAACTATATTCATCTATTATATATCAAATTTAGGTAATAGCGAAACTCACAAACTGTAGCTATTTTTCATGCAATTATAGAATTCGCAATTACCTATTTATCAACTCTATTGAAAGGAGGGTTTATTATGTTAACAATGGTTGCCCCGAAAAATCAAAAATGTATTGATGCTTGCGCACGTTGTGCTCAAGTATGCTATGAATGCTTTCAGGCCTGCTTAAATGAGCCAGATTTAAATGCAAGAAAAAATTGTATAAGTATGCTTATAGAATGTGCTATGATGTGCCAGATGTCAGTTTCTATGATGTCTATGAACGGGCAGTTTTCACAGGAACATTGCGCTTTATGTGCAAAAATCTGTGATGCTTGTGCTAAGGAATGTAGTATGTTCCAGGATGAACATTGCCAAAAATGTGCTGATGAATGCCGTACTTGTGCTGATGGATGCAGAACTATGTCAAATATGTAATCAGAACCACACCGGCATATGAAGTGATTTTTTTATTATGACTTATTATATTTTTTATTAATAGGTAACTCCTGGAGGGAAATAGCTCATACTGTTTCCCTCTTGTATTTTTAATGAAACATATTATCTCACTATAAAGACCGTTATAAATCATTCATAAATAATGAAATACTTCAGTAAGAAAAGCCATGTTTTAATTAAAATTACCCAACATTTTCTGTTATCCCCTGAAATATACTTATATTAAATAAAACGATTTGAGAGCTTCCATGACCATACATGTTGTCCAACCCGGAGAAACCATAGATTCAATATCAGCTTTATATAATATTACTGCTGAGAGATTAGTACTGGAAAATGGTATATTAAATCCGGATAATTTAGTAGTTGGCCAAACTATCGTTATTGTCCAACCAGAGTTAGTGTATGTAATCCAGGATGGTGATACTCTAGCGAGTATCGCAGAAGAAAATGATGTTTCGGTAATGGAGCTGTTAAGAAATAACCCATATCTCTCCAATAGACAATATCTATTTCCTGGTGAAACCATTGTTATAAGGTATGAGACAAATAAAATTAGATCCATAGCAACCAGCGGTTATGCATTTCCTTATATTGACATTGATGTCTTAACAAAAACCCTTCCGTTTTTAACCTATCTAACCATATTTAATTATAATATTACAAGAGAAGGAGAAATTATAGTAGATGATGAGGATTCTGATATTGTACAATTAGCAAAAATCTACGGGGTTGCACCAATGATGTTTGTATCTACTTTTACGCAAGAGGGTATTAGCAGTGGCGAGGTGGCCTTTAATATTCTTAACAATCCACAAATACAAGACCAACTCATTGAAAATATTCTTACTATATTAAAAACCAAAGGTTATTACGGAATAAACTTTTATGCTGAATATATAACCTTAGAAAATATAGACCAAACTGCAGTTTATCTGAAAAGAGCTGCAGATATCTTACATGCACAAGGTTACAGGGTACTAATTACTGTAACACCAGAAATAAAAATTGATAGTCAAAAGGTAAGGTTCAATACAATTGATTATTCTAAGTTAGCAGTATCTGTAGATGCCATCGTATTTACTTCTTATGAATGGGGAAGGTCTTACAGTTTCCCAAGTTCAATTAATCCTGTTAATGTAATGAGAGAATTACTAAATTACGCGGTCAAAATTGTACCGCCTGAAAAAATTTTCGTGGGGCTTATAACGATTGGTTATGATTGGCAGCTACCCTATGTACCTGGCGCTTCCACGGCTAACGCCATCACTTCAGACGGTGCTATCCAGATTGCAGCCGAGAATGGTGTAGCAATTCAATTTAATGAGCCAGCACAGGCACCTTATTTCTATTATATGGATGGCGAAGAACAGCTACATATAATATGGTTTAAAGACGCAAGAACTTTTGATGCATTTGCCAGACTAGTTTTGGAATACGGGCTTCAAGGCTTATCCATCTGGACCATCATGTACTTCAATACACAAATGTGGTTTGTTCTTAACACAGAATACGACATTGATAAAGTTACAGATATTACAATTTAATCAGAGACTATTACTACAAAATCGGAGCAAAAAACCAACCTTTTCGCTCCGATTTTTTTATAGCAATTAATTTCTAACAACCATGGTTGAAAATATTATTGCATATTCCTGTTTCATTTTTTGTTTCATTTGCTGAGAGATTCATCGAGTATTTGTTGATATAATTCTCTTGATTCTCTGCAACTTTTCGAAGAATGCTTAAGAATTTGTCTATTTCTTTGTAGTTATTATAAAAGCCAAAGCTTACTCTAACCATGCCGGGAAACAACTCATCATCCCCCTCAAAGTAGTGCTTCATATCACTCTCACTAAGACCCAACAATCTTTCGCAATATGGATGTGTACAGAAAAATCCGTTTCGAACAGCAATTCCAGCTTCGTCGGAAAGAATAGCTGGCAATAGATGATGCTGTATGCCTTCCAGATTAAATGGTATCACACTTATGGTATCATTTTTGAAAGGATCGCTATAAAATATAATACCAGGTATCTTTCTCATATGACTAATTGCATAGTCATATAATTCTTTTTCAACCCTATAAATATTTTCCATTCCCACTGATTGAAGGGTTTTTATCGCTGCAGTCAAGGCTACTACACCCATGGCATTTGGAGTCCCGGCCTCATCTTTACCCGCGGGATCATCCCATATGACACGATTGTGGGTCACAAGACTTATAGCGCCTCCACCTTGAACAAATGGATTACCCTTCATGAAGTCTTTTTTGGGTCCGATCAGGACACCGGCACCAAATGGTGCATACATCTTATGTGAGGAAAAAACAAGATAATCAATATGCTCCGCGGTATCATAGCTCTTCATATCAACAGGGGTATGAGGTACCATCTGAGCACCGTCCACAAGGATTTTTGCTCCATATTTATGTGCAAGAGCAGCTATTTTGTGTATTGGGTTTAAGTATCCGGTTACATTAGAAGCCCCGGTAACACTAACCAATTTAACACTACCTCGGTATCTTATTAGTTTACTCTCCAAATCCTCAATGGATAATCTACCAAATTTGTCGATTTCTACATAATCTACCTTGAACTTAGTTCTCCAAGGAAGATCATTGGCAGCGTGCTCCATAAAGGTTGAAAGGACCACAGTCTGTTGTTTTTTCTGCTGACTTAAAACAAAAGAAAGATTATTAATTGATTCTGTTGTGTTTTTTGTAAATATAACGATATCTCTCTCTTTATCAGAATTAACAAAGTTTTGGACAATTGCTCTTCCTTGTTCATAAACATCCGATGATACCTTTGATTTATACCCTCCTCCTCTGTGAACAGAGGAATACCACGGTGCAAAATGGTTTATCTCCCTAAGGACTGAATGTAATACTGGAGTGGTGGCAGCATTATCAAAATTTATTGCGGTTACATATTTACCGTCTGATAAGGGAACTTTTTTTTCAACACCTATAATTAATTCTCTTAGGCCATTGTTCAATGCATCATGTCTCATATGCTACCCTCATTCTAAGATACACTATAATGTATGCATTTAGCTCAGTAAGGGTTAACAAGATAACTATCCATGTAGATTGTCCTCATTTTACTGCTACCATTTACTACTATAGTAGGATAAAATACAATTGACAATCACCGTCTTAAAATATACACTAGGATAGCATCGAATTAGATTGATGTTATCCGATATTGATACATAGACAAGGAAGGAATTCATATGAACCTATCTCATTTTACATCTGCAAAATCCATGCCCGAATTTGTTGGAACGACTGTACTTGATACCATCGGACTAGTAATTGCAAACGTGGATGATGCATTGTTAAAGAAAATGAATTATGATAAAAGCTATCGTTCTATTGGACTTTTTAGTTCCAGAACAGGTGCTGCCGGTCAGATTCTGGCAATTGATGAAGCTATAAAAGCAACCAACTGTGAAGTTCTATGCATTGATTTACCAAGAGATACGAAAGGATGGGGCGGTCATGGCAATTTTATCGTGGTTGGTTCCCGAAACGTCGCAGATGCCAGGCGTTGTATTGAGATTGCATTAGAAAAAACTACTCTTCATGCGGGAGAAGTGTACATCAGTGAAGCCGGTCATCTTGAATTTGCATTTTCAGCCAAAGCCGGAGCTGCATTACAGATGGGATTTAAAGCACCTTTAGACAGAGCTTTTGGTTTTATCTGTGGTTCTCCAGCTGCAATCGGACTTCTGATTTCCGATATGGCTTTAAAAACTTCGAACGTTGAGGTAATTCAGTATTTAACTCCTTCCATTGGAACAAGTCACTCCAATGAAGTAATTATTACGATTACAGGAGATACCGTAGCTGTAAAAGAAGCTGTTATTCTTGCTCGTACCAATGGATTATTATTACTGGAAGCAATGGGAAGTAAAGCACTCTCCCCTACAGGTCGTCCCTATATATCATAACTCACGTTTTTTCTCTAACGGTATGGAAAAGGTTACTCTGGTACCTTTTCCTATTTCACTGGAAATCATCAGCCCATGTCCATAATGCATGTTTAGCCGTCGATTAATATTCCAAAGCCCAATGCCACTGCGTTCTGTGGTTCTATTCATTATTGGACTCTCGTGTTTGTCCGTATATTCCCTTTTCTTCCTATCCTCACTCCGCTTCAAGTACTCTCTCTTTTGCCAATGCTTATTCTGTTGCCTATTCTCACTCTGTTGCCTATTCTCGTTCACTTGTCTATATTCATTCTCTTCCAGTAATTGCTCCAGTACTCTTTGTTCCATACCAATTCCGTTATCGATAATGCTAATTATTGCTGTATCCCCTTCGCTACGAATAGAAATCGAGACAGTTCCTCCCTCAGCCCGTTTTAACAACCCATGCCGTACTGCATTTTCTACTAGCGGCTGTAAAATCAGGGGAGGAAGTGAAAGGCTCAACCCCTCTTCTATGTCATATTCCATTTGAAGACGCTCTCCAAAACGGATTTTTTCGATGTACAAATATGCATCCAACAGTTCCAGCTCCCGATCCAGGGTAGTCATGGAATCCAGCCGTTTAAAGTCAAAGCTTCGTCTCAAGTATCTGGACAACTCCACCACCACATTTTCTGCCTTGTCGGGAGCTTCCTGGCATAGCGCTGCAATGGAGTTGAGCGTGTTGTACAGAAAATGCGGATTAATCTGGGCACGCAAAAAGGCAATTTCCGCCTCCTGAGCCCGCAGCACAGAGTTTTGCAATTTGCCTATTGCGGTAAAATACTGCATAGAAAGTAACAGCATCATGGCAATTGCAAAAATCATAATATACACCTGTGTAAAACTTGAGCTGGTTCTTTGTCCCAGAGAAAACAGAATTGCATCAGCTGAATATAGATTAATCGACAGTACCGCAACAAAAAGAAGCAATCCTTCCGATTTTCGTATGTATAAGAGAACAACTCTAACCAGTAAAATCAGCAGAATCACTGTATTGCATATCATAACAATCTGATGGATTTTATAGTACACGTGAATTGGAAGAAGGATCACTGCTATCAGATAGCCGGAATAGCCATAGGTAATAATTCTGGCTGGCAACGGTGTTAAAAGTGTATTTTTAAACCTATGAAAGATCCAAATAACCATAATAAAGTTTGCTGATAAAAAGAAATCCTTCATTTTAAAAACTAAGGTGAATGAAATGTCCGGAAGAAAAAGTAATAAAGGACGCTGATCGGTTAATGCATTGCCTACTGCAAAAAGAAAGCAAAACAAGGAAAACAGGGGAAGTAAATACTCAATTACGCCTCTGATCCTGGCAACTACGAAGAAAATGATAAAAAGGAAGGCAATTGTCAGTAAGACAATAAACACTGCCAGGGACAGCAGATAATTTCTTTGATGCTGATACAGCATATCGTCTTGCCTACCAAGCTCCAGAGATACTGGTATTCCGGAATTCATGTATTCATAGTTAGCAACCTGAACTAGAATTTCAATTTTTCCACCGTCGCTTTTAAAAAAACCAAGTTTCGGTGTGTTTCCGGACTGATAATCGGCTGCTTGCTGTGCCGGAACGCCATCCGTAATAAGTAAATGTCCATTGACAAAAACTTTACTGGAGAAGCGAGCATTTCCCTTTTTTAACCCTAGTACACCCTCAAAGGGAACATGTTCAATAACTAAGCGATAGGTAGCACAGCCGAATGCAGGAAGCTGTTTTCCATTTAGCTTCTTTCCATTCCATAAGGCTGGAACCTGCATGTAACCGTCAGGCGCAAAATAGCTTACTCCCTCGAAATCCTCTGGTATCAACAACTCATCCCAGTAAAATTCCCATTCTCCGTCCAGCTGCAACACAGAATTTCTTTCGAAGTCCCAAGTTGTGGCATCCATACTTCCTCGTTTTGCTATGAGTCTGCCATCCTGCTTCTGCCCTTCGATATTTAAAGATGGCAGCATAAAGAGTAGCATGCCCATTGTAGCGATTGCTAATAATCCTAGTATACGCTTTATCATATTATCCCTCGATAGTAGATTTTTGAATGTTAAGTCACAACAGCCATTATACCTCATTTTTCGTCAAAAAACCAGAAGTGGTTTATAAAACTCCTGCCAGTCATTTATTTAATAATTCTCCTGTTGACAGCTTTACTATTCTGTGTTACTATATACCAGTACTAAGTAATACTTGTTACCAGTCATACAGAGTAGCAAATTATTATTCTTATACTCGGAGGTGATTATATTGGAAAATCTAACAGAAATGCTGAAAGGAGCCCTTGAAGGTTGTGTTCTAGAGATTATAAGCCGAGGAGAAACCTACGGCTATGAAATCACGCGTCGGTTGAATGCTCTTGGCTTTACTGATGTTGTAGATGGCACGGTCTACACCATATTGGTGCGCCTCGAAAAAAACAATCTTGTAGACATTGAAAAGAAACCGTCCGATATGGGGCCGCCTCGAAAGTTTTACGTCCTCAATGACGCAGGGCAAGAAGAACTTAGAAAGTTCTGGGAGAAATGGGAGTTCGTATCATCAAAAATAAATGAATTAAAGGAGAAAAAATAATGAACTTTTGGGAAAAAATCACAGGCAGTGATATGACGAAAGAATTAAAAACTTTTGAATCGCGGGCCAATAAGCTTCCGGATGATTATCAAAAGGCATGGGAAAGTATTAAAGCCAATCTTTGGCCCCACTCAGATTTCACTGGTCGTAATCTCATGCCCATTCTTGACGGTGTCCTTGGCCTTCTCGAAGAAACGGCAGCGGATGGTCAGAGTATTGAAGAGGTTTTGGGTAATGACATCAAAGGCTTCTGTTCAGCACTTGTTGGCGAAGAAGGGGCGAAATCTTACCGTGATAAATGGCGTGAGCAGCTCAACAATAATATCGCTAAAAAATTAGATAAATAGGAGGAGGAGTAAATAAATGAGAATACAAGATATTATCGAAGGTAAAAAAGAGTGGAGGGCTCACATAGCACGGGTTAAAGCGCTTCCGCAGGAATATCAGATTGTTTATAAAGAGATTCAAAAATATCTCTTTAAGGTCGGTCCGGTTGAACTAACGGAAGGAACGGGCTTACTCTCGGGGATCGTTGATCTATTTGAAGAGGGCTCAGCCTTGGGAAAGGGCGTGCTTGAGGTGACTGGCAGTAACGTAGCAGCTTTCTGCGACGATTTAATCAAAGATTCAAAAACTTATGCTGACATTTATCAAGAATCAGTTAATCAAGACGTTAGCAAGGCCATGAAGAAGGTTACTGATAAAGCAAGGTAAAGGAGGATATGGAGTTGGAAAAAGCAATTGAAGTGAAAGGTCTTAGAAAGTCTTTCAAGAACGTAGAAGTCCTAAAGGGCGTTGATTTTGAAGTAAGGCAGGGTGAGATCTTTGCCCTACTTGGCTCTAACGGTGCAGGTAAGACAACGATAGTCAAAATCCTCACCACACTGCAAAAATATGATGATGGAACAGCCGCTGTTAATGGATTTGACCTAACCACAAAGCCCGACTATGTCCGTCAATCGATCAGCCTGACCGGGCAGTTTGCCGCCGTAGATGAGATCTTGACAGGGCGAGAAAATCTGATTATGATAGCCAAGCTGCGACACCTTGCGAATCCACAACAAATAGCTGATGATCTACTGATGCGCTTCGGGTTGATTGATGCGGCAGGCCGCAGGGTATCCACCTATTCGGGCGGTATGCGCCGAAGGCTTGATATTGCTATGAGTCTTGTAGGAAAGCCACACATTATTTTTCTTGATGAACCAACAACCGGGCTTGACCCAGAGGCTCGTATCGAGGTTTGGAAGACTGTTAAAAATCTTGCTGACAGCGGTACGACAGTATTCTTAACCACACAGTACCTGGATGAAGCGGAGCAACTTGCCGACAAAATCGCAATTTTGCATGAAGGAAAAATTATCGCAAACGGCACTCTGGCAGAGTTAAAAAAGCTATTCCCGCCAGCAAAGGTTGAGTATGTAGAAAAGCAACTGACCTTGGAGGAGATATTCCTCTCAATCATCGGTAAAAAAGGAGGAAATGTAAATGGAAACAATTAGTAAACACTCATTCTGCGATATGGGTATTATGCTCGGACGCTCTATGCGCCATATTTTTCGCAGCATGGACACCATAATCACAGTAACCATCACTCCAATCGCAATGATGCTGCTATTCGTATATGTGTTCGGCGGTGCAATTCAAACCGAAACAGATAACTATGTGAATTACCTGCTACCCGGCATCCTGTTGATTGCGATTGCAAGCGGTATCTCCTATACGGCTTACCGTCTGTTTTTGGATATGAAAAGCGGTATCTTTGAACGATTCCACTCTATGCCAATTGCGCGTTCCTCTGCCTTGTGGGGGCATGTACTGACCTCACTGGTATCCAATGCCATTTCAATTGTTGTAATCATTCTGGTCGCACTTATTATGGGTTTTCGCTCGTCGGCAGGAATATTATCCTGGCTTGCCATAGCCGGAATACTTGCTCTTTTCACCCTGGCCTTGACATGGATCGCTGCAATTGCCGGTCTGTCCGCAAACTCAGTGGACGGCGCAGGCGCTTTCTCCTACCCGCTTATTTTCCTTCCATTTATCAGTTCTGCATTTGTACCGACTGAGACAATGCCAACCGTAGTACGCGTCTTTGCAGAACATCAACCAGTTACCTCGATTGTCGATGCAATACGATCTCTGCTCGCACAGCAGCCTGTTGGCAGCGACATTTGGGTTGCACTTGCATGGTGTCTTGGTATTCTCATCGTTGCATATATCTTCGCAATGAGAATATATAAACGCAAAGCGGCTTAAGGTAAAAAACACAAAGCAAAGGAATGGTAGAATGTGTAAACCAACTTGGATATTATGCCCGGTCTGTGGCAGCAAAACACGAGTCAAGATATTGGGAGATACCGTACTTGAAAACTTTCCCTTATTTTGTCCCAAGTGTAAACAGGAAACAATGATTAACGTAAAACAATTGAATATATCAGTGATCAGAGAGCCAGACGCTAAGACGCAGAGCCGTTAACATGTGAGATTATACACAGTTACCGGCTCTTTTTTATAGCAAATAGTAGACCTCCCATAAGTTGATATGAGCATATCAATATGCTCTCCTTTCGATTCTTAGGTCTAATTTATGGGAGGACAGTTCAAAACTACTTATAGCCCCGATTTTTAACTGATCTATCGTTTACGATTAGCGTACATTTCCCGTTCCCTTACGCTCTCTTTTCACTCTATACATTGATTTATCTGCTTTTTCAATTAAAACATCAATGTCGATGCCATCTTCACTAAACAGAGCATATCCGATACTTGCACTAAGATTTATTCTCTGGCCTTCAAATTCAAAGGGTTTCGTAATTTCGCGGTCAATTCTCCCAATCAATAACCTAAGATCATTTTGCTCCAATAAGGTCGTAACAATGATTCCGAATTCATCCCCACCAAGACGGGAAAATATGTCCGATTCCCGTAGAGCTCCCTTAATACGCACCGAGACTTCTTTAATTGCTGCATCTCCAGCTCGATGTCCATAATTATCGTTGATGTCTTTCAAGCCATCCATATCAAGTGAGATAATTCCAAAACTCTCCTGCTTTCTTATAGCCTGTGACAATTTTTGGCGCAAATGGTCATAGAAAAAGGACCGGTTAGAAATCCCTGTCAGACTGTCATGCGTAGCTTTATAGAACAACTCACTTTCTCCATTTTCCATCGCACTGAACATGGCTGCAGCAATAACTCCCGACATAAGCTCTAATATTCTAATATTATCCTCATTAAAATGATCCACTTTCGCAGAAAGAACCTTCAATACACCTACGACATCATTTCTGAAGATAAGGGGCATTACAATCATAGATTTAAGGCCGATTTTCCGACATGCAGCTTTATTAACTCTATCATCAATTTCTATATCGTTGCTAATCAAAGGAACTCTCTCCCTAATACATTCCCCTGAAAGACTATTTTCGATGTCTAAACGTAAACCCAGAAATTTCTCAGCAATTCCAGATGCTGCACTATACACAAGTTCTTTTTTCTCAATTAATTCTACAGAAGCCCCCTCCGCATTCGAAATATCCTGTGTTCGCTGAGTTACTAAATCCATAATACTGCCTAAATCCACACCTTGTTGAACCACTTCGGTCTGTAAGTTAATAATCTCCAGTAATTTTTCATTACTTATACTATTTTGGCTCAAAACTACTTAACCACCTTTTCTTAATAATATTCACTTGGGATTCTTTTAAAGCAATTCCCATTGGCTATCCTGCGTATACGCTCACAAATCAATACCTTATTTTGGATAACGGAATTCTTACTCTCACAGCCGAGCAGTTAAGAATTAGTATCGCTCAAATCACCTGGAACTTCCAAATGCTTTTCGGGGGCATTGATTACTACTTAGGACTTATATACTAATCTTCATTTTATCAATAATAACACGGCAAGGAGTAAAGAACAAGCATGCCTTACCTTTTTATTGTAATATTCATGTTCATAAATTATTTACAAACAATCATATATTTTCTATACAGCAGAGTGATATCAGCCAAATGCAGGCGCAATAAAAGCCCCTGAAAAGTAGCGATATTGCATGTTATACTCTACTTTTTCAGGGGTAGTCCAGTGATATTGGTGAAATATCAACTTTTATTACTTTTTCATGCTCTTAGTGGACAATAATTTATCCAAGTATATGGATTTAAACTGTTTACTCGCCATCATTTGCTTTAGAGGTGGTAATTTAAGAATAACTCCAAGTACTGCCGCCATCGCACGATGATTAGCAAATGCCTGATTATCAAACACAAGATTTTGGAGAGTTCCTTTTTCAATTGCTTGTAGAACAAATCGATGGGTGCTATTGACTGGTGTAATAACTTGTATCTCTCTTCTCATTAATTCTATCGCACTTTTAGAACAGCTTCGCACACATACACCACAGCCAAGACAAATCTCATTATTTACCTCTGCTACCACTTTGTCCGCATTGTTTCTTACCATGGAAATTGCTAATACCGGACATACCTTCTCACATTTTCCACATCCTACGCATGCCTTCGAAATCTTAGGTATATAGTTTGTAGTAGCCACTGGCTGCATTGGGCTGAATTTTCTTGCTGCCTGCAAGGCTTCACAACAACAACCGCAACAATTGCATATAAATGCCGGGTCTTCACGAACATTTTCTCCAATTTGCACTAGTTTTGCTGAATAAGAACGTTCCAATACATCCATTGCTTCTTTTTTATCGATTAATCTCGCATGATGCCCATGCTCTGCGAGGGAGCGGGCAACATTCCCAAAGGTGAGGCAAACATCCATTGGAGCATCGATTTCACAGGGATGCCCGGCATGAAACATTTTATGTCTACAATAACAAGTTCCAAGGCCGATATGAGTCGCTTCCTCAATGATATGACTTGCTTTTTCATAATCTAAGATATGAATTGTATTGTCATTGGTCAGAACCGGTTCCTGCACATAAACTCGTCCCAGATGCGTTTGGGTTGCGTAGAATAAATCCTTAACAAAATCTTCCTCTACATTCATATATTGATAATACAATTCACTTAAATATTTCTGGTCAATATCGCCTCTTGTACGCATCAATGCGAATTCTATAAACCCTGCCATTGGTGGCGGCATTACAAATTGACGCACCCCATGATAAAATGAATCCACCAGTAATGCCTTCTCACAAAGATGCTCTAAAAAAGCTTCTGCTTTTCCTTCACTGGTATTCCAAATCTTTGCTGCCTTTTTTGCAGTAAATGGACGAACTGGCAATAGGGCGACCCATTTTGCTTCTTTCTCAGTATACAGAACCTGCAAAATTTTATACAGGCTTTCCGATGGCGGAGCTCCTTGTGTAAACCAATTGATTCTATCTTCTAAATTCTTATAAGCATCTTTACTTGTAATATGCCCCATGAATCCACCTTCCTATTAGTATGCACCTAGTATTTGGCAACTGGCTTGGACATTATTCAAACAAGGTTCTCCTTTATTTTGCGCTCAGCCATTGAAGTAGGGGATCCAGATTCTCCTCCTTTACACCATCAAAACCATTTTCAATGATAGCAATCGCTTCCTCCGTTTTTTCATCCTTGTCCTTACGGCCTTTAAGCATCTTAACGAACATGGACATCATGATTTTATCCATCATCTTTAAACTTTTTAAAGGATAGCATCCACCGCGTAAATAAAAAAATGGAAGGCTTTCAATTTTATTACGAGCGATAACCGTTTCCCTATCAGGCTCAGCGGTTCTACCGGTTCCTGATCCACAAACAGCTTTGATCTTGTATTTTCGTACTTTATCAAGCCCCTGTATCTTCCCAACCTTCATCCAACCAAGAAAAACAATTTCCTCCGAGATACTAACCTTTGAGATCTCTTTTACCGAAAAAACCTTTAAATTCGTCTTTGCTGCAAGCATTTGGGCATACTTTTTTGTAAATCCAGTTTTTGATTCATACACTATTACCATACTTTTAATCTCCTTTATAATTTGATAGTAATCCCTATATCCTTTTACACGAAACCTTTATCATGATTCCTCACCACTTGTCTTCCATTATATACCAATCCTTAGAATTTTTACAGTCTAAACCGATTTTTTTATAGACAATGCACCCATGAATAACTGGGTGCACTATGACACAATTTATTCAGTTGTTAATCAGTAATCAGACCATTTTCCATGGCTGTATGTTTCCATTTATTCCTCCTGCTCCAGTTTACTTTTTACTTCAAATGGTTCCATATGTGCCATAACCTGTACGTTCTCGCTAATCTCCGTACGTATCTTTTCTTCAATATTATGAATCAGTTTATGTGACTCTTCAACACTCATATCTGGTTCAATCATTAGGTGCATATCGATATACAAATCATTCTCACTCCCACGACTCCGTATATTTTGAGTATCCTTGACCTGCTCGAAACTAAGAGCAATATTTTTGATTTTTTCTGTATTAACTGCCGCTTTATCAACCAGTACATTACTATTATCCTTAAAAATCTCATAAGCAGCGTGAAGAACGAAACAAGCTACAAGAAGTGAGGCAATGGGATCTATCATCGGCGGTACCCCCAGTTTGATGCATATTAACGTGATTAGTACCCCAATAGAAACATAAATATCACTTCTCGTATGCAGGGAATCTGATAGTAAAATCTGACTCCTTAGCTGCTTACCCTTTTTATATTCATAAGTACTGACAAAAATGTTTATAAACAGGGTTGCAAGAAGAATAATTAAGCTTTCCATCGTAATACTGGGTGTTACTGGAATTATGAATCGACCAATTGCGTCGAAAATAATCTTACCACCAATAAAAAACAGCATTCCGGCAATAAAGAGCCCTGCAAGAGTCTCAAACTTCCTATGTCCATAAGGATGATCCTCATCTACTGGCTTGGACGCAAATTGTATTCCTATCAATCCTACGATATTGGAGGAGCCGTCTGTCAATGAATGAAACCCATCTGCTGTCATACTGGCGCTCTTAATAATTGTTCCAATCACTATTTTCAGCATAGCAACTCCAAGGTTAGCAAAAAGAATAATCCATAACACATACTTAACTTTTTTATAAATTTCAGTTACCATAATCATATATCCTTTCAACAATTCTTGACTCACAATTTTCCGAGAACAATTTATCTTTGTTCGTCTTCGTAAATACCTCTTTGATAGAAAAAAATACCTGTGGCACCATAATTTCAAAATTATAGTCCCACAGGTATTTTATCCTGCTGCCAGCTTACATGCCAGCCCAGCCCCACACACTCAAAGAATGTATCGCCTGCTCTATTTGTTGATATTCAATTGCTTTGAATTAATATAGTATATGCTGGAACAGATAAATTTGCCAATGCAATCTATGGTTTTAATCTAAGGTTTAATAGAAGGTTCCTCCAAAAACAATTAAGTTGTTTGCTGGCTCATGGATGAATTCTTTCTTTTCTTTGTTAAGTATAGAGCTAGAATCGTTACAAAAAACTCAGACAACACAAATGCTAACCAAACACCCGTCATATTAAGCATTTTACTTAATACGATAACTAAGGGTACGATTATCACAACTCCTCTTGCAATTGTAATAAAGAATGCATCTCTTGCATTTTCTGTAGCACTTAAAAACATAGCTGTTACTATATTAATCCCAACAAATAAAAATCCCGTGAAATAAATTTTCAAACCAGTTTCTGCAATTCGAGCAATACCCAAATTATTCTCACTGTTAAAAATGTGGACTATTCTATCAGAATATAGTACAACACTCAAATATAGTATGACAGCTATTCCTATAGAAGTCAGAAAAGCATATTTTCGCACCTTCCTTACGGAATCATATTCTTTTAAGCCATAATATTTACTGGTAAGAGGTTGTATCCCTTGAGCTAATCCAGTAAAAACGGAGATTCCTACAAGGGCCAAATTTGCAACGATTCCATATGCAGCTACCCCTAAATTCCCCTCAATTCCTAATATGACAAGATTGAAGGTGATCAAAACAACCGCGGATGAAATCTCGATAATAAATGCGGATAATCCTAAACCAATGATATCCGGGATAAAAGACCATCGGAACTTACTTTTCAAAAAAGCAAAGGCATGTTTCTTCTTAGCAAAATGGAACAGTAATACACAGAGACTGATGATTGGTGCGAGACCTGTTGCAAAGGCAGCACCAAACATCCCCATGCCCAGCGGAAACATAAACACATAATCTAGAATAACATTGGAAAAGCTTCCCACCAACATGGCTATCATAGATAGGTTTGGATTGTTATCGTTACGGACAAAAGCAAGAACTATATTATTTAAAATAAAAAACGGTGCAAAGAAAAGTATTGTAGACAAATATGTTTTTGTTAAAGGCAGCGTTAATGTATCTGCACCCAGAATTAACGCTAAAGGTTTCGCTCCAAACATACCAATCAATGCAAATATCACCCCTATGACAACACCTAGTTTTATGGCTGTAGAAAACACCATACTGGCTTTTTTATGATCATTTTGAGAATTTGATATGCTGAATCTAGTAGCTCCACCGATTCCAATCATTAAACCCATCCCGTGAATCACACTATAGATCGATATAGAAAGATTTAATGCTGCAATTCCTGTTGAGCCTAATGCTTTTGATACAAAATATGTGTCAGCCAATATGTAACAGGAAAGGCCAATCATACCCAGTATATTTAAACTGACATACTTTGCAAAATTTTTCAATAAATGTTTTTCCATTTCATCCCATTCCTTTCAAAATAAAAAAGGTGCTCCGACAACATTCCTTCTAAGACCTAATGGAATGCAGCAGAACACCTTAAACACTTTACCCGGTGGCAAAGTTTAGGTTCTAATTTATTAATACCTAACAAATTATATTGTGTTCTCAACGAATTGTCAACAATCCAATTCGAAATAATTTATGAAAAACTTACATATTTCTGAAGCGAACGACAAACAGCGGCTGTAATTACTGCAGCTAAAGCAGCCTCCGGCAAGCCATTTGTAAAAACAATTGCTAGTATCGTTTTATACACCGCATCAACAGTAAGATTATATACATTACCATAAGCCCCTCGGAACAAGAAAAAAATGAGATGCATAACGAAAATCGTATTTGTCATCGACCCTACGATACCACTGATGCCAAGAGAGATCAAAGGATTTTTACGTTTCATAATTTTATCAAGCAATTTATACGAATAGTAAGGAAAAATACCAACCAGAATACGTGGAAGAAATGTGACGATAAGCGCCGTCCAGCTGCCACTACCGATACCGGGAACCGCTATAGCCGGCGAAAAAACAAAGGATAGCAGTGTCGGGGTAAATGTATTATTATAAAGACTAGTAAGTCCGAATACGAATCCCAGACTTGCTCCAACTCCCGGACCAAGAACAATTGATCCAATTATTACTGGCACATGGATGATTGTAGCCTTGATTAAGGGCAGCTGAATATAGCCAATCGGTGTAAAATTTAGAATCAAAATGATAGCACCAAATAGCCCTGTCAAAATCATTTTTTTCGTCTTTTTCTGAATGTTCATCGGTAGTTCTCCTCCCTGAATTACTAAAGGCTACTATCTGTATTTTTATCCCTATAAGAAGTCTTACCTTATATCTTAAAATAAAACATTTTTTCTTAACTATCCTCCATTGCAACAGGATACAGTGGTTTTTTCTTTCTATTTTCATTAAATACTTTCATCACAAATTGCTTATCCTTGACAGCCCTGCACAAAATTATATACAATCTTCAAACATTGGTTCTATATACTCTCTTATAAGCTTTATTCTATCCTTGGCACGTGGCATAGAAAGAGAAGCAATCGATACTACCATTTTCTTCGTAGGGTTGACATAAATCACATTTCCGCCATCTCCCATCGCTGCATAGATATGCTCTTTCTGATCAATAATCCACCACAGATAGCCATAGGACAATTTTCCCCATCGACTATGTTCCTTTGTACTCTCATCGATCCACTCTGCTGGTATTAGTTGTTTCCCCTTCCATGTGCCTCCCTCCAAGTATAGCTGGCCTATCTTTGCCATATCCCTAGGGTTCAGGGTAAGACCAAAGCCTGCTGCATTTACTCCTTGTGCGTCAGCAGCCCAACCACTAACATTTTTCTCTTGAAAAAAGGCAAGATGTTCTTCTTTATTGTGTAATACCACATTGTGCTCCACCAAAATTTCAAGTGGTGTGAATAGATTTTCTGTTGCAAAATCAAACACTGATTGTCCTGTTGCTTTTACAAGAATGCCAGATAATATATGGGTTCCTACAATGGCAGAATACGTAAATTCTCCTATCTGCCCTTTCCCTCCTAATAAACACAGTGCAGTTTTTACCCAGTTATCGCTTGCAAAAAACTCTTCGTATGGTTCTGACTTATATTGATACGGGGCTGTCATTGTGAGCATATGCTTAATAGTGACCCCCTGTATCGTATTTTCACCTCTACTAACGATGTACTCCGGAAAAAAATGAAGTACTTTCTGGTCTATACTTTTGATATATCCACGCTCAATGGCTATACCAAACAAAGCGGAAATAATGCTTTTTGTTACCGAGGCTACATGAATGGTACTATCAGCAGTATATCCATTAAAGTATTTTTCATATCGTGTACTACCATTTTTTAATACAATAATGCCTGCCGTGTTGTTATAGCTACTGTTTATCATCATTTCTAACCACATCTTTTTCCTTTGATCCATGGATATCCTCCCTATCAGAGCCCTTCCTCATTATTCTTCCAAACTGTGTTTCCTTTCAGATAAGATACCTCCCTGTCTTGGATGCCGGATTTGTTCTCAGGGTCTTTGGTGTCCCTTTGGCAATGATCTCGCCACCCTCATCCCCGCCTTCCGGACCAAGTTCAATAATATAATCACAGGTCTTTAATACCTCAACATTATGTTCAATGACTATCACCGAATTGCCACTGGCAACCAGTTGATCTAACAGCGTTATGAGCAGTGCTGTATCATATAAACTAAGCCCGGTGGTTGGTTCATCTAATACATAGAGCAAATTTCCCTTACACTGCCGTCCCAACTCCCTGGCAAGCTTCACTCTCTGTGCCTCACCACCACTCAAGGAAGATGTTGGCTGACCAAGTGTTAAGTAACCCATGCCCATCTGCGCTAGGATACTCAGCGGCTTCACAATGCTGCCTTCCTTTACAAAGAAGACCAAGGCTGTCTCAATACTCATCTCTAACACATCAGCAATTGACTTTCCCTTATATTTTACGGAAAGACTTTCCTCTTGAAAACGCTTGCCTTGACACCTCTGACAAAGCTTATCTACAAAAAAGTCTGAGGTCAAAAAGATCCTATCATAACCACTGCCGCCACACTCCCTACAGGCTCCTTTTGAATGAAAGGAAAAATGTCCGGCACTCATGTTTTTCCTTTTTGCTTCCGGTAGTCTTGCAAATAACTCCCGAATTTTATCCCAGATTCCAATATAAGAAGCCGGTGTTGAGTTAGCAGTCCTACCAATTGGGTCCTGAGATATCTTAACAAAACCACTGATCCGTTCTGCTCCTGAAATACCGGTTGCATGTCCATATTTTCTGGCAGTGGTAAGACGTTTCAAAAGCGTCTCTATTATCAAAGAACTCTTACCACTGCCAGAAAGTCCAGTAATCCCAATCAGGGCATGTAGCGGGAATTCTACTGTTAAGTCCTTTAAATAATGGGTATTAGCATGTTCCAGGATAAGACAGTCAACTTTATCAAAGGTATTTATTTTAGCGGTGCGCTTACGTATCATACCTTTATCGGAAAGATAGTGACTAAGCAAAGTGTCCGCTTTCTTGTAATCTTCATAATTACCCTGATAGACCACGGTTCCACCTTCTGCTCCTGCCCTGGGGCCGATCTCGATAATATGGTCAGCCTGACGGATCATCTCTTTATCATGTTCCACCACGATCACGGTATTGCCAAGGTCTCTTAATTCCTTCGCCGCTTTGATCATACTCTGCTTCTCCGATGGATGTAATCCTGCCATCGGTTCGTCAAAGACATAGATCAGGGAATCCAGTCTGGACTCCAGATGTAAATGCAGAAAAATGCGCTGTACCTCGCCACCGCTTAAGGATGCCATCTCTCGATAAAGAGTCAGATGTCCTAATCGAAATTGAATCAGATGCCTTAACTTCTCCTTCACCTTCTTTAGCACGTTCTTGCCAAACTGAGATAGTTCTTTCTCCGGTATCTCATTTAGAAATCGTAAAAGACCAGAAAGAGTCATCTGCCCAAGCTCCCCAATCTGTTTTCCACCGAGGAATACCTCTCTTGCATCTAGGCCAAGCCGATCTCCCTGACAAGTGGGACAGGTTGCCTTAGCATAGACCTCCTCCACATCCTCGTCCTTTTCATAAGCATTTCTTAGTATCCGTTCCAGACAGTAGCTTTGTTTGCCATTCTCATAGGTTCCATAAACCACTTCGCCCTGAATAGTCTCTGGGAGTTCCCAGAATGGGGTATTAAAATAAATACCATATTTCTTCTTAAGAAGCTGCAGGAACCCAGCTGTTACCTGCAGACTCTCAAAAACCTCTAATAATGTTGTTGCTTTATCTGAAATTAGTTGCTCTAGATTGATATTATAATAAGAACCTCTGCCCTGGCAGCTAAGACACATGCCCTCGGCTGTAGTATAGAGAAAGAAGCTTGGCGACAGATGCTCCCTCGGCTCACCCAAGGCTTTAGCGTCGCTGGCATAAACAAGGGCTAACTGATTAAGAATCCCAGTCTTTGTACCAACAGTAGAACGAGGATTACTCTGCCTGATTGTATTCTGGCGTATCGCCACCGATGGCCCGATGCCTTCTATCGAATCGAACCGATCCTCCTTATCCAGTCCGGCTAAAAGGCCAATGGAACTTAGATACTGGTTCTTACCTTCTTCAAACAGAATATCAAATGCAAGGCTGGATTTACCAGAACCGCTAATACCGGTAATGATCACCAGTTGACGTTTCGGAATTGTCAGATTAATATTTTTCAAATTATGAATTCGTGCTCCTTGAATCTTAATTTCGTCCATATATTCACCTCTGTAATAATTTACAGCAGGTTAGAAAAGAATGGGCTCAATGGGAACATAAATATCTACTTCATGGAAATGGTTCTCATCGGCATACGGATCGTTGCAATACACCTCAAATGGATAGGAGTTTCTTGGAACATAACCACTGCCCAAAATCCACTCCCGATACATATGGTCCCAGGCATCTGAGTACTGTTCTTGCAATATCCGAAAATGTCCGATGGCATACAGACCGCCTTCCAATTTCATGCTTCCAAGGATTCCGTCTTCCTTAATCAGAATTTCCTCTGGTACCGTTATACAGATACTGGTACGAAACTGACTCTCCTCTGTGAATTCAGGATTGTCATGATACATGGCTAGCACCCAGTTCTGATCCTCTACAAGAAAATTCTGCTTCTTTGCATATGTTAGTAATGTCTGAAGCAGATTGGGATACTCCTTTGCTAAGGTCATATAAGTACCTGTATGTCTCACATAAGCAAGCTGCTTCTCCTTAAGGTTTGTAATGGTAATCTGTCCCGTAACCGGAGGCGTATTACCTGACCATTCTTTTTTTGCTGTATTCTTATTGTACTCAGACAATAAAAAAGAATCTTTGCAATTCTTGCTATATTCCTTCCGATACTCTCTAGGACTGACACCATAGTAATTCTTAAATGCCCGGGAAAATACTGCCGAATCCGAAAACCCTAGCTCATAGGCAATATTCGTCATATTTTTATCAGCCCGGTGTGCCAGCAAAAACAATGCATTCTCTATTCGAATCCGGTTCACGTAATGGGCTAAGGGCTCATTTAATATGCCTTGAAAGATCCTGCTGAAATGATATTTGGAAAACCCTGCTGCACCCGATAGTTCTTCGATTGATAGGGATTGCCCCAAATGATTCTCGATGTAGTCCTGTACTTTATGAATTCTACGTATGTACTCTTCCTGACACTTCTGATCCGACATTTGTCTCCCTCCTATTTCTGTTCATTCCAGTATATCAGAAATGTTTATTCTTTACGAATTAATCTTCACTGACCATAGAATGATGAGTATTCTATCCTGAAAAAGTCTAAATATTAATTCTCAAATAAATCCGTTAAAATTCTCACCTGCAGGAATTTTTTACCCTTAAAAACATAAGTATATAATTATAAATAAGGGAAGTTGAGCATGGTTATATGAAGAGTCTAAGCAAAATATATAATTATTTATTAATATGTTTAATCAGCTTTTGTTTGTTAATCTCCTCGTTATTAAATAATATTGATAACAATAAAGAAGCTTCGGTGTCTAAAGTTGATAAACTCTATCTACCCATTATTATGTATCATCATGTGAAAGAAAAAGGCGTAGGCAAAGACACTATAACTCCAGATGAATTTGAGAAAGATCTAAAATATCTGAGTGAAAATCATTATACCACTATTACAATGCAGGATTTGTTAGATTTTGTTAACAACAATACCTTACTTCCGGAAAAGCCAATTATTTTGACTTTTGATGACGGATATCTCAGTACCTATAGAAATGTTTTCCCATTACTTAAAAAGTATAATATGAAAATTGTCTTATCTATTGTTGGAAAAAGCACTGATGCTTTTTCAATAGTAAAGGATGAAAATATAGAATATTCTCATATGTCCTGGGATAACTTAAACGAGATGCTTAGTTCAGGATTGGTGGAGTTGCAAAATCATACATATAACTTACATTCTTACAATTCAATAAGAGTGGGCTGCAATCAAAAAAATGGGGAATGTTTTAATGACTACGAGACTAAATTACGTGAAGATTTGGAAATTTTGCAAAATAAAATCAAAGACAATACAGGTGTGGTTCCAACTACATTAGCATACCCTTATGGGGCATATAACGACAATACCATAAAAGTAATGAAGGAGGTTGGTCTGGAAGCCGGATTAACCTGTAGATATGGGGTTAATGTTGTTTCTAGGGATATGAATTTATTTGAATTAAGAAGGATATGCCGGGCTCACGGCGATCCGGTGCAAAAGCTCCTGGAGAAAATCGCAAAACAGTTAAATATCGGAACATAAAAAACAATCTCATTTAATGCAACCATGATAAATGCAGATTTTCTATAAAGTCTTTTTATGATTGGAATTATTATAAAGCACTTTTTCCAATTATAAAAAGACTTATATAAATCTATCCTTTAAAAGCTACCTAAATATCATATTGGCAAACGATAATATGGTACTCTTTTTACTTCCTCAAAACCCAACTTATGTGCAAGCTTTCTGGATCCTATATTACCAGAATTACAGGACCAGACTGGTTCATAACCATGCTCCATACAATAATCAATTAATTTCGAACACACGTAAGGAGCAAAGCCCCTACCGTGATATTTACTGTGCGTTTCAATTCCTATTTCCAGTTTATCTTCAATTAAATAGGATGAAAAGGCAGTTGATGCAGGAAAATCATTCTCTAACAATAAGGTATAACCAATACCATGATTCATGAATTCTCTAGAATCTTTCCAGAAGTATTTCGGTATGACGCTCCCCTCTAATTGATTAAAAATACCTTCCGATGTTGTAACAATTCTGCAGTTTTTATTTACAAGACTCTTTTTAAATTCTAGAAATTTATCCTTATGAAAAGCAAAATTAATTCTTTGATATTCTAATACCTTTTTTTCTTCTTCCGGTAAATATGATTGATCATATGGCTCATTGAGTTTCTTTTTTATTAGTTTATCTCCTAACATAGCGTCTATTTTTGAATATAGTGACGGTGGGTAAACTTGCAGCCATTCGAACTTAATTCTTTCATTATTCAAATTAAGCATATGAGTTTTCAATAGTACATAAAACTCTTCTTTGCTTGTTACTCCATAAAGGAAAGCCATTCCATATGAATGCTGAATATAAAAGGATTTAGGGGTTGCTAGATCATCAACATAAACTTCCCCTCCTACCTTTCCTTCCAAAACAGACAAAGCAAACAGGGTATTCATATCTGTATTTTGAATGAGTGGGATTACTCTTAGATAGTTCTCAATATCTAGTTTTATCATTTACTGTCATCCTTTCCTGGATCTCACCTGTAATCAAGTTGATCGTATTAATTTATAATTGCATCTTCCAAAATATACTATTTCAGTATATAATACAGACATTAGTAGTTCAAATGCTACAAATCAATTCTGTACTACTACAGTTTCTATCAATCCATATCTGGGAGGTCTTAGGGTGTATAAAATAGAACTAGTAAAAGAATATATTCTAAATGAGATTGAACAAGGGAACATAAAAAAAGGACAAAGACTTCCAGGATGCAGAGAAATTGCAATCAAACTTTCTGTGAACAAGATTACTGTGAATAAAGCCTATCAGTCTTTGGAGGATCTGCATATCCTTTATTGCGTACCAAGAGGAGGCTACTATGTGGTTGGAACTGATGCTAAGGAAGTTGCCATGTCAAAGACGATTGATTTTAAAACCGTAAAACCCGACCCTACTCTGATCCCTTATCAAGCTTTTACTCATGCAATGAACCGAGCGATCGAAGAGCATAAAAAAACGCTATTTAACTATGATACACCGCTAGGTTTAAAAGAGTTAAGAGAGACTTTAAAAGAAAGATTTGAGCAAAGTGGTGTGTATACTACAGCTTCCCAGATCTTAATCACTCATGGAGCACAACAAGGGATTTACCTGGCTCTGAAAGCCCTATTTCCCACTGCATCAGAAGGTAAGCTTTTAGTGGAAATACCGACTTATAATCTGGTTCTGGATATGGCTGATAGTCTTAACATCAATTATATTGGAATTCGTAGATATGAACAGGGGATTCATCTGGATGAATTGGAACTCATTTTTAAAGAGGAAGGTATCAAGGCCTTCTATATCATCCCAATGTATCATAATCCAACTGGTTATTCCTTAACAGAGAATGATAAAAAGAAGCTTGTTCAACTTTGCTCTCGTTATCAAGTAGTATTAATTGAGGATGACTATCTGGCTGATTTAGCTGTAGATCGACGAACACTGCCACTACACTACTACGATACCAATGATCTTACGATTTATCTTCGCAGTTTTTCTAAAACATTCATGCCAGGAATTCGGTTAGGAGCAATGGTTTTCCCCGGTACCCTTTGTGATACCATTATAAAATATAAATATATGCTGGATATAAGTACCTCAAGCATTACGCAAGGGGCACTTGATTTCTTTCTAAAATCAGGTATGTATGACCAGCATATTAAAAAGGTAAATGCTTGTTATAAACGTAAGTTATTAAAATGCAAGGCAATTTTAACCCACACGAGTCCGACTGGCTTATCCTTTCACGTCCCAAATCAAGGTCTTTTTCTATGGTTAACACTGCCTTCTAGTGTCTCAGTTAATGTAATTATAGAAAAATTAGCCCAAAAGAATATTCTTATTTCCTCATCTTCACAATTTTATTCGACAAATAGTATCGAGCAAAACCTTAGACTTTGCATATCCGGTATACCAGAGGAAGATATCTCTGCCTTATCTATTATTGTAGAAGCCATAAAAGATGAAATGTAAACCTTACCTTTTATGGCTACTTCGTTGTTCCACTACTTTCCCTAGATGATTCCTTAGCTGGCTTTAGACAAGCCTTACAACTCCATGTTCAGAGCTTTGTAAATCCAAGGGCATAATACCAGCCTGCTCCCATTCCTGTTTCAAGGCTTCCATTTCTTCGCTATGCGCTAAAAAGGCAATGCCGCAATCTCCACCGCCAGCACCGGAAAATTTACTTTTACCATATTGATCAGCAATGTGGCATAGACTCCTAATTTCCTTTGTCTCTAGCTGCACTCCGGTTATATCACTAAGGTATTGTAACGCCCTTCTATTCCTTTGGATTGCACGAAAGATTCCTGCTTCCTGCCCTAATTCACAGGATCTGATAAATTCCTCTACGGCAGCTTTACTTTCTTCTAGAAATACTTCATATTGCTTTGGTCGCTGCCTTTGAAAAGCTTCTATTTGATCAACGAGGGGAGAAGTCTTAGCCATTTGCTTCGTCCAGCCCGCCATGAACCTGATTTTTTCAGGCAGTACTACTTTTTCAATGCATAGGTTCGGCCACGGTATATGAATCAGACTGCTGATACTTGCATTTTGATCGTACAGTTTGTGATTAAGCCATGCCACATCATATCGATAATAACAGAGCCATCCCCCGTATACAGAAGCTGCAATATCGGCTCCTGAACCATTTCCTTGGGATTTCAAATGAGCAATACAGGATAACTTATAGAGCTTTAGCTGCTCATGTTCCAAATTTTTACCCTGAAAAGCTAAGATGGCACTAATCGCCCCAACTACAATCGCAGCACTGGAGCCTAGTCCATACTTCTTGCCGGTTAAGAGATCGTTTAGTCCATTTTCTATTTGAAGATGAAATGGAACTACCATAACGGTCGTTTCCTTTAAAAATTGGCAAGCTACTCTTATTGCTTCCTTGATAAAAGAATACTCTTCCCCTTCCAGACCAACGACAGCTCCATTATGATCAAAGCTCCAGGTAACTTCCGGAAGCTCTAAGGCATGGTAGGAAAGTTTAAAAATACTGCTTTGATTTATTTTTATATTAATTGATCGGCTAACTGCAGTAACTATGGCTGGATAACCGGTTGATAATACCGCATACTCACCGGCAATCATTAGTTTTCCCGGTACCTTAACGCTTAGGCTTTCGTTACTCATTCAACTTCCCTTCCATATCTTACGATATACTAAGAACCAGCCATGGTGCTGCATACAAAATCATAAAAAGGACTCCATAATTTACTCCTAATCGATGTAAGACCCCCGATACTAGACCAATTAACAGGATTCCTGCTATGTTGACAAAGCCACCATCCATGTATGCCAATAATAATACCAGACTAAGGAATAGACCTAGTATCGCCTCATGCGGTATTTTCTGAATAAAGAAGAGACAAACTTTTCGGGAATATTTTACTGCGATAGAATAAGTGAAAACTGAAGCTATGCCTGCTCCAATGATCGTAGCCCATATGAAATCACTCATGGACAGGACATGATGCATATTATGCTCTAATGAAAATACGGGTTGCGCATTAAACAAGGGATTGGCAGGTCCAATCGCTACTGGCGATAAGGGAATACCAAGGGCGATCAGAGGGATGAGTGTCCCTGCAATATAAGTAGACTGAGCCAATGCTTCCATACAGGTAACCGCTAAAGAAGCCTTCTTAATAGGATCCTTTGTTCTGCTGGCAAATAGCTCACCAAAAAATATGGTTAGCCCTACAGGACTTAACATAAATATAATACTGCCGATGAAAGATGCCAGGGTGCTGTATCCAATTTCTCTTCCTGATAATATTTTAAATGGATTAGGCAATCCTTTCATCGTTACTTCTTTTTTTAAGCCAATAGATTTTTTATGGTATGTTTTCATTTTGTTTCTTTTCTCACTATTTAGTAATTCAAATAAGCTTAAAATCGCAGGCCCAATTGTGATAGCAAGAAAGAAGGAGGTAAATACATTGGTTCCCTGCTGCACCGCACCAATCTCCCAATATAAATATCTTAAGCCTTGAATTAATAATGCAAAGGGTAGGATTATGACAAGCGATATCCATCGGTGCCTGCTCATCAGAGCTAAAAGAATCGCACCGAGAAAGAATACAATATCCCCATATTCCTTAATTACATTAGCAAAGGGCACTAAAATATTGGCTAATAATAAACTTACCGGAATTGAGACTAGGTTTCCAATGATTGCTCCGGACGCGATTTTACGGATGCTTACGTCTGTTAGCCCCTCTTTTTTTAGCAATTGAGCATGCTCCACCATTGGTGTGGACATTACGCCCGCAGGAATCCCTGCAACCGATATCGGCACCGCATCAATTAGCTTACTGGCAACAATCGCTGACATAAAAAAGGCTAAAACAACAATTGGCTGTAGCCCTGTTAACACCAGTATTAAGGTGATAGGAGCAATTGTTGCTGTCTCATCCGCTCCTGGTGTTGCCCCTATTATGGTATATAGTATTGCTGCAATCGTAGCTGCAATTATCATCTGAATCAAATAGACATCATTCATCCTCTGCTCCTAATTCTCTTGTATGAATTCCCTCTTAGGTTCAATTAAGAAACTGGAAATAATAAACCCCACGATTGCACCGGCTAAACCAAACAGTAACGGTTTATAGGAGTCTTTCGGAGAAAGGAAATATCCACTAAAGGTTGTGATAATACATATGGTTAATGCCTTAACTAAATCTTTCATATTAACAAGATCTTCCCATATCTCGATGTTATGATCAGTTTCTTTATTCCCATTACTCTGATTTCTCATGTTTTATATGCCTTTCCTATTCCGTTTCGTGCTCTGTTCTTCTATGATAAATACCGCACTCCCTCTCCAGGATAACACGGGATTACAGACTGAACGCTACTTAGCTCCAAAAGGACTTTTTCTACTTTTCCTTCGTGCTCAGGCTGGCACAGAACTTTTACATTTGGTCCTGCGTCAATAGTAACATACGCTGGTATTCCATCTAGTCTAAGCTTCTGAATACAATGAATAACATCCATGGTACCGCTTTCCCAATAGATAATCGGTGGTTTTGCACCAAGCATGGTTGCATGCATTTTCAGAGCGTTTTCTTCCAGGACTTCCCCAAGTGCTACAAAGTCCCTATTCCTTATTGCCTTCTTTGCTGAGTTCATATCACTCTCTACGGTATCCAGCCATCCCTTATAAAAAGGTGATGTTTCTATCGTTCTTTTCATTCCTTCTCTACTAGATACCCTTTTTTTACTGGATGTAATTACTACGGATAAGATCGACAGTCTCCAGGAATTCTCATCTATAATCTGACGAGCGAAAGAATCTGCTCCATCTGCCAGACATCCCTTCTCCCATTCTACAAATCCGCCATAGATTGACCTGGATGCTGAACCTGATCCCTGTCTTGCTATCCTAGATAATTCCACCTCGGAGAGGGTAAGTCCAATTGCCTTCGCAGCTGCTGCCGCTAAGGCTGCATAACCAGAGGCAGAGGAAGCAAAGCCTGCTGCTGTCGGGACATGATTTTCAGTAATTATATTGGCATAGAGCACCACACCGGCACGTTCTCTTATGATATCTAAAAATGAGGATACCTTAAGCTGTTCCCTGGCACTTCCCGGAGCATGATTCAAGATCAAAATATCCGCTTTAAGTTCTTCCTTAAATTCTACAGTTGTAATCGTGTAAAAATTATTCAGGGTAATAGAGAGACTACTATTCATTGGTAAAAACAGCTTTTCGTCTCGTTTCCCCCAATACTTGATTAATGCAATATTAGTATTTGCTCTGGCCGTTGATTTCAAACCTACCACCCTTCATTTTATCCACTTTCATTTAGTCAATCTCATTTAGTCAATTTCGTTTATTCAATCTTATTTATTCAATTTCATATATCACCTTTTATTTTTCACTTTCATTCCCATAAAGCATATTCGAATCAGTTGAAAAATACCAAGCTTCCTTAGCCCCTTCTTTAACAAGCACCTTTGCGATCCTCCTAGCCTCACTTGGGTTCTTAGTAAGTGCTATAATGCAACCACCTAGTCCACCACCGGTTAGCTTAGCTCCCAATGCTCCAGAGCACATAGCAACCTCCACCAAGTGATCTAACATTGGACTGCTGACCTCCAGTTCCTTTAATTTCTCATGATTTAATGACAGTAAGGCTCCCAATAATTCAGGATTTCCATCTAAGAAAGCCTCTTTTGCTTTGATCACGATTTCTTCTATTTGGTTTATAATATGATCTATCAACGTTGGTCTTTGCAGCTTTCTTTCTCTTACATGTTCAACTGCCTTTTTAGTATCTCCAGCTACTGCGCTATCCGCTACAACGATATAAAAGGCGTTTGGTACGTTTAAGGATATTTCTTTCACTCGCTTCTGGTAAAGAATAGGTTCTTCTCTAGAGACAGCCACCATATCGATACCGCTAGGTTTTCCATGAGCATAAGTCTCTGCTAGTTCTACCAGTGAAAAAAGCACCTCTTCCGAAAGAAATTCATGAAAATAGTTAAAAATTGCTCTGATAACTGCAGTGGCCGAAGCTGCACTGGAACCGAGTCCCCGCCCTTCTGGAATCTCCGACACAATATCGATATGAACCCCTTCTTTGGGTTTCATACAAATTTCAAAGGATCTATTGATGCATTCGTATAATCCCATCATACTAGCCGGTATCCCCTGTAAATTTCCCGTATAAAGCTTTGAAGCTAATGATATTTCACCGGGACTTCCTTTCATACTCGCTCTAATTTTTAAAGGAAAAGGAATCACAATGGCAGGTTTATTGTATACCACAATATGCTCCCCGACTAATATCAGCTTACCATGAGCCTCCCCTATGGCTTGTCTGTTCAACATTTCCATTACTTATCCCCTGCTATTTGTTTATCCAGCGATAACATTTCTGGTTGATCCATTAATATCCGAAACCAATACGTGAATGTCTCCGGATGCTCCTTCATATCCTTACTAAGCTTATCAGGATTAACCCATTGAATTTCTTCGACTTCGTCTTTCTTAGGAATTACTATTCCATTATAATAACCCCAAAATACATGATCTATTTCATTTTCAATCAACCCGTTATCAAATTCCACACGGTATTTAAATTGAAACACTTCCTTACACTCGCATGTAAAACCTAACTCCTCCTGAATCCTCCTGGAAACAGCTTCCTTTAGAGTTTCTCCTACTCTTTGATGACTACAGCAGGTATTACTCCATAGTCCCGGAGAATGATACTTCATTTTAGCTCTTTTCTGTAGAAGCATTTCCCCCTTATGATTAAATATTATGACAGAAAATGCACGATGGAGAATCCCTTGTCTGTGTACTTCCACTTTCTCCATGGTTCCCGTTTCACTATCCTGTTCATCTACCGTTATGATAAATTCTGATACTTCATTGCCCTTTTGCTGTTGATTATCCACGATACCAACCTCCTCAAACTAAACTTTATTCTGTAATATCATTTCCATTATATCCTTATAACTATCAGATTAATATTTATATTAGCATTTATATTGATTTCTGAATAGGACGTTGCCAATCAGGGTTTCACACAGTCAAAGAACCCGAAATAAAAAAGAGATAAGTCGCAGATTACTTTTTTGCAACTTATCTCTTTGATTAAAATTCATTTCATGCTAAACATAACAAAGATTTATTTATAACTTCCAATCACCCCAAAATCATAGGTCTTGTTATATTCACGATTACTTGAGATAAAGTGAATAAATACCGGTGTGTCGTCAAGCTTAGGCTCATTGTCAAACAAGAATCTGTCAGCTTTGCGTAAGGCTTGAAGTGCAGTAGGCATTTCATTATAGAAAATCTTATTTCTAATATAAGAATTTCCTGTTACACCTTTCCCATCTACAATCACCGAGCCAATTAAAGCCAGACCTTTTTTATGATGTTCCCAGGCAACCCTTACCTCGTCACGCATACTAGTAATTTGATCATCAGCATAATTCTTGGACACAAACACAAATAGCTCTCCAGTGGTATCCGAATGTGTTATCGTATATTTTCTACCCATAACAGGTTCATTTGGTTTCATGATATCCCGGTATTGCACAAATACTTTTTGAGAATTAAGCTCTCTCACTTTCCAAACTTCCTTCCTGACATTACCTAATATTCTATTCAGGGAGTAAAAAAATGTTAATACCAGTATCTAACCTATCTCCTCATCGTAACAGTTATTCGCATATTTCACTTGTACAGCTGAAACATTTTTCGGCACAATACCTCTATCTTCTACATACTATATTATTGAAAAGTACCACTATTTAAAATATATTAATAGGACGTGTGAACAAAATGAAATACTGCGAAAATAATAAAAGCCCAATTCTTCTCACTAATCCCATAACTCAAGTTGCAGATATGCCTTATCCTTTATACCTGTCACTCCAGGGAAAATACTTCGTAGGATATGCGGATGAAATAGAATTCAGTAACAGGACGATAGCCTGGGCTGGGTTAGTAAATCCTATTAATTCAGGTGTAAATCTTTCTATCTATGTTTGGACAATTACAAATACTGGTCAGCTTCCGCTTCAAGCGGAGGTATGGATTAATGCAGTCCCCCCTGGATGCCCTATGCGTTCAGAATTAGTAACTGCGGCGAATACTGCAATCCAACCACTTCCAAGGCCAAGGGTAGATATACTTCAAGCAAACAACGTTCCCGGAGAGCCTATCTACGGAAATAAACTTTTTAATAGAGAGGTTGATCCAGAGATTACAATTGTAAACGAAGAAAATGGCGCATTAATATTTCCTCCCGGTGGCTCGTTGATTATCACCCTATCCTACCCGGAAACAATGAAGGAATCCGGATTCGGAAGAGTGGCTTTCGGCTGGTCGGAAGAAGAGATTAACTAATATATAATGGAGGTATGATAAGATGAAAAGCTGTAATAATGAGAATTCGACCCTTATACCCAATCCAATAACTCAGGTAGCCGGCATGCCTTATGCTTTATATTTATCGCTCCAAGGGAACTACTTTATTGGTTCTACCGATGAATTAATATTCGGAAACGGAAGGAACGCCTGGGTTGAACTATTCAATCCTTACAATTCCGGAGTTAACCTTCACGTTTATTTTTGGGGAGTTTCAAATACCGGCGATTCCCCAATAAGAGCACAGATATGGTTTAATTCCAATCCACCCGGATGTCCAAATCTAGTAACATCCGTATTTCCTGCCAACCAAGCCCTGTGCCCACCTCCCAGGACAAATATAAAATCCCTTCAAGCAAGTAATGTAATTGGTGACCCAGAGGGGGGAGTGAAAGCCTTTGTCAGAAGAGCCCCTGCCAGAACTACGATAAGCGATGTTGAGGATGGCAAATTCATCATGCCACCAGGTGGTTCCTTTCTTATTGCTCTGGGTAATCCAGAAACTCCGGATGAACCTGGTAGTGCAACTGTTGGTTTTGCATGGTTTGAATCCAAGATAGGTATCCATTGTTAAGAACCCTACCTTAACTTTGCAAACCTTCTATCTCCGGTGGATAGGTACTCTTTATTACAATGTTCTCACCACATTTGTTCCATTCAACTTGAATCTCACCATACGGGGTTGGCACCTTGCCCTTTGCGTGATAGAAGCCTGGTGCTAAAGGATCAAGTACAAATTTACAAAAACCAGGTTCCAGAGGTCTGACCCCAAGAATATAGGCATAGTAGAAGTATACCGGTATCGCTGACCAGCCGTGACAAAGGCTTCCCGCGTTATCAAAATCACTTGCTCCTTTTAATGTTTCCCAAAAGCTTGTGGCATTGTGAGAAAGCATATATCCCCATTCCCTAGCGATCTCATCATATACTTTCTGAGCATATCGCGCAGGCTCCTTCATCAGTGCCATATATTTAAACAATGTCATACTCAGGGTAGCCTTTGTAACATCACTAGCTTCCTTCGAAACCTTCTGCAGCAAGGCCTCTTGCAACTGCCTCGGGACAGCCTCTGCACAGATTGCCAGGGATTGAACTAGCTCTGAATACACTTCATTACCCTTCAGAGGAAGATAAGTATGATATAAGCCTCTTTCTTTATTCCAGAAGTTCTTATGAAATGCAGCTCTTATATCAGCTGCTATCCTTTTATAATGATCTGAAGTAATGGGATCTTTACAATAATCCAGCAAGTAAGCTGCTGCCTCAAGTGCCATAATGAAATATAGATTGAGGGGGGCATCTCTTCGCTCCTTCAGCTCGTAGCTCCGTATGATCGGCTCTCCGGACAAATCATCTGCCCAGTCATAAAAGTTCCAGTATTTTATCTCCTTGGGAGTAATTAATAAACCATTCTCCAGCTCAGTAATCCGTTTATTTAAAATATTCTTGATAATCTCCAGATTCTCCAGAACAAATTCCTGATCGCCGCTATATAGATAATAATCCTTAACCTCCATAATCCACGCCATAGTAAAGGAGGGGATCGTAATCGGAGCCCTTCCTGGAGCACAGATATCAAGATATCCATCCTCTCTCAAACTTTTTGCCAGCAACCGAAAGGATGCCTTGGCAAACGCATATTCCCCAAAACAATAATATCCACAGAGCGCCTGATTTCTGGAATCCATCGCATACAAGGCCTGCTCCCTCCAAGGGGTATCCTCATAATGTTCATGCATGCACAGGTGCAAGGTACGAACCGCGGTTTGACAGATTCTTTCATGAAGAAGTTGGGAGCAGGAAAAGCTGCCCTTTTCCTCAACCGGATATTCTACGGGTATCAACCCGATGTATTTTATTGTAACAGGGACCCCCGCCTTTGTATGGATATGTATCTGTAAATATCTTCCTCCCAGTCTTGAGAAGTAGTGCGTAAAACACTGATTACCACTACTGCAGATATAACGACTTGCAAAATGCCTGGTCTCAATCAAAGTTCTGACTCTCATATCCTCCAGATGTTCACCATAGCCAATATCAATCCTGGTTCCCTCCTCCGTTGAAAGCTGTAGGTGGAAAAAACCCGCTTCTTCTCTTCCTAAATCAATGATCAGATATGCTCCCTCGCCCTGATTAAGGGATTCTGTTCGCAAACGGATACTGCTACCTTCCCTAGAAAAGAGACTTGCATCACCATCAAATAACTCATCAAAGGCTCTATGAGATAGATAATCCCTGCCCATAGCACGGGCAATATCCGTATCCTTTTGATCCTGCCGCAGGAAGCTCCCTTGCGCTATAATGTTGCAGGGAAGGCAATCTTGCTGCTTCAATTTTTGAATCGGCCTCTGATAAAGAGTCAGGTCGGTACTTCGTTCTGGATTCACAGCTGCTGCTTCCCAACCACCTTTTTCCTGATAATTTGGTAACAGCCAATCATCCTGTCTGCTTGCATCATACTGATAGACAAACCCGATCTGATTCTTTGGCATACTCCCATGCTGATAAGCCAAGGATTTTCTGCAGCGGGTATGTTCTTTGCTACAAGCCTTAATCCTATTACAATAACGCAGCTGATAGATCAAACAGGGCGAACCAGTATAATAGGTTCCGCTGTCTTCTCCCTGATAATAGCATTGAATGCAGATTCTATTCTTCCCCGGTTTCAGATACTCAAAAACTTCAAGTACGTCATAGACCTTATAATATGGGAAATCATCATACTGTCCGCAGTCCACAAAGCTGCCATTGATCCAAACCGCATAATCACTGTCACAGGAGATCCTCAGCTGCGCTTGGCCTTCACTACCAAAATATCCCAGGTTAAATTCTTCATAAAACTCCACATATTGATTTACCTCTATCGTCTCTTGAGGCAGCCAAATAAATGAGCAGCCCTCAAAGGTATATCGATTTTGATCCATGCATCAGCCCTCCACTTAATTTATATCTGTGCTTAACCTTTTAGTGAACCGCTGGCAACCCCTTTGATTATGTACTTCTGCAGTACAATATAGATAATTACAATCGGAATAGCTGCGAGTACCAGTGCTGCAAAGGTTAAATTCCATTCTGTGTTATACTGCCCTTGAAAGGTAAACAAAGAGATGGGCAAATTCTTCATTTCCTTTCTTGACAATAAGATTAACGGTATTAAGAAATCATTCCAGATGGATAAGCTGCTAAGTATTACTACCGTTGCTGTCGTCGGTGCAGACATTGGAAAGATAATCCTAAGAAAGGTCTGAAACCTGGAACATCCATCTACCCTGGCTGCTTCTTCTATCTCAATCGGTAATGCCCGGATAAAGCCTGTATAGATGAATACCGCCAGAGAGATATTAATTCCAATATAAACGATCGCAACTCCGAAGTAGGTATTATTCCAATGGAGTTTACCCATATAGTTAGCCAATGGGATCATCGCTGTATAAAAAGGAATGATGATACAGCCAACAAATAGATTATAAATGAACCTTACCAGTTTCGTTTTACTTCTGGCACAGGCATAACCGGCTAAGGAACCAAATACCACGATACAAATTACCGGTGCTACGGTCATAATTAAGCTATTTTTCAAGGCAGTGGGAAAATTGATACGCTCCCAGGCCTCTGCATAATTGCGAAACTGGAATGACTCCGGCAATGCAAACGGGGAGGAGAACATCTCTAGCTGCGATTTAAAGGAGGCCAGGATTACCATTACAATCGGGTATAAAATCAAAAATGCGCCTAATACAAGTACGATTGCATTGATTAATGTGATTCGGTTTCTGTTACTGCTTTTGCCGAAGTTATTCAGCTTTTTTAAGAAGCTCATTACATTTCCTCCTTTTTTCTTAAATATCCAAGAAGCACGAATGATAAGATGGAAATCATAACGAATAAAACAGCTGAGATGGCTGAGGCATAACCCATGTTATAATTTGCGAAGGCTTCTTTATAAACCTTAATAGAGATCAGCTCGGAGGCATATCCGGGTCCTCCTCCGGACATCGCATAAACATGTTCGAAGGACTTCATCGTGCTGATTAGAGTTAATACAATATTTATCGTAAATGAGGGCGCCAGCAGGGGAACGGTTATCTTCGTAAACCTTTTCCACTTTGATGCTCCTTCCAAATCTACCGCTTCATATAATTCTTCCGGTATTGCACCCAAGCCTACCATATAAATCAGCATGGAATAGCCGGAAAATTGCCAAACTACAACAGCTGCGATTACGATCAGAACTAACTTTGGGTTTCCAAGCCAATCCTGTGCCAGGAAGTCAAGCTGCAGTATTTCGAGCAATTTGTTTACCGAACCCATATTCGCATCCAGAATGAAGGACCAGGAATAGCTGACTACCAAAGCACTGAGTACAGCCGGAAGGTAGAATATAACCCGAAAGAAATTACGTGCCCTAAAATCCTTTACCACCTTCGTCGCTAAAAACAGACCGATGATGTTCTGAAATACAGTAATGGTAATCGAGAACTTCATGGTGTTTCCCATAATTTTAAGAAACTGTTTATCCTGAAATAATCGTGTGTAATTATGGAAGCCAATAAAATTAATCTCTTTCGCCAACCCGTTCCAATCGGTAAAGCTATAGATAAACCCCATGATGATCGGAACGATTAACACTGTAACTACACAGAGTAATGCAGGCAGCAGAAATAAAACCCAACCAATGTTTTCATTTATTTTAAATTTTTTCATAGAATCTCCCGTTCAACTCTTATTAAGTCAATTCACTATCAAGAAAAAGCGTTATTTTTATAAAAAAAGGTGCCACCAATAGCCTTTGGAAATTGCTTCGTGCCATTTATTCACAGGCACGAAGCAATCTAGAACTATTTCACGGCACCTTGATCGATACTATTATAGGTACTTTACTTCGTTTTCTCCTGCCAAATTGCATCCATCTGGTCGAGACCGTCAGAAATACTGGTACCCATAGCTACTTCCTGCATTACCTTGAAAAGAACATCCTGTACTCCGGTAGGCCAATTAGCATCTAAGAACATGTAGCTGCCTGTTACCTGCTTTGACAGCTCCTGCAAATGAGGATCAGAATCTGCGATAACGCTGACTCTTGCTGATAAGTTGTTCGTATCCTTTAAATACTGCGCATATACTTCATCATTTCCAATAAAGTAATTAAGGAAATCAATGGCTGCTTCCTTATTCGGGCTATTAGCACTTACACCAAGCATACCGCCGACGGATGCAGAGATCCAGTTCACACCATCGTCTGATGCGGGTGTAATAAACAAACCAAAGTCTAGATCAGGATTTAAGTCCTTCATCAACGATACAGCCCAGGATCCCATAATCATCATTGCTGCGTCGCCATTTGCAAAGCCTGCTAACTGTTGGTCATAGGAAGTACTCATTAAATTCTTGGTTACATACCCATTATCAATCAGGCCTTGTAACATACCGAAGGCTTTCTGCCATTCTTCACCGTTGAATTTCTTAGTTCCTGCATAAAGCTCATCATCAAAATTCATGTTTTCCTTATAAATTGTTGAAGGTACAATTGCAAAATGAGCTAGCTGTGTTACCCAAGAATCCTTATAGCCTAAGGAAATTGGTGTTATCCCTGCCTTTTTGATTGTATCACAGGCACTTAAGAATTCCGCCCAGGTTGTAGGAACCTTTAATCCAAGATCACTGAAAATCTTCTTGTTGTAGTAGGTACATATGTAAGCCTGGTCGGTAGGCACCCCATATACCTTACCTTCCAGGGAACAGGTCTTTAATTCGCCTTCCGTCATATCGCTGACACATACCTGATCGGTTACATCCTCCAGATAACCTGCCTCTGCAAGCGGAATAGCAAGCGCTTTTCCAGGACGCAGACCAACGATATCCGGACAATCATCCGTTGCAATTCTAGCTTGAAGTGTAGCATTATAATTATCAGAATTCAAAAATTCGAATTCAATTTTAACATTAGGATGTTGCTCTTCATAAGCTTTAAATACTGTTTCATAAGCTGCCTGTGCTTCACCCTGATAATGGAAAAACCGAAGTGTAATTTGTTCTTGCTCCTCCTTAGCAGGAGTCGCCTCACTATCACCTTCTGTTGAATCCTCAGCTACCACATCTTTACTGCTATCCCCGCTCTGGCTTGTTTTTGTTGCCTCTTTTGAACATCCACTCATAAACCAGGTAACCATGATCAGCATAACTACTAATAAACTTAATGCTCGATTCCTTTTCATAACTTCCTCCCAATCAATTATTTGTTTGTGCAATGACAAAAAGTAACCTTCCCTGTACAGGATTTTGGCATAAACTTTGTTTTGCCCTTTGACAATATCAATTATATGTTGATATCTCTTCCTTTGGTAGGAGACAGTTTTGATATGTATGGTGTATTTTTTTTATATTCCAGCTGATATTCACTTGGTGTCATACCGGTCATATTCTTAAACATCTTAGTAAAATATTTGGTATCCAGATAACCTACCTGCTCCGATATCTCCAAAACCTTAAACTCATTACTTTCCAGCAGTTTTTTGGCATGTTCAATTCTGACCTCTGTTACATACCGGCTAAAATTGCAGCCTGTCTTTTTCTTAAATAGGCTACTTAAGTAGCTGGAATTAAAATGGAGATGGGCTGCGAGGCTCTCCAGGTCAATATCCTTGTTAAAATTACGATGGATATAGTCCTTCATCGCTTGTGCAAAATTTTCCTGATTATCATTACCGTTTTGCTTCCCACAAGTATCCATTAGCTCCGCTGTCAAAGCCAGTACTCTTTCCTTCGCCTCTTCCTTACTTAATACGGAGAAGAAATCTGCCTTACTGCTATTCATCCTTTCCCGGAATTCACCAGGCAACAAAATCACTTCCATTGCTTTTTCCAACAGTCTCCACATCAACTGTTTTATTTCTACCGGATTCCCATATTCATACTCCATTATGATAGATTCCAAATACGACTTTACAATATTGATGGTATATTCCTTTTTCATAAGCCGAACAGAGAGAAGGATGAGCTCCGATTGATCGTTGCTTCTTGTCAATCGGTTTAATTCTCGAAGTTCAAACCCTTCCTCCGTAAAGATTTGTTCCTGCTGATACCAGAAAAACGCTTCCAGAGCCTGTCTTGCTTTTGTATATACACTTTTAACGGTAAGTACCCTGACCGCATCAAATCTGTTAATTACGTAAGAAATTAAAATATCCCCATATCCTTGCTGTAATAGTGCCTTTTGTACCGCTGCCACATCCTCCTGAATCTTATTTTTTGCTGCGGCCTTGGAGAAAAAGCATATCAGTTCATGAGAATCCTTTTTATTTTCACAAACATAACTACCAAATTGTTGATCCAGTATAACTTTACAATGATATAATCTAGCCTTATCAATAAAGCTATCTCTATCATATAGGATAAGTACTCCGAGGGTATCAAATCTGAATTCATTCATATAGCTTTCATAATAATGCTTTTCACTTCTCAGAATTGTCTCGCTGGCATGTATCATCTCATTAAAAGCATTGAAAATACCCTGTTCATAATCCATATGATCCGATTTTGAAAGCTCCTTATCAATCTTGTCGATCGCCTTATAGACTTCGTCTTCATCCACAGGCTTCAATAAATATTCTGATACACCGAAATGGATCGCCTGCTTTGCATACGAGAAATCATTATAACCGCTTAAGATAATAATCTGAATGGAAGGCATGGTTATCCTGATTTTCTTAATCAGATCCAGCCCATTCTCCCGTGGCATGCAAATATCCGTTATGAGGATATCCGGATGTAACCTCTGGCAAAGTTCATAGGCCTCTTCTCCATCATAGGCCTCTCCAACTACCTCTACCGGAATACTCAGTTCGTTCAGAATTGATTTTATTACTACTAGTACATATTTTTCATCATCTGCCAAAACAATCTTAAACATGCTGCTCCTTCTGCCGTTACCCGGCTACTGATAATTTGATTGAATATTATCCGATTAGTCATATTTGTTTTATGTAAAACTTAACAGTGGTAATCTTACTTCAACTGTGGTTTCTACTCCCTCGGTACTCGTATAGGCAAGGCCAAAATCCTTTCCAAAATTCAGTTTGAGCCTCTCATTCACATTAAAGGTACCAATATTGGTCTGCTCATCTCTTTTTACCTCCAGATGATTTTGAAGGTTCCAATTCAACTCATTGACTGATTCTGCTTTCATCCCAACTCCATTATCATGGACTATGATGGTAGCATAATTCTCATATCGGATACTTGATATATGAATGAGACCTTTTTCTTTCTTTGCAATGATACCATGCAGGATTGCATTTTCCACTAGGGGCTGCAGTGTAAATTTAGGAATAGGCAGCCTCCTAATCTCCTCATTAATATCAATAACCAGTGCAACCTTATCATCATAACGATAATTCTGAATTATAATATAGTTTTTAATATGATTTAGTTCCTCCTCCACGGTTGTGATGCTTTTGCCCCGGTACAGGTTATATCTCATAAAATTTGATAAGGCCTTAACCATATTTGCAATCTCTTTGTTCCCTTCCGTAATCGCTAGTCCTCTTAAAGATTCAAAGGTGTTATATAGAAAATGGGGATTAATTTGCTGTTGGAGCATATCCAACTGTGCTTCCTTCTGGCTTAATTTTGCACTATATTCACTTTGGATCAGCTTCTCAATATGATCCGTCATATTGTTAAAGCTCAGCATCAGATACTTTATTTCATCATTGGTCTTCGGCTGTATACGAACTGAATAATCCCCTTTCTCAACCTTCTTCATAGCCTGTATAATTTCATTGAAAGGCTTCAGCAAATAGGTGGACAGGGTTACTGCTAATGCAATACTAATTATGCCAAGAACACAGCATATGCTAAATATTGTAGTCCGTATACTGTTCATATCCTTCATCAATTCCTTCATATCACATATGTATACAAATCTCCAGTTAAGCGCCTCAGAGGTATGGTATACGATGAATTTATTGTTTCCATCCATCCTTTGCACAACGTAGCCATCCTTATTATGCTTAAGCCCATCTTTAAAGTCCAAGGTCAATACTCTGTCATCCTCCGAGGTATAAATGAATTCATCTTCCTGATCAAGGATATAGATCACACCGTTTTTATCACTCAGATAACGATTACTTTTAATACTTTTATCCAGCAAGGTATAAGGTAGATCTACAAGAATTACCCCAATGCTCTGTTTTGTATAGATATTAATGATACTCCTTGCAACCCCGATCGTTTTTTTCGAACCATCTTTGATAAAAAGAATATATTTTCCATTATTAGAGATAGCCTTCTGATACCATTCCTCTGATCTTATATCACTGTTACCGATATATCTTTTCTTGGCATAAAATTCATTGTTATAATTATCAAACACATAGATACCATTCACATCACCATAGACACTTAATGTATTACTAAAGATATTATTAATATCCTCCATTATCTTTGTCTTTTGATCTGCACTACTGTCATGATACTTCACAAGCCCATTGTTCAACTGAGTATTAACCGTTAGCTGAGCACTGATTTTTATGACCTCGTTTATCTTATACTCGATATTGTTTGAAAGCTGATTTAAGTATTCCTGAGTATACGTTGATACATTGTTTTGAATAATACCCTTTGATTTTTCATAAATCCTAAGACTGACAATCATCAATGGTATTAAAACCAACGGAAGGAATATCGCAATAAGCTTCTTCCTGAATGTCATTCTGTACAGAAGTTTCTTCCCCATATGTTACCTTCTCTCTTGTAATAATTACAATTAGTTTAGAGGAAATCACAAAGAAAATCAATCCATTACCTAAGAGATGTATTTTTTAATAAATAAAAAGGTAACAAAACATTGAACTGACCCCAATAAATTCACCGACTATCTACCTTGTTGGAGTCACATCACATTAATTTTGTCACCTTTTTTACTATCTATAAAAATCGCTATTCAACATTACATATGCCTTCAAAACCAAGATACCATTATCAATCATAGAGTAACTTCTTAATTTCCGGAATACTGTATCCCTGCCTTTTCAGTTCCTGAATTTCATCAATCCTTGCAACTGTTTGTTCCCTTGGAAATCTCCGTGTTAGATTCTCCTCTTCCTGTTCAAAGGGCAGCATTCCCTCCTCTGTGTAGAACTTCAGGGTACTGTACCGGCTTCCAGTAAGCCGGACCAATTCTCCGATGGAAACATATTCGGACACTGCTATCTTCTCAAGGGGACGCTGTCTTGACATTTCTTACGCCTCCTTTTATATCTGATAGCGTCTAAGACGCATACCCTGAATCGGAATCTTTCCCATAATAGCATCAGGCACTGCTTCATATAAGACATTGTCTATCTTTAATAAAGGTACCACCCCCGCACGAATTATAGTAACTTCATGACCGTAGCGATTCAAACGCCTCAGTACGTCCTCAAGACGCTTCTCAGGGCTTGAAAACATGGCTTCCACATCAATGAATACCGACTGGGAACGTTCAATAAATGGAAAATCAAAATTTATACCTGTACCGACCGGTGTGCTCATTACCTGCTTTTTAAAGGACAGAAAGTTCTTTATAGCAGTTTCCGCCATATGATGGATACAAACCCCATAAAGCCTCTTTGCCAGCTGGCTACTTAAATACAGTTCATTAAAACGGATCAAAACGTTATCCAATTCATTTTTTGTAAATATCTCTCTTAAGCAAGCACTTTCCCGAAGAAGCCAGAGCTTTGCGATATCTTCGTCTGTTAGCTGCCCCTCCTCCAATACCTCACTTCTGATTCCTTCCGTTTGTCGGTTATATTCCAAACTGTTGCTTCTATACTCCCTCATGGAGATATCCGCTGTTACGTATAATAAATCGCAACCTAAAAGGGTTGGAATTTCTTCCAACAAATTTAGCCCTTTTAAGGAATCTGCGATTGCATGCTCCACTTTCTTTAATCTTTTATCGGAGAGCGCGGAAGCTTTCATAAGCCACCAAGTAAAGGTTCCTTCCAGACTGTCCTTTTTCTTAAACATATGCCTCAGCATCTCTTCCTGATAAAGGGTAATCTCCTGCTGTGAAAGCACCTCTCTGTTTAGAACGAGTTGATCCTCCTTCTCGGTAAAAGCACCCTGTAAATAAAGCTCTAGAATGACTGCTGCCGAGATGCAGCGAAGCGCCATCCTTTTTGCTGTTGTCATATGCAGACTGTCCAGCGAATTAAGTGATACGATTGCAAAACCCTGAGCTAGTGTTAAATTCTCCATATTGATATATCCTCCTGTAATTAATATGCCTATTGGTTATTTGTACAGTAATAGCATATTACTTACTACTTATTACTTACTACTTACGATTTAAATATAACACATAGCCCACAATTTGTAAATACTTTTATTCTCTAATACCTTTTATTTACCCAACTCCTTCCAATGGCTATTGGCATCGTTCAGTTCTACTAGTGCATCCGACTTATCCTTCGCGGACACAGCTCCCTGAAGTCGAGCTATATTAGAAGTTAAATAATTAATTTCGTCTCTTTCTTCACTGAACTGAATTCTCTTAATTACTTTTTTCCAGGCATTGTCCAGTTCGTCAACATTTACAAGCGCCTCATCCCAGGCTTCCTTGTTTACATCCACCGTAATTTTTTCTAACATTTGTGCTACATCATCATTCTTACCGAATGGTTTTTTAAGAAAACTACCGCTTAACATTATGCAAATAAATAATACAAGCGTTGCGATAGGGATTGCCATAACTAAGAATTTTCTCATACACCCTCCTCCTAAAACGGTCCTTTATAATCACCGATATCCTTGACCTTCTTTATCTTGTCCTTGTACTTATCAAGATACATACTTCCGGAATCGTTCAAGGTTAATAAAAACACCTCGGATACATCCTTTATCCCTTGCTTTTTTAATTGATCCATCAGCCATTTATTATCTTTATTCATCTGACGAAGATTTTCTTCAATTAATTTTCCATCATAGATTAGCTCCGTGCTAATTCCGGTAGGTGTTACCTGAATATTCATATCCTTTGGAGTTAACGGAAGATTTTCGGGTTTTTTTAATACAGAAAGACTGCCATTTGGTTCAATAATGGCATAATCAACTTCATTTAGATCAAAAATCCCTTGATTTCTTAATAGCTCTAAAATATCCGTAATTCTAAATTTCATCTTCTTCATTACATTTTCCATGATTTTTCCGCTCATGATAACGATGGTTGGTTCCCCTTCAAAAAACTTTGCAGCATATCTCCATCTCATTGTGATCAGTTCCATTAGATAAGCTAATACTGCCCAGGTTGCAAGCCCTACCCAATGTGGCCAAGCCCGGCTGGATAGATCTACCGTTACTTCAGAAGCAATAGAACCAATTGTAATTCCTACAATATAATCGAAGAAAGTCAACTGGCTAATCTGTTCCTTCCCTAAAATACGCGCAAAAATAAGCAGTGAAAAATAACTTATAACAGCCCTTACAATTACCACTAGTGCTTCATTCATAACGTAAACCTCCATAGTAAATTTCATGCTCTATTATTATACAATTTTAGTATTTTATGCAAACCTCCGATACTGTCACGAAACTACTCCTGAACTGGCCAAGCGTTTTGCAGTATCTGTTAGGACTATGGAAATAAAAAAATTAAAACCTGACACGCTGATGTCAGGTTTTATACGTTATACTGGTCATATTAATAAATTGAATTAAGGTAATACATTACCTTAGATGGCGGCATCATCCGCACAATATAACACCCGCAAAAAGGAGGTAACGAATGAATTTAGATCAAATGCCACAGGTAATCAAACATTTTATTATGTCGTCTAATAAGCCAGATCCAGCAGGCTTTGTCAACTGCTTTGCTGAGGGCGCAGTGGCGATAGATGAGGGAAAGGCGATGCATGGTAAAGACGCAATAAAAAATTGGAGTGACAACTATCATTTTAGTGCACACGTATCACTGAACCCTATAAAAGTAATGAATAATGAACACCAAGTTATTGTTACCTGCAAACTAGATGGAGATTATGATAAAACCGGTTTGCCAGATCCCCTTTTGTTGAATTATCATTTTGAAATCAAGGATAATAAGATCACTTATTTATTGATTGATTAATATGTGGATAAAGGCAGACCCTCAGCAGGCGGTAGTCTTATCTATCGCCTGCTGTTTATAGTATCAGATATCTTTTTTACTTTCCTTAGGTGTGTATTACTATTATCTAAACACATAACCTAATTTATGACTTTACTTACGGCTAATAAAACATTCTTAGAGACATTTATAAGCAATAATATTAACAGTTCCTTTTCCACGATATTTTTTAATCTCATATTTATTTGAATATGCTGCCAACAAATCTGGAAGTTTACTATATCCATAGGTACGAGAATCAAAATCGGGCTTTGTTCTTTTTAGAAATGTTCCTGCGGAGCTAACATTTACAAAACCATTAGCATCTTGATACTTTTCATATGCTATCTCTAAAAGATTATGAATTTCATCGATATTTGCAATTTGGTCATGCTTTTCCTTCATAGTTGATGGATTCTGTACAGAAGCTTCATCAGCTACAATACTCTTAGTCTTGCTTGCGGTACTTGTGAGATTTTCTAAAAAAATAAAGTCATCACAAGAATTTCGAAATGCTTCCGGTGTTTTTTTCTCACCAACACCAATTACGTAAACCCCTGACTCATGAAGTTTAATCGCTAACGGTGTATAGTCACTATCGCTGGCAACTAGAACAAAAGCATCATATATACCTGAGTGTAGCAAATCTACCGCACTAATTACCAAGGCCATATCGGTTGCATTTTTGCCAACCACATAATCAAATTGTTGTTCCGCTTTTATGGCTAAGCGCTTCAATTCATCTTCCCAATTCTTAAGGGCTTCTTTTTTCCAATTACCGTAAGCTCTTTTGACTATAATACGACCATAGGTAGAAATTTCACGCATAACCGCTTCTATTTTTGCAAGTTGTGTATTATCCGCATCAATTAATACCACTATCCTCTGTAAATTTTCCACAGCTTTCTCCTTTCCTTTGTTAAATATTATTTTGAAATGCTACTCCAATATTGCTATCATCAGTATCTCCTAATCAGCCTCAGAAATAACCACTTTATGAAATAGCAGTCATCTTAAGAGCCCTATGAGTAAAACCCGTGTATAACGTTACCTTTATCATTATATATTTCTATTGTTTTTAACTTTGGTTTTTCCCATAAAAAATTTCTTTTAGCTTGTATTAGCAAGATATTGGAAGCTTGTAACTTTGCTCGTATTACGAAACCATTGTCGAAAATTACTTCAACACTCCTTGCCTCATCTAAAATGTCTTTGCACAATATTTCAATTCCAACATAGCCATCTAAATTATATGAGAATGGTTTAGTTCCCCAATATTCAACATCTACTTTGTCTATTCTGTCTGATTTATAAAATGCATATTGCTTAGTAATGATTTTACCCCACCTATTTTTATAGGCAATTAACTCTAACATCTCATTACTTTTTACATCTTTATATACAAAATCTGTATACGAACTACCGATATCATTAGTTGATATAGGATTAATTCCTTTTTCAGATATAAGTGTATTTAATTCATCATTAGTAAGTAACTGATTTCTTGGAAGTCCGAACATTAAAATGACAACAAATACGAGAATACCCATTACTATTAAAAGCTTAAGATGATTTGCTAAAACTCGCATTAACGCAATACCCCCATTTGTATCTAGTTTTTTCCTATATTTTAACAATGACAATTCATTAAAACCTTATTCTATCCTTATCTGAAGGAACTCCCCTTGATACACATTCCCATTTACCGTTTTGATATAAGTCATACTTCTCAAAAGCGCATGGAATGCCCTTTGCTATAAGCCAATCACTGCTGTCCATGAGTTGAAAATGAAGATGCGGAGCTGTTGAATTGCCTGAATGCCCTACTCTTCCTAAGACCTCCCCTTTTCTCACAACCTGGCCAGCTGAAACTGCCACAGATCCCCTTTGCAAATGGGCGAACGCAGCGTATACATGGTCAGCGAGTTTCATAATAATATAGTTACCCGCAACCGTCTGAATATTATCTTTTTCAGGCTTGAAACTATTAGCATTTTTAAAAGCGATGTACAAATCAGAAAAGAAATTGACTCTCTTCCTTTCCTCATAACCATCTTCCGCCTGAATTATTTTCCCATCACCTGGCGCATATATTTCTTTTCCCCAGGCATAACATTTATCCAGGGGAACACCCAGGATGAGATACTGGGGCAGGCTTACTTGATAGAATGGTTTCCCTGTTCTTGCCCAATTAACCTGTAAAAAATCATAAGCATAGCGTTCTCCCAATTGATCTGTTCCATGACTTGGAATCCTTTTTCCCGGAGTGTTGGGCGCCATCCACTCTCCTCTTAATGGAAATTCAATCGTTACCGGAGCGTTAAATCCTCTCATATCATCCCCCGTTCTGGATTATAAAATATATTTTAGTAGAAAAATATAACAAACCTTATATGCTTCCATTATATACCACATTATTTTAAAGTACAAATACTTATCCATTTTATTACAGCAAAATGCACCCATTTAAAACTATCATGAGTGCATTTGCCTATAAATCATTGTTTAATTATTCATCCAGGCTGCCAAGAATCTTATTAGGTAAGAGCATTTATATTTACGCAACTGATTATTATTTAAAACTAGAAATAGTATCAAAAAGCATTTTCATTGTTTCTTCCTCCAAAGAAGCAATCTCCAGTAATATTTGTGAAGCCTCTTGAAGATAAAGAATACTTGAATTTTCTCCTGCTTTGCAAATTTGGTTCGATACCTCTGTCCACAGCTTTGCAATGGTACAAAACTTTTCATATGAATTATTGAGTTCTAATTCTGGATATAATTCATTGCATTCACGAAGAAAATCTCTGTACATATTTCGAAATAAGGCGCCACCGGTACCTGCCTTCTCCATTAATGTACCCGTTTGTGTAATTAATTCCGGTGTAACACCCGGCCTTTCAAACCAACCCCCAATAAACTTTGCTGTTTTTCTAATCCCCTTGAACGATATGTTCTGAATGGGCGGATTCAAATATTCATATGCATTGTTATAGATTGCAGATACGATAACACCCTTTAAATTTGGCAGCTCATTTCCTCTTGTTATTGTAAATGATCTGTTCTTAGAAGACATTGGTCCTTTTGCACTTCTTGCAGCTGCTAAACTCACTAAACTTGTTTTGACATTCAGACCCTGCTGATCGGTGTCCATTAAATAAGCATACTTATCATCATATCCATAAATAGTGACATAGTGGCCGGCAAAATGTATCTTTTGCGTAAAATATTCCAGATTGTAACAATCTAATTTCAAACCTACCGGAATACCGCTATCAATTTGGGTTCTCACATTCTCCCATGCTTTCGATTGTGAGGATGTCTGCGACACTTTGAAATTTAAATTAAGATTTTTTACCAAATTTTCGGTTAAAGTATCCGGTTTACACCTTCCACCTAAGAATGGGAACCCCATTTGTTTACTGTCCCAATAGAGAAAACCAAGCCCTTCTCCGATACCAAATAGCATCGGCTCAGAAAAATTTAAGCCACAGCTCTTTAACAAATTGCCGATTGTAGTTGTTTCACAGTGCTTCCCATAAAAAGGGGAAAAGTTTTCAATGACCATGATTATTCTCCTTTATTTCTTCTAATAATTCGTTTATCCATTCAATTTCAGCCTCAATTAGTTTGAGTGGATGAGTAAATAATGCCTTTACGTGAATGATATTTTGTACCATCGGTTGTTCCGTATAACTTTGCAGGATGGCTTGTTTCCTTTTTTGAAGGCTATCCCGGTAATTTATTAGGCATTCCTTCAACTCTTCCTTAGTCAGAAAGTGTGAAAAGGCTAACCCTATGGAAAATTCACTATACAAACGTTGAGGAGCTTGCAGAGTCTTTTTTATAGTTTCAAGAACAGTTTCCTTGAAATCCTCTTTTACAAAGTATACTTTACGAGGTGGAGAACCATGTTCTGACTCATTTCTGGAGCCAATCCATCCCTTTTTCTCAAGGTTGTTTAAGGAATTGTATATGGATGAAAATCCTATTTTAGTCCAGTTTCTCATATTTCGTTCTTCAATTACAGCCTCAATCTCGTATCCATATCGATCTCCTTCATATAGTAAACCAAGCAGAACTATCTCAATTTGAGTCAATAAACCTTCCTCCTGACATATCTATTTTATAATACCTTGTTCAATATCTTAGGTTCAAACTGTAACTAATAAATAGTAACTATAAGTATAATTAACACTCCCGCTAACCCGTTTACTATAATTCGTAATGATTATGTTTTATACGGCTATTCGTGTAGTATTTTGTTTACTGCTGTTAATAATTCAGATTGCTATTCTATGTATAGAATAGCAATGAATACTGTACTTGTCAACAGCAATTTTAATTGCCTACTTCAAAAAAGCAAGACCACCTTTGAGATGGTCTTGCCCTTTTATTTTAATCATATAATTGCATTGTCATTCCAATAACACCCTTTTTATCATCAATTTCTAATTTATAATACATATCATAATTTGATGAATAAGTGTAAACCCAATATCCTAAGTCATCTGATCGATAGGTATCATCTGGTTTACCATATGCCTTTACGACTTCTTTTAAAGTGCTGCCTGCCTTAATTCCTCCGGGTAAAGTAAATGAAACAGGATTTTTGGCAAATCGATTATTAATATTAATTGTCCATATTTTACATGTTTTAATATCCTTGGCCTTTTTATCTGTATTGATAAAGCCTACCGTAATCTCAGAATCATACTTTGTATTCTCAAGGTCTATCGTTCCGGTAATTTTATCACCACTATTCATAATATAACTATCATAACCATAGTCAGACAAATCAAAGTCCCAACCGTTATCCTTGATCTGTTTAAAATCAAAGAACAATTTGTATGCTTCACCGTCCATCGTAAACTCTAGGTTTTTCCAATCGGATGATAACTTTTGACTTCCTTGTACTTTTATTTTACAGGTATATTTTTTACTATCAACCTTAGCTGTTATGACTGCTGAACCAGCAGCAACGGCGGTCACTTTACCACCTTTTGTTACTGTTGCAACCTTTTTATCACTACTTGACCAACTTACTGTGCTTGTAGTGCCAGTTATTTTTAGTGTTTGTGACTTCCCTACACTCAGTGTTAGGTTTGTTTTGCTAATCTTTGCTGTCGCTGCCTCTGTTTTTTGTTCGTAAACAAAAGTATACGAAGCAATGATTGTGATGCATAAAAGAATGCTGGTTAGTAGTTTTAGTGCTTTTTTCATGCTCCCTTTTCTCCTTTGTGATTTTTAGTATAAGGTAATTAAAGTATTTTTCTTCCTTTTATACCATAATATCCCTATAAGGATTATATCTATTCCTACATTATATGTAAACTAATTGATGTTTGTATTTTATAGGAAATAAGCACCTGTTAATACCCGCTTTCCATCCTCATAATCGTCTCATAAATCTTCTTATTCACGGGCACCTCTATCTTATGTTTTTTTGCTAAAGCAATTACAGTCCCAGCAAACAATTCAACCTCTGATTTTCTATGAGCTAAACCATCTTGTCTCATAGATGGCATACCCTTCGGATTCATATGATCAATTAATTTTACGTAATCCTCAAAATCCTCTTGAGTTACGTTTATATTTTCTTTTTGCGCTAATGCAATTACTTCTTTCATAGCATTCTGCATTAATTCTCGTGCTTCGCCTGTCTTTTGAACAGTCCCATAGGTTCCTTCGAATATCATAACAGCTTGATTTACCCCAACGTTAAGCATAAATTTGCTCCATATTCTACGGATAATATCCTTCTCTACGGTATAAGGCATCTCTACTTTATGAAATAAATCTATCACAGCTTGTAACTTCTGCTTTTTATCTTCACTTTCATCTGCTATTCCCATACAAATTTGGCCAAATTGAGAATATGTGACTTTATTTTGATCCTTTATTACATCCATTCCTTGAACAACACAATGAATTATCTTCTCCATTCCATAAGCGTTCCCAATAATTTCTTCACTGGATATTCCATTTAGTACTGAAATAATAATTGTATTTTTCGAAACCTTATTTCTAACGGTCCAAATTGCAGCCTCCAAACCCGTTGCTTTTACTGCAAATATAAGTAAATCTGCCGGATCCTGCGTTTTTTCCTCATCCACAAGTGTAACATCACAAAGCTGACCGTTACAATAAATCCCTTCTTCATTGAATTTAGTTATTCTTTTTTCATTGGCAACAAATTCAACACACTTTTTTCCTAGCTTCTTAGTTAAAAAGTCACCATACATTACACCCAATGCACCCATTCCTACGATTGTAATCTTCTTAATTTCCATAGGTTATGAATCCTCCTTAGCTGTCAACTTAATTCACACTAATTACTTTAGTCAATCAATTCACTTATATGAATCAATTGAATGGTTGTAGCATCTATTTACTTTCTCTTTTTGCCAACGGCTGCCAGGTAAATTATAAACTCGTCATCTCCATCTAATTGCAAGAGCTTATCTATCGCCTGCTGATCATAGATACCAACTGCACAAACACCTATCTCCACAGATTCGCCAGCCAGATATAGATTCTGGCATACATGTCCAACATCGATTAATATTTTCTTATGTGCTGACACATCATATTTCCATTCGGACCGATAAGGAGTCGTACTCCAAGCAAAACTGACTGCTGCTTTTTGCACAAAATGAGGTACAAAAGGCTGATCCAATGTGATTGCATCCACTTCCTTGTCAATATCCTCTAAGGCAAACATGAATAGTAGCTTATGCTCGATTGGCAGATATCGATATATGCCCTTCTCTAAACCAATCACATTCATTATGAATAGATAGGTTTCAAAAGAATGTGTTGCTCCGCTACAGGGCACTGTTCTTAACGTCATTCCTGCTTTATTTGTTCCGGTGATACCTTGCGTTGCCCATAAAAGATAGGATAACTCCTCAAGGCTGATTGACTCCTCACTATAAAGCCTGGTACTTCTCCTATCCTTAATACATTCGTAGATGTCCTGTTTTTTTGGAATACCTGCCTTTACAGTGGGCAAGTCTATTATCCTTAAATTAGGATTATATGGTTTAACTCCCACCGGCTGCGGCAGTCCTTTCATTTTATCCGTCTTAATCTTTTTAAATTCATTAAAATTAGATTTTAAAAAGTTTCTTTCTATCTCAAATCTTCCCATTTCTTTCTCCTAGCTTTCTTAATCAGATTTAAATATTTCAGTTTTAAATATATCAGCTTTAAATATATCAGATAAAGGGAATGTACTGCAACCTATGTTACATAATATTTCGTAATTACCAATGCTTTATTGAAGAATCCTCCTTCAACACCCGTAAATTTAGAAAAAGGATCTAGGTAAAATATAACCTAGACCCCTTCTCTTATCGCATCAGTTTAACACGCCCTGATTTCTTTTAGATAAAACTCCCCACCGCTGATCATCTCTAATTCTTCACCCGGGCATTCCGGGCATACTCTTGAGTGTTCCAGTAAGGGATAAACCTTTCCACACCCCCTGCAAATTCCATTGGCTGTGAGTATTTCTACTTCTAATTTGGTGTTTTCAAGCACGGTACCATCTACCGCAGCGGGAAAGCAGGCATGAAGATACCTTGGAACCACCGAAGACAATTCTCCTACTTGCAGGACAATGGCCTCCACTTCGGAGAGCTTATTTATTTCCACCACTCTCAATACCTGTTCAACAATATGGTACATGATACCTAGTTCATGCATTACTTATCTTTTCCCTCCAAGTACTTTTTTGACGGCTATCTTCGCCTTACGTTTAATTACATGAGGTACAATTGCCTTTTTAATCCCCAAGAACTCCACACCTTTACCGTCATAAACACGTTCCAGGGTGATGGCTCCAAACTTACATTTTGTGGCACACATTCCACAACCTACGCACATGTATTCATCCACTATGGTAGCACCACAGCCAAGGCAACGCCCTGTTTCCTTTTGTACCTGCTCCTCGGTAATGGCCAAACGAATGTCACGGAAGGTTTTCTTTGCTTCCTGACCGTCAATCTTTGCTGCTCTTTGTCTAGGAGTTGTGTCATAGCTATCGATAATCACTGCTCTCTTATCTAATTCAATATATTGGCGACGACTACGACCAATTAGTAAATCCTGACCCACTTGGACAAAACGATGAATTGAAATTGCGGCTTGTTTTCCTGCTGCAATGGCATCGATTGCAAAACGCGGTCCGGTTACTGCATCTCCGCCTGCAAATACATCAGCCTGATCTGTCTGATAGGTGAGCTCATCAACCTGAATGGTATTATTCGTATTTAACACTACCTGGCTGCCCTTTAGAATATCACCCCAATCAATTGACTGACCTACCGATAACAGAACATAGTCCGCCTCTGCGATCATGGTATCGTTTTCATCATACTTTGGAGCAAAACGCCCATTTTCATCAAAAACACTGATACAACGCATCAATTCAATTCCTGTTACTTTGCCATTCTCTCCAATAATACGCTTTGGTCCCCAGGAATTATTGATTGTGATATCTTCACTTTCAGCTACCTCGATCTCTTCGTCAAGAGCGGGCATTTGTTCTCTATTTTCCAGACAGAACATGCTGACTTTTTTCCCGCCGGCACGAACTGCTACACGGGCTACATCAATAGCCACATTGCCACCACCGATTACAACAACGTTACCGGAAATAGTTTCTTTTTGATCCTGGTTGATACGGGAGAGGAATTCTATACCGGAACCCACGCCTTCATAGTCTTCCCCTTCTACTCCTATCTTTCTACCCTTCTGTGCTCCGATTGCCAAATAGAATGCTTTATATCCTTCTGCTCTTAGCTGATCCAGTGTGATATCTTTTCCTACCTCTACTCCGGTTTTAAAGGTAACACCCAGCTCTCTTAGAACATCAATTTCTGCTTCCACGATTCTTTTCTCGAGAACAAAGGAGGGAATTCCAAGCATTAGCATTCCACCGACTACCTTTTCCTTTTCAAATACTGTAACATCATATCCATCCATAGCCAGATAGTAGGCACAGGATAGCCCAGCCGGGCCTGCTCCCACAACGGCGATCTTTTTATCGCTGTAATCATTACGTTTCTTAGGTATAAAACGGGTCTCTTTGTTCAAATCCTGATCTGCAATAAAGCGTTTGATATCATCAATCGCAATCGGTTCATCCAAATCCCCTCTGGTGCAAGCATCTTCACAACGCTTGTTGCAAACATATCCGCAGACTGCAGGGAAAGGATTTTCCATTTTAATCAGTTCAAGAGCGGACTCATACTTGCCCTGAGCAGCCAGTTTTATGTAACCCTGTACCGCAATGTGAGCAGGACAGTTGGTTTTGCAAGGCGCCGTACCCGTATCTACAACCTCCTGGCGATTGGTTCTGTAGTCAATATTCCAGTCCTTTTCGGTCCAAGCATTGTTTCTTGGGGTATAGGTTGTTGTAATATTCTCAGTAACAGCTCCACTAGAGCAAAGCTTCTGTCCCAGCTTCATGGCATTCATAGGACAATTCTCCACGCACTGGCCACAAGCCACGCATTTTTCCTTCTCTACCTTCGAAACATAGTTAGAACGTACCATATCTACATTCTTATACATCGTTCCGGAACGCAGAGACAGACAGGAGCAACCACAGCAATTACAGATAGCGTGGGTTTTACCGGAACCGTCGATATTCGGAATCTGGTGCATCAGGCCATTTTCCTCTGCCCTCTGAATAATTTCAAAGGCCTCCTCCCGGGTAATTTCCCGTCCACGTCCAGTACGGATATAGTATTCTGCTGCATGACCCATCTGGATACACATATCTTCTTTCAGATGCCCGCAGCCCTCTCCCATGGCCTCTCTGTCGGTACGACAGGAGCAAGGAGAGCAGGAAAATATGGTATTATCATTCAGATATTTGGACACTTCTTCATAGCTGGCTCTGCGGCTATTGCCTTCGATGGCGGTCTCAATGGGAATTACCCTCATCAGTCCGATTCCGGGAGGAAACATACCGGCGCTCATCGGTCCTCGAACTCTTCCGTAGGCCTCCATTGCATAGGCTACCACCGGATATTTCTTCACAACTTCCAGATTGTTTACAATCATCTCCATGATACCCGGAATCCAGCTCTCTGCATGCCAGAAAGTGTCAACTCCATCGATAACATTTACGAAACAAGTACCGTATACTGCCAGCTTCATCATCTGCTCATGGCAGTACTCCTCGGATTTCCCCATAATCTGAGCCATTTCCTTAGCGGTTCTCTTGGTATAATATCCCATGGCTAGCCCTACTTCAGCCATATCATCATCGACACCGGCCTCCAAAATAACATATTCCGGATCGTCCCACTGGTATCCATTCTTCTTGGGATCCTTCCTACCCAGCATATTTGCCAGAGCCATTACCTTTTCATTGTACTTACATTCATATCCTTCCGGAAAATACATCTTTGTAATTGCCTGTTCCATCGTTTACTCTCCTTTAACCTCTCTATATAACCACTCCGTCCATGCTTCCATACCTTCTCCTGTTTTAGCGGAGATTGGAAATATGGCGATCTTAGGATTTAATTTTTTGACCCTCTCCACACACAGCTCCAGATTAAAATTAAACACTCCCATGGTATCAATTTTGTTAATAATCAGAGCATCAGAGATTTGGAACATCAATGGATATTTCAGAGGCTTATCATCTCCTTCGGGAACACTTAAGATCATTGCATTTTTTGTAGATCCAGTATCGAACTCGGCTGGACATACCAGATTTCCCACATTCTCAAGAATCACCAAATCGGTTCCCTTGGCATCAAGCCCTTTCAGTCCTTGCCTGGTCATATCTGCATCCAAATGGCACATTCCCCCGGTATGTAACTGAATAACCTTTACACCTGTCTCGGAAATTGTCTTTGCATCCACATCAGAATCGATATCTGCCTCCATTACCGCTATGCTAAGCTTGTTTTTCAGCTGCTGGATCGTATTTACTAGGGTAGTCGTCTTCCCTGCTCCAGGAGAACTCATCAGATTCAGTAAAAAGGTATTCTCACTTTTTAACTGCTCCCTAAGACGCTGTGCGTCCCTGTTATTATCCTCAAATATACTTTCTTTGATTTCCAAAATTCGAAATTCCTTCACTCTGATTCCCATCCCTTTCCATTATTAATGTCCTACACAATATCCAATAGGCCAAACCCGGAAGAAACACGCAAACGAGTTTCTTTATACCTGCATAGCCAGCATATTCACATGGTGCGCTCCCATTTCTCACTTTTCTTGCGCGTAAATAAGTAGGGTTGAAAAAAAATTCAACCCTGTACCTGCTATTATTCTGCCAATGCTGATATTGTCTGATATTCCTTTAAGTCTGTATACAGTTCACCCTTATATGGATTGCGTTTTGTCTTTCTCCACTTATAGATCATATAAATCACTACCACAATGTTAGCTGCCAGTGCTAAAAAGCTGACGATAAAATAGATGGTAGGGTTATAGGTGGAATCTACACGCCATTTACCAAAGTCCTGGAATAAGGGGAAGGTCTGGGCAAACATACACCACAATGCCAAGGTCTGAGCCCGATGCTGCAACCATGCACCCTTACCAACGGTAAATGCACACAGCGTCGGTGCTAACAACAGCGCAAAGCCACAATACCAGGAGTGGTGTGGTAAGCAATTATATGTATAAGCAAAGTTCCATAAATCGTATGCAAGAATATAAAACCATAGCATATCCGGCCAAATCATATCTCTACTGCCATCCATTTTAGTCTTTTTCTTGATCTTAATACCAAACCAACCTGTAATTATAAGAATATTTAAAATGCCGGCAATTCCATTCATATAGTTCCAAGAGCCACCCATCAACATGACAGGTGCATCAGCAGTTACATCCTGAGCCATGACAGCATACTTGCTACCCACTTCAAAGTCACGTATAACCGCTTCTAAAATATTAATAGCTAGGATCAACGGAGGAAAGCAAAGAGCTATTTTATTATCAGCCAGTGCCCATTCCTTACCTGTTTTCTTATTAGTTCCACGTACATGGCGGATACACCAGAAACCGATACAGCCGGCTGTTGCCGAATACACCTTCGCCAAATGGAACCAGTCCGTATAAGTACTTTCTTTCAACACTGTAAACCACAGCACTGAAAATACGACTGGTAATACCATGAAACCAATAATACCAGCTACTTTAAATCTGCGGGTAACTTCGTTTAGCAAGAACAGAATGAGAAACACACCAATCCACACCAGCCAAACACTTAGAACCCCTGCACCTTCCCCATAATTAAACCGAAACATAAATTATCCTCCTTTTGATACACATTGTTTTTAAATCTGGTCATACCAGTAGTGCAATTATTATAATTTCATTCTATAAAATTTAACATAGATTGTCAAGTAATTGTCAAACTCATCATCAAATCCTTCTGAAATAAATGGTTCTGCTTGCTATTACTTACATAACATCATATAATTAATTCGATGAGTATCAAATCAGATGTCATTTTAAGGAGAATCGTATGCCCGATAAAATACTTTGTGAGTTGGATCCCGTATTTGAAACAATAGGATTGCTTTATGTCAGTTATAATTTTGATGAGGTAAAGCAGGAAACAATAAAATCTCTTTCCGATCTTGGGTTTGATGGGGAGCGCTTTTATTCCCAGAATCTTAAGGTATATGATAAGTATGTTCAGATATTTTCAAAAAACATAACAAAGAATCCGGAAGATGAGTTTTTTTTCGGTGGAAAAGACGGGAACTATTTTTTAATACTTTTATCATTGATTAACGAGAATAGGAGCTGGATTTCATCCTTAGATCCTGTCACTGATCAGGATATTAATACTCAGATTCTCAATCTATGTAAAACTATTTTTGAGGACCCTGAATTTGTAAATGCAGATTCTTTGGATGATATCATTAACTTTCTCGAAAAAATCGGTTTGGAGGCAGACTCCAAGTGGAAGTTACTGCGCATGATGCAACAGCCGAAGAAGTATTTAGAGGATTTAATTCGTGCAATAAACGTTAACTTGACCGCCTATCAAGCAGCTGTGAGCGAAATAGCGAAACCGGTCAAAAAGTTGCTGGATGAATATAATACCTCAGTAAGTAACCAGAGCGATCAAAGGTTTTATGAAATAAAGGACAAACTATCACAAGCCTCAAGCTTATATCCTTCACTGATATTTCCAGTTACGCAGATGCTGTTTGAAAAAAGTTGTTACTATGGATTGCTCAGTGAAGTGGTCTTAAAAAGCAGGAAGACCCAGCTCCATTCTAAGGAGTCCTTGCTGCCGAAATTAAAGGCCTTAAGTGATAGCAGTAAGTTAGAGATTATCACTGCTTTGAAAGTAAGCCCCAAGTATAATCTGGAAATAGCTCATCAATTAGGGCTAACCGCAGCAACCATGTCCCACCACATGAATGTTTTATTAAACTGCGGCTTTGTTGGTGTTGAGAAAAGGGATGGAAAAGTATATTACCACCTTAACAAAGATACTATGAAAGATTTGCTTGAAGAACTTGAGCAGACCCTGCTGTAGCGTAAATATCCCGGCTTTTGGACGGGATATTATTTTATTATACAGTTTGATTTACATCTAACTATATTGACAATTATCTAATCTTGCATTATGATTGTTATCAAATCAATTAGATAAATATAAAATATGTTTTGGAGGTTAAATTATGAAAGATTGTATCAGAAAGAACAAGTTACTCTTAATTATTACGGCGCTACTCTGCATTATTAGTTCAGCGGCATCCGTATATTTCGCAAAGCTCTTGCAAAAGATCATCGATTCCGCTATCAACCTTAATATGCCTGCTTTTCAGAGGATCTTAATGATGTCTGTAGTCTATCTTCTTTTGTTGGGTGTTCTAAGCTACTTATATTCCTTATGCGGCAAAAGGCTGATCCGTAATGTGACGAAAACACTTCGCCAGAAAGCTTTTTATGGAATCTTTCGCAGAAATGTTAGGGATTTTACCGAAGTAAGTACTGCGGATTATATTTCTGCTCTTACAAACGATATAAAGCTGATCGAAGAAAATTACATCATTCCTTTTTTACTGACCATGCAATACGGGGTTATGTTCCTCGTAACGCTCGCAATGCTATTTTCGGTAAGTCCATTGATAACAATATGCCTGTTTGGCTGCGTGATTATCACGTTCCTTATTCCCAGTCTCATGGGAGTTCCGCTACAGACGAGACAGGAACTGCTTTCAAAACAGTTATCCCTGTTCACCTCAAAACTCAAGGATTTATTTTCAGGCTATGAGGTTATAAAATCCTATCAGATGGAGAGCCATATAAAAAAGGATTTCGAGAACGAAAACGCTGCTGCTGCAGGTGCCAAATATCAGACTGATAAGTTGTTTGCGCTGAGCGAAGGGGTTTCTGGAGTCCTTGCCGGTATCACTCAGTTTTCCGCATTATTTATAGGCGCATATCTAATTATCAGGGGAGAAATAACTGCAGGTACTCTTGTTGCAATAATTCAGCTCTCCGGAACCTTCATTAGCCCAGTCATGATGATCATACAGAATATTCCGAAAATTCAAAGTATCCGTCCTGTTATGAAACATATTGATGAGCTGGCAGATTATACCGATAGCATGTTTACCGGTACATCCTTACCCTCCTTCTCTGATCGTATTACAGCTAAAAATTTATCCTTTTCTTATGATAAAAACCAACCGATATTGATAAGCGCAAATTTAACCCTTTATAAAAATAAGAAATATGCAATTATCGGAAGGAGCGGCTGTGGAAAGACAACCTTGATTAAGCTGCTCTCCGGCAATTATTCCTCCTATGAAGGCAGTATTACATATGATGGAAATAACCTGCACGATATAAGTATCTCAAAGCTTCAACAGATGATTTCGGTAATCCATCAAAATATTTATATGTTCGATGATAGTATAGAGCAAAACATCAGCCTATTCGATACTTATTCCAGTCAAGAATTGGAGGATGCTTTAAAAGCAAGCGGTGTCCTTGCGTTTCTGGAACGAATACCGGGCGGACTTTCGTACCAGGTTGGTGAAAATGGTGCCAATCTTTCCGGCGGACAACGTCAGCGCGTTGCTGTAGCAAGAGCCCTTATACGCAAAAAACCAATTCTTATATTAGATGAAGGGACTTCAGCCGTTGATATGCAGACGGCCTATGACATTGAAAGCAGGCTGCTTGAGATAGATGAACTGACACTAATAACAATTACTCATAATTTGAGCAGTGATTTACTCAAACTATACGACCAGATCATCTATATGGAAGATGGTTTCATCGTAGAAATGGGAACCTTAAATGAGCTTATTGCTAATCAGGCTCAATTTTATCACTTCTTTCATCTGCAAAAAACAAGCGTATAGAATAATTTATTCGATAGCGCAATTGTTAGTTGTAACCAATTTCTCCCCTTATTTACATCTACTATTGATTTTCTTTCCATATTATGATATTTTTTTGATATCTGGTTATACCAGATTGGGGATAATATCGGACCTCAGAAAGGAATTCAAATGGACTTTACAAAATTAAAAGCCCCTACATTAAAGGAACTATTTGTCAGGGAATTCGAGACTATGATTCTTTCCGGAAAATTGAAAATTGGTGAAAAACTTCCACCTGAACGCATCCTTGCGGAACAAATGCAGGTTAGCCGCGCTGTAGTAAACAGTGGAATTGCCGAACTTTCCAGGAAAGGTTTTTTAAAGGTTAAACCCCGTTCCGGAGTATTTGTAACAGATTACCGTCGCTATGGTACTGTAGAAACACTTCTCTCCATCATGAATTATAACGGCGGACACCTGCGTCGGGACGAGATCCGTTCTATCTTGGAGATAAAGATGATTGTAGATAAACTGGCGGTAGAATTGTCTGTAGATCGACATGCAGATGAGGACATTACCTCTCTGGAGCGTTATTTAGATAAGATGCAGCTTCTCAACGATTATAGTGAAAAGGCTGCTGATGCCGCTTTCTCTTTTTATCATGAACTAGCTATGACCAGCCAAAACACATTACTACCCTTAATTTATCGTTCCTTTCGTGTTCCCGTTACCCACCTTTGGATCAGATTCATTCAAAAGTATGGGAATGAAGTTGTCTGCAATAGTGCCGGTGAAATCCTAAAGGCAGTGAAAAACCATGATAAAGAGGGAGCCGTCGCATCCGTAGAGAAAGCTATCTCTGCCTCCATCTCCGGGTCAAAGGAAATATATGAGGTTTAGTCTTTATTTTCGTTATTATTTACTTATCCAAAAGTCCTCCAGAATACACAAAATTCCTTACCTCCTATCCTGGGGTAAGGAATTTTGCTTCATCTCTTCTATCATGCGTACTACATTTTAGCTGTATTAGTCTGTGTTAATGTCCAAACTCTTTTATTTTCCATCCGGTCTGAGGAGATTCATAAACCATGATACATTCCCAAAACTGCTCTCCACTATTAATAACCCAATCCTCCTTATATTGAAGATCTGCTATTACCCTGAATCTTTTTGTATCCTTGTCGGCATCTGCAATCAGTTCGACTTCCAGTAGTTTTGCAGATTTCAAATTATCAAAAGCTGAAGGAGCACCGATTCCGGCGCCTGTTAAAGGCAATCTAATACCCTCATTAAATAATTCATCATCTTGGATATTTGTCGATAGATTACCCAGTAGAGTTTTTTTCGAGATACAATGCTTTGCCACCTTGGCATCCTTTTGATGAAGCGCCTTGAAATATTCTTCAATAACTTGTTCCGGCGCTAGCTTGGAAAGGCTTACATCAAGGTCGTCAGCCTGAATCACGTTCACAATCCATTCCTCAAACGTTTGCCCTGTCACTTTTTCAAAGCTATTTCCCTTCAGACTACATGCATTAAAAGTACTATGCCGCCCAGCACTGATGAACGCACCGATTATTTTGCTACCATTTTTTACAACAATACCTCTGCAATCCTGGATCGGGTAAAACTCCTCGGGCATACTCTCATAAATTTTATAAATCTCAACAGCAATATCTGCTGTATTGGAGTATCCACTCATGTCCAAACCGATATCCTTGGAAAGCTCATTGTGATATGCAAAATAATAGGCATTTGGATTAAAGTCAGACAAGACTTTGATGTTGTTTAGCTTATTATTCATTTCGTTAATCTGATAGTCAAGCGTCCATCCATAAGCTTGAAATAGTTTGGTGGCATCGGTATCATCGATAGAGGTGGTAACGTTTGTATTCTCTTGAAAGGAATCGATATAACGCGCAAAATCTGTACTTACTTCGTAAAGGCCACCGTCTTTCACAAGATAGGCTTTATTATAAAGTGTATCGTAGTAAAGACCACAGCTATATCCGCCAATATCATTAGACAAGCTAATCGTATACTGATTCGTATGATTATTTTCCAAATCCTCCTCTTTCACAGGTGTCAGACTGGTTCGTAGTGTTGAATCAATAAATGCAATAATTTTTAAATCACTTGTCTCAAACTCGTTTACTGACTGAGCACCCATATTTTCGGAGAGAAACTCGATTTTTATTCTGTTATACTCCGTGGAATTCACCGCTTTCGGTGTACCAGAAGGACTCTCTGCTATCGTTTCTTCTACTTCAATTGTATCCTCTTGAACCCAATCCTCTTGAATATTATTCTCTTGAAGTTTATCCGCTTGCTTAGGATTTGTAATGAGTGCTATTCCAACAACAATTACAACTATGATAGAGACTGCAATCACCCAGAAGGAAAATTTCTTGTATCTTAACACATTTTTAATTCTACCTTTTATATTTCCTTCCCCAAAGGCAAGGGGGCTTCCATTTATGAAGTGCCTTCCAGTCGCAAGCGACAATAGCGTGTTCGCATAAGATTTTTTAATATCTTCATTCATTTCTTTCAGTACCCGTTCATCACAGGAAAGCTCCATATCTGTACTCATCAGCATATAAGCAATCCATACAAGAGGATTGAACCAATGAATGGACAATAGGAAGAATGCTACTATCTTAATGATATAATCTTTTCGATGAATATGGGTCTGTTCATGTAATAAAATATAGCTTCTTTCGGTGGCGTTAAGTCCAACCGGTAAATATATCTTGGGCTTAATTAATCCAAGTACAAATGGAGTTTTCAAATTCTTTGCTTCGAAGATATTTTGCTCAATTAGTTGTGCACTTTTTAACTGTTTTTTTAATCGTAGCACGGACACAATACTATAGGTAAGTAATACTATTATTCCTATCATCCAGAGATATGCCCCTATTCCGATATATATCTGTAGTGGATTTACACTTGCCCCAATCGTCGGAGCGGGAAGTGACTGACTTACAAAAGAGTCAACTACTTCTACCCCGCTATTAATCCGCGGACTTGGATGATAGATGATATCAGGGGGGATCGGAACAGCCTTCGTGTTCCTTGGCATAAGACTTAACATACTTTCGAAGGTAAATGGTATGATAAGGCGAAAAGCAACCACCCCCCACAAAGCATAGGAAATGAATTTTGGAGCTTTTTTGAGTAAAAGTCTGATCGCCATCACAAATAAAATAACATAACCTGCTGTAAGGCTCATATTTAAAACAGAAAGAAATATCTCACTCATGTTCTACCCCTCTTCGTGATCGTCAATTAACTTTTTCAGTTCCTCTGCTTGATGTTTACTTAATTTTTTTCCTCCAATAAAAGCTGTTAGAAATTTTGGCAAAGACCCTCCAAAGGTATCCTCAACAAAACGTATACTTTGGTTGGCGTAATATTCTTCCTTTGTGATTAATGATGAAACGAGAGCATTTTCATTTTGAAAAATGCCTTTTTCACATAATTTTTTCAATACTGTATAAGTTGTGGACTTTTTCCAGTTCATTTCTTTTTCACATAGCTTCACAAGATTGCCGGAACCAATGGGCTCGTTCTGCCAAATTAATTCTGCAAATTTTTCTTCACTTTCTGCAAGTTTATATTCCTTCATGATCGATCTCCTTGGTCTATACGTTATCAACTTTATATTACAAGTCTATTCTAAATAGACCAAATTGTCAATAAAGATTTTTAAATGTATATTTGTACAAAAACCGCCAATCAAGAAAGTTTATCTCCTGATTGGCGGTCGGTCACAAAGATTATGTTATTTTACTTCTCCTGTTTCATCCGCAAGCTCCCTATACATTTTATGATTAAAATAAAATGCAAAAGCACCTAATAATACAAAGGAAAGACTTTTTGTAATAAGTGCTGGTAGAGGTACATCTGCTCCTGAGGCCATCTGGCAAATGGTTTGTGGGAACATCATTACTCCTACTACCATACATAGCTTTAAAATGCATGCAAGCATTAGTGTCCCTAGCGACTCCTTCTTTCCTACCATATAGAGAGTAACAAAGCATAACAATAATTCCCATATCCAGCACATATGTAATATTTGTAGTATATACTCCAATCAGAGATAGGGTAGTTCCCTTTAGCATTGCAGGTATCACATCAGGTAACCATGCTACTATCAATGCAACTCCCGATAGACTTAAAAATGTGTTAATAGCTCTAGAACCACCGATCGATTGCTGTAGGGATACGTTTTTTACATGCCAAAACATTCCAAATAAAGAACATGAGAATAATGCTACATAGACTAAAAACAATTGATTATAGGTTAATCCAAACACAATACTGGTTGCATAATAAACCACAACAGCATATACAGAGATCAACTTCAATTCTGTTATCACATCCCTTTTTTTCATGTAGTTCAAGTATTTTACAAGGAACATAGGGATTACAACAAGTAATATACATATGTCTGTTCCAATTGATACTGGTGCTTGAAAATAAGTATCAAAAGCATATATTCCATAACCATACATTTCCACTGTGTGTCCATACTGATTGACAAAATCATAAGCGTAGCTAAAATCCAAAGAAAGTATTCCAGTTATTGTGGTAATAAAAAGTAAAACAATAATTACGATAGCTATATAGTCATTTTTCTTACTCATTCTATTAATCCCCCTATATTTTGATCCATTTTCTTTAGTGTATCTAATGTGATTTTTAGATGATCTCGCGAAATATCTTGATAAAGGGCTTTCATAAATTTGAGCGTTGCTTCACTAGATTCTTTTGCTGTTTGATTGATCTTTCCTGTTGATACTAATAATAACTTTCTTTTATCTGCCTTATCTTGTTGGATAAAAAGATATCCACTTTTTTCTAACTGCTTTGCCATTCGTTTTACATTTTGATAGGAACAACCAATTAGTTCTCCCATTTGCTTTAATGTGGGTGGTTCTTTAAACAACTCTAAGGCAACCATTAAAAAATGCTGTTTCATCGTAATATCAGAAAACTCCTTATCACCAATTGTTTGAATCCGGTTGCTGAGAGAGAATAACATTCCATAGATTGCATATTCTTCCGTATAATGATTTATATTCATAATTCCTCCAATACATAACATGTTATATAATAATATAACATGTTATGTATTATTTCAAGTAAAATTTTAACTACTTCAAATTATTCTTCGATTACAAAAAGCAGGCTAAATTTCAAGCCTGCTATGGTTGATAATATTAATCGAATTTATTTTATTCTGCCGGAACTCCCAGTCCTTTCATTTATTGCTTCAGATATTGATTAATTTTATTCTGAAGTATTTTTAAGGAACTATCAATGTTCTTACCATTCTCAATCGTCCCTTGTATTTCACTGGTCGCCAGGGATACCGCTTCCTTGTATTTTAAAAACTGTGGTGCCACCATCCCCTGCTCAATCACTCTACTTAATAAGTCATTGTTAATAACCCTTTCACTTTCTTCCATATACTCCTGTAGGATCACTTCTGCTTCCATCGACCCTGTTACTTTCTTAAGCACGGAGGCTCCCTGGGAATAACGGAAGATGTCCATCTGTATCTCTTCCTCATAGGTTAAGAGCTTTAAAAACTCCCAAGCTAACTGCTCCTGATTCGTTTTGTTACTGATCCCCATCAGCAGGGTGTTTACCTCAGAGATATTTCCTCCGCTACTTCCTGCCGGCAAAGTGATGCAATCCCATTGAAAGCTCAAATACTTCTTTATCTTATAGGGATAGGTTTTGTAGGTTCGGTAATCAGCAAAAGGCAATGGCATAAAGGCCACATTACCGCTGTCAAAATCCTCCTGGGTTACCTTTCTGCCCTGATTTAAATCATAGAGCTGCTTTGTGAATTTGACTGCTTGGAGCACCTTGTCATTGGCGAGATTGATTTTGGTATCTCCCTCCTCAAACAAAACCATACCATTGGTGTAGGCAGCATCCAGCCAATCATAATTGTAGGTTCCAAACTGATCTAGATGACCGTCCCCATTAATGTCCTTCGTAATTTGTTTACTAATCTCATAAAGGTCATCCCAAGTCCAGTCACTGTCGGGAACCTCAATGCCTTCCTTCTGCAATAAGGTCTTATTAACAAACATTAAGGTTGGAACTGTCTCATAGGGCAGGGCATATTGAATTCCATTATATTGCCCGGATAATAGGGTCGTGGTAAAGTAATCCTCCCGCAAAAAGGATTTGTCCTGTTCCATAAGCCCATCCAGATCTTTCAAAGCCCCCAGAGATGCCAGTCGATTGAAATCATTAGAAAGAATCATAAATACATCCGGCATCTTACCGAGTAATAGTTGCTTTGCAAACCACTCCGAATAATCTCTCTTTAAAATGCCACTGTAATAGTGAATCTTGACATTCTTATGCTCTTTTTCAAACCGCTCAATGGCTTTGTCAATGATGACATAGCTATTGGCATTGGCAACATCCCAATTGCTACCTACAAAGATACCAAGTTCAAGAGTGACTTGCTTCTCCCTTTCCATAAGGTAAACAGTAACTGGTAAACTGAGAATAATTACGATGCAAGCCAGCATCACTCTGTATGTCTTCTTATTCATGATGATGCTCCATATTCAAACCCACTTTTCCGATTCCTGATTGAATTGCCCAGATGGCCAGTTGAGTCCGATCTCTCAATTTTAATTTATTTAGGATTGTACTCAGATAATTTCTTACCGTTCCTTCGGAAAGATTTAGGATATCTGCAATTTCTTTATTTGATAAGCCATATTCGATTTGCTCGATAATTTTCCACTCGGTCTTCGTTAATTCCTCGTCTACTTTCTTCGTTGTCTCAATAAAAAAGTCTGCTTTAGCCATCTGAGAGAATAAACGGACTACTTTCGTTGCAATGTCTGGATTAATCATGGCTCTCCCACTATGTACGGTATGAATTGCCTTAACAAGTTCATCCATCGAAACACCCTTTAAGAGATAACCACTGGCACCATATTTAAGGGCGTCATAGATATATTCATCATCATCAAAGGTGGTCAAAATTATAATCTTTATCTCCTGGTAATTTTCCTTTATTATCTTTGTACATTGAACCCCATCCATCTTCGGCATACGAATATCCATCAGGATCACATCTGGTTGGTTCTTACGGATGCTGCGAATTACCTCCTGACCATCTGCTACTACATCCGTAACCTCGATATTTTCCCTACTATTTAAAACAATCTGTAAACTATGACGAATTAATTCCTGATCATCCGCGATTAATACTTTAATCATATACTTCACCCCACCGAATCGGTATTCTTGCCGTTACAGTAAATCCATTCGTGCCTTCAAATTCCACTTTACCCTTTAGCAGCTCGATTCGTTCCATGATATGACGAGTTCCAAACCCTTTCTTCATAACTTGACAGCCCATACCATTATCCTTGATGGTCAGGATAATTTCACCCTCCGCGCTTTCTATTTGTACATAGACATGAGTCGCTTTTCCATGTCGGATGGCATTCGTTAGGCTTTCCTGTATTACCCGGTAGATGGCATCCTCTTCGTCCGCATCAAATTTCAGATGATCTACCTTGGATTCAAAGGTGACACGGGTATTTGCCATGGTCTCCACATCCACAATCATTTTACGAATGGCGGATTCCAGATTCAGGCGCTCCAGAGCATCCGGTCTAAGCTTGTTCACCGATCTACGTACCTCATTGATTCCTTGTCTGGTTACCTCCGATATCATCTCCAATTGCTTCTTAGTCTGCTGTGGCGATAAATCAACCGTTGTTAGACAAGCGTCCAGACCTGCTGAAATACCAGTCAGCGTATGTCCAAGAGTATCATGAATTTCTCTCGCAAGGCGGTTTCGCTCCTTCGTTTCTCCCATTTTTTCAGTAATTCTTGAGTATTCTTTCAGCTGTTCATTGGCAGTCTGTAAATCCTCGTTGGCTTTGCTCAGCTTTTCATATAAGGTATTTACCTCATCTATGGTTCCTCTCTGATTTTGAATAACATAGATGCAGTAAATAATAAATAATATCATATTGACTGATACAATTGTATTGTAACATACCATCAAAGATTGCTGCGTTGTGGAATCATAGAAGCCGATATAATCATTAATCGAATATAAACTAAAATTGATCGAGATGAGTTCATAATCTGCAATGAGGATTCCCGCAACGGATAGTAACATCAACACATACCTACCTTGAATTCCCTTCGTATAGGTTACTACATTAGCTATTACCAAAAAAAGGATACCGTTATAGTTAAAATTAAGAAAATAGATAATGATAATGCTAGTTAGCAAATCAATTAGTAGGGTAATGTACATGATCTTATTATTATTGTAATACAAAAAATCTCTTATAATGAACGATAGGATTATTACGCAAAACAGGCTGCTGGAGGCAATAATGGTTCGAAAGGGTTTCCAAGGTATCGCAGATACTTGATCAATGAATTCCCTAGCAATAATATTATCGCAAATATTCTTCGTTGTTACGTAGATTAATATGGTGATAAATAAGACTGCTATTAAATTAACCGCTATCATTGAAATTTTAAAATAGATCGATCTTTTACTTTGCATAGTTGGAATCCTTACTGCCATCCATCAATAGCGAAATTTTTTAAATTTTCCTTGGTAATTAAGGTCACCGGTACTACAATATTCTTATCAACACCCTTCCCACCTAGATAATCATAGGCTACCTGAGCCGCTATTGTTCCTATGGCACTGGGCTGTTGTGCACTGGTTCCCTCCAAATATCCCTCTTTAATCATCATTTTCCCATCCGGAGATCCGTCCACACCATAGATGAGCACCCCCTTATCCGAATGTCGGGATTCAAGTGCTGCTATGGCGCCGATCGCCGTAGGATCATTACCACCGATAACAACGTCAAAGGAATTATTGGAATCAAGGATTTTATTCATAACCCCCATGGCTACCTCCAATTCACCTTGGGCGGCTTCCCGCACTACTACTCTATAATTATCATTTCCTTCTATGGTATCCAGAAAACCTTTAATTCGCTGGGTAATGGAGTTAACAATCGGCTCATCCATGATAACAATATCTGCTTTTGAAAGCTTGCTCATCATATCCTTCGCACATTGTACACCTGCGTTATAATTATCGGAAGCAATCATCGATACAACATATTCCTTATTGTATACTAGAGTATCCACATTAAAGACTGGAATCTTAGCATCCCTACAGGCAATCAAGGCCGGCTCAACCTCCATCCAATCGACGGGATTTAAAAAGATTGCAGCGACTCCCTCTTCAATCATTTCGTAGATCTGGTCGTTTTGTTTCTCCTGATCTTGGGAAGGATCCCTGGTGATCAGAATATCACCGTTTGCCTCGACCACCTCTTTGATACCGTCGTTTAATATATCAAAATAGGGATTATTCATGGTCATATAGGTTGCACCGAATTTTCTTGGTTTTCTATCCTGATTTGTCACTGCATTGTGTAGTAATGAGCATCCGAAAAAAAGCATAACAAGTATCACAATTGCTTCCATAATAAATATGTACCCGATTCGCTTTCTGCCCAACCTCTTCATAAATCCCCCCACTAACATGGCTTGAAATACAATTCTTCACAACCAGATAATAGCATATTTTAACAGATATGTCTATTATAGTGCTTTTCTATTCTTGAAATAGTCAATGAATACTGCCAGTAAAATAACTGCTCCTTTAACCACATACTGCCAAAATGAGTTTACATTGAGAAGATTTAAACCATTGTTTAGGACACCGATGATCAGACCTCCGATGATGGTTCCTCCTATTTTACCAAAACCACCGGACATACTGGTTCCACCTACAACAACCGCTGCGATTGCATCCATCTCCGCACCCTCTCCGGCTGTGGGCTGCCCTGAGTACATACGAGAAGCCAGTACCACTCCGGCGAGACCTGCCATCAGACCGGAATAAGCATGAACAAAGAATTTAACTCTTGCTACTTTGATTCCGGAAAATCTTGCCGCCTGAGCATTTCCGCCTACCGCATAGATATAACGCCCCATTTTCGTACGATTCATAATAAGTGCTGTTAAGATCAGAATAATAATCAGGATGATTACTGGAGTAGGAACAATACCGATGTAGCCCGCTCCAAGGAATTGCCATTCCTTCGTAACCACTCTTACCGGAGACCCTCCAGTGTAAACATAGGCAAGACCCTTGGCAATATTCATCGTTGCCAGGGTAACAATAAAGGCCGGAATCGTCGTCTTAGAAATAACGAGTCCGTTGCACATACCTACGACTAGCCCAACGAGGATTCCCAGGATAATTGCAACCCCAAGAGGCATTTGATAGCGGGATACCATTCCTGCAGCAATACAACCAGACAGGGCAATGACAGAACCCACAGACAAATCAATGCCACCTAGGATAATTACCATGGTCATACCACAGGCTAAGAACAAGTTCGACGATATCTGTCTAAGTACATTAAATACATTTTTTAATGTTAAAAAGGAACCCTTCGTAATGGGATTTATGGATAAAATCAGACACAGGACGAGTAAAGCAATAATAATTCCCAAATTATCCTTTAGCCATTGCAGAAAGCTATCCTTCAACATTATAATGAAACTTTTTTTATTCCAGCTTACTTGATCCATATTAATAACCATGCCTTTCTAGGTACCTGCAAACTTTGGGAGCAGGCACAAATTTGTGTGTGAATTTATTAATCACACTATTTCCACCTGAATTCATATTGCTATTTTGTAGCCAGCTGCATAATTTTCTCTTGCGTAACCTCATCATGTCCTAGACATCCGGTAATCTTTCCATCACACATAACATAGATCCGATCACTCATATTTATAATCTCAGGCATTTCAGAGGAGATCATGATAATCGACATCCCCGCCTTTACCAGTCTATTCATAATTGCATAGATCTCTGATTTTGCACCGACATCCACGCCTCTGGTCGGCTCATCCAGGATCAAAATCTTAGGTGTGGTAGCCAACCATCGACCTATCATAATCTTCTGCTGATTGCCTCCGGATAGCTTACCGACTAACTGGCTACTCGAGGGAGTTTTTGTGGACATCATATCAATGTAGGTCTGGGTAATTTCCTCTTCCTTGTTTTTATCCACAAAGATACATTTGATAAATTCTTTTAGAACCTCTATGGTAGAATTATATTTCACACTCTGAATATGATACAGACCCTCCAACTTACGATCCTCCGGAACCAGGGCGATACCATGACAGATGGCTTCGGCAGGAGATTTCATATGTACTTTTTTACCCTCCAGATAAATATCACCGGTATAATTGTGAGTTAATCCAAAGATACATTTCATAAGTTCACTTCGTCCAGCTCCTACCAAACCGGAAAAACCAAGTATTTCACCTTTTCGTAATTCAAAACTTGCACCTTTGACCAGGTTATGATCCATTATATTTTCACACTGTATTAAAACTTCATCCTGGTCAGCATAATCTCTTGTATAGTAATTTTTTAAATCACGCCCCACCATCATGGATATCAGACGATCCTTGGTAGTTTCCTTAACCACCTCAGTTCCAATGTACATACCGTCTCTCATTACCGTAACACGGTCACAGATTTCTTCCAGCTCACTCATTTTATGGGAAATATATATGATTCCTACCCCTTTGTTGGTAAGTGTCCGCATGGTATCAAATAAAAACTTTATTTCTTTTTCCGAGATGGACGAGGTTGGTTCATCCATAACCAAGATTTTCGATTGATATGATATGGCTTTTACGATTTCAACCATTTGCTGTTTTGCGATGGATAACCTCCCTACTGGAGTTCTGGCATCGATATTCATACCATAAGCATCCAAAAGTTCCTGGGCATCCGCATGCAACTTGGTGCGATTTACAAGCCTTCCCTTCATCGGTTCCCTGCCCAGGAATATATTCTCTCCTACGGTCATATGGGGAACCAGAACAAGCTCTTGATGGATAATGGATATCCCACACTTTTGTGCAGAAATGACATCCTTAATCTCAGCCTTCTCACCATCAATAAAGATTTCGCCCTGATCTGCAGTATAAATGCCACCTAAAACCTTAATCAAGGTTGATTTTCCCGCTCCATTTTCCCCTAGTAATGCATGAACCTCTCCGGCTCTTAGTTCAAAATCCACAGAGTTTAGGGCATATACCCCAGGAAAAGCTTTGTGTATATTTTTCATTTTTAATAGGACTTTCGTTTCCAATTCATCACCTGCTTATCTTTTTTTTAAGTTCTATGAATGGATGATACTTTGATAGATCAAAGGGGCTTATTACCTTGTTATAAGCCCCTTTGTATATGTATATCTGGTTGTCAATTATCTTGTATTAAAAGCGTTAATGTTATGCCTTTTACTGCCAATCGGTTGTTCCATATTGTGCCACGTTATCTTTTGTAATCAGGAAGGTCTCAACCGGATAACGATCGTCCACTTTCTCCCCTGCCATATACTTATACATAACTTCAACGGAAATCTTAGCGATGTTAATCGGGGATTGTGCTCCGGAGCCCTCAATTAGGGAAGATCCGGATGCTATCTCTTCTTTGATGTCAGGAGAACCGTCAACACCATAAATTAAGCAATCGGTAAAGCCGGCTGCATTGGCTGCTGCCAAAGCTCCTAGAGCCGTAGGATCATTACCACCAAAGATAGCCACAATATCACTATTAGCCTGAAGCAGGTCTTCCGCAATGCCCATAGCAACTTCCAAATTTCCTTTTGCATCCTGTTGTCCTACAATTGTAAATCCTTTGTCTTTAATTGCATCTAGAAATCCATTAACACGGTCGGTAACTGAGTTCATAGTTGGAGAATCCAAAACGAGAATTGGACCGCCCTCCGGTATTTTCTTTACTAAGTCCTGGCCGCATACATAACCAGCATTGTAGTTATCAGATCCAACATAGGCTTTAACATAGGACAGATCAGCAACTTCCGTATCAAAGTTAATGATTGGAATACCCGCCTCCTTTAACATATCCAGTGCCGGTAAAATACCTTCTGCTTCTGCAGGGTTAAGGAATATAGCATCAATTCCCTGGGTGATCATATCTTCGATCTGGGTAATCTGAAGAGATACGTCATTAGCAGGATCGGTAGAAATCAGTTTGTCGCCCTTTGCCTCAACCTCCGCACGGATGGTTTTTTCAAGAATTACAAAGAACGGATTTGTACCATCCATACAGGTATAACCAAAGGTATAACCATCTGCCGGTCTCTCCCCCACAGCATCTTTTGCATCTTCAACCACGTTTTGACCAGCAGTCTTCGCTGTACTTTCTGTAGCGTTACCGGCATCCTTTTTGCAACCGACTAATAAGCCTGCTGACATGGTCAGACATAACAATATACAAACTAGCTTTTTCATTTCCTTACCTCCTTAAGATTGTCTTTACGTAATTATCATATAAAATTCTTATTCAATTCACACCTGCTATTTGTAACCTAATTTTTATGACATTTGTAATATTTTCATATGATTTTTTAATTTATGCTAAAATTAGATCTATCTATAAGTGTGGAATAAAAAAAGAATTCTTGTATGGAACATTACTACTCCATCAGAATTCTTTTGTTCATTTCGGTCAATTCCTCTGACCATGACATTAACACTACTATACTCCGTATTTTATTCAAAAGACTTGATCCGCGCTCAACCCTTTACAGCGCCAGCAATTAAGCTTTCCTGTACCTGATTGCTGAAAAAGAAATAAACTACGATTGTGGGAAGCGTTGCAATCACCATACCTGCTCCAACCAGCCCCCAATCCGTTGTATACTGTCCTGCAAAGGACATGATTCCTACCGGTAGTGTTCGAAACTTATCACTGTCTACCAAAGTGTTAGCAAACATAAGCTCATTCCAGGAACCCAGAAAGGTGAAAATAGATGCAGTAGCCAGTGACGGCTTGATCATGGGCATCATTATGGTTATAAAACATTTCATAATTCCGCAGCCGTCCATATAAGCGGCTTCCTCCATTTCTCTGGGAATACCTTTATAAAAACCGGTTAAAATCATTACACTCATTGGGATGCCAAAAGCAATATAGGGAATCAAAAGTCCCAGATATCCTCCTTTTAATCCTATCTTATCCAGCACCTGAAATAAGGGGAGTAAGGCTGCCTGTGTCGGAACCATAATCCCAAGGGCAAATACGGAAAACACAAGATCCTTCTGTTTCCATTTCATTCTTGCAATTGCATAGGCTGCCATAGCTGTAACAATGCCGACAATAATCACGGTTAAGCCGGAGTAAATAACGGAGTTGATAAAATATCGAATAATACCTCCATCGTTCAAAGCAGTTGTATAGTTCACAAAGCGCCAATACTTTGGTAATCCCATAACATTTTCACCAAAAATTTCACTGTTTGACTTCAAGGAGAAGGTTATCAGCCAATATAAGGGGAATATTTGAAGAAATGCAATCATCAGCAGTATGGCAAAGAGTATATTTTTCTTTAATTTTTTCATGTTTTTTCTCCAATCCTGCGCATGTCTAATGCGTATTACATCTATACAATCGAAGCATTTTCTTCTGAGCGCTTAAATAATTTGCCGATGACAAGACTAAATAGAAGGCATTCAATTACAATAAAGAAAGCCTGTGCACTTCCGTAACCATACAGTCCCTTACGAAACAAATTACTGTACATCAGGGTCGCTGGAACCTCACTGGCATGGTTTGGTCCGCCACTGGTCATTACATAAATCAGGTCAAAGGCTCTAAGGGAGCCAGTCAAGGAGAAAATCAGGCAGGTCTTGATAACCGACGACAGCAAGGGAATTGTAATTTGAAAGGTTGTTTTCAGCTTGGAGGCACCGTCAATTTGAGCCGCTTCGTAATAGTCGGTAGAGATAGACTTGATACCAGCATAAAAAATCAGCATATGATAACCAATGTATTGCCATACTGCCGGTACTAAAGTCGTGAAAAAAGCCGTTCCTGGATTGGACAGCCAGGAGTAATCAAAATCTTTATCTCCAAAGGCACGGATTATGATATTCAGAAGACCATAATCACTTTTGAAGATTTTCATCCACAATTGACCGATTACCATACTGGAAATAACCACCGGTATAAAATAAACGGTTCGAAAGAATTTCTCTCCCCTAACTCCTCTTGACAGAATCAGCGCCAAAAGAAAGGAAAGCGGTAGTTGTACAACGATTGATACTGCCGCAAGGATTAACGAATTTTTTATTGCATCTGGAAAATAGCGATCCTGTGTAAACAGCTCTATGTAGTTTCTTATTCCCAAAAAACTCATTTTACCGATCCCGTTATAATCAAAAAGGCTATAAAAACCTGTAATAAAGAGCGGAATAATGATAAAACCCAGGAAAAGAAACAGAGCCGGTAAAACAAATATTGCGATATGCGATTTTTTGCTAAGTAATTTATCCATGTTGAAGCCTCCTATGTTGCTTTTACTGTTCGATGACTCACCGATAGCAAATGACCTTTTAAGGGATTGTCTTTCTCTAAAATCATAGGGACTATCACTGATTATAGCGATAATCCCTATCCGATTAACAATAGAACCCGTAGCTGCTAGCTTATTTATTGATTGCGGCTTCCTGTTCTGCTATAAAATCTTCTGTATTTGCACCTGCTGCAAATAAAGTCTGGCATTGCTCATTGTGAATCGTTGCCGGTTCACTGTCTAAGGAAGTATCCCAAGCAAGTACACTGGTCTTGCTTGCAGCTAATAAATCCTTAATCTGGATGAACAGAGGGTTTAATCTGCTTTCATCAAAGCTTCCGCTCCAGCCAGAGAATCCGGTGCCGGATTCATACGCTGCCTGACCCATCTTTTCGTTCATATAGATGGCGAATTCCGCTGCCTGAGCCGGATATTTGCATTCCTTATTTACCCAGAAGGACTCGATGAAACCACCGCAATAATCCGTATCTGCTCCTTTACCGGTAACCATTGGAAGCTTGCAGGCAACTACGGTAGAAGGATCAATGGTTGCTGTATCATCGGTATACACCTGGTTTGCGAACCAGCTGCCCATAATACGAATTGCTGCCTTACCGGTAATGAACTGGCTGTTAGCGTCATCATTACCGATTTCAAGCGGATTGCTTCCGAAAGCGCCGCCGTTGTAAAGCTCTACCACCTTATCAGCCGCATCCTTATAACCTGCTGCCGAGAAAGGAGTCTCACCCTTTAACATAGCGTTAATGCCGTCGGCACCTACTTCTCTTAATGCCAATGCCTGATATATGAAAGCTGCATTCCAGCCATCCTTAGCACCAGCAGCAATCGGTGTAACACCGTCCAAAGCAGAAAGCTTTTGTACTGCGGTTAAAAGCTCATCATAGGTAGTAGGAATATCAGCTCCAGCCTGATCAAATAGTGCCTTGTTGCAATACATGGTCATGTACCAGGAAAACATGGGCGCAGAGTAGGTTTTTCCATTGTATGTAAAAGCTCCCAAATCACCAGTTATTTTTCCTTTTATTTCATCGGTAAGATATTCATCCAGGCTCAGTAATTTGTCTGCTTCCACAAGCTTCTTTGCTGTGCCTGCTCCCCAGTAATAGAATACGTCAATACCGCTTGCTTTTCCTGCAAACTCAGCAGAGATTTTTGTTTTATAAGCTTCTGTATCAAGTGTTTCCGTATTAATTTTAACATTTGGATGGGATGCTTCGTATTCCGCAACCGCTGTATCATAGCATTTCTTTAATTCATTGGTATCATTTGACCATTGATGCCAAACATTTAAGGTGATCTGTTCCTCGGAGCTTTCGGCATCTGCCTCAGTTGCATCCTCAGCTACGGCTGTAGGATCTGCCACATCGGTTGTCCCGGTTTCTTGATCCTCTTTGTTGCTGCTGCAAGCGGTTAAAGAAAACAGCATAAGGAAAGTAAGTACGATGGAAACTAATTTTTTCACTTTCATAATCCTCCTTTTTTATAAATACATTTCTTTTTGAATTTAGCATGCTTTATTCATTGAACTTAGTATATAATAGATGCATTTTGGACTCAATTTAATATTTTGAGTGAAAAGGTAATTATTTTTACTTTTAACTTAGTCCCCTTCTTATCTATGAGTAACAGGAGAATCAAAACATGTCCACGCTTCTGATACACAGCTTGAAAACGCTGTGCACCCCTCAATTCCAATATCATATCTACAGCCTCCCGCAGATGTGTTTCTGGCATTGAAAATTTGCACAGCGTCTTTTTAATTTTGAGGCTTCCGGTATTCCTTTACCGTAACTCCTACCTGCTTTTTAAAGCAGATGCTAAAGTAATGCGGATCCTTGATCCCTATCTTTTCTGCTACCTCATATACTTTCATATCCGTTGTATTCAGTAAATGAATGCTCTCTTCAATTCTCTTTTTCAAGATAAACTCGATCAGTGATTCTTTCATCTCCTGCTTAAATAAACGGCTTAAATAAGAATCATTCGTATATATCTTGGAGGCAACCATCGACAGGCTTAGCTCCGGATCATATAAATGCTCATGAATTACCTCAAGTGCCTGCTCTACCACATATTTCCCCTTCTTAGGCCTGATAGATCTATGATATTCCATGATTGCAGATAAGGATTTGCTAATCACTTCTCGCATATCTTGTAAGGACTGAATATTATCAATCTGTTCAGAATAGTTCTTAAGACTCTCCAAATCTGACAAAGACTTACCGCTTTTATGAAGCGTCAGCTCTCCCTTGGTCAGTATATTTACCGTCATAAATTTTAACCATTGCAAATCCCGGTTGTGTGCTTCCTGAATATGAATCATATACCGATTAACATAACTATCAACCTTCGAATCCAAACAGTTTTTCACCGCAAAAATAAAATCATCCCAGTCGATATCTGTAAGATTAATCGTCTTTTTGTATTTTAAATAGTCCTCATAGGTAATACACTGGTTTTGACCCATAATAATTCTGGTGCTTAAGGCCTTCTCCGCTTCCCGGTAAGCTTTGCTTATTCCTTCAAAGCCGGTATGTATGTTACTAATGCCAATATTCACCGATACACAGAGCCTTTCATTCATCTCCATTTGTAAAAACTCTAAAGGATACCGAAGCTGCTCATAATCCACCGCTGAAAAATAAGCAATTATATTTCCTAGATAATGAACAAAAGCCACCACCGGTTCAGGCTTCATTTCTTTCACCATAGCTAATATCTGCTCACTTATGTTCCCTGACTTATCCTCCTTTTCCAACTTATTGTCGGTATTGATATTACAGCATAAGCAGTTTTTGGCAACACTCTGGCATTCATATAGATTCAGCTTATTTATCGCTTCCTGTTTATAAACACGATTTTCAACTAAACGTTGCAGGAAGCTCTCTTTTAAAATATTTCGGTTGAGGTATAATGACTCCTTTAATTGCTTTAATTCCTTCTTTTCTTCTTCCACTCTCTGAATTTCATCCTTCAGCTTCATCACCACAGCAGATAAATCTGTAATACTGATTGGCTTTAATAAAAAGTCCTCCACTCCAAGCTTTACTGCTTGTCTGGCATATTCAAAATCACGATATCCGGTAATAATCACATACCTGATATTGCTGTCCTTAAATTCCTTTAACGCAGAACTAACGAACTGAAGGCCGTTCATATTAGGCATATTAATATCCGTAATGACAATATGAGGCCTGCATATCCGCATACACTCCAGTGCTTCCTGCCCGGAGGCCGCTTCCCCGATAATCTCAAAGCCATTTTCTTCCCAAGGAAAGCCCTTTCGAATTAAGACTCGTTCCAATTTCTCATCATCTAGTATCAGAACCCTAATTGCCATTTTGCTCATCCCCTTTAATCACCTTTAGCCGAAGTGTTATTTCGGTTCCTGAACCAATTTCACTGGTAACAGTAACCGGAGATTCCATATCATAATATAAGGAAATACGTTGAATTAAACTATATAGGCCAAAGCCGGATTTATTAGTCCTGGTTTTACCGGATAGTACCTTTTTGATTCTATCCTCACTCATTCCCTTGCCGTCATCACTGATAATAAAAATAATTTCATCCTCATCCAAGTACCCTTTTAAATAGATATTACCTTCCCTTTCCCGTCCCTTAATCCCATGATATACAGCGTTTTCAACCACGGGCTGTAAGATTAATTTAAGCATCCTAAGGGGCAGAATTCTTTCTTCTATATCGTAATGCATATGAATCATGTTATCGTATCTGATATTTAATATAGTGATATAGCTTTTGATGCATTCGATTTCATCCAATACTGCAACTTCATCCTGCCCGCTGTTTAAACTGTTTCGATAGAAATTACCCAGAGCCTGTATGAGGTTGAAGCAGTTTTCATGATCCTTAGTGAGGGCGAGAGCCGAAGCCGCGTCCAAGGTGTTATAAAGAAAATGAGGTTTAATCTGAGCATGAATAAGATCCAGCTCATTCTTCATAATAATCTTCTCTTCCTTCTTAATCTTTTCAATCAACTCCTGAAGAGAATAAATCATATGGTTAAATACCTTCTTCAGGGAGACAATCTCATTATCATAGCCTGGCTCAATCGTCATCGGAACAAACTCTCCTACTTCAATCATCTGCATATGCTTTTGAACCTTTGTGAGCGGTGAAAAGATAAATCTAGTCAATATAATAGCACAGGCAATAATAATAAATAAATTAAAGGCAAAGAAAGAAATTAAGATTGATTTATAGGTATTACTCAGTACATTCTTTCCATTGATATTCATGATACCGATCAGACGCCAGTCCTGAATCTCCAAATCTCTCTGAACCAGCATAGCTTCGGCATTTTGATAGCTGATCGACTGATAGCTTTGCTCCGAGCTTATCTTTCCCTGCAAAAGCTTCCCAATCTCATCGGCATTTTGAGAGGGTGGAATAATAAAATCCCCTTTGGAATCTACAATACAAAAGGTCGAATAATCCTTCTCGGTCACTTCATTGAAATATTTCTGAATGGCAGACTCATCTATGACAATCATGAGTGTTGCCAGATATTTGTATGTATTTTTGTCCGCTACCTCTCTGATATAGGTTATATAGTTTGCATCCGGTCTGCTTGGATAGCTGATAATATCCTCGCTCTTATGAATAAAAAAACCGTCGCCTCCTGAATCTAGCAGCTGCTGATACCAGTCCGTATCACGATAGCTCCTATTATTAATAATAATTGGTCCTACCTTATAGGATTTGTAGCAGCTATCATATGCGTCTATCACAACGACACTGAAGATATATTCTCCGGATAGAATCATATTCGACAGGGAGTTTTGTATCGTCAGCAAAGTAGCCGCATTGATATCTTTTTCCTGGATGGAGGATAATTTACGCTGGATATCACTATCAAAATATATCATATTGGAAAATTGGGTAACGTTATTAAAGATCAGATCAAGATTACCCTTCAGGGCATTAATGGTCTGAAGGCCGGCTTCACCTACTTCCTTCTCTGTGTTTTCCTTATAAATAACGTATATGGTGGAAAACCCGATGATAAAAGAAAGTACAAACAGAGTAAAGTAAATGACGATTATCTTAGTTTTTATTTTAATTCCCTGAAAAATACGGATTACGCTCAATTCTATCACCTCACTGATAGATGCTCTTTGTATAAAACGCACAATATATGCTCTAATTATCTTGAGAAATTCATCTATTTTCTTATTATACTATAAATGCACTATTTCTCAAACCTATTTTATCCAGTTGTGATAAATTTATAATCGGTGAATTATGATCTCCGGTTGTTCTGTTTTCCACGATCAATACACTCGTATTTTTTGCCAGGGTATGGGTATGCCAAACTCCCTTTTTGATATTATAGATTTTGCACGGTTCCATGTGCCAGGCTTTAATTTCTCCGACCCCCTCGTAGTCACCCGCGGTAAAAAGGGTGCAATCCCCCTGTAACAGTACAAAAACCTCATCTGTCTCCATATGCTTTTGCATGGAAGTGATATTATCAATTTCTAGCTCTTCACAGTAGTTTAATACAGCTACCCTCCAATCCATATAATCAACAACCGGCCAATAACCAGCTTCCTGAAATTTGCTTATTTCAATGTCCATTTCTATCGCTCCTCTCCGAACAAATGCCTTCCCTTCTGATGATGAAGCAGCTTCCTTCCGTTACAGAAACTGCTTCCTTCCGTTTTCATGTTCAATGATTTATAATAGCAACCTTCTTACTCCCCCAGATAAAGGCGAATCTTATATATCTTGTCTGTGTCCAGGTCTTTTAATTTCGCTCTCTCCAGTATAAATCCATCCCTGACAGGAGTTAACTCCATATCCCCTTTTGCATTTACAATTCGATAGAAACCATAATCCAGCTTATGTTCGTTCACATATACAACATGAAAATGATACCCGGCAAAATCAAAGGTGATACCTGCAATCCCCTTTTCATCAAACTGTTCCGCCATAAGCTTTGGATAAAAACACAAATCTCCAAGTTTACCGCAAATACCGAACATTTGCTGCAAAACCGTAAATAAAAGCCAGCTAGCTGCTCCGGTTAAATAATGATACCTGCCTCTTCCCTCACTGTCGAAATATTCCGGAATACCCGGGTAAATTCTGCTTTTCTCAAAATCAATACTATGACGATACAAAGTATTAATTACCTTAAATCCTTCTTTGACAAAACCTCTTGTATATAGGGCATTCGCATACATCACTGCCATATGGCAGAAAACCGCTCCATTCTCTTTATGACCGTAAGCAAATCCAAACATTCTTCCGAGATTCAAATCAATTTCCATAAAGTTTGTATTAAGACGATATCCGCCGATTTCTTCGAAGTACAGATATCGATCTGCTGCCTTTGTTATTTCCCTGACCTGCTGTTCTGTGGCGATACCGGACATAATGGTAAACACTTGGCTGGTTAACATCATACGGACTCCCAGAACGTGGTTTCCCTCTACACGGCTTCCAGTGTTATCATAATATCCGTTAAACCAATGATGGTTTTGTCCGTCTCCGATCCACTCGGTGCTTTGGATATGATTTTTAATAAACTCTCCCATCGTTCTTAAGGTTTTGCTTAATACGGCGGTCGGTACCGATATGTATTCTCCGGATACCCGATGCTTCACCCGGTAGCAGTAGGCTCTCAAGAGAGCCTGCTTTCTCTGAGGTTCCCTATAGCTATCCTCTTTGCCAAGTAGCACCTCCAGCTCTGCCACAAGTTTGATGCTGTTAATTCCCTTCGCTAAAAGAACCTCCATCAAGTCTGCCAGTTGTTCAAGATTACTTCCATATAAAGCGCCAAAAGCTACACTTTCCCCTTTTTCTCTGGCCATATCAAGGGCATCATTCCAGTCACCACCACGCAATTTCATATGATTATGCTCTCCAACATCAAAGAAGGCGGTCATGTGCTGTATCAATAAGTGTTCCAAAACCGTACCGGTATACAGCCGATCATCGGTTGCCAGAACCCGGCTCCCCTGCTCCTCCTGCCATAAATCGTCCTTCTCTTCCCCACGTGCGGCCTGGCGATCTTTAAAATACCCTATCTCTTCCAATAGAATATCGGTATCACCACTTTGCTGAATATACAGATTGGTGGTTATAAAGGGCCAGGCTCCATGATCCATCCATACCCTTGTGATATTATTACGATCTGCAATAAACTCTCCCTGCTTCTGCCCAATAATGGTGGCGTTAGTGCCATCCATCCTCACTCCTTGAAAATTATCGAGAAGCATGCCTTTTACCTCTTCAGGTTCCATCATAAGCAGAGCGAGACAGTCCTGCCACAAGTCTCTCCAACCTCTTCCACCTTTTCCGTAATCATGATGCGGAAGAAAAGAACATCCGAACATTCTGCGAAGAATCGGCTGTATTGTAACCCATCGCATCCACCGGTTAAAGCATAGCTCACCGGTTTCAAGGGAAATGTTTAATTTCCTTTGCCAGTCATTTTGAGTATTATTTAGAATTAGGTTAAACCTTTCCTGATCCAGATATTTGTCCGCATAATCTGTTAGTTCCTGCTTGTGTCTGCCAAAGGCGAGCACAACAAGATAGGTCATAGTTTCCTCCGGTTGTAACAACGTTTCTTCAAAGCCGATTCCCCCAAAGGCTTCCTGCCCATTGATCAGATCCCCCGGTTTATAAGAAATCAGGGAGCTGTCTTGCAGTGCTCTTGGGTTCTCATAGCTTCCCCCTTCTCCGATAAAGGATTCTACTGTAGGATAAAATGTCGAAGGAACTATCTCTGCAGTTCCAGCAAAAACACCATACATATCCCGGTTTATTTTGTGTCCTCTTTCATCGAAGGTTAATGTCGGATTAACAATAACCCCATTTTTCACCACTTCGACTCTCTGTAGCAATGAGGTAACATGTCGGTGATCCCTGAGATTTTCCGCTGATCTACAATATAACGGTATTGCTGCTAAGGCTTCTATCGTGACCGCCTTTGTACCGAGGTTCGTAATTTCCACCTTCATAAGTTCAACTGAAGCCTCCCCCATAGGAACAAAAGAAGTAATAACTGCTTTCAAGTTCCACTGACTTGAGGTTCTAGTAATCCGGTGCCACAAAAAGCCTGCTTCCAGCTGACTAGTCTCATTATTTTCTGTAAATTTAGCCGCCTGCTGCCAAACGGATCGGCCTGTGGCAGACCAGATGTCCGAATGATTCAGCTTACACCAGAAATTCCGGCTGCTTTTACTGTTATGTAGATCTTCACTGCTGACCGGAGCAAGTAAAAATGTATTCTGACCAGTTTTACAGTCTCCCGCAAGATCCGGTGCAATACTGCTCATAACACCAGCTTTATTTGCGAGTGGAAAATACAGATAATTATTAAAATCTGGTTGATCCAGCCAAAAGGTATCCCGATCTGTAAATTCATATTGATTCATCGCTAATCCCCTAACTTGTTGTTTTCCTGATTATAACAAATCCGGGTTTCCCAAAGAATTTAATATTTTTACTATCTGAGTCACATTTTTTACTACTTTCCTTCGACCGAAAACAGGTCAGTATAAGGATTACTTAATGAAACGAAAATATTCCGTTAATGTTACAGCTTTTTTAATGCCATATTCCTTTTAATAGCACTTGTATCACTACAAATTTATGCATATAATGGGCATAATAACTAGATAAATAACTTCATAATATCAAGGAGATGACACGAATGTCTGGATCAATATATGGAAATAGTTTTGTAATATCAACATGGGGAGAATCCCATGGAGAGGGAATTGGGGTTGTTGTGGATGGCTGCCCAGCAGGTCTTCCCCTTAACGAAGAGGTTATACAGGAATATTTAGATCGGAGAAAGCCGGGTCAAACAAAATATTCAACCCCAAGAAAGGAATTGGATCGTCTTAAGATTCTTTCCGGAATCTTTGAAGGGCGTACCACTGGAACGCCAATTTCCATGGCTGTATATAATGAGAACCACCGCCCTTATGATTATTCGGATATTGCAAAGTTTTACCGCCCTGGTCATGCTGACTATACTTATGACCAAAAATATGGTTTCAGGGATTACCGTGGAGGCGGACGTTCTTCCGGACGCGAAACCACCGGAAGAGTAGCAGCAGGTGCGATTGCAGCTACCATTTTAAAGGAACTTGGGATTTCAGTCTATACCTACACGAAGTCTATCGGCCCAATCTCCATTGACTATCAAAAATGTCAGAAGGAGTTAACAAGTATCAGTCCGTTAAACATGCCGGATATGGAAGCCACTGCAAGAGCAGAAGCCTATATTCAGGAACAGATGGATAACCATGATTCTGTTGGTGGTATTATTGAATGTATTGTGTCAGGAATGCCTACGGGAATTGGGCAGCCAGTATTTGATAAGCTGGATGCAGCGCTTGCAAAAGCTATTATGTCCATCGGTGCCATTAAAGGTGTAGAAATCGGTGACGGCTTTGCAGTAGCATCAAAAACAGGCTCACAGAACAATGATTCATTTTTTTATGATAGTAACAAGGAACTTACCAAACTTAGCAATCATTCCGGCGGTATACTGGGAGGAATCAGTGATGGGACCGAGATAATCCTTCGTGCCGCGGTAAAACCTACGGCTTCCATTGCCAGGCCACAACGCACTGTAAATAAGAATAACGAAAATATAGAGATCGAAATCCAAGGACGACATGACCCAATCATCGTGCCAAGGGCAGTTGTAGTGGTGGAATCCATGGTTGCCATTACACTGGTAGATTATCTGTTTCAAGGAATGACCGCGAGAATGGATAAAATAAAGGAATTCTATAACAAGTAAACAATCTACAACAAAACTAAAAAGAGACAAGGCATGGTTTTTTTCTCCCACAACTTGTCTCTTCTCTATTATTTTATTTACTGAGGAATAACAATCTATTCATTAATTAATACATTCATTACTATGACTGTATGTTCTTTATTGCCATAAGTACTTTTCACTCGATCTATTTCAAAATATCCCATTTCACGCCAAAACTGATATCCTCTATAATTCTCTTCCACCACCCCGATTCTTAGCTTCCTGCCCTTTTCTTTAGAAACCCAGTTCATTATAAGTTCATGTATTTTTCTTCCCAGCCCATTTCCTCTTTCACTTGGGTCAATCATCAATAATCCTATGATCCATTCACCAATCACTTTATAATCTTTAACAAGATCAATTACCGCAATTAAAACATCTTTCTCATTAAAAACACCGAAAACATATTTGTCCTTTAACTCTTTTCCAAGCGGTAAATCAAATAGAATATCGTTTCCTGCACACGCTTCAGGCGGTCTGCCTTCTGTTAACTCAGAAAAGTCTGAACATCTTTCGCATAGCGATTGTACTTCAATCACATTTTCTCCTGACAATCGTCTGATTTTATATTCTTTTTGCCCTATTATTATATTTCCTATTGTCATACTTCCTATCATCATTAACACCTCTCCTATTTTCTATCATCAACATGGATTACCGTTTTTCCCCATACAATGATTCGAAAAATTTCATTAGATTGGAAATATGATAAAAAACAAAATACGGATTAGTTTCTTTCAGCTTTTCTACATCTGCACTTTCCGACCATGCAGCTGATAAACAAGTTACACCCATCTCCCTGCAAACCGTAATATCTGCTACTGCATCCCCTACATAATAAAATTCTTCTTTTTTTATATTGTATTTTTCTAGCAACTTTGAAATTGACTCAGCTTTATTATTCCGTGTTTCCAATCCTACCATAACATCACAAAAGCAATGATCTAATCCCAGCTTTTCTAATGAAATATCACAGCTTTTTTGTCCTTTTCCAGTAATCAGTGGAACTAAAATATTTCTCCCTTTCAAATGCTCGATGAGGTCACCGATCTGAGGAAAAGGCTCCCTACAACGATCATGCATTTTCTCATAATAAAAGTAAAAATCTCGAAGAGCCGACTTCCAATCGTCCTTTGCAAGCGCTTTTACCATTCCGATTTCATTGAGCCCAAACGTTTGAATAATCTCATGATTCGTTAATTCGTAACCGGTATACGGTAGCATCGCTTTTTTAAAGGCTTCGATACACATTGGTATTGTATCAGCGATTGTTCCATCAAAATCGAAGGCTACCATTTTAATCATCCTTTTGTTCTCCCTTCAATCTTCGAATTAATCGACATGGATTTCCGACTGCTACACAATGTTCTGGAATATCCTTAGTTACTACACTACCTGCTCCTATCACACTACCCTTTCCAATATTGACCCCGGGTAAGATAATAACACCCCCTCCAATCCAACACCCATCACCGATTGTAACTGGCAGTGCATAAGTCTTACAAAAATATTCTCCGCTTTCAGGGTTCCAATCCGGAGTCAATCTTTCATTTAACTCCACCGGATGTGTTGCTGTATAGATTTGAACATTTGATGCAATTAGCACATTATCTCCAAGCGTAATTTTGTTACAATCTACAAACGTACAATTCATATTAACCGATACATTGTTACCCAGAAAAATATTACACCCATAATCACAAAGAAATGGAGAAGCAACAGAAACATTCATACCGATACCACCTAACAGCTTCATTAAGACGCCTCTTTTTTCAGCCTTTTGGTCATAAGAAAGACCATTATATTCAGCAAGTAATGCTCTTGCTTTCTTTTTATATTCCAGAAAAATATTATCGTGGCAATTGTAGTATTCTCCCCCTAAGCATTTATCAAGTTCTGTTTTCATCCTGGATACCCCTTTCGCTGATCCTTTTGACAATAATATATGAAACATCTTGTTACAATACTAGTAACACGATGTTTCAAAATTATAATCTTCTTGCCAGTGTTTCTATCAGAAACAATACCGGTACTTGGGAGGTGGCATTGTACCCACCGTTAACACTACTCATTTCCATATTGTAAGAAATATTCCAGTCAGAAATTTGTGCAATCGTAGAATTCGATTGATTCGTGATGCTTAAAATATTACATCGACAAGTTTTAAACCGATTTAGCAAATCCACCACTTCTTTTGTTTCACCTGTTACTGAAAGTGCGATGACTACTGTATTTTTGAGCATATCTTTTGTGATTGGATAGTAAGGATCTTCTAGCCCTATTGAAAATTTGCCCAAATTCGAAAAATATCTTGCTCCATATCTTGCTAGCGTTCCTGAAGAACCCTGGCCTACAAAAATCACTCTCTCTGCCCTTCTTATGAGTTCCGTTCCTTGCTCTATTTTCTGCTCAAAAGAATTCGTATTTGTCCTATGGAAGTAATGTAACAGCTCTGATAAATCATTTTGCGGAGGCATTTCCTGTATTTGATATAAATATGTATTAAGCGCCTTTTTAAAATCGTTATACCCATTATAATTCATCTTGTTGCAGAACCTAAGGATTGTCGATGTCGAAACATATACCTTGTCAGCCAATTCTCGAATAGTCATATATGGAATTTTATCCCCATTGTCTACAATGAATTTATATAGTCTCACTTCTGTTTCGTTGAATTTTTGAATATCATCATAAGAAAACATATGACCTTCCTTTACATAGATAGATTTTTTTGTGATTCTGTCTTTTTCAATGATCTAATTATAACAGGAATATTCTACCATATTTAATCTATTTCGGAAACAGCTTTCCTATTAAATCAACTCCTTATTGAATGTGATCTATAGTCATTATACTAAAAAATCAGTGAATCCAAGTAAACTCACTGACTTTCTATAACATAGAAAATTAATCAAAAATCATATGGCATCATAATACAAACAAGCTGTATTTCTTTCTTTAAAGAAGTTGATAAAATACTGATATTTTATAAATAGATAAGTAGCTTATTCATAAATTCCTGCTCTATTGTAACAAGCCTCTTTGCTAAATTCATACTTTCAATAGAAGCCGTCTTATATTTATTAATATATTTACTGACTGATCTTATTCCCATATTACAACCATCTATCATTAAATCTGCAATTTTATGAGAATCCTCGTTCATCATTAGCTTAACTTCTGTACTAATCCATGAAAATGCTTTTGCCATTGGGTTTGGATCTTTTTCTTCTTCCTTTAGTTCATTCAGCATCTGATGACATTCATCCCCTAGTTTTATATGTTTCGCATTATACTCGTCTATCAAACTCTTTAGCGCTTCATTGTCAGTGTATGGGAGAACCTGCTCCATACTATTGGTTGCTGATTTACATCCAGCATTACATTCCTTTAATAGTTTAACAGTATCATCATTCATAACATGATCCCTTTCTTATAACTTTTAATATTAATATGAGAAAAAACTAATTTTTTTATGCATATTTCTAACTATACAAAAAACAGTAGGTTTGCTATTCATGGCTAACCTACTGCTTTAAAACATACCGCATTTTATAATGATAATTTAAACTATGGATTTTATTTGCTTTCTAATCTATTTACCATCCGCTAATAATAATGCTTCCAGTTCGGGTTCTTCTCCTGCAAGACCAATTGCATAAACTGTATAATATTTATTTGCAGCCAGAGTAACATCAGGCACCGTAAGAACCACATTGGAAGTTTCTGCTACTCTTACTTGTAGAGTATAATTCATTGGTTCAACATTAATATAAGGTGTAATGTGTTTGAACGAAACATCACTGAAAATAACTGTTCCATCCGGCAAAGTTATGTCTACTGCGGGAGCATTTGGTGACAGATGTAAAAACCTTATCATTGCACTGCCTGGCTTTCTGGTTTCATTAGCATCCGTAATAGCCAGTAAACCAATATCACTAAGAGGTCCAACAGCTGCTACCGTTAATATAGCATTTTTGTTAACTGTTAGCATATTCGACAAAACAGCAGAATTTTTAGTTCCTGCAACATATAGAGATATTTCATAGGTTCCTTCCGGTATAGATAAATAATCTGTATATTCTCCATATGCAAGATTATTTAAGATAAGCTTATCATCAGCATATATATCGACGTTTGGGGCATCAGGTATCGTATGAATAATACGCACGTAACCCATTGACAATTCTCTTTGGCTATTTGTGGAATTGTTATACATGCTTGCCTCTCTAGAATTAAATACGGTATAGTATATGCTTAAAAATATCTAAGTGTGATATTGATCGTTTATCATTGCTGCGATTGAAGCAGCTCCATCAATTTTCTTATCTTCGTATCTATGATTGCTATTACTTCTTTAAACTCTTCGTCATCCTTTCCAGTCGGATCCTCAAGCCCCCAATCTTCTCTATGCTTACATGGAAGATACGGGCATTCCACATTGCAGCCCATTGTAATAACAATATCGATCGGAGGAATCTCAGCAAGCAACTTTGAATGCTGTGTTTTCTCCATATCTATCCCATAAAGTTCTTTCATTAATCGTACCGCATCCTGATTTATTTGAGGTTTCGTTTCCGTACCCGCAGAATAACTCTCAAATACTTCAGAAGCATAATACTTACCAAGAGCCTCAGCTATTTGGCTACGACAGGAATTATGAACACATATAAATGCTACTTTAGGTTTATTTTTCATTTATTCTACCTCTTTATCTATATTCTAAACCAATGAGTTGTTTTATTCGCTATTTTTACAAGCATCAGCATAACGGGTACTTCTACAAGCACACCTACTATTGTTGCAAGTGCAACCGGGCTTTGTGTTCCAAAAAGTGCGATCGCTACTGCGACAGCTAATTCAAAAAAGTTGGAAGCACCAATCATACCAGCAGGCGCAGCAATATCATGTGGAAGCTTTAAAGCTTTACTTGTTAGATAGGCAATGAAGAAGATAAGGAAGGTTTGAATAATCAGTGGTATGGCAATTAATAAAATATGCAGTGGATTATTCAAAATCACATCGCCCTGGAAGGAAAAAATGATAATTAAAGTTAGTAATAATCCTATGATAGTAATATTACCGAATTTCGGTATGAAGGTCTTTTCAAAATAATCTAATCCGTGCTTCTTCGTCATGTAATTACGGGTAATTGCTCCGCCAGCCAATGGTATTACAACAAATAGTACTACTGAAAGAATTAGGGTATCCCAGGGAATTTTTACACCGCTAACTCCAAGAAGAAATGCTACAATCGGGGTGAAAGCAACAAGAATAATTAGATCATTCGTAGCTACCTGAACTACTGTATATGCAGCATTCCCTTTTGTGAGATGGCTCCATACAAATACCATGGCTGTACAAGGGGCTGCGCCCAGAAGAATTGCCCCAGCTAAATAATCCTTTGCCAGTTCTGCTGGAATTAGGGGTTGAAATATGATATAAAAAAATAACCAAGCGATACCAAACATTGTAAACGGCTTAATTAGCCAATTGGTAATCCAAGTAACAAACAAGCCTTTCGGATTTTTTCCAACATTTTTAATACTCTGAAAATCAACTTTAAGCATCATAGGGTATATCATCAGCCATATAAGGATAGCAATAGGAATCGATACTTCTGCATATTCAAAACGACCCAAAAAAGAAGGTATTCCCGGTAGGAACTTTCCTATTAGTACTCCTATAACCATGCACAAAGCTACCCAAATTGACAAGTATTTTTCAAAAAAACCGATACCCGAAGTTCTTTTCTCTTTCATAAATTATCCCCCTGACTTTTTAAGAATTTTTCATTCCATCTCACTTTTGCTACCTGCATTTTATAAAAGCCTCACTTTCTAACTCCGGACAAACATATCAATTTTTTTCGATATGTTTGTCAAATGAAAAGCCATCTATGAGGTGGATGGCCTTATTAACAGCAATTGTCTATCTCTTGCGTAGTGTTTTGAGTTGTTAATGTCTTTAGAAGTTCCAATGCAAAGCTGCTTCCATTTTCACTTATCCTATAATAGGTCCATTTACCATCCTGCCGACTATCTACAATACCCGATTCACATAGAATTTTCATATGGTAAGATAGGGAAGACTGCGCCATATCAAGATGATCTAGTAATGTACAGGCACACTTTTCACCGTCTCGAAGCAGTTCTAATATCTGTAAGCGTTTTTCATCACAAAAAGCTTTAAATACTTTTGCTTGGTCTTCATATGTGGTATCCATATTTTTCACCTCAAATCGAAAATACTTGATATGTTTATTATATGTATTAAAAGTACTTTTGTCAATACAGCGGTTGATCCTATTACATGAATTCTTATTTTTCACCTCACAGGGTTATCACAGCAATTGTTTACAACATCTTATGATCCTAGAATCATGACCACCGGCTAAGCCGGTGGTTTGCTTTGCCCCTATAAGGGGCTTTTACCTGCCTGCGCCCGGAAGGCGCCTGAAGGATTTACCAACCGCACTTCTCTCTCAGGCTAGCCCTAAAGGGC
>JAEWIZ010000005.1 GCA_023386815.1 Bacillota bacterium
ATATAGACCCGTTCACGGGTGAGCCAGTGCAAAAAAGCAAAAAGTAATCCCTGAAAGGGAAGCTAGAGAATAAAGCTATCATGAAAGGCTTAAGAAGCTTGCCGGAGTAAGGAGGCATAAAAGAAAGCCCTTTAGGGCTAGCCTGAGAGAGAAGTGCGGTTGGTAAATCCTTCAGGCGCCTTCCGGGCGCAGGCAGGTAAAAGCCCCTTATAGGGGCAAAGCAAACCACCGGCTTAGCCGGTGGTCATGATTTTAATAAAGGCAGAACTACAGTATGTGTTTTAGAATGGGAGATACTATGAGAAATATAAAGTTAACAATTGAATATGATGGCAGCCGATACAGTGGGTGGCAGAGATTAGGAAAAGGGGAGTCGGATCAAACAATAGAGAATAAGATTTTAGAGATTCTGCATAAAATGACGAGCGAAGAGGTTGAGCTCAACTGTGGAAGCAGAACGGAGGTAGGGGTCCATGCCTACGCCCAGGTAGCAAATTTTAAGACTAAAACAAGTCTAAAATGTTATGAAATCAAAAACTATTTGAATCGTTATTTACCGATGGATATTGCGGTGATTGACGTGGAAGAGGTACCAGAGAGGTTTCATGCCAGTCTGAATGCGACGAGTAAAACCTATCTGTATCGTATAGCAATTGGTGATGTTCCAAGTGTATTCGATCGAAAGTACACCTATTATTGCTTTCATAAACCGAATGTTACACATATGAAGGAAGCAGCAAAATTATTAGTGGGAGCACATGATTTTAAAGGATTTTCATCAGTAAAGAAAGGTAAATCCACGGTAAAAGAGATCTTCCAGATAGATATATATCAGGATGAGAAGGAGATCCAGATCACCATAAAAGCAGATGATTTCCTACACAATATGGCACGTATGCTGGTAAGCACTTTATTAGAAATTGGTTTGGGTAATCGCAGTATGTGGGAGATTGATAAAATACTGGATCCAAATCAACCAGAAGTTGGAAGTGCTCCTGCAAGTGCACAAGGTTTATTCTTACAGGAAGTGGAATATTAACGCGGAAAGTGTAATATGAAAGAAAGAATTGTTTAGATATCCTGTTTGCGGTAGATTGATTCAATCTTTTAGGAAACGGACTATCCATTAAGTAAATGAGCCTTTACGAAATAGCAAATGAGTTACTCCCATAAGTTAGTTAATTAGGTCTAGCTTTTGGGCAGTACAAAATTAAGCGATAGAGTAAAGGCTCCTTTTATTATTGATATAGAAAGTATGAGTTGTATCCTAACTCAACCGTTATGCTGCGCTGCATCCTATTTTTTAGGATTCCGTCTTTGTTTTTAATCGGGGAATGATACCCTTCAAAAAGAAGCCCTTTCCTCTACTCTTAATATAAAAGTAACCAAAGACAGAGAACACAGCAGCTCCAATGAAATTAACGATTAAATCCATCATGGTATCGTAAAGGCCAAGATCAATATAAGAATTCCAGGTCTCTCCGTTTACTACGATGCTTTGAATGTTTAAGTGAACAGGAACATTAGCACCCTCAGGATTTAATAACACAGTGTTTATGGTTTTGACAAAGGTATCCTTTTGCATGTCATATCCAAGCAGCTGATCTATACCAAACTCGAAAAACTCCCACAATACACCAATAGTCATAGAAAAGCAGAATGCAACCAAGGCTACGAATACCGGAGAAAGAGAGATGGCAAATTTATCATGCTTATTTAGGATGTCAATTAGTGAAAAGCCAATGGCGGCAGCAAGAAAGCCATTGATGGTGTGTAAAACAGTATCCCAGTAGGGAAAAAGAATATAGTACTCCTGTATTTCACCCAGAATTTCAGCAGAGAAAATAAATAGCAGAATAATTACCTCAAGGGCATCCGGTATATCAATATGTATTCTTTTTTCAATAAAGCTGGGAACCAGAAAGAGCACTAGGGTTAAGATACACAAGAATAGATTTTCAAAATTTCGATTGCGTAACTGGTCAATAGCGACAAGAATAACGAGTAATCTTAAAATAAAATAGATTATCTGAAGGCCAATATTCCCATCTTTATTTAAGAATTTTAAAAATTTACTCATATAAATACCTCCATAAAAGAATGCAATGTAACTATTGTAACATTGAAAAAAAGAAATTCAATTAGAAATTGCTAAATTGTTGTTAAAATGATAATAAAATATAATTTATTGTCTAAAAAGAGAATCGGAACAGACATGAAATGCTGCTCCGATTCTCTCTTACTATCTTATTAAGTCTTTTTGAGGTTATTAAATATATTATCGTGCGCTCATACCAGGCTTTGAGATACCACTTAAAGCATCCTCTGCACTGTTTTGACAAGCGGGTTCCAAAGAAATATCTCCCAAGGCAACAATACCTATAAGGCTATTATTTTCGACGATAGGCAATCTTCGGATCTGACGGTCGCTCATTAATTTTGCTGCATCATTGACATCGGTTTCCGGACTAGCAAATACAACAGAATCAGTCATAATGTCGCAAACCTTTTGATGACAATCCTCACCAGAGGCAACACTTCTTAAGGCAATGTCACGGTCAGTTACGATACCGATCAATTTATCTTGAGTACACACAGGAATAGAACCACAGTTATACTGCTTCATAAGTTGGGCAGCGTGCTCTACAGAGTCATCTGATCTTAAGCTAACCACATCTTTTGACATTATATCACGTAATTTCATAAATAACCTCCATTCAGCCACCATAGATTTTAGCAGGAACATGTTCTTTGTTTCTGTAGATTAGTATGATAAGGTTTTTTATACCATTCATAGGAATATCATTTACAGAACATCTACTTTGTTCCGGCATTATTAGATTGCCCGAAGTGATTGTTTTTTATAAAGCTAAATTTTTCTTAAAAAAAGGAAGACTATTCATCATCTTCATCACAGGAACAATGAGTTGAATTTGGATGCTTCTTACAATCGAAGCTTTCAATTGGTTCAGGACCTCTTACAACCTGTCGATCAATTCGAACGATACCATCATGATCGGCAACGATGCGCCAATCTACCATTAAAATTTGATTATTTTCAATTTCAATACCACAGATACCTCTCGTATGAATACAACAACCTGTGTTAAAGTAGGGTAAATCTCCGTATTTGGGGAACTTAGGCCTGTGAGTATGACCACAGATTAATGCTGTCTTATGCTTCTCGATCCATTTATTATAGGCCTTCTCCACCTTATGACGCTTAAATAAGTTACGGGCAGGACTGGCAGGGTTTTCAAAGCCTACGACATGCATGAATCGCCAGAAATAGCGTAATAGTAGCATAGAGATTCGCCAACCCTGGTCATTCATAAAATCACCCTGGTGACCGTGAACAACAAAAATCTCCTGATCTGTTTCCCGATGTTTTAATAATAGAGCCTCTTGGGGAGTAAGCTCCTTAAAGAGCTCAACACGCTCCTGTTTATACTCATCATAAAACTGATAGTAATTACGACTCACAAAGTCTTTATTCTTCAAAAAAATATTATGATTACCATATAGCATAATGAAGCGCCTAGCATCAAAAAATTTTTTTAATATAACAAAGCAGTCTGTATGTGCCAGGCGGATGTGCTTAAAGTTAGAATATTCCCATAGCTCATCACCGTCGCCAACCTCTACATAGACAAAGCCTTTTTCATAATAGTAATTTAGTGCGTGGTTATAAATATTCTGATTTCTGGCAAATTCATCGGATACGCTGTCATCACCGCGATGGACATCGCTGAAGAATATATACTTGGAGCCGGCATCAAAGTATTCTAATTTTGCACGCTCATATGCAGCAGTTAGTCTTTTTTCCGTTTGCATCAAATCACTCAACTTTCTAGGATTTTATGGATTTCGAAGGAAATAATAGGTTGAATTACTGTTATCTAATATAAGTACTTACAATTTTAATTATTGTTACATCATAACTCTTAGTATGTTGCCGATGAAACCGTGATATACAGTCAAAAAAATATAAAATAATAGATCAAAAATTAAAAACAATCAATTTGGCACTGAATAAAAAGATATTATAAACCAATGGTTGCCATTTAAAACCGCTGATGTTATAATCTAATTATTCCCATATATTAATTTGGATTGATGTCTTATACCAACCCCCTTTAATTTATCGGAGCAATTAGTAACTTAGTGTAACAATTGTATTTTTGAAAGGCTCACGATTTCTAAAGAAAAGAGATGGGTGTGCTTAATATTAAGGAGGAAATTGGTATGGCAGACAAGGTTATTGTATGTAAAGATTGTAAGGCGGAATTTGTATTTTCTGAGAGCGAGCAGGCATTTTATCAGGAGAAAGGTTTTGATAATGATCCTGTTAGATGCCCTGACTGCAGAAAAGCAAGAAAAAGCCAGAAGGACAGTGGCTTTGGCGGTGGAAACAGAGGCGGTAACTTTAGACAAGGCAGAAGATAAGATAGTAACGAATAAATAGATAAAGCATAGGGTAGCAGGGTGAAAATCTTGCTACTTTTTATGTGTCACAAGTAATAGTTAGTATATAATAATAAAAATAAAATCATCTATTTGGAGGTAGTATCATGTTTAATTACAAAATGACAATCCAATATGATGGAGGTCGTTATAAGGGATGGCAGCGGCTAGGTAGCGGAGAACAAACGATTCAGGCTAAGATAGAACAGGTGCTTTCTGAAATGGTGGGTTATAAGCTGGAGATCGTTGGCTGCAGCCGCACAGATGCGGGTGTCCATGCAATTGCCCAGGTGGCTAACTTTAAGTTGGGAAGCTATCTGGATGAAAAAGAGATCAAGAGCTATATGAACCGCTACTTACCACAGGATATCAGTGTTATTGAAGTAATATTGGCTGATGAAAGCTTTCATTCCAGATATCTGGCAAAGGACAAGACTTATCTATATAAAATCTGGAATGAGGAATATAGCAATCCTTTCATGAGAAAATATAGTATGCATGTGAGTAAGCAGCTGAATATGTCTGCGATGCAGGAGGCAAGCAGATATTTTCTTGGAGAACATGATTTCACCGCCTTCTCAAACGCAAAATCCAAGAAGAAATCAATGGTGAGAAAGATTATATCCATCGACTTTGAACAAAGTGATGGCTTTTTAGAGATCAGAATCTGTGGAGATGGATTTTTATACAATATGGTTCGGTGGATGGTGGGTGCTCTGGTGGAGGTTGGGTTAGGCAAGCGAAAACCAGAGGACATCATACAGATGCTTTTGTTAAAGGAAAGAAACCAGACAGGAAACCTAGCTGATGCGTGTGGACTCTATCTGGAAAAAATCCGTTATGAGTAATAGATTGAACGTGGATGAATAAAGTATAATAAGGAAACTCTATTCGTAGGATTGTGTTTCTATGGAAAAAGTAATGAGGAAGGTGAAATATGCTAATCGCAACCGTAAAAATCAAGATTCATCTGCCCTGGGTTCATTCATTAAAAGAGAAAAGAATGGTAGTTAAAAGCTTAATAGCTAAGCTTGGAAATAAGTTTAACGTATCTGTAGCAGAAATTGAAGAACAAAATATACATCAGATTGCTGTATTAGGAGTCGCTGGTATTGCAGGAGATGCAGCGATGGCAGATAGCGTGATTGATCATGTACTTAACTTTACGGAAGAAAATACGGAAGGAGAAATTATTAGTGTAGAGAGAGAAGTAATCTCTATTTAATTTAATGATAATTTTTAATAATTTCAAAATTATTTAAATTGTAGATGCAATAGTCTCAATGTTTTATATATGGTTGAGAACTAACTTTGATATGACGAATAATCTGTTTAGAATTCATTTGACAATGTATTGTTGTGCATATAAAATATAGGTAATATATGCTAAAACTTTACAAAGGGAGGTGAATTCCATGGGTGATAAGAATCCAAAAAAAGCGCCGAAGAAAAAGGGCGGATCAAGCGCAGCAGGCACTACAAAGAAAAAATAGCACTCCAGAAATTCCCTCTGTCCGTCGTATAGGAGGGAATTTTTGTTGATTAATATCAGTAATTAAAAAGTGATGTTAGTTACTATATTCAGATAGATTAGCATGGTTAGATGACACAAGCAATATTGATATGGTATAATGTCAGGAGGAAGAATTTGCATCATTGAAAATTGTTACGAATCATATCGTTTCACAATTGCATAAATTACGAGGTGACACGGAAGGAGAAAATATATGAGTTTTTTGGATATTGCAAATGCAAGATATTCAGTAAGAAGTTTTGAGCAAAAAGAGGTTGAGATGGAGAAGCTGTTGCAGGTGTTGGAAGCGGCACGAATTGCACCTTCAGCTGTGAATTTTCAACCCATTCATTTCATAGTGGTAACGGAACAAGAGGAAAAAGAAAAGATTTATCAGACCTATAAAAGGGATTGGATAAAAGAGGCTCCGGTAATCATCGTTGCCTGTGGTGACCATAATACATCCTGGAATAGAAGGGATGGAAAGGATCATGCAGATATCGATGTAGCTATTGCAGTTGATCATATGTCTTTGGCAGCAACAGATCTTGGCCTTGGATCCTGCTGGGTATGCGCGTTCGATGCAAAGCTTTGTCATCAGCTGTTAGCACTGCCGGAGAATTTGGAGGTTGTAGCACTATTACCGCTCGGATATCCAAAGGGAGAGAGAACATCGGAGCTTCGTCGTAAAAAGCTGGATGAGTTAGTGAGCTGGGAAAGATATCAATAAGAAAGAAGAGAGTTCATCGCGGTATTAACCTTGTGAAAAATGAAAAGAAAATAGGATGAATATGAAAAGAGGGTGTTCTTAGTCGGCTAGACTTTGACACCCTCTTTCACTGATAAAATAGGTACATTCAAAATAGATTCGTTTCAAAATATCTATCTACGTTCATTAGAGGAAACATCAAATTCGGTCTTCTTCTACTTTAAGATATCTACTTCTATATATAAAGACTAATTGAAACATTTAACTTATAAAAGGGTAATCGGATTATTTAATATTTTATCAGCTCTTGGGGCACGCAGCATATGAGCAGCGGGCATATCAGCGCCCAGTAGAGGCTGTAAATAATATTTGAAAGCATTTGTAACGTTATTACCCTTACTGTTAATGAAATCGTCAGGCATTAATTTTGTCTTTCCGGCAACATTCTTTAGATCGGTCATCTTATAATCTACGGAATAGATACCTGTACGATTAATCGTAATAGACCCATCAATATTATGCCAGATAGCAAACTGAGCGGCTTTTTCACCGACCTCTCTAGCTTCATGTTGATCAACAGCGGATACACAGCCCATAAAGGATCTTTGAAGATAGCCCAGAGTATCAGAACGAACTCGTGTAATGCCTAGCTTTGCTTTAATCTCGTTAGCAAGCAGATCACCTAAGGCTCCGGTACCGGATAATTGGGCATTTCCATGAGAATCCATTTCACTGCTGACTAATTTTGTTACAATGGGAACACCATTTTCATCTTGAATACCTTCTGATACGGCGATAATACAACGACCGTATTTGTCATAAACCTCTCTGACGTCCTTTAGGAAGTTATCAATTATGAAATGACGCTCCGGTAGATAGATCAAATGAGGACCATCATCAGGATACTTCTGAGCGATAGAGGAAGCAGCAGTCAAAAAGCCCGCGTTACGACCCATGACAACACCAATATGTACGCCAGGAAGAGCTCTATTATCAAGATTTAGACCGATGAAGGACTGCGCTACGAATCTTGCGGCAGAAGGATAACCAGGAGTGTGGTCATTCATCATTAAATCATTGTCAATCGTTTTTGGGATATGGATGGCGCGAAATTCATAACCGGAGGATTCAGCTTGTTCATTAACGATTCTTACGGTATCAGCGGAATCATTTCCGCCAATGTAGAAGAAGTACCGGACGTTATGCGCTTGAAAGACCTTAAAAATCTCTTTGCAGTAAGCTTTATCCGGCTTGTCCCTTGTTGAGAATAACGCAGAAGAAGGGGTAATCGCAACCTGTTCCAGATTATTGGTTGTTTCCTGTGTTAAATCCATAAAATCTTCGTTGATAATACCTTGAACCCCATTAATTGCTCCGTATACCTTAGTGATCTGTGGAAATTTTCTAGACTCTAACACGGCTCCTACCAGAGATTGATTAATAACCGCGGTAGGACCTCCACCTTGTGCTACAACTACTTTTCCTTCAAGTACCATAAATTACTACACTCCTTTACTTTTCGTTAAAATGATAAATAAGATTGTCAAAACTTATGCCATTTAAAACTGAGTGTGCTACGCTAGTGGTAATCTTTGGTGAACAAAATGTCATGTAGAAAATAATTTAAGCGCTTATAGGTTGTCTAAATTGCCTATTGATAGGTATTGTACCACATTCTTAGCGTCAATGTAAATATTTGCATGAAAATTATTCCAGTTTAGAAATAGTTACACAACTGTTACAATTGTTTTAATGATATTTGATATAATTTAAATGAAACGTAAGAAATTAATCGGACTTTTTGTGCTATAATTCGATATAGAGTAACTAATTGTAGAATAGTATAACAGAAGAGGGACTTGAGATGGGTGGAGTTAAGAAGGAACGAAACAAGGAGAAAAAGCGGTCAGGAAAATGGATGATTATAGTAGGTGGGGTAATAATTATTGTACTATTATTACTTGGTTCCTACTGGCTGCTTTATGACCGTTGGGGAATAGGCATTGGTGGTGAGAAATCGGAACAGGCATTTCAACCGGTCTCGGGGAGCGGGGAGGCAGATCCGGTGGAAGTACCAACGAAGGACACGCAGGCTGAAACGGCTCCAGTAGACTCAGCGTCGGAGGCACCTCAAGGCGAAACATCGGAAACAACTTCAGGAGGTACATCTCATGAAACAAAGGAAGAGAATGAAAATACAGATGCGAGTGTGGACAATAAAAGCGCCGAGAGGCAAGAGTTAATGTCACAGGCAGAAAGATTGGCATTGGGTTATGATTATGAGGGTGCCCTTCGGATAATTAAAAATTACATAGGTAACGCAGAGGATGCCCAGTATGAGGATTTGTCAGAAGCCTATCATAGATTAGAAAAGGAAAAGGACTCTTTAGTGTTATACGGTGGGGAGTATACTTCCATTACACAAATTAACCATATATTTTTCCACTCCCTGGTTGCGGACAACTCTAAGGCCTTTGATGGGGATAGAAAAAGCAAAGGTTATAACATGTATATGACTACCATTTCCGAGTTTAATAAAATTCTTGCTGCCATGTATCAGGACGGCTATGTTCTGGTCAGGATGGCTGACTTAGTAAAGCTGGAGACCTTAGATGATGGAACGACGAGATACGAGGAAAATCAGATTTATTTAAGACCAGGGAAAAAACCCTTTGTGCTCTCGCAGGATGATGTGAATTATTATAGCTATATGGATGGAGATGGTTTTGCAACCAGAATAGTCATCGATAAGAATGGCAAACCGACTTGTGAAATGGTACAAGCGGATGGTTCAACCATAACAGGTGCTTTTGATATTATACCAATACTAGATGCTTTCATCGAGGAACATCCGGATTTCTCCTATCAAGGGGCCAGAGGACTTTTGGCTATTACCGGTTATGAAGGTGTTCTGGGCTATCGTACGAATCAGGAAGATTCACCAACCTATGAACAAGATAAGGCTGCTGTAACTGAAGTTGCAAGGGTTTTAAAGGAGGAAGGCTGGGAGTTTTCTTCCCATAGCTGGGGTCACAAGAATATGACTGAGGTTTCTGTTGATACTTTAATAAGAGATACCGACAGATGGTTGAAGGAAGTAGCTCCCTTAATTGGAGAAACCGATATCTATGTATTCCCCTTTGGGAATGATATAGAAAATACAATAGGTAACTATAGCAATGAGAAGTATAAGTATCTAAAGAGACAGGGATTTAACGTCTTTGTGGGTGTTTATAAAGAACCCTGGATGCAAATTAAGAAGGACTATGTCAGAATGAATCGAAGACCGTTGGATGGTCAAGCAATGCTGCAATTTCCTGAAAGGCTGCAGGATTTATTTGATGCAAAGGACATCCTGGATCCACAACGTCCATTAAGAAACTGGTAATCTAGGATGATTGCACTTATGAATATTATCAATTAAAATGAATACATATGGAGCTGATCGAAGCATTAGGAGATTCGTAGCTTTATGGATACCGTTACTACGGTAGAAGGAGGTTCTTATGAAGAAAAAGATTTTATTACTTAGCATTGTACTGCTACCACTCTTTTTGGGTGCTTGCAGTAAGGCGAAACAGAATGATACAAATGAGATAACACCAACGATCATTGCAGAAAGTAATATAGATACTACTCAGAATGATACGGAGACAGATGTTAAAGAAGCCTTAACGATTGATGAGTATTATCCTATGCTTGCTGATACAGAGTATGTTTATGAAGGGCAGGGAAATGAATATGCAGCCTTTAGGCAATCTACTGATTTTTTAGATGCCGCAAATCATAGAATTCAGACGAGAACGAATAATGGAGGGACAGAGACAGTTAGGGTAATACAAATAAAAGCTGGTAAATTGGAAGTTATAAAAATAATAAATGAATGCTACTACAGGGATAATTATTTGTCAGGGACAGCTTCAGAGGATTCGCCAGAGGTATTATTAATGGAGCCACTAGTGCAAGGAACAGAGTGGACTTTATCCGATGGAAGAAAGCGTTATATTTCCGGAGTTGATGTATCAGTAACAACTCCTTCCGGGGAATATAAGGCGATTGAGGTGACTACTGAAAACGAAGATGGTCAGTCAAAAGATTATTATGCACCTGAAACTGGGCTGGTAAAAAGTGTATTTAAGGCTGGTGACATGGAGGTTACTTCCTCGCTGAAGACGATTAATGCAAACCAGGCCTACACTAAGATGATTGATATTTATTATCCGGATGCAGATGAGAAGATTTATCCGGAGCAAACGACTTTGACCTTCCATACAGGAGATGAGGCAAAGGATGTTCTTCAAGCTGCAATCAGCAAGAAGGCATCAAAGGACACCTATCTTCCGTTAGCAAGTATAAATACGAAGGTCAACAGCCTCTACTTAGCTGAGGATGGAACAGTAATGGTGGATTTCTCGAAGGAATTTGTCACGGATATGAATGCTGGAGCCGGATACGAATTATTAATACTACAGGGCATCACAAATACCCTGGGTAATTACTATCAAGCACAAGATGTAATTATAACGGTGGACAATAAACCTTACGAATCAGGTCATATTATAATGGAAGAGGGAGAGGCCTTCCATGTAAATATGGATGATGTAGTAAGCCAATAATAACAAGGTCATGTATCAAAGTAGTTATATGGATACATGACCTTGTTTTTATGTCTACGAGGTCACTTAAATTAGCTCTCTTTTAAGAACCGGGTACTTTAGGAATCGCCACATAGATTTGGCATTAGTCAGCCATACAATATGGGCATTGTTTTTGTTGTTTTTTAAAATGCGTGGGACAAAGAAGGAAGCCACTGTCTCCGGCCGATCTGCTAAGGCGTTAAAAACAAACTGAAAGCTCTTATCTTGAAGAACGGGTGATTGTGTTCCGTCCGGTGCTTTCGTAATAAAATCGGTCAACATCATACCGGGAGAGAGTCTGCCCACTTTTACCGGAGTACCATCAAGCTCTTTTGCTAAGCCTTTTGAAAAGTAGGTTAAGGCATGCTTGGTAGTTCCATAAAGGATGGTTTTCACTTGAATCATGTTATTAGAACCCAGACCTTCCATGTTCCAGATCTGTCCGCTTCCCTGTATCAACATATTTTTTGCAGCTACTTGAGCACCATAGATGATACCGAGAATATTCGTATGAATTACAGCTTCCGTGCTAGAGGAATCTGTATCGTAGCTAAACTCATGGGGAACATTCTGTCCGGCATTATTAATCCAGATATCAACGGTGCCCCATTGTTCTTTTGCAGAGTTCCATAGGCTTTCAATATCCTTTTTGTTCTGTACATTACAGGGTACATAGTGATATTTCTTTCTGAATTCGATGAGTTCATCTTCAAGCTTAACTGGGGGAGTTGCATTTCTCCCTGAAATGGTTACATTGCAGCCCTGCTTTAAAAATTCCTTTGCCATTTCAAAGCCGATTCCGCGGGTACTACCGGTAATAACTACATTTTTCATAGCCAACCTCCTCATATCTGAATTAATTGTTAATTAATGGTATTATATCCCATGTGAAAAGAAATTTAAATATAGAACTAGTTCAAATAAAGAATTTTTTCATTACAATATACGGCTTATTATAAGTTTTTTCAGTATTTTATTGTAAGAACTGGACATAGTAACTAACGAGTATTGATTATCTTAGTATGGAGGTTTTTATGTCTGAGCAAATATTAGAGAAACCTGTGGGACGTGTGAGTTACCATGATTCGGTAGAAGAGATGCTTCTTCGAATCAAAGAGGATGGACTGTCGAGTGTATTTTCCAGATGGACAGAGCAGGAAAAAATCAGGTGCAGATATTGTCTGGCAGGTTTGAGCTGTTGGCTATGTACCAATGGCCCATGCCGTATTAATGAGAAATCGGGAGCAGATAAAGGAGTCTGTGGTATAGGAAACGATGCCATGGCTATGCGTAATATGCTGATCCGTAACATTATGGGTGCAGCTACCTATGGGCACCATGCCTATGAAGCTTTTCGCACTCTGAAAGCAACAGCAGAAGGTAAAACTCCATTTGAAATTAAGGATTTTGATAAATTAAAATGGATGTGTGAAAAACTAGGAGTGAATACAAATCAGGATGCGAATCATATGGCAGCAGAGTTGGCGGACTTATTAGACAGGGAGATGAAGATTACACCGGATGGAGATAGTCTTATGGTGGAAGCCTTCGCTCCAAAGATGAGAAAGCAGATCTGGAAGGACCTGCATCTATATCCTTCCGGTATACAGCACGAGGTTGAAAACAGTATTGCCAGCTGTTTAACGAATGTAGACGGGGATTATGTTTCACTGGCAAAGAAGGCTCTAAGACTCGGAGTATCCACCATCTACACTGCTCAGATTGGACTTGAAATGGTACAGGATATTCTATTTGGAACCCCAATGCCTCATGAAGTGAATGTGGATCTTGGAATCATGGATGGGGATTATGTTAATATTGCCTTTAATGGACATCAGCCTTGGATTGGAGTAGCTACCCTACAGAAGGCTAAGCTGCCCGAATATCAGCACAAGGCTATTCAGGCGGGAGCAAAAGGAATTCGAATTGTTGGTTCCATCGAAACAGGGCAGGAGCTTTTGCAACGCTTTGAGGTGGATGATGTCTTTGTTGGACTCATGGGGAACTGGTTAGCAATTGAACCATTTTTAGCAACTGGCACAGTTGATGCCCTGGTTATGGAGGAGAACTGTTCCCCTCCGGATATGGATATGTATGCAGAGAAGTATCAGGTTGCCTTAGTCAGTGTCAGTACGATTATAGGTGTACCGGGTGTTGGACATGAAATGCCATACTATCCGGCAAAAGCTGAGGAAATGGCTGAGAAATGCATCGATATTGCAATCGATAACTTCAAAAAACGGCATGGGAAGATTAAACCCTTTGTTCCAAAACACATGTCAAAGGCAATTGCCGGTTTCTCAACAGAAGCTGTAATGAAGGCAATTGGTAATGACTTAGGCGCACTGGTGGATGTGATTGCAAAAGGCCAGATTAAGGGTGTGGTTGCCCTGGCAAACTGTTCTACCCTGCGCAATGGTCCTCAGGACTGGAATACAGTTAATCTGACTAAGCAACTGATAGCAAGGGATATTCTAGTGGTTGCCGGCGGCTGTGGTAATCATGCACTGGAGGTGGCAGGGCTCTGTAATCTGGATGCGGTGGAACAGGCTGGAGAAGGGCTGAAGGGTGTGTGTAAGGCTTTAGGAATACCTCCGGTATTAAGCTTTGGAACCTGTACGGACACGGGAAGAATTTCCATGTTGGTCACTGCCTTAGCAGACCATCTCGGAGTTGATATTCCTGATCTTCCAATTGCTGTTACAGCACCGGAGTGGATGGAGCAAAAGGCCACCATTGATGGTTTATTCGCCGTAGCTTACGGTGCATATACTCATTTGTCGCCCACACCCTTTATTACAGGGGCACCAAACCTTGTGAAGCTATTGACCGAGGACGTAGAAGAGCTTACAGGAGGTAAGATTGCACTGGGAGATGATCCGGTTCAAGTGGCTGAAGGCATTGAAGCTCATATTATTACAAAGAGAAGAAAATTAGGCTTAGCATAGAGTGTAAAATTAGGCTAAGCATAGAAAAGTGAGGATAACGCCAAGAGTTTTTACTAATTTCTTGGCGTGTTTTTCATTCATGCCAACGAGACCTTATGGATGCTTCACTGTTGATTAGAAGTTGATTAAAATACCCTAATCTACTTGCTTAGGAAAGTCTATGGTGATAATATTAAATTAAGCAAATATAATCTAGAGAGCATATAATATATGCTAAGGATTAGACAGCTATGGAGGTTCATATGCTTAAATCATATAACATTCAATATACAAGTGGAAATAATCAGGATTTTGTTCGTCTGTGTCAGATGCTGGATGAAAACCTGAATGAGCTTGTGGGCGGTGAAGCCCAAAGAAAGGAATATAATCAGTATAATAATCTGAATCATATCCATGATGTTATTTTAGTTTATGATAATGACACTCCCATCGCTTGTGGAGCATTTAAATACTATGCAGAAGGAGTGGCTGAGGTTAAACGTGTCTTTGTTCGAAAAGAATTTCGTGGGCAGGGAATATCCAAGTTACTAATGCAGCAGATTGAAATTAAAGCCAGAATACAAGGCTATGATAGCCTGATTCTCGAGACCGGAAAACCTATGACATCGGCGATTGGGTTGTACTCTTCGATTGGATTTCGGGTAATTGATAATTATGGTCAATATAAGAATCTTCCGTTATCTATCTGTATGCTAAAGGACATAAGAGTTGCAAAAGCTGAATGAACTCATACCATTCATCAGAAAGGAGTAGAGAAATGTTTATTGATTGGTTACTGGTACTAGCAATTGGTTTATTTATCACCGGATTTATCCTGGTGGGTATCGAAATGATTACACCGGGTCTGCATGCGCCGGGTATCTTCGGTGCGGCAAGCCTTGTAGTTGCTATTTTCCTGATTTCTGATACCTTTGTTGAAGGGGCTATCATCACAATTATTGTACTTGTTATCCTTGCAATTATGCTTGCCGTTATTCTGAACTTTTTGTCGAGAGGAAAACTAAAATCTCCTATTATTCTTAAGGAAGAGCAGAGTAATAAGGAAGGCTATATTAGCGCGAATGATCTAAAGCATCTGCTGGGAAAGCAGGGGGTGGCGCTGACAGACTTAAGACCATCAGGCATCGGTAGTTTTGACGGATTTAATCAAGATGTAATCTCCGAAGGAAAATATATAATAAAAGATGCAAAAATAGTTGTTTTTAAGGTTCAAGGTTCAAAATTAGTAGTAAAAGAAGTGAATTAAGGTAATACTATAAAAAACTACATAGAAAGAAGGAAAATTTATGCCAGAAATAGGTTATGTCATTCTCATTGGAATTATTTGTTTGGTAATTGTAGTGTTTTTCAGTTTTGTACCCGTTGGATTATGGATTTCATCCCTGGCTGCTAATGTTAAAGTTAGTATCTTTAATTTAGTTGGTATGAGACTTAGACGAGTTATCCCTTCAAGAATTGTACTTCCGCTCATAAAAGCAACAAAAGCAGGACTCAACTTAAGTGTCAACCAGTTAGAGGCTCACTATCTTGCTGGAGGTAATGTGGATGGAGTAGTAAACGCATTGATTGCAGCAGAACGTGCTGATATCATTGAGCTTCCTTTTGAAAAGGCTGCGGCTATCGACCTTGCTGGTCGTGACGTGTTCGATGCAGTTAAGATGAGTGTTAACCCAAAGGTAATAGAGACACCAATGGTTTCAGCGGTAGCAAAGGATGGTATTGAGCTTTTAGTTAAAGCAAGAGTAACCGTGAGAGCAAACTTAGAGCGCCTAGTTGGTGGTGCGGGAGAACAGACAATTCTTGCAAGAATTGGTGAAGGAATTGTTACTACGGTTGGCTCTGCCGCAAGTCATAAAGAAGTATTAGAGAACCCGGATGATATCTCAAAGAGAGTATTAAGTAAGGGGTTGGATTCCGGAACCGCATTTGAGATCCTATCCATTGATATTGCAGACGTAGATGTAGGTAGAAACATCGGAGCTCAGTTACAAACCCTGCAGGCAGAGGCGGATAAGAATATTGCCCAGGCGAAGGCTGAGGAGAGAAGAGCTATGGCGGTAGCCAGAGAGCAGGAAATGAGAGCTTATGTTGTAGAAGCAGAAGCAGAGGTACCAAAGGCCATGGCACAGGCACTCAGAGAAGGGCACCTGGGGGTTATGGATTATTATGATATGCAAAATATTAAAGCAGATACGATGATGCGAGAGAAGATCTCCGAAACCTCAAAAAAGACAATTGTTGATGATAAGAAGGATAGATAATGGAGAATAGAAGCAGGGATACGATAGCCAGTCGAGCAGCAATCTTAAGAAATGGTGATACAGGGCTTGTGGAGAAGTTCTCTTCAACAAATTCAATCGCTGGTAGAGCAGCTATTATGGCAAATAATAATTCGAGAGCTCCAAAGCAAGCAATGAAAAAGCCTAATCAGTTGCCAGGTCAAAGTAATATGAAGAATTATGATCGTCCAATGACAGTCGGCAGTGTACTAGGAATACCTAACAGTGGAAACATTGGGGCAAGGCAGATGGAGTTGAATTTGAAGGTATCTCCACCTCCTAGTAATTCTCCTGTTCAAAGAAAATTGGAGGTACAAAGCAGTAGTCCTTCGTTTAGCATTGAGGATACTGGCGTTATTTCCAGAGAACGTCTACAGGAAGCTATTATTTGGACAGAAATACTGGGAAAACCTGTATGCAAACGTAGAAAAAGACATCACAATTAGGCTTGCTTTTTTCAGCAATGCCTCACAAGGTAAAAGAACCTAGTATTACAATTGATCAGTTAAAATATTAAATAGTTTATGAGATGAGGTTGCCGGCTTTGCTGACAACCTCACTGTGAATTTTACAAGGAGTAGAATAACGAATGAAATCCATAGTTGAAGTTAAAAACTTTACTAAAAAATACGGTGATTTTGTTGCTGTAAACGATATTTCCTTCGAAGTAGAGGAAGGAACCATTTTTGCTTTTCTGGGTCCCAATGGAGCCGGGAAGAGCACAACGATTAATACTCTCTGCACCATATTTGAAAAAACCTCAGGTACTCTTATGATTGATGGAAAAGATGTGACAAACCAAAAAAGCGAGGTTAGGGCATCGATCGGAGTTGTATTTCAGGATTCTACATTGGATGCGAAGATGACTGTTGATGAAAATCTTAAGCTCCACTGTGTGTTTTATAATATACCTAAGAAGGAAGTGGAGGAACGAATTCAGTTCGTACTCAAATTAGTGGATTTGACCGGTGAGAGGAAGAAATTGATCAGCTCTCTTTCCGGTGGAATGAAGCGCCGTGTTGAGATTGCCAGGGGTTTAATTCATTATCCAAAGGTATTATTCCTGGACGAGCCCACCACTGGCCTGGATCCGCAGACACGTTCCCATATCTGGGAGTACATTAAAAAGCTTCAAAAGGAACGCAATATCACCATTTTTCTAACAACTCATTATATGGAAGAGGCAGAGATCTGTAATAAAATTGCGATTATTGATGGCGGTGTTATTGTTGCCCACGATACTCCTTATGCCTTAAAAAAGCAATATACCAAGGATAAGGCATTTATTACTACAAAAAATGAGACAGAGCTGGAGCAGCTGTTACAGCAATATCAGTTAGAATTTGTGAAAAAAGAAGGTTATTATAGAGTAGATGCAGAAAACATTCAACCTCTGTTGCAGGTCTTAAGTCAGCAGAAGGATGTGATCACAGATATTGAGATTAAAAAGGGTACTTTTAATGATGTGTTCCTGGAGATCACCGGGAAGAAGATACGGGAGGAGGCGTAATATGTATACAGTAATAGCGTTGTGGAAAAGAGGGTTGAAGGCCTTTATTCGCAATAAAACAGGGCTGGTGTTCTCCCTGGTTTTCCCCTTCTTCTTCGTATATGTATTTGGTGCAATATTTAAAAATGACTTTATTGATAACCCAATTGCTTATATGCTCTCCGGTGTTGTTATTACCACAGTTTTCGAAGGGGCTCTCAATTTGGCTTCAACCACTGTAGATGATATGGTAAGCGGCTTTATGAAAGAGGTTCTTGTTTCTCCTGCAAAAAGAATCTCAGTAGCGATCGGACAATTATTATCTGCGGCTACTGTTTCGACCTTGCAGGGAATTTTAATCCTGGTTATCGGCATGTTTACCGGTATTAAATTTACAACCTGGATAACACCTTTATGGATATTATTGGCGATGATTTGTGTTGGTCTGGTATTTTCCGGTGTTGGTTTGTATATGGCAACGCTTGTACGCAACGGTCAGACCTTTCAGATTATTAAAACAGCAATTACGATGCCATTGACCTTTCTTTCCGGTGCTTATGTTCCCATTGCGATGCTGCCAGATGCCCTAAAGGTAGTGTCCTATTTTAATCCCATGACCTATGCAACAGCATTTTTCCGCATGATTGTACTGGAAAAGACGAATTTATCAAATGCAGAACTTGTAAAAGAAGGACTAGCAATTAATATTAATGGCTTTGTAGTAGTTCCGGCTTTATCCTTCGTTATTATTATGGGAATTGGAGCAGTATTCTTGATCCTGGCTACTCGTGCTTTTGTTAAGACTGATTTCTCACGTTTGAACAGAAGTTCCAGTGACGCCAGTGCTATTTGGGGTTAGGTGAGATAACAATGGATTATAAATGTCTAATTGTAGATGATGAAAAAGAATTAGCAGAGAGTACCTGTGAATATTTTAATCTCTTTGATCTAAACACACATTATGTATTGTCCTATCAGGCGTGTCTCGATTTTTTTAGAGAGAATACCGCGGGGTTAATTCTACTGGATATCAACCTGGCAGATCAGTCAGGTTTTGATTTGTGTAAGGAATTACGAAGAACGATAGATGTTCCAATCTTATTTATAAGTGCCAGAAGTAGTGATGATGATATTCTTCTGGCACTAAACATAGGTGGGGATGATTATATTCAAAAGCCCTATACCTTAAGTGTGTTATTGGCAAAGGTTAAGGTGGTTCTAAAACGATTGGAGCATATAAAAGAAGTTAAGTGGAAAGAGGAAGACAGGAATAAGTCTGTCCTCATTCAGACACAGGATATTTACATAGATGAGAAAGCGGGTAAGGTATACCGAAGAGGAGAAGAGGTGCCCTTAAAAGGCATGGAATTTAAGCTTCTTCATTATTTGGTGCAAAATAAAGGCCGGATCATTCCCAAGGAGGAGCTATTTGATCATGTTTGGGAGGATGTGTTTACCGGTGATAGTACCTTAAATGTCCATATCAGACATCTTAGAGAGAAGCTTGAAAATCATCCGAATGAACCTATACATATTAAAACGGTGTGGGGACGAGGATATAGCTATGAAGATTAAGCGGGTCGGCATCTTAAGTATTATAATACTCATAGTTCTATCCTCCTTAGGAATATGGGTAATATCCTTTTTACATAAAAATCAGATGAAACCGGATCTGGTGCAGGTCAATGATTTCATGAAGACTCTGGAAGAAGAGGGAGTAAATTCACGAAAAGCAGAAGAACTGAAAGAAAAATATGGCTTAGAATATAGTTATCTGGATGGAAAGCTGTTGGTTTACTCAGATCAATCCGCAAGACAAGAGAGGCAGGATAGAATTGTCGTGGTAATTTTGGCAACCACTATGATACTATCCATTTTCGTTATTCTATACCAGACCCATTATATACAAAAGAATATCCTTCGACCCTTTCGTAAAATGCAGAACTTTGCTTGTGAAGTGGCTGCAGGTAATTTTGACGTCCCACTTAGTATGGATAAGAATCATTTGTTTGGAGCATTTACGGAAAGCTTTGATATTATGCGCGAAGAACTATCCATCGCCAGAGAGAATGAAAGAAAGGCCAACGAAAGCAAGAAGGAGCTGGTGGCTTCGTTAAGTCATGATGTTAAAACACCCTTGGCATCCATTAAAGCGATGGTAGAGGTGCTGTGCGTAAAACACCCCGAGCCTGCTCTTGCTAAAAAGCTGGAAATGATTCATGGGAAGGCAGACCAGATCGAGGTGTTAATTAATAATTTGTTCCACGCTACCCTTGAGGAGATTCAAGAATTGAAGGTTCAGCCAATAGCAATCGAAAGTACAGAGGTTGTGAGATTATTACGTAGAGCAGATTTTAACCATCAGGTTCAGGAGTTTCATATGAGAGAATGTCTGGTGGAGGCAGATTTACTCAGATTACAGCAGGTGTTTGATAATTTGATTCACAATTCTTATAAATATGCCAATACCAAAATCACAGTAACTACCTACATTGAGGGGGAATACCTTTGTGTTATCCTAAAGGATTCTGGAACCGGTGTTAGAAGTGAGGAGCTTCCGCTGTTAAAACAGAAGTATTTTCGAGGCACGAATAGCGATGGTAAAAGTGGTGCCGGTATTGGCCTATACATCTCGGATTATTTCATGAGGAAAATGAACGGATTTTTAGAGCTGGAGAATGAAAGTGATGGATTCAAAGCCATTGTGGGGTGTAGGCTGTTATAAGCAATATCAAAGAAGAGTTATTAGATAGATATATTAGAATTCCAGTTAAGAAATAATTAAGAAACATACAAGAAATGGATAAAGAACTGCACTTCTTTCAGTGATAATATGGTATCAGAAAACAAGGAAAGAGATTACCTATAAACGAAAAGAGGGAGTTTATGAAAACAATATTATCAACAAAGAAATTATGTAAAACGTTCTCTAATGGCGGTGTACAACAGCATGTTCTAAAAAATCTGGATCTGGAGATTTATGAAGGAGATTTCACAATCATAATGGGTTCCTCCGGAGCCGGAAAGTCTACCTTAATGTATTGTCTGTCCGGTATGGATAAGCCCACCCTTGGCCAGATCTTATATCGAAACAGTGAGATATCGAATTACAACGAGGATCAGTTGGCTGTCTTTCGAAGGGAAAACTGCGGATTTGTCTTTCAACAGATTTATCTCATTGATAAAATGAGTGTGATGGATAATGTTCTTGCCAGTGGGCTGTTGGTTCATAAGAAAAATAATGTGATACAAACGGCAGATGAATTATTTGCTAAGGTTAATATTACAGATGAGTTGAAAAAGAAGTTTCCGTCCCAATTATCCGGTGGTGAGCAGCAGAGGGTAGCAATTGTTAGAGCACTAATTAATAAACCAGGCATCTTGTTCGCAGACGAACCAACAGGTGCACTAAATTCCAGTAATTCGAAAGCGGTGCTGGATGTTTTTTCAGAGTTTCACCTTGAGGGTCAAAGTATTGTGGCAGTTACTCACGATCTTAAGACTGCAATTCGTGGAAATAGGGTCATCTATTTGAAGGATGGGCAGGTCTGCGGTGAATGTATTCTTGGAGATTACCAAAAGGAGGATGAATCACGTAGATTAAATTTGATGGCCTTCCTAACAGAAATGGGGTGGTAGCCATGAGAAAATATAAGTTATTCCTGGGTTATTACTTTAGAAAAAATAGAGGCCAATATATTTCCTTCTGCTTCATCGTTGCTATTGCTGCAGCGATCTTCAGTATGGGATTAATCACGATAATGAACTTTGGTAAGATGTATGAAAAGAAGTTTGAGCAATATAGCTGTGCGGATGTATTCTATACGATGTTCGATTTTGACTGGACAGAGGATTTGGTATCTCAGACAGAGGAATTTGATGGGGTTTTACGAGTAGAAACCAGGAGTAATATTATGCTATCTGGCTCAGCCACCTATGGTGATACTGGCAACACCTTAAGTCATATTTTCTTTAATATGGATGAAGCCCACGGGATGAATAAACTTGCGCCGTATGGTGATACCTTGGATTTAGAAAGTACGACAAATCCCATCTATCTTTCCTATTGGATCAAAGCCAATGGGTGTAAAATCGGAGATCAATATCAGTTTGTTTCAGGTAATACTACCTACAACTTTACCATTGCAGGTTTTGTTGAAGATTTGATGTATGGTAATAATAACTGCGGGAATATGGGGATCTACCTGCCAGAGAATGATTTTCAAAGGATGTATAATAGCGTTGATGATAATACCCATGCATCCACCTTATGTATCAAGCTGCAGGATAAACAGAATGGAAAGGAGATATTTACGAAGCTGGTAAAATCGTTATCCGGTAAATTATCCTATCCTTATGAATACACCTATGGCTATTTTGAACTAAGCCAACGAAACAGGACGATAACAGCCACCATAGTTGCATCGGTACTGGTAGCATTTTCTATCATTCTGGTAGTTATCACGATGCTGGTAATAAACTTCCGAATCAAAAGCAGTATAGAGGAAGAAATGCAAAACATGGGCATAATGAAGGCAGTAGGATATAGAAGCAAGCAGGTACTGCGGTCAGTTGTATTTCCTTATATTATTCTTGCGGCTGTCTTTATACCAATTGGAATCGCTGGATCATATCTGGGATTACCTATGGTAGAAGGTGTATTTGAGCAGCTTGCAGGCTTGAGCTGGAAACAAGGTTTTGATTCCGTATCCTCAACCATTGTACTGTCAGTGATTATGATTTTAGTAGCGGCAACAACATTATTGTCAGCAGGTAAAATTCGCAGGCTTCATGCGATAGAAGCCTTGAGAAAAGGCATCAAGCACCACAATTTTAAAAAAAATATCTTTCCATTAGCTAAGGTGAAATGCCAGATTCATATAGCCTTAGCAGCAAAGAATTTCCTGGATAGCATTAAGCAAAATATCTTCTTGTTTATTGTCTTATCTGTTATGACCTTTGCAGGGATCTATTCAGGAAGTGGTATGTACAACTCTGTGTTTCGTCCGGAGGGCTTCATTGAGGTCATGAGTGAGGAAAATGCAACCATAACACTAAAGACGTTTACGAAGGAACAAGCTGAGAAGATGCTTGGGGAACTACAGGAGAACCCAGGTGTTGAAAAGGCATTTTACTATGATACAGAAAATGTAATGATTAATAATCAAAGTACCGCGGCTTTTGTGATAAAGGATTATGATAAACTGAATATCGACCTGTGCTATGAGGGAAGGATTCCCCGACATGACAATGAAATTACCTTAGGATCAGCCCAGGCAGAAAGAATGATGCTAAAACCTGGCGAGATGGTTACTGTCGCTTATGGTGAGAAAAAAGTAGATTATCTTATCGTTGGATTAATGCAGGCACCAAATTATAGCGGAGAAGCTTGTGAGTTAACACCAGAAGGTTTTAGACGATTGAAGGAGCAGTTTGAACCCTTAACCATTTATGTGTATTTAAAGGATCCCTCCTTATCGGCTGCTTTCATGGAGGATATGATTAAAAGTTACGGGGATCAGCTGGCTGCATATTGTGATGTGGAATCCTTGATGAAAGAGGGGTTTGGAAACTTTATTCCTCTAAACACCATGATGATAGGAACCATCAGTAGCATCGTGCTAATCTTGGTAACGGCTATTTTGTATATGATTATAAAGACAATGATAGGGCATAGAAATCAGGAATTGGGGATTTTAAAAGCGGTCGGATATACGACGGGGCAATTAGTTTTACAGATCTCCTACAGCCTTCTTCCCACCATTTTGTTAGGTACAATAACAGGGGGAATCCTGGGTCAAATCTATGTTGACCGAGTATGGTTGGCATGCTTTTACTCCATGGGCATACGAAAGCTAAGTCTAGGAATTCCAATTCTCTGGAGTGTAGGCATCGTCACTTTTTTGGCAGTGTTCTCCTTAGTAGTATCAATTCTAATGGCTAGACGAGTCAGGAGAATCTCTGCGATAGAATTAATAAAAGAATATTAAAAAGTGATAGAGCTAATCGGGTACACCATCTTCATACCTTGTTGTATGAATGAGAAGTTAAAAAATAAATAAGGAAGTAAGGCTTTCCGGAACAGCAGCTTCTGGGGAGCCTTTATCCTAATTATACACTTTTTTATTTCACCTAGTTTAATAATGAAAAAGAAAGGTTTATAATAGATTTATTATTAGGCAATCAATTTAAAATAAGTATTAGGAGGAACGTGTATATGAAATATTTATGGACAACCATTGTGGTAAAAGATCTGGAGCAGTCTCTGAGGTTTTATAAAGAAATCGTTGGATTAAAGGAGCATAGAAGATTCAACTCCGGTCACGGAGAGATTGTATTCTTAGGTGATGGTGAGACTGAGATTGAATTGATGACCAGTGGCCAAGATAAGGAATTAGGTTATGGGCAAGACATATCCCTGGGATTTGAAGTAGAGTCTCTGGAGGAACTTATGACCACACTGAAGGAAAAAGAAATTGATATTTTGGCAGGACCTATCTCTCCGAATCCAATGGTTAAATTTATCTTTGTGCATGATCCAAATGGTTTAAAGATTCAGTTTGTGGAAAATGCGAAGTAAAAAATCTTAATGATAAAATCGATCAAAAAGGTAGAGAAATACATTTACAAATCTAGAATTATGTATTATAATTGTTAAATAAATAACAAAAATATTCGTTCTGACAACGAGGGCACGCCCAAGTAGGAAGGCGACAGATTAGAATTATTAATCCTTTTTGATAAAAGATATGACTACTACCTGATCTCAAGCAGATTAGTTTTGAGATGAAAGGTAGCATTCTTCTAATGTCATGTGATTAGGATTTCGATAGCTATCCCTGTGCCTTTCTAGGTACAGGGATTTTTTGATGAAGCGGAAAAGAGGTAATGCATGGAAGAAATGAAATATCTAATTAAGAAATTAGAAGAAGAAAGAATACTAAGTAAAGAAGAGTTTCTGACCTTAATTAATACAATCTCTGAAGAGGACACCCTTTTTCTTAGGGAGAGGGCAAGGAAAACAGCTCAGAAGCATTTTGGAAATAATATTTATACCAGAGGATTAATTGAGTTTACGAATTATTGCAAAAATGATTGTTATTACTGTGGTATTCGAAGGAGTAATAAGAACGTAGAGCGCTACCGTCTGACAAAGGAGCAGATCCTTAGTTGCTGCAGACAAGGCCATGAGCTGGGATTTCGTACCTTTGTCCTTCAGGGTGGTGAAGATGGTACTTATTCCGATGAGGACATAGTAGAGATTATCCAAAGAATAAAAAAAGACTACCCGGATTGTGCGATTACCTTATCCATTGGTGAGAAGAGCTATGAGAGTTATTTAAAATATTATCAGGCCGGAGCGGATCGATACTTATTAAGACATGAGACAGCGAATGACGAGCATTACCAAAAGCTGCATCCGGAAAATCTAAGTCTTCAGAATCGGAAACAGTGCTTAAAAAACTTAAAAGAAATCGGCTTCCAGGTTGGTGCGGGCTTTATGGTGGGATCTCCTTATCAAACGACGGAGAATCTGGTAGAGGATTTATTCTTCTTAAAGGAGCTTGACCCAGAAATGGTTGGAATTGGTCCCTTCCTTCCACATCATGAAACACCCTTTGCAAAAGAAGCCAAAGGGACGATGGAACAGACTTTACTATTCATCAGTATCCTGCGTTTGATGCTGCCAAATGCATTAATTCCTTCTACTACAGCGCTTGGTACCGTAAATCCCAATGGAAGAGAGCAGGGAATACTGTCCGGAGCAAATGTTGTTATGCCAAATCTTTCCCCTACCGTTGTTCGTAAGAATTATCAGCTTTATGATGATAAGATCTGTACCGGCGATGAGGCAGCAGAATGTCGTTTCTGCTTGGATCGAAGAATGAAGAAGATAGGTTATGAATTGGCGGTACACCGTGGTGACTATCAACGATTAGATACTAAATAGGTCAACCCATAATAGAAAGGCAGGAATATAATATGTATGATGTAATGTCAAAAAAAGCAGAAGAATTTATTAGCCATGAGGAAATATTAGAGACGTTAGAATATGCGAAAGCAAATAAGGATAACCGGGAGCTAATCGAAGCTATCCTGGAAAAAGCCTGTCAAATGAAGGGAATCTCCCATCGTGAGGCAGCTGTACTATTGGAGTGTGATCTGGAGGATGAGATTCAAAAGATTTATGACTTGGCAATTAGGATTAAAGAGAAATTCTATGGTAACCGGATTGTAATGTTCGCACCTCTTTATCTGTCCAATTATTGTGTCAATGGTTGTGTATACTGTCCATATCATTTTGTTAACAAACATATTCCGCGTAAAAAGCTGACGCAGGAGGAGATTCGTAAAGAGGTAATTGCTCTCCAGGACATGGGACATAAACGACTCGCTCTTGAAGCCGGCGAAGACCCGGTAAATAACCCCTTGGAATATATCCTTGAGAGTATCAATACCATTTATTCCATCAAGCATAAAAACGGTGAAATTCGCCGTGTGAATGTTAATATAGCTGCAACCACGGTAGAGGATTACAAAAAGCTTAAAGATGCAGGAATTGGTACTTATATTCTCTTCCAGGAAACCTATCACAAGGATAACTATGAAAAGCTTCATCCGACAGGGCCAAAACATAATTACGCTTATCATACGGAAGCCATGGATCGTGCGATGGAGGCTGGAATTGATGATGTTGGACTTGGTGTACTTTATGGACTTAATATGTATCGCTATGATTTTGTTGGTATTTTAATGCATGCTGAGCATCTGGAAGCAGCTATGGGCTGCGGACCGCACACAATTAGTGTACCCCGTATCCGTCCGGCAGATGATATTGATCCTAACAGCTTTAAGGATGGAATTTCTGATGAGATATTTGAGAAGATTGTAGCAATCCTTCGTATTGCAGTACCTTACACTGGAATTATTGTGTCAACGAGAGAGTCCCAGAAAAGTAGGGAGAGGGTATTGAAGCTGGGAGTTTCACAGATCAGTGGTGGCTCCAAGACCAGTGTCGGAGGATATGCCGAAGAAGAAGCAGAGGAAGAAAGCTCAGCGCAGTTTGATGTTGAAGACAGAAGAACCTTAGATGAGATAGTGAATTGGCTGTTGGAGAGAGGGCATATTCCAAGCTTTTGCACCGCATGTTATAGGGAAGGTCGTACCGGAGATCGATTTATGTCCCTCGTAAAGTCTGGGCAAATTGCTAACTGCTGTCAGCCAAATGCATTGATGACATTAAAGGAGTATTTGGAGGACTATGCATCTGAGGATACACGAAAAAAGGGTGAAGCTCTGATTGAAAAAGAGATGAACAATATCCCAAATGAAAAGGTTCATAGCATTGCGAGAGAGAATCTGGTTAAGATTGCAGCAGGCAGCCGTGATTTTAGATTCTAACATAGGATTTAGGACATAAACTATTTTATAAAAATGTAGGTTTTTTTTGATGGAATTGATATAATAGTGATAGGATTCAAGTAATTAAAGAGCTTCTAAATTGAGATGAATATGGATACTTATCTATTCATCTCAATTTAAAATAAGCCTTTGGTAATCATCCAGTAATTATATCTACAGAGAGGATTGTTAATATGAATTTAACAGATGCCCCCATTGTACATCAACTTCATATCGGTATTTTTGGCAAAGGAAAAAGTGGTAAATCAACCTTAGTTCATGCATTAACCGGCAACCGTGCGCCTTTTGGCTCCTCTGCTGCCGATGCAGCGAATGACTCAGTATACAAAGTTATTGAAATTGACGGAATTGGCTCCTGCGTGCTAATTGATACCTCAGGCTTTGATGATGAAGATAAAACAAGATTAGCACTTGAGAAGGCGGATACAGCAATTATTGTATGCGCGGAGGAGGATATTGACCAGGAGTTGAAATGGGCAAAGGCTTTTAAAGCACGAAAAGCTCCGGTAATTATGGTTATTAATAAGATTGACCAGATTAGTAACACAGATAAAATACGAAATAAGATTTACGAAGCCTTAAAGGAAGAGCCAATTAAGATCAGTGCAATTTCAAGAATCGGAATTGAAATGATTAAAGAAGAAATTATAAGAAATGTCCCGGAGGATTTTGAGGTCAAGAAGATCACGCAAGATTTGGTTCAGCCCGGAGATAGGGTTTTGCTGGTAGTAAGTCAGGAGGAACAATCTTCCAAAGGACAGATCAAGCAGCTTCAATTACAGACTCTATGTCAGCTGTTGGAGAAGAATTGTATCGTTACCGGCTGTAATTTTGATCAATTTGAAGAAGCAATTGCAAGTTTTGGGAAACCGCCTAAGCTAATTATTGCAGACTCCACAATGCTACAACAGGTGTATTTAAAGAAGTCAGAGGATAGTTTACTTATTGCCTTTCCTTCATGATTTAGAAATAAAAAGGACAGCTAGAAGAATTTATATGCGGAAGGTTACCTGTATTAATGGTAAGCTTGCCATATCGTTCTTCTTGCTGTCCTTTCTTTAAAAGGATTCAGTATAGCAGTAATCTCAAAGATTTGTATTAGTGAAATGCCTTCCAGAAGTCACCTGAAGTATTAATATATTGTGAAATATCCTCAAAAGGAATTACGAATTCCGGGAAGCCTCCTGCGTATGCCGATATATCATATGGATAAAAATAAATCACAACAGCATCATCTTGTAGATAGAAATGTTGATCATCCGTAATGCTTGTAAAGCTTCCTTCAAAGAACATTGAGTCACCGGAATTAATATCGGAGGTAATCTCATTCGTAATCATTTCATTAATTTTAGTTTTGTAATCGCTGCCTTCTATAAAAAGATCCTTTAACTCATAAAAGGCACCGGTATTGATGTCAATATTATAGTAATCCCTAATCGGCATGCCATGAGCAGCACCATAATAATAATCGTAGCCGGTACGCTTAACAATCAGGAGATTCTTCATCAGCTGAGCCGAGTAATCATCACTGACAGAGATCATATCTGCCTTTGTAAGTGTCTTCCGGTTGTCTATAAATATGCTCTTTAATTTCTTATTAATCTGATCCTGCACACTGGCATCTTCTAACCCCGCTACCTGTGGGTATTTCACCAGAACGTCACGGGTTGGCTTCAATATAGTTTGAGTTACCTTAATTTTATCAGACAACTGTAAGGTAGTAACTTCCTGCCATATCAACTTCTTATCCAAATTGTAATAAGCTTGATTATTATCAATGAGTGCTGAGATAATATCGCCAAGTAAACGAACCGTACCCCTGCCCTCAAATTTAGGGAGGTTAGCCACGATTTGCCCATCCATTCCTACAAAGAAGGTGGACTCATCATTGGTTGCGGTGGAATAATTGTTATAAAAGGAACCCAGATCATAATAGATATAATCGGATAATTGCTCACCCTTTATATTAAAGATTGCTTGTTCAGCAACCATACTTTCCTCATAGGATTCCAGTCCCGGCTTTTTCATGCCAAATAAATCATTGCCAAGATATACAATGTCACTATATTTAGGACGGAAAATATCTTCGCCCTTCATGGTTATAACACCAACAGTATTTGTATCTGTTTCAGGATAAACAAGATATCCATCTTCGATACTGATCGCATAATTATACTTGGAACCCAGATCATAGCTTTCTAAAACAGCACCGGTCTTATCAATCTGCTCATATAATCCATTTCCCTTGGAGACATAAGCTTTACCGTCCTTAGTGAAATTAGAAGCCTGGGTAAAACCGGGTTCAATAACTACATTTCCCTTTGTATCCAGGTAACCATAAGAACTATTTCCATTAGTATCAACCTTAGCAAAGACAGCATATCCATTTCTATAATCATTAATCGGGCCTTCATTAACAAATAAGATATTACCGCCGTCATCAATGACACAGTACTTTGAATCCATCATAACAACTGCAGCACCATCATTAAAGTCCATAGCAGCATCAAAGGCAGGCTCTAAAACAAATTTACCGGTGGCATCTATATATCCGTATTTTATTTCATTATTAACGAGCTTAGGAGCTGGATATAGCGGCTCCACAGCCTCGGATGTATCACTTGGAGCAGGAGATGTGGTGACCTGTGGGCTTGAGGACGGAGTTATGGTAACCGTGTTGTTTTGATCTGTGGAGGTATTAATATCCTTCCTGCCGCGTACAGTTACGAATATAACCACCGCAAGGACGATTATTAGGATTAATAAGATGATTGAGATAAGTGTAAATTTACGTTTGTTCATAGTAGCAACCTCCATTGTCTGATAAAAATTGTTTAAATCTATTTTAATTATAAAGATAGAATGTTAAAAAGTAAAGCAAAGGGGGCACCTTCTTAGCCCTGAAACCTTACGATTTTCTTACCACAAATGTTAACTATTTAATATTCTGCTTAAAAAATTTATATAATTATGAAACCTTATGAATAGTCTTATGAGTTTATTATATTACAGGGAATGAAATCATTTCCTATAATCAGGATGCACGGCGCAAATTGTATTGGTAAATATGAACATTTTCTCTAGTACCACTATATAATGTAGGGTTGTAAAGGAATTAGGCTTTATCTATTATTTTAGTAAAGCTATAAAAATAAGAAGAGTTACATAATAAGCTACTTTATGTAAATAAAGATAGAATTCATAGTGCATTTTTTTGAAGTCAGTAGAGTGTAAGGTGAAAAAGTTATGGATATTGCACAAATATTTCGTATTCTATTTGTTAAGAAAATAATAAATTTTGGTAAAATGGCTGTCTGTTGAGAACATAATGTGATATAATTGTAAAAACAATATCGTTAAAAAAAGTTAATTTTTGAATCATATATTTTATAAACTCTCATATAATTTCAATGTTGTAAAGACATAGATTACAGATATAGATTACATAGAAGCAGGTAACTATCGGTAAAAATGGACGGATGAAAAGGGGAGGTTGGCACAAAATGACGGTAAAAAGTACAAAAGGAACGAAAGCGAAAGGAACTGTATCAGAAGAAGCTATACCGGAGGAAACAATTTCGAAAGGCACCATTACAGAAGAGCAGGTTTATCTCTTTCATCAGGGAACGAACTATAAAAGTTATCATTTGCTGGGAGCTCATATTATTAGCGAGAATAAGATGGAAGCAGTTAAGTTCTCCTTGTGGGCACCGAATGCGAAATGGGTCAGTGTGGTAGGTGAGTTTAATGAATGGAATACTGAGAAACACCCCATGAGTAAGCTGAACTCTTCCGGAGTTTGGCAAGTGACAATTCCTCATGTAACAGAGAATCAGCTATATAAATACGCCATTGGAACAGCCACCGGCGAGGTTTTGTTCAAAGCAGATCCCTTTGCTTATTATGCGGAGCAAAAGCCAAAGACTGCATCCATTGTATATAACTTAGAAGAATTCCCCTGGAAGGACAAGGTTTGGCAACAGAAAAAAAAGGACGGAAAATTACGAAATAAGCCAATGGTAATCTATGAAGTTCATCTTGGCTCCTGGAAGCGCCATTTGGATGGTTCTTACTTAAACTACCGTGAAATTGCAGATGAACTGATCAATTATGTAATAGACATGGGTTACACCCACATTGAATTGATGCCAATTATGGAGCATCCCTTTGATGGCTCCTGGGGATATCAGGTAACAGGATACTATGCTGTCACAAGCCGTTATGGAACACCTAAAGATTTTATGTATCTGGTTAATCAATGTCATAAGAAGGGAATTGGTGTGATCCTTGACTGGGTACCAGGACACTTTCCTAAGGACGCTCATGGGCTTGCAAGATTTGATGGAACCCCCTTGTATGAACACCCTGATCCTAGAAGAGGAGAACATCTAAGCTGGGGGACATATATCTTTGATTATGGAAGACCTGAGATTCAAAGTTTCTTAATATCAAATGTGATTTTCTGGTTGGAATATTATCATATTGATGGATTTCGGGTTGATGCGGTTGCCAGTATGTTATATCTGGATTATGAGAGAGAGGATTGGCTTCCAAATAAATATGGAGGAAGAGAAAATCTGGACGCGGCAGATTTTATCAGACGATTGAACGAAACAGTCAGTGAAGTGTTCCCAAACACCTTAATGATTGCAGAGGACTCGAGTACCTGGCCTAAGCTGACAACAGAAACCTGTTATGGTGGACTTGGGTTTACACATAAATGGAATATGGGGTGGATGAATGACACCTTAAAATACTGTTCCTGCGACCCAATTCATCGAAAGTGGCATCATAATTTATTAACCTTTTCTCTTACATATGCGTTTTCTGAGAAATTTGTGCTCCCCTTATCTCACGACGAGGTAGTACATGGGAAGCACTCCCTGTTAGACAAGATGCCGGGAGACTATCAGCAAAAATTTGCCGGTTTAAGAATTTTGTTTGGCTATCTGTTAGCCCACCCGGGGAATAAACTCACCTTTATGGGAGGGGAGTTCGGTCAATTTATCGAATGGAAATATGATGACCAGCTGGATTGGTTTTTATTAGAATATGAACTGCACCGAAAAATGAAGGATTATGTGAAAGCTTTGAATCATTTTTATCAAAAGACTCCAAGTTTGTGGGAGGATGACCATGGTTGGGATGGATACCGCTGGATCAGTCCGGATGATTACAATGAAAGTCTATTGGCTTTCCTGAGGAAAGGAAAAAAAGCGAAAGACTACACCATCATAGTAATTAATTTTACTCCAGTAAACAGACCAAATTACAGAATTGGCGTTCCGAAAGAAAAAGGATTTGAAGAAGTATTTAGTTCCGATGCTATGGAATATGGAGGAAACGGTAAACTTTGCTCAGATATTGTTATGCCGGAAGCAGTACCTTGCCATAATTATGAACATTCCATAGAGATATCGGTACCACCGCTCTCAATTGTTTTCTATAGAGCAGTACGAAATGTTCGTAAGAAGAAGTTAGAAGAGGAGTAGTAAAGCAGAGATTAATTAAAGGAGGTATAACATATGGTAGCAAAAAAATGTGTAGCCATGCTGCTTGCCGGAGGCCAGGGAAGCAGATTAGGGGTATTGACAAAAAATACGGCAAAACCGGCAGTACCCTTTGGAGGGAAATATCGAATTATTGACTTTCCCCTCAGTAATTGTACCAATTCTGGGATAGATACCATCGGGGTATTAACCCAATACAAGCCGTTGAAGCTGAATTCCTATATTGGGATCGGTCAGCCTTGGGATCTTGACAGACTCAATGGTGGTGTAACTATTCTGCCGCCTTATATGAAGCAAACGGCAGGAGAATGGTACTCTGGTACAGCCAATGCCATCTGCCAAAACATCGAGTTTATCGAGGCTTATCAGCCAGAATATGTGCTGATTCTATCCGGTGATCAGATTTATAAGATGGATTACAGTGCGATGTTAGCCTATCATGAAGAGAAGAAAGCGGATGTAACCATTGCAATTCTTGAGGTACCGTGGGAAGATGCCAGTCGTTTTGGTATCATGAACACGGATGAGAATGACAAGGTTTATGAATTTGTTGAAAAACCCAAAAATCCAATTAGTAATAAGGCATCTATGGGTATTTATATATTTAAATGGAAAAAGCTTCGCCAGTATCTGATGGAGGATCAGAGAACCTCAGGCTCCAGTAATGATTTTGGAAAAGATATTATCCCTAAGATGCTACAAGACGGAGAGCAAATGTACGCCTTTCCATTCAAGGGCTACTGGAGGGATGTAGGTACAATTCAGAGTCTGTGGGAAGCTAATATGGATCTGCTGGAGGAATCACCGGAGCTGGATCTATATGATCCGGGTTGGAGAATCTATTCCAGAAATCCAGTTGAGCCGCCTCATTACATTGCCAGAGGAGCCAACGTAAGAAGCTGCATCATCACTGAGGGTGGAATGATCTATGGGGATGTGAATCACTCAGTCCTATTTGCAGGGGTTACGGTTGGTAAGGGCAGCAGGGTTCATAACTCGATTTTAATGCCAAATGTTAAGATCGGAGAGAACACAATCATTGAAAATGCGATTATCGCTGAGAATACAGTGGTGGGGGACAATTGTTATATTGGATATTCGGCAGGTGTCACGGAAAAACCGAATATGAACGGAAATGACATTACTGTGATTGGGGAGAACTTAACACTACCTTCTGGTTATAAACTGGATAAGGGAATCATGGTAGATTCTGAGAATTTTCTGTCTTATCAGGCGGTAATTTAAATAAGGAGGTATAAGTTATGAGAGATACAATGGGGATTATCTATACAGGCGACAGTAATGTAAGCCTTCAGGAGCTTACCCTCCGCCGTTCTATCGCGGCACTGCCATTTGCCGGCAGATATCGAGTGATTGACTTCACATTATCGAATATGATTAATTCGGGTATTACAAACGTCGGTATTATCACACAAAATAACTATCATTCCTTGATGGACCATTTGGATTCCGGTAAGCAATGGGATCTTGATCGTAAAAGCGGAGGGTTGTTTATCCTTCCGCCCTACGTCAGCCATGACAATACAGGATGGTATCGTGGGGAGGTAGACGCTTTCCACAGTAATATGTCATATATTCGCAGAAGTTCTCAAAACTACGTAGTAATTTCCGGAAGCTCCATGGTATGCGGTCTTACCTTTAAAAAGGCAATGGAATTCCATAAGGAGAATTTGGCTGATATCACAGTTGTTTACAAAGAGGATAAGAATGCAACTAAGGAGGAGCTGTCCAGTCATACCCTGCTTCGAACCGATGAGAATCATCGAATTTGGGATATTGAAGTGAAGCCTTCCGTTCCGATGTCAGATAAGGTTTCGATGGAGATGTATATCATTGATAAGAAATTATTCGAATATCTGATAGAAGAGTGTGCAGCAAGAGGTCAGTATGATTTTAGTAAGGACATTTTAATACGTAATCTTGATAAATTAAGAATTCTTGGTTTTGAACATGAGGGATATCTTGCGAAAATAGATAGTATCCATTCCTATTTCAAAACAAATTTAGAGATGCTGGAACCGGAAAATTTCCATGATCTTTTTGAAAAATCAGGACCAATCTATACAAAGGTTAAGGATGAGGTTCCTGCCAGATATGGGGAAAATGCTTCGGCTGCAAATTCCCTGGTGGCAGATGGCTGTATCATAGATGGAGTTGTAGAAAACAGTGTGCTATTTCGTGGAGTAAAGGTAGGGAAAAACGCCTATATTAAAGATAGCATTATCATGCAGGATACGGAGATACAGGAAAGAGTTATTTTAGATAACGTAATTCTTGATAAGAATGTTATTGTGCGAAAAGGAAAGCGCTTAATGGGACAGGAGAGCTACCCGGTTGTGATTCGCAAACGTTCCGTGTTATAAGTAGAAAGGAGAGTTCATGTTAAAGATTTTAATGGTTGCTTCCGAAGCGGCTCCTTTTGCGAAAACCGGTGGGCTGGCGGATGTATTAGGTTCCCTGCCAAGTGCCCTGATCAAGCAAGGAGCGGATGTTAGAGTGATAATGCCTAAATATGGAACGATTTCGTCCAAGCTTCGTGAGAGCATGGTACATAAATGTTTTATTTATGCATACGTAGGCTGGAGAAAGCTCTATTGTGGTATTGAAGAAGCAGATTACAACGGGGTAACCTATTATTTTATTGATAATGAATACTACTTTAATAGAGAAAACTTATATGGATTTGGTGATGATGGGGAGAGATTTGCATTCTTTTGCAGAGCTGTACTGGATGCAATTCCCCAGCTTAATTTTACTCCTGATCTTTTGCATTGTCATGATTGGCAGACGGGTATGGTACCCGTATTATTAGAGGCACAGTATCGACAGCAAGAGCTTTATCGCTACATCAAGACCGTATTTACAATTCATAATTTGAAGTATCAGGGTATTTATGGAATTGATCAGATGAAGGAGTGGTTTTCACTGAGTGATGATTATTTTGCAGAGGATAAGCTGGAGTTTTTCCATAGTGCAAGCTTCATGAAGGGAGGATTAACCTATTCTAACCTCCTGTCCACCGTAAGCAATACCTATGCGGATGAAATCAAATATCCTTTCTACGGGGAGCAGTTGGACGGATTATTAAACGCTAGGAGCAAGGACTTATGGGGCATTATTAATGGTATCGATTATGAAGAATTTAATCCAGCGAAAGATAGCCTGATCTATCAAACCTTTACAAAGTCAAAGCTAACCGGTAAGGATGCGAATAAAGTTGCATTACAGGAAGAACTTGGACTAATAGTGGATGAAAAGATCCCTGTTATTGGATTGATTTCAAGACTTGTAGATCAAAAGGGGTTGGATTTGATATCCTGTGTCTTAGATGAAATATTAGCCCAAGAGGTAGAGTTTGTCATCCTTGGAACCGGTGATGGAAAATATGAGCATATGTTTTGGGAAGCTATGCAGCGATATCCGGGAAAGGTATCCGCGAATCTACGGTTTGATAATACTCTTGCACATAAAATATATGCAGCTTCAGATTTGTTCCTGATGCCCTCCTTGTTTGAACCCTGTGGTCTTGGCCAGCTAATCAGCTTAAGATATGGAACACTTCCCATTGTAAGAGAAACGGGCGGACTAAAAGATACGGTAGTACCCTATAATGAATTTACCGGGGAAGGAAATGGTTTTAGCTTTACCAACTATAATGCACATGATATGCTCTTTACCATCCACCGTGCGGTGGAGTTATGTCGGAAGAAGACCTTGCGGAATAAGCTTCGAAAAGCAGCCATGTCCTGTGATTTTAGCTGGAAGAACTCAGCAGAAAAATATATGGAGTTATATCATACTCTGATTTCAGAAATAAAAGAATAATGGTATATCAAAACCTGCAGGACTGTCTCCTGCAGGTTTTTCCATTTTTCTTGAGCGTTATTGGAATCGTACAATTGCTATAAATATAACTGCATGTTATGATGAAGAAAGAATGTTAACATTTTACTATAGAGGCAAGAGGATCCAATTATGAAGCGTAAAATTAAAATTCTATATGTATCAGCGGAGATTGCACCCTATGCAAATGTTGGTGGGCTTGGAGAAGTGGCAAGAAGCTTCCCGAAGGCACTTGTAGAAACCGGAGAGTTTGAAGTCGTAAGGGTCATGCCCTTATATAAAAATGTGAACTGCAAGTTACAATATGTTGCAGACTTTTCAGTTCCTATGGATCAGGGTTTTGAGACCTGTGTCGTGAAACAGGATCCGCAGGAGAAAGATATCCCGACCTATTTTATTACCAATGATCGGTATTATGTTAGGGAACAGATCTATTCCTATGAGGATGATGGGTTCCGCTTCTTTTTTTTCTGCCAGGCCATCCTGCAGATGCTAAAAATATTATCCTTTCAACCGGATATCTTGCATACCAATGACTGGCATACGGGTTTTCTACCATTATTGTTGAAGAAGGAGTTTCCACAGATAAAATCAATATATACCATTCATAATATCTCTTATCATGGATTTATACCGGCAGCCTATCTAAAGGAATATTTGTCTGAAGCAGAGAGAATAAAGCTGGGATATCCTCAGTGGTTGAATTTTATGAAAGCTGGAATTCTATATGCTGACCTAGTTACAACAGTTAGCCCGGGATATGCAGATGAGATTATGCTAAAGGAGTATAGTTATGGAATGTCTGAGCTATTGGAGGAGAGAAGGAACCGCGTTGCAGGAATCTTAAATGGAATTGATACGAGGAGATACTCCCCTGCTACAGATCCCATGATAGAGAATCCCTATGATTGGGAGCACTTGGAGCTTAAAAAGAAGAATCGTACCTATTTAAGAAACAAATATGGATTACCGGATACGGACATCCCGCTGTTTGCAATGATTACGAGACTGGATTACACCAAAGGAATCGATATCTTATTAAAAGCGATTAGTTTCTCCAAGCTAAGTACCTATCAATTAATTATCCTTGGCTGTGGACATCCATATTATCACGGAATGCTATCCGGTATATCGACCACATATGGTGAAAATATTGTTGTGGATTTTAATTATAGTGAGGAGCTTGCTAAGCAAATTTATGCGGCAGCAGATATTTATCTAATGCCCTCCCTTTTTGAACCCTGTGGCATCGGTCAAATGTATGCGATGCGTTATGGTGCGGTACCGTTAGTGAATCCTGTTGGTGGACTAAAGGATACAGTAATCTCATGTAAGCAGGATTATAATCTGGCAAATGGATTTCATATGGAGCATTGGAGCGGTGAGGCACTGGCAAAAGAGATGGAGAAGGCGATCAAGGTCTATCATTCGAAAGAGTGGAAAAGGTATGTTGAAAATGGAATGAAGACGGAATTCTCCTGGAAGAAGAGTGTCATTGAATATAAAAAGTATTATGAGAAATTAATGTTGCCTTAAATGTAAAAGAGGGTTTTATCATTTCCTATATATAATATATAAGAATGATGAGACCCTCTTTTATAAATGCTTTCTTATTTTGGTTGATACATACCCTTACTTTGCATATAAGCAAAGATAGCTTCACCGTGTTTTTGTTCTTCCGTCTGAATATGATTCAGGACGTCTCTTACCGATGCATCTTTAAACTCAAAAATTGCAGTATTGTAAGCTCCCGAAACATATTTTTCGGTATTTAACATATCAATACACATATCTTTGTCTGATGCCTGGAAGGAGCTTGAATTGTTTGATTGGCTACCAGAGGATTGCTGTGAGGCAGAACTGGACTGCTGACCTGATGACTGGTTTTGACTGCCACTCTGGCTACCACTCTGGCCGCCGCTCTGACCACCGCTCATAGAAGGAACTTTACCACTAAGCAGTTCATTAATTGACTGTAGATGCTCTCTTTCCTTCTGACCGTTACTTCTAAATACTGATTTTAATTGATCACAGCTTGCTAATTTTGCGTAATTGTCATATTTGAGGATACACTCTTCCTCATGTGTTTTTGCATCTTCTAAAAGATACTTTTCCTTTGTTGTTAATTGTATGTTTGTAATCATATTAACACCTCCAATCTTATTATCTTCAAAAAACAGTATAATATCCCAAAAGAGGAACTTGTCGATTAATAAATTGTATTTCAATAAATTTTAAATAATCTGACAAATGATGAAAGATTTGAGATAATGTGTTATATTTAGAAAAATCATGTAGATAAATGGTAAATTTTAATATATAATGAATCGCAAGTAGGATAAAAGTAGGGTTTGAAACGGTAAATATATCAGGGACGAAAGTGATGGTATTCAAAATGGATGATTTAAGTCAAATAATAGCTGATTATAAGATTATGGAACAAGCATTTGATAATATCAGATTAGTAGATCCGGTAAATCACAAAGTGCTTAATTATCATGAAAAAAAGTTCGTAGATATCGATGTAGCCTGCTATGCTTTTTGGGGTAAAAATCAAATCTGTGATGACTGCGTATCCATTCGAGCTTACCATGATAATAGGACCTACGCAAAACTAGAGTATAGTAAAGATCAAATCTATATCCTTACCGCGATTCCAATTGAGCTTCAGGATCGTCGGGTTGTAATTGAGATTTTAAAGAATATATCGGATAGTTTGATTTATGATAGTAGTGAAGTGAATCAATATTCAGAAATCCGGGATTTGTTAGACCGAGTAAATAACCGGGCGTTAAAAGATTCTCTTACGGGGATTTATAACCGCCGATACATAAATGAAAGGCTCCCAATAGAGCTTGCAGATGCTGCCATCTCAGGAAATTATATCTCTATTATTATGGCTGATATTGATTTCTTTAAAAAGGTAAATGATACTTACGGACATTTGGAAGGAGATAGAACTTTAACCCAGTTCGCAAGAATTGTATCAACCTCTTTAAAACGATGCAGCGATTGGGTTGCAAGATTTGGTGGTGAGGAATTCTTAATCTGCTTGCCAGGGGCAAATGCTGTGAAAGCAAAAGAACTTGCTGAGGTGATACGAGAAAAAGTTGAGGGGACAAAGATCATTTGCGGAGATCATGAATTCTATATTACTGCTAGCTTTGGAATTAGTACAAACACTCCCAAGAAGGGGGTTAGCATGGATAAATTACTTGAGGTTGCGGATGCTAAGCTATATTTGGCAAAGCACAATGGACGTAATCGAGTTGAATCTTAATATGACTTAAGCTAGGAGGTAGTATCATGAATTTCTCAAATAAAACAGTGGTTATTACAGGCGGAGCACGTGGAATAGGCAAATGTATCGTGCAGGAATTTAAAAAGGCAGGGGCTAAAGTGGCAATTATAGATCTAGAAGAGAGACCTATCGATTGTGATTGTGATTTTTACTTTAGCGGTGATCTTGCATCTGAGGTTACATTACTGAGTTTTGTCAATTTAGTGATTCAAACTTTCTCTGGTATCGACTATTTAATTAATAATGCCTGTTTATCTAAGAAGGGAATACTTTCGAACTGTAATTATGAGGACTTTAATTATGTATTAAGGGTGGGAGTAACTGCACCTTATCAATTAACGAAGCTATTCCTCCCATATTTTAATAAAGATGCCTCGATAGTTAATATCTCGTCTACAAGAGCCTTCATGTCCCAGGAGGATACAGAAAGTTATTCTGCCGCGAAGGGCGGAATTACAGCATTGACTCATGCTCTGGCGGTTAGTCTCTCTGGAAGGGTTCGTGTGAATTCCATTTCTCCAGGGTGGATTGATACTTCCAAGGAGAGCTGGTCGAAGGAGGATTTGGAACAACACCCGGTAAAACGAGTTGGCAAACCTGTCGATATTGCTAAAATGGTGATATTCTTATGCAGTGAGGATAGCGGATTTATTACAGGAGAGAATATCACAATTGATGGCGGGATGACAAAGAATATGATTTATCATAATGATCTGGGATGGACATTTAAAACGGATCATAGCTAAGAGCTGGTGATCATGAAAATTTAATAAGAGCTTTTTTAAAAATAAGTAAGTTGATTGAACTGTAATGAAGGATAAGGATTAAGAACTCTATAGCTAGTAGGCTATAGAAATCTTAATCCTTTTTCATAATAAGATAAGTGAATCAGCTTATTACTTTACTTTATCCAGTGAATTGAACCGGTTTTTCCATTACTCATGAAGATTTATTAATGATGCTTGGAAGGAAGCTTTTCGTATACAATCTGAAGATTTTCCTGATAACTTTTACCCATCTTATTCTTCGCTTTACGATTTTCGACACTGTCAAAAACGATAGAGAAGTCATAATTTTCAGGGTACATCTCAGTAGCTGCTACCTTGAGTTGTAAGCGCTTGTGGTTAATATATTCTTTTTTCTTTTGGATTTGAACCCCAACTAGCCCCTTTTCATCAGCAATTTGAAATATGATACCTATTTTCTTCTGTGGGTAAACCACAACGCTATCGCCGATCTGAAATCGTTGACTCCGAGTGCCAGCAGGCTTCATAGGAATCGATTTTTCAATGTTTTTGGGCAAAATTTTTCTTTCATGCTCTGGCTGAGAAGTGGAAATATCATTTAAAAAATCCTTATCAGGAGGAATGGATTGTGAGGTGTCTTTTCTTAAATAAGTCTCTGAATAAGCTCTTTCTAACATATGCTTAGGCAGTCCCAGTCGTTTTGCAATATAAAGAGCGCAGCTTTCCCCGGCCATCCCGATTTCTAATTGGTATAAGGGTTTTAAAGTTTCTCTGTCAAAAGCCATCTTTGCATTTTGAAGTCCCTCAGTTTTATCGGCGTAATCCTTTACTTCCGGGTAGTGGGTAGTAGCAACGAAGAGGCATCCTTTCGACTTTAATTCTGACAGAATAGCAATTGCAATACCCATACCCTCAGCTGGATCCGTACCGGATCCCAGCTCATCGAGAAGAATTAAACTATCCTCATTCGATTGGTCTAAAATGTTGATAATATTTGTAATATGGGATGAGAAGGTGGATAAATTCTCGGTTATGCTTTGGCCATCACCTATATCACATAGAATTACATTATTCAAACATAAATCAGCTTCATCGCAAGGGACATGTAGTCCGCTCTGAGCCATAAGCTCAAATAAGCCAATGGTTTTTAATGTGACGGTTTTACCACCGGTGTTTGGTCCTGTTATTATGATTCCCTGAACACCATCACCAATAGAGAAATTAAGAGGGATACATTCCGTAGGTTTAAGGAAGGGATGCCTGCCATTTACAATGTTAATTTTACGTTCTGTATTTATCCTTGGAGCGATGGCTTTCATGTCCATACTAAGCTTTGCTTTAGCAAATATAATATCAAGTGCTTCCATAGCCTCAATATTTATACGGATAGGAATGCCATGTTCGCTAACCAGAGCAGATAGAACATATAAAATTCTTCGCTCCTCGTTATTCTCTTCAATTTCCAGTAAAGAAAGTTCGTCCTTTAATTTTGATACCGCAGTAGGTTCAATGAAATACGTTGAACCGGTAGAAGAAATATCAAGAACAGTTCCAGAGATCATATTCTTACATTCTCGTTTTACCGGGAGCACATAATGCCCATTTCTTGTTGCTACATAGGTGTCGGTAAACCATTCCTTCTTGCTTCGTAATTGATTCTCTAATTTAGATTTTATTTCAGAACGAACACTATCCATTTTCTTGCGGATATCCTTTAATTCTTTAGAGGCTCCGTCATCAATGATGTGATTTCTAATGGCATGCTCAATTTCCTGGGAAAGACCCGATAATTCATTAATAGAGCCTCCGTAGCTTGCAATATCTACCTGAAGAGACTCCGCTCTTTTTAAAAACCCTTTCATCCGCCGACAGGAATTAATAAATAAATTAATCTCCGTAAGCTGTTCCGGTATGAGCATTGCTCCTTTCTCAGAAAGCTCTAATAGCATAGGAATATCCTTCATCAGTGCAAGTGGTGCAGAACCGATAGAATCCAAGATATATCGGGCTTCTGATGTCTCTCTTAATTTTGCCATTACCTCCCGTTCGCTTAAAAATGGTCTAAGTTCCTTAAGTTTTTGTCGACTTTGATCGGATATTGCGTTATCACTAAGCATGGATAATATTTTATGAAACTCTAAAGCGAGCATTGATTTTTCTTGCATGTTAAAACCTCCAAAATAATTTATTAACAAATGATATAAAAATTGCCCACAGTGCACCTACCAATACATTTGGTTAGAATACTCCTGTGGGCATATTGTCTCAGCTCTAAGATCATAAAGAGCACAAAAAAAGCATAACAGGAAGCTACCTATTATGCCTTGAATTTAAGTATGGATCACACTCTTGCAAGACAATTTTGAGTATTTACTGTAAAGGTAGAAAGTTGGGTACGAAAAAAAAAGGTAACAAGTACCCGACTTCATATTATTTTGTACTAATTAGCACAAGCCTCTTTTACAGTTAATACCGACATCAAAACCGTCCTTTCAATAAATATGATATAGTATATGCAGGTTATTGTATCATATGTAAGGTTTAATGTCAAAAATCTTTTAAATAGTTAAATTATGGTAATTATTGATACGAAAATATAACGAAAACAGATTATTTATAGAATATATCAGAAATCTTTGATAGAATGAGATCGTGGGAATCTATATGTTAAAATTCTGCATCAAAGCCTACCGTGAATCATAATTTAATCAAATTATCTAAGGGAAAATGATAGGAGAAAAAGTTTATGTTAGAAAAAGAATTTGAAAAGTTATATTACAAATTCCGCAATAATTATTGTAAGAATCTGTTTTCCAGTGTTAATGATGAAAAAGATAGTCTAAGTCCTACCGAATCTTATTGTGTAGAAGCAATATTTCTGCTTAACAGACCGACTGTTCATCAATTTGCAAATTATGTGAATATTTCACAGCCGAATGCAACCTATCGGATCAGCAATTTAATCAGTAAGGGATATGTTCGAAAAGTATTATCCTTAGATGATCGCAGAGAATATTTTCTAGAGGTAACAGACAAATTTTCCAAGAATTACGGGGTAAACGCTTCCTTCAATGCAGAGTTAATGAATAACATCCATGAAAAGTTTTCAAAAGAAGAAATAGACCAATTGGAGAAATTAATAAAAAAAGTAAACGAGTTAATGATATAAGTCTTTATTTGTTGTCTGAAAGTGTTAGACAACAGTAGAATAATTAAATAAGCAACAAGAAATAGAAAATATTGAAAATCAAAGGCTATCCGAAATCGTAATTGCAGGCTGAAAGCATTGTAATAACTGGTTTTGTGGATAGCCTTTCCTATTAAACCATAAAGTGCTAAGGCTGGAAAATGTTACATATAATTTAATAATATATTACATAAATGTTAAATTCGGTATTGACTTGTTAATAGATGTGTAATATAATCATACCATAATACACCATACAAATGATAAAAAATCTGGAATTACATATAACTAGGAGTACAGAAAATGAAAAAGAAGTTAGGTATGAAAATTACAGCAGTTTGTATGGCATTTTTTATGGCAACAGCACCAATTAGTGCATCTGCAGCATCTATATTAAAAATAGGTTCTAGCGGTAAGGAGGTAAAAACAGTTCAGTCTTCCTTAAAAGAGCTAGGCTACTATAAATATGGGAAGATTACAGGCTATTATGGAGATATTACAAAGTCAGCTGTAAAGCGTTTTCAAAAGGAAAATGGTGCAGTAGCGGACGGAATTGTAGGAAAAAAGACCTTATCCTTGCTCAATAATGCAGTAAAAGAAAAAGCAGATGATAAAACCGTGGAGAAACAGGCTATAGAAGCAATCAGTGCGGAAAAAACATCAACCTCAACGATAAAATTAGAATCGACTGATATCTCTGCTGAAAAGGCGGGAGATTTTGATTGGTTTAAGGAAGTTAAATTTATATGGAATCGCGGAGAAGTGGCTATTGTAACAGATGTGGATACCGGGAAATCTTTTGAAGTTAAGAGAACCTATGGTACAAACCACGCGGATGTGGAGCCGCTCACCAAAGCGGATACTAATATTATTAAAGATATCTGGGGAGGTTTTTCCTGGGAGAGAAGAGCAGTTGTAGTTCAAGTGGGTGGCTATACCATCGCTGGTTCCATGACAGCAATGCCTCACGCAGGTGTTGACTCAGTGGCCGCCAATAAATATGTAAGAAATCGTAGTGCAGGCTATGGAAGAGGAGTTAATTTAGATGCGGTCAAAGGAAATGGTTGCAGTGGTGTTATGGACTTACATTTTAAAAATAGTAGAACACACACCACCAACCGAAAACAAAGCTCTCAGCAAAACATGGTGAAGAAAGCTGCAAATTACATAGAGAAACTAAGTTCAGAATTGTAATATACAATTACAAGGTTTTAAAGTCATTCTTAAATTTTAGAAGTGTTAAAAAATACTATATGCAGTGGCAGAAAATTATGATTTCTAGGGAGAAGGGATATTATTAAATTACTTTTTCTTAGCTCTTACAAGCAGCATCATTGGACGACGCATTTCGTTGTTCATCTCTGGGTTTTTAAGGGATTCTTCATCAGGCTGAACTTCCTGTACGGCTTCAATTTCAAAACCAATTGTAATCAAACCATTGATGATCTGTGTGAAAGTATGATGTTGCTTTACAACGTGTTGATCTAAGAAATTAGTATTTCTTTCTCCGGGATAATAGTAATTATCCACTGGCCAATATAATGGATTTCCATGCTTATCGTATATCCAATCCTGATTAATTCCTGCTGTAAAAACAGGATGCTCGATATTAAAAACAAAGATACCATTCTTTTTGAGCGTCTGATAAACTTTACGATAAACATCATTTAGATTTTCAATATAATGTAATGCCAAATTTGAAAGCACTACATCATATTTGGACTGTGGATATTCATAATCTACAATACTACATACACGGTATTCTATTTTTGAATCCTTATTTCTTTTTAATGCTTCCTCAATCATTTTTATGCTTAAATCAATGCCAAGTACGGTTTCAGCATTTTGATCGGAAGCATATTTACAATGCCATCCATAACCACATCCTAAGTCAAGTACACTCTTTCCATGCAAATTAGGAATAAGAGCTTCAAGTACACTCCATTCTCCTGCAGCTTTTAAACCACCTTTACTTCGGGACATGTTAGCATAAGCTTCAAAGAACATTTCATCATCATAAATGTTTTTTTTCATTATAATTCCTCCTCGTACCTGGTATATAGATTCAAATTAATCTCTTGTTTAAATAATATCTCTAAATTTATTTTTCGTCAATTCTAGACCCCGTTAAGCATGGTATAATTTGATATCTTAATAGCACAATCTTGGAAAAGGACATTAAGGAAGGGAAATCTTAAGATTTCCCTTCCTTAATTTGGTCTATTTATTGAAATCAATTCAGTTCATTGACGGGTGCATAACAATGATGGTTTTCACAGACATAATAAGTTGTCTTATCGTTTATAGTTCTATAATCCTGTGTAAAATCAGCAATACCAGTCAGTGCATCCATATTTTGATCTGTTTTTAGTAACACAACCGTATTTGGTTCAAAATGCTGTGATAGATAATTGGATAGTTCTATATGGTTTTCTAAGTCGGAAGCAGCACGGTCATTCGCTCGAGCGGAAGCATTTCTGCTGGCTACACATACAATTTCCTTGGAAGGATAGAGCTGCTGCATAAATGCAATTAGGGAGAAACTGTGACCTGCTGGATAATCCTTAACTTGACCCGCCAGGAAGCGAAGCTGTTTGTTGGCAAAATCCACAAAATCCTGGTTGGCAGTTATATTTGCGAGACGTTGAAGAACATAGCCGGCTACAGAATTACCGGAAGGAATGGCTCCATCATAAACTTCCTTCGGACGGTAGAGTAATTGTTCAGAATCATTCGCATTTAAGAAAAATCCACCATATTTATTATCCCAGAAAAGCTGTATCATGTGATATGCAGTTGTACTTGCCTTCTTTAAATAATCCACTTCGAAGGTCGCCTCATAAAGCGAGATGCAAGCCATACAATAAAAGGCGTAATCATCCAGATGACCTTGAAAAGCGGCATCTTCATCGCGATATCGAACAAGGAGTCTACCATCTTCAGTCATTAACTTTGAATTAATAAAGTCCATTGCGTGCTTGGCAGTATCTATATACTCTGTGGTTTGAAAAACCTTGGCAGCTGTGGCATAGGCTGTTATCATGAGAGCGTTCCAGGAGGTCAGTATTTTGTCATCCGTGTGCAGCTTATAACGGTCTCGGCGATAATCATATAGGGCATTACACAATCTAACAATTCTCTCATTATCGGTATTAAAATCCTTGCTTTTAATTAAGTTAGGAATAGATACGCCGCCTTCAAAGTTACCCTCTTTAGAAATATCAAAATACTCACAGAAGAAAGAACCATCGGAGTTACCGAGAACCTTCATAATCTCGTCCGTAGTAAAGGTGTAGTATTTTCCCTCCTCGCCTTCGCTGTCCGCATCCTGAGCGGAGTAAAAGCCGCCATTAGCATCCGTCATTTCTCTACGGATATATTCAAAAATCTGCTCTGCCACAACGAAGTAGAGTCTTTGCTTTGTATACTGATAGGCTTCAGTATAAATCAAGGCTAATAGTGCATTATCGTAAAGCATTTTCTCAAAGTGGGGGACAAGCCATTTGGCATCAGTGGAATATCTGGAGAAACCATAACCGATATGGTCATAGATTCCGCCTCGGAACATGTGTTTTAAAGTGTTCTCTACCATGAAGAGGGATTTTTCATCGTTCTCCAACTTTGCATGTCTTAAGAGGAACATAAGATTATGGGGTGATGGGAATTTTGGTTCATTACCAAAGCCGCCATAATCATGATCAAAACTTTGATTAAATTGTGTAACTGCAAGATTCACCAAGTCTTTTGTAACATCCGCACTGTCAGAAGAGGCTTCAAATTCACGCTTCATGATATCAGCCAGCTGAGCTCCGGTGCGAAGCATATCACTAGGATCATTTTTCCATTGTAGCTCTACCTGGGTTAAGAGATCACAGAGACCAATCATTCCATACTGAGCCTCTTTGGGTATATAGGTTGCAGCATAAAAGGGCTTCTTATCAGGAGTCATTAAGATAGTAAGCGGCCATCCACCGGAGCCGGTGGTCACCTGACAGATTGTCATATAGACAGTATCTATATCTGGGCGCTCCTCCTTGTCTACCTTGATGCTGACAAAGCTCTCATTTAAAAGAGCAGCGACTTCATCGTCCTCGAAGCTTTCATGTGCCATAACATGGCACCAATGGCAGGTGGAATAGCCAATGCTTAAAAATACTGGTTTATTTTCTTCTTTCGCTTTTTGAAAAGCTTCCTCGCCCCAGGGATACCATTTCACTGGGTTGTAGGCATGTTGTAATAGATAAGGGGATTTTTCATCAATTAATTTATTTGGGATCCTCGTAGTTCCCTTTCCTTTATTTGTTACATGTTCTGTTGTATTCATATTGACACTCCTTATGGTTTGATTTAAATCAGAAAAACATATTTAATTATTATTATGTCAAGATGGAGTTGAGATTATTAGATCGGATAATTTATTAATGAAAAAGATTGTGATGTAATAATTGTATGCCAAATATAACTTTCTAAATATTTAAAATACAACAATGCATTCCGGCTGCTGTTCTATGCACTTTGACACTGCAACGTAATATAGTAAAATGAGACGAAAAATATAATTATTGTGAAATTGCATATATGATTATTGATATATATTAATAAAATCTAACAAAAAATATATTTGACTGATAATTATCCTTACAATAATAAGAAGTTTATGTTAAAATTAATATGTTAACTATGTACTTTGTAACCAAAGCGCTTTTTTTGAAATGGAAGTATCCTGACATGATATGTTTGGTTCATAAGTCATCGGCATTGTTTTTTTATTGCAAGGAGGTTTGCAAATGTTTCAGGTCAATGACTATATTATTTATGGAGAAAGTGGAGTGTGTCTCATTGCTGATATAACAACGCCCCCCATTAGTGGTGTTGACAAAAGCAAAAATTATTATATACTTCACCCCTATTACTCCTCTGGTAAGACAATCTATACACCGGTTGATAATGACAAGGTTTCTATGAGAAAAATTTTGACAAAGCAGGAAGCTTGGGATTTAATTAACAAAATTCCTTATATTGAGACAATCTGGATTGAAAATGAGAAATCCAGAGAAGATGTGTATAAAAAAGCTATGCGTACCTATGTCTGTGAAGCCTGGGTCAGAATAATAAAAACACTGTATCTGCGGAAAGAGGAGCGAAAAGCCGACGGTAAGGTAGTGACAGCCACAGATGAAAGATATTTTAAGGCAGCAGAGAACTATCTGTACGGAGAACTCTCCTTATCTTTAGGAATTCCGCTAGAAGAAGTAAAAAGTTTTGTAGAGCAGAATACAAGGATGGCCAAGATAAAATAAATATCGTAAAGTAAACCGTATTCAAATATTAAATATAATAAAGTAATCAAATCTATAATGAAAAGTGCAATTATATTATTTTAAACAGCATCCTCCTCAAAGGTAAGAATAGAAGATGTTTACGTAACTTTAAAGCATTGTTGCAGCTGGGCATTTTCTCTATACTGAAACTGGTTAATACAATAATTAGTTTCATAACTGAGGAGGATATTTTTATGCATCAGTCAAAGAAGTTATCAGATTGGCAGAACCCCAAGCTTATTCATAGAGGACGCCAAAAAGCTCATACAACCTTTTTTCCTTTTCCGGATCAAAAATCAGCGAGGAACTTCAATCGGGGAGCATCCTCCTATTATCGTCAGTTGAACGGTATGTGGGAATTCTTATGGGTACCAATGGTTTCCCTAGCTCCAATTGGTTTCGAACACCCAAATTATAGTACAGAGCACTGGAGTCAAATTCCAGTACCCTCCAACTGGGAGATGCAGGGTTACGGAAGGCCAAATTATACCAATGTAAAATATCCGTTTCCTTACGATCCTCCCTATGTACCGGATGAAAATCCGGTAGGCTGTTATCGAAAGGCCTTTCAATTACCTGAGGGTTGGAAGGGAAAAAGGATTGCCATCACCTTTGATGGAGTGGATTCCTTCTACTATCTATATATCAATGGGAAAGAGGTAGGCTGCTCTAAAGTACCCCATCTGCCGGCTGAATTCGATATTACGGATTATGTGTTGGAAGGTCAGAATTTGATTGCAGTTAAAGTATATGAATGGAGTGACGGTTCTTATCTGGAGGATCAGGATCAGTGGAGGCTTCACGGTATTTTCCGGGATGTATATTTGACTGCCGATGAAGCGTTTCGTGTAAGGGATCTATGGGTAGATACTGATTTTGATGAGGCTATGGAAGATGTTAGATTAACGGTACATACAGAGCTGAAGAACCAAAGGCAGGAAGATGTTGAAAAAGCGATGCTAAACCTATCTCTATATGACGAAGCTGGGAATATAATTATCAGCTCTGAGTTAGAAGTTGATTGTAAAAAGGGAGAGGAAGCTGTAGACGAGAGAATCATAGATATTGCCAAGCCCCAGAAATGGAATCCGGAGGAGCCTTATCTGTATACCCTGATTGCAACTCTATATGACAGTAACAAAAGAGAGCTTTCCAGCTATCCCTTCCGAATTGGATTTCGTAAGGTGGAAATAAAAGGGGTGGAGTTTTACGTTAATGGTGCGTCAATTAAATTAAAGGGTGTGAATAGACACGATACCCACTATCTCTATGGACATGTAGCACCCATGGAGGATATGCTCTGCGATATCAAACTGATGAAACAACACAATATCAATTGTGTTCGAACCAGTCATTATCCCAATGATCCACGTTTTCTTGATTTGTGCGATCGTTACGGCTTATTTGTTGTAGATGAAACGGATTTGGAAAGTCATGGAGATGACATAACGAATTTTTCGCTGTCTTCTCATCCAGACTGGTTGGAGGCTTATCTAGATCGTGTGGAGCGGATGGTACGTCGTGACCGGAACCATCCATCCATTATCATGTGGTCCATGGGTAATGAATCCGGATATGGCAGCAATCACAAAAAGATGATAGAGCTGACCAGGGAGCTTGATCCAAGCCGGCCAATCCATTATTGTGAGGCAGAGCTTGCTCCAGAGGTAGATGTCTATAGCGCTATGTATACAGCAGTCAAGCTGACTACGGAGGAACGTGGTAAGCTGGAGAACATCCCCCAAAGTGTGCTTGCAACGATGAGTGAAGAACGTCAAAAGGGCATTCGTACCTTGCAGCTAACCCTAGACGTACGGGCTAAGAACAGTGACAAACCGTTCTTTATGTGTGAATATGCCCATGCTATGGGGAATGGACCGGGCAACCTGGCAGAATATTGGGATATGATTTATAATAATGCTGCTCTAATCGGGGGCTGTGTTTGGGAGTGGGTAGATCATGGGATTCTTACAAAAGATAAAGGGGGAGAAAGCTACTATGCATATGGCGGGGATTTTAACGATTTTCCCAATGATGGGGTATTCTGTATTGATGGCTTAAACTATCCTAATCGTAAGCCCCATACCGGTCTACTGGAATATAAAAAGGTAATACAGCCAGTGAAAATAACCTCCTTTGATAAGGAGGCAGGCAAGATCAAAATTAAGAATATGAATTATTATAAAGATCTGTCGTGGCTGGAGGGACGATACTCTGTCACGAAGAATGGCACAGTAATTCAATCCGGAGTGATGAATACTCTTAGCATAGCCCCAGGGGAAGAAGCAGAGTTTACGCTAGAGCTGCCAACTCTTAAATCCAACGGAGATTATCAATTAAACTTATCCTTTTTACAAAGGCAGGATACCCTATGGGCAGCAGCCGGTTATGAAGTGGCAAGTGAGCAGCTCACATTATCCAACCTCCAAAGGGAACTAATTAAGGCGAGATATCCGAAGATAAGGCTGATAGAGAAGGAAAATCAACTTGAGGTACTAGGAGAAGAGTTTAAGGTGATATTTGATACTGCAAAGGGTATGATTAAAGAATACTGGTATCAGGATATGAAACTGATGGAACAGGGGCCTGAGACAAATCTGTGGAGAGCAATGACGGATAATGATAATGGCTTCTATGGAAATTCAAAGCGATGGATTGATGCCGGCCTGAATCGATTACAGCACCGCTGTGCTAGTTGTAGCTGGCAGTTGGTTGACGAAAAACTTGAGATTAAGGTAGGGACCGTTGATGCGCCCTATTCCTTGCAACCTGCTTGTCGCTCTTATTATACCTATACCGTATATGGAGATGGATCTGTAGGTGTTCAGGTTGAATTTGAACCAGCGAAGGAATTAGGACATATTCCAAGACTTGGAACCAGTTTAAGATTAAATGGGGACTTGAATCAGGTAAGCTGGTATGGCAGAGGACCTCAGGAGAGTTATCCAGATAAGAAATCAGCAGCCTATATCGGATTCTATAAAGCTTCTGTTGCAGACCTCCATGAGCCTTATGTGCGGCCTCAGGAAAATGGAGCACATGAAGATACAGCCTTTGCCGCAGTGACCAATGGACTTGGGTTAGGATTAGTGTTTATAGGAAAACCGAGTTTTTCCTTCACCGTCCATGACTATAGTGATACAGCACTAGACATGGCAAAGCATGATCATGAAATTAAACGGGAGGGCTCCACCTGGATTAATATTGATTATAAACAGGGCGGCTTAGGCAGCAATTCCTGTGGACCGGAAGCTTTAGAGGAGTATCGTTTGATGCCGGAACCGGCTAAGCATGAATATTTAATCCGTCCCTATGTAAATGGGGTTCATGATCTCTTCCAGCTAGCGATAGAAATTCCAGAATAAGATTAACAAACAGATGACTTAAGCAATTTTACTTAAGTTTGGTAATAGGCTAGGTAATAGATTTGGAAAAAGGGATCTGATAAACTATCTGGATCCCTTTTTATCCGTTAGAGGCAGGGGTACCTGCCTGGGTTCTTTTCCGATATTCCTGTGGGGTACAACCCAAGTTTTCACGGAACACTTTAAAAAACTGATTCGGATTCTGATAACCAATCTCTTCCGAAATAACTTTTACAGGTAATTGCGATTTTTCAAGTAAGATGCTTGCTTTATTGAGACGCTCGGTCTGTAGGATATCGCTAAAATTCTGATTTGTTTTCTGTTTAATCATTCGACCTAAATAGTTAGGATTAAAATGAAACTGTTTTGCAACTTCGGATAAACTGGCTGTTTTTAGATTGTTCTTCACAAACTCCAGAATGGTTCTAACTGTTTTATCAATAACCTCCTTAGGGTAGTCTGTACCGAAATTATTCCGATATACCCGGAGCAACTCTGTGAAAAGTGCGGCAAAGTAGCTTTTAATTACCACAGGACTATAGGAATCCTTCTTATAGTTTTCACATAAAATCAGTTCCATAATTTTTGACACCTTCTCATTTTTGAAGGAAGGAAATAATAGGTATTCACTGCGTTCCTTTTCTTCGAAAAGGGAGTGAATCAGGAATTCAGTAATAACATCATTTGTGGATAGGAGTTTTAAAAAGGTAGTGTCAAAAAAATCCTGTGGCATTATAAAATTGATAATGATATCATTTAGTCCGGGTGGAGCGATTTCATGAAGGACATTACTGTTAAGGATACAGATCTCTCCTTTTTTCATAATTAGTTCATCCCGGGAAGCTCCGATATATTGTTTGAACTCACCATCATAGACGTATACCAACTCAATAAAGGTATGCCTATGGGCAGGGGAGGATATGAAACGTGTTTGCTGATTCATAGAAAGATCAGTATCGATATTTGTTGACAAGTAATGGTTTGTATTGCTTTGTATTTCGAAGACGGTTCTGGCAAATTTGATGTGATCAGGATTTTTTTCGTATCGAAAATATGCTTCTTTAAACTCTTGATAGGTGTTTTTATTATACTTGCTGTGATATTTATTTTGTGAAATTAGTTGTACATTTTTTAAGTATTCTTCGGCAGGTGTGAGCTTACGTAAACATGCATCTAAATCGCTCATTTGAAAATTGAAAGTTTGCTTTCTATATGGATCCATGTCATCACGACCTTTCTTTTTAATTCACGGTTTATTTGAATTATAATAAGAATTATAAAAGGAAAGACCTGTTAAATCAATTACCAGTTTAACAGAATTTAACGAAATCATAGGGCATATCAATAGGACATTCTTATCATTTCTCACAAACTTTATTAAATTTATAAAAAAGACTATTAATATAGCAAAACATGTTATATTATGACTTTATATAGTGCTAAAATCATAGGTAAAACATACTTGGAGGTGTCCGAATATTACATGCTACGAATTGCAATCTGTGATGATGATCAATATATCTGCGCTGAGGTAGAACGTATTATAATAGAATATCGTAAACAAGTCAGTGAAGATCTAACCATTGATGTATTTTCTTCTGGAGAAGAGCTATGCAGAGTATTAGCAGAAGAGGAACAGTTCGACCTAATATTTTTAGATATTGAGATGAAGCAGGTCAGCGGGGTTGAAGTGGGGAGGTTTATTCGTGAAACCTTACGTAATGATATTTTACAAATTATCTATATTTCAGGAAAGGATAGTTATTATCAGCAGCTCTTTGATGTACGCCCCATGCATTTTATTCATAAACCCATTGAAGCTGATAAGGTTAGGAAAGACATTGATAAGGCAATCGAGTTATTTGGAAAGCTGGGTAATACCTTCTGCTTCTCGCAAAATAATAATTTTTACAGAAAACCAATCAAAGATATTATCTATTTTGAAGCACATGGACGACAAGTAAAATTAGTTGGCGTGGATGAAGAATATTCTTTCTATGGAAGGATAAAAGAGATTCCGCAGAAACTACCAAAATCTCAATTTTTATTTATACATAAATCATTTTTTATTAATTACCATCATGTAAAACGCTTTAACAACCAGGAAGTAACAATGTCAAATGATAGGGTACTACCAATAAGCAGAGCTAATAAAGATGAGGTTTTGAACTTTTTACTAGAAAGTGAAAAGGAGGATAATTAATATGGAGCTCTCGCTATATGATGCGGTTTATGTCATTACGAATGCTTTTCGTACTTATATGATCTATAAGTTAATGTACATTTTCTGCGAGGAAAGTAAAGTTGAGAAAAGGTGGGAATTATTATCCTACTTTGCCTATACAGCTGTGATTACATATTTCTATTTATTTATCGAAATACCGATGGTAATGTTGGCTGTTAATGTGATCGGCTTATTTCTTTTAACCTGTATCTATGAGGCAGGATTTAAACAGCGGCTTTTATCGGCAGCATATATTTATATGATATTGTTATGCGTTGAAAGCTTTGTAGTACTGATCTCAGGATATAGTAACTTACCAGTATATGTGCAAAGCACCTACTCGTCTGTTTTTGGAATTATTGCGATAACAATTTTAACCTATGTTGTTGTACTATTTTTACAGAATTCAAAAAATGTAAGAAAAGGCAGAGATGTACCGGTATTATATTGGTTTAGTATTGTTGCAATTCCGATTATTACGTTGTTCATTATCGTGGTTTTATTCAATTCCGGAGGATTATCAAATACGTTACTTATCTTTTCGATTACCTTCATGTTTATGATTAATATCATTACATTTACCTTGTTTGATAGCTTGATTGTTAGCTTTGAGTATCGAATGGAAAAGAAAATGCTTATGCAGCAAAATAACTATTATGAGAGCCAGTTTGAATTAATGAAACGAATTTCGGAAACAACTCGAGCGTTCAGACATGATTTTATGAATCATTTGACAGTAATACAAAGTCTGAGTAAAAAAGAGGAAAAAGCAACGTTAGATGGTTATTTATCTGAACTACAGCAGGTATATACGCAGCAGAAGGAATATATCCGCACCGGAAACGTGGTAATAGACAGTATCTTAAATTGTAAGCTCCAGGAAGCTGAGATACATGAGATACCTGTTGTACATGATATTAATATCCCGGAAGAAATGGATTTCTCTAGTTTTGATATGACAGTCATCCTTAGTAATTTGATGGATAATGCTATAAAGGCATCCCTTAATATTGATAAAGATATAAGAAATATTAATATTGTGATTCGTTTTGATAAAGGGGTGTTAAGAGTAACTATAAGAAATAAGTTTAACGGTACCGTATTTTATAAAGGGAAGAATATTGTGACCTCAAAAAAGGACGCAGAAAATCATGGTATCGGACTTGAAAATGTGAAACAGGTAGTAAAAAAATATAATGGTACGTTAGATATTAAGCATACCACGGACGAATTCTCAGTCATAGCGCTATTATTATACTAGAGAAATCATTAGTTTGCTTACCTTAAATATCAACCCAGAACATTGAAGAAGACTCAAAGTTCTGGGTTTTTTATGTGCAATAATATGCATAATTTTACAAATATATCCCAATAAAATGTATAAAATTGACTAAATATTCCTATTTAATATGATTTGTTACCAGTTATAACATTAAACTTGCATTTCATGACATCGGTCCGTTAACGCGAAAAAAATCTTGTATTATATTCTTAGCCAAACCGCTAAAGCATTTAGTATAGGAGGATAAGAAGGTTATGAATAAAAAAGTTGAAAAAGTATTAGCAGGCTTATCATTACAGGTTACTAAAAATAATGTGAATAAAACTTGTTCATTTTACGCTCATCAGCCAAAGATGCCAACAGGTTGCGAGAAATTACGTAAAGTTAAATGAGAATTTTAATCGATAAAATCGGTAATCGATTTGTCAGAGACGGTATTATTGCAGAGGAAGACAAGGAGTTATATACCTTTGGAATGCAACAGGGAGTGATAATATTACTAAATATTATCAGCACTATTATCATTGGTCTCATATTTAACATGGTTTGGCAAAGCGTTGTATTTTTATTGGCATATATGCCCTTAAGAAGTTATGCGGGAGGATATCATGCAAGAACACAATTCAGGTGTTATTGGATATCTTTGTTTATTGCCGCGGTTGCTCTGTTGGGAATGAGAGAAATCCATTGGACAAGCTTATCAGCTCTTATCTCTGTAATAATATCGGCATGTATCATTTTTATGCTGGCACCGGTAGAGGATGCAAATAAACCCTTAGATGCATCGGAAAAGATAATTTACAAAAAAAAGACGAGAAGAATATTCCTGTTTGAAGTATTTATTACACTGGTCTTTTGGTTTATTAACAAGGAGATTTCAGTGTGTTGTCTTATGGTGTTTATAATTTTAAGCATCATGTTATTGTTGGGATTAAATAATAATAGAAAGTTGATCGAACATCATAATTGATGTTATCTACGGTATCATAGCACAAGGATATCAATTAGAGTCAGAATTTCAACCAGAATCAGAACCAGAATAAAACAGAAATAATGGGATAGTTCTTATACATAGAGTGAGGGAAATAAATAGTTTATTTGATGCTTTACAGAATTGTAAAGTAATTTAGTGGGGATAGAATAGAGGAGGAGACTGAATACCTAGTAGGCAGTCTCCAAATTTATGTCCATTTTTAAAAAGGGATTTTATTCATAATTAAATTCTACAATCACAGAGGCTTCAATTTGCTTCGTCCCTCTCTCAATGGGTGTAGCATAAACTCCTTCCCTCATTGCTAGACTCGGGTATGGAATAGGAGTAGCCGTATTCTCTGTAATCTTGGAGGGAATCGGATTTAATAAAACTCCAATATTACTGGTAACTGATCTAGCCTTTTCAAAAGCATTGTCTAAGGCATTGTTCAGAGCCTCATTATAGTAAGCATTAGTATCAGATACTTCAAAATCTACGAGATCGACTACATTAGCACCAGAGCCAACACTAGCGTCTATTAGTTCCCCTACTTGATCCAAATTACTTGTTCGGATCTCAAATATGTTTCTTACAAGGTAGCCCTTATCAATCTGTTTACCATCCTCATATTCATAATCCTTATTAATGGTATATTGGTATGTTTTAATATCTGTGACACCCATGCTTTCTATTGCATCAAGAACTGCTTGGCTTAACCTGGCATTCTCCTGTCCGGTGGACTCTAGGTCTTTACCATTTGTTTGAACTCCCAGGCGGATAATTGCAATATCAGGTATGGCAGTTACCTGAGCGGTTCCATTTAAAACCATGAGATGAGTATCGGTAGCATTTTTATTAGGGAAATTCAGCATAAAAGAAATCTCCTTGAGACACGCAAGTGAATCGAAAGATTCATCTTGAAAGTTATATTATTAATATATGGTGGTGAAGAGGATACGAAACATGTTCTAAAATACATGTATCATTTCTGTTAATTTTGTGGTATAATAGCGTCAGATATTATGCTTGTCTGTTTACAGACAGTGGTGCCAAAGCAAGTGTGCACATTAGCGCGAAGCATCCGGCCATGGAGCTTGCGTACATGATATGGAAAGCATGGTTCCCATTAATTTTAATGAAGGACTATAGTTCACTAAGGGTAATAATATCAATGCTAAACAGCAGGAATGGAGTTAACATGCGGACACTCAAATATGCTATCTTAGGTTTAGTAAATAGAAAATCAATGACAGGATATGATATTTCCAAGGAATTTGGAGAAGAACTGATTAATTTTTGGAGCGCGAAACATAGTCAGATATATCCTGAGTTAAAGAAGCTGGTCGATGAGGGACTCGTAGAGTATAAAATAGAGATTACAGGTGATGTACTAGAAAAGAAGGTTTATACGATTACAGAAAAGGGGAGAAATGACTTTTTAGTGTGGCTTGAAAAGGATGAAAAAATAGAGCCTCCCCCAAAGGATCAATTTCGATTAAGATCATATTTTTCTCATTCTATGGAGCCTGCAGTTTATCAAAAATTACTGGAAAGTCAATTGGAACAGAGGAAGAAGAAGCTGACAAAATTAAGTAGACTATTACTCCAATATCAACAAGTCCCGGCCTTTGGAAGTGATAAATTTGGAGACTATTCAGTGATTGTGGGTGCAAGGTTCAGGGAAGCGGCTTACATTGAATGGCTGGAGCTTTGTCTGGAGGCTGTAAAGGCAGAAATAAATCCATGATACCTATTTCAATATGGCATCATGCGGGGAGTATGATTATCCCGGTAATAATTTTATACTTTTTAGGAGTTTTATCGTTCTAAGGATTACTTTTTAAGAGTGTCTGGCGTAATGCTGGGCACTCTTTTTTACTTTATTGGAGGGCATGATAATTGTATCAGAAAGTTATTTTTTTATAGGCAATGCGAGGAAAGAATAGAATGTTTTACTATTAACATTTGTTATTTTAAGAAAGTGGCATGGTCTAAAATGATCGGATTTTTCTGGCTATTTATAAGAAGATTACATAATATGGAGCACTTTATAAGTAAAATTAATGTTATATATTAATAATCCTAAATTGAAAAATGTCGCAAGAAATATTAAGATGACACATGTGCTATTACTTTATAGAGACGATATCAGAAGCGATTTGACGGAGGTTCATAATGCAGTTATTGAAAGATAGAATTAAAAAAGACGGTAAGATTCGCGGAGGTAATGTTTTAAAGGTCGATAGCTTTTTAAATCACCAGATGGATATTGAATTATTTGGAGAGATCGGTAAGGAATTTAAGAAAAGATTTGCTGATAGTGATATTACTAAGATACTAACAATAGAAGCATCAGGAATTGGTATTGCTTGCATCGCAGCACAGAACTTTAAGGTGCCGGTGGTATTTGCTAAGAAGAACCAGACAAAGAACATTGCAGGAGATGTTTATACCAGTCAGGTGGAATCCTTTACCCATGGCAGAGTTTATGACATCATTGTATCGAAGGATTTCCTAAAGCCGGAAGATAAGGTCTTAATAATTGATGATTTTCTTGCCAATGGAGCTGCATTACTAGGTCTTGCAAAATTAGTGCAGGATGCTGGAGCAACTTTAGTAGGTGCAGGTATTGTGATTGAAAAGGGATTTCAAGAGGGCGGTGACTTAATACGAGGAAACGGGGTAAGAGTAGAATCTCTGGCCATTGTGGAAGCTATGAGTGAGGAAAACGGAATCGTATTTCGAGATTAAAAAAAAATTAAATAATATTCAGAATAGATTTAAAGCATTGTGAGAGCATTACACGTACTATTAAGATTTACAAAGGCATGCTATCTTGAACTTTCCTATATTTGAGGAAAATTTGATAGAAACAGCCTCGTAGATAAAATGTTACAAGGGTAATCCCCAAATACGGAACTAAATCCGGCAAACATTAGGAGGAGAATAGGATGTTTAAAAAGCTTTTATCATTTACGCTAGTACTTATGATGGTTTTATCTCTGGCAGCATGCGGAACTACGAGTGCTACATCAGGAGATGCAACGGAGGGCGAAGCAGCTGGCACAGAGGGAGCAACTACAAGTGAGGGTACACAAACCGCAACAACAGGATTATTTGCACCGGTTGCAAAAGAAGAAATTAAGGTTGGTGTAATACATATTGGCGATCCTGCAGATGGTGCAGGTTATAGCTTTGCTCATGATCAGGGTATTGTAGCAATGCAGCAGACTCTTGGTCTTTCTGATGACCAGATCGTTCGTAAGAATAATGTAAGTGATTCTGATGCTGTGGCAATTAGAACAGCGATTGAAGAGTGTTTAGAGGAAGGCTGCCAGATTATCTTTGGTACAAGCTGGGGTTATATGGATACCATGGAGCAGTTAGCTGCGGAATATCCTGAAGTAATCTTCTCACACTGCTCTGGTTACAAGAGCAATGGTACTAACTACAACAACTATTTTGGACGTATTTACCAAGCACGCTATCTTGCAGGTGTTGCTGCAGGTTTAAAGACACAGTCCGATAAGATCGGCTTTGTAGCTGCAATGGGTAAAGATAACTCCGAGGTTACCGGTGGTATTAATGCATTTGCAATGGGTATTGAATCTGTTAATCCTGATGCAAAGGTTTATGTTAAAGTTACAAATTCCTGGTTTGATCCTACCTTAGAGCAGCAGGCAGCAGAAAGCTTACTTGATATGGGGTGTGATGTTATCGGTCAGCATGCGGACACTACAGCTCCTCAGTTAGCAGCAGAGGCTAGAGGCGTATGGGGTTGCGGTTATAACTCTGATATGACAAAGGATGCTCCTGCAGCACACTTAACTGCTCCGATCTGGAACTGGGGTGCATATTACACAAGCTCTGTACAGTCTGTGATTGATGGAACCTGGACAGGTGAGAATTATTTCGGTGGTATGGAAGAAGGTCTTGTAGCAGTTTCTCCATTATCTGAAAATGTGGCTGAGGGTACGGCTGATGCAATTAATGCCGCAGAGATTAAGATCCTTGGTGGATTTAAGATCTTTGAAGGAAATATCGTAGATAATGAAGGAAACCAGATCTGTACAGAAGGCAATGCGCTTACTGATGCGGATATTACAGGTAAAATGAACTGGTACTACAAGAATGTTGTAGTTCAATAAATAAGAATTGATTGGGTGGCAAGAGTGAAGATGAAAAAGGAAGCCATGGCAATCGAACTGAAACAGATTACAAAAACGTTTGGGTCGGTTGTAGCAAACAACAAAATAGACCTGTCCGTTAAGCAGGGTGAGATTCTCGCCCTGCTTGGCGAAAACGGATCAGGTAAAACAACATTGATGAACATGCTCTCAGGTATCTATAAGCCAGATAGCGGTTCTATTTTCATTAATGGACAGAGCGTTACCATTAATTCTCCGGAGGATTCCATCCGACTTGGAGTTGGAATGATTCATCAGCATTTTAAGCTGGTGGAAGCATTATCGGCGGCAGATAATATTATTTTAGGTGCAAAAGAAAAGGGCTTCTTCCTGAACAAATCAAGATCAGAGAAGATTCGTGAGATTAGTAAACGCTTTGGATTAGAAATAGATTCAGAGAAGAAAGTATATCAGATGTCCGTAAGTGAAAAGCAGACCGTAGAGATTATCAAAGTGCTTTATCGCCAGGCGGATATTTTAATTTTAGATGAACCAACCGCTGTTCTTACTCCCCAGGAGACGAAAAAGCTCTTTGAGATCTTAAGACAGATGAAGGCGGAAGGCTGTGCGGTTATCATCATAACACACAAACTAAATGAAGTACTGGAAATCAGCGATCGTGTGACCATTCTGCGTAAAGGAGAAAGTGTTGCAACTGTAAATACTGCACAGACAAGCGCTCAGGAGTTGACGGAAATTATGGTGGGCAGACCCATTGAATTATCCATAGACCATCCAGAGACTGATTTTGATGAGAATTTACTGGAGATACATCATTTAACTGTTTGTGACGAAGAAGGCTTTCAGATGATCAAGGATATTTCCTTTGATTTAAATCGAGGCGAAATTCTAGGAGTAGCTGGGGTTGCCGGCAGCGGGCAGAAGGAACTGTGCGAAGCACTCGCTGGACTTCTTCCTGTCAAGCAGGGTGCAATTCTCTATCATAAAGAAAATCTCGTAGGAAAAACACCTAGTGAGATTATTAAAATGGGAATTAGCATGAGCTTTATTCCAGAGGATCGACTTGGTATGGGGCTTGCGGCCTCCATGGGAATGGTTGATAATATGCTTTTGAAAACCTACCATGAAGGGAAAGGTCCCTTTGTTAGTAAAAAGGCAGCAAGAGAATTATCAAAACGACTGGTAAAGCAATTGCAGATTGTTACACCTAGTGTGGATACTCCGGTGCGCAGGCTGTCCGGTGGAAATGTTCAGAAGGTTCTTCTGGGAAGAGAAATTGAGTCACAACCCAATGTACTTATTACGGCTTACGCAGTACGAGGCCTTGATATCAATTCCTCTTATACAATCTATGACCTAATTAACGAACAGAAGCAAAAGGGTGTTGGTGTGCTTTTCATTGGTGAGGATCTGGACGTTATGCTGGAGCTCTGTGATCGCATTATGGTACTATGCAATGGCAAGGTTACCGGTATTGTCAATGCAAAGGATGCTACGAAGGAGCAGCTTGGCTTGTTGATGACCGATGCATCTGAGAAGGGAGGAGACACTCATCATGGAACGAAGCATTAGAATGAAAAAAGAGCCTCTCTTTCATGTTGTTAAAAAGGCTGAGGTATCCTATGGAAAGACTATAATGTTATCCTTGCTGGCGGTAATCATTGCAATTATTGCTGGTGGTATCTTCATTCTTGCGATTGGACACAATCCATTTGAAATCTATGGTTCCATTGTGCAGGGAGCCTGGAGAAGTAAGATTGCAGCGAAGGGAACGATAAAAATAGCAATTCCTTTATTAATTGCAGCCTTAGGCATTACACCTGCGTTTCAGATGAAATTTTGGAACATTGGTGCAGAAGGACAGATCATTATGGGCGGTATTTTTGCTACCTATTTTGCCTTGTTCCTAACGGGGCTTCCTCACTGGATCTTGCTGATCCTTATGTTTATTGCAGGAGCAGTTGGTGGTGGCTTATGGGGACTCATTCCTGCTTATTTTAAGACCAAGTATGGTACCAATGAGACCTTGTTCACCTTAATGATGAATTATATAGCATTGTATATGATTAAATATCTAACAGAAGGACCATGGCGTGATCCAGCTTCTTCCGGATTTCCGAAGATTGCCACCTTTGTACCGAACGCAAGACTTGACCAGATTTTGGGGGTACATGCGGGATGGTTAATAGGTTTAATTCTAGTTGTAGTAATGTTCATCTACTTGAGATTTTCAAAACAGGGATATGAAATCAGTGTTGTTGGTGAGAGCACGAATACCGCAAGGTATGCTGGTATGAATGTTAAAAAGATTGTGATACGGACCATGTTTCTCAGTGGTGCTATTTGTGGTATTGCAGGCATGTGCCAGGTCAGCGGTGCTGCTTATACCTTAGGTGAGGGAGTAGCAGGCGGTGTAGGTTTTACAGCCATAATTGTTGCCTGGCTGGCAAAATTGAATCCGATTATTATTTTAATTGTAACAGTGTTGTTTAGTATGCTGGACAAGGGCTGTAGTGTAATGCAGAGTGAGTTTGGATTGTCCCCTGCGGTGTCCTCCATTTTACAAGGTATTATCCTATTCTCAATTCTAGCCCTTGATTTCTTTAACCGTTATCGTTTTGTATTAAGACAAAGGAGGAAGGCATAATGATCATTAATTTTTTATTTGCGGCCATCAAAGCCGGAACTCCGTTGCTCTTTGGTACTACCGGTGAAATTATGACAGAGAAAACCGGTCATTTAAATCTCGGTGTAGAAGGTATGATGTTCATGGGAGCCTTCCTGAGCTTCTTTGTAGCATACCACAGCGATAATCTAGTCTTAGCCTTACTTGCAGCCTTTGCGATTGGAGTATTTGCAGCTCTGATCTATGCAATATTAACAGTTAGCTTCATGGCTAATCAGAATGTTACAGGCCTTACCTTAACGATCTTTGGTACAGGCTTTGCAAAGTTCTTTGGAGCGATGATGATTGATGAAGCTGGTGGTTCACCTAAGCTTTCTACCAATTTTCTGAAGGCTATTTCGGAGAAATCTATTCCGGTTCTGGGAGATATTCCGGTGATTGGAAAGCTTCTCTTTTCTCATAATCCATTGGTATACCTTGCAATTGTCATAGCGATTATTTGTACAATATATATGTTAAAAACCCGTAGTGGTCTTAATATGAGAGCTGTTGGTGAGAATCCTGGTGCGGCTGATGCAGCAGGGATTAATGTGACTCTGACAAAGTATCTTCATATAATGGCTGGCGGGGGCATCTGTGGTTTAGGCGGCGCTTACCTTTCCCTTATTAATGGTGGTGGTATCTGGAATAACAGCAGTGTAGTAAATGGGCAAGGCTGGATCTCCGTAGCGCTTGTTATATTTGCAAGCTGGAATCCTGCAAAAGCAATTATTGGATCATTAGTATTTGGTGCTTTCAGTGTGCTTCAATTCTATGTTCCAAAGAATATTATTGAGATACCAAATGCATTCTATGTAATGCTTCCTTTCTTAATTACAACCTTTGTTTTGATTGTAACATCGATGAAAAAGTCTAAGGAAGGCTCCCAGCCTGCAGGCTGTGGAGTGAATTACTTTAGAGAAGAGCGTTAAAGTAAGGTGGCATTTGCTAAAGATTAATACCTTATCATAGTAACGAATTGAAAAATAAGTCTGTTGTGCAGCCAACAGACTTTTTTTTTATACCCCAGAAGGGTAGAAAATTGGAGTTATATATGTGAATCAAAATTATAAATAAATATACATATTTTGGTGATAACATCACAGATGTGTGAATCATATGGTGATATAGTAAGGTCATAAAGATGAATGATTGGTTTTTATCAATCATATAATGTAAATTGGAGGAATAATTATGGCTGCAATAAAAATAACAAAAAGTAACTTTGATCAAGAGGTATTACATTCGAAAGAACCTGTATTGTTAGACTTCTGGGCATCCTGGTGTGGACCATGCAGAATGGTAGCGCCGACGCTTGATGAAATTGCTGAAGAGATGAGAGGAGTAGCAAAGGTAGGGAAGATTAATATTGATGAGGAATCAGATTTAGCTTCCGCATTTCGTGTTATGAGCATTCCAACACTTGTTGTTGTGAAGGAAGGCAAAGTAAAAGCTCAATCAGTGGGAGTAAAACCCAAAAAAGATATCTTGAGAATGTTGGAGAATTAGGATATAATTGCTAATAGGCAGAGATTAAAGCTGGAGATATCAGCAAATACTATTGCAAAGGAGAGAACTTCTAATGTGTATAGTAAGAGCCGGATATCTCCATTTAATTATGACGAATGAATCAGCCTGCTGATTCATTTTGTTTTGCGCCAAAATCTAATTTACATGAGAAAAGGAGAATTGCCTATGTGCGAACATAAGTTTTACAAATGTAAACATTGTGGAAATATCGTGGGTATGATCCACAGTTCAGGAGCTCCATTAACTTGCTGCGGCGAACGAATGGAAGAGTTGGTTCCCAATACAGTGGATGCTGCGAAAGAGAAACATGTGCCTGTAGTAACTGTTGAAGGAAATAAGGTTGTAGTTGAAGTTGGTAGTGTTGCTCATCCTATGTTAGAGGAGCATTTTATTCAATGGATCTATCTACAAACAAAGAACGGTGGACAGAGAAAATGTCTTGCTCCAGGTCAAGAGCCAAAAGCAACATTTGCTCTTGAAGACGATGAAGTAGTAGCAGTATACGAATATTGCAACCTTCACGGTTTATGGAAAACAGAAATTTAAGGTATGTAATTAGGTAAGGCTTAGAACTGCATGCAGGATTTTGATACGGTTGTAATCACTGTTTGAAATCTTGCATGCAATTTTGTATTAGCATCTGTATATATTTAAGTAATGTACCTTATTTTAACACAGGGAATAAGGATGATTGGAGGAAATGGTTTGGTTGAACATGTTAAAGATATCGCATTTCTGGAAGATACTTTAAACTTTTGGAAGAAACTAAATCGGGCACAAAAGAATTTCCTGCAGCAGGCGATTGTGAAAAAGCAATTTGCAACAGGAGAGTCAATGCACAGCACATCGGATAATTGTTCCGGACTATTTTTAATCAAAAAGGGTCAAATAAGAGCTTATATTATATCAGAAAGCGGCAGGGAGATCACCTTATATCATTTGTTTGAACGGGACGTCTGTATCTTTTCTGCTTCCTGCGTTATGAAAAATATAGCTTTTGATGTAAATATAGAGGTAGAAAGGGATACCGAGGCCTACCTGATTCCTACCATAGCCTTTCGTAAACTGTCCGAGGAATCCATACCTGTTCAGATCTTTACCAATCAATTAATGGCATCACGATTTTCTGATGTCATGTGGATCATGGAGCAGGCCTTATTTACCAGTTTTGACAAGAGATTAGCTAATTTCCTCATGGAGCAGGCTGTTATTCAAGATTCCGATACTCTGGTTATGACCCATGAAAAGATTGCAAATCATTTAGGAACAGCTAGAGAAGTTGTGACCAGGATGCTGAAATACTTCCAAACAGAAGGAATGGTCAGCTTAAGCCGCGGTACAATAGAAATATTGGATCAGGATAAGTTAAATAGACTACGATGAGGAAGTTTATGAAAGCTTAGGCAATGAAGAGAAATGAATAGTACTACAATATACGGAACGATAGTCTAAAACAAAAGTTGAGTGGCTATCGTTTTTTCAGATAGATCATGCATGGTGATGAAATGTGTAGGAAAAGGGTATTTATTGACAGGTAGGATTTGTGAGAGTAAAATAAAATCAAGAATTATCGTATAAAATGAAGATAGATTGTTCAAAATAAGTTGCTTTCAAAGTCATTCATCAAGTGTATTTTTTACAGCTGTAAAAAAGGGAGGAGTTCCACATGAAATTAACATTTATAGGTGCGGCCCATGAGGTAACCGGAAGTTGTTTTTTCTTAGAAGCCTGTGGTAAGAATATTCTTATTGACTGTGGTATGGAACAAGGTAAGGATAAATTTGTGAATCAAGAGATACCGGTAGCGTCTGCAGCAATTGATGCCGTTCTTTTAACGCATGCACATATGGATCATTCAGGAAGGCTGCCTCTTCTTTATGTAGAAGGCTTCCGGGGTAATATTCATTCTACCAGCGCTACGAACGCGTTATGTAATCTCATGCTTCGTGATAGTGCCCATATTCAGATGGCGGAAGCAGAATGGAAGAATCGCAAAAAGCAGCGTTCTGGAGATAAGCCCACAGTACCGCTATATGATATGGAGGCATCCCTAAATACAATTCGCTTATTTACACCGCATGAATATAATGAAACATTTACACTTTTTGATGGGATTGAAGTTCGATTTATCGATGTAGGACATCTGCTGGGCTCCGCCAGTATCGAACTATGGATTACAGAAGAGGGTGTCACTAAGAAGATCGTATTCTCCGGTGATATCGGAAACATAAATCAGCCGCTAATTAAGGACCCACAGTATATTAAGGAAGCTGACTATGTAATTATGGAATCTACCTATGGTGATCGAAACCATGGTGTGTCGCCGGATTACATTGGCGAACTTTCAGAAATTATCCAGACTACCTTTGACCGGGGAGGTAATGTTATTATTCCCTCATTTGCGGTAGGAAGAACACAGGTACTTTTATATTATCTTAGAAAAATTAAAAATGAACGCCTAATCCAGGGGCACGGAAACTTTAAAGTATATGTAGACAGTCCCTTAGCAGTGGAAGCTACTGAAGTTTTCCACGAATATATGACTCATTATTTTGATGATGAAGCTATGGAGTTGGTGCAAAAAGGGATTAATCCGCTGGCTTTTCCGGGGCTTAAGACCTCTATTACCTCGGAGGAATCAAAGGCAATTAATTTTGATGAGGATCCCAAAATCATTATTTCAGCTTCTGGCATGTGTGATGCGGGTAGAATTCGCCATCATCTAAAACATAATTTATGGCGTGAGGATAGTACCGTTGTATTCGTTGGATATCAAGCGGAGGGGACCTTAGGCCGCCTCCTGTTGGATGGTGTTCCACAGGTGAAACTATTTGGCGAAGAAATTACAGTTGCTGCCCAGATTCGACAAATGGCTGGCGTTAGTGGTCATGCGGATCGGGAGGGCTTACTGAGATGGCTCACCAGCTTTGAGAAAAAGCCAGAGCATGTCTTTGTGGTTCACGGGGATGAGCAGGTAAGCCAGTTATTTACAGATTATATCAGTAGTGAATTAGGATATACAGCGGATGCACCTTATAGTGGTGCAACCTATGATTTAATCAGAAATGTATGTGTACAGGAAGGCAAGAAGATACCGGTAGAAGATAGAACGGAGGTAGTAAAGACGGGTTCTGTATTTGAACGTCTTGTTCAGGCTGGAAAGCGTCTTGCTATTGTTATCCAACACAACAAGGGTGGGGCCAATAAAGATTTGGCGAAATTCCTAGGTCAGATAAATTCCCTATGCGATAAGTGGGATAGATAATGATACAGTAGGTTACGCAGGCTGGAGGTTGCTTTGGAAAAGGAGAGATTATTAGAACATTATAGGCGGTTTATGACAATGGAGTTTGAGTTATCCAAAACCTATCAAGGAGATGATCTTGGGGCAGTTTGGACAGAAGAAGAGACTAGATTCCGTGTCTGGGCTCCGACAGCGGAACAAGTTGTTGTAAACTTATATAAAACAGGGGAACGAAGCGACTTGTTCCAGAATATAAGAATGAGAAAAGCATCCGGCGGAACCTGGGTAACTTCGGTAAAAGGCAATTTACATGGTATTTATTATACCTACTCTGTAACGGTAGATAATGAAACGAAAGAAGCTGTTGATCCGTATGCCAGGGCAGTAGGAGTGAATGGGAAACGGGGGATGGTAATTGATTTATCCGCTACTGATCCAACAGGCTTTCTTTCTGAAATAAAGCCTGAGTTCCTTCAACCTACAGATGCGGTAATTTATGAACTTCATATCAGGGATTTTTCTATTGATTCCAATTCAGGTATGATTCATAAAGGGAAATATCTTGCCTTTACTGAGTCAGGGACGAAGAATTCATATGGGGATGCGACGGGTATTGATTACTTAAAACAGCTGGGTATTACTCATGTGCATTTGTTACCAGCCTTTGATTATATGACGGTTAATGAAGCTCAGCTGCAAGCTCCTCAATATAATTGGGGATATGATCCACAAAATTATAATGTCCCGGAAGGATCTTATTCCACAGATCCGTATCATGGGGAAGTAAGAATTCGAGAATTCAAACAAATGGTGCAAGCCTTGCATCAACATGGGATTCGTGTCATTTTGGATGTGGTTTATAACCATACAAAGGAAAGTATTAATTCCAATTTCAATTGTATTGTTCCAGGATATTATTATAGACTAACCCCGGAAGGCGATTTCTCCAATGCTTCTGGTTGCGGCAACGAGACTGCCTCTGAGCGAGTCATGATGAGGAAATTCATCATTGACTCCCTGCTTTATTGGAATAGGGAGTACCATATAGACGGTTTTCGTTTTGACCTGATGGGAATACATGATTTAAAAACGATGAATGAAATAAGAGAGACTTTAGATACCGTTGAAGAAGGAATTCTGATCTACGGCGAAGGCTGGACTGGAGGACTTTCACCTCTTCCGGAGCATGAACGTGCCATGAAGGATAATATTCGTAATATGAGAAATGGTATTGCGGTCTTTAATGACAATCTTAGGGATGGAATCAAGGGAAATGTCTTTCAACCAGAAGAAAAGGGCTATATTACTGGAAAAGACGGACTCGAGGATACCATTAAATTTGGTGTGGTAGCAGCAACCTGGCATGACTGGATCGACTATTCAAAGGTTCTTGGAACCAGTTATCCTTGGGCCGCTCAACCATCACAAGTAGTTAATTACGCATCAGCCCATGATAATTATACCCTATGGGATAAAATAGTACTATCTACTCCTTTTGACAGCAGAGAAGATAGAGTAAAGATGAACCTGCTATCAGCAGCGATTATTTTAACGAGTCAGGGAATACCATTTTTTCAGGCAGGAGAAGAGTTTCTAAGAAGTAAACCTCTAAATGAAGAGAAGACCCGGTTTGAAGGGAATAGCTACTCCTCACCAGACAGTATTAATAGTTTAAAATGGGATCAGATAACAGAGAACAAGGAAGTAGTTAATTATTACCGTGGGTTGATTGAATTTCGAAAGGCCCATAGCGTACTTCGAATGACAACAGCAGTGGAGGTAGAAGCTAGGCTGAGATTTTTAAAATGGCTGGATAACAATTTAATTGCGTTTCTACTCTCACATCCGACAGAGGGTGAAATGTGTGTTATCTATAATGCGAACAATAGCTGGAAACCGGTTCATGTGCCTGAAGGCAATTGGAGAGTTTATATCAAAGGAAAACGTGCTGGAAATGAAGTTTTAGATAGTAACACGGGTGGTGTTGTACATGTAGAACCGTTATCCGCAATGATTATGGTAAGATAAACCAGAGGAGATACCAATGAAGATAAAGCGTTCGAAAATACTGGCACCAATAAAGCGATGGATTATTATTGCAGTAGTTGCAGTATTTATGATATTGCTATCATTTTTATATATGCTATACCAAACTTCTCAGAGGGAGTACGAGGATAAGTTGGTAATTAGCTTATTTGGGGAGCAAAAGATGTATACCCAGATGATTAGTAAGGATGTTACTAGGATTTATGGATTACTCTTAGCAAAAGATACTGGGAAACAATATCAGCCTGATGAAGTGTTGGCTCAGAGAGTTGCAGATGTGAAAGCTGATTTATCAAGTATTAGTGATTTCTTTGCAAGCAATCTTGCTGATTTGAAAGAAAATAAAATTTCCTATGAAGGAAAAACAATTGAGGTTAGCAAACACCTTCTAAATTCCTCAAATCATTTGCAGGAAATTGATAGTCTTTGGCTGGAATTTGAGCAGTCAATCCACATAGTATTACAGGCTGATCATATAGATTCCCAGATGACAAAAAATATTATTTATATTAACGATAACAATATGGAGCTGCTTGAACGCTATAATCAGCTTCAGGGTCAAATTATTGAAAAATCCATACGTGATGGTAGGTATAGATCCTATTTTTTCTATGGAATGATGGCCGTATTATTAATCGTTATTTTATTTAGCTTATATCAGCTTCAGTTCTTTTTGGTTCGTCCTTTTAGTCAATTATATAAAGGCATTGAAGAAATTGGACTTCATAGCTATCCTATCAATCATAAGTACCCAACTCAGAAGAAGATTTTACCCATTGTTAATGAAATCAGTCATATGTTTCATAAAATCAATCACCTGATTAGCCTAGTTGAGAATATCAATAATAATGTTTCTTTTATGGAGACCTTAAACTTTATCAGTAATACATTCTCTGCATATATTCCTTATAATTATATTGGAATCGGATTAATCAGTGAGGATAAGCTAAGATTAATCCCTACCTATGGAGTTTCTGATGGTACTGTAATTGGACTGCCTGAGGGGATCCGAGGAATAGGTTGGCCAATTCATGAGACAAGCCTGGGACGGTTAATACAATCCGGGGAAGCACGAATCATTAATGATTTGGAGAAGCACTGTGAGGGAAGCCCCATTAAGCTTTATAATAAAGTGATTCTGGAGGCAGGGATACGTGCCTCTATTACTCTTCCGCTCATTGTTTCTGGAGAGGAAGTTGGTGTCATCTTTTTCTCTAGCACACAAAAAAATGTATATACAGAGGAGCATCTGAATTTTCTTAAGATGCTGGCAAACAGTATTGCAATCTCCTTAAATCAGACTAATTTTATTAATGACGTACTATATAGCAGCATTTTAGCATTGGCAAAGCTGGCTGAGGCAAGAGATGAGGATACTGGAGAGCATTTGGATCGGATGTCTTATTATGCCAGAGTAATATCTGAGATTTTATATGAGAATAATATTTATACGGACGTTATTACGCTGGAATATATCGATGATTTAGTGCGTTTTTGCCCTCTGCATGATATTGGTAAGGTTGGAATTCAGGATAATATTCTATTGAAACCGGGCAGACTGACGCGGGAAGAGTTTGAGGAGATGAAGAAGCATGTATTCTTTGGAGCTGATGTGTTACACTCCGCAGAAAAGAATCTTCTTAAGCATGGGAGAAGTTTATTTGGAATGGGTATTGAGATTGCGGAAGGGCACCATGAGAAATGGGACGGATCCGGATACCCCTATGGAAGAAAAGAAAATGAGATCCCAGTAAGTGCCAGAATAGTAGCTTTAGCCGATGTTCTAGATGCTTTAACCAGTAAACGTCCCTATAAGGAGGCATTTTCCCTTGAACAATCATTGGAAATAATCGCAGAGGGAAGAGGAAAGCATTTTGACCCCATTATGGTAGATGTAATGTTTAAAAATATTAAGCGGATAGAGGAAGCGTACATAAAGTTTCATCCGAATCAAAGAAATACCTACCTGTATATGGAGGATGAGAAATTAATAGGATAACTTCTCGATGAGGCTAGCCAAGATATTCGGCTAGCCTTATTCGTGGCAAATGAGTCAATTTACCAATAGATCATTGATTAGGCAGGTGTTTGTTCTAAGAAAAAATAAATTTTCCGCGGTTGCCAAGCTCAAAAGTCCCTTTACCTGATCCAAGTTCAAAATGAAGTTTAGCAATACCAAGATCAACTAACTGATAGGAATTGGAGTTTTTCACTTCTGCCCATAGATCACCTTGTTCATAATGAAACAGAACAGGTTGAAGATTAACAGCGGAAGGAGCTTTCTGTACACACCGCATACCGTTTATTAACCAGTCTGGTGCCGGAATGTCGGAGGTATAAAGCTGCTCAAGAGATTTCGTTCCTCGATGGGCAAGTTTATAAATAGCATTCTCACGAAAGGGCTTCTTCGCTGGTATAGGTCCAACAGTTATAATTAAGGCTAAAGTTTCGTCTTCATGAACGGTGCAAGCACAACGGTTGCGGTTAAAGGTTCCACCGACCCAACAAGTACCAAGCCCCAATTTTGTAGCTTCCAGCACCAGTTTTTCACCGAAGTATCCAGCCTTTTCTCTCAGGTGCTCATCAGAAGTTGTCCCTACCAAAGCGAAGTAGCTACGGACACCCTGGAACATACCATAGCCAAGGTTGAAGCCAGAGAAGGCTTCGCTTCCATCTTCTACAAGCTGGATGGACAGGGCACTTTCTTTGTTGCATTGCTCTATTTCTGATTTTAACTTAATTAACTGAGTAGAATCTATCGGCTGAGGCAGGTAAGCACGCCTAGACTGACGAAGATCAATTGCTTCTAGATGATTCACTGTAGTCACTCCTTTCCGTTTTTTGAACAGGCAATTGTAATATAATTTATGAAAGTTCTCACTTCATAATTACTGATCCTTATCATTAATTTCTCTTCCTAATATTATGAAAAAAATTCCTTGTATAGCAGTTTGTATGATAGAATTTTATTCCTATTATGAGAAGCTGTCAATTAGATCCTATGATAATTAGGTTAGGGTAATTAAAACATTTCGGGTGGAAGTTAGAGTATAATAATATTTCTTTAAATTTTTTGAAATGGACATAGTTTGACGCCAGTCTATGTTTTAATAGGAAGGCTGGCTTAGGTTTGCCAGAATGTTAAATTTTATGAAGAAATACGAAAATATGTTTGCATTAAAACCGCTTGATGTGTTAATATATTTTCATAACATGCAGGAGGGATTCGATGGACTACGTGATTGATAAAGAAAAGATACATAATATAATGAGGCAGAGAAAGATTGGGACTCAGAATGAATTGGCACAGAGGCTTGGCATCACAAAAAATCAGTTGTCTGTTATGTTATCACCGAATGCGAATCCTTTTAAAAGTAATTTTCAAAAACTTTGTTCCACCCTTGAGGTGACACCTGTGGATATTTTATCTCCCAGGCAGACAGATACTGTGAAAAGGGATAATACGAATTTACATATAGCTGATTTTGTAGACATAGCAAAGGTCAAACCGAAGAAGGTATATAACTCCATCGAGTTGTTTGCCGGTGCCGGAGGCCTTGCCCTTGGCTTGGAGCAAGCCGGGTTTCATGCCAGAGGGTTGGTTGAGATTGATAAATATGCTGCGGATACCTTAAGGGCGAATCGTCCGGAGTGGAATGTAATTGAGGCTGATATTGTTAGAATAGCAGGAGAAGGGATTCGAAACTACATACCTAAGGATATGGAGATAGATATGGTTTCCGGCGGATATCCTTGCCAGGCCTTCAGTTATGCAGGTCGTAAGCTGGGGCTGGACGATGTTCGGGGTACTATGTTCTTCTATTTTGCTCAGATTGTAAATGAGTTAAAACCAAAGATGTTCTTAGCTGAGAACGTGAAAGGTCTTGCTACTGATGATGGCGGTAAGACTTTGCAAACAATGATCGATATCTATGAAAGCTTAGGCTATCAGGTGTCCTGGCATTTGTTAAAGGCCAATGATTATAATGTGGCACAGAAAAGAGAACGAATCATTATTGTAGGTATACGCAATGATTATAAGCTCACCTACCAATTACCAAAGCCTTATGAGTACAAGCCAGTACTGCGTGATGCTCTCAAGGATGTACCTGAATCCATTGGTGAGAAATATCCGGCTCGTAAGAAGGAGATATTGGCATTAGTACCTCCTGGCGGATACTGGAGAGACCTGCCGGAAGACATTGCGAAGGAGTATATGGGAAAGAGCTACTATTCCGGTGGCGGAAGAACAGGTATGGCTAGAAAAATTTCTTGGGAGGAGCCTTGTCTAACTTTAACCTGCAGCCCTGCTCAAAAACAAACAGAACGATGTCATCCTGAAGAGGTAAGGCCATTTACCGTTAGAGAATATGCCAGAATTCAAAGCTTCCCGGATGAGTGGGAATTTTCCGGCTCCATGGGGCAGCAGTATAAACAGATTGGTAATGCAGTACCCGTAGAGCTTGCCAAGGCAATAGGGCTATCTTTAATTCATGTGCTGAATCGGATGGATTAAAAGGGGTGGACCGAGTTAGATAATTATTCTATGAATAAATAATAAGGGGTATCAATAATGTGAGATTATTGATACCCCTTCCATTCTTACAATTTCCATTTTTACAATATTGGAATGAGTTGTTTTCAGCCTATAGCTCCATTCCGAACTCTTTCCTGATCTCGGCTGCCAAATCTACAATGACGGATTCAATCAACTTACTTCCATCATATTCCGAGGCAACATCACCAATTGCATCCGTTAAAACTCTGTAAAAATCCTCGTCTCCGGTAAGTCGGTGCCAGAAATCTTTACCTACATATACTGGATAGGTCTGTTCAATCCTTTTGTAATGAGTGCTTAATTCCTCTGGCTGACCATAGAAAACACCCACCACCAGATCATTTAACCCAATACTGAGATTATTGGTTCTTGCCAGCTTTTTGATCCCCTGAAAATGATCATCAATTGTCTTAACATCATCCTTATTGATCGTATTTGGTCCGGCTTTGATCTGGCAATATTTACGCCGTTTGTCAATGGTATCAATATATTCGATATCAATTCCGGTGGTTGTAGAAGCATAGCCTTCTAACACGGAACTACAGAATTTCTGAAGTTTTGTTCCAAAGGTAGTATTGATGGAAGTGCCTAGGATTCGAGGATAAACCAGCGCTCTGGCCATACTGATGGCAGAATTATCACCGGTTAAAAAATTGGCCTTGTATTTATCCAGAAACGGATTTAAATTAAACTCCTTTAGATGTCTTAATTTCTCCGTGTTTTGCTTATGACTTTCGGCAATTTCTTCCCGAAAAAAAGCCTGCGCATTTTCAATGATCTTCACCTTCTGTTCATCAACGGTTTCTGTAGCCATTGGAGGAACGGCAGTTGGTGATGTATTTGACGGATGTTGACTATTTATATATATTTCAATTGGCGTAATTTGCTCCATATCTGCTCCCTTATCTAAGGTACATTGTTATACCCTTTACTTAAATAAAATCATAGCATTATGTTTGGAAAATTACAAATATTTTATCGATTTGTTTCCAAACCCTAGGTCAAATTGTATTGCTTACAAATTTGATGGATTTTTCAATCGAAATAAATTATAATGAATATGATTTAGTGTCGATAAGACAAGCATTTAATTATAGCATCCTATCATTACCGAAATTATGGAGTTTGTAATAATCCAATACTATAATATAACCGTGGAAACGGTGGAATGGAGATGTTTCATGGAATATGTAAAACGTAATTGTCCCAAATGTAACGGTGAACTTCAGGTTCCTGCAGACTTAGAAAATTGCATCTGTATGTATTGTGGAGAATCCTTTCATCCAAATGAAAAAAAGAAAGTGGATTTAACTGGTGTTCCTGTTCAAAAGCTGGAAGCAAATTATAAGGAGTCCCTGGCGGAGATACCTCAGCTTCTTAGTGATATTGAGTCAATGTTGCCAAGGTTCTCAATGAGTAAATATAGTGATTGTTTTAATGATTATGAAAGAAAGAGTACACCGTTACTGCTGCCAGCAGAGCAATATGCCTCTTTATCAGAGGAGAATTGTAAATTAGTGGCAACGGAACTCGCAGAAAAGATAGTAAACACTATTACAGAAAGAATAGCAGCAAAAAGTAATAAGAAAGTACCGAAGTCTACGCAGATTGATCAGTATCGATTCTTCTTCACAGTATACCTGGTACCTATGGTTCGCCATTTAAAATATGAAATCAGCGAACCTTTTGCTGATGCATTGATTGAAACCTGGATCAAAGTATATCCTAAGTATCCATTCCAGAAGAGTGAATTTGAACGTCTCTTAGCCGGCTTTAAGCGGAAAGGCCTGTGCTTTATTACAACAGCCGTTTGTGACACGTTGCAAAAGGACGATGATTGCTATGAGCTTATGGCATTTCGTCATTTTAGGGATACCTATATGCTGGAGAAACCACAGCGCAAAGAGTTAGTGGAGGAGTATTACAAGGTAGCGCCTGCTATTGTAACTTCAATTAATATGGAGCCTCAGGCAGAACAGACTTACCAGAAGATCTGGGCTAAGTATCTGCAGCCCTGCTTAAAATCCATTGAAGAAGAGGATTTTGAGGTGTGTGAAAAGCACTATACTCAGATGGTGCAGGATTTAAAAAATAAATATTATTGTCTGAATCTCTAAGCAATTAGTCATGAGGCACACAATAATTAGTTAACTATAAGCAAAGGGAGTATTTTATATGAATCAGAAGTTAGAAAAATTACGCGAGGATCTCTTGGAAAAAGGAAAAATAGCGATTGCATTTTCCAGTGGTGTGGATTCTACCTTCTTACTAAAGGTAGCACATGATGTACTTGGAGATGGGGTAATTGCTATAACAGCAACCTCCTGCTCATTTCCAAAGAGAGAGTTGGAAGAAGCTAAGGAATTTTGTAAGAAAGAAAATATCAAACATTATATTTGTGAATCAGAAGAACTCGACATAGAAGGATTTTCCCATAATCCAACAAACAGATGTTATCTTTGTAAATCCGAATTGTTTAGTAAAATATGGGGAATAGCAGATGAGAATCAAATACCCTATGTTGCGGAAGCTTCTAATATAGATGATGAGGGTGATTATAGACCGGGCTTAATGGCAGTTCGGGAGCAAGGGGTGCTGAGTCCTTTAAGAGCCGCAGGTCTAAATAAGAACGAGATACGTCTTTTGTCAAAGGAGTTGGGGCTTTCCACCTGGAATAAACAATCCTTTGCCTGTCTATCTTCCAGATTCGTATATGGAGAAGAGATAACAGAAGAAAAACTTCGTATGGTGGATGAAGCAGAGCAGCTATTACTTGATCTTGGCTTCCATCAGGTAAGAGTAAGAATTCATGGCAAGCTTGCGAGAATTGAGGTTGATAAAGAAGAGATAACCAGACTATTTGAAAACGAAACACAAGAGATGATTGAAAAGAGTCTGAAAAAAATCGGCTTTAGCTATGTGACTGTTGATATTGGTGGATATCGTATGGGAAGTATGAATGATACACTACCTAATACAACAAGCAATTCGATAGAAGCGTAAAAACAATTGGAAGAAACCTGTAGTAAAATGATACTAAAAAACTGAAAACTATTGAAAAGACATGGTATTAATAGTAAAATGCTAATGTAACCCCTAAATATTCATGCAAATGCTGAAAATTGCTTTTTTGCTATCATCTGAATAAAATTCTAATAACGTTAGATAATAAACAGTAACAGAAAAGCAATGAATTTTCTAGTTGAAAGGAGATTACATTATGCCAGAAGTTAGTAACTTAATAGTATGGTTAATTCTTGGAGGTGTCTCTGGATGGATTGCTAGTATGATTACTGGTAACAATGAACGTATGGGTATGGGCTGGAATATTGTTGTTGGTATTGTCGGAGCATTTATCGGAGGTTGGTTAGTAGGTATTTTTGGATGGGGTCCTGCTACAGGACTTAATATATGGAGCTTTGTCGTATCCATTGTTGGAGCAGTCATTTTATTAGGAGTTGTTAACCTGGTGAGAAGAAAATCCTAAACAAGGCGATAATTAACTTTGATCAAAAAATGAGACTATTAATTTCGTATAGTCTCATTTTTATATATAGGCCAGAGCAGAAATAAAATAAGCAGGATAAATAATCTAAATAAAAAATAGTAAATTATTACATTCTCTTAGACTCATTATCTATTCCTATGATATACTTAGGTTATAAAAGTTAAGAAATCTTATTTTGTGAGCTAATTGAGCAGAAAGGAAGGTTGTAATGGGAGTGACATCTATACAAAAGAATACCGCGGATATTACATATAATCAAATTAATACAAAGAGTAATGCGGATGAAAAGGTAAAGAAAAGACAGGAGCAAGTAACGGAGAAGGAAAATACAGATATAATAAAGGCTACTGATTTAAATCTTGCGGGAGCTCAGGATAACGAGCTAAAGAAACTGCTGGGACAAAAGGCGGCTTTACAGATTCAATTAAGTCAATTTGAGAAAGAACTAGAGATGGATGCTACCATTCAAAATCACGCTGAAAATAGAGAAGCCCTGCTTAAAGAAGCTGGAACGAATCAAGAGCAGGTAAGAAGGCTGAATCAATTAAAATCCGAACTGAAGGAATCTAATGATATTGATGATGATAGCATGGAACAGCAGGACTTACTGCTTCTGGAAAAGAAATTGGCGGGAAAGGACTTAACAAAGGAAGAGAAGGCACGGCTTGACAGTATGGGGCCATTGACGGAATATCAAAAGGCAGCCTTAGAATATAGCAAGATGGCTGATATCTATCAAAAGAGAGCGGAAGCTGCGGTGGAAGGTTCCATTCAGGAAGGCAAGACGATAAGTGCAATCAAATTAGAACGATTGAAAAGTCATCCAATGGCAGATGCCAATGAACTGGCAGAGGAATTGTTAAAGCAGGTAGATGATGAGGTTAAAAAATCTTTAGCACAAGAGGTTATGACCCGTGTGAAGGATAATCTGGATATCGTAGAGGAAGATCAACTTTTAAATAATCCTCAAGCTCTAATCGATAAAAAGAAGGTAACTCAGGAAGATTTAAAGGGACTTGCTGTTGATGAGAAAGTTTAGTAACCAAAACCAGAAGGAGAAAAGGTAAGATGAATATTCAGATCTTTGGCGCCTCAAAATGCTTTGATACGAAGAAGGCAGAGCGCTATTTTAAAGAGAGAGGCGTAAAGTACCAATCCATTGATGTCGTGAAATTCGGAATGAGTAAAGGTGAATTTAATAATATCAAACAAGCAGTAGGCGGTGTGGAACAGATGATAAATCAAAATGCCAAGGAAAAGGATCTAATCGCACTTCTTAAATATCTCTCGCCGGAGGATAAAGAAGCGAAGCTGTTGGAAAATCCCAAATTATTTATTACACCAATTGTCCGAAATGGAAAGAAGGCCACCATTGGCTATCAGCCGGACATATGGAAGGGCTGGGATTAGTAGAGTATTGTTAAAATGCAACCTGAGAATTAACTTTGGGGTGGATTTATCAAAGTTCCCATAGTATAATAAGGGCACGTTATACCAGTAATCTCCATTTGAACGTGTAAAAAAGTAAACGAAGTAAATGCCAGCTAAAATAAAGTACTGGTAGGTATTTGGGTTGCTATTATTAAAGGAGCCATGAAATGAATAAAGAAGAAATTGGAAGTAAGGAGCTGGAGAAGGAGTTGAGATATCTCAAGCTCCTATCAAGCCAGTACCCTACCATTGCAGCAGCCTGCACAGAGGTAATCAATCTCCAGGCAATTTTGAATTTACCCAAAGGTACGGAGCATTTTTTATCAGACATCCACGGAGAGAATGAATCCTTTGATCATGTTTTAAAAAATGCCTCCGGCGTTATTAAGCGTAAAATCAAAGATCTATTTGGAAAGTCTCTGGGAGAAAATGATATCAAAAGTCTGGCTACTCTGATTTATTATCCTGAACAAAAGCTTGAAGTTGTAATAAAAAATGAACAGAACCTGGAGGATTGGTATCGAATCACTCTATACAGGTTAATTGAAATCTGCCGCTACGCTTCCTCCAAATACACCAGATCCAAGGTAAGAAAGGCACTTCCGAAAGACTTTGCCTATATCATTGAAGAACTTTTGCATGAGGAAGCAGACGAACGAGACAAGGAAGAATATTATAATGAGATCATTCAGACCATTATCCGCATCGATCGTGCAAAGGAGTTTATCGTTGCCATATCAAAGCTGATTCAGCGCATGGTGGTTGATAGGCTGCATATAATCGGGGATATTTTCGATCGTGGTCCAGGAGCAGATATCGTTATGGATACTCTAATGAATTATCATAGTGTGGATATCCAGTGGGGTAACCACGATATGCTGTGGATGGGAGCTGCTTCCGGAAATGAAGCATGTATAGCGACCGTACTTAGGATTTGCACAAAATATGCCAATCTTGGAACCATTGAGGATGGATATGGTATCAACCTTCTCCCCCTTGCTACGTTTGCGATGAAATACTACGGTGGGGACGAATGCAAATGCTTTCAGCCTAAGTTAGAGGGTAAAGAAAGCCTGAGTAATAATGAGGTACAATTAATAGCCCAGATGCATAAAGCGATAACAATTCTTCAGTTTAAGCTGGAGGGGAGGATTATCCGCCGTAATCCGGGTTATCATATGGAGGATCGGCTTATTCTTGACAGTCTTTATTTAGACAGTGGCAGAGTGGAAGTAGATGGTAAGAGTTATCTATTAAAGGATACTCATTTTCCTACCATTGAAACGGCACATCCCTATGATTTGATTCCAGAAGAACAGGAGCTCATTGATAAATTAAAGTCCTCTTTTTTAAATAGTGAGAAACTGCAAAAACATATCAGCTTCCTATATTCCAATGGAAGTATGTATCTCAAGAATAATTCCAATCTCTTGTATCATGGCTGTATTCCACTTAATTCGGATGGTACCTTTAAGAAGGTGAAGATCGGTGTAAGTGGAAAGGAATATAGCGGCAAAGCCTATTTAGATCGGCTGGATATGCTGGCTAGGGAAGGGTATTTCAACACAAAGAATATGGAGGCGAAGCAATATGCCATGGATATGATGTGGTATCTATGGTGCGGACCGGATTCTCCGCTCTTTGGAAAAGAGAGAATGGCTACCTTTGAGCGCTATTTTATAAAAGATAAAGAAGCACATATAGAAAAAAGAGATCCTTACTTCAAGCTTCAGGATGATGAAAAGATCTGCAATATGATCTTTCAGGAGTTCGGCTTAGATCCAAGAATCTCGCATATCATCAATGGTCATGTTCCGGTCGAAATTAAAAAAGGAGAAAGTCCCATTCGAGCGAATGGAAAGCTACTAGTTATTGATGGCGGTTTTTCCAGGGCGTATCAGGCACAGACGGGGATAGCTGGTTATACTCTGATCTATAACTCCTATGGTTTGCTGTTGGTATCTCATGAGCCCTTTGAATCCACACAAAAAGCAATCGAAGAAGAAAAGGACATTCATTCCACTACCGTTGTGTTAGAGCAGGAGGTAGTTCGTAAGCGAGTGGGAGATACAGATATTGGTGAGGATTTAAAAATTCAGATTAGTGATCTGGAAAAGCTGTTGGAGGCTTATCGAAAGGGATTGATTAAGGAGAAAAGATAGTTGCCTGTATTTGTAAATGGAGATATAATAAGGATACAAAGATAATTCCTGATTCTATAAAGAGCGCGGTATATTGTTTCTCATAATACTATCATTCAAGGGGGTAATTTATGGAAAGAAGAGCAATTAAGATTAATGCACCGATGAACAAGAAATTAGCTTTGAAGGTTATACCAGGTCATTTCGCTACAAGTAACTCCCACATCAATCTTTATATTGATCTTACTACGATGAAAACGGCACAAAGTGAAGCTATGGAAGCAGCGAAAGTGATTAGTAAGCAATATGTCACCAGCACAGCGGTGGATACCATAGTATGCTTGGACGGATGTGAAATCATTGGAGCCTATTTGGCTCAGGAACTGAGTAATGCAGGAATCATGTCAATGAATGCCCAACAAACAATTTATATTGTAAGCCCTGTCTATAATACAAATGGACAGATGGTATTTCGAGAGAATAATCAGCCGGCAGTTTATGAAAAGAACATTCTTTTGTTAGCTGGTTCAGCAACAACCGGTGATACGATTCAAAAGAGCATTGAAAGTATTAAATACTACGGAGGAAAAATTCAGGCAATCAGTGCTATCTTCAGCGCCGTTAATAAAGTGGATGGCATACCGGTTCATTCCATCTTTAAACCCAAGGATTTACCCGACTATACCAGCTATCATGTGGGAGAATGTCCGATGTGCAAAGAGAATAGAAAACTGGAAGCCATAGTTAATAGCTATGGATATATGAAGCTGTAGTATTAGTGATGGAGCAGTGACATAATTTCGCACAATAATAAATATGAGGAGCAGAGTAAGGATCACTTTAATGTGATGGTTACCTGCTCCTTTTTCTTAGATGAGAGAAAATGTTGGTAATATTTGCAAGCTACATGAATTTTTTCTTCTTGAAATAGATAATGCAGAGAAGGGCAATCAAGACACTGATGATAATGACGAAGAGATATCCATAACGCCAGGTTAATTCCGGCATAGTAGTAAAATTCATACCATACCAACCAACGATTAATGTCAAGGGGAGGAATACAGTAGTAACAACGGTAAACATCTTCATGATGCTATTCATGTCATTATCAAGCTGAGCATGATAGGATTCTCTGACGTGCATGCTATATTCCTGGAGCATTCTCACATTTTCACATAAACGGGTAGCGCGGCTTGAAAAGATACGAAAGTAATGAAGATTCTCTTCCTGAAAAAGATCAATGGAGTTCTCCTCCAGCTCTTCACCAATCGCAATAAATTGCTGATAATAATTATCAAGTAAAAGTAGTTTTTTACGGATGGCAGTTATCTGATAATTAAAATTCTTGTCCAGTCTACGATCCAGAATCCGATCTTCATGCTCATTGATATCATCTTCGATATCCACAAGCAGGGTATAATCTTCGCAGATAAACTTTTCTAAAAATCCGAAGATTAAACGTTCATGAGTTATCTTGTCAAGTTTTAGATTTTCAAGCAACTCCAGAAGCTTCAGTCGGGTGCTGTCATCCTTATCCTCAATTATCACAATTAGTAAAAGATTTTGCTTGATAAAAAGACCAATCCGATCCTGCACTTTGATAATCTGACCAGGATTTAGTCCAACAACTACACCGAATAGATAATCATAGTAGGAGTTTAGAGTACCATGCAGATGCTGAATATCATTCTTACATTCTTCTACCGTAAGATAGGAAAATCCAAATTGGTTATAGCAGGTCTCCAGTTCCTCTAAGGATATAATACCGACAGTTAGAATGTCAGAGCTTACATCACTCAATTTAATTTTTGTAATCTCATTACATATCTGATAGAACATATATCGTTGTATGGCAGAATAAAACCCATACATCTCCTCTCTCTATAATCCCCTTAATAATCTGGTTTTCCAAAACGAAAAGTTTTTGTGAGCACACTCAATCTAGATGGATTCTATAAATGTTAAGTTAATTTGCTTTCCAGTGCTTTAAGTTCTGTTTTACTTTGTTAATATGAATTATATGGAAAATATAATGCAAATTGAATTTTTTGTCAACGTAGATTAGAATAAAGGTATGGACGAACTAGAAAAATATCGATCAACAGAAAGGTTTTATTAGAAATGAAAATAAAAGATTACCAATACCTATTGTTTGACCTAGATGGAACGTTAACTGATCCGAAACTTGGGACAGTAAATGCCATTGTTCATGCACTGAATTACTATGGAATAAAGGAAATGAAGCTAGAATTGGTGGATAAATTTATTGGGCCGCCGCTAATCGAATCATTTCAAAAGTATTATGGCTTTAGTGAAGAAGAATCACGTCTTTGTTTAAAGAAGTATCGCGAATATTATAGTGAAACAGGACTTTATGAGAATGACATGTACGAAGGTGTGGATAACATGCTAGAATCATTGAAGTCTTGTGGAAAAGTTATTATATTGGCAACTTCAAAGCCGGAGGTATTTGCAAGGAAGATATTAGAGCATTTTAACCTGAATAGTTACTTTGATTTTATCGCAGGAAGTGAACTAAGTGGTGACAGAATCCATAAGGTGGATGTAATCAGGCATGCCCTGAGTGAGATGGGAATCAGCGATACCTCAAGGTGTCTCATGATAGGAGATCGGATGCATGATATCATTGGGGCAAAGAAGGCAGGACTGGACTGTATGGGAGTTCTCTATGGGTATGGCAGCAAAGAAGAGTTCAAGGAGTATGGTGCAGATTATATAGCAGAAAAAGTAGAGGATATCGTAAGCATTTTAGGGTGTAAATAATCCAAGAATACAACTGCTCCAGGCGCTTCCCATAGTGCTAAAAATAGTGTTATTTTCAAGTTTTTCTCTACTTTTGGGTTGACAAATGGTCTGGTTTAAAATAACATAAAAATATACAAAAATATTACAATGCAGAAGGGAGTAAGTAATATGAAAGTAATGAATATCACAAATGTAAATGCGTTTTTTAAGGTAATAGACGAGTGCTCAGGAAAGGTTGAGTTGGTAACAACAGAAGGAGATAGATTAAACCTAAAATCAAAGCTTTCCCAATATGTTGCTTTAGCAAATGTATTCTCTGATGGCAAGATCGGAGAACTTGAAATCGTTGCTTATGAGCCAGAGGATATTAACCGTCTCATTTCCTTCATGTATAATGGAGAATAGTGCCGGGATAATTGAAAAACTTAATGAAACAGGGCGATAGATGTGTAAAGCATCTACCGCCCTGTTGCAATTTCTGGTAACTCTTTGTAAAATATAACTATATGAAATGCCAGACAAGGAGACAAGACATGGACGAAGATAATAATGTACAACATCAAAAATCATACCGTAAGGTAATTGATTATATTAAAGACCAGATAAGGGAAGGACATTTGGAAATTGGCGGGAAATTACCTGCGGAAAGGGAACTTTCAACCCTTTTGGGAATCAGTCGTAATTCCGTTAGAGAGGCAATTCGAACCCTGGATAATATGGGGGTTATAGTAAGCCAGCATGGCGCGGGGAACTATCTATCCGGTAATTTTGAGAATAATCTTGTGGAAACAATGTCTATGATGTTTTTCCTGAATCAGATTGATTATCAACAGATTAGTCAGCTGCGCCGAGCGTTGGAATTACAGGCATTAAACCTAGCCATTGATAATATTACCAACTCTGAAATAGAGCGATTAGAGAAGATTCTTGCAAAGCTGGAAAATGAAACAGAAGAAATAAATGTAATTCTTGATAAGCAGCTGCATTATGGGATTGCAATGGCCTCTAAGAATACATTGGTGATCAGTATACTGAATGCTTTGTCGGATTTGATCGATCAGTTTATCTATGATTTGAGAAGAGATATCTTAAGTACGGAAGATAGCAAAAAGATTCTAAACGAAGCACATGATGAAATGCTTCGAAGTTTAATCACAAGAGATAAGAATTTAGCTTACTCAGCGATTAATAAACATTTTGATATAGTAGACATAAAACTTAAGGAAAACCAGGGGTTTTAGGTAGTTAAAACGAGTGAACTTGATATATTGCACAAAAAGAATGTTAAAAAAATGACATTTGTTGACACAATAAACAAGGGGCAGTATAATGAATTTACAAAGTGGTACTACCAATTACGACCTTAGAAAGAATGAGGTGTTGCTAATCTTACCGTTTGCAATACCTGTTTTTTTTACACCCAAAATTGGTACTACCACTTGGAAATTAAAAGTAATTACATGTATTGGGATGTATTACAGAAGGTATCAGAAAGGGGAAAAACACTTATGGCACTATCATTTATATTGGCATTGCTGCCGATTCTTTGGCTCATCGTTGCACTTACCGCTTTGAAAATCCCTGGATTTAAAGCATGCTGCATGGCACTGGCAATCGCATATGTACTTGCGGTCTTTGTATGGAAAATGCCTCTGCTAAACAGTTTTACAGCAATAGCCGAGGGAGCAGCGTTAGCTCTATGGCCAATTATCATCGTAATCATAGCGGCTATCTTTACCTACAACATCACAGTGGCCACAGGAAAGATGGAAATCATCAAGAAGATGTTGGCCGGTGTTACAAAGGACAAAAGGATCTTGGTTTTAATTATTGCATGGGGCTTTGGGGGCTTCATGGAGGGAATGGCAGGCTTTGGCACAGCAGTAGCAATTCCGGCAAGTATGCTTTGGGGATTAGGTTTTGACCCTATATTTGCAGCAATTGTATGTCTGGTTGCCAATGCAACACCAACGGCTTTTGGTTCCATTGGTATTCCAACAACTACACTTGCTAAGATAACCGGACTAAATGTTATTGATTTATCAACTGACACAGTAGTATTACTATCAATACTAATTATACTTACACCGTTTGTACTAGTTTATTTAACCGGTAAGAAAAAAAGTGCTTTTAAAGGAATTGGATTAATCACCCTGATTTCCGGCGTATCCTTCCTGCTTCCCGAGTACCTCGTTGCTAAATTTCTCGGAGCAGAGCTGGCAGTAGTAATCGGCTCAGTATGTTCCATGCTATGTACCATCGGAGCAGTTAAGCTTTTTGGCAAGAAGGAAGTGGATCCTCAGTTTGCTTTGGAAGAGAAAACATCAAATAGTAAAGAAACTAAGAGAATTACCGCGAAGGAAGCGTTAATTGCATGGAGTCCTTTCATCTTGATTTTCGTATTCCTGCTTGCTACCTCTAAATTGATTGCACCGCTCAATGAACTCTTATCCATGGTAAAGACCTCGGTGCAGATCTATACAGGCGAAGGTGCAACTCCCTATGTTTTCTCCTGGCTGGCAACTCCAGGGTTATGGATTATTCTTGCGGCGTTCATTGGAGGTAAGATTCAAGGCGCAACAATGTCACAAATGCTTAAGATTTTCTATAAGACAGTGATTCAAATGTCAAAAACGATTGTTACGATCATTGCAATTATGGCAACCGCAAAGCTCATGGGCTACAGTGGAATGATTTCTTCCATCGCAGTGATGGTGGTTGCAGTAACCGGTTCCTTTTATCCTTTATTTGCACCTTTACTTGGAGCCATCGGAACCTTTGTAACAGGCAGCGGAACCTCTGCCAGCGTATTATTCGGAGGTCTTCAGCTGGAAACTGCGAAGACTCTTAATTTGAATCAATCCTGGATTACAGCATCGAATACAGCAGGAGCTGTTATGGCCAAAATGATTTCTCCTCAGAGTATTGCGGTAGCAGTAGCTGCGGTTAGTCTGCAGGGAAAGGAAAGTGTGCTGCTTAGAGGAACCATAAAAATATTTGTACTATTCCTAATCATTGTCGGCATTGTTACTTTTGTCGGTGCAAGGTTATTAGGTTAATTAATAAGTTTAATGGAGGTAAAACTATGAACATTTTAGTATGCATCAAACAAGTTCCGGACAGCAATAAAGTTGAAGTAGATCCGGTGACAGGAGTTTTAAAAAGAAATGGCGTTGAATCAAAGATGAATCCATACGATCTTTACGCGTTAGAAACGGCACTCAGAATTAAGGAAGAGAAGGGCGGAAGCATCTATGTTCTTACCATGGGACCAGGACAGGCAGCAGGAATTATTCGTGAGGCCTATGCTATGGGTGCGGATCAAGGAATTCTGATTTCTGATCGAAAGTTCGGCGGTGCTGATGTACTAGCAACCAGCTATACTATCTCCCAGGGAATTAAGATGGCAGGGGAATTTGATTTGATTCTTTGCGGTAAGCAGACGACGGACGGAGATACTGCTCAGGTAGGGCCGGAAGTGGCAGAATGGCTAAACATTCCGTCCGTATCCAATGTATCAAATATTCTGGGAATCGGAGATAAGGATATTACGGTAGAGATGGATATGACACACGATCTGGAGATTACGAAGGTACAATATCCATGCCTGCTTGCAGTAGATAAGGATATATTTATGCCAAGACTCCCTTCCTATGTAAGAAAGCTGGAGACAAAGGATCGTGAAATCACAGTAATCACCCTGGCAGATTTGGAGGATCAGGATGAAAAGCATTATGGTTTAAATGGATCACCGACTCAGGTGGAACGAATTTTCCCTCCAGAAGTCAATGCCCACAGGGAGCTTTGGAACGGAAACGGTATGGAGTTAACAGAGCAGTTATTTCAAAAACTTAAGGATTTGAAATTTGCATAAGGAGGATCAGGAACATGGCAAAATTAGTAATTAATCAGGCACTCGTTGGAGATATCAATCAGTTAATCAGTGTTTGTCCCTTCAATGCGATGGAGGAGAAGAATGGTGAACTGGTAATCAATGCAGCCTGCAAGATGTGTAAGCTATGCGTAAAGAAGGGGCCAAAGGGTGCCGTTGAATACGTGGAAGAGGAAGTAAAGACCATAGATAAGAGTCAGTGGAAAGGTATTGCAGTCTATGTGGATCATATTGATGGAGTTATTCATCCGGTAACTTATGAGTTAATTGGTAAAGCGAGGGAGCTTGCCCTTAAAATAAACCATCCGGTCTATGCCATCATGATGGGAAGCAATATAACAGAGCAATGTCAAGAACTCCTCCATTACAACGTGGATAAGGTATTTGCCTATGATGAAGAGCAGCTGGATCGCTTTAAGATTGAGCCCTATACCGCAGTATTTGAAGACTTTGTTAATCATATTAAGCCAACGGCTATCTTAATGGGAGCAACCCCGGTTGGCCGTCAGCTGGCACCACGATTGGCTGCCAGAGTAGGAACAGGTCTTACCGCTGACTGTACTATACTGGATATCAAAGAGAATACAGATCTGGTTCAGATTCGTCCAGCTTTTGGTGGAAATATCATGGCACAGATTCTCACACCGAACCATAGACCTCAGATGGCAACCGTTCGATATAAGGTAATGGATGCACCAGAGAGAAATCGTGAAAAATCCGGTGAGATCATCCCTTGTAAGATTGCTGCGGATATGCTTCATAGCAGTATCGAGGTGCTTGATATTATTGCGAAAGAAAAAGAGCAGTTCATTGAAGCCTCAGAAGTGCTGGTGGTAGCCGGAAGGGGAATCAGAAAAGAAGAGGACTTACAATTAGTAACAGAACTGGCTGATTTGCTGGGCGGACAAATTGCCTGCACCAGACCGGTCATGGAAGCTGGCTGGTTGGAGGCAAAGAGACAGGTGGGCTTGAGTGGAAGAACAGTTCGTCCAAAGCTGATTATAACCGTAGGTGTATCCGGATCTGTACAATTTGCAGCCGGAATGAATAACTCTGAGCAGATCATAGCAATTAATAAGGATGAAAATGCACCAATCTTTAAGGTAGCACATTATGGTCTGGTAGGAGATTTGTATGAAATTGTACCGGAGTTAATTAACAAGATCAAACTGAGCAAAGCAGTATAGGAGGTTGATTTCATGAACTATAAGAAATTAGATCAAAAGGATATAGAGTATTTAAACAGCATCATAGGAGATCCGGAACGAATTCTCTATGGTGAGGATATTAATGAAGAGTACAGTCATGACGAATTAAGTGATACCGTCAGCTTCCCGGATGTAGTTATTAAAGTCTTGTCTACCGAGGAAGTATCACAAATAATGAAATATGCCTATGAGCACAATATTCCGGTAACACCTCGCGGATCAGGAACCGGACTGGTTGGCTCCTCCGTAGCCATGGAGCATGGTATTATGCTGGATACAACTCTGATGAATCATGTGCTTGAGCTGGATGAGGATAATCTTACGATTACCGTTGAGCCTGGCGTGCTGTTAATGGAGCTGTCAGCTTATGTTCAGGAGAGAGATCTATTCTATCCTCCGGATCCGGGCGAGAAATCAGCTACCATCGGTGGAAATATAAGCACTAATGCAGGTGGAATGAGGGCTGTTAAATATGGTGTTACGAGAGATTATGTCCGTGGACTGGAGGTAGTACTGCCAAATGGCACCATAGTTGAATTTGGAGGTAAGGTTGTAAAGAACAGTACCGGTTACGCCATGAAGGATTTAATGGTAGGTTCGGAAGGAACCCTTGGAATAATAACGAAAGCAGTATTAAAGCTGATACCTCTGCCAAAGAAGGCGATCAGTTTATTAATACCATTTCCAAGTCTGGAGCATGCGATTCGTACTGTACCAAAGATTATTAAGTCAAAGTCTGCACCTACTGCAATTGAGTTTATGCAAAGGGAAGTAATCATAGATGCGGAAAAGTATCTCGGAAAAAAATTCCCTGATAACAGCGCGGATGCATACTTATTACTAAAATTTGACGGTAATTCCACGGAGGAAGTGGAAGCGGCATATGAGAGTGCTGCAAAGATCTGTCTGGAGCAAGGGGCACAGGATATCCTGATTTCTGATACGACGGAACGAGAGGAATCCATATGGAAGGCAAGAGGCGCCTTCTTAGAAGCAATCAAAGGTTCCACTACCTATATGGATGAGGTCGACGTTGTAGTTCCAAGAAGCTGCGTAAATGAAATGGTAGAATATATTCACGGCTTATATAAGGAGGTAAATATCCGTATTAAAAGCTTTGGTCACGCTGGCGACGGTAATCTCCATGCCTATGTCTTAAAGGATGATTTAAGCGAGGAAGAATGGGAGAAGAGAATGACAGAGGCTATGGATAAAATCTACGGAAAGGCAAGAGAATTAAAGGGTCAGGTATCCGGTGAGCATGGTATTGGCTTTGCTAAGAAATCCTATCTGTTCGAGTCCATGGATCCAGTCACCGTTGAGATTATGTGCGGAATTAAAAGAGCATTTGATCCAAAAAATATCTTAAATCCTAGGAAGGTGTGTCAGCTGTAGGCTGGTAGAGGATTTATATAAGGGATTGATATAAGGAATTAATTATTAAGAAGTAAGTGCAGAGAAGTATCTCAGAACTATGTACTAAATTAAATGGATGTTTATTAGATGACTTTAACAGATTGGAGGGATGGATACCCTCCAATCTGTTTTTTTATAACATTGAATTAGGTCAACGATTCAATTATTAGGGTTAACTTTCCTACTGAGTTAGCGTATTCAACCTTCTAACGAAGAACATCTTTCTGGATGCTGACCCACCATATTATTTTCCTTAAACACTGTCACATATTTACTTGGACTGACACCAAAGACCTGCATAAAGGAACGATAGAAGGTGCGCATACTATTGAAACCGGCGCTCATTGCAGCCTGTGTAATGGACTCCTCCCCATCCAACAGCATTCCCGCCACCTGCTTGCAACGAAGAGTGTTAATGTATTCACTGATACTGCAACCCACCTGCTTATTAAAGATGTGAGAGAAGCGGCTGGCGCTGTAGCCAAACTCCTCGGCAATGGAACCAAGTGAGAGGGATTGTTTATGATTGCTATGAAGATAACTTAGGACATTACGCACCAAGGCATCATCATCTCTTAAGTGCATGTCCTCCAGTGGGATATTTTCTGTCAGTAATGCCAGAATTACATGAATATAACCTCTGATTGCCATGGAGTCCGGCACTATCTTTTGTTGCTCACAGCAGCATTGCATGCAGCGTGCTACTTCCTGGATCATTGGGTGATTGGAAATATGGCTAAGGGAGAAAGTTTTTCCACCAAGTATTTTTTGAAAAGCCGGAATGTAAGAAATTGGTATGATCATTACAACTGTATCAGAATTCACAGGAGTGACATACCGGTGTACCGTATAGCTGGGTACCAGAAGTAGCTCTTCACCTTGGATACTGTAGAACTGTCCATTTAAAGTTGCTTCCATAACACCGCTATGTACATATACAAGCTCCAGTGCACTATGAAAGTGAGGGACACAGTTATTATTCGGTGAATACCAGAAGGAAGGAACCGCCTGACTATCGCGAAATATTTCGTAATCATACAATTGAGTGGACATTCGAACCCTCCTTTTTTATGTAAATCACATTATAGCTAAATGTGGCACAAAATACAGCTGTTACGGCAAGCTTAAACGGTTTGATTTTATTATAATTGATTTATAAAATAATACAAGTAGCAGAGTTTTTTATTATAAACATGGAAAGGATGATATCTATGAAGTCATTAAGAGTTGGAATTGTGGGATGTGGCGGCATTGCAAACGGAAAACATCTGCCCTCCATTAAAAATGAGGGCAGCGCCAAGGTAGTAGCGTTTTGTGATATTTTGGAGCAGCGGACTATGGACGCGGCAAAAAAATATGGCACAGAGGATGCAAAAGTATTTACTGATTATCACGAGCTGCTGAAGATGGAGCTGGATGCGGTCTATGTCTGTACACCGAACCGTTCCCATTGTGAAATTACCGTAGCAGCCCTTAACGCCGGTAAGCACGTTATGTGTGAGAAGCCTATGGCAATAAACTACGCAGAGGCAATGGAGATGGTTGCTGCTGCGAAGAGAACGGGTAAGTTACTGACCATTGGCTATCAGAACCGTTTTCGACCGGATAGCATCTATCTGAAGCAGGAATGTGAGAGCGGAGAGCTGGGTGATATCTATTATGCTAAGGCAAAAGCCCTTCGGCGCCGTGCAGTACCGACCTGGGGAGTGTTTTTAAACGAGTTTGAACAGGGCGGAGGTCCATTAATTGATATTGGAACACATGCTCTGGACTTGACACTGTGGACAATGAATAATTACAAGCCAAAGAGTGTAGTTGGAACCATCTATCACAAGCTCAATGGTGAGACACAACCAGCAAATGCCTTTGGACCCTGGAAGCCGGAGGAGTTTACGGTTGAGGACAGTGCCTTTGCCTTTCTTGTTATGGAAGATGGAGCAACGATTACCCTGGAAGCCAGCTGGGCTTTGAACACTTTAGATGTACATGAGGCGAAAACTGTGCTGTGCGGTACCAAGGCGGGTGCGGATATGCTGAATGGGTTGACGATCAATGGAACAAAAAATGATCGTCAGTATGAACTAAAGCCTAACCTGGCAGCAGGAGGAGTGGCATTTTATAATGAAAATGCACTTACCCCTGAGGTAATGGAACAGCAGGTATTTTTAAAGGCTGTTCGCGGTGAGGGTGAGCTGGTTGTACTGCCGGAACAGGCGGCGGTTGTGACACAGATTTTAGATGCGGTTTATCAATCGGCCAGAGAAGGAAAACAGGTTATGTTCTAAATAAAGCAAAAGGTATCGTGTGAAGAATAAATGTTCTACAATCAAATTTGCACCTGCATCCCAAAGTATGCAGGTATTGAGAAAGGAATGGTTATTACTATGAGTTTAATTAAGGAATTCAGTATACAGCTCTATTCCTTGCGGGAGTTGGCTCGGTATGATTTTCCGGGAGTATTAAAGATGGTTGGGGAGACTGGTTATAGGGGAGTAGAGTTTGCTGGTTACGAAAATCTAAGCTCGGCGGAAATGCGTGAGCTACTGGAACAAAACGGCTTAAAATCCATTAGCAGTCATGTACCGTTAGAAAGGCTACTGGATGCTCTGGAGGAAGAGCTAAAGTTTAATCAGGAAATTGGAACACAAGCAATTATCGTTCCTTATCACCCGATGAAAACTGCAAGTGAAGCAGAGGCTCTGGCAAAACAGCTTGCTATAGTTGCTAAGGAGGTACGAGGAGCCGGCTTCCTATTCGGATATCATAACCACGCACATGAATTTACAACAGAGAATGGAACAATGCTTCTGGATCTATTGATGCAGCTAACCAACCCAGAGGATCTGGCTCTGGAGTTAGATGTTTACTGGACAGCTTATGCCGGTGTGGACGTATTGTCATACATGGAGAAGCAAAGAGACCGTATTCGCATGTTACATTTAAAACAAATGGCAGATCTGGAAAGTAAAAGGTGTGTAGATTTGGATGAGGGTATTTTAGACTTTAAGAAAATTATTCAAAAAGGTATGGAAATTGGAGTGCAGCACTGCATTTTAGAGCAGGAGGAGTTTGCTGTTTCCGCTCGCCAAAGCATCGAAAAAGGCTATAAGCACATAATGAACCTGTAATTAACAGAAAGGAAGATGAGATATGAAATTAGGAGTCTTAACAGTTCCGTTATATGATCGCAGCACAGAGGAAGCATTTAGGTACCTGAGCAGTCTGGGGGTACAGACGGTGGAAATTGGTACTGGAGGATCCCCTGGCAGCAAGCACTCTAATCCGGAGGAATTGCTTTCAAGTGAGAGAAAACTACAGGATTATAAGGATTTGCTGAAGAAGTATCATTTAGAGATTAGTGCCCTTAGCTGCCATTCCAATCATGTGCATCCAAGGGAAGAGGTTCGTGCACAGGCTGCACATGATTATAACCAGACACTACGATTGGCAGAAAAGCTGGGTGTGAATACTATTGTAAGCTTTTCGGGATGCCCCGGTGACTATGAGGGGGCAAAGTATCCTAATTGGGTAACCTGTTCCTGGCCATTGGATTACCAACAGGTACTAGACTATCAGTGGAATGAGGTATTGATTCCTTTCTGGAAATCTGCGGCTGCCGAAGCGGCGAATTACGGCGTTGATAAGATTGCACTGGAATTACATCCGGGCTTCTGCGTATATAATACTGCAACCTTACTGCGTCTAAGGGAAGCAGTTGGTAATGCCATAGGTGCAAATTTTGATCCCAGCCATCTTTTTTGGCAGGGGATTCGCCCTTCTGAGGCGATTCAGGCACTCAAAGGTGCAATTTATCATTTTCATGCAAAAGACACGAAAATCGATCAAAGGAATACCCAGATCAATGGTGTACTGGATACCGGTAGCTACGGTGATCTTTCTGACCGCAGCTGGCTGTTCCGCTCTGTAGGCTGGGGTCATGATGCAAGTGAATGGAAGGAAATCATCACTGCTCTGCGTCTTAGCGGATATGACGGAGCCATTAGTATTGAACATGAGGATGCTTTCATGTCCATCGAGGAGGGGCTTAAGAAAGCCATTGAGTTTTTAAAGGATATCCTTATTTATGATCAGCCAGCCAAAGTCTGGTGGAATTAACAGAATCAGGAGCTTGTGATATGATGAACAATGATATGATGAAAAAGAAACAACTAGGCATTGCGTTAATTGGATATGGAGGCATGGGGAACTGGCATGTCCAGACACTCTCCGGGATTGAGGAGGTGAAGCTATGCGGCGTATGGGATACCGATCCGCTGCGAAGAGAAGCGGCGACTAAACTTGGATTACATGTCTATGGATCCCAACAGGAATTACTGGAGGACATCGCTGTAGAAGCGGTGACTATTGCGACACCCAATGATACCCATTTACCAATTGCTCTTGCGGCCATGGAGGCAGGCAAACACGTAGTTTGTGAAAAGCCGGTTGCACTTAATAGTAGCGAACTAACTCAGATGATACATTGTGCGAAGGAGATGAGAGTACAATTCACTGTACATCAAAACCGACGTTGGGATGAGGATTACTTGACCATGAAACAGATCTATGACGAGAATACCATGGGCAAGGTCTTTCATATTGAGAGTCGGGTTCATGGTTCCCGCGGTATCCCTGGTGACTGGCGCAATCAGAAGCAGCATGGTGGGGGAATGGTACTGGACTGGGGTGTTCATCTTCTGGATCAAATGAATATGATGCTTGGGAGACGAAGACCCATAAGTGTTTATGCTCAATTGACCAATATTACAAATGAATTGGTGGATGATGGCTTTCGTGCTCTGTTCCAGTATGAAGACCAGGTGACTTTTTTTGTGGAAGTGGGCACCAGCAATTTCATTTCCCTGCCACGTTGGTATATGCAGGGAGAGAATGGTAGTGCAATCATACACGACTGGGCAGGAACGGGTGAGGTTGTAATGGTTTCAGATTGGGAAAAACGTGATGCCGTACCGGTAGTAACAGCAGCTGGTTTAACGAAAACCATGGCACCCCGAACAGAGGAGACAGTTAAGAAATATCCGCTCCCCAAAGTACATTCTGACATAAAAGATTTTTATCGTAATATTCATGACGCTGTTCATGGGGATAAAAAACTCCTCGTTTCCCCTGATGAAGTTACAGAGGTAATGCAATTTATGGAAGCTATCTTTCGTTCTGCACAGGAGAACTGCGTGGTGTATTTTAACAAGTAATTTTTTTCGTCCCTCTATTCTATGTTGCGTAGATGTCAGAGCTTTGCAAAGGTAAGGCTTTGTTTCTCTAAAAAAGATTGAAAATTAGATGAATATCTTTTGTTATTATATCTATTATATCTGCATACAATGTAACAACAACGATAATAAGGGGGAATGCGTTCTGCCCTAACGTCGGAACGCAGACACTATGAAAGGCTATATAGAGGAACGGGCGGTTGAAATCGCAAATTTTATCATCGACAATAACGCGACTGTGAGGCAGACCGCAAAGCAGTTCGGTATATCGAAATCGACCGTACATAAAGACGTGACAGAACGTCTTACGCAGATTAACCCCGCCCTCGCTGAACGTGCGCGGGTAGTCCTGGATCTCAACAAGTCTGAGCGCCATATCAGAGGCGGTCTGGCGACAAAAGAGAAATACCTCCACAAAACCAGATACAACTAGGCTCTTTTTAATCTTGCTTGAGCATAGGAGGTAAGGGTAAGAAATCCGAATAAGAAAATGAAGAAGAGATTATTCCGATCAAGCTTAGGCTGAGGAATAATCTCTTTTACTTTTTTACAGTGTTTCCATATTGAAGTTGTCAAATATATCTGTGTATAATTTAGACAGAACAATTCTTAGTAAGCCGATACGAAAGATCGATATTTATATAAAAAGTTATAGGATTAAAGAGCATTTTATGTTATAATTTAGACAGTATGCCTGAATGACAGGATATTGTCGGTTATTTCACAAAGACAGCAAAATGATTTGCGAAGACTGTAAAAAGTTTCACAAAGACTGTAAAAAGTTTCACAATGCTGTAAGAATTCACAATAACTGTAAGTGGTACATGTTACAAGAAATTAACTAAGAAAGAAGGCAAATGAATTATGGGTAGGTTAACATTTCCAGGCGGTATCCATACCTACGACGGCAAAGAACTGTCGATGGAGAAGCCTACAGTAGTCCTTTTACCGAAAGGTGATTTGGTATTTCCTTTATCCCAGCATATTGGAGCTCCTGCAAAACCAGTTGTTGCAAAAGGCGATAAGGTATTGGTAGGACAAAAGCTTGGTGAGGCAGGGGGCTTTATATCATCAAATATCATTAGCTCAGTTTCCGGTACTGTAAAAGAAATTGAGAAGAGATTGACGGTTCAAGGAGCTATGGTAGAATCCATTGTAATCGAAAACGATCATGAATACCAGAAAGCGGAGGGCTTTGGTACTGAACGCGATATTACTAAGCTTAAGAAGGAAGAAATTCGTAATTTGGTAAAAGAAGCTGGAATTGTAGGTCTTGGTGGAGCCGGTTTTCCGACTCACGTAAAGTTAACTCCAAAGGATGATAGTAAAATTGATTATGTAATCGTAAATGGTGCTGAATGTGAGCCATATTTGACCTCTGATTACCGAATGATGATGGAAGAACCTGAGAAAATCGTCGGAGGCTTAAATATTATTTTAACGCTGTTTGAGCAGGCAAAGGGTATTATAGCAATTGAAGATAATAAACCGGCTGCGATTCAAAAATTAAGGGAACTTACAGCAAAGGAGCCAAGGATTGAGGTAGTGGCTTTAAAGACAAAATATCCACAAGGTGGCGAACGTCAGTTAGTATATGCAACCACAGGTAGAAAATTAAATTCAAAGAAGCTGCCCTCCGATGTGGGTTGCGTTGTAGATAATGTGGATACTGTAATTGCTATCTATATGGCAGTAGCGAAAAGTACTCCTCTTATTCGCAGAATCATTACAGTGTCAGGAGATGCAATTAAGAGTCCTCAGAATTTTAGCGTGCCAATCGGTACGGAGTATTCCGAGCTTCTTGAAGCAGCAGGGGGCTTTGTGAACCAGCCGGAGAAGCTTATATCCGGCGGACCGATGATGGGTGTAGCAGTTTTTAATACCAAGGTGCCGGTTACCAAGGTAACTTCCGCTTTTCTCGGTATACTGAAGGATAAAGCAGCGGTAGAGGAATCTCCTTGTATTCGCTGTGGTAAATGTATCGAGGCATGCCCTCTCCAATTAATGCCATTTGAGCTTGCGGCATTCAGCAATCGGAATGCAGAAGAGGAGTTTGTAAAATATGATGGTATGGAGTGTTGCGGTTGTGGGTGCTGTTCCTACGTCTGTCCCGCAAAACGAAGCCTGTCACAATCCATTATGCAAGCTAGAGCCAGCGTAATGTCAAAAAAGAAAAAAGCGTAAAGGGTTGTTTTATAACGATTCACACTAAAACTTCAGAAAGAGGTGTCAGTTTTGAGTGATTTATTTCATGTGTCAGCAGCTCCGCATAATCGGAGTACGGTCACAACAAAAAGTATCATGCGGGATGTGGTAATTGCATTGCTCCCGGCTGGATTGTTCGGAATATTTAATTTTGGTTTACATGCTCTGATGGTAACGGTAATTACGATACTTGCCTGTGTACTAACAGAATATATTTTCTGCAGGGTGATGAAAAAACCATCCTCAGTCGGTGACTATAGTGCAATTGTTACAGGTATCCTGTTAGCATTTAATGTACCCGCAAACTTTCCATTATGGATGGCAGCACTCGGCGGGGTATTTGCTATCTTAGTTGTAAAAATGCTATTTGGAGGCGTTGGTCAGAATTTTATGAATCCTGCTCTAGCTGCTCGTGCGTTTTTGCTGATCAGCTTTCCGGTGCGAATGACTGATTTTGCGGTAGATAAGGTGACAAAGACCACAGATTACATACAGCAGGGATATGCTGCAGTAGATGGTTTATCCAGTGCAACTCCATTAGCAGCACTGAAAGCTGGAGAATCTGTAGATTTGCTTAAAATGTTCCTTGGACAAACCGGAGGTACTATTGGTGAGACAAGTGCGATAGCAATTTTAATTGGTGGACTTTATCTTGTGTTTCGTAAAGTAATATCTTTAAGAATCCCATTGACTTACATTATCACTGTTGCTGTTTTTGTAATGCTATTTGGAGGACATGGCTTTGACCTTAACTACATGATAGCTCATGTTCTGGGAGGCGGTCTTCTCCTGGGTGCATTCTTTATGGCAACCGATTATGTGACAAGTCCGATTACGGCTACCGGACAGATTATATTCGGTATTTGCTGTGGATTATTAACCGGATTGTTCCGTTTGCTGGGAGGTACTGCAGAGGGTGTATCTTATGCAATTATATTCTGCAACCTTTTAGTGCCGTTGATTGATAAGGCTACGCGCCAGAGATCCTTTGGAAAGGAGCGTGTTGTCGTTGAAAAGTAAAAATTCAATCATTAGAGATGCTCTTATGCTATTTTTAATTACACTAGTATCCGGTTTGGCGTTGAGCTATGTTTTTGAAGTTACAAAAGCCCCGATTGAGGAGCAAAAGGCTCTTAAATTGCAAAAAGCGAACCAGGCTGTATTTGTTACAGCAAGTAATTTTGAAGAGGATGAAGCGCTTATGGCTGCTGCGTCTGATCTTGATCTGGGTACCTTAAGTAAGGATTATGAAGGTATTGTCATTGCTGATGTGAGAAAGGCACTTAGCAGTAATGGGGAATTCCTTGGCTATAATATATCGGTAACAACGAACCAAAGCTATGATGATTCTTTGAGCTTGGTATTTGGTTATTCAAAGGATGGGGTAATACAGGGGATTGAATTCACTTCTCTGACTGAAACTGCCGGTCTTGGTATGAAAGCAGCAGATCCCGAGTTTAAAGATCAGTTTGTGAATAAAGATGTAACAAAATTCACCGTAACGAAAACAGGAGCAACCGCAGAGGATCAGATCGATTCAATCAGCGGTGCGACGATTACGTCAAGAGCTGTGGCTAATGCGGTAAATGCTGGAATCAGCTTTGTATCAGAGTATGCCACAGAGCAAGGGGGTGGACAATAATGGGAAAATATAGTGAACGTATTTATAATGGTATAATTAAGGAAAATCCTACCTTAATCATGATGCTTGGTATGTGTCCGACTCTTGCAGTGACAACCTCCGGTAACAATGGTTTATATATGGGTTTAACAACAACTGTGGTACTTGCAGCATCGAATTTGCTCATAGCAGCACTGAGAAAGATAATTCCTGATAAAGTAAGAATACCGGCTTATATTGTAGTAGTTGCAACCCTGGTAACCATTGTACAATTATTATTGGAAGCATATCTACCAGTGGTAAATGAACTTTTAGGTATTTATATACCACTGATCGTTGTAAACTGTATCATTTTGGGACGTGCTGAAGCATATGCTGCAAAAAACAGCATCGGTCTTTCCCTCTTTGATGGTATAGGAATGGGATTGGGCTTTACCCTTGCCTTAACAATCCTTGGCTCCTTCCGAGAAATTCTGGGTGCAGGAACCATCTTTGGTTTTAAAATAACCCCGGATTCCTTTGAGCCGATTACTATGTTCATATTAGCACCTGGAGCTCTTCTCACAATGGCGATCCTAACTGCGATTCAGAATAAGCTGAAATTACCATCTGCTACTAACGGATCAAATGGAAATAGCATTGGTTGCGGCGGGGATTGTTCCCATTGCGGAGGGGGTATCTGTACTTCAAACCGCGAGAACATAGCGTCCAAGGATAGCATGGAAGCGAAAAAGGAAAGTGCAGCCACAAAAACAGTTTCTGAAAAAGAAATTAGCAAGTAAGGAGGATGAATTAGAATGAAAGAGCTCATAATGATAATCGTTGGCTCGGCCCTTGTAAATAACGTAGTTCTTAGCAGGTTCCTTGGCTTGTGCCCTTTTCTTGGTGTTTCTAAGAAGACGAATACGGCAGCGGGCATGGGAGCTGCAGTAATCTTTGTTATTACGGTTGCTTCAGCAGCATGCAGCGTAATTTATGATCAGATATTGGTTCGTCTCGGGATGGAATATCTCCAAACCATCGTATTTATTCTGGTCATAGCGTGTTTAGTTCAATTTGTAGAATTAGTACTGAAAAAATATAGTAGATCTCTTTATAGCGCATTGGGAGTATATTTACCATTAATAACAACCAATTGTGCCGTACTCGGTGTGGCGCTGATTAACGTAACAGAAGGTTACGGTATTGGGTTCAGCGTAATTAACGGTCTTGGAACATCCATTGGATTTACAATTGCAATTGTTATCATGGCTGGTATCCGTGAACGTATCGAATTTAATGATGTTCCGAAATCCTTCCAGGGTTCACCGATTGTACTGGTTACAGCCAGTCTTATGGCGATTGCCTTCTTTGGATTTGCAGGATTAAGCTTATAAAAGGAGGTTAGACATGTTATTTTTGGAGATTATTTCATCAAATAACTTCCTCGTTAATCTCGTCAGCCCGGTTGGGGCAGTCAGCCCAGCAGGAATTGCTGTGGCTACGGTGATTGTTTCCGGGGTTGGATTATTCATTGGTATCTTCTTAGGGTTTGCAGCGAAAACCTTTGAAGTTAAAGTGGATGAAAGAGAGATTATGGTTCGTGAGAATCTGCCGGGTGCAAATTGCGGCGGTTGCGGATATCCGGGATGTGATGGATTGGCGAATGCGATTGCTGAAGGGAAGGCTCCGGCAAATGCCTGTCCCGTAGCCAATAAAGAGGCTCATGCAAAGATTGCAGAAATCATGGGCATAGCACTTGAGGAGTCTGAGAAAAAAGTAGCTTTTGTAAAGTGTGTTGGAACTTGTGATAAAACACAGGTAAAATATGAATACTACGGTGTTCAGGACTGCAACAAAGTAGCTCTCGTACCTGGAAGAGGAAATAAAAAATGCAGTTATGGCTGTATGGGCTTTGGATCCTGCGTAAAGGCATGTGCTTTTGATGCAATTCATATTGTAAATGGAATAGCCTATGTGGATAAAGAGAAATGTACCGGTTGCAGCAGTTGTACCGTCCAATGCCCAAATCACCTGATTGAAATGGTGCCTTACCAGGCTAGGCATTTGGTTGGCTGTAGTTCCTTAGACAAAGGTAAGGATGTTAAGGCAGCATGTTCCACAGGCTGTATCGGCTGTAAGCTCTGTGTTAAAGCTTGTGAGTTTGATGCAATCCAGGTTGAGAATAATTTGGCTTATATTGACTACAGTAAATGTACCAATTGCGGTAAATGTGCCGCAGTATGCCCTGTTAAAGTTATTCAAGTAGAGCAGACTCCTGCACAGGCATCTGAAATAAATGCGAAATTAGCGTAAAATTAAATAATTGAGACACGAAAGGGTGCATCATAATAAACGATAAGTTTATTAGATGTGCCCTTTTTAGGTATTTTGGCACTCTTCTACTGTAAAGATACCTCTTGAATATTTATAATGCATCAATTAGAATATGATTAGGTATACTACGCAAAGACAAGGGGATTGGGTGAACTAGATGGTAACGATTCAAGAACTGTCGAAGAAGTGTGGGGTCTCAATTTCGACAGTAAGTAAGGCATTGAACGGATACTCCGACATTAGTGATAAGACGCGTGAACTAGTAATTAATACAGCCAATGCATTAGGATATTTTCCGAATGCTGGTGCAAGAGCAGTAAAACTTAAAAAAACCTATAACATCGGTATTTTATTTAACAACCCAAATGTGAGTTTTAGAAATGAATATTTTGCCCATGTAATAGCAGCTTTTCGAGAAGAGGCAGCAATGCATGGATATGAGATAACCTTTATTGAGAAACATATTGGCAGAAGAAAGATGACATACCTGGAGCATTGTCAATACAGACACTTTGATGGGGTGTGTATTGTAAGTGCAGATTCAGAGCATGATGAAGTGATTAAGCTCATAAACAGTGAGATTCCCGTTGTTACTATTGATCATGCAATGCCCAAGGCGTATTCTGTTATTTCGGATAACTTCAGTGGCATGAAGCAATTAACTAATTTTGTGATTCATCAGGGACATGCTCGTATCGCTTATATTTATGGGAACAAGGATACACCTATAACTAGAAATCGCTTGGATGGGTTTTATGCTGCACTTGAGGAAAACAAGATAAAAGTTCCTGAGGATTACGTAGTGGAAGGAATGTACCGGAATGCGATTTTGGCAGAAGAATTAACAGTAAAGCTACTTTTGTTGGAGCAACGTCCTACTTGTATTCTTGCGCCGGATGATGTTTCGTGTATGGGAATACTGAACGGAATACGAAAGACAGGATTGATTCCTGCTAGGGATATTTCTGTAGCAGGTTATGATGGATCCGATCATAAACTTCTAATTGGAGCCAAGCTGACTACAGTTAAGCAGGACAAAGAGCATATCGGAAAAGAAGCTGCTAAGCGATTAATACATATTATGGAACATGGCAATGCATTAACCCTTGATTCGGTAGCTGTAAAGCCTACATTAATTATTGGTAATTCAGTCAGAAAATTAGCATAACCAAGGAAAGTGCAGGTAGAATCTAACACAGTAAAATCACGGATGATGAGATGCTTAATTTAGGAATACAAATAACCGATGTCCTTCGGTTCCTAAATGCATAATGAGATGGAAGGGGGACCCTTCATGATACAGGCCTATAATTATATGTTAGAGAGTCTGCCTATTAAAAGGAGTACCAGATATCCTGTTAGTAAAAAGAATGAACTTCGGAAGGTCTATAATGAAATTATAGATCTTAGTAAACGTTCGCCTTTTTATAAGATTAACCTTTCGAAAGAGAACCAGATCTATACCATTGGATTGAAGGAAAGTGCGTTAGCACTGAAGTCAAAAATTAATGAGATGTCTGATCCCCAAGTTTCTGGTTTTCAAAGCAAAGCAGTAACTGTAAGTAATGATAAGGTACTGTCTGCCAGCCTGCTAAGTGAGAGTACGGATACATTACCTCAGGTAATACAGTTTAAAGTGGATTCTCTTGCAACCATACAAGTGAACAAAGGAAGGGATTTATTAAATACCTCCAAGAGCTTCCCGGCGGGAAAGTATAAGTTTCTTATATATCTAGGTGATGACAGCTATCCCTTAACCTATATCAATGAGAGTAGAGTTGATAATCTGGAGACACTTAACAATTTGGCTGAGTTTCTTAATAATTCTGTTTCTAACATTCATGCCTTTATCGAACCAGGAGATAAAAATAATTACAGTAGGCTAATGATAGCCTCAGAGCTATCCGCAAGATTTGGTGACAAAAAATTCTCATTTGAAGATTTGGATGTTTATAATGAAGGCATTGCGGATTTCTTTGGTATGAATCGAATCGAACAAGAACCTACCTATGCTCGATTTGAGCTAAACGATGTAAGCAAGAAGACAGCTACGAATTCCTTTACCTTAGAGAATATTCTGAGTATTGATTTACATTCCAGCAGTGATCAGCCCGTGACGCTTAGGATTGTTCCCGATAGTGACAAGATTCTAAGTGCAGTTGAGGATGTACTCGATTCCTATAATGAATTAATCCGGCTTGCCAAAACGCGTACCACAGATAGCAACGAGCATTATAAGGCGCTAAAGCTTACGAATGAGATGAAGAGCCTGGAGGAAATCTACAGGGAAGAAATTTCTGCCTGCGGATTTAAGACAGCAGAGGATGGAACAATAGAGATAGAGGAATCATTGGCGATACTAGCAGCTCAGGATGGAGGAATCGAGAGTCTGTTTACAAGAGAAAATGGATTTATCGCAAGGCTTCTTGATAAAGCTGAGGCTATTGCAATAAATCCAATGGAATATATAGAAAAAACAGTTGTGACTTATCCGGATAACAGCAAAACCGGATTTCCTAATCCATATGTAACATCAATGTATAGTGGATTATTTTTTAATTCTTATTGTTAAGAAACGAATTGGCTTTCACAAACTCACTTGGAGTTATGCCGATTCGTTTTTTAAATATTCTGCTAAAATAATTCGGATCTTTATATCCTACCATAAAACACACTTCCTTTACCGTAAAGTCGGTAGTCGTAAGCAGCTCCTTTGCTTTTTTCACCCGCAGCATGGAGAGCCAGTCGATAAAATTAAATCCTGTTGTTTTCTTAATCAGCTTACTAAAATATTGTGGGCTAATATTTACTTGCTCAGCCATAGCCTCCAAGGAAATGTCGTCGGCATAATGATTCTCCAGGTATTCTCTGGTCGCTTTCACGATATGATTGGAGTAGTCAATGGAATTCTGAGGCTTAGTATAACTGGTTATAGCTACAAAGGTCTGATGTGCAAAGTCAATTAACTGATCATCATAGAAATCCATAAGCTGCTTGGAGATGTTCATAAAATCAAATGATTTTGTACTGGATTCACAATCAATATCAATAGCATTATTGGCTAACACCAAAAGCTCTAGGATCTTATTGCGTTTTATAGAGTCTCTCATAGGCCGTATAAACTCCATTAACAAACCAAAATAATCATAGGTTTTTGCCTTGCGCATTCGTATGGATTCTATTAAGTGCTTTTGGGTTAATAAATAATCAAACTGATTTGACTCTTGGTAATTCTTTAAGTCGGAATAAAATATAATAGGGTTAGTGTTGCTATAGGATATGGAAGCAAGGGCACTGGTAAAGGAAGGGTAGATGGAGGGTAGATTATGTATGCTACCAATTCCAGCAGTCACCTTTGCATGAAAATGCTCCTCCAGTAATGGAATTAATTCCTGACAAAGGGATAGACTTTGCTCCCGGTGTAAGTCTTCAGGCAGAAGCTCATCTAAACTGATTAAGAGACTGAGTCGATTGCTTAGCAACGGCCCGAGAATACAACTATAACTCGTGACCAGAGGATCAGTTGGCAGACTCATTTTATTTAAAAAAAATTCTTTTAAAAATTGGTGTAGTTCAAATTCATTTATTATCATACTGCCAGCTCCAGCCTTTTTTGGCTCCGTCAATTCAAGAAGGATAAGATAGCCATAATCCTTTGAATGAAATAAGCTTTGAAAAGCAGACATTTCTAAAACGGAGAATCCACGAAAGAGCAGGGAAAAAACGAGATTTCTCTCAAGGAAAGTCTGAAGAAATCCCCCGGTATCGCCTTGATTTGAGGATAAGATATCCAGCTGTAGGCTTTTCCAAAAATCCCGATGTTCAAGAGACTGTTGATCTGTGTTATTCTGTGGGTTCATCCTAGTCACCTCCATTTATCTATAATATAGAAGTTTTGATAGCACCATTGGAATAGCTATGATTAATTATAACATATTCTGACAAAAATTGCACTACCAAATTATGGGGAAGTAGTACTCGTAATTTAACTGTAATATATATTTTTTTATTTCGTAATATTATTGCCACAGATTTGCCAATACCGAGCGCTACCATAACTTACATAAGTAAATGCTCTAAAGTGGAGGTTTCAAATGATGAAAAAGAAGAAGAATTCATATCAATTGCATAAATCTGTATTTATTCTGGCAGCAGTGGCAGTGATGTTTTTCGTTTTTTCATCGGAAAAGACGGTCTACGCACAGAGTGGCATTAAGACATCAACCTTTGGATTTAGTAATGATCAATATTCCGATACCCAATGGTATATTAATAATCCTGGTAAATATACAAAACTGACACCGATGGCAGCGCAAGAAGTTACATCCACGCAGGACATTGATATGGATGTGTTGGAAGCTTGGGAAGTAATGGCAAATGCTGGCTTAGGCGATAGAGAAGTTATCATAGCGGTTATTGACACAGGGGTAGATTATCAGCACCCGGATCTGGTAGATCATATGTGGATTAATGAGGGAGAAATACCGGATGATAACATAGATAACGATAATAACGGGTATGTGGATGACATCTATGGCTGGGATTTTTATAACAACGATAATACGGTTTGCCACTATGTATATTCTGATATCTACCGCAAAAATTTGGTGGACCCGAACGACAATGACAGTCATGGTACTCACGTTGCAGGTGTAATTGCTGCCACAATGAATAATGAAATAGGTATTGCGGGAATTGCATCAAATATAAATGTAAAAATCATGTCCCTGAAAATCAACGGTGGTAAGAATGGCACCGGTGATGTGGCTATGGCAGTAAAAGCAATTAAGTATGCAACGATGATGGGGGCGGATATCTGTAACTTAAGCTGGGGAACCAAACAGGTTTATCCGGAACTGGAAGCGGCAATGAAAGAATCTAATATGTTATTTGTAGCTGCTGCAGGAAATGATGGTATCAATATCGATAACACCCCATTGTATCCGGCAAGCTTAGAACTGGATAATCTAATATCTGTAACCTTTATTGATGCAGATGGAGATTTAACAGGATATTCTAACTTCGGTAAGAATTCAGTAGACATCGCAGCTCCTGGAAATGATGTTCTAAGTACAATTGTAGGAAGTTACAGTAATGCTAGTGGATCTTCCATGGCAGCGCCACAGGTCTCAGCGGTGGCAGCCTTACTATACGAGTTTGGTGATAAAATCTATGCCTCCAATGTGAAGGATATTATTCTGAGCACCCTAAAAGAAATTAGTACTCTGAAAGAGGTGACTCAATACGGTGGTATACCAAGTTCTTACAAGGCTGTTGTGAAAGCAGGCAGTCTTCTTCAAGATAATCAGGCACCAACCCTATCCGTTACAACACAATATAATCAAGGTGATATGACGGTTTTGGTTGATGCGGTTGATGAAGGTGGATCTAAGCTTCGTGTCGTTAAATGGATGATTGGCCAAAAGGAACTTAAGGATTTCGGGAAAGGTACCGTTGGAACTACTGTAGTTAATAATCAAGTGAATGTGTCAAAGGCAGGAGTGTATACCTTTTATGCAGCTGATTATGCCGGTAATGAGATTGCTCAGATATATGAGGTCGCAGAAGATAATACTGCTCCCAAGATATCAGCAATGTTTACGGTAGCTGCGGATTATAAATCCAGAACAGTAACAGTCATTGCAAGTGATAGCCAAAGCGGCTTAAAGCGCGTGGAATTTATGGAAGGAACCAGAACAGCCAAGGATTTCCTTCCAGCGGATGCTGGAACCGTACTTGAAATTTCACAGGGCAAGGGTAAGTTCTCAGTCAAAAAGGACGGAACCTATACTATCTTTGCGGTGGATAATCGAGGAAATATGTCGGTTAAAAAAATAGTTGTTAAGACAACAAAGGCAACTAAAATAAAACTGAACGTTGTAAACAGAACGTTAGGACCGGGTGACACTATTACCCTACGGCCGATTCTCACACCAAGTGGAAGTACTGATATGATAACCTACGTCAGCTCGAATAAGAAGGTAGCAACAGTTTCTTCTACCGGAAAGGTGACAGCCTTAAAAGCAGGCAAGGCCTATATTACAGCCAGAACTGCCAGCGGACTTACGGTAAAATGTTTAATCACAGTGAATAAAACCTAAAAAATAACGCAATTGCAATTGGGCCTAGGCCTACAGCAGTTGCGTTTTATTTTGCCTTTAACTAAGGCTTAAAAAGAAATATGTTTCTCAAGTAACCTGATTGTTATATGGAGAAAAATAGATTATAATGGAATTTATTGAAGAATAATGTAACTCTTGCAACAAAATAAGGAGATTGTACAAATGAAAAATAGATTAATAACCGTACTTGTAGGTATCTTGTGCCTGTCGATGGCGTCTTGTAATAAAATTCCAACGCAGAATAAAGCGTTAGATCCGGATGATCCAATTACAGTAACAGTATGGGACTACTACAACGGAACGGTGAAGGATAGGTTTGATGAACTGGTTCTGGAATTTAATGATACGATTGGTACTGAGAAAGGGATTGTAGTAGAGGCACAGAGTTATGGTGATGTTAATGAGCTGGCAGATGCATTATTTTCATCGGCTAGCAAAGAGATTGGGTCACTACCCATGCCCGACGTATTTGCTGCTTATCCGGATAATGTTTTTCGTGTGAATCAGATTACAGAAATGGTTAATTTAAGAGATTATTTTTCGGAGGAAGAGCTGGGAGAAATTAGACCGGAATTTTTAGAGGAAGGAATTTTTGGAGAAGATCAGGAGCTAAAGATTCTTCCCATTGCAAAATCAACAGAAAACCTTTATTTGAACAAAACCTTCTGGGATGACTTTGCAAACGAATCAGGCGCTACCCTTGATCGTCTGACGACTTGGGAAGGTCTTGTGAAAACTGCTGAAGAATATTATGAGTATACGGGTAAGGCTTTCTTTGGAATAGATGCCACCGCGAATTTTATGCTAATCTCAGCCATGTCGCTTGGAGAAGAGATCTACAGTTATCAGGGAGATCAAGGCATATTAAATCTAAGTGAGGAGACAGCGTATAGAATATGGAGTAATTATTATATTCCATATATCAAAGGCTATTATGCAAAGATAGGCAGATTTAGTTCTGATGATGCCAAAATCGGACAGATCGCGGCATATACCGGTTCAACAGCCGGTGCTTCCTATTTTCCTCAGGAAGTTACCGAGGGCGATGTGTCGATTCCTATTGAAGTGATTACACTCCCATATCCATATTATGAAGGCGGTAAGCCTTTTGCAGTTCAGCAGGGAGCAGGAATGTGTATTACGAGAAGTGATGATGCCCATGAATATGCAGCATCCGTATTTTTGAAATGGTTTATTGATACTCCCCAAAATATTGACTTTGCGGTATCCACTGGCTATCTGCCTGTTAAATCGCAGAATCTTAAGTCAGATACAATTCTATCAAGAGTAGCTGGGGATAGCCTGGCTAACAAAGCAGTCCAGAAATCCATCGCTACGACCATGGAGATGTTTGAAAATTATACACTCTATGGCAATAAGCCGTTTCAAGGAAGCTATGAAGCAAGAAGCATACTAGAAAAGAATATTTTCGATAAGGTAAAAGGTGATTTGAAATTATTAAAGGAAAGAGTTGATAACGGTGAAGATAGGAATACAGTAGTTAACGAATTGATATCCAAGGAACAATTTTTAAATTGGTATCAGGATTTTACGAAGGACATAAATACTACATTAGAATAAAAGATAAAAGATAAAGGAGAAAATGAAATTCTTGAGGTTTAATAAAAGATCAATTGCATTTAAACTGTTATCTCTGATTATCGTCATAGTATTAGGACAGGGTACCCTGTTATCCTTTTTTCTGATCTTTGGGGGCGTAATTAATCAAGCAGAGAAGAATGCTTATTCTTCCTTTGCAGAGAAGGTCAGGAACCGAAGAGATTATTTACAGAAAGAAATGAGTTATAAATGGATTAATATGGATCCCTATCTTGAGCTGATTTCAGATCTATATAGTCCGGGGATAGAGCCGGATCATTTTTTTGAAGATATCAGTACCACCCTAGTATCTGCTCTTCGAACTACCCAGACCACCGGAATATTTCTTATTATGAATAGTGATAAGGAGGAAAATCCAGCTGTTTATATCCGTGATTATGACCCGGTATTAAACGATTATAATAATCGGGATTTGTATTTGGTCTATGGGCCTTCAGAATTTGCCCATAAATTGCAGATACCCCTGGATCAAACCTGGAGATATAAGTTAAACCTATCAGATATACCTTCGGATTTTTATGAGAAACCCTTAAGTAAGGCTGCGTTGTCTACAGAATCAAAGCTGTTGGGATATTGGAGCCTTCCTTTTCAGCTATCCTCTCAGGATATCAGAATTATTACATATACAATGCCCCTATTTGATAACAATAATAAGGTGATCGGCGTAATCGGAATAGAAATATCGGAACAATATTTGAAAAAGTATTTACCAGCAACGGATCTACAGACGAAGGATTCCTATGGATACATGCTGGGTTATGATTCACCAGACAGTAATGGAATTCAAGCAATCCTATTAACAAAAGCAATCCAACGCAGAATTGTTACGGAGGGTGAGAATCTTAAAGTAACCTCAGTGGATTCGGACAATTCCATTTCCCTGCTTCGAAATAATAATATTAAGGGAAAGATATATATGTCTGTTGAAGGTATGGGGTTATATGCAAACCATACACCATTTGAGCAAAACCAATGGTACATCATTGGCTTAATACATGAGAATCAGCTGCTTAGTTATGTAAACAAAATAAGATCTATTCTAATCATATCCCTTACGCTATCTGCAATTACAGGAATCGGATTCGGTTATCTCGTAAGTAGAAGCTTTACGCGTCCGATTATTGAGGTAGCAGAAAAGGTAAAGAGTTCTGATAAAATGAAAGGAATTCATCTGGAGGAGACGGGATTACTGGAATTAGATGAATTATCAAAAGAAGTGGAATTTTACAGTAATATGCTGGTGGAGACATCAGGTAAAATATCACGGATTATGGATATGGTAGGATTTCCATTAGGAGTATTTGAATACTCGGAGGATAAGGATACCGTGTTTGTAACTGATCAGGTTGCAAGATTATTGGAAATGGATGCTGTTAAGACTAAGGAGATATTGAATCACAAAAGTAGTTTTGTAAAAAAGATGAATGAGCTTCTAAGCCATCCTGAGGAAGAGGAAGATGACATTTATTATAGTGAAGAGATTGCTGATAAGTGGTTAAAAATCCGATATATACAAAAGGATAGAATAACCATCGGCGTTATAATGGATGCCTCTGAGGAGATGAAGGAAAAGAAGAAAATTCTAAATGACAGAGACATTGATCCCCTTACCGGTATTTATAATAGGAAAGCAATGCAGCAACGTATGGAAGAAGTTCTAGCCAGGAGAGATCCCCAACGGATATCTGCATTACTTATGTTCGATCTGGACAATCTTAAAGTAATTAATGATACCTATGGCCATAAATGGGGAGATATCTATATTAATCATGTAGTAAAGCATTTGACTGAAATTAATAAGGAATCGCAGATTCTTGGAAGGCGCTCCGGTGATGAATTTACGTTGCTTATCTATGATCAGGAATCTAAAGAAGCCGTCAGAGAAGATATAGATAAATTCTTTCAGAAGCTGGAGAAAGATTTACTTACGTTTCCAGATGGCGTTGCCAAATCAGCGAAAATATCAGCTGGCATGGCTTGGGTTGAGGAAGCTTGCAGTTTTGAAGAATATCTGCAAAAGGCAGATGAGTTGCTATATCATTCAAAAAAGAATTTAAAAGGGTATTATTCGGAAGGTAAGTAAATAAGATTTGGGCTGTTGCATAAAGCAGCAGCCTTAATCTTAAGTCTGTATCGATCTCCAGGTCACAGGCATTTGATATAAAAATTCTTGCATATAGTTCTATCAGGATCAAATATAATTAACTGATGTGCATTAAATAAAAAATATGTTGACGTATTTACATGTCTATGTTATATTAAGGAAGCGAGAAAAGAGGCTTTTTTTTTATGCCTAAAAAACGGGTTTAATAGAAGAGTCGGTAGCGATTAATGCGACCCTGCGCAACAAAGAAATCGGAGGTGGATATTGTGCGCGTAAAAATCACACTGGCATGTACTGATTGCAAACAACGCAATTACAACATGACAAAAGAAAAAAAGACACATCCAGACAGAATGGAAACAAAGAAGTATTGTAAGTTCTGCAGATCCCACACATTGCACAAAGAGACGAAATAATTATTCAGAAAGGAATTGGAAGACATGGGCGAAACGACTAATACGACTAATGCTACAACAGAAAAAGCTCCAAAGAAAAGCTGGTTCAAGGGAATTAAGTCTGAGTTCAAGAAGATTATTTGGCCGGACAAAGAATACCTTGGAAAACAGGCAATTGCTGTATTATCAGTTACCATTGTTTTGGGAATAGTTATTTACGTGCTGGACTATGCAATCGAACTCGGTTTAGGATTCTTATTATAGGATAAGGGTGAGGATATGTCAGAAGCAAATTGGTACGTTGTTCACACCTATTCGGGGTATGAGAACAAAGTAAAAGCGAACATCGAAAAGACAATCGAAAACAGAAAGCTTCAAGATCAGATCTTAGAAGTATCTGTTCCGATGCAAGACGTCATTGAAATGAAAAACGGCGTTAAGAAACGTGTACAAAAGAAGATGTTCCCGGGTTATGTATTACTCCATATGGTTATGAATGATGACGTATGGTATGTAGTTCGTAATACCAGAGGAGTAACAGGCTTCGTTGGACCCGATTCCAAACAGCCGGTTCCATTGACTGAAGCAGAAATGCACAGCATGGGAATCAAGAATGATGAAGTCTCTGTTGGTTTTGAGATTGGTGATACCGTTACAGTTATCTCTGGAGTTTGGGAGAATACTACTGGTGTTATCAAACAAATCAACTTACACAAGCAAATCGTTACAATCAGCGTGGATATGTTTGGTCGTGAAACGCCGGTTGAGATCGGATTTAGCGAAATCAAGGTTCGCAATTAATGCGAGGCAGGATAATTCACGGCAGATGAGTCGGTATACGGATTCATTATGCGGATCATCAAGTTATCTTGTATAGGACACCGTGCATGCAATGGAAAAAGTATGTAACTTACGGTTAGTTACGTGGGAGGGAGATTCCCGCAAACACCACATTTATCAGGAGGTATGCTATCATGGCAAAAAAAGTAACAGGTTATATTAAATTACAGATCCCAGCTGGCAAGGCTACTCCAGCTCCACCAGTAGGACCTGCACTCGGACAACATGGCGTAAACATTGTTCAGTTTACAAAGGAATTTAACGCAAGAACAGCAGATCAAGACGGAATTATCACACCAGTAGTTATTACCGTATACGCAGATAGAAGCTTCAGCTTCGTAACAAAGACTCCTCCGGCAGCAGTTTTGATCAAAAAAGAACTTAATCTAAAGTCCGGTTCCGCTGTGCCTAACAAGACAAAGGTTGCTAAAATTACAACAGCACAGATCAGAAAAATCGCAGAGTTAAAGATGCCAGACTTAAATGCAGCAACTGTTGAAGCAGCTATGAGCATGGTTGCTGGTACTGCAAGAAGTATGGGCGTTTCTGTAGTTGACTAATATGAATAAGACAGCGTGGTTGAAAGATATCATGCGATTTAGAATCTAATAACGTGGGAGGAAATGTTGAACACAAAAGTATGTGTCCAACAGGCAAATACGGCTATAGCTGTATTCTAGGTTTTGACACTAGGTCAAACCTCGGAATTGACGAAATCAATTTTGCCAACTGAAGGCGTAATATTCAGTTTTCTTCCGGTAAAACCACTAGGAGGTTTATAGAATGAAAAGAGGAAAGAAATATACAGACGTTGCAAAAACGATTGACAGATCCGTTCAATACGATGCAACTGAAGCTATCAGCTTAGTAAAAAAAGCAGCGGTAGCAAAATTTGATGAGACAATCGAAGCACACATCAGACTTGGTGTTGACGGTCGTCATGCAGATCAGCAGGTTCGTGGTGCGGTAGTATTACCTCACGGAACTGGTAAAACTGTACGTGTACTTGTATTTGCAAAAGGTGAAAAGGCAAACGAAGCTTTAGCAGCTGGTGCAGATTTTGTTGGTGCAGATGATTTAATCCCTAAGATCCAGAATGAAAACTGGTTTGAGTTCGATGTAGTTGTTGCTACACCAGACATGATGGGTGTTGTTGGTCGTTTAGGTCGTGTTCTTGGTCCTAAGGGATTAATGCCAAACCCTAAAGCAGGTACTGTAACTATGGATGTTACAAAGGCTGTTGCTGATATCAAGGCTGGTAAGATCGAGTACAGATTGGACAAGACAAACATCATTCACGTTCCACTTGGTAAGGCTTCCTTTACTGAGGAAATGTTAAATGATAACTTCCAGACCTTAATCGGTGCTGTTGTAAAGGCTAAGCCATCCGCAGCAAAGGGTCAGTATTTAAAGAGCGTTACATTAGCATCCACAATGGGTCCTGGTGTAAAGCTTAACACAGCTAAATTAGGCTAATATATATAATGATACAAGTGGATCGGCTTGCCGATTCACTTGTATTAATCTAAAGTGTACCGGCATCATGGTTCACTGATAGAACTTCTGAAATAAACAACTTAAATTCATAAGAAAAAATAGTTGACATGCCATTCGCAGTCATGCTATAATGTCACTTGTGAATAAAACTGCCGAAGACAGTAGGTGCCGTAAGGCGTAAGGTGAAACCACCTACCGAGGAAAGTTAATTTAATCTGAATTGATTTTATTGACCTCTCCATGCTTTGGCAGGATGAGGCTTTTTTTGTATCTTACAGAACCGTTTCGGTTGTCTGATACAAGATAGAAAGATTGCCGGTGATCCTGCAGTCATATAAAAGAAATAAGGAGGTGTACGTAAATGGCAAAAGTTGAATTAAAGCAACCAATCGTAGAAGAAATCAAAGGCTACGTTGCAAACGCACAAGCTGCTGTTTTAGTTGACTACCGTGGACTAACTGTTGCTCAGGATACTGAGCTTCGTAAGAAGTTAAGAGAAGCTGGTGTTGTATACAAGGTATATAAGAACACAATGCTTAACTTTGCTTTCAAAGGATCTGACTTTGAATCATTAGCAAATGATTTAAACGGACCTTCTGCTATCGCTTTTGGTATGGAGGATGCAACTGCTCCTGCTAGAATCATAGCTGAATGCGCAAAGACAATGCCTAAGTTAGAATTTAAAGCAGGTGTTGTTGCAGGAACTTACTATGATGCAAAGGGAATGCAAATTATTGCAACTATTCCTTCCAGAGAAGTTCTTATTTCCAAGTTACTTGGAAGCTTACAGTCACCAATTACAAATCTTGCTCGTGTACTTAATCAGATCGCAGAGAAGCAGGCGTAATTAAGAAGCAAAATGAAAAAATATATCAATGGAGGTAAATTTAAATGACAACTCAAGATTTTATCGAGGCAATTAAAGGCCTTACCGTATTAGAATTAAATGAATTAGTAAAAGCATGTGAAGAAGAATTCGGTGTATCCGCAGCAGCAGGTGTTGTAGTAGCAGCTGGTCCTGCAGCAGTTGAAGAAGAGAAGACAGAATTCAACGTAGAGTTAACTGAAGCTGGCCCTAACAAAGTTAAGGTTATCAAGGTTGTACGTGAAGTAACTGGCTTAGGCTTAAAAGAAGCTAAAGATCTTGTTGATGGTGCTCCTAAGGTTGTTAAGGAAGGCGCAAACAAGGCAGAAGCTGATGATCTTAAGGCTAAATTAGAAGCAGAAGGCGCTAAAGTAACTTTAAAATAAGTTATGCTAATAGAAATCCGCTCGAAAGAGCGGATTTTTTTTATATAGTAATGATATAATTTGCCAAAGGGTAAAAGGACGAAGTGTAAATAAATTTGAATAGAAAGATATCATCATAATAAATCATATCATCATAATAAATCATATCATATAGCTGATTTTCATACTGAAGTGTATGATTAATATTTTGAATTATTTTGAAAGATATCAATTAGCTATAAAAACTTTAGGAAAAGCTATGTTCCTCCTGAGCCTTATGGTACAATGTGGATATTAGGTGCAGGGAGTGGGAGGATAACATGGGAAAGAGTAAAATTTTAAAAATACTAATTGGAGTAGTGACATTAATCTTTTTCGCTCTAATATTGAGCGTAATTAATGGATTTTTTGGGAATCCGCTATCAGCCACAATTGCAACCCATAGAATACGCGCTTATGTGAATGAAACATATCCTAATATGGATTTAGAAATATCCAGGGCAAAGTATAATTTTAAGTTTTCCAAATACTATTCCAAAGTGGAATCAAACACAAGTCAAGATACTAATTTTTCGGTAAGCTGGACTAAGGGTAATATAAATGATGATTATGAATATGAAGTGAAAAATCACTTTACAACCTATCGCAGGTTGCAGGATGAGCTGGATCATACAGTAGAAGAAATCCTTGAGAGAGAGTTTCCATATGATACATCAATTGAATTTATGGACTTTAGTAAAGATAGTGATTTTAGCTTATTACAGATGGATATGAAAATGGACGCGTCTAATCCACCACTTCCAACAACATTAACAGTTTATATTTTAAGTAAAGATATTAATTATGATATTCTTATTGAACGTATAAGGGAATTGAATAATATCATGGATAAGAATGAAATTCATGTAGATTTTTATTCTGTTGTTTTGGAACAACCGCTGATAGAAGAAGAAGAGAAGTCGGCACAAGATGGGGAGAGACTTTATCTATATGATTTTCCGGCTGAGAATGTTCAGAAACAGGATCTAATTGGCTTGATTAAACAGCATCAATCTGACTGGGAAGAAAGCCATACGAAATAATATAAGTAGACTTATTATATATAATAGACGCCCATGATTGGATAACTTTTTCATGAAATGGGCGTCTTTGTTTTTGTCAGCCTTTTCTTGATGTATAAGTTCTTTAATTTATACTAAAAAAACCACATTTAACCGTCTTCACCAGGGAATTTTGGGAAACAATTAAATATGGTTATTAAGTAAATTTGAAATTACTGTTTTGTAAACTATAAACTTACATTAAAGAATTCCCTACCTAAGGACTTCAATTTGATATAAAATACCAGCAGATAAAATCATTATTGTGCATATTGTTTGAATAAAATGAAAAAACTCAATAAAAATTGAGTTGACAGTTGAAAAGAAGTATGATAGTATGAAAGATGCACTATTGTGGTGCTGTATGCCTATTACATATATATTATAGCATATATGTTTCTAAAAGAAAAGAGTTTTTTATTCCTTATAAATGAATTGATTACCAAGGTGATTTCTGGTATAGGAAAATCCGTCCTAACGTACGGATAGATTTGTTTTTGCAAACGAATTATCCTATTTCACAAACGGAAAAATCTACGGTTACAAACGGAAAATTCATATAACAAATGGATTCAAGTTTTCTATTTATTTATAAGAATAAGGTGAGTTGTTTACTGATTCATCTTATGCAAGAATTAAACTTATAAAATTTCAAGGGGTGAAAACGTCAATGGACAAGAACAGAATGCATCCAATTAAAGTTGGTAATAACGTTAGAATGAGTTACTCCAAACAAAAGGAAGTCCTGGAGATGCCCAATCTCATTGAAGTACAGAAGGATTCCTATCAGTGGTTTTTAGACGAGGGACTCAAAGAAGTATTTGATGATATTTCTCCAATAGCTGATTACAGTGGACATTTGAGTTTGGAATTCGTAGACTTTACATTATGTGAAGATGACATCAAATATACTATAGAAGAATGTAAAGAAAGAGATGCTACCTATGCAGCTCCTTTGAAGGTTAAAGTAAGACTCCATAACAAAGAAAATAACGAGATCAATGAACATGATATTTTCATGGGCGATCTGCCGTTAATGACCGAAACTGGTACCTTTGTTATCAACGGTGCAGAAAGAGTTATTGTAAGTCAGTTAGTACGTTCCCCTGGTATTTATTATGCAATAGATCATGACAAAATCGGTAAGAGATTATTCTCCTCTACCGTAATTCCAAATAGAGGTGCGTGGTTGGAGTACGAAACTGATTCCAACGATGTTTTTTACGTACGCGTTGACCGTAACAGAAAGGTTCCGATTACTACCTTTGTAAGAGCGTTAGGTTATGGTACCAATGAGGAAATCAAGCAGTTGTTTGGTGAGGAACCAAAGATTCTTGCTTCCTTAGCAAAAGATCCAAGTACTTCCAAAGATCCTACCGGCAGCTATCAGGACGGTTTATTAGAGCTGTACAAAAAGCTTCGTCCAGGTGAGCCTTTGGCTGTAGAAAATGCAGAGTCCTTATTAAATAGTATGTTCTTTGATGCAAGAAGATATGACCTTGCGAAGGTCGGAAGATATAAATTTAATAAGAAGCTTCATATGCGTAACAGAATCGTTGGCTTTGTACTTGCTGAAGATGTTGTTGATGAATCTACCGGTGAGATTATTGCAGCCGCAGGTACTCAGGTGACTGATAAGATTGCCAGACAGATTCAGAACGTAGCAGTGCCATTTGTTATGGTACAAGCGGAAGAGCGTAATGTAAAGGTTCTTTCTAATATGATGGTTGATCTGTCTTACTATGTGGATATTGATAGAAGAGAGCTTGGTATTAGTGAAGATGTATACTATCCGGTTCTGAAAAATATTCTGGCAGACAATCCAAGTAAAGAAGATCTTAAAGAAGCGATTAAGAAGAATATCAATGAGCTGATTCCGAAGCACATTACCAAGGAAGACATCATTGCTTCTATTAACTATAATATCCATTTAGAATATGGTATTGGTAATAACGACGATATCGACCACTTGGGTAACAGAAGAATCAGAGCGGTAGGTGAGTTGTTACAGAACCAGTATCGTATCGGTTTATCCAGAATGGAACGTGTTGTTCGTGAAAGAATGACAACGCAGGATTTAGAAGGCATCAGCCCTCAATCCTTAATAAATATTAAACCGGTTACCGCTGCGGTTAAGGAATTCTTCGGAAGCTCCCAGCTGTCCCAGTTCATGGATCAGCACAACCCTCTTGGTGAATTAACACATAAGAGACGTTTGTCCGCACTTGGTCCTGGTGGTTTGTCCCGTGATAGAGCCGGTTTCGAGGTTCGAGACGTTCACTATTCCCACTACGGAAGAATGTGTCCGATTGAGACTCCTGAAGGTCCTAACATCGGTCTGATCAACTCCCTTGCTACCTATGCAAGAATTAATGAGTATGGATTTATTGAGGCACCTTATCGTAAATGCGATAGAACAGACCCGATGAATCCAAGAGTAATCGATGATGTTGTTTATCTGACAGCGGATGAAGAAGATAAATATATTGTAGCACAGGCCAACGAAGAGATCGATGAGAATGGGTACTTTATCCATAATAGTATCTCTGGTCGTTATAAAGAGGAGACCTCCCAGTACGAGAAGCACAAGATTGATCTGATGGACGTATCTCCTAAGATGGTATTCTCCGTGGCTACAGCGTTAATTCCTTTCCTTGAGAATGACGATGCTAACCGTGCCCTCATGGGTGCCAACATGCAGCGTCAGGCAGTTCCTTTGTTAATTACAGAAGCACCTGCTGTTGGAACAGGTATTGAAGCAAAAGCTGCAATTGACTCCGGTGTTTGTGTAGTTGCTAAAAAATCCGGTGTTGTTGATAAAGTTACAGCAAAAGAAGTAGTTGTAAAAAATGATGATAATACAAAGACCTCTTACCGCCTGATTAAGTTCTCAAGAAGTAACCAGGGAACCTGTATTAATCAGAGACCAATTGTATCCCGCGGGGATAGAATTACAGCTGGTCAGGTAATCGCTGATGGACCTTCTACTTCTAAGGGTGAATTGGCCCTTGGTAAGAATCCTTTAATCGGATTTATGACCTGGGAAGGTTATAACTACGAGGATGCTGTATTATTAAGTGAAAGACTGGTGCAGGAAGATGTGTATACTTCCGTGCATATTGAAGAATATGAAGCAGAATCCCGTGATACTAAGTTAGGACCGGAAGAAATTACAAGAGACGTTCCTGGCGTTGGTGATGATGCGTTAAAGGATCTGGATGAAAGAGGTATTATCCGTATCGGTGCTGAGGTTCGTGCCGGAGATATCCTGGTTGGTAAGGTAACACCTAAGGGTGAAACTGAGCTTACCGCTGAAGAGAGACTTCTTAGAGCAATCTTTGGTGAAAAGGCAAGAGAAGTTCGTGATACCTCCTTACGTGTACCTCACGGTGAATATGGTATTATCGTAGATGCAAAAGTATTTACAAGAGAAAATGGAGACGAATTATCCCCTGGTGTAAATCAGACCGTGCGTGTTTATATCGCTCAGAAGAGAAAAATCCAGGTTGGTGATAAGATGGCTGGTCGTCATGGTAACAAGGGTGTTGTTTCCCGTGTATTACCAGTAGAAGATATGCCATTCCTACCAAACGGTAGAGCACTTGATATCGTTCTTAACCCTCTAGGTGTACCTTCCCGTATGAATATCGGACAGGTACTTGAAATTCACTTGTCCCTTGCTGCAAAAGTACTTGGTGTAGATATCTCCACACCGGTATTTGATGGAGCGAACGAGTATGATATTATGGATACCCTGGAAATTGCAAATGCATATGCAAATTCCACCTGGGAAGAATTTGAAGCAAAATATAAAGATACCTTAGATCCAGAACTGATGGATTACCTTGAGAAGCATCCTGAGAACAGAGAAGATTGGAAGGGTGTTCCGATTAACCGTGATGGTAAAGTAAGACTTCGTGATGGTAGAACCGGTGAATATTTTGATGGTTCCGTTACTGTTGGTTTCATGCATTATCTGAAGCTTCACCATTTGGTTGATGATAAGATCCATGCTCGTTCCACAGGACCTTACTCCTTAGTAACACAGCAGCCACTTGGTGGTAAAGCACAGTTTGGTGGACAGAGATTCGGTGAGATGGAGGTTTGGGCATTGGAAGCTTACGGTGCTGCGTATATCCTTCAAGAAATCTTGACCGTAAAATCTGATGATGTTACTGGCCGTGTTAAGACTTATGAGGCGATCATTAAGGGAGAAAATATTTCAGAACCAGGTATTCCTGAGTCCTTTAAGGTTCTATTAAAAGAGCTTCAATCCTTGGCTCTGGACGTTACAGTTCTCGATGAGAACGGTAATGAGGTGAAGATGACAGAAAGCATTGACTACGGTGATTCTGACTTGACTCCATTAATTGAAGGCGATAACAATTTCAGATATGATGAAGGCTATGAAGAAGCCGGCTTCACCCAAGCAAATGTGGAAGATATTGAGACCGATATTTTCGATATTTATGAAGATGAATCCGAAGATATACTGGAAGATGGAATTTATGAAGAAGAGGAAGACTTAGGAGCAGCAGATGAGCTTGAAACAGAAGAAGACATTTGTCCGAATTGCGGTGCAGTTGTACCGGAAGGAAGTAGTCGCTGCAAAGCTTGTGGAGAAACTTTATAATTTGAAGTTGATTCCTAGTAAGTATTCGAATTCCTAATCTGCATAAACATGATCAAACGAAGGGAGAGCCAAAGGATGTCTGAAGTAATAAGCAATATTCAAGAGATAACCTATGATGCGATAAAAATTGGTTTAGCTTCACCTGAAAAAATCAGAGAATGGTCAAAGGGAGAAGTAAGAAAGCCAGAGACTATTAACTATAGAACATTAAAACCAGAAAAAGATGGTTTGTTCTGTGAGAGAATCTTTGGACCCAGTAAGGACTGGGAGTGTCATTGCGGTAAATATAAGAAAATTAGATATAAGGGCGTTGTTTGTGATCGCTGTGGCGTTGAAGTAACAAAAGCTAGTGTTCGTCGTGAGCGTATGGGTCATATTGAACTGGCAGCACCTGTATCCCATATTTGGTATTTCAAGGGAATACCAAGCCGTATGGGTCTGATTCTGGATCTTTCTCCAAGAACCTTGGAAAAAGTATTGTATTTCGCTTCCTATATCGTAATCGATAAGGGAACCACAGACTTACAGTACAAACAGGTTCTGAATGAAAAGGAAAGACAAGAAGCAATTGAGAAATATGGATACAACAGCTTCCGTTTAGGTATGGGTGCTGAAGCAATCCAGGAATTATTGCAGGCAATTGATCTTGAGAAGGAATCTAAGGAATTAAAGAGAGGACTGAAGGATTCTACTGGCCAAAAGCGTGCTAGAATCATTAAGCGCCTTGAAGTTGTTGAAGCATTCCGTGAGTCCGGCAACAAGCCGGAATGGATGATCTTAGGCGTAATTCCTGTTATTCCTCCGGATCTTAGACCAATGGTTCAGCTCGATGGTGGACGTTTTGCTACCTCCGATATGAACGATTTATACAGAAGAATTATCAATCGTAACAATCGTCTGAAGAGACTTCTTGAGCTTGGTGCTCCGGACATCATCGTTCGTAACGAGAAGAGAATGCTTCAGGAAGCTGTTGATGCACTGATTGATAACGGTAGAAGAGGTAGACCGGTAACCGGACCTGGTAACCGTGCCCTCAAATCCCTCTCCGATATGTTAAAGGGTAAACAGGGTCGTTTCCGTCAGAACTTACTTGGTAAGCGTGTTGACTACTCTGGACGTTCCGTTATCGTAGTTGGGCCTGAACTTAAGCTATATCAGTGCGGTTTGCCAAAGGAAATGGCGATCGAGTTATTTAAACCTTTCGTAATGAAGGAATTAGTAGCAAAGGGAACCGCTCATAATATTAAATCTGCTAAGAAAATGGTAGAGAGACTTCAGACCGAGGTTTGGGACGTTCTTGAGGAGGTTATCAAAGAACATCCGGTTATGTTAAACCGTGCCCCAACCCTTCATAGACTTGGTATTCAGGCCTTCGAACCAGTATTGGTTGAAGGTAAGGCAATTAAGCTTCATCCACTTGTTTGTACCGCTTACAACGCGGACTTCGACGGTGACCAGATGGCGGTGCATTTACCACTGTCCGTAGAAGCTCAAGCAGAGTGCCGTTTCTTACTGCTCTCACCGAACAACTTATTAAAGCCTTCCGATGGTGCGCCGGTAACCGTTCCTTCTCAGGATATGGTTCTTGGTATCTACTATTTGACCATCGAACGAGAGATGCCAAATAAGCCACGTCCATGCTTTAAGAGCTTGAATGAAGCAATCCTTGCTTATGAGAACGGAGCAATCCTTCTTCATGAGATGATCAAGGTAAGAAGAAATGGTATCAATAAGGATGGCGTTAATGAGATAAGAACTGTTGAATCAACGCTTGGACGTTTCATCTTCAATGAAATTATTCCTCAGGACCTTGGTTTCGTAGATCGTTCCAAGGATGAGAATTTCTTAACACTTGAGATTAACTTCTTAGTTGGTAAGAAACAGTTGAAACCAATTCTTGAAAAGTGCATCAATATTCATGGTGCTACAAAAACAGCTGAAATCCTCGATGCCGTTAAGTCATTGGGTTATAAATATTCCACACGTGCTGCGATGACTGTATCCATTTCCGATATGGAAGTGCCTGCAGAGAAGCAAGCGATTCTGGATGATGCAGAAGCAACCATCGAGAATATCGCAAAAGAGTACAGACGTGGTAGAATGACAGAAGATGAAAGATACAATACCGTTATCGAAACCTGGAAAGAAGCAGATAAGATCTTAACAGATAAGCTGTTAAGCGGTCTTGATAAGTTTAACAACATCAAGATGATGTCCGACTCCGGTGCCCGTGGTTCCGATAAGCAGATTAAACAGCTTGCAGGTATGCGTGGACTTATGGCTGATACATCAGGTCGTACGATTGAATTACCAATCAAGTCCAACCTTCGTGAAGGTCTTGACGTATTGGAGTACTTCATCTCCGCTCATGGTGCTCGTAAAGGTCTTTCTGATACAGCTCTTCGTACCGCTGACTCCGGTTACTTAACCCGTCGTCTGGTTGACGTTTCTCAGGATTTAATTATCCGTGAAGTTGACTGCCAGGAAGGCAAAGAAATCCCAGGTATGTGGATTAAGGCATTCGAAGATGGTAAGGAAGTTATCGAAGGCTTAGAAGAGAGAATCACAGGAAGATATTCCTGCGAATCAATCTATGATGCGAATGGTGAAATGATTGTAAAAGCAAACCATATGATTACACCAAAGCGTGCTGCTAGAATTATGGCAACAGGTGTAGATAAGGTTAAAATCCGTAACGTATTATCCTGTAAGTCCCACATTGGTGTATGTGCTAAGTGTTATGGTGCAAACATGGCTACTGGTGAAGCAGTTCAGGTTGGTGAAGCAGTTGGTATTATTGCTGCTCAGTCCATCGGTGAGCCAGGAACACAGCTTACCATGCGTACCTTCCATACCGGTGGTGTTGCGGGTGATGATATCACACAGGGTCTTCCTCGTGTCGAAGAACTTTTCGAGGCTAGAAAGCCGAAAGGTCTTGCAATTATTGCAGAATTCGGTGGCGTAGTCACAATCAAAGACACTAAGAAGAAGCGTGAAGTTATTGTAACAAATAATGAAACAATGGAATCTAAGGCATACTTAATTCCATATGGTTCTAGAATAAAAGTTGTGGATAATGACATTATTGAGGCCGGCGATGAGCTGACAGAAGGTAGTGTAAATCCTCACGATATCTTAAAGATAAAGGGAATTCGTGCCGTTCAGGATTATATGATCCAGGAAGTACAAAGAGTTTACCGTCTGCAAGGTGTTGAGATCAACGATAAGCATATCGAAGTAATTGTACGTCAGATGCTGAAGAAGGTTCGTATCGAAACCAATGGTGATACCGCTTTCTTACCTGGTACCTTAGTAGATATCTTAGAGTACGAAGATGAGAATGAAAAGATGTTATCAGAGGGCTTAGAAGTTGCAGATGGTAAGCAGGTAATGCTTGGTATCACAAAGGCTTCCCTTGCAACTAATTCCTTCTTATCAGCAGCTTCCTTCCAGGAGACCACTAAGGTTCTTACGGAAGCAGCGATTAAGGGTAAGGTTGACCCGTTAATCGGTCTTAAGGAAAATGTTATCATTGGTAAGCTGATTCCAGCAGGTACTGGTATGAAGAGATACCGCTCCGTGAAATTAGATACCGATACACAGGAAGAATATATGCTTTCTGAGGATATCGAAGGAGATGGCGCTTATCTAGGTGAATACAATGATTTCGACTATTCCGAGGATTCCTTTGGTGATGAAGAGTATTTCGCGGAAGAGTATGATGAAGACGGTGTTTATGAAGCAGAAGACGGAATAGCAGAAATTGTTTACAACGAAGATAAGTACGCTCATAAGAATGACCTTCTTCAAAGAGAAGACAGTATTCCAGGTATGGATGATGCACATGTTGGTTACGGTGAGAATTCACACAACGATGGAGACTGGACTGAAACTGAGTTTAACCTTAAGGGAATCTCAGAAGATGACTATAGCGACGGTCTATAGGATTCAAATTTAAAATGAATTAAAGTTGGTTAATGAAAAAGCTGCTGTTTGCTGATGTGTTTAGCAAAACAGCAGCTTCTTTTATTAAAACACTGATAATTTTGTCGAAATTTAGTATGTTCAGAATAAGGATAAATTTAAGCTTTCTGTTACAATAAAACTGATATATAACAGAAAAAATGTTGTAATAATAAAAAAACATTGATTTTCCAAATAAAGCATTGTATTATAAGTTTATCCTCATGTTTTTAAAGCTTGGTACAGCTTGTAAAAGCATGAGTTTTGTATGATATTGACATAAGAAAAGATTAACTAATATATGTAACAGTGTGGGTTATAGGTTACCTTAAACCTAAATAAATCAGGATGAGGTTATGAGTATGGATTATTTAAAAAAATATCAGGATTGGTTATCAAACCAGTATTTTGATGAGGCTACCAGAGCAGAACTCGCAGCGATAAAAGATAATGAGAATGAAATCAAGGAACGCTTCTATATGGATCTGGAATTTGGTACAGCGGGTCTTCGCGGTATCTTAGGCGCTGGTGTAAACCGTATGAATTTATATACTGTAAGAAGAGCAACCCAAGGGCTTGCAAATACAATTATTAAAGCAGGTGGGGAGAAAAGAGGAGTTGCTATCGCTTATGATTCCAGAAGAATGTCTCCGGAGTTTGCGCTGGATAGTGCATTGTGTCTGGCTGCTAACGGAATTCATGCATATTTGTTTGATTCCTTACGTCCTACCCCAGAGCTTTCCTTTGCTGTCCGCGAGTTTGGATGTATCGCTGGTATCGTAATTACGGCAAGTCATAATCCGGCAGAATATAATGGCTATAAAGTGTACTGGGAGGATGGGGCACAGGTTACCAGTCCTAAGGATGTGGAAATTATTAATGAAGTCAATTCCATCAGTGATTTTGCTTCCGCAAAGTTTATGAGTAAAGAGGATGCTCTTGCACAAGGGCTGTTAACGATCATCGGTGAAGAAGTTGATGAGAAGTATATCGCAACGCTAAAGAAGCTAGTCTTGAATCCCTTAACAGTGGAAGGAAAGAAGCTTAAAATCGTATATACTCCCCTTCATGGCACAGGAAATCTTCCGGTACGGAGAATTTTGAGGGAGCTGGGCTTTGAAAATGTATATGTGGTTCCGGAGCAAGAGCTTCCTGACTGTGAATTTTCTACCGTAGGATATCCAAATCCAGAAAACCCGAAGGTATTTGCACTTGCTGAGAAGCTGGCAAATGAAGTTGGTGCGGATCTAATCCTCGCTACGGATCCGGATGCGGATCGTCTGGGAATTATGGTTCGTAATGAGACAGGTGATTTCGTATTATTTAACGGTAATATGTCCGGTGCTCTGATTGCAGAATATGAATTCTCCCAGAAGGCTGAGAAAGGGCTTCTGCCAAAGAATGCTACCTTGATTAAAACCATCGTTACCGGCAATATGTCCGATATGATTGCAAAACAATACGATGCCAAACTAATTGAGGTTTTAACAGGCTTTAAGTATATTGGTGAGCAGATCAAACTTTTTGAGCAGACAGGATCTAATGAGTACATCTTTGGCTATGAAGAAAGTTATGGCTGTCTTGTCGGCACACATGCTAGGGATAAGGATGCTATTGTGGCAGTGATGTGCCTATGCGAAGCGGCTGCTTACTATAAATCAAAAGGTATCTCTCTATATGATCAGATGAATAAAATGTATGAGAAATATGGCTATTTCAAAGAAGATCTTCTGGCTGTAACCTTAAGTGGTATCGAAGGAATGGCTAAGATAAAGGAAATAATGGCTGGTTACCGTGCAAATCCTCCAAAGAGAATCGGTGATTATACCGTAGAGAGGTTCAGAGATTATAAAGAAGATATCATTAAGGATATGGCCAACGGTACAATTTCTTCTACCGGTTTACCACAGTCCGATGTACTTTACTTTGATTTGAATGATAATGCCTGGTGCGCAATCAGACCTTCCGGTACGGAGCCAAAGATTAAGGTATACTTTGGTGTGAAGGGAAGCAGTGAGGCGGATGCTGATGCTAAGCTGAAGGGCTTAATGAGTGATGATGTATTTAAAATGAACTAGAAAGTTACTATAGAAAGCTTATAAATTAAATGAAAACATATATATTAGAAGCATAATTACAAAAAAATAAGTAAAGTAATAAGAGGCAAAGTAATAAGAAGCAAAGTAATAAGAAGCAAAGTAAAATGAAGCAAAGTAAAATGAAACAAAGTGATAAGAAAGAAAGTAATAAGAAACAAAGTAATAAGAAAGCAAGTATATAAAAACCAAGTAGTGTTACATGCAAGGTAATATTGCAAGCGGAGTAATGCTAAAGTACAGTAATATAAATGAAATATTAGTATATAATGTCTTACAATATTAGATTCTGAGAATCATATCGCAGGGGCAATCCACAAGAATTTGCAGCGTTATGGTTCTTAGGGTCTTTTTTTATATACTGGTTATGAGTAACCGGAAAAATTGTTATTCATAACCAGTATATGGTTGACAGATTGATTGTTTTGCTGTAGTATAACTGTATTAATCATAATAATACAGTTAATACATATTATATATTAATAATAAAACAAACAGAGTCAGTTAGAAAGGAGGAGCCTATGATCATTATTAACTATAAAGATCGTAGACCTATCTACGAACAGGTTGTAGAAAGGTTTAAAGAACTAATAATAAAAGGCGCCTTAGACCCAAATAGCCAGTTGCCATCTGTGCGATCCCTGGCAATGGAACTGTCCATTAATCCAAATACGATTCAAAGAGCTTATGCAGAACTGGAAAGGCAGGGATATATCTACTCTGTGAAAGGGAAGGGTAGTTTCATTGCAGCTGATGATTTGCTATCACAGCAGAAACGTAACGAGGTGTATCAGGAGCTAGCGCAGGTTGTCGAAGAAGCAAAGAATATCGGTATTACGGAGGAAGATTTTATAAATAAGGTTAAACAAACATATAAGGGGGAGCCAGCAGATGATTGAGGCGATAGAGGTAAGCAAGCAATTTGATAGTATAAAAGCGGTTGATCAAGTATCAGTCAAAATTAAAGAGGGCAATGTGTTTGGACTCATTGGAACAAATGGTGCAGGTAAAAGTTCCTTTATCAGAATGCTCTGTGGTATCATCCGACCGGATCGTGGGACGATTACAGTTGATGGAATGAAAGTATATGAGAACATTGAGGCAAAAAGTTTATTCTTTTATATCTCTGATGAACAATATTACTTTAGCAATGGAACTCCAAAGGATTTAAAAGTATTTTATAAAAATATTTATGCCTCCTTTGATACGGAACGCTTTGATAAATTATTAGAACATTTTGAACTTGATCAAAATAGAAAGATCAACACCTTTTCCAAAGGTATGAAGAAACAGCTGTCGATTATCTGTGGCATCTGTGCAAATACTAAATACCTATTTTGTGATGAGACCTTTGATGGACTTGATCCCGTGGTGCGCCAGGCAGTAAAAAGTATTTTTGCAAAGGAGATCGCAGAAAGGAATCTGACCGTAATTATTGCATCCCATAATCTGAGAGAACTGGAGGATATCTGTGATCATGTTGGTTTAATGCATAAGGGCGGTATCCTCTTATCGAAGGAGCTCTACGACATGAAGTTGAATATCCATAAGGTTCAGTGCGTCTTCCAGGGTGATATTAACGTTTCAGAACTATTTGATGGCATGGAGCTACTAAAGGTGGAGCAAAGAGGTTCTCTCTATACGATCACGATAAGAGGTACGATGGAGGAAATAGATCTTCGCATGGATAAAGCAAACACGGTTTTCTCAGAGACCATACCATTATCACTGGAAGAAATATTCGTAAGCGAGACGGAGGTAGTTGGATATGACATTAAAAAACTCATTTATTAAATTACAAATCGAAGATATGAAACGGAGAGTCTGGAGTATTGCTCTATCCATGCTGGCATTTATTGTTCTGCTTCCGATTATCTGCGCTTTAAATATCAGTAATTTTCAAGGAAATGAAAACTTAGAATGGGAAATGCTCCAATTAAAGGGATTGATAGGTTCAGGAAACGTAGTAATTATTGCAGCAACAATGATTTGTGCGGTTGTTTGTGGATTAAGCGGGTTCTTTTTCCTTCATTCCAGAAAGAAAGTAGATTTTTATCACAGTATGCCGGTTAGAAGAGAACGTTTGTTTTTTACATCTTATCTAAATGGGATACTAATTTATCTCGTACCATATGTAATCAATTTGATATTCAGTTTATTGATTTTAAGTATGAATCACTATCTAAACGCTGAGATATTTCTGGCGGCAATAAACGGAGTAGGAATTAACCTTTTATTTTTCAGCCTAATATATACTCTGACAATAATAGCAGTTATGTTGACGGGAAATTTAATCATAAGTATTTGCGGCACCGGGGTATTCTTATTGTATATGCCTACAGTTAGAGAACTAAAAAATGCTTTGTTTTTAAGCTTTTTTTCTACCTTCACTAATTATTCCGGTAGCAACAAAAGCACATCATTACTGTCACCCTTGGAAAGCTATATCAACGTAGCAACTCATAACCTGAAAGGCAATGATGCTATCTTAAGTATTATAGCTTCAATCGGTGCCACAATACTATTGGTTGGATGTGCATTATTACTTTATAAGAAACGCCCCTCTGAAGCTGCAGGTAAGTCAATGGCCTTTGGAATATCAAAACCTATTATTAAGTTTTTACTAGTGATACCACTCTCCCTGGGAGGAGGAATCTTATTAAGAAGTATTGTTTCTTTTGGTTCCGATGCTTGGTTTGCTTTTGGTGTGGTGTTTGCTTTTATTGTGAGCTATGGCTTAGTTCAAGTCTTGTTTGAATTTGATATTAGATGTGTATTTCACCATAAGAAACAAATGCTGCTGAGTGCTGCAACGATTACATTGGTTGCACTTGTTTTAAGGTTTGATGTAGTTGGATATGATAGTTATATCCCTAAGGAAGATGATATAAAGAGTATGAGTGTATCAATGTCTGGATTTGACCAGGGACTCGATCATTATGTGGTTGAGAATGGAGAGCGTATCTATTATAATGCCATGCAATATGAGCTAAGTAAAATGGAATTAACGGATTTTAAAGCAGCTTATGATATGGTACAAATAGGAGTTAAGAACCGGGTTAAGAAAGAAGATAGGAACGATTATAATGCTCGCTACAGGAATAAGGAGCCATATACTTATTATGTTAAATATACCTTGACAAGCGGCAGGGAAATCTATCGCTGCTATGGTCTTACACTAGAAGAGTGCAAGAGTGATTTATCTGCTATTTATTCCATGCAGGAATATAAAGATACTCACTTCCAGCTTTATCAATGGGAGGAAAAGGATATCAATCTAGCCTGGATAGCATATCCTACAGAAATACTTAACTATGATGCAAAAGGATTGGACTCTAAGGAGGGAATTAACTTTAGTGTCGCTGGGAATGGGTTATTACAGCTGGTAAAGATTTATAAAGATGAATTAAGAACAGTGACCTTGGATGAGGTTGCCAATGAGAGGCCAGTTGTTACATTACGCTTTAAAGTGGGTGATTTTACATATGATAACTATTATGTCTATCCGTCCTGTGTAAAGACATTAGCATTTATAGAGGAACAAGGCTTTGATGTTAAGAAGAGCATGATTCCCGAAAATATATTAGAAATCTCAATGTATAATTACAATAGAATCCAAACGGTTATGTCAACTGGTGGAACTAAGGTTGTAATGGGGACGGCAGTGGAACCTATCAGCTACAAGGATCAGTCAGATATTATTAGGATATTACCTGCCCTAATTGATAGTGAGTACAGTATGAACAACCCAATTTTCTTTGATATTGAAGATGATGTTGCAGTGAATCTTACCTATCGGTTCGGTGACAGTGGATTGGTTCAAACCTTTGGATTTAATCTACGAAAGAATATGCTGTCGGAGAAGATGAGGAAGGACTTGGGGTTGTAGGTTTATAGAAAGAAACTATGTAAAGTAACTATATAGAAGAGTTATAAAAAGAAGAAGAGAAACAGGTGTTGCTAGGAATGCTTAGCACACAGAAAAGAGTATCATGATAAGCTATTTAAAAACAATTTATCATGATACTCTTTTCTATCTAAAGAAGTATAATGCTCATGACAAAGATATTAGAGCTTCTGGCCACAATTAGAACAAAAATTACCTTCTCCCGTCTTTGTACCGCAGTTCGGGCAGAAGTTTGGTTTTGAACCCGTAGGAGTATTCTGACCAGAGTTTGTGCTGCCTGGATTAGTATGCCCCGTATTGCCTTGTGTGTTCCCCGCCTGATTTGTCTGATTCATATTCTGCATCATCTGATTTGCCATATTCATACCCATCATCATTCCTGCCATATCAGAAGCAACACCGCCTCCCTTTACCTGGCCATTAGCAATTCCCTCTGTCATTGCCATCTGTTGATAGCGGTTCACATCGCCCACCATACTATAGGAAGCATTTTTATTAATCATCTTTTGAATCTCTTCCGGATAGGTAAAGCTCATAACATGAAAGGCTGTTACAGTCAATCCGCTATCAAAGAGCTGCATGTCTAAATCAGTACGTATTCCGGAAGAAATATCAAAGGAGTTGGCCTGAAGGTTGAACATATCTTTTCCTTCCTTGCTGATCCATTTCATCAGAAGCTGGTCGAGGATGGTTACAATACGCAGTCTAACCTCCTCCACAAGATAGGAATCCCTTACGCCTGCAATTTTATCAATTAATTTTACATAGTCTGACACTTTAAAGGTGAAGGTGCCGTTTGCACGTATCGGCATACCTCCAGGCAATTGTGAAGTAGGAATATTAATAGCATTTTGTGTTCCCCACTTCACAATAAATTCCTTTGTGTTAATAAAGAGCACTTCAGCCCGCATACCGCTGTTAAAACCAAATTTAAAGCCGGATAAGGTGGAGAGGAAGGGTATAATTTGAGATTCAATATCATAATCACCCTCATCCTTAAAAATACCTTCAATTTTACCATTATATAAGAAGACTGCATCTTGACCAGGACGAATGATTAATCGGCTGCCCTTTTTTATCTCATCATTATGCCATTTATAAAAAATCATGTCCTCCCGAAATTCTTGCCATTCCACTACATTTGCAAATTGCTTGGAAAATAGACCCATTCTAAGTCCCTCCTTATTAATACATAGTTTAAAGTTAATTATTATGAAACAATATAGTTCGTATGGTTAATACCAAATCGTTAATTAAGAGATTAGAATCTACCGCCACCGGAGCTGTGGGATCTACCACCGCCGGACACGCCACCTCGGAAGCCACCAGCATTAAATCCCCCGCTTCCGGAATTGTTATTGTTCTGAGGCTTTCTAACTCGGGTTACAGTTGTTCGCAGGTAATCATCTCTTCGACCGATTAGACCGGAATGGCTTTGGTCCATATAGTTATTTGCACCTGCGGTCATTTTACCTCCGGAATTGTATGCCATAATCGCTACGGTAGTTGCTCCGATGACAACAGCAATTACTAGTTGAACCCAGATGTTGCTGATAATATTTTCAGCTTTATTATAATTGGAAGGCCAGGTCTCATCATAATTAGGAGCGTTAGGATCACTGGACTGTGGAGTCCCGGCGCTGTAATCATGATCATAATTTAACTCGGAGTCGTCACTCATATATGCTGCGGAGCGTTCAATATAGGTGACGAAGGCATCGTAGTAATTACCATCTGATAGGTTTGGGGTTATCTCGTTAATGATCGAGTCAATGCGCTTGGAATGAATATAGGTTTCTGCTGTCCCATAGCCTTCCATAAATACAACTCGGTTATACATATCAACTAGAAGATAGACACGATCACCGACTGGTAATTGATCCTCGAAGTTTCCTATATATTCCTCAGCATAAGGTGCAGTAGAATCATTATGAGTTAAAATCATAATTTCAATCCCCGCATTATCTCCATAACTTTTACACAGAGTCTCCAGCTCAGTTATTTCATCTGTGGATAAAAGTCCGGCATTATCGTATACATGTTGATAAGTATCTGAAGTTTCCGTTGCTCTGGCATAGGTGGAAGGCAGAATAAGGGTGATAAGTATTAGTAACATTGTAAAAGCGGAGGCTAAAATACGCGCTTTTGTGTGTTTCATTAGAATCCACCTCCTAACAATAAGGTAAGAAGCCGCATAATGAGGAAACTGCCTGCAGTGATTCCTGCAAACCAGACAAACATCTTTTGCTTACTTAAGGGCGGCTTTCCTACAATTTTGCCGGTCTGACCATTCATTGCAAAGTTATGTTCTGCTTTACGATAATCATAACATACCATCCAAATAGGAAGTAAGGTATAATCCGCTTTCTCTTTTCTAACATTAATATCCTCGCGGTTAATATTAACAGTACTATAGCCATTAATGGTAGAGCGAAGATAGTTATGAACGTAACCACCGACCCGCTCCTTAATTCTAGGCAACATTTGCTCATCTGTAAAATCATACTTTTCTGCAATATATCCAGCTAGATAAGGCATGTTGAAGTCTTTTAGATTATTATATTGAAAGGGCTCCAACTTATCCATCATGGAATCCTCCATTTTCTTAGAGGCATCACAAGGGATGTTATCATAATTTAAATCAACCTTTCGGTAAACATGATACCATTTTGTTTCAGTATAAATCCACTCGCCCATGGTATAGGTGCGTACTCGGGTACAGGTGGCTTCTACTTCGCCGCGCCCGTTTAGATCGTATAACCAGAAGGGGACGTACAAACCGGTAATATTTTTAATACGATCAGCGGTCATAAAGTCTTTAGGAGTTAGGAGACCTTTACGACACCATTTTTTAAAGGCTTCTTGGGCCTGTTCCTTACTGATTGTAAAGGGGATTACCTTTGCGGGTGCCAGGCTGCCAGTAAGACGATCTCCCAGGACAACGCCCGCGCCGCAGAAGCTGCAGGTAGTTGCTGTAGTCTGAGCATCTGTAATTAGTACAGCTCCGCAGTTGTTACAATGGTACTGAGCTGCTTCATTCTCTTTGAAAGTAGAATGGCTGCTTGGTTCATCTTCCTGTGAGGGGTTCTTATACCCGTGATCAAAAGCGGAATCAGCTGCCTTTCGATCCTCCTCATCCATATCATAGGAAACATCTCCTTGGTGAGAGTGAGCATTTCCAGCCATCTCCTCGATCTTATCAGTTCTTCCGCAGCTTTTACAGCTGAGCAAACCGGTTTGACTGTCAAATGCCATATCAGCCCCACAATTAGGGCATTTATAATGTATTACAGTGGACATAGATCCTCCTTACGCACGCAAACCGGAGAAGCAGGTAAAGCCTTTTTCTCCGGTTCATGACAGGTAGCTTCATAATAGACGATTAATAACCATTATCAACTCATTATGTGATAGCCCGCACGTGATTATCTTGTTAATAGATTATTTTCCTAAGTTGGCTTTCAATGCAGCAAGTTCGTCTTCTACATTAGAATCTTGGGTATATTTCTTTGTTAAGTCCTCGATGGATTGTTCCTGTGAAGAAGCATTTAATTCAGCCATAGCATTTGCTTTATCCAGAGCTTTATCAGCCATTTCTTCGTAGCGCTTAAAACTTGCAATGGAATCGTTTGCACTGCCAACAGAGGAGCTCATTTTATTAATTCTTTCCTGTGTCTTAGCAACTGCCAGTTTACCTTTGATCATGTCCTTGCGAGCTTCCAGTTCATCAATGTCATTTACCAATTTATCGTGCATTTCTCTCATGTGTGTTGCATTGGAGTGAGCTAAATCATAGGCTTCCTTAAGTCCGGGAAGCTTTGAGGAAAGTGAAGCCTTTTGCTCAAGGAACTTTCTTGCATCCGCTTCGTTGTTAGCCTCTAATGCTTTTACAGCATAGGTTTGCATTTTGGCAATTTCCTCATTACAATCATCAAGTACTCTCTTTGCGCGTTGTTCCTCTGCCATGATAGCAGCGGTTTCTGATTTCACCTTACCCAAATCAGAGTTGAGATTACGAAGGCATTGATCAATCATTTTCTCAGGATCCTCTGCTTTGTCGAGCAGTGCGTTGATGTTACTGGACATAATGTCTCTGAATCTTGTTAAAATACCCATAGTTCCTCCATTCTACCGTCGAAACGGTAATTAAAATTATTTATAGTTTTTTCCCTTGTGTATATACTATTAACTACCATTTGGCTGTTATGCCACCGGGTGTCGAATGTGAATAATTTTTTTGATTCACAATTTACAGTATCTAATAGATAATTCATTTTATATCATATATATTCAAATATTAGTGACTCATCACAGTTACAAGTTTAATCGTTCTTACCTGTAAGGTCAAGTTAAAATATGTTAAGAAATAGGTGATAGAAGATTAAGAAGCTCTGGCAGCCGGATTAAAATTTTGCATTGTAATTGAGGATTACCTGCTTTATAATGGGAGAGAAATATTTCACAAGAAAGCGAGAGAATTATGTGGATTGCAAGTGATTGGAAAGACTACGAAGTGATTGATACCTCGAGCGGAGAGAAGCTGGAACGTTGGGGACAATATATATTGGTACGTCCGGATCCTCAGGTTATCTGGAACACCGCAAAAAATAATAAAGGTTGGAAAAAACCAAATGCACATTATCATCGAAGCACTAAGGGCGGCGGTGAGTGGGAGTTTTTTGATTTACCCAAACAGTGGAGCATCAACTACAAAGATTTAACCTTTAATCTACAGCCCTTTAACTTTAAGCATACGGGACTGTTTCCAGAGCAGGCTGTTAACTGGGACTGGTTCTCTGAGAAGATTAAGAGTGTGAAGGACAGGCAGGTTAAGGTGCTCAATTTGTTTGCCTATACCGGAGGTGCAACTCTGGCAGCGGCAAAGGCTGGTGCAGCAGTGACACATGTTGATGCATCTAAGGGTATGGTAACCTGGGCTAAGGAAAATGCTACTGCATCTGGACTGGCAGAAGCGCCAATTCGTTATATTGTAGATGACTGTGTGAAGTTTGTAGAGCGTGAAATCAGAAGAGGTAATAAATATGATGCAATCATCATGGATCCTCCTTCCTATGGCAGAGGACCAAAGGGGGAGACCTGGAAGATTGAGGACAGTATTCATCCCTTTGTTCAGTTATGTACACAGGTATTAACGGACGAGCCCTTGTTCTTCTTAATAAATTCCTATACTACAGGTTTACAGGCGGGTGTTTTAACCTATATGCTGTCTGAAGAGATTGGAAAGAAATTTGGTGGTAAGGTAACTGCGGATGAAATAGGCCTTCCTGTCTCAGGAAATGGACTCGTACTGCCATGTGGAGCATCAGGACGCTGGGAACGATAAAAGATATGTTCATTAGGGAAATAGAACTTAGGATTGTTAGTGCCTATTCTATTTCCTTTTTTTGATTGAATATCAAGCTTTAGTATTGCTGTATTTAATTAAGAAGAAACTAATTTTTGTGAATAAGCGATTATGTTGTTGGTTACAATAACCAAAGGTTTATATGGAAGTAATGGGGATATCTGGTAAAACCCTATAATGATTTAACAAATATCTGATGTTATAAAAAAATCAAAAAAAGTACTTGCAAATACTTTCATGTTGTTATATAATATCTCATGTTGTGACATTGATAGCGTTGAAGCGTGAGGTTGCTACCAAGCCTGGTAGGTTTTCCGTGGAGCGAAGGTCAAGTTATGAAAACTGGCGACAAGTCACTGTACCATATATATTCTGTCTAGGACAGATAAACGTGTGAAGAATATCATACATCATATTGTCTGCAAATCAGCAATGATTTGTTGGTTGAAATCCGGTTTGCCGGATTATTCGCATGAAAGATGAAGATACACACGGATGAGTGTACAGTCACCACTTGTCGTACTGAAATTAAGTGCGAAAAGGAGGCGGCTTTTTTTATGGCAAGTCAAGTAATGAGAATCACATTAAAGGCGTATGATCATCATTTAATCGATCAATCTGCTGCAAAGATCATCGATACTGTGAAGAAGACAGGATCTAAGGTGAGCGGACCAGTTCCGTTGCCTACTAAGAAGGAAGTAGTTACAATTCTGAGAGCGGTTCACAAGTATAAGGATTCCAGAGAGCAGTTCGAGCAGAGAACACACAAGAGATTAGTTGATATCATCACACCTACTCAGAAAACTGTTGATGCATTATCCAGATTGGAAATGCCTGCAGGTGTGTACATTGACATCAAGATGAAAACAAAATAATTCATTTTGAGCGTGGACACTGACGACATAGGGAAGAGCAAGACAAGCAACAAATTTATTATGAAGTAATCCTTAGGGTTCATATATGATTGTATATAACCATCTAGGATGATCGCCACTTAAACGCGATATAAGATACCGCGTGGTGATCCGCTGTAGATTAAACAGGAGGTAAGACAATGAAAAAAGCGATTTTAGCTACTAAAGTCGGAATGACTCAGGTTTTCGGTGAAAACGGAGTGCTTGTTCCGGTAACAGTATTGCAGGCTGGTCCACTTTTCGTTACACAGGTTAAAACTGTTGATAATGATGGATACGCAGCAGTACAGGTTGGTTTTGGTGATATCAGAGAGTCTCTGGTAAATAAGCCAAGAAAAGGACACTTTGCAAAAGCAGGTGTTGCTAATAAAAGACATCTTAGAGAATTCAAGTTTGAGAATGCTGCTGACTACAAAGTAGGTCAGGAAATCAAAGCTGATATCTTCGCAGAAGGTGACAGAATTGATGCAGTAGGTAAAACTAAGGGAAAAGGTTTCCAAGGAGCAATCAAGAGACACAATTTATCAAGAGGACCAATGAAGCACGGTTCCAAGTATCACAGACATGCAGGTTCCAACGGTGCTGCAACAACACCTGGTAGAGTATTCAAAGGTAAGCACATGCCTGGTCATATGGGAGCTGTAAGAGCTACAGTTCAGAATCTTGAAATTGTAAGAGTTGATGTTGAAAAGAACCTTATTCTTGTGAAGGGTGCTGTACCTGGACCAAAGAAATCCTTAGTAATGCTGAAAGAATCAGTAAAGAAATCAAACTAGAGCTTTAAGAAAGGAGGAACACTTAAATGGCAAATGTAAAAGTTTACAATATCGAAGGTAAAGAAGTTGGCACATTAGAGCTTAACGATGCAATCTTCGGAGTAGAGATAAATGATCATTTAGTTCACCAGGCAGTTGTGTTGCAGTTAGCAAACAAACGTCAGGGAACACAAAGCGCAAAAACCCGTGCTGAAGTAAGCGGCGGCGGAAGAAAGCCTTGGAGACAAAAAGGAACCGGTCATGCTAGACAGGGTTCAACCAGATCCCCTCAGTGGAAGGGCGGCGGTGTTGTATTCGCTCCAAAGCCTAGAGATTATTCCTTCAAGATGAATAAGAAGGAAAAGGCTCTTGCAATTAAATCAGCTTTAACATCCAGAGTAAATGAAGCTAAATTCTTTGTTCTTGATGACTTAAGCTTTGGTGAGATCAAGACAAAGAACATGAAGGCAGTTCTTGATAGCTTAAAATTACAGAAAGCATTAGTTGTAATCGGAGAGAAAAATGCTAATGTACAGCTTTCTGCAAGAAACCTTCCTAAAGTAAGAACAGTAGTATCAAACTCCATTAACGTATACGACATCTTAAAGTATGATACTTTAGTATTAACTAAGGATGCTGTAGCAAAGATTGAGGAGGTGTACGCATAATGGCAGATTTAAAATATTATGATGTCATCATTAAACCAATCGTAACTGAGAAGAGCATGAACGAGATGAGCGAAAAGAAATATACATTCTCAGTTCGTCCAGAAGCTACAAAGAATCAGATAAAAGAAGCTGTTGAGAAAATGTTTGTCGGAGCAAAGGTTGAGAGAGTTAATACCATTAACCAGGACGGAAAGACACGCAGACGTGGCGCTACTTCCGGTAAGACCTCTAAGGTGAAGAAAGCAATTGTTCAGTTAACAGCTGACAGTGCTGAGATCGAAATTTTCTCAGGACTATAAAAAAGTGAAAGAAGCTTATCTTTCGCAATATTACACAAGATGTTAAGAAAACAATATTTAACATCGTTTTGAAAGGAGTGCAAATCATGGGAATTAAAACCTATAACCCATATACACCTTCCAGAAGACACATGACTGGTTCTGATTTTGCTGAAATCACTGCATCAAAGCCTGAGAAATCATTGGTTGTTTCCTTAAATAAGAAAGCAGGCCGTAACAATCAGGGTAAGATCACAGTAAGACACCAGGGTGGTGGCTCTAGAAGAAAATATAGAATCATCGATTTCAAGAGAAGAAAAGACGGTATTCCAGCAACTGTTGTTAGCATCGAATATGATCCAAACAGAACAGCAAATATCGCATTAATCAGCTATGCTGATGGTGAAAAAGCATATATCCTTGCTCCTAACGGTCTTACTGTTGGAACAAAGGTTATGAATGGCGAGACAGCTGAAATTAGAGTAGGTAACTGCTTACCACTTCAGAATATTCCAGTAGGTACTCAGATTCACAACATCGAGTTATATCCTGGAAAAGGTGCTCAGTTAGTACGTGCGGCTGGTAACTCAGCACAGCTTATGGCTAAAGAAGGTAAGTACGCTACACTTCGTCTTCCAAGTGGTGAAATGAGACTTGTTCCAATCATCTGTAGAGCAACAATCGGTCAGGTTGGTAACATTGATCATGAACTTATCACAATCGGTAAAGCAGGACGTAAACGTCACATGGGTATCAGACCTACTGTACGTGGTTCCGTAATGAACCCTAATGACCATCCTCACGGTGGTGGTGAAGGTAGAACAGGTATCGGTCGTCCAGGCCCTGTTACTCCTTGGGGTAAACCAGCTCTCGGTCTTAAGACTAGAAAGCACAACAAAAAATCTAATAAGCTTATCGTAAGAAGAAGAGACGGTAAAGCGATTAAGTAATCATTTCTAGAACATGTACAAATTAAGCAAATGATGTTTAAACATTTGCGAATCAAACAACAAAGAAATGATGCCGTTTCAATAATTATGGATCTGATCGTGGAATCAGATTCGATAGAAGATTTCTAAGGAGGTTAGAATACATGGCTCGTTCACTTAAAAAGGGACCATTTGCTGATGATCATTTATTGAAAAAAGTAGATGCGTTGAATGCAAGCGGAGAGAAGACTGTTATTAAGACATGGTCACGCCGCTCAACAATTTTCCCACAGATGGTTGGTCATACAATCGCAGTTCATGATGGAAAAAGACATGTGCCTGTATATGTGACAGAAGATATGGTTGGACACAAGCTTGGTGAGTTTGTTGCTACCAGAACCTATAGAGGACACGGAAAAGACGAAAAGAAAACAAGAAGATAATGCAGTTGCATTAGATGGAAGGAGGTTCATCCATGGCGAAAGGACATAGATCCCAAATAAAGAGAGAAAGAAATGAGCAGAAGGATAACAGAGCATCAGCTAAATTAAGCTTTGCAAGAATTTCTGTACAGAAGGCTTGTTTCGTTTTAGACGCCATTCGTGGTAAGGATGTACAGACAGCACTTGGTATCTTAGCATATAGCCCAAGATATGCATCTGCTGTAGTTGAGAAATTATTAAAGTCAGCAATTGCGAATGCTGAAGTTAAAAATATGGATACTTCTAAGCTTTACATTGATGAATGTTTTGCTAACCAAGGACCAATTATGAAAAGAATCAGACCTAGAGCTAGAGGCACAGCTTATCGTATCGAAAAGAGAATGTGTCATATTACAGTAGTTCTGAATGAAAGATAAGGAGGGCAATAATGGGACAAAAGGTTAATCCTCATGGCATAAGAGTCGGAGTTATTAAAGACTGGGACTCTAAATGGTACGCTGAAGCGGATTTTGCTGACAATCTCGTAGAAGATTACAACATTAGAAAATTCCTTAAGAAAAAGTTATACAGTGCAGGAATTTCCAAGATCGAGATTGAAAGAGCATCTGACCGTTTGAAAATAATCATCTTTACTTCAAAGCCTGGTGTAGTAATTGGTAGAGCAGGTGCTGAAATCGAGAATTTAAAGAATGAAGTTCAGAAGTTTACAGATAAGAAGTTAAATCTGGAAATCAAAGAAATTAAGAAACCGGATCTCAACGCTCAGTTAGTAGCTGAAAATATTGCTGCTCAGCTTGAGAATCGTATTTCATTTAGAAGAGCTATGAAATCTGTTATGTCCAGAACAATGAAATCTGGAGCAAAAGGTATCAAGACTGCTGTTGCAGGACGTCTTGGTGGCGCAGATATGGCTCGTGTAGAATTCTATAGTGAAGGAACTATCCCGTTGCAGACCTTACGTGCAGATATCGATTATGGATTTGCTGAAGCAACAACCACATACGGTAAGACAGGTGTTAAGGTTTGGATTTATCTTGGCGAAGTGCTTCCTGTTAAAGGAGCAAAAGTAGAAGGGAGCGACAAATAATGTTAATGCCTAAAAGAGTTAAACGCCGTAAGCAATTTCGCGGTAGTATGGCTGGTAAGCCATGCAGAGGAACAACCATTAATCAGGGCGAATTCGGCCTTGTAGCAATGGAACCATGCTGGATCAAGTCAAATCAGATTGAAGCAGCTCGTATCGCTATGACCCGTTTTACAAAGCGTGGCGGTAAAGTATATATTAAAATATTCCCTGACAAGCCTGTTACAACAAAGCCAGCTGAAACTCGAATGGGTTCCGGTAAAGGTTCCTTAGAGTACTGGGTAGCTGTAGTTAAGCCAGGTCGTGTTATGTTTGAAATCTCAGGTGTTGCTGAAGAGACAGCAAGAGAAGCATTACGTCTTGCTATGCATAAATTGCCGGTTAAATGCAAGATTGTATCCCGTGCGGACTTAGAAGGCGGTGAAAACAGTGAAAATTAATAAGTATGTAGAAGAGTTAAAATCAAAATCAGCTACAGAACTGAATCAAGAATTAGTAGCTGCGAAGAAGGAACTTTTCAATTTAAGGTTCCAGAATGCAACTAACCAGTTGGATAATACAAGCAGAATTAAAGAAGTTAGAAAAAACATTGCAAGAATTCAGACAGTAATCTCTGAACTTTCTAAGGCTTCTAAATAATTTAGGGTCGATTGTTAACCGGTTGTTAACCTTCGATCATGGAAAGGAGTATCGTTGTGGAAAGAAATTTAAGAAAAGTTCGTATCGGTAAAGTAGTTAGCGATAAGATGGATAAAACAGTCGTTGTAGCTGTTGTTGATAACGTTAAGCATCCTCTCTATGGCAAGATCGTAAAGAGAACTTACAAGCTTAAGGCTCATGATGAGAACAATGAGTGCAACATCGGAGATAGAGTAAAGGTAATGGAAACAAGACCTTTGTCTAAAGATAAGAGATGGAGACTTGTGGAGATTATCGAGAAAGCGAAATAATCTTCAGGCAAGAATTTTACAACAAAACGATTTAGTTTTGCTCTGAGAATTCAACGAGAAGTATGGTGAAATAAAGAATATTTCACATTCGACACCAGGTGGCCTTACGGCCTAATGATCGTTAACGCAAATAGCGTATACTTCACTCGTAGCAAGAGAGTGTATCGAAAATTCTCTTGTTGATTACACTGAAAGGAGTATTATCATGATACAAACAGAAACCAGACTTAAGGTTGCTGACAATACCGGTGCCAAAGAATTACTTTGCATTAGAGTACTTGGCGGATCAACCAGAAGATATGCTAATATAGGTGATATCATCGTTGCTTCGGTTAAAGATGCAACACCAGGCGGTGTTGTAAAGAAGGGTGACGTTGTTAAGGCTGTTGTTGTTCGTACTGTTAAAGGTGCACGCCGTAAAGACGGTTCCTATATTAGATTTGATGAGAATGCTGCCGTAATTATTAAAGAAGATAAGAACCCGAAGGGAACTCGTATCTTTGGACCGGTAGCTAGAGAACTGAGAGAGAAACAGTTTATGAAGATTGTTTCTTTAGCACCAGAAGTATTATAGGGAGGTGTCGACAAATGGCTATGACAAAGATTAAGAAGAATGATCACGTTAAGGTGATCACTGGTAAGGATAAAGGCAAGGATGGCAAGGTTATCGAGGTTTCAGGCGGTAAAGTAATCGTTGAAGGCGTTAACACTGTTTCCAAGCACAGCAAAGCAAGCCAGAAGAATCCTAAGGGTGGAATTATTCATCAGGATTCACCAATCGATGCATCAAACGTAATGCTGCTTCACAAGGGCAAGCCTACTAGAGTTGGTTTCAAGACTGTTGAGACTAAGAAGGGTCCTAAGAAGGTACGTTTCGCAAAGACAACTGGCGATGTTATTGATTAATTCAGAGAGGAGGAATATTCAAGTTGGCTAGATTAAAAGATTTTTATAATAATGATATAGTAGCCGGCATGACAAAGAAGTTCAATTATAAGAACGTTATGGAAGTGCCGAAATTAAATAAAATCGTAATCAACATGGGTGTTGGTGAAGCTAAGGATAACGCTAAGGTATTAGAGACAGCAGTGAAGGATCTCGAGATTATCGCAGGTCAGAAGGTTGTTACTACTAAGGCAAAGAAGTCCGTTGCTAACTTCAAAATCAGAGAAGGTATGCCAATCGGATGCAAGGTAACACTTAGAGGCGAAAAGATGTATGAGTTCGCTGATCGTTTAATCAACTTAGCATTACCTCGAGTTCGTGACTTTAGAGGTGTTAACCCAAATGCATTTGACGGTAGAGGAAATTACTCTCTCGGTATTAAAGAGCAGTTAATCTTCCCTGAAATCGAATATGACAAGGTAGATAAGGTAAGAGGTATGGACATCATCTTCGTTACCACTGCTAAGACTGATGAAGAGGCACGTGAACTGTTAACACAATTCGGTATGCCGTTTAGAAAGTAGAGGAGGTATTTCCATGGCTAAAACGTCAATGAAAGTAAAGCAACAACGTACGCAGAAATTCTCTACTAGAGAATACAACCGTTGCAGAATTTGTGGCCGTCCGCATGCATATTTAAGAAAATACGGCGTCTGCAGAATTTGTTTTCGTGAGTTAGCGTACAAAGGACAGATACCAGGCGTAAAGAAAGCTAGCTGGTAAGAGTTAAAGAAAGGAGGCAACTGAAAATGACAATGAGCGATCCTATTGCAGATATGCTTACAAGAATTCGTAATGCGAATACTGCAAAACACGATACAGTAGATGTACCTGCTTCTAAGATGAAAATTGCTATTGCCGACATCCTCTTGAAGGAAGGTTATATCAAGAAGTATGAAATCGAAGAAGTAGAAAGCTTTAAAACTATCCATATCACTTTAAAATATGGTAAAGATAAAAATGTTAAGATCATTACCGGTCTTAAGAGAATTTCCAAGCCAGGTCTTCGTGTTTACGCGAACAAAGACAACATGCCTAAGGTTCTTGGAGGATTAGGCGTTGCAATTATTTCTACAAATAAGGGTGTTATCACCGATAGAGCTGCTAGAGAATTAAACGTTGGTGGCGAGGTTCTTGCATTCATCTGGTAAGAAATCATACACCAATATACTATTGTAAACTCGGAGATATTATCCCGGATAAACGGGATGATATTGTTTCCGAAGGAATAGGGCGAAATAAAATATTCATTTTATAAGTCCATAAAATCATAGGAGGTGCGGGCATGTCACGTATAGGAAGAATGCCTATCGCTATTCCTGCAGGCGTTACTGTAGATATAGCAGAAAATAATAAAGTTACCGTAAAAGGTTCCAAGGGAACTTTAGAGAGAGTATTACCAGCTGAGATGCAGATCAAAGTTGAGGGTACTGAAATAGTAGTTACAAGACCAAATGATTTAAAGAAAATGAAATCTTTACACGGTTTAACAAGAACCTTAATCTCTAACATGGTAGTTGGTGTAACTGATGGTTACTCCAAGACTCTTGAAATCAACGGTGTTGGTTACAGAGCAGCAAAAGCTGGTAAAGAATTAACTTTAACATTAGGTTACTCCCATCCTGTTATTATGACTGATCCAGAAGGAATTGAATCCGTAATGGAAGGTCAGAACAAGATTATTGTAAAAGGTATCGACAAAGAAAAGGTTGGCCAATATGCCGCTGAAATCAGAGCTAAAAGAGCACCGGAACCTTATAAGGGCAAAGGTATTAAGTATTCTGATGAAGTTATCAGACGCAAGGTTGGTAAGACCGGTAAGAAATAAGGGAGGAGTGAAATAAATGGTTAGTAAACAATCAAGATCTGAAAATCGTGTTAAGAAACATAAGAAATTACGTAATCGTTTCACAGGTACTCCTGAGAGACCGCGTTTAGCTGTATTTAGAAGTAACAACCACATGTATGCACAGATTATTGATGATACAGTTGGTATGACTTTAGTTGCAGCATCCACACTTGAAAAAGATGTTAAAGCTGAGCTTCAGAAGACCAATGACGTAGCAGCAGCAGCTTACTTAGGAACTGTTATCGCAAAGAAAGCATTGGATAAAGGTATTAAGGCTGTTGTCTTTGATAGAGGTGGCTTCATATATCAAGGAAAGATCAAAGCATTGGCAGATTCAGCTCGTGAAGCTGGTCTGGAATTCTAAGCAAGGAGGAAAACACATGAAACGTACAATCGTTGATACAAGTCAACTAGAGTTAGAAGATAAAGTAGTATCAATCAAACGTGTAACTAAGGTTGTAAAAGGTGGTCGAAACTTCAGATTTACAGCATTAGTAGTTGTTGGTGACAAGAACGGACACGTTGGTGCGGGCCTCGGAAAAGCTTCCGAAATTCCGGAAGCAATCCGCAAAGGCAAGGAAGATGCGATTAAGAAATTAATCAGTTTTCCTATTGATGAAAATGGTAGTGTACCACATGACTATATCGGTAAGTTCGGTAGCGCAAACGTATTATTAAAACGTGCTCCTGAAGGTACTGGTGTCATTGCAGGTGGCCCGGCGCGTAACGTTCTTGAGCTTGCTGGTATCAAGAATATCCGTACCAAATCACTTGGTTCTAACAATAAGCAGAACGTAGTTCTTGCTACAATTGAAGGATTAAGCCAATTAAAGACCCCTGAAGAAGTAGCTAAGCTTCGTGGTATTCCGGTAGAACAGTTATTAAAATAATACAGAGGCAAATGTGAATTGTAAAAAACACAATTCGCATAGCAAATTTGTGATGATACCAATTTTCATGGTATCATTTGAATGGAGGCTAATTATGGCAGGTAAATTAAAAGTAACATTAGTCAAATCCACAATCGGCGCTATTCCAAAGCACAGAGCAACTGTTGAAGCATTAGGTTTCAAAAGACCTAATAATGTAAAAGAATTTCCGGACAATGCTGCTGTTAGAGGAATGCTCGATCAGGTAAGACACTTAGTTAAGGTAGAAGAAATATAATTGCATAAAGAAGGAGGTGCACGACATGAATTTATCAGATTTAAGCCCAGCTTGTGGTTCTAAGCAGAGTGATAATTTTAGAAGAGGCCGTGGTCATGGTTCAGGTAACGGCAAGACAGCTGGTAAAGGTCATAAAGGCCAGAAGGCTCGTTCCGGGGCTCCCAGAACTGGGTTTGAAGGTGGACAGATGCCTTTATACAGAAGAATTCCTAAGCGTGGTTTCACCAATAGAAACACTAAAGAAATCGTTGCAATTAACGTAGACGTATTAAATAGATTTGATGAAAACACTACAGTTACAGTTGATTCATTAATAGAAGCAGGAATTATCAAAAATCCTAGAGATGGCGTTAAAATTCTTGGTCACGGCGAATTAACAAAAAAGCTTGATGTTAAGGTTAATGCTTTTAGCGCAAGTGCTGTAGAAAAAATACAAGCTCTTGGTGGAAATGCTGAGGTGGTATAATGTTCAAAACACTGCGAAATGCTTTTAAAGTTAAGGATATTAGAAATAGATTAATTTACACTCTTATCGCTCTTGCAGTTGTAAGAATTGGTACTCTGCTGCCTGCTCCGGCAATCAGCAGAGATTACACCAATCAGATTTTTAACTCAGATGCTTTGGGTTTCTTTAACAGTATTACTGGTGGTTCCTTTTCGAAAATGTCAATTTTCGCGTTAAGTATTACTCCTTATATTTCGGCTTCTATTATTATTCAGCTTCTTACCATTGCAATTCCTAAATTAGAGGAAATGCAAAAAGAGGGTGAAGATGGAAGAAAGAAATTAAATGAGCTTACTAGATATTTAACTGTTGGGTTAGCTGTTGTTGAATCTGCAGCTTATGCAATAGGCTTTGGTGGTTCAGGTGCTTTAGAAGGTGGATTAACATTTACAAACTTGATTGTAATCATTGCGTCCTTTACTGCAGGTTCTACATTCCTGATGTGGATTGGTGAGAAAATTACACAAAACGGTGTTGGTAATGGTATTTCCGTAATCTTAGCGGTTAATATTATCTCCAGAATGCCAAGTGATTTCATTAATCTATTCCAGAGCTTTATTCAAGGACAAGCAGTGGTTCAAGCAATACTTGCAGCATTGATTATTATCTTAGTTACCGTGGGTACTATTGTTTTTGTTATTCTGTTACAGAATGCAGAGAGAAAGATCCCTGTAACTTATGCAAAAAAAGTACAAGGAAGAAAAATGATTGGTGGACAAACCTCTCATATTCCTTTAAAAGTGAACACAGCAGGTGTTATTCCTGTTATTTTCGCTAACTCTTTAATGTCATTTCCAATTGTTATTGCATCCTTCTTCAGTGTTCAACCTGCAAGAACAACCTTTATTCCTAAGTTATTAAAGGTTTTGGATCAAAACAGTTGGTTTGTAGCTAAGAGTTTTGGAGATTTCAAGTATACCATCGGTGTTTTAATCTATATCGCACTGACTATCTTCTTTGCGTATTTCTATACTTCAATTACCTTTAATCCAATTGAAGTATCCAATAACATGAAGAAGCAAGGCGGATTTATACCTGGTATTCGTCCTGGTAAACCTACTACAGATTACTTAACAAAGGTTCTGAATAATATAATTTTCATTGGTGCAATTGGCCTTACTATTGTTTGTATTATTCCAATCATCTTCTCAGGTGTATTTAATGCAAACTTCAGCTTTGGTGGAACATCCATGATCATTATCGTAGGTGTTGTAATTGAAACAATCAAACAGATTGAATCCCAGTTGCTGGTTCGTCACTACAAAGGATTCTTGAACGACTAATAACATTCCGTTGCGAGGTGCAGAAGCGGATGTCTGAACATATACGACATCCATTCTGCTTCTTTGCAGCGGGATATTGCAATTAAACGGAGGTAGTGTGAAAAGAAGTACTAAGGAATCAAAGGACGATTCCTAATTACTTCTAAGTTCCACACGGCGAATTTGTGCGCAAATTCGCAAGTATATTGCAGAATGGAGAGTATGTATGAAGATTATTATGTTAGGAGCACCCGGTGCAGGAAAAGGAACTCAAGCAAAGAAAATTGCTTCTAAATACGGTATTCCGCACATTTCTACAGGGGATATCTTTCGTGCAAATATAAAAAATGGAACTGAGCTTGGTAAAAAGGCAAAGGTTTACATGGATCAGGGATTACTTGTTCCAGATGAATTAGTTGTTGATTTAATCATGGATCGCTTCCAGGAGGCAGATTGCCAAAACGGTTATGTTTTAGATGGTTTTCCTAGAACAATTCCTCAGGCGAAAGCTTTGGACGATGCGCTTGCAAAAAACAATGATGCAATGGAATATGCAATTGACGTTGATGTACCGGATGAAAACATTATTAATCGTATGTCCGGCAGAAGAGCATGCGTAGGTTGCGGTGGTACTTATCATCTTGTTACAATTCCTCCTAAGGTAGAAGGAATCTGTGATACTTGTGGTGGAGAACTCATTTTACGTGAGGATGACAAGCCTGAAACAGTTCAGAACCGTTTAAAGGTATATCATGATCAAACTCAGCCTCTTATCGATTATTATCAAGGTAAGGGAATATTAAAAACAGTAGATGGAACGAAGACTCCGGAAGCTGTACTTGAAGACATCATTCACATTATCGAAAAGTAATTAACTTTTTATAATCAATTATTGTTGAAAAGTAATTATTTTTAACATTAAGAATCATGAAAGCATAATCTGTTCATAAAATGAATGGTATATGCACTTATATGTTAATAGATTAGAAAGGAAGAGGGCACATGCCTATAAGCATAAAATCGGAGAAAGAAATTGAACTAATGCGTGAGTCCGGAAGGATACTAGCAAGAATACATGAGGAACTGCAAGGAATGATTCAACCAGGAATTTCGACTCTGGATATTGATAAGAAATGTGCTGAAATCATTAAAAGATATAACTGTATCCCTTCCTTTCTTAATTATAATGGTTATCCCGCATCCGTTTGTGTATCTGTAAATGATGAAGTCGTTCATGGAATTCCAAATAAAAAGCGTATTCTTCGCGAAGGTGATATTGTAAGCTTGGACTGCGGTGTTATATATCAAGGCTTTCATTCGGACGCTGCTAGGACGGTACCAGTAGGTCAGATATCAAAGGAAGCACAGCAGCTGATTGATGTTACCAGACAGAGTTTTTATGAAGGAATTAAGTATGCGAAAGAAGGTCATCATTTGCATGAAATCTCTGAAGCGATTCAAGCTTATGTGGAGTCCTTTGGTTACTCAGTGGTCAGAGATTTAGTAGGCCACGGAATTGGTAGAAATCTTCATGAGGAGCCACAGATTCCAAACTTCAAGCAAAAACGCAGGGGACCTAAATTAGAAGCTGGTATGACTTTGGCAATTGAGCCGATGATTAATGCAGGTAGATATGATGTGTACTGGGAGGATGATGATTGGACTGTTGTAACAGCGGATGGATCCCTTTCAGCACATTATGAGAATACCGTACTTATTACAAAAGGGGAACCCGAACTATTAACGATATAGGAATTTAAATTAGTTATGTAATATTTAACTTCCAATAAAGAAAATATTATCAGTTAAAGACAATATTCAGTTAAAGTCGATATATTACCAGTGAAAGTAATATATGTTAGTATTTCATCGATAGCTATTGGAACTTACTTTGTTCCAATTATAATTTCATAAAATTTGGATATCCTTTTATATATAGGTAATTTTTAGAAGATTACCCATTCATATATAAAATTTCTTCCGGGAAAGGCAATCTTATATGGATGAGTTTAAAATCGGGAGTTATGCTGTAGCAACAGCTGGCCATGATTTCGGTAAATGCTATGTAATATTTTTTACAGATAAAGAATATGTATATTTAGTGGATGGCAGACTTAGAACAATTGATCATCCCAAGAAGAAAAAAATGAAGCATGTAAAAGTGCTAGCCGGCTATGATCCGGTATTAGCTGATAAGGTTTGCAAAAAGTCAGTTAGGAATGAAGAGATAAAAAGAGCAATAAAACTGTTAAAATATCAGATATGATACAAGGAGGCCCCATAATGTCAAAGACCGATGTTGTTGAAATCGAAGGAACGGTAATCGAAAAATTACCGAACGCAATGTTCCAGGTAGAACTTGAAAATGGTCACAGAGTATTGGCACATATTAGTGGAAAGCTCCGTATGAATTTTATTAAGATCGTACCAGGAGACAAAGTTACACTTGAGCTTTCACCCTATGATTTAACAAAGGGCAGAATTATTTGGAGAGATAAATAGATAGCATTTGAAAACCTGTCCAAAAGGGTATTGAAATCTGCTTAGTTCTGGGGAGAGGAAACAAATGGACAGGCATTTGGAATTGTGAAAAGTACCACGTTTTAAAGTAGGCTTTATAATGAATTTAATATAATTCATTTTGAAGTATATAGGTAGAAAATAACCCATTCTGCCAAGTGTAGCTAATCCGTGGTTTATGCTACGGAGAAAACACAAGATAAATGAAAATAGTGTGTGGTTTTCATTTAGGAACTATTTAAAAATATTGCTTGCTATTATATTCTACCAATGTTATAATAGTGAACGGACTTTTTTGAAAGGGGTGAATTACTGTGAAAGTAAGGTCATCAGTAAAACCGATTTGCGAAAAATGCAAAATCATTAAGAGAAAGGGTGCAATCAGAGTTATCTGTGAAAACCCTAAACACAAACAAAGACAAGGCTAATATACAATAGTTCGAGTACCTCAATGACTCGTTATTGTTTTATATAATAAGTCTTCTATAAGAAGACTTTAGCTCTTGCTTTCTGTGTTACAATCTTTCTGCCGATGAGCAGAACATTGTGATATTGTGGGCAGCCATACGGTCTATCTAAACCGATATGTTACTGCTTTAAGTTCTCGTGCCGTCATCATGGGTACTTACCTGCAAGTTGATTGTCTTGCTGGTCACAATTTAAAGCGGCTGATGTAATGCCTGAGGCATTCACATGTGCCTTGCATTACGAGAAAACAAAACAAATATTTTGGAGGTGTAAAAATCACATGGCTCGTATCAGTGGTGTAGATTTACCAAGAGAGAAACGTGTAGAAATCGGACTTACCTATATCTATGGTATCGGTAGAGTAAGTTCCAATCGCATTCTTGCTCAGGCAAATGTTAATCCTGACACTCGTGTTAGAGATTTAACAGATGAAGAAGTGGGAAGAATCCGCGATGTTATCGATGAATCCCAGATGGTTGAGGGTGATTTAAGAAGAGAAATCGCGCTTAACATTAAGAGACTTCAAGAAATTGGATGCTACAGAGGTATCCGTCATAGAAAAGGACTTCCCGTTCGTGGTCAGAAGACAAAGACTAACGCTAGAACAAGAAAAGGTCCTAGAAGAACTGTTGCTAACAAGAAGAAATAATTCTAAATAAATGCAAGCTGAATCAGTAACCTGTTTCACTTGCTGGGAATTAAACGATTGAATTATAAAATTCAATTATTTTCGCGTGTTCGCAAACATATTAAAATTTGAATAAACAGATTACGTCCGTTCCTATGAGACGGACAATGTAGCACAAGATAAACGATTTGACCAGTTATGGTTAATACGCGCATCTTGAATAATCCAATAGGAGGGTTTGTTAGATGGCTAAAAAAATGGCAACATCAGCTAAAAAAGTGACAAAGAAGCGTGTGAAAAAGAACGTCGATCGTGGACAGGCACACATTCAGTCATCTTTTAACAATACAATTGTAACCCTGACTGATTCTGAAGGTAATGCACTTTCTTGGGCAAGTGCCGGCGGATTAGGTTTTAGGGGATCAAGAAAATCAACAGCTTATGCTGCGCAGATGGCAGCTGAGACAGCTGCTAAGGCAGCACTTGTTCATGGTTTAAAGACTGTAGAAGTTATGGTTAAAGGACCTGGACAGGGAAGAGAAGCAGCAATCCGTGCACTTCAGGCTTGCGGTATCGAAGTAACAAGTATTAAGGACGTAACACCAGTTCCACATAACGGATGCCGTCCACCAAAACGTAGAAGAGTCTAATAGGAGGTAGATAACAATGGCAAGAGATATGAGTCCAGTATTAAAAAGATGTAGATCCCTTGGTCTGGAGCCTTCCTACTTAGGAATTGATAAGAAGTCAAACAGATCATTTGCAAGAGCAGGTAAGAAAGTAAGTGAGTATGGTCTTCAGTTAAGAGAAAAGCAGAAAGCTAAATTCATCTATGGTATGTTAGAGCAGCCTTTTAGAAACTTGTTTGCAAAAGCAAAGAAGATGAAGGGTGCAACAGCAGGTGAAAACATGATGACTCTGTTAGAACTTAGACTTGACAATGTTATGTTCCGTATGGGATATGGCAGAACAAGAAAAGAGTCCAGACAGATCGTTGATCATAAGCACGTATTAGTTAACGGCAGTTGTGTAAACATTCCATCTTACACATTAAAAGCTGGTGACAAAATTGAGATTAAAGAGAAATTTAAGAATACACAGAGATATAAGGATATCTTTGAGGTAACAGACGGAAGAACCGTACCTGCTTGGCTTGAATCAAATCACGAGACCTTCACAGGTGTTGTTAAGGAAATTCCTACAAGAGACCAGATTGATGTTCCGGTTAACGAAGTGTTAATTGTCGAGTTGTATTCCAAATAATAAATATAGTTTATTACAAATATCTATTTGTAAGGCCTATATGCAACTCAAAATACCCAGAAGGAGGGTCCTGTTGTGTTTGATTTTGAAAAACCCAAAATAGAGATTGCAGAAATTTCCGAAGATAAGAAGTTTGGACGTTTTGTAGTAGAACCTCTCGAGAGAGGCTATGGTACAACTTTAGGTAATTCTCTGAGAAGAATTATGCTTTCATCCCTACCTGGTTCTGCTGTAAGTCAAATTAAGATTGACGGTGTTGTTCATGAATTCAGCGCAATTCCTGGTGTTAAGGAAGACGTAACTGAGATTATCATGAATATTAAAAGCTTAGCAATCAGAAACACAAGCGATACGAATGAGCCTAAGACCGCATATATTGAGGCTGAGGGTGAAGTTGTAGTGACAGCAGGAGATATACAGGCTGACCCGGATATCGAGATTCTCAATCCTGATCAAGTAATCGCAACCTTATGTGGTGGTCCTGATAGCAGACTCTATATGGAGCTTACTATCACAAACGGTAGAGGTTATGTAAGTGCAGACAAGAATAAAAATGATGATCTGCCAATTGGTGTTATTCCGATTGACTCCATCTATACTCCTGTTGAGCGTGTTAATCTTACTGTAGAAAACACCCGTGTTGGCCAGATTACAGACTTTGATAAGCTTACCTTGGACGTATATACCAACGGTACACTCATCCCAGATGAGGCTGTAAGCTTGGCTGCAAAGGTATTAAGTGAGCATCTGAATTCCTTTATTGATTTGTCTGAACATGCTAAGACCGCAGAAATCATGGTTGAAAAAGAAGACAATGAAAAAGAAAAGGTTCTTGAGATGAACATTGACGAACTTGAATTATCTGTTCGTTCCTACAACTGCCTAAAGAGAGCAGGTATCAACACTGTTGAAGAGCTTACGAACAAGACAGCGGAAGATATGATGAAGGTTAGAAATCTCGGACGTAAGTCTTTAGAAGAAGTACTTGCAAAATTAAAGGAGCTTGGATTATCACTGAATGCAAGCGACGACTAAATATAGTGTTATGATATAATTTAAGCTAAGTGAGGAAATTTGAGCTCGCTCGAGATTTCCGAGCGGAGCCAGAGATCATGAACGTAGCTCATGATATAATCTTCAAAGGAGGGAAACAAATGGCAGGTTATAGAAAACTTGGAAGAACCTCAAGCCAGAGAAAAGCGCTTTTGAGAAACCAGGTGACAAATTTATTATATAACGGTAAAATTGTTACAACTGAAGCAAAGGCTAAGGAAATCCGTAGAATTGCTGAAGGCATGATTGCACTTGCTGTTAAAGAAAGAGATAACTTTGAGACTGTTACAGTAACAGCTAAGGTTGCTCGTAAAGATAAAGATGGCAAAAGAGTGAAAGAAGTAGTAGATGGAAAGAAAGTTACTGTTTTTGATGATGTTCAGAAGACAGTAAAGAAGGATAAGCCTTCCCGTCTTCATGCTAGAAAACAGATGATGAAGTACCTTTACCCAGTTACCGAAGTTCCTACAGAGAACGCAGGTAAGAAGAGAAATACAAAGGAAATTAACTTATCTGATAAGTTATTCGATGATATCGCTCCTAAGTATGCTAGCCGTAACGGTGGTTACACAAGAATCGTAAAGATCGGACCACGTAAGGGCGATGCAGCTATGGAAGTATTAATTGAATTAGTATAATAAATAGCAAAGTGAATCAGCTTGCTGGTTCACTTTCTTAAATCGTACTTAGATCAAGTAAAGGGCACTACCGAAAGGTAGTGCCCTTTACTTAATTAATTATTAGGTTCAGATAAATTAGTATTTGCACTTGAATCTACCACGCTACTTGTTCTTAGTAATAAGAAGTTTGAATATGAGGATACTAGTTTTAACTATTAATGTAAACAAACAAGATTAGATGGCAGATTAGAGAAAGGTAAGACAAAAAAGAGGGACTTATCTCTATCGCTGGTATTTAAAATGGATAAACTTAATTATAAATAAGTTGAAAATATGTTTAAAATAAGGTATCATCTAATTTAACATAAATTATGCTATATCTTGAGGTTCCTTCAATAACGAAGATGATAGCTAGAAGAGTAAAGATAGAACAAGTTTTCATAGAAATGAGGAAGCTATATGGAAATGATTAAGGTAAAAGACCTTACCTTTGAATATATTAGACGCGATGAAGAAGGCAATGTGGAATCGATTAATAAAGCCATTGATCATGTCAACTTGGATGTTAAACAAGGCGATTTTATTGCAGTCCTGGGTGCGAATGGTTCGGGTAAATCAACTTTAGCAAAGCACATTAATGCGATATTATACCCTACCAATGGAAGCGTCTGGGTGAATGGGATGAATACGGCTGAGGAAAAGAATCTATGGGATATTCGTCAAACAGCAGGAATGGTGTTCCAAAATCCAGATAATCAGATTATTGCTACAGTGGTTGAAGAAGATGTAGGCTTTGGACCGGAAAATCTAGGAGTTCCTACGGAAGAAATCTGGGAACGAGTTGAGAAGAGCTTAGAGGCTGTGGGAATGTTAGAGTTTAGAAATAGTTCTCCAAATAAGCTTTCCGGTGGTCAAAAGCAGCGCGTTGCGATTGCTGGAATTATGGCAATGAAACCACAATGTATTGTTCTTGATGAACCAACCGCCATGCTTGATCCTAATGGGCGTAAGGAAGTAATTGCAACTGTTCGTGAATTAAATAAGAAAGAAAATGTAACGGTTATTTTGATCACTCATCATATGGATGAAGTTATTTATGCAGATAAAGTATTTGTTATGGAACGAGGACAGGTTAGGATGGAGGGGACTCCGAGAGAGATTTTCTCCAGAGTGGATGAAATAAAAAAATACCGCCTAGATGCACCTCAAGTAACAGAATTAGCATATGAATTAAAAAAGGCAGGAGTTAATTTACCAGATTGCATCTTAACAGTAGAAGAATTTATAGATGCAATGAAATCGATTAAAAAGTAGGTGAGCAGGTGCAAATAATATTTGATAATGTTAACTATATATACAGCGGTGGAACTACATTTGCCAGACATGCAATTAAGGATATTAGTTTTTCCATCAACAAGGGGGAATTCATCGGTTTAATTGGTCATACCGGGTCAGGAAAATCCACCTTGATTCAGCATATGAATGGACTCATTAAAGCAACAAACGGTCATATCTATTTTAACGGACAGGATATCTATGAGAAAAGCTATGACCTTCGATCCTTACGAAGTAAGGTAGGATTGGTCTTTCAATATCCGGAGCATCAGTTATTTGAAACAACAGTATTTAAGGATGTTGTCTTTGGACCAACGAATCTTGGCCTTGATAAATTGGAATGTGAGCTTCGTGCATATGAGGCTTTAAAAATGGTGGGTATTGGTGACGATTTATTAGATGCATCTCCTTTTGAACTTTCTGGTGGTCAGAAAAGGAGAGTAGCAATTGCGGGCGTCCTCGCTATGAAACCGGAGGTTTTAATTCTTGATGAACCAACAGCTGGATTAGACCCAAGAGGCAGGGATGACATCTTAGAGAAGATTGAGTACCTCCATCGAGAAAGTGGTTTAACAATCATTCTAGTTACTCATAGCATGGAGGACATTGCCAACTATGCAGATAGGCTTTTTGTAATGAATCGTGGAGAATTAGTAATGCAGGATACAGCTAAAGCAGTATTTTCTCATTATAAAGAGTTGGAGAAAATGCATCTGGCAGCCCCTCAAGTAACCTATGTAATGAACGCGCTGAAGGAAAGTGGATATAGGGTTAATACGGATGCTACGACGATAGATGAAGCTAAGGATGAGATTTTGAGGCTATTACAGCAATAGTGGTTAATACAGCATATTCTGTTAGAAAGTAAGAAAAGTTTGAAAGAAAGTCACTTTCAAACTCTTTATTGAGGCCTATTTACAAAGCGAATATATTCGCTTCTGGAATAGGTCATCAAAAAGTGAAAGGCACGGGTATAATTATGATAAGAGACATTACGATCGGACAATATTATCCATCCGACTCTATATTACATCGTTTAGATCCGAGAGTTAAGTTAATTGGAACGTTTATATTTATTGTATCACTATTTATGTTTGACTCCCTATATGGCTATATTGCCGTAGCGATTTTTTTAGTAACAATCATTAAGCTATCCAAGGTACCATTTCGTTTTATTGCAAGGGGCATGAAGGCCATTGTTGTGCTAATGTTATTTATGATGTTCTTCAATTTGTTTTTTACCCCGGGTAATCCTATTGTTCAAATTTGGATCTTAAAAATTACGGATAACGGCTTGCGTCAGGCTGTTTTTATGGGAGTTCGATTGATTTTCTTAATCTTAGGATCTTCACTCATGACCTTTACAACCACTCCGAATCAGTTGACAGACGGGCTTGAGAAGATTATGAAACCATTAAATCATATCAAGGTTCCGGTTCATGAGATTTCCATGATGATGTCAATTGCTCTGCGTTTTATTCCGATTTTGTTAGAGGAAACGGATAAGATTATGAAGGCTCAGATGGCAAGAGGAGCTGATTTCGAATCTGGAGGAGTATTAAAAAGAGCTAAGAGTCTGATCCCTTTGTTAGTACCTCTATTTGTATCTGCTTTTCGGCGTGCAAATGACCTGGCTATGGCTATGGAAGCAAGATGCTATCGAGGTGGGGATGGTCGAACTAAAATGAAGCCTTTACGTTACCAGAATAGAGATTATGTTGCCTATATCTTCGTTATAGCATATTTTGCAACCGTAATTGCTTTGGGTATATTTGAAAATAGACTATTCTAGTATCAAGCCCTTAGAATAAAATCAGTGGGAAGGCATTGATTAATGGAGAACATAATGAAACGTATAAAATTGGAAGTGGCTTATGATGGCACAGCTTATTGTGGTTGGCAGATTCAGCCGGAAAAACCTACAATTGAAGCCGAACTGAATAAGGCACTTACTCAGCTTTTGGGAGAGGATATTATTGTAATAGGTGCAAGTCGAACTGACTCTGGGGTGCATGCACTTGGAAATGTAGCTGTTTTTGATACAGTGAGCCAGATACCAGCAGATAAAATATGTCTGGCGCTTAATCAAAGGCTCCCGGAAGATATCCGTGTACAGACTTCCGTTCAAGTACCTGAGAGTTTTCATCCAAGAAAAACAGAGAGTCGTAAGACCTATCAATATCGCATTCTAAATAGAAGAATTGCACTTCCGACAGAACGTCTATATGCATATCATATTTACTATAGTCTTGATATAAGTAAAATGCAGGAGGCTGCAGGGTATTTAATTGGGGAACATGATTTTAAAAGCTTTTGCTCCGTAAAAACGCAAGTACTGAATACGGTAAGAACCATTTATCAGTTAAAAGTAGATCAGGACGGGGATATGATAACCATTTCTGTTACAGGAAGTGGATTTCTTTATAATATGGTAAGAATTATAGCAGGTACGTTGATTGAGGTTGGTCGAGGTGCCTATCCACCGGAACGAATAAAGGATATTCTTCAGGCATGTGATCGAAATAACGCTGGTCCAACAGCACTGGCTCAGGGTCTAACTTTGATAAAAATTGAATATCCTATAATGTTATAGTTTCAATAGAAATGATATCAGCACTGTAAGTCGTATCATGGAACGAAGTGTATTATGCGGAATGTTTTTCTGTGAGATAGTTTCGCATGATATTAGTGGTGAATGTTGTAAGTGCGCTTGGTTATACAGTGTGATACAGTGAATTGTTTTTTCTCCGTATATCATCGCATAACGCAGTGAGCACGTATCATGCTAGGAAATGCTATATTGTGGATATTCTTTCCATGATATTTAGTTGGGAGGAAGAGTGAATGTTTGAATTAACTAGTGACATCTATTCTATCAATGATACTACAATCGTTTTACGATTACTTCTGGCAGTTATCCTTGGCGGAATTATTGGTTTTGAACGTGGACGGGCGGGACGTCCAGCTGGACTTAGAACGCACATCCTGGTTTGTCTGGGATCGTCACTTGCAATTATGACGAACCAGTATATTACGGAGAGATATAATGTGGGGGATCCGACTAGAATGGCTGCCCAGGTTATATCGGGAATCGGTTTCCTGGGGGCAGGTACCATTATTGTTACGGGAAGGCATCAGGTCAAGGGCTTAACTACCGCAGCGGGTCTATGGGCTACAGCCTGCATGGGCTTAGCAATAGGAATTGGGTTTTACAAAGCCGCCATCTTTGCTTGCATTCTCATTGGGTTTTCTACGATTGTACTGCATCGATTGGATAATTATGCGTTGACAAAATCGAAGGTACTTGATATTTATATTGAGTTTGATAAATCAGCATCAATATCGGTGGTTTTGGATGCTCTAAGGAAGAATAACGTTAGTATTGAATCTATAGAGATGGTTAAACCATCCTATGATAGAACTGCATCAGCAGCAGCTATTATGACAATTCGATTAAAGCAAAAGAGTCTGAGGGTTGAGGTAATAACAAAAATTTCAGCTATCGATGGTGTTGAATTTGCGGAAGAGATATAATAGTAAGATATAAAAGGAAAAGCTAACAGCGGGGAGAGTGATTTGCCCTTGTTAGCTTTTCTTTTTGTTTACTTGAGAAGTTCAAGATGGCAATATTATGACTGTAAGTTTTTTGGGTAAATAGATTGATGAGGTAATATCCTATTTTGTAGATAAGGAACATTCAATAAAAGGATTAAAAGTAAGAAATATTTACAAAACTTATACAATTCAGAGTTGACAGGCAGACTAAGTTATGTTAAACTAACAACCCATCACCCATTTAGGGGATGGAGGAAGCAGACATGAAAAGTAGTTTGACAATTAAGATCTCATCAAAACTGCCATTTTATAAAGCGTTTTGGTTTGATAACAACTCGTACATCAAGCATGAATTGTAAAATGTGGTTGTTAAACAAAAAGAATAAACAATAAATACAATTTATTGTTGACAAGCTGCTGACACTATGTTATGATAAGTTACCTACCGCTGATGTAAGTTAACACTGAAAAACGAAGTCGAAAAAAGTTGAAAAAGTTGTTGACATAGTGAAACGGATGTGGTAAGATAGACAAGTTGCTTCTTGGAGACACATAATCAAGAACAACATGTAAAAAAATGAACCTTGATAATTGAACAGTAAAACAACCCTGAAAATTCTAAAAAAATGAATCTTTCGTAGAATGATTTTTCCACGATGGACTTCAAAAATAGATTTTCATTGATGTCGAAAGACATCACGAACCGTATCGGTATGATTTATCATATG
>JAEWIZ010000027.1 GCA_023386815.1 Bacillota bacterium
TTATAACGGAAAGGTGATTTTTTTGTATAACAAAGGGCTTACCACCCGCATAGCAGGTGGATTTTAGTTTCAAATGTCTACACGCTGCGCAGACATTTTCAACAGGCTAAAGCCGTATAAAAATTAAGTTGGGTCAACATTAGACCCAACTTATACTTTTTCATATATTTAATCTAGAACTCGAATTTTATTTATTTAATTTCTAATTAGGTAATCAAAAGCACTGAGTGCCGCATTGGCTCCAGAACCCATAGAAATAATAATTTGCTTATAAGGACTGTTGGTACAATCACCTGCGGCAAAAACACCTGGAATATTCGTCATGTTATGGTTATCGACTATGATCTCACCAATTCGACTGCGTTCTACCACTCCATCCAACCATTCCGTATTAGCAACAAGACCGATCTGAACAAATACACCCTCCAGCTCAATATGCTTCTCAGCCTGTGTGTCCCGTTCAATATAGGTGATTCCGTTTACTTTGTCAGTACCGGTAATCTCCTTGGTTTGAACGTTCTTTAGCACTGTAGTATTGGACAGACTGTTCAGCCTTTCCTGAAGTACTGCATCGGCCTTTAACTCCGGCATAAACTCTAAAACTGTAACATGGGATGCAATACCAGCAAGATCGATTGCAGCTTCAATACCAGAGTTTCCACCTCCAATAACTGCCACCCGCTTCCCTTTAAATAGCGGACCGTCACAATGAGGGCAATAAGCAACTCCCTTATTTTTAAATTCCAGCTCTCCGGGCGCACCTACATTTCTCCATCGAGCACCTGTGGATAGAATTACTGTTTTACTCCTTAGTACTGCTCCATTATCCAATTCTATCTCAATAAGTTCCTTCTTCTCAAGCTTAACAGCACGGCGTAACTTCATGATATCTACATCATAATCTTGTACGTGTGCTTCCAGACTGTCAGCCAGCTTAGGTCCTTCTGTGTATTTGACACTGATGAAATTCTCTATTCCCATCGTATCTCTTACCTGACCTCCGAAGCGTTCCGCAACGATACCAGTACGAATCCCTTTACGAGCTGCATAAATCGCTGCACTAGCTCCTGAAGGGCCTCCACCAATAACGAGGACATCAAAGGGCTCTTTTTCAGTGAATTCTGATGTGTCAGGCGCTATGTCTAGGCGTTCCAGAATTTGCTCCAGCTCCATACGGCCACTTTCAAAAAAGTCACCATTTAAATAAACGGATGGAACCGCCATCACATTCCTACTCTCGACCTCTTTCTGGTAAGCACCACCTTCAATCATCGTGTGTGATATATTAGGATTTAGTACACTTAATATATTGAGGGATTGAACCACCTCTGGGCAATTATGACAGGTTAGGCTGACATAGGTCTCGAAGTGATAGCTTCCCTTAATATTCTTTATCCTTTGTGCTAATTGGTTATCAATCTTAGGTGCGCGACCGCTCACCTGGAGCAAGGCTAACACGAAGGATGTGAATTCATGTCCCAGAGGAATCCCCGCAAATACAATGCCGGTATCCTCTCCCGGACGGTTGAGTGCAAAGCTTGGTGTCCTGTCCAGTGCAGTCTCTTCAATTTTAACTTTCGGCGACATAGAAGAAAGTTCCTTCATCAGGTCTGCCATATCCTTTGAAACATCATCATCTCCGAGGCTAACTTTAATCAGAACCTCATTTTCCATCAGCTTAAGGTACTCCGTCAGCTGTCCTTTTATCTCAGCATCCAGTATCATACATTACCTCCGTTACATGCCTTGCTACACAAGTAACTACTCAAGGCCTACTTTAATTTCATTTTCCATCTTCGCTTATTTTGTACTCTCAGAATTCTTTCGAGCTTCTATCTTATAATCTCATTTATTTGCTTATTTATAAATGTGTTTTGATGTGCTTATTAGATTTTTCCAACAAGATCAAGGCTTGGCTTCAAAGTAGTTGCGCCTTCCTTCCATTTAGCAGGGCAAACCTCACCCGGATGGTTTCTAACATATTGAGCCGCTCTTATTTTATTAAGCAGAATGCTGGCATCACGACCAATATTTCCTGCATTAATTTCCACCGACTGAATAATGCCGTCTGGATCAATGATAAAGGTTCCGCGATCTGCAAGTCCATCTGCTTCAATTAGAACATCAAAATTACGGGAGACTATATGAGATGGATCACCAATCATTATATAAGTTAACTTTTTGATAGCTTCTGAGGTATCATGCCATGCCTTATGAGTGAAATGTGTATCTGTTGATACTGAATATACCTCTGCACCAAGCGCTTTTAATTCTTCGTAGTGGTTTTGTAAATCTTCCAATTCCGTTGGGCAAACAAAGGTAAAATCTGCTGGGTAGAAGCAAATAACACTCCACTTACCTTTAAAATTAGCCTCTGTTACTTCAATGAATTTTCCATTCTGGTATGCTTGCGCTTTAAACGGTTTTACTTCTGTTCCTACTAATGACATAAGAAATTACCTCCTGATATTTTTTAATTATTTTCTATTTGATATTAGTAATGATTACTATTACTATCTATAAGATAAAATACTTTCCAAGGTTTGTCAAGAGATTTTTTAATTTTTATTTATTGAAATCAACTTTATAGTATGCTTTAAAGCTAGTTTTTAAACTTACAAAGAAAATAAGTTGGAACTTATGCAATCCAAGAATTAAAATCATATGATATGAGATGTATCTTTATTACTAACAAATGATGACGAAGGTAGTTGGTAATATTCTATTCACAAAAAATGAACCTGAATTAAATAGAAATTTATTTAATCCAAGTCCATTTTTTAATTAATCGCAAAAATTTTTTATTCAAAATAGCTTTTCCAGGCAGGAAGCTTCTTCATATTACTTTCCGCCAACTTTGCCGCTGCTTTTTCATCAAAGCCCTGGGATTTAATAATAAAATTTATCATTCCAGCCTTCTTTTCCTCGAAGGACTGCATTGAGCCGTCTGGGCGAGCACAATGGATACAATAATTATTACTAATATCACCACCTGCGTATTCTCCTACTTCTTTCATAGGCATACCGCACGCTATACATACTTTCATATTTTATAACCTCCTTAATTCGTCTTCGAATCAGATATTTGTTGAATCATATAATTGTTGAGTTACATATTTGGGCTCACATAATTGTTGCTCACATAATTGTTGTAAACTTGCTGTTCTTCATACGGTTAAAAAGCTTCTTATAAACTGCCTTGTCAAACTTATTTGAGTGTTATAATTTCTGAATTGCTATTGTTTGATTAATTCTAAAAACGTATTGATGATATCCTTCCTGTACCGTTCCAGGACTGAGGCTTCTGGTGAAAAAAGATCCTTATTAAGTAAATAATAGTGGGTCAATCCCATCCAGGTGTTAAATATCATATGGACAGGAAGCTTTTTAACTGCCTGGCTCTTCATCTCCCGCTCCAACACATGATTGAAATGGTAAGCAATCGTTGATTGTATATTTGCAAGGGTTATTCGTACCTCTTCCGGCAATCGACTTCGCTCTGTGATCAGTCGGGTATAGAACTTCTCGTGCTTTATCAAAATATCTAAGTAGGTGTTCAATAATTCTTCCATACTTTTGTTTGTTTCCACAAGACTGTGTAACTCCAGAATTAATCCAGCCCCAAACTCCTCGATCAAACTGGTCATTAATTCATCTAAGGAAGGAAAATGAACGAATATTGCACCATGGGACACCCCTGCTTCTTTGGCAATTGTGGCTGTTGTTGCATTAAAACCCAACTCCGAGTACACTTGATAAGCAGTTTCTATAATTTTTTTTCTTGTATTTTCTTTTTGCAGCAGTCTTTTTGATGGCATCTACTTACCTCCAACTCAGTGAGTGTACACTCAGTATATTACCCCTTGTTCCAAATGTCAATGGTTAATTTGCTTAGGATAAGGCCTCAATTTTAGGTTATATAAAAACAGAGAAAGCCAGGGTTTCCCCCAGCTAACTCTGCTCTTCTTTTCATTTATTTCATAGTAAACGTATTCTTAGTTACTCTCATGCTCTCATAGATTAGCATATGCTTCATCCGCTCAAACAACCAATATTCTAACCTTACAGATCTATAGTTCTATCGGAATCTCCACATAACCTTTTCCTGTTAATTCCTGTGTCCTCTTATCAGGCTGACCGAATCCAACAGATAGAAGATATCTTTTTCCATCTAATACAAATTCCCCTTCTTCATTTACTACGAGGAATGCCTTTTCCGGTATCACAAGCTCAAGTGTTTGGCTTTCTCCCTTCTTAAGCTCTACTCTCTGGAAAGCACATAAACTATGATTGCGCACTGCATAGATAGAATCCAGGTTTTTAATATAGACCTGAAGAACCTCTCCGGTGTCGTGGGTTCCCTCATTTACAAGCTCAACTAGGACTTTGCCCTCCTGATATTCTGCCTTTCTTACCGTACAGTCCCCATAGGTCAGACCATAGCCAAAGGGATAAAGAGCCTCTCCCAGCATATAGCGATAGGTTCTTTTTTCCATGGCATAATCATCAAAGGGTGGTAATTCTTCAAGATCACGATAGAAGGTGATAGGTAACTTTCCGGAGGGTGATTTCTTGCCAAACAGTATGTTTGCAATCCCTCTGCCTCCTCTGGCTCCGGGATACCAAGTCATTAATACGGCATCCATGTGCTCCTGTGCAAAGCTCAAATCGATTGCGCTACCAGCACTGAGACAAAGAATTACCGGTTTACCTACCTTGGCTACAGCTTCCATCAGAAGTCTTTGTCCCTTAGGCAACAGAAGATCCTCTTTATCTCCGGAGGCATAGTTATTACCCTCATCGCCCTCTTCGCCTTCCAGGCTTTCATCAAGCCCCAGGCAAAGAATTACAAGATCGCTGTGCTCAGCCACAATAATTGCTTCACTGATTCGATCATAATCTCTGGCTAGTAGCTCTGTTTTTGCCCTCGCAAGATGTACTCCCTCGGAAAATAATACTCTTACCTCCTCTGCTGTCTCTTCTTGTATCCCCTCAAGAATAGTCACATACTCGGAAGAGGTTCCATAATAATTGCCAATGAGAGCCGCCCGGCTATTCGCATTGGGACCAATGACTCCAATTGTTTTCAACTTTTCTTTGTTCAGTGGGAGTATACCATTATTTTTTAAGAGTACCAGACATTCTTCCGTCACCTGATTTGCCAACTCTATATGTTCTTTACACTCCACCTTTTCATAAGGAATATTGTCAAACTCATTCTCATCAAACATTCCAAGTAAGAATCTTGTGGTAAGCAAACGCTCCGTCGCGGTTGTTATCTGCTCCTCAGTTACTAAACCATCCTGATGAGCCTTTAACAAATATAGATAGATGTTACCGCAATTTAAATCGCATCCTGCCTGGATTGCCATAGCCGCAGATTCCTCAGCGGTACTGGTAACACCATGAGATTCATGGAAATCCTTTAATGCCCAACAGTCGGATAAAAAATGTCCCTGGAACCCCCATTCTCCCCTTAATATTTTTGTAATCAGTGTTTTACTACCGCAGCAAGGCTCTCCGTTGGTTCGATTATAAGCACCCATTACAGCTTCTACTCCCGCTTCCTGAACCAATGCTTTAAAGGCTGGTAGATAGGTTTCATGCATATCTTTCTTTGAAACCACCGCATTAAAGGAATGCCTCTCTGATTCTGGTCCGGAATGAACCGCATAATGCTTTGCACAGGCCGCAGTTTTTAAGAATTCTCCTTTTCCCTGCAAGCCTTCCACAAATGCAATACCCAGACGGCTTGTTAACCAGGGATCTTCTCCATAGGTTTCATGCCCCCGTCCCCATCTTGGATCACGAAATATATTTACATTTGGCGACCAAAAAGTCAAACCCTTATAGATATCACGATCTTCATGCTTGCTATATTCGTTATATTTTGCTCTGCCCTCCGTTGCTATTACGTCTGCTACCTGCTTTAACAGCTCCGGATCAAAGGTTGCTGCCATAGCAATCGACTGTGGAAAGCTGGTAGCAACACCAGCTCTTGCTACTCCGTGAATCCCTTCATTCCACCAGTTATATTCCGGTATACCCAGCCTCTTTATCGCGGATGAGTGGTATGTTAATTGAGAAGCTCTTTCCTCCAATGTCATCTTTGCAACCAGCTCTTTCGCCTTCCTTTGCGCTTCTTCTCGTCTCATAGCCTCTTTCTCCTCACTTTCAAGTGTGTTCTATGTAAAATGCCACCTACTTTAATTGGAGTATAGCCCGCAGCCTGCAAGCAGGCTGCATATCATTGCTACTGCAAGAAAACTGATAAAAATTATTTGTTTTTAGCGTATTCCCCATTGTTTTGTTTTCATTATATCTGTTGATTGTATAATACGCTTCTAAATAATTGCTTATTAACACCTAATTCTTGCTATGTTTTATTTCCTATTCCAGTAAATCCGACTAGGACTACTGGCAAATATGTCTGTAGTATTTAGATTTACTGCGCATCATATATACATTTTAACATTTTATCTTGTATATTTTTATGTTTATGATGTATTATTAAAACAAAATAAAGGCAACTTTTAAGATATTATTATTTCTATAATGTATAAGATAAGGGGTGCTCGCCATGATTGAAACTCTGAACGGAATACAGGAAACCGTCAATTTTAAAGCTAATACCTCCCTTCGTCTTTATTCCAATGACGAATGTGAAGAATACCCAAATCACTGGCATGCGCCGTTAGAAATTATCGTGCCTCTTGAAAACGAATACCGTGTCACCTGTTGTAACACCCCATTTATCTTACGGGAAGGCGATGTTATATTAATCAGTCCAGGTGCTATTCACAGTATGGCTGCCTCCAATGGTAAGCGACTCATATTCCAAGCAGATTTTACCCTTCTCCATGGAATACGAGAGCTTGAAGCAACCATGTCCATCATCTCACCCTTTCTTATTATTACACCGGAGAATGAACCCGCAACTCATGAACAGATTCAAAAGCTGATCTATGAGATTTACGAAGAGTATTTTACTGATGCGCCCCTTAGTGAAGCCTCCATTTACGCGAAACTGGTGCAAATCTTTGTATTGATCGGACGAAGCTATTCTCCAAATGCCAAGAGCTTCAATAGCAGCATACGCAAACAGAGGGAATATACCGAACGTTTTCTTTTCATCTGCGACTATATCAGCGAGCATTGCTGCGAGGATTTGACGCTGGATAATATTGCGGATCTATCCGGCTTTAGTAAGTTTCACTTCAGCCGACTGTTCAAGCAATACACAAATATGTCCTATTATAAGTATTTGAACAAAAAGAGAATTGAGTTCGCCGAGAAGCTGCTGGTGAACAAGGAGCTTACCGTTACTGAGGTAGCACTACAATGCGGTTTTAGCAGCCTTTCAGCCTTTATTCGAATGTTTAAGATTGTGAAGAATTGTACTCCTACTGAATTTAAGACGATGTATACCAACTAAGAATATCCTCTAATCGTAATACGCCTGAATGGTAAATCAAAGAATTCAAAAAATGTGTGATTGAATTAGCTTTATACTATCTCAATCACACATTTTTTTTCGTTATTGTTTAACCAGCAAGTTTAAAAACCTGTTCTTTCACTGTCTTCAAAAAACTTAACTATCTTTTGAGGATTCATCTATCTTTTGCTTATAAGCTTGTATATATACAAAATTCTCATTGTTCCTATCCATGCTGTAATCCTCATTGATGATAGCCTCTATAAACTCCTTGCCACCCGGTTCCATAGGTACCACTTTTATTCCAAGTGCCTGCTCTACATCACGAACGTTAACATCATCTAAAAATATCTGTTCACCCATTCTCAGCATATTGGAAGGTATCTGCAACGCGTCACCTAAGTTTTCTCCCTTATCTTTTCTCTCCTGTAACTGCTTAATCAAATCCTGACCGGTAATAAGTCCGGACACGGTAATTGTTTCTCCAAAAAAATCATTTCGTATATTAGATACATTTATTGTGAGCTTAGGAAATACTTCCATCAACTGAGCAGCAAAGGCTTTTATCGTTGGATAAGTAAGTTTTCCTGTAGCTAGCGTCAACGTCCGTGCTACAGCTTTGTTCCTTTTATTATCCCTGATCTCTGCCTTTACATGTTCAAGAGCCTCATTAAATTCATCAATGAACATTCTCATCATACCAACACCATTTTCAAGCTGGATATAGCCATCATATCTTTCTTCTTCCGGAAAATCTCGCTCTGCTATGATATACCATTCATCACTGGCATGGATAAAATGAAGCCCAAATTCTTCATAGAACTCTTTTTGTTTGCTCTCTATCATATCAATGACCGCTTCTGCATCCTGTTTATGAAATAATTCAAGCGGGTACAAGCCATCACGGTATTTCGTAATTCCAGCCGGCACGATAGAGACACTTCTCATAAACGGAAGGAATTTCGATAGATCATTGATTGATCTCTCCAGCTCTTCTCTATCATTTACACCCTTGCATAATACAATCTGACCGTTCATTTCAATATGATTTTCATATAATTGCCTCAAAAAATCGAGCTTGTCCCCAGCAAATCTGTTATGGAGCATTTTATTACGCAGTTCCGGGTTGGTGGATTGTATTGATATATTAATCGGAGCAAGGTGCATCCTTATAATTCTATCGACATCCTTTTGCTTCATATTTGTCAGGGTGATATAGTTCCCTTGTAAATAGGACAAGCGGGAATCATCATCTTTAAAATAAAGCGTATCTCTCATCCCCGGAGGCATCTGGTCAATGAAACAGAAAATGCATTTATTGCTGCAGGATCGATAATTGCTCATCAAGCTATTATCAAACTCTATGCCTAAGTCATCATCATATTCTTTATCAATCTCCAGTAGCCACTCTTCTCCGTTTGACTTTCTGATTAAAACCTCAATATATTCATCCTTGATCAGATATCTGTAATCAAATACATCCTCTATCTCCTCATTATTGATGGAGATCAGTAGGTCACCTGCTTCAATTTCCATCTCCTGTGCAATAGAATCCGGATATACTTCCTTAATCAGATGTCCCTGATTATTTTTCTTCAATAGAATCTTCCTTTCAAACTATAGATTAAGAACTCGAAAACAGTTCTATTCCCAATTCGTCCATATCATTGGATAAACATCATACCATACTTAATCTAAGGATACCATTATCATTTATCGTTAATATTGGTATTCATTACTACTACTCCTCAATTTAAATGGATAACAAAATATTGTCAAGCACTAAAAATTCGCTTTTTCATATTTAACTAAGATATGAATTGCTTTTTACTAAAAAATACTATAATATGAAGTAAATGTCGAATTATAGGAAGTATAGTATTTTTACGTCATTTATTTCAAAAAAATATAATCATAACTTACAGGAGAAAAAAATATGAAATCAAAAGAGAAAGCTATAAAAACTCCGACAAATTCCAGTCTTAAAACAAGATTGATTATTATGTCTATGATGTTTTTATTGATTCCATCCATCTTAGTGGGGCTTAGCAGCTATGCCGTAGCAAAGATGCAATTAGACAAGCAAGGTCAAGATATTCTTGCAAACAATGTAAATGCCACCTTACAATTGATTAGTCTGAAAAACGAAGATGTGAACGCCGGTAAATTATCCTTAGAGGAAGCTCAGGAACAGGTAAAAGAATATATGCTGGGCAAGAAACAGGCCGATGGAACCAGACCCATTAGTGATAACATGAAGTTTGGTGAAAACGGTTATCTGGTTGCCTATGGAAGCGACGGACTTGAAATTGCACATCCTTCACTGGAGGGACAAAATGTTTGGGATGTAGTTGATAAAAAGGGTGGCAAATTCGTTCAGGAGATTATAAAAGTTGGACAGCAAGGTGGCGGCTTTGTATATTATGATTGGAATCTGCCGAATTCCGAGATAATTAAGGAGAAGATATCTTACTCCAAATCAGATGACAATTGGGGCTGGATTATCAGTGCCAGTGCTTATATGGAGGAGTTCAACAAAGGAGCTGATGTGATATTAATGCGACTCATGATCGCTCTCGCGCTTGCATCCATTCTTGGAATGGTGTTAATCGTGCTGTTCTCCCAGCAATTAGTCAAACCAATCATCCTAATTACAGAGGGAATGAAAAGTCTAAGCAAAGGAAACCTGGCGATTGAACGTCATAAGATTAAAGCCAGCGGTGAAATAAAAATTCTCGATGAAGCCTATAATTACATGGTGGACGAATTAAGAACCTTAGTACAAATGATAAATGAGTCAGCTGATTTGGCAGGTAATGACGCAAGGAAAATTGCTGAGCTATCCGGCAGCACCGCAAAGGTATTTAACGATATGGCTTCGGGTGTCGAAGACATCGCAAACAGCACCTCTTCCCAGGCTGAGGACACTAATAGTACCGCTATAAACCTGGAAAGCCTGAGTAAAAAGATTAATGAAATAACATCGGAAATTGAACAGATGAACCAAATCTTTCTACAGACTCAAGACATAGTATCAAGTGCACTCGTTACCGTAGACAAGTTGGTAGAAAGCAATCAGGTCACTAAAAAGTCTAGCGAGATTGCCTCAGATAAGGTAACGCAGATTGATCAGAGTACTGATAATATCGCTATGATCACGGACGTGATAAAGGATATTGCAAATCAAACAAATTTATTGGCATTAAACGCTTCCATTGAAGCCGCCCGGGCTGGTGAACACGGAAAAGGGTTCATGGTAGTTGCAGAAGAGGTGCGTAAGCTCTCGGAAGAGTCCAATAAATCCGTTGTAAAGATTAGAGATATGGTGGAACTGATTAAAACCCAGGCGGAAGAGACTGTGAAAGAAGTTTATTCTGTTGGACAGATTATCTCCGATCAGGATATCGTAGTTCAGGAGACCTCCGACACCTTCAAAAATATTTATGATAATGTAAAAACTGCCTTAAATAAAGTAAGGCTCGTAACCGAAAACATTGAACGAATTCATCAGGATAAGAATCAGATTATTGATACGGTAACAAACTTATCTGCTATTTCCGAAGAAAATGCTTCCTCCACCGAGGAACTATCGGCCTCCATCGAAGAGGTTGCTTCAACCACAGAGGAATTTGCAGCTAATGTTGCTAACCTGAATGAGGTTTTTGACATCTTAAAGAAGCAGATTCATAAATTCCAGTTGTAAAGCTGCAACGGCTGCGTCTTTCCAATCACTGAGCTATGTAACCGTTTACCATACATATTATGATGATTCCTATTGTCTTTTCTAAATATAGTAGTGTAAAATAGAATAGCCTTTTATGTATAGCTCTATCCAGGATTCTCCGTTACATTCCTGATAGGTACATAGGATCGCATTATTTCATGATGAAATCCACATGAATCAAATTTTAGGAAAGAAGGAATATGAATTTTGAATGCAACGAAAGATCTTGAATCCAAGAGCGTCGGTAAGCTTCTCTTTCAGCTCTCCGTACCGGCTGTAATCGGAATGCTTGTAAATGCTTTATATAGTGTTGTCGACAGAATATTTATCGGAAGAGGCGTTGGTTCCCTGGCACTATCGGGAGTAGCCGTTACCTTTCCAATCACGAACATTATTATGGCCGTGGGTATGCTCGTCGGTATCGGCGCTGCAAGTGTTGTCTCCATAAAACTAGGGCAGAAGAAAAATGAAGAGGCTGAGCGCATTGTCGGCAATGCTTTCCTACTGACAGTGATACTCTCCATCATCATTACCATTTTGGGATTGATTTTTCTAAACCCACTACTTAAGGTATTGGGTGCAAGTGAGGAGACTATGCCTCATGCCAAGACCTTTGCCACGCTTCTTCTCGCGGGTGCAGTTCTTCAAAATGTAGGTTTTGGACTAAATCCAATCATTCGTTCTCAGGGAGATGCCAAAACAGCTATGAAAACCATGCTGATCGGCGCTATCCTAAATACGATTTTAAACCCTGTTTTTATTTTTATATTTAAGCTGGGTGTTGCAGGGTCAGCTCTTGCCACATTGGTTTCCCAGGCGGTATGCTCTGTTTGGGTTGTCTATTATCTATCATTTAAAAGCATTATTCGCTTGAAGAAGCATCATATGAAGCTGAATTTTACCACCATAGGTGAGATTTCATCTATTGGAGTGTCGCCTTTTATTATGCAGGTATCTGCTAGTTTTGTTACAATTGTGATTAATACCAGTTTAGTAAAGTACGGCGGAGATCTTGCTGTCGGTGCGTATTCTCTGGTTTCCTCCATTGCCATGTTGATACTTATGCCTGCCTTTGGCGTTAATCAAGGTGCTCAACCGATTATTGGGTATAATTTCGGTGCTGGAAATGCTTCTCGCGTTAAGAAGGCCTTATCTTACTCCATTATTGTAAATACCTGCATTACAGCCTTTGGTTGGCTCATGGTGGAACTATTCCCCGTTGCGATTATTAAGATATTTAACGGCGATGATGCCGAGTTAATTCGTCTCGCTTCCAATGGCCTTCGTCTATACTTATTGGCAATCTTTACTGTGGGTACTCAATCGGCGTGTATTAATTATTTCCAGTCCATCGGAAAAGCTCTTGTTTCTATGGTGCTGAGTCTGCTTCGCCAGGTTATTATATTAATACCACTGGTATTGATCCTGCCTCACTACCTCGCTTTGAATGGTATCTGGATTGCGGGATCAGTTTCTGACTTCTTGGCATTGGTAATATCCGCGATCATGTTAATACTGGAGATAAGAAAGTTAAACGTATCCTCTACATTAGCTATGGCTGAGAAAAGATAATCATATTAAAATAACCAATATTGAAAGAGGGCAGCCTGCAATTGCAAAGCAGGCTGCCCTCTTTCAATAATCCTCATTACTTTTTTGTTTCATCATAGCCCATATAAGGGGAGTATTTCCCTCTCTATGGTAACCAAAGCTAAATCCTCTCCCTCTGTTATCTCTGCCAAATAGGTTATCATCAGCTGCTTCTCCGGAAATATGCAGCATTTTTGCCCCCATTTTCCGCTGATCTGAGCCCCGTCTTTATACTTCCAAAAGTAATATCCATAGCCGCCTTCCCGGTTCATCTGCTGGATCGCTGTAGCCTCTTTGACCCATCGCTCCGATAGAATTTGTTTCCCCTCATACACTCCCTTTTGCAGGTATAACTGACCAAGCCTGCTAAGTTCATTCACCGTCAGCTTCATACCTGACGCCCCATAAAAATGACCGGAAGGGCAATTCACATAGTCAGGGGCTTCTATTCCAAGGGGCTTAAATAATCTGTTCTCCAAGTACGTTGCTAGATGTTCTCCAACAGCCTTTTCCACTGCTACTCCGACCAGATATGCCGGAATATTAGAATAATGAAATCTTGGCGTCTCACTAAAATGAACCCTGTAAGTTAAAGCCTCCTTAAGCCAGTTTTCGCTTTCCATACGAAAAGGATATCCAGGCACTGACATCGTTAGAAGCCTCTTGATACTTAATTTATGCAATATCTGTAGCTGTTCTTCACTAAGTTCACCAGGAAGCTCATCCTTAACGTAATCATAAATCGGTGCTTCTATTGAAAATCTACCCTCCTCCACAGCGAGACCCACTGCGGTTGCGGTAAATGCTTTCGTGGCTGAATAGATGGGATGGCGCCCTTTTGGCACAAAATCATAAGATTCAACAATCCCTCCTTGATGAAATACTTCAATACCATAGATTGGCCAATTATTGTCCTTTACCTTCTGTATAAAAGCTTCTAGCATGCCTTTTCCTCCTAATTCTACCTAGCTTTATAGAATTCCTTGAACGCCTTACCAATATACTCCGATGCACCCTCCCCGTACTGTGCATCCGTTATCGCCATGAATTTCTCATCGCAGGTATAAAGCTCTGCCATTTCCAACAGCATAAGCCGTACATCCGGCATCTGATATAACTGTTTTGCAACAAAATCATACTCCCCTACGATCGCTTTAACCTCAAAGGTAGCGACATCCTTTCCCCTAAGGTCAGCCAGTCTGCCTAGTATGGAATCGATTCGATTCTGATACACCTGCATCAGCTCCGAACTGATCGGCTTAGCAGCCTCCAGCATCGTATCCTTATCCCCATACCACTCCATTACCTTTTTAAAATTAGCCTGTGCCTTTTCATCACTTGCACTTTCTATAAAATGTTTATGAAATTGCTCTAAGTCTCCGTACTCCTGTTCAAATACCTTCAGCTGCTTCGGCTCCATTTGCGTAACTATCGTCTGGTACAATTCTTCAATTTCGTTCTTGCTAATTACTTCCTGATCCATTTCCTTCACTCCTTTCAGAATATCATCCATACTGAGAATTAATCGGTTTAGTCTCTCCCGTTTTAACTCCAGCATTTTCTTTTGACTTCGTAGTATGGTTTCTCTATCAAAATCAGGATTTTCCAAAATCGTTTTAATCTCCTTCAAAGACAACTCAAACTCTCTGAAGAATAAAATCTGTTGCAAGGTTTCCAATGCTTTATCGTCATAAAGCCGGTATCCTGCTTCTGTGCAGGTAGTCGGAGTTAATAAACCAATCTCGTCATAATAGTGTAGTGTGCGCACACTGATACCTGTAATGTTGGAAATCTCTTTCACTGTTCTCATGGATATTTGCCTCCTGTTTTGATAAAATCAATCTACACTATGACGTTCCGTTAGAGTCAAGAGATTTTATGAGTTTCCTTATGAATTTATCTCGTAGCGATCGAATGGATATTACTTCCATATACATTTAAAAAAAATATTAAACTGAGCAATTGATTTTTCAGCCCTATCACTAATCGTGTAATTAACAGAGTAAAGGTATTCTTTTGGCGTAAGTCTTTCTATATGAGTTACAGTTCCTCCTATATTGGTAATATGCTTATAAATCTTCCTTTTACAAATCATTGGGCTTAAAATTACCTCGTATAAAAATAGCAGAATTAGAATTACAATTGACCACGTTAAACCCATATGCTTACCTCCTGGTGGTTGGTTTCTTAATGTAAAATAAATCTCAGACTACCATACAAAATAAACTCTTCAACAACATTCCCAAACTTTAGGGAAACGTTTTAAATATTAATAGCTTTACTGATTAAATGATCCTATTTCAATCAAATTACCTTCTGGATCTGCAATATAACAAGTACGTTGTCCCCATGGCTCGGTTGTTGGCTCTAAAATGGGTGTTGCTCCTTTTGATACCACCTTCTGAAATGCTAAATCTACCTCGGCATAGTTATCTACACTTAATGCTATCTCAAAATGGCCATTCATTGATTTAATATATTCATAGGATCGATTCGTCATTTTTTCAAAATCTGTCCTTCCGTATAATAAAAATAAGGTTCCATCCTTTTCTAAATATACATTCGTTGTATTCTCATCCTCTTTAATTTCAAATCCTAGTACATCTCTATAGAAACGAACCATAGTTGCCATATCCTGAACAAAGATACCAAAGCCATCTAATCTCATTTTCATAGTCCTCCTTAATGTTATATATTAATAATATCCCTACTTTATTGATATAGCTCATTAAAATAGCCAGTGTAATTCTTATACATCATTCAACGAAGCTTGGTAAGTAGTCTGTTTTTGTCTCCTTTTATCGAGACTCTTTTTCTTATTGAAACTCTTTTTCATGGTTAATAAAAAACTCATAATAGGTTCGTACATTCTCTAATTCCGTCCAGCGTTCTATCGTAACAGGATTCCTATCAAGGTTATAGATTCTTGCTCCACGCATTGCAAGCAGAAATGGTGAATGTGTAGATATGATAAACTGACATCCAAAAAATCTGGCTGACTCCTCAAGAAAACTCATTAGTTCTATTTGCCGTTTTGGGGAAAGGCTATTCTCCGGCTCATCCAATAGATAAAGCCCATTCTCACCAATTTTTTCTGTAAAATAGATAAATGCACTTTCACCATTGGAATACTCACGGACATTATCCATTAGCTCCCCTCTGACAAAGCGGGATTGAGTTTTCCTGCGGGCATTATTTACTTTCTTCAACTGTTCATAGTCTGCCATTGATTTCATCTGAAATTGGGAGTATTTTGCTTCTAAGTATTCATCAAATAAATCTTCCCGCTTTTGGTCAATTCCCTCGTTCAGATTACGGATATTCAACATATAATCGAATACATCATCACTCGTAATAATTCTGCTCTTCCTTGGTATATCTTCTTCCTCATTCATCCTGCACAGCTTAACATAATCGGGAAAAAAACTAGATTTATTATACACAGAATCCCGGCAAATACCGGTTTTTTCAGCAATCACATTAAGCGCTGTGGATTTTCCTGAACCATTACCTCCATACAAAATGGTGACGGTATCAAAGTCTAATCTTTCTAAATCATTCCCTGATAATATTTTAAACGGATAATAGGAATCATAGCAGGTTCTTTTTATATCCAGAAAAAAACTAAATTCAGTATCAGCATTAGGAAAGGTAAAGCTTTTTAAATAAATCATTTTTTTCTCCTATCACAGTTTTACGTTCCTTTGTATCATTTATAGCACTATTTTACGAGTATCATTTATTCGTATCTTGCAAGTTTAATACTTACTTTATCTTACATAATTGTAAGGCAATCCTTATATTTCTGCAACCGAATGTGGTAACTTAGTGAAAATGATAAGTTATGATTAAAAGTCATAATCTATGAGCCTTTTCTAACATTCCTGCCCATGCTATGATATTTCTATACTAAGGAATTAACGTAGATATCGGCTGTGTGCTTTGTTATCTTCGCACAAGGCTAAGCCAAATATGAATCGACGTAGAAATGAGGTTAACGTGAAAGTTGTTATAGCAATGGATTCTTTTAAGGGGAGCTTATCCTCTGTAGATGCTGGTAATTCGGTTAAAGATGGTATTTTAAGTGTCTGTGATGCCCAGGTTATCGTAAAACCTCTTGCAGATGGGGGTGAGGGTACCGTAGACGCACTTTTAGAAGGTATGGGCGGCAGCAAAGTACAAATAAGTGCAACCGGTCCATTAGGCGATAAGGTTACTTGTACCTATGGAATTCTTGGTAAAAGCCAAACTGCCATCATTGAGATGGCTGCCGCTGCAGGAATCAGCCTGATACCAAAGGAAGACTTAAACCCGCTCTATACTACCACTTACGGTGTTGGAGAGATGGTGCGGGACGCGATTCATCGAGGATGCAGGGATTTTATCATTGGTATCGGTGGAAGTGCCACGAATGATGGAGGCATCGGGATGCTTCAGGCACTTGGATATATATTCTATGATTCTGAAGGTAAACCTGTTGGGGCAGGAGGCAGAGAAGCTGCCAGAATAACAGATATCTCCACAGCGGGTGCTCTGCAAGAGTTGAAAGAATGCCGCTTTATGATTGCCTGTGATGTAACGAATCCGCTTTACGGACCATATGGCGCGTCTCGGGTATTTGGTCCCCAAAAGGGTGCAACACCAGAGATCGTCGAGGTCCTGGATCATGGCTTAGAGCATTTTTCAAAGGTGGTCAAGGAAATTTTAGGCAAGGACACGGCAGTTGTTCCCGGAACCGGAGCAGCCGGAGGCTTGGGTTATGCTTTTCTTACTTTTCTGAATGCTACTTTGGAATCAGGTGTCAAAATAATTCTTCGAGAGATCGGTCTAGAGTCGGATATCAGGGATGCCGACTTTGTAATTACCGGTGAGGGTCAGCTCGACTTTCAGACTGCCATGGGAAAAGCTCCGGTAGGTGTTGCTAAATTAGCAAAAAAGCATGGTAAAAGAGTCATTGCCTTCGCCGGCAGTACCACGAAAAATGCTTTTAAATGCAACGAGGAAGGCATCGATGCCTATTTCAGTATTCTACAGTGCCCTATGACTGTGCAGGAGGCTATGGAGCCAGATATTGCAAGAGAGAATCTATTATCTACCACTGCTCAGGTATTTCGGATAATAAACTCACTACAGCCTTCCTAGTCAGTACCGCTAAAATCTTTATAACATAAGGGTGTCTCAAAATTAAATTTCAACCTGCTTCAATATATAATGTTATATATTGTTATGCAAAAGAAATCCAATTTTGAGACACCCTTATTATTAGTCAGTCGCTTTCCGTATAAAGCTCATAGTAAAGATGCCGCTTTTCATTAATATTTTGTATCGTAGGGCCATGGCTGCCCACCGGCTATGCAGCCACCATCCACCCTGTATTCACAGCCGGTAATGTAGGAGGACGCATCTGACGCCAGCAAGATACACACGCCCAGAATATCCTCCGGATAGCCCGGTCGATTCATTGCAATTCGATCCAACAGGTATTTCGAACGCTCCGGATGCTGCCAGGTTACGGTGGTAAGCGGGGTCGCAATATGCCCGGGACTAATTGCATTCGACCTGATATTAAATTTAGCCCACTCAACTGCCTGAGCCTTAGTTAGGGCAACTATACCACTTTTTGTAGCTGCATAAACGGAGCATCCTCCAAGCACCCAACCTGTATTATGGGAACCTATGTTGATGATGCTGCCGCGCTCCTGCTTTCTCATGTAATGCCCCACTGCCTGAGATACCAGATAGGTACCCTTTAAATTAATATCCATGATGCGGTCGTAGGTATCCTCCTCCACATCAAGTATTCCTTCTCTTTTGTTAATGCCTGCGCAATTCACAAGAACATCAATATGCCCAAACTTCTTACCAACTTCCTCCACGCAGGACAGGATATTCTCCCGATCCATTACATTTAGAATATGAGTGGATGCCTTGCCACCCTCTGCCTCTATTTTATCTCTTAACTCTTCCAGTCTCTCCTGATTAATATCACACAAAGCCATGGTGGCACCCGCTTTTGCCAGCCCTTCACATAGTTCACTTCCGATACCGCCTGTTGCCCCTGTGAACAGAACGACCTTTCCTGAAAGAGAAAATAACTGCTCTAAATATGAATTTTCCGCCATTTTCTATCGTCCTTTCCTGTGTCATGAGTCAATAATTATATCTTTTATTTATCTTTTCTTTTGTCATCTTATCTTTTATCACCTTATCCTATTTACGAATCTCTGTACCTGCTAATTTTTCGTAATACCTGGCGATACCGCTGTGGTCATTTCCTCCAAAGCCATCTGCGTGAAGGTTTTGAAGCATTTCCATAACCTGTGCCGTAAGCGGAAGGGGTGCTCCCACGCTATGTCCCGTCTCTAAGGCATTATTTAAATCCTTGATATGTAAGTCTATCTTGAAGCCTGGCCTAAAATTGCCTTCAGTAATCATCGGGATTTTGGCATTCATTACAGTGGAGCCTGCAAGGCCTCCCTTAATTGCCTCAAATACCTTGACCGGATCGACTCCTGCCTTTGTGCTCAACATAAAAGCCTCAGAAACAGCCGCAATATTCAGCGCTACAATAACCTGGTTCGCCAGCTTGGTGGTATTGCCTGCACCAATTGTTCCACAATGAACCGCACTTGCTCCCATGCTCATCAAAACCTCGTATACCTCTTCAAATATTGCCTCATCTCCACCTACCATAATGGATAAGGAGCCGTCAATTGCCTTTGGCTCTCCGCCTGATACCGGCGCATCAATCATTTTTACTCCCTTTGCCGCACAAGCCTTTTCTATTTCTTGTGATGCAAGAGGTGCGATGGAACTCATATCAACAATAATACTACCGGAAGACGCACCTTCCAAAATGCCGTTTTCACCTAAAATTACTGTTTTAACATGGGGGCTGTTTGGTAGCATGGTGATAATCAGTCTGCATTCCTGCGCTACTTCCTTAGAGGATTCTGCCGCTCTTGCACCCGCAGCAGTTAACTGCTCTACGTTCTCCTTGATTACATCAAATACTACCAACTCATGTCCTGCTTTCATCAGGTTTTTCGCCATTGGCTTACCCATGATCCCAAGTCCAATAAATCCAATCTTCATTCTTCTCTCCATTTCCGCGCACCTCTCCTACAATAAAAGCTATGTATACAGAATGCTTCGGGTGTAACCCTAAGGGATACACCCGCATTTCTTTCTGTTTTAACTTCCGGGCTTTGCGCTATCCTCTCATCACTGCTGTCAGTACAGACTTCTCCTTCTAGCAGTTTGACATTGTTATGATTGCTTCTGCAATATGTTCCTTCGTAAGTCCGTAGTAATTTAAGACATCCTCATAATTGTGGGCACTGCTGCCAAAGGTATCGTTTACACCGACATACTCGATCGGTTTGCATTCCTTGCAGAGCACTTCTGAGATTGCACTGCCCAGCCCTCCGACGATGCTGTGCTCCTCCGCAGTTACTACAGCTTTACAGTCCTTTACTATATTAATAATTGCTTCCTTGTTCATGGGCTTAATGGTGCTTACATTAACTACCTTTACCGATACTCTGCCCTTAAGCTCCTGTGCTGCCTCGAGCGCTTTTCCGACCATGATTCCAGTTGCAAAAACTACAACATCGCTGCCCTCTTGTAATACCGTCGGCATGCCAATTTCAAAGGGTTGCTCCTCTGCAGTTACATTCTCATAATCATTCCGGTTTAGCCTTATGTAGCAGGGTCCATTAAACTTAACTGCCGCTTTTACCACCTGTACGGTTTCATTTGCATCAGCCGGGCAAATTACGGTCATATTAGGTATGGCTCTCATAATTGCTAGGTCTTCTATCGCTTGGTGGGTTGCCCCGTCTCCAAAATCAGACATACCGGAGGAGGAGCCACAGATCTTCACATTTAGCTTTCCTATTGCGATTGTCTGGCGGATCTGATCATATGCACGACCGCCTGCAAATACTGCAAAGGAATTTGTAAAGGGGATCTTGCCGGTTTGAGCCAGTCCTGCGGCAACTGATGTCATGTTGGCTTCTGCGATACCCATCTCAAAATGTCTGTCCGGATATGCCGTTTCAAATAATTTCCCCATAGTGGAACCACCAAGATCTGCATCAAGAACGACAATCCTTTCATCCTCTTTTCCTAATTCCACTAGGGTATTCCCATATGCTACTCTTTGATTTATATATGCCATTTTTATTATCCTCCGCTTATGATAATTCTTTCAATGCCTGCTCATAGGTCTCCTGAGTCAGCATTCCATTATGAAAGCCCACCACATTCTCGGCAAAGCTCACTCCTTTTCCTTTTACCGTATTCGCGATAATCACTGTTGGCTGTCCTTTCACGGTATCTGCTCTATCTAAGGCAGTTAATATTTCTTCCATGTTATGCCCATCGATTTCAATTACCTGCCAGCCAAAGCTCTCCCATTTCGGAATCAGCGGCATACTGTTAAATCTATCTTCCAGCTTACCATTTGCCTGTAGCTTGTTGTGATCCACGATTGCCACCAGATTATCTGCACAAAAGGAGCTTGCTGCCATCGCTGCTTCCCATATCTGGCCTTCTGCAATTTCTCCATCACCGACCAGTACGTATACCTTACGGTCAATGTGCTCCAGCTTCATACCAAGTGCCATTCCAAGACCAATGGATAGGCCTTGTCCTAGGGATCCGGTTCCAGCCTCAATGCCAGGTGTCTTAAGTACATCCGGGTGCCCCTGGAGATAGAAGCCGATTTCCTTGGTCTTCTTTAAGTCCTCCACCGGAAAATAACCTGCTTCTGCCAAAGCCGCATACTGAAGTATGGCTACATGACCTTTGCTTAATAAGAATCGGTCACGGTCAGCCATTCCCGGATTCGCTGGATCATGCTTCATCTTATGAAAATACAATGCTGCCACAAGATCAGCAGCAGAATTTGAACCGCCAATATGACCTGCTACTCCAACTCCTATGCTGATTACTACATCCTTACGAAGCTTTTTTGCCTTTCGGTTTAAATCGTCAATCAATTCCTTGCTGTAACTCATATTGATTCCTCCATTCTGCCATCCTCCCTTTACCCGAGACGGCTCTAGGTTTCCTTATATTCAAAATAATCAAAATCAGCATATGCCTTTCTCCCGGATAGATCTTGACAGCATATTCCAATAAAAGCTCCGGTAAACATTACATGCCCAGTAGCTGCATAATAATCATCCGATAATACCGTAGCATCCAGATCCTTTCCAACTCTTTGATAGTTTACCCCATCCAGAGAATAGGAGAAATAAGCCTTCTCCTTTTGTGTGGTAAGCTTTAAAAAGACCTCACCTTCCTCCGGCAAAACTATCCCTACACCGATCGGTTGGGTTCCATGACCAAGTACACAGGAAATCATACTTAATACTCTTCCTAATGCTTCATCACGGGTTATGTACAAATAATAATAGCTTATCGTATTGTAATAATAGATAAGGCCTGCCATCGTTTGGAAGCTTGATGGGTTAAAATCCACTTTTGTTACGGTTTCTGTATAAAAGCTCTGCTGCCTGTGAGCCAAAAGCGATTGATAATGGCAGGAGGTAAGTGACTCACCGCCATATAACCTCAGATATCCCGGCCGTACCGTTAATGAAGCCCGTTCCTTTAGCGGAACCCGTAGAGTCTGCAAATGTATGCTCCAGGCCTCCTGGTCAAAATCCTCTAAGAGATACTTCGGTTCCCTCACAAAATCATCCGTTACTCCATCTATTTCAACTGCTTCACAGGGAGAATTTCCTCCTTTAGCCAATCGGAGCCATCCATCCTTCCAGATAACTTCCTCTATTGCTGTCTCGCGCCCCAGAATACAACAGCGATTTTCTCCAACCGGCCTGGAGCATAAGTGGGCTAAATACCATTTCCCGTCATGCCCCTGTGTTAAGCTTGCATGACCTGCCTTCTGCAAAGGATTATCCGGTGCATGGTAAGAGCTTAGCATCGGATTAAGAGGATCTACTTCATAAGGCCCAGTGATATTTTTACTCCTGGCCATAGTAACAGAATGCTCGTAGCCGGTACCTCCTTCTGCTGTCATTAAATAATAATAACCGTTATATTTATAAATATGAGGTCCTTCTGTCAGTCTAAGCTGTGTACCCTTGAATATATTCACAGGCTCTCCAATTAAGGCCTTCTTTTCCTGTGAGTATTCCTGCAATAAAATACCTCCGAATTTTGTATGCCAACATCTATAATCCATCAGCATATTTACAAGGTATTTCTTACCGTCCTCATCATGATACAAAGATGCATCAAAGCCGCTGGAATTTAAATATACTGGCTCCGACCACGGTCCTCTGATATCAGATGCAGTTACAAGATAATTATGTGTATCTTTAAACATTCCGATAAAGGATTTCACATCGGTATAAACCAGATAATACAATCCATCGCTATAGGATAAGCAGGGTGCCCATATACCACAGGAATTCTGTTCTCCAAGCATATTTAGCTGGGACAGCCGATCCAGTGGGTGGCAAATCAATTCCCAGTGAATCAAGTCCTTTGAATGATGAATTTGTACTCCTGGAAACCACTCAAAGGTTGAAGTAGCAATGTAATAATCATTTCCTACCCTAAGGATGGAGGGATCCGGATTAAAGCCTGTCAAAACAGGATTATTTGCATGTGCCATAGAAACTCTCCTTATATGTACTCTTGATCTTTAGCCCTTTAAACCGGTGGTAGCAACCCCTTCAACAAAGTATTTCTGTGCTACAAAAAATAGTATAACTACCGGTATTACCGCCACACAAGCCATTGCCATTACTTGATTCCACTGCACCACAGACTCTGCGTCAATTGACAACCGAAGTGCCAACGAAACGGTAAATTTCTTTACGGAATTTATATAAATCAAAGAATTAAAATAGTCATTATAAGTCCATAGAAATTGGAATAGGCCAGCGGAGAAGATCGCCGGTTTAAGCAGCGGCAACAAAATACGTATTAATACCTTAAAGGTTCCGCAGCCATCAATGTATGCGGATTCATCCAGCTCGTAAGGCAAACCTCTCATAAACTGAATCAGCATATAGGTAAAAAACGGATAACAGGCAAATATCGCAGCCAGGTAGAATGGCCAGTAGGAATCCAGAACGTTCAGGGTTCTGAATATCGTATATCTAGGGATAATAATTACTGCATTCGGCAGCATAAGAGTAGATATCAATATTCCAAATAGCAGCTTCTTTCCTCTAAAATTGAACCGAGCAAATCCATACGCTACTAAAGTGCTGGATACTAATGTAAACAAGGTCGTAGGAAGCACCAGCTTAAAGGTGTTGAGAAAGAATGTACCGTAGGTTAATCCTCCTGTACTGATCCACCCTTCCAAATAAGGCTGTAGACTGAAACTTTGGGGTAGCAGCCCGAGGGAGCCAAATATCTCATCGTTCGTTTTAAAGCTTGCAAAAAACATCCAAATCAAAGGATAGACCATGATCAATCCAAATAAGATGTAGCGGGCATATGCGAATATCTCACGCATAGTCTTTTTTGTTTTATTACTCATAAACTCCTCCATTCACCGTATATTAGCTTCTACCAAGATGTATCAGTCATAAATATACGTTACTCCGTTATGCTGCATTATTTTGTCTCATCTTCATAGAAAACCCAGTATTTCTGTGTGCCGAACAGAACAAGGGTAATGACCAGAATCAATAAGAATATGATCCATGAAGTAGCGCTGGCATATCCCATCTTGTAGTATGCAAAACCGTCATTATAGAGCTTAAGTCCCAACATATAGGTGGATTTCACCGGCCCACCTTTTGTAATGACAAAAGCTGATGTGAAGTTTTGTAAAGCATTAATCGTTTGCATAATGACTGTAAAGAACAAAATCGGAGTGATTTGTGGAAAAGTAACTTTAAAAAAGGTCTGAATTTTGTTTGCACCGTCAATTCCTGCTGCCTCATATAAAGACTTTGGAACTTGTTTCAGCGCTGCTAGGAACATTACCATAGAGGAGCCAAACTGCCATATTTCTAATGAACTTAATGTAAATAGAGCTACCTTAGGATCGCCAAGCCAGGATACTTTATTAGCTCCAAAGATCTGTAATATAGCATTGATTAATCCATTATCATTGAACAACAGCTTCCATAGCAGTGCAACGGCAATGCTACCCCCGAACAAGGATGGCAAGTAGAAAACGGTTCTCATGATGCCAATTCCCTTTCTGGATTTATTCAACATTACAGCGACTGCCAGTGACAACAAGATTTTTCCTGGCACAGTCATTAAAGTGTAATTGATTGTCACCACCAGTGATTTATAGAATTCTTTATCCTTCGTAAACAGTCGGATATAATTATCCAGACCAATAAAATTCATTTTTCCAAATGCATTATAATTCGTAAAAGAATAAAATAGTGAAGCCATAAATGGATATAACTGTAATACGGCCAATCCAATCAACCAAGGTAAAATGTAGATATAAGCCTTAGAATCCCTGCTTGCAATTTTTGATTTTTTCATTTCATATCACCTCGCTTGATAAAGGGGTCACAACATATTTTTTAAGATTTCTATGACAAAAATATGCGGTAACCCCTTTCCCAAAATATTATTTATTATTGTGCTGATAAATAGTCATTAATTAATTCAACAACTTCCTTTGCCTCATCTGCAGGTGATACCTCTCCAAATGCAACATTTTCATATGCGTCACTAAGAATTGCAGTAACTTCTGCGCTAGTTGTCTTACCAGAGTCAGATTTCCCGTTATACTGCATACTTACATCTACTGTTGACTTTGTTAGGAAGTTCAGTGTGCCGGCTTCCAGTGTAAGCTCCTGCGCCCTCTCTGTAGGAGGAACGGAACGTACTGTCCCAAGAGTCTTCATGGAATCCTCATTATTGAAGAAATAATCTAAGAAGAGTGCTGCTTCCTCTGGATGTGCGGATTTATTATAAATACCTACATACTGTGGACAGTCATTTACCCATCCATCACTCTTACGATCCGCAAATAGGGGGAGCTGACCAGCAACATAACTTGCATTTGGGTTAGCTGCCTCCATTACCGCTGCTGAAGAGGTATAACCAACATAAGCAACATATTTACCGGCAATCCAGTTAGGATCATCCTGATTATTGACACCATAAGTTGCCATATACGACAGGGGAACTGCTGTTTTGCTTTCATAAAGATCCTTTACATATTGTAAAATCTGCGTGAACTGCTCCTCTGTTACATTTAGCGTATTCGTCGCGTCATCAATGATCGCGGCTCCATTCATCTGTCTTGCCATAGCTCTTATAACAAATGGCATCATATAGGCCTCATTGCCTGAGATTAGATAAAGTGATGGATCGTATTCCTGCACCTTCTTACCCCATTCAATGAGCTGGTTCCAATCATATGGCTGCGTAAAATCAATCCCTATCTTCTCTGCAAGCTCTCTATTTACTACAATTGCTGTACCTGCCTTTCCCATAGGAATTGCATATTGACTTCCTGATCCAAATTGACCGTTATCCTGTAGAAAAGTTGCATCAAACTTGGAAAAATCGATACTAGTTTCTGAAAGATTTAGAAGCTGCCCCTGCGCGTAATATTCCGGTGCTGCTCCTGTCTCCAACTGAATAATATCCGGTGCAGTAGCAGATGCAAACTGGGTCATAAGCTTGTCGTTATAACCGTCCTGTGCACCATATTCGGGTTCTATGGTTATCCATGGATACTCTTTTTCAAAAGCATCGATTACTGCCAAAGTCGCTTCATGTCTTGGATCTCCACCCCACCAGGAGAAACGAAGTGTAACCGGATCATGCTGATCGCCCGCATCTGCTGCTTTAGTAACCTTATCGCTGCTAACGGTTTTTCCGTCAGTGCTATAGTTACCCTCCTCACTATTTTCTTTGCTACATGCCACAAAGGAAAGAGTCAACACAGAAGCTAAAACAATGGCTATCACTTTTTTCATTTTCATAACATAAACCTCCCAATATTATTTTTTGAAGCCTTTATCTGATAAGCTCAGATAACATATTAATTCTAGCATCTGCAATCCGGGTTAAAAAGGTATCTGGCATAAGATAAGAATCCATATTTTACGGTCTTTTTTTCAAAAGTATCATTTTTAATTATTTCTCTTCTTTACTAAATTTGTTATTCTTTCCGTCTCCCTCAATTGGTATCATAAAACTGACCAAAGTTCCCATGTCCTTTTTACTAAGGATCTTCAGCCCACTGAACTCCCCGTAGTGCAGGATTAATCTTCGGTTCAAATTGGTCAGTCCAATATTCTTGGATTTTGCATCATTAATCTTAATTCTTAGCTCTTTTAAGGCATCCTTTGTCATTCCCCAGCCATTGTCAATGATATCAACTCGAATAAATTGTTCTCTCCTGCGTAATTTAATTTTAATGCAGCAACGTTCACTAGAGGAGCGTAATCCATGCTGGACACAGTTTTCAACAACCGGTTGCAGCATTAGTCGAAAAACGGAATACTCCATAAGGGATTTATCTATTTCATAATAGGTTACAATGTTATTATTAAATCTTACCTCTTGAATTTCTATGTAAGCTCTCAAATAATCCAACTCCTCTTTAAACGTTACAAATTCCGTGGGATTGGACAAGGCATATTTCATAATACTGGATAGCTCTTGTATTAGGGTATGCAAGGTAGACTGGCCACCCAATTCCTTTAATACCTCCAGATCCATTGTCTGTAGTGTATTGAATATAAAATGCGGATTAATCTGAAGCTGAAGTGCCATTAACTCGGATATCTGGCTCTGAAGCTGTCTTTCCAGCAAATTTGCCTGCATTTGATTGTTCTTGATGAATAGAAAGAGAATATTATTCAGAATCAGATTATATTCATCTTTTACAATTTGCTGCGGCTCTCCTATCACTTCTCCTCGTTCTGCTGCACTGAACACATCTACGAGATATGTAATATGTTTAAAGGCGCTTCTTGTAGTGATCCAAGCTAAGAACATAACAATCAACAGATTTATTCCCAATATAGTTAAGGCAAATTTCAATAATCCGATTAATTTCTCTGCAAATACATCAAATGATATCATTGATACCAGATAGGTTTGATGATAATCATCTGGTCTGATATACTGCATATAATACTTGTGGTTGATCTTTACCCAGGTTTGATTTTTGGAGAATTTTCCTTTTTCCTGATAATCCTGCATAATTTTTTCAAAATAACGATCCTGTGAGTTCACATCCAGAGCTGTCTCTTTGTTACTGGAGTAGAGTACTTCTCCGTTTTGATTCAGATAAAAGAAGCTTTGTCCGGTATTTAGCATATCCTTTAAGCGTTCTCCGAAATCGTCTGATTTCACATTGAGAACAATTACACCCTTCGCATAGGACATGCGCTGATAAATTGTAATAATCTTCTTAGGCTTATCATACGTGTATCTCTGAATTTCTCTGGTCTCCACATATCGGTCATTCTCCTTCGGAATGTTCTTGTAATGATCAAACCATGCAATATCGTTAAAGCTAGTGAAGGATGCCAGCTCATCGGAGGAAGAGGTCATGAAATTATTCAGACCGTCCATATAAAGGTAGATAGAATCAATATATTTGTAAGAAAGCTGTGCACTAGCCAGGTAATTGTACATGGAATCCATAAAAATGATATCCCGGTAAACCAGGATATCATGACTCATCAGTTTTTTCATTGATATCATATACTGTGCATTTCTCATCGCCACATCCTGCTGGTGGATGGAGCTATATATCACATTAACTACATTATCATTAATGCTAGTTAATGAGGTAACACCCATACCACGAAAAGCATTCTGCTGTGTGTTAACTGCAAAGCAGCCTAAAATAGTAAAAATAATAATCATAGGAATGATCATAATTAATGCAAAGGTACGAAAGCGTTTGATAAAAAACTTTTGCAGCATATCCTATTTCTCCTTCCTTTGACCATTCCGGTAGTCCATTGGGCTGACACTAAAATATGACTTGAATGCCCTTGAAAAATTCTTGGGATTATCATATCCGACGTAGAAAGCAATCTCATAATGTTTATAGCTGGGATCCATTAAGAGTTCACAGGCCTTTTCCATCTTAATGCGGTTTAATCGTTCCAGAAAGCCGGAGCCTGACTTTTCTTTGTAGATCTTGGACAAATAATTTGGACTAAGTCCTACTGCTTCTGCTGCTCCCTCCAGAGAAGCCTTCTGGTAGTTATTTAACAGATACTCATCCACTCGCTGAATGATCTCACTGTAATAGGTCCTTGGCTTTGAAACCTCCACGATATTCTTCTTATCAAGCTGCATTCGAATTCCATCAAAGCAGGCTACCAGCTCATCATAGCGAATTGGCTTCAACAGATAATCACTAATACCGTATTGAATAGCAGCACGCATGTATTCGTAATCCTTGTAGCTGCTAAACAACACAATTTTAAGCTCCGGAAAACGCTTCAGCTCCTTTGTAAGCTCGATACCATTCATGTCCGGCATTGAAATATCCGTCATAACTACATCCACCGGATTTTCTTCAATATAGGATAATGCACTCCTGGCATCCTGGAAACGAGCAACAACCTGAAAACCGATATTATTCCAAGGAAAAAGTTGTGAAATACCTTCTAATATTTTCTCTTCATCATCTACTATTATCAGCTGATACATGTAATCACCGTGCCTCTCTTTTTAGACAAATAAAACAAAAATTTATCTATAATTATATCATAAACTATAATTATTTAACATACGAATCCAAAATGTAAGCAAAAAATGAAGAATTATAATAATTTATATACCTCACCTGACTACTTGTTTTGAACCTCCCCCTCTTCCTTAATATCTATCTTTTTATGAATCATTTCTTTAATATTGGATACATTAAAGTACTAAAAAGCAAAGCTTTGAAAAAATATGTACACATTGCAAGTTGGTTAATGAAACAAAACAGACCTTGGATTTAGCGGTTAGACGCCAATCAAGGTCTGTTTTCCTTACAATTTAATTCATCCTCTATTTATACTGATCTTAGTCTATGACTACTTTCTTTTCAACTTTTCTTTGGCATCCTCAAGTGTTTCAATAACACGATCGCACCATTGGTCAAATTGCTCATCAGCCACTTGATATTCTTCGTGAGAAAGCACATACTGAAGGGTTTCATGAATACCCTGATCAAAACGCTTGGTGGCTACAAAGCCGGGTACAAGGCGCTTTAGTTTGCTGTTATCAAATACAACGGAATTGGACTTATCTCCAATCAAACCACCTTTAAAATCATAACTTCCCACTTCATCAAGAAAGTCGGAGGGTACATAATAAGGCTTTAATTTTACCCCAAGTGAGTTTGCTATGCACTGGTAGACCTGATTCCAGGTCAGAGATTCATCCGAGGTGATTTGAACTGCTTCACCTATGGCATGAATATTATCCATAAGACCGATAAAGCCCTTGGCAAAATCACTGCTATGAGTCATCGTCCAAAGAGAGGTACCGTCACCATGAATAATGACCGGCTTACCTTCTAATATTCTCTTTATAACCTGCCAACTGCCGTTATCGCCGTGTACACCCAGGGGTACGGAACGCTCATCGTAGGTATGGCTTGGTCTTACTATTGTTACCGGGAAGCCCTTTTCACGGTACAGCTTCATAAGATATTCCTCACAGGCAATCTTGTTTCTGGAATATTCCCAGTAAGGATTGGAAAGGGGTGTACTCTCGGTAATGCGAAAATCACTAAGCGGCTTCTGATATGCGGAAGCAGAACTGATAAAGATAAATTGCTTGGTTCTGCCTTGAAATAATCGATAATCCCGCTCTAGCTGACTTGGTACAAAGGCGATAAAATCCGCAACTACATCAAAATCCAAATCTTTAATCTTTGCAGCAACTTCCTCCTCATGATTGATATCCGCTTGTATAATATGGACATTTTCTGAAAGGATATTATTACGATTACCGCGGTTAATTAGGTATAGTTGATGCTCCTTACATTCCAGCAATTGCTTTGTAATTGCCGTACTTATGATGCCAGTGCCACCTATGAATAATATTTTCATGCATTCTCTCCTTTACTATTTTGATATTTCTTACATTACTTACTCCATTTCTTAGCCTTAATAGAATATGAACCCTAGGTCAAACAAAAGTACGCTAGTTCAGATTCTTAATTGCTATGCTTATACACATAAAATCAAGCATCTATAAGGGCATTATACTGCTAGATAATGAACTAGTAAACATGAAAACTGCCATCTAATTCTTGCAAAATTGGGTATAAAGGAGAGTTTACCTTTCCATATAATTTCCACTAGCTTCTTAAGGTCTATCAGCTCCCGCCTGCATCATTGCTTCCTTAAGTCTCATAATATAATACTGATAATTTTCCAGTGTAGTGGAAGGTGCCACTTGATGGTCACAACCCGGTACATAACCGCCTTGTTTTATGATAGGAAGAATACGCTTAAACTCTTCATCAATCGCCTCTTTCCCTTCGGCAATTCTTAATTTATTGAAACCTCCGATAAACTTGAGGTTGGGATATTTTTTACGTACCTCAACAATATCCATGCCTCCATTGACATCCATAGGTAAAAACCCATCCACACCAGCTTCCATAAACTTAGGGATGAGTATATTAAAATCTCCGTCTGTGTCCACGAATATATTTTTTACCCCTTTCTTTTTCAGAAAAGGAAAGAGTTGTTTATAATATGCAGCCACAAATGTCTCAAAGGTTTCGGGAGATAGCATGGGACCATTACTGCCGCTTAAGTCTTCCTCTAATAAAATAACTTCCGGTTGAATAATATCAAATATTTTATCCACATAACGAATATAGGTGTCCAGTACGAATTGATTAATCTCGTGAAGTAATTCCGGCTGATCATAAAAGGCCATCATATGCTCTTCAATACCCATTAAGGTTCTGGGCGTCCAAAAGAAGCCACTGATTCTAAAACGAATTGAGTAGTCACCTGCTCTGTTCCCTTCTTTAAATTGACCATATATTTGTCTGATATTATCGGCAGTGCAATATTTCTCTAGTTCTGAAATAACCTGATGCTTTAAGAGCTCCCAGTCATCCATATCCCTTACCACCGGTTGAACCTCCTGAACAAGGGATCTCTTTTTAAAGTAACGTCTGATCCATCCATCCGTATCCTGCTTTAAAATACAATCATCTGATTCCTCAAGAATAGCTTCTTCAAAGCTCTGAAATGGAATTCGAAAGGCCATTCTCTTAACCCCATCAAAGCCTAAGTATAAATCGTATTCATAGACAGGCTCAGCCATGCAATCATATAAATAGATATGTTGAGGGCTTTTAGCTGGGGGGTATAAATTACTTGCCTGGAACTTCTTAGGAAGGCCTTCCTCGCACCATTTATTAACTGTTAAATCCCACGGAAAAAAAGTTTCTAATACCGCACCCCCATCTGTCATTTTTTCAAAGTTCAGTGTCCTGAGCAATCGTTCTGAATGTGTCATCCCTTTACCTCCCTGTAATAAAAAGATATTTTTGTACTGTGTTGTATAGCAATTATGTTATTCTTTCATATTACTGCAATTGCTCAAAACTAACTTGTATCATATGAATTTGTTCGTGTAAAATACGGATATATTATTGTTTCTTTCAAATTATTAATGTATAATATTGCCATGAAAACAGAATCCATTATAAAAAACTCTTATATACAAGCAAAAACAAAGACACCACTTTATACCGAGACGTATTCCATCACATACGATATGGACGACGCCTTTCATTCGCATGAGTTTTTTGAAATTGGTATTACTTTGGAGGGTGAGGCCATTCATAAAACCAGGAACGAACAGCAGCTTCTCCACCGCGGTCACGTATATCTTATTCCTATTGGTCATAGTCATTCTATTACAATTCCTGCTTTTTGGCGTGTTCAAAACCTCTATTTTTTACCACGCTTAATTTATCAGAGCTTGCATAGTACCATTAGTACAAATCCCCTCCTTCATAGCTTTCTTTTAAAACTGGTGCAGAAGACATCTGCTTCCCACCTTTCTTTCTCCCTTTCAGAGACTGCCATTGTGAATATTGAGGACTTACTAACAGCACATGAAAAAATCAGTCTATCCAATCAGCAACTGCTCGAACATTATCAAAGTAATTGCTTGTTAAATATCCTAATGATACTTTGTGATGCATATTATAAAAGGTATCCTGGAGAAATGCAAAAAACAGATGTCCGAATTCCAGGATTACTATCCATTATTCATTCTTCAATCGAGCTTCCTATCACTGAAATTATCAATCGAATCAGTCTTGACCTTGCATTACATCCTCAATACCTCAATAAGCTGATTAATAAAACCTTTCATACCTCCCTTTCAAACTTAATCCTGGAAACAAAAATTGAGAAGAGCTGTCAATATCTTCTGGCCAATCATACGATTACCGAAACAGCCCAAGCCATGGGATTTTATGATCATTCACATTACAATAAGTATTTTGTTAAATATTTTGGAATTACTCCATCTAAGTATAGAGAAAAACATCTCATGTGATCCTTAGGGCTATGTGATAGTTTCTATAAAATGATTTATTCTACAAAGCAATAACGCAGGACAAAGGGTGCATAGAGCACGACTTAATCCTGCGTTATTGCTTTATATATTGACACATTCTCCCGACTCATGATACTTGACTTACTATATTAATCCTGCTTCTGCTGCCAGTCGGCCGGATATACAAAATACGCAAATCTTGCCTTGGAGGGCGTCTGGAAATGAATATGGCTGTTCTTAGGTATGTAGATGATATCTCCCGGATACCCGGTGATAATTCTTCCATTGATCTCAATCTCCAAGATTCCGTCAATGACCATATCATACTCATCATAGGTCAGAGTCCATTCAAAGCTTGTATGATCCAGTTCCATAATACCGGCTCCCATCCTGGGTGCTTCCTCCAAGGTAACAATATCCTGCAAAGACACACCGGGCTGACCTCCAAAGGGCACTGTTTTCACCGTTTCGGTCTTAATCCGCAGAATACCGCTGGGATCCTTTTCCTTATCAAAGCTTTTTGTATCCTTTAGCACAAGGGTCTCACGGAGAACCTTTTCAACAATCTCCCGAATAATTTCTTCGCTTATATTCATATGTTATCCTGCCTTTCTTTTATTTCAGGCTGTTTTCTTCTTTTCATCTGAAACAGATGTCTTCATCTTGGAGAGAAGCATCGGCGCAAGAATATTTGCCAGAATTAACGCGGTGACACCTGCAACCAACTTGCCAAGAATTACAGGGAAGATCATTTCTGAATTAACGCCTGCCGTAAAGCCTAAATGGTCACCGAATACAAAGGCTGCGGATACCGCAAACGCAACATTTAAGAGTTTACCCTTGGCATTCATATCTCCCATAATATTAAACATTGCGATATTATTGGCAAGGTTGGCTACCAGACCAGCGGAGCCGTTTTCATCCATACCAAAGGCTTTACCCATCTTCTTCAGGGGCTTTTCAAAGGTCTTGGTAATCCATTTTACCATGGGGAAGGCACCGATTAATACGATGGCAATCTGTCCGCAGACTAGCAGACCAGAAAGCAATGGAACGGTTCCAGTTTCATCTGGTTCAACCATGATATTAAGCAGCGGGAACTTGATTCCGGTTTGATATTCAAATACTGCAATGGCAGTAAAGATTGTGATCAATACGGTAACACCGGTTCCGAACTTATTAAAACCATTGATCATCTTAGCTGGAATGAACCAAAGACCTAGGATAATCAGACCTGCAATGATAATTACTGGAATCAGATTTACTAATATAGTTCCTATATTGATTTTATAGGGTGTCATATTCATTGCCAGACCGCCCACAATACATCCGATGGGAATGGTAATGAGACCTGCCAGGATACCAGCTCCAAGGAACGGTCTGTCATCCTTCTTAATAATGGACAGCGCTACCGGAATGGTAAATACGATGGTGGGTCCCATCATAGTACCGAGAATTAATCCGGAGAAATTACCGATGGAATCATTTTCTGCCAATTGCATGGCGAGAGGATAGCCTCCCATATCACAGGCAAGCAGGGTAGTTGCAAACATGGATGCGTCTGCGCCTACCAGATTGTAGATTGGAACAATGATCGGCTTAAGTATAATAGCAAGCACTGGTGCTGCGGCAACTACGCCTGCCATGGCAATTGCCAGGGGTCCCATGGCATTAAAGCCTTCATCAAATTTCTCGCCATAGCCTAATTTATTGCCCCGGATTTTATCAAGAGCTCCGACGAGCATAAAGATCATCATGATAAAGATAATCACCGAGTTAATGGATAAATTAGAAAACCATGCACTGATACTATCCGTAAATACACTTACGTTGGTAATATTATCAATTAATTCTTGAAACATACTTTTTCCTCCTATATTTTCGGTAATGGTAGCTTATAACAAGGTATCATATAATGCCGATGACGGCTTCGGTATTACTGTGCTCTGAAGATATAATTCACTGCTTTTCTGTGCTGCGGCAATCGCTGCCCTCACCGCTCCAACCTCACCTGTCAGGGATACAAAGCCCTTTCCTCCGATTGCATAGCCGATTCGAACCTCAATTAAAGTAACTTGTGCTGCCTTGGCAGCGACATCGGCAGCATTGATTGCAGATGCCACGGAATAAAACTCGATTACTCCTACCGCCCCTGATCTGGGTACCTGGTTTACAGCAGTCAGCGCCGGAATTAGCTGTGGGTGAACATTTGGGATGAACAGGGTATCAACCAGATATTCTCCGCTGCGCTTCATACCCTCGGCCATCGATGCCTTTACCTCTCCTGTGTTCCCGGAAATGATAATCATATATTTTCCCGGACATACGGTAGAGGCCCGGTTTAGTTTCACCTGTGCCGCCTTTAGCATGAAATCACCAGCTTCGATGCCCCGTGCTATGCTTGACAGTTCGATCATACCAATCGCATTTCCCATACCTGCTAAGCCTCCTTTCTACTGATTCTGATACCAAGCTCAGTAATCTCTCTTACAATTCCATCAATGCTGGAGTGAATATTGGCAGACAATCCCTTGTCATTAGCAGCTGCTATCAAGTCTCCCTGTTTCACTCTGTCTCCTATGCTTACACTAGGTATCGCAGGCATGCCTATGTGCTGCCGCAATAATAGGAATACTTCCTCCGGATGAACTTCCTGGCATTCCTTAGCATGCCGTCCGTTATAGCTGCTTAGACCCAATCTGGCAATCAGCCGATCCGTTGGCACCTTACTGGAATCCACTCCTTCTCTTGCTGTGGGATTTAGGTTTCGCTCCACTAAAATTCCCTTTTCCCTCAAGCGCCTCTTCATATTCTTATTAACCCTGCAGGGGGAAAGGCTCATGGGACAGGAGAACATCTCGCAGATACCGCATTCACAGCAGTTAGCCGCACTTCCAAAAGCCTTAAGATATTCCTTTTCATCCGAAATCATAGCTTCCTTCCAGATATTGCGCATTACAATATGAGGCTGCACCTCATGTCCAATCTGATATCTGGGGCATAGGTCAGTGCACATACGGCACTGGATACATGCACTTCTGGCCTGCAGAGCCATACGGTCAAAGGGCAGATAGCTGTGTCTGATCAGGTAATGATCCGGCGCAAGTACCATAATATTTCCTGTTGTTTTGGTTACCACCGCAGCTTTCTGATCCGCTTCCTTTTCTAGTATCTCACCCATCATCGGTCCACCGAGGATGACTGCGTAGGAAGGAAGTTTCACCCTGGCTCTGGCTATGCACTCACTGATTCTCGTTCCTATTGGCACCTTGATCATAATGGGGGTCTCCACCTCACCTACGATAGAGAGATATTTTTCTGTTACCGGTATACCCTCTATTGCATCCACGATATTTAAGATAGTTCCCACATTACTCACCACAGCCCCGACATCAATGGGTATTCCCCGCTCCGGAACTGATTTTTGGCAAACCTGCTGTACGATTATCTGCTCATCCCCTGCCGGATAGAAGGTTTTCATCTCAAAAAGCTCAATATCTGCACCGGCTCTTTCAATAGCGTCCTTCAAGCAGGAGATTTCTTCTATGTATTTGTGCTTGAGTGCAATTACCTTTTTTCTGGCTTCCAAATGCCCGGCTACTGCCTGAATTCCCATGATCAGCTTATCTGCGTAATTACGGCACAGAAACTTGTCGGTTTCAATCAGTGGCTCACATTCAGCAGCATTGACAATAAAGTACTCTGCCCTGGTATTTAATTTTACATGGGTTGGAAAACCGGCTCCACCGGCACCGACCACACCAGCCGCCTTAACTGCTTCTGCTAGATTCATAAACTCACCGCTTTCCTTAGATTAAGTTCTGATCAATCTCCTTATCATCTACAATTCCTACAACCGTTGCATCCACGGGAATTTCCATACCTCCCGCTGCTCCTCTTGCTGAGCTTCCACCTACCAGGATCACTGTCTCACCAATTCCGGCACCAATAATGTCTGCTGCTATGATTGGTACTTTGTCGTTTGACCCGTCGATGATATTAAGGGGCTGAACAATAAGAAGCTTCAAGCCTGCGAGTCTCTCTTCTTTTCTGGTCGCCCAGATATTTCCGATCACTCTGCCAATTTTCATATGTTTTACCCCTGCTTTCTTTCAACGGATGTTTCCCGTTCCATATCAATTTTTTTGTTATGTAGACATTCTTTTGCCAGATCCGTAAGAATAGCATTCTTATTAATGACGATACAGCTTATGCTCTCACCGGCCAGTTTTCTGATATCACTTTCTGTGATTACTTTTTTATCAATCCTAAGCTTCTGCTTCCCTCCAGCTTGATTAAAATTCTCCGGAGTGCATTCTCTCTCATACCCGGCTTCTACCGGAATGCAGCCGCTGCAACGGGAAGGTTCCGACAGAACTTTCTTCAAATCCTCGGATTGGCAGAAAAGAACTCCATAGGTTCTAAGCTGGTTCAGCTTTTCCTCCAGCATGGAGTAATAGGCTTCCGGTGCAGTCTTTCGGTACCGGTATAACTCAATCTCATCCTCCACCAACAGAACTTGCTTTCCTAACAGAATCGCCTGGGACGCCAGGGAAAGAAAAGGTGAATCACTGCTTCCTCCTGCCAGCTTAGTCATAGCATCCACAGACAACTGATAAATAACAACCGTATCATAATCTTCTATCTTAATATTATATTCTTTTAAGAATGCGCAATCAAGCCTGCAACACTCCTGTAGCCCTTTGTTCTCCAACAGTTCATGGCACTTAGTGTCATGGTGTTCGGTCAGTATCAATACCTTTCTTTGATTGGAAGAGGAAGTACTACTCCCCAGTTCGGTAAGCTTTGCTGCTACCCTGGTGAGAATTTCCTCAACCAATTGGTTTTTATCCATATACTCACTCCCTTCGATCAGATAATACAATTCATGGCAATGCCAGCCGGAGTTACAAGAAATGGATTATTGGGTTTTACGGTAGGAATTCCGGTCTCACGCTCAATGATTTTTTCGATACCGGTAAGACAGCAGGTTCCACCACATAGATAGATCATATCGGTCTGCTGCTTATCAATGTATTTATTAATGATGGAGGCCATCTTTTCCACAACAGCCTTGACTACCGGAAGAATCTCCCTGTGTCTGGAATAATCCTGCTTGATCCGCTCCGCTTCTGCAAATTGAATATGGTAATTCCCGGCCAAGACCAGGGACAGATGGGTTCCTCCCGTCGGCTCATCTTCCGTCCGAATTACATTTCCGCCTTGAAAGATCGCAAGGCCGGTGGTTCCTCCTCCGATATCCACTACTACCCCATCCCTAATCTGATAGATGGAATTTGCTGCTGTCGGTTCATCCAGGATATTCACGACCTCAAAGCCGGCTCCCTCTGCAACATATTGGTGTGTCTTTATACTGCTATCCGTACCTGCCGGCATGGCAATCGCGCAATAGAGAAGCTCAGAGCCGATTCTCTTTTCCAATTTCTCCTTCAACTCCCTGACAATGATCAGGGCACCGCGATAATCCACGACCACACCGTCTCGAAGGACATCCGCAGCCTGCTTCTCACAGGCAACCGGATTGTTCTCCTCATCCAAAACAACCAACACAATATATGCAGTTCCAAGATCCAGTCCGACCTTTAATTTTTTTCCTACCGGTGCAAACGTAACCGTTTCAGACTGCTCAACCCGGTTCATATACACATTCACCCGTTCCAAATCCATCATAATCCCCCATTCGTATTTTTTATAATTTTGCCGAACACAAATCCGCTGACGTTTGCTGCATTTGCTTCGTCAAAATCTATATGCATCCGGAATCTAAATTGATCGCTGACCCGGATAATCACATTTCGAAAGATTACGGGACGCTCGCTAAGTACATGTACACTGACCCGTTCCTTATCCATGAGTCCAAGACTCTTTGCAAGATCACCGGGCACATGAATATGATTCTGTGCTATAATGACTCCCTGGCAGATCAAAAGACTGCCGTAAGGCCCCTCGATTGTAATGCTTGCGGATCCCTCTACCACTCCCGATTCCCGAATCGGAGCCTGGATTCCCATTTCCACACAATCGCTTCTTGATAATTCTACCTGAGTCTCTTTTCTAACCGGCCCTAGAACTGCAACATTGCTTTTCTTTGACCGGCTGCCAATCAGATTCACGCGTTCCTCTGCCAGGAACTGCCCCTGCTGAGACAAATCCCTCTTGGGAGTGAGTTTCGCACCCGGACCAAAGAGTATTTCCATATCTGCCTGGGACAAATGCACATGCCTTGCCGAAACCTCCACCTGAACCAAACCAGCCATGGAGATACTCTTTGTAATGGCTTCCACAAGTTGTTCCATATCTTTTCCTCCTTTAGCGGTACTGACCGGCCAAATACATGCACATCATAATATGAAGTGCGCTGGAGATTCGGTTTAATTCCTCAATAATATCTGGTTTTGTGCACTTGGTTCCGGTACGGTAAGCCTCCGCTGCAACCGTCTCCGTCTCTCTAACTGCGGCACGAAGATGGTTTAGTATTGCATAGGTTCTGCCCAAGGTATAATCCGGCAATACCATCTGCTTTACCTTATAATATTTCATGGGATCATGGGATCTTTCCCTCAATTCTGTATGGGTCAACCCTAGAATGGTATCACTTTTTAACTCTTCCTCCATTACATCACAACGCATAATCTGTCTGAGGACTCCAAGAATTTCTGATAAATCCCTGATTACTTTCTGGTTTTCCTCTTTTTCGGCCAGAACGGTCTGCTCCAGCACAATCAGAGACTGAAGACTGTCTAACTTCCCACGAAATATAATTCTCGGATGATTCTTAACCACTAGTACGTTCCCATACAGATGAGTCATATGTTCTGGTTTTTCTGTATAATAGGCACCGGTCTCGTAGTCAACGAATTTTGCCTCGGGAGCGGTGGCGGGCGCAGGCTTTTCTTCCGGTATTCTAGATTCGCTTACTGCTTGTTTCTCAGATCTCTCATTACAGGCATTGGCAACTTTGATCTTTCTCTGTTGCAGGTATTCTCTCGCAGCCGGGGAAAGCAGCTTTCCTTTTTCCACATAATATACCTCCGGCTCTGATGCTTTTAACTCCAACCTGAGAATCGCTTCCGTAATTACTTTCAAACGAATCACCTCCTCCTATTCCTGCGGCTCTAAGCCGCAGGAAAGAATGTTATTGTTATCCTAATTTAGGAAGTATGGATTCTACCTCATCGTGAGGTCTTGGAATAACATGAATGGAAACTAATTCGCCAATTCGTTCTGCTGCTGCAGCACCGGCATCCACAGATGCCTTTACGGCACCTACATCCCCACGAACCATGACGGTAACGAGTCCCCCACCTACATGAACCTTGCCAATTAAAGTTACATTTGCTGCTTTAACCATTGCATCCGCTGCCTCGATGGATGCTACCAATCCCTTTGTCTCTATCATTCCTAATGCTTGCATTGTTGCCATAATAATATCCTCCTTTTACTATGCGGATTGTATCCGCTTGATTATTTTTTGTACAATTTCTTCAATATTAACTGCATTGATGTCTGTTCCGAAGCAGATGCCTGCATCTTCTACCGGAGCACTGCGCCGAATCTCCTCCATACTGCGGATACCGTAAGCCACACGCCTGATATCCAACAGATTCATCGGCCCTACATTCTCCGAGGTTGCACTACCACCAATGGCACCGCAACCCAGGGTCAGGGAAGGCATCAGCCCTGTTGTGCCTCCGATTCCGCCTAAAGCACTTGGGGTATTCACCAAGATTCTGGAAGCAGGAATTCTTCGTGAGAAATAGTCAATAATCTTCTCATCTTTCGAGTGAATGGCAAAGGTGTGCCCTGCTCCTTCATAATGTAGTATCTCCGTACATACTTCACAAACCTTCACATAGTTCTCTGCTGTGTAGAAGGCCAGGATCGGAGCCAGCTTTTCGTTGGAATAGGGATGCCCTCTTCCAACTCCGTCCTCCCTTGCCACCAACACTTTCACAGTTTCCGGTATCTGAAGTTGTGCCAGCTCCGCGATGGTCTGTACACTCTTTCCTACTATCATCGGATTCATGGTTCCGTTTGCCCGAAGAATGAAATCTCCCAGCCTCTTTCGTTCCATATCGTTTAGGAAATAAGCACCCTGCTTCTCCATCTCCCTCTGAACTTCCTCCGCCATATCCCTGTCGCAGATGACGGACTGCTCGGAAGCACAGACAGTTCCGTTATCAAAGGTCTTAGAATCCATGATACATTTTACTGCTGTCGCAAGATCTGCCGACCGTTCTATGTAGGCCGGGCCGTTTCCCGGGCCGACGCCGATGGCCGGGGTTCCCGAGGAATAGGCTGCACGCACCATGGCTGAACCTCCGGTTGCCAATATCATGGATACATCCGCATGCCGCATCAGGCTTTCTGTCGCCTGCATGGTCGGAATGGTGATACAGCTTACCAGATCCTCATTCCCACCTGCCTCAGCAATTGCCTGACGTATTACCTTTACAGCTTCAATGATGCATTTCAAGGCGCTGGGATGCGGGGAGAATACAATTGCATTTCCCGCCTTAATGGCAATCTCGGCCTTATATAGCGTGGTAGAAGTAGGATTGGTAGAAGGAATGATACCGGCGATTACACCTACCGGGATAGCAATGGATCGCACCTGCTTTTCTTCATCCCTGGCAATCTCACCGATTGTCTTCATATCCTTAATCTCCTCATATACCCCATGGCTTGCGAATACATTCTTGATCACCTTATCGTCTACAATTCCAAAACCCGTCTCTTCATGAGCCATCTCTGCCAGCCGTCTTGCATTCCGGACTCCGGCAAAGGCTATGGATTTGACAATCTTATCCACCTCACTCTGACTCTTAAGGCTCAGCTCCTGCTGTGCTGCTTTTGCTTTATCAACCAATTCCCGAACTTCCTGCACTGACAAAAGATCTTTATCATATAACTGCATTCGGTTATCTCTCCTGTTCTATAAATTTACTGATTGAATCAATTAACTCATGTTTTGTTGCGAAGCGAATCTGCTTTCTTGTCATGTTGGTAATACCAAGCTCTCTGGCCAAGCTTCGCAGGCGTTCCACCGTCATCTCCTTTAAATGCTCCGGTGTCAGCTGCTTGCGTTCTGTCCCGTTGTCATTTGCTTCACCACTGTTTTCTTTGTCCGTTTGAGCTTCATTTGGCACCTTGGAATTTGGTTTCTGCTCCTGTTGCTGTTCCACTTCTCTCTGTGATTCCTGTTCCGGCTGCAACTCTTCTTCACTCTGCGATTCTGGTTCCGCCTGCAGCCCAACTTCTCCCTGTGATTCCGGTTCCGCCTGCAGCCCAACTTCACTTTGTGATTCCGTTTCCGGCTGCAATTTTGATTCCTCCTGTTGCTCTGGAGCTGGAACGATCAGAATCTCATGATTACTGCTATCACGAGCAGGAGACATTAAAAGAGTCTCATCGTCTTTTGAAGAAGCTGTTGTTTCCTGCCGGACTATAGGTTCAGGCACTTTTGGAGAAATCTGTGTATTGACAGCTCGAGCCGGGAGCATCTTTTCAATTCTCTCCGAGGGTCTGGGAATTACATGCACCGATATAACCTTTCCTACCCTCTCTGCTGCCGTTCTTGAAGCATCCATTGCCGCTTTCACGGCTCCTACATCTCCGTTAATCAGTACGGTTACCAATCCGCCCTGCACCAGGATCACATCAACCATTGTTACGTTGGCTGCCTTGAGTGCACTGTCCAGTGCCTCCACGGCTGCCAAATAGCCATAGACTTCAATCATACCTAAAGCCTTCATTGCATCCCCCCATTCCTGAATTAATTTATTAAGATTACTTTCCAAGTTTTTAATGGGAGCTATTCTGAATTTCTCTTAATGTGAATTCACTTTTCTACTCACACCAGGATACTAGAATATTCCGTACCCTAACAGCATTATAGTCTCGGATTATCTGCAACAAATTCAATGGCTGCGGCAAAGGCTTCACAGGCCGATTTACAGGCTGACTGGCTGCCGGTAAGCAATGCACCGCCAAAGTTCGTCTCAGATGGAGGTGCATATAAGATACACATTTTCACATCCGCTGCTTTGATTGCTGCATCTACCCCATACATCGCCTCAAGGGGAGGAGCAATAAGATAAGCCAGGGCTTCTCCCTCTTCAATTCCTGCTCCCTTGGAGAGATAGGATCCAGTACGGGAGATGCAGTGGGCATAATATACGATAGTATCATCTTCATTGGCTGAAACAAAATGTGCTTCGTTCTCAATCGTATTCACACAGGCCTCCAGCCCGCTTTTCACTTCAGCAGGATTTGGACCTGCCAGGATACCGATAATCTCACCTGCCAGTTTCGTGTTGGCATTGGCAGCACCACCGTAGAAGCTCTTGGCATAAACCACCTTAACATCTGCAGCCTTGGTAGCTTCATCCAGTGCAGTATAGGTAACATCGTCACAATCCGATGTAATTAATGCCAGGGATTTCTGATCGGGGGTAAGACCCAATTCCTTTGCCAAATCCGCACTAACATTCGGAATGATTTTTGTAGCAAGCACGCTTGCCTTTACAGGATCTCGTTTCATGATATCATCCTCCTCTATTAAAGTTTTAAATCGGTTCCGCTGGCCTTATTCTCCAGAATCGTTTTAATGATCTCTGAAATATGGGCTCCCGCTTCTGCTGGTATAGTACCTTCTTTATGTATATTGGATACGACAGTTCTTCTGGCCTCAGGCATGCCCACGGTTGCCTTATAAGCGATATACGCTGACATGGATTGGGCTGTAATCAGTCCTGGCCGTTCCCCGATCAGAACACAGGTTACAGTTGCTCCGGTAAGCTCCGAGATATGATCCATAGCTCCCACACGTCCATATTTACAGAAGAACACGGTTCCTACGTCAATACCATAGCTCTTTAAGCCCTGCATAATTCCCGGCAGTACATCCGCAACATTGGCTGCAACAGCCGCTGAGCTTAATCCGTCGGATACATAAATTTGCACTGTAGGGTTCTTTTTGCATTTCTCCAGCACTGTCTTAATACCTTCCTCATTCAGCTTTTTCCCCAGATCAGGACGGGTCAGATAAACGTCCTTGGAGTCGCACAGGGTCTGTACGGTAAAGAAGCCCATATTATCAATAAAGCTCTGATCCACATCGGAGAATACCGCATCCTGGGCAGCGGAATGGGCAGCTCTGAACTGGAGGCTGGGACCTGTCTTATAACGGGCGCCTGCCTTCCCAATGCCCAACCGGCAAGGTGCGTATTGCTTTAACTCATAGTAGGCATCCCGGTTCACCGGATTCTCAACCAGATACTGCTTGCGGATATCAACCTCCGTCACATCCGGCAGACATCCGTCTTCTATTACGGTTCCTGCACTGATTCTGGTTTGTGCTTCTTTTATTATCTCTGATGCACTGCTGTCAGATAAATTCATTTCCTTTAGTACCTGCTCTATAATTCCTCTTAAATCAATTTCATTTACCATTCCTTACACCTCCTCTCATTTTTTCAAAAATACGGATGCATCTCCTGCAAGCGGTGTTAATTTGCCATTCTCGGAGAATCCCATCTTCTCCAGCCACAGATCAAATTCCCTAATCGGGCGAAGTCCGAAGGTCTCACGTAGTGCAGCCGCTTCATGATAACCGGTGCACTGGTACATCAGCATACAATCATCTCCCTGAGGTACACCCATGACATAATTACAGCCAGCAGCTACCAATAAGGTTGCCAGATTCTCCACATCGTTCTGGTCTGCTTTCATATGATTCGTATAGCAGGCATCGCATCCCATTGGTATTCCGGTAAGTTTTCCCATAAAATGATCCTCCAGACCGGCACGGATAATCTGCTTTGAATCGTAGAGGTACTCGGGACCGATAAATCCAACTACTGTGTTCACCAGATAAGGTTGGTACCTCTTGGCAAGACCGTAGCAGCGTGCCTCCATGGTTACCTGATCCCAGCCGTTATGAGCCTCTGATGACAGCTCTGAGCCCTGCCCGGTTTCAAAATACATTACATTGGTGCCGGTAGCAGTACCCTTTTTCAGCATCAGCTCCCTTCCTTCCTGGAGCATCTTGGTGGTAATTCCGAAGGCTTCATTCCCCTTCTGGGAACCTGCGATGGATTGGAACATCAAATCCACTGGGGCATTGAATTTATCAATTGCCTCCATCTGCGTCGTAACATGCGCTAATACGCTGATTTGTGTGGGGATTTCCCATTTATTTTTAAATTCATCAAAGTTCTTTAAGATACGTGATACATTTTCTACAGTATCATCCACTGGATTTAGACCCAAAACCGCATCTCCACAGCCAAGGCTGAAGCCTTCCATTGCGGAAGCCATTATGCCCTTAATATCATCCGTTGTGTGATTGGGCTGCAGTCTGGAGGAAAAGGTTCCCGGAAGACCGATGGTGGTATTGCAATGTGCGGTAACACGAATCTTCTTCGCAGCATAGATCAGATCCAGATTGCTCATCAGCTTGCACACCGCGGCTACAATTTCGCTGGTGATACCCCGGGATGCCCGGCTTATCATGGTTCCATCCGTACGGATATCCAGAATCCATTCCCGGAACTGGGCAACCGTCATATTCTTGAATTCATTGTATATGGTTTCATTCACATCATCTTGTATAACCCTGGTTACTTCATCCTCTTCATAAGGAACTGCCGGATTATTCCTTAGCTCCTCCAGCGTAATCTGAGAAAGAACCACCTTGGCAGCAACTCTCTCTTCTGCTGACTCTGCTGCGATCCCTGCCAGCTTATCACCGGATTTTTCTTCATTTGCCTTAGCCATAACTTCCCGGAGTGATTTAAACTCATAGGTATGGCCAAATAGTTTGGTTTTCAGTATCAATTGCTTTCCCTCCTTGTTTTAAGCGTTAATAGGTGATTGCGAAACGATATAGATTGTAAATTTTTCATACAATTAGTACAAATTCCTTCACTCCATGCTGTATACGGCAAATTTCGTTCAGGAACCTGTACTAATTGTATGAAAAATAGCTACAGTTACTGAGTTTCGCAAATGCCATTAAGAGTTAAAAATAAGTGTCTTGGTAATAACGGGTACTACCCTGCCATTCGCCATCGGTTCCCCTATGTCGATATAGTCACCTTCTCGCGCATAAATTCCGTCAATACATATCACATCCTTTCTTCTATCTAAAAGTACATTTAGAGCATTACCAAGAACCTTACCTATATCATTTTCAATAATTAGTACCAATGGGTATTCACTCGCTATCAGCTCTCCTGCCCCCCTTGCAATGGACTGTGCAAGAATCTGAACATCTGCGAAGCTGGTGTGGTATCTGCCGGTCAGGGAAATCGCCACCGGTTCCAGCTTTCCCTCAGAATAAAACATCGGTATTAGAGTGGATATGGACTCACTGATTGCATTTGTCCCCTTCTCCTCTTCCTCGGGGATACGAAGTACCGGCATATTCTTAATGGGCAGCTGCTCCTTTACATATGCGATTGTACTTCCGCTGACATTGGTCGTATGAATTCCGGCTCCGATTACGGTAGCACGTATTGTCTCGGTTACAGAGCAGAGCTTGATCTTTTTAAAGTCCTTATGCTCCTTGATTGTTTTTCCCAGTAAAACACCGATATCCCCATAGCGAAAGACATCTTTCTCCTCAGCCGAATAGATACAATCCGCAACTCCTCCGGAAAAAGTAACGGCACGAACCTCATAATTCTCCGGTAAGGGTGCACCTAAGTTAGTGTATATCTTCCGGTGATCGACACCCCTGGACTGAAGGTTAACGGCCTGAGCCAGCTGATCCGCCATCAGCCGACATATATCAGAAAGCTTTCCGAGATCTGCCGGATCCCCTACTTCCAGATGGATGCCGTTGTCCCTCGCCAGCTTATGTATCTTGTCAAAGATATAGGTTATTCTGTGATTGTCAATTCGGATTAGCCGCCCACCGATATCCAGACAGGAGACACCTTTTATCTTTCCCTTCTGAAATACAGCTATATTACTCGTTCCTCCACCGATATCCAGATTAGCGATCATATCTTCCTCTTGCTCGGATATCAAATCTGTTCCGGCTCCTTTCGCCGCCAGTACTGATTCCAGATCGGGTCCTGCGGTCGCAACCACAAAATCTCCTGCCATATCACTCAGCGTCTTAAGTACTAGATTTGCATTCTTTTTTCTCGCTGTGTCACCGGTAATAATGACCGCCCCAGTCTTAAGCATATCGGGCGTTATATTCGCTTTACGGTATTCCTGGGTAATGATCTGTTTTACCGCCTCCACATCAATCTCCGTCTGAGAAACCAACGGTGTGAAATAAATCCCGCTACGGTAAACCACTTCCTTCTCGACGATACTGATCCGGGGCACCGTGTAGCTACTGGCCAGATTCTCAATGACCAGTCTGCAAAAGATCAACTGGGTAGTTGAGGTCCCGATATCAATACCTACGCTTAATATTACTTCCTTCATGTAAATACTCCTTTTCGCAGACGAAGCTATTCCGTCTGATTTCAATTTCTGCAGTAATTTCGTAGGTGTAACTTCTTTGATACTACAAATTTCACCTACAAGAGAAATTGTGTTGTTATGAACAAGATAAATCAGTAAACCGATTCACTATTGTAAACTAAAAAACCGGAGCGCAGTACTCCTAGGGAATACTACTGCTCCGGACTTCAACGTTCCAGTTTCTACGACGGTGTTACGTCACACCGACGATATCAATTGTTTTATTCAAAAAATCAAAGGTTGCTGTTGTACCATGCTTACCCGATTTTATTTTTAAATTGCCGTGAAGCTTATCCTCTACCAAAGATTGGACAATCTTTAGACCCAATCCTTCCTGTTTAATATTCTCCACATCAAAGCCATGCCCGTTATCGGATACATTAATCCTGGAATACAGGGAACCCTTCGTCACATTAATTCTGACTTTCCCTTTATCCCCCTTGGCAAAGGCATATTTCAGGGAATTCTGGAGTAATTCGTTAATCACCAGGGCTACGGAGGTTGCTATCTCCGACTCCACTTCAAAATCATCCCCTTCCAGAAGAACCTCGATGCTGTATTGAGGCTGATAAAAATATCGGGTCACATTGTTCTTAATATTTAATATGACATCTCCGATTTTTACATAGTCAATACCGCTCTGAGATAATAGGTGATGTGTTACAGAGATGGACAAGATGCGATCCATGGTCTCCTTCAGTACGTTTTTTGTCTCGTCGTTCTCCGTCCTTCTGATTTGAAGACGCAGCAGGGATGCAATGGTCTGCAGATTATTTTTAATCCTATGGTGCATCTCCTTGATTGCCACTGATTTCAGAATTAGCTCCTTCTCCTGCTTGCGCATCCAGGTCATATCCCGTATAATTACGGCAAACTCCACATCATTCCTTCCAATATAAATATTGCTAATACTGAGCGTGTACTTGCCCACTGTTATCTCAGTAAATATATTTTTCTGGTTTCCGTTCACGGGCTTTACCTTGCCCTGATCGGATTTGATAAGGCAGATATTCTCATAGGACTGCCCCAGCACATCTTCAATATATCCAAGATTATGATACAAATCTTTAGCTATGGAATTACGGAAGGTTACAGCCCCTTCCTGATTTACCATAATGAGTGCCTCTTCAATGCATTCTGTCAGCCAGCTGTTTTCATTGCCCATATGAGTCAGGACATTGGCTATGGTTTTATAGCTCTGCTCCGATAATTGAAGACGCTCACCGATGGTGTACTGTTCCTCCATGCGCTTTTCCCGGATGAGTGTTCCGATAAGCCTTTCTCCGTTCTTAATCGGTTCCACCGACTGAATTACATAAGTATTCTCCTGGGTCAACGCTTTCATATGCTTCGTGGGAACCCCAAGTCTTGCAGTCCTGGCTACCGCCGGTTCATTCTCTTTCTTTGCCATCATGCCGACAACACTGTTCTTATAGGAGGACGGAACTCCGGAAGGCTTAGCCTCTGCTACCACAACTGAATCTCCGTTATCTAGGGGACAGTCGATGAAAGCATCCGCATCTTCCAGATTTGCCAGAGATTGAAGAACGGTTGACATAATTCTGATACTCCCGATTTCGTCATCGGTCAGATCAGTATATTGCTTGCAAAGCTCATAGATAATATCCATATCCGCCTAAGCTCCCGCCTTCATCAGTATAATTTCTGCAACTCTCTTCATTGATATTTCTTTTTTTCTACTAACACTCCTGATATAATCGTAAGCATCCTGCTCGCTTAGATTACATTGGCTCATAATAATTCCTTTTGCCTTTTCTATCGCTTTACGATTCTCCAGACGTTCTGATACCTCTTTATAATCCTGCCGCAGTTTTTTCATCTCCCTGCTTCTTGCCACGGCCAATTCTATGCTTGGTATTAAGGACTTTTCATCAATCGGTTTTACCAGATAACCACCGACTCCGCTTCTCTTGGCTCCTTCGATAAATTCCTTTTCATTATAAGCAGTTAATAATACAACGGTCTCTGCCAGACCTTCCTCATGTATAATTCTAGCTGCCGATATTCCGTCCAGCAAAGGCATCTTAATATCCAGCAGTACCAAATCCGGATTATTCTTCCTGCAAAGCTCGATGGCATCAAAGCCATCTCCTGCCTCTCCAAGCACATGGCAACCCTTACTCTCCAGCATTTCCTTCAGATCCATTCTGGTGATCGGTTCATCGTCAATTACAACAACACTTAACCCTTCCTTTGCCATCTTTACCTCCCATTATTTCTAACTTATTTTCTGTTTTACCACTAAGTTACAGTGCTTGGAAAATTCTTAAGGGATAATCCTTCGATGTCAATCTTATAACACAGGTCACTTTTCTTCTTTCTTCTTTAGAAAACTTAAGTACTGAAACAACTCACTAAATCCACTACCTGTAATGCTGCTTATTACAAATACTTTCTCTGCCCCGGCCATTTCCAGAAACCGCACCGCCTCTGCTACCTGAGCCTCTGTTGCAATATCCTCCTTGGTAACCAGGCCGATTGCCGGCTTTGCAAAAGAGCTGGCATATGCCGGTGGAAACATGGTTCCGTTCTCAGTTGCATCCTGAACCAACAGAAGGAGGTCTGCATCTACCGAAGCCACCGTGAGAGCCCCACGCATTCTTGCACGTTCTAAGTATTCTCCCGGTGTATCAATGATGCTACTATTCACCACCTGTATGGTCTGGGTTTTATGATATATGATATCCTCCTGATTAATACGTTGACAGAAGGTTGTCTTTCCTGCCGCGGAACGGCCAATCAGTATTACTGTTTTATTATCCATTAACGTACCGTACCCGTCCTTAAGTTAGTTAATGCCTCTATTATAGAGTATGTCTTACTCTTAAGATTTAGTAATAGAAGTTGGAGCAAATCCCAAAACTGAGCAGAGCATATGTATTACATCATGCAGCGCCGCTTCTACAGCCGCTACATCTCCCGTAATCACCAGTGATCCGCTGAACCGGTCGACAAAGCCGATGGTCACATTCGCCGCTTTGCTTGCTACGTCTGCAGCGATGATCGCACCTTCCGAGGGAGTTATGGTAAAAATACCTATGGCTCCTTCTCCCTTCACCAATCCCATCTTGCCGTACAGATCCTGCACCGGGTTTGCTATGATATGTGCCAGCGTAACCTGCTTGCCGGGAACAAACTCCTGTATAATCCGTTTCTTTTCATCTAATTCAATCAAGCAGCAACCACCCTCCTATTATTTTTGGACACAAATAACCCCTTGAATATACAAGGAGCTATCATCACTCTAAGAATAGAAAAGCACTAACGTCGCGCTAATCTGCTTATTCAATTTCAATCTACATTTAGATTATCATGCTTAAGCATTTTTGTCAACTTTATACTATGAAAATCATTATAATAATATTTATTTGTAACTTATCACGTCATTTTTCACCTATGGCGGAAATTTCTTTGGGCAATAATCTAGTTTTATCAGCGATTCAACTATACTATGTCAACCTTTTGCATTTGCCGTCTAAAAGCTGATGATCCCCATATGATCCAGTAATATTTTTACCCCCATTAAAACCAGTATAATACCACCAGCAAGTTCAGCTCTTGATTTGAATTTTACACCGAATATGTTACCGATCCTTACACCCACCATGGACAATGTGAGCGTGATAATTCCAATGGATGAAATGGCGGAGACAATATTAACCTCAAGAAAAGCAAATGACACGCCTACTGCCAGTGCGTCAATGCTTGTGGCAACCGCTAGAGGCAGCATTTGAGCAGGCTTTAAAGAGGCTTCCTTACTACCCGGACGCTCTCCACCAGGACATTCCCTGTCTCTGCAGGCCCCAGTAGGACATATCCTATCTGGACATCCTTCTTTTTTAAAGCTTTCCACAATCATATTGCCCCCGATAATACAGAGCAAGGCAAATGCTATCCAGTGATCATACGCGATTATTTTATCGGCAAACTGTGTAGCCAGCATATATCCGATCAGCGGCATAACAGCTTGAAATGACCCAAAATACAAACCGATAATAAGTGCTTTTTTCATGGTTGCTTTCGCCATGGTCAGCCCGGTGCAAATGGCTACAGCAAAGGCGTCCATAGAAAGTCCAATCGCAATAAGGAATAGTTCTAGTAGATTCATGGTAAATTCTCCTTTATAAAAAACATTTGCAAACAAAAAACCCATGTATAGCTGTAAAAGTTATACATGAGTCTCGTTTTTTAAGACAAGCCAGACCGTTGCCGATCAGTATGTTGACTTGCCGCGCAAATTCGCACTAACTACTCCCTCACGGGTTTCTTCAATTTGTAATACTATATCATAATATTGGGCAAAGTTCAAGTTATCGAACAATATAGTTTTACAACGACCCCCTTCTAAATGCAATAGGCATAGACATGTTAATAACTGTTTTCGAATACTTGATTATGATTTCATATTCCCTCTTCTTGACTTCATATTTATCAACATATTATGTATTTAAATACGTTCAATTTATGTCATCTCCTGCATAGGCAGAACGGATGCCCCTCTGGGTCAAGCATCGTCACGTAATGTTCATCGCCAAACTGTGAAGCAGACTTGGATGCACCGAGACGGATTGCATCCTCCACGGCTGTGAGTAAATCATCTACTTGAAAGTTGAAGTGCATTTGCTTCTGTTGCTTGGCGTGCTCTTCTGGCCAAACAGGTGGTTCATACGGTATATCATCTGGTTCGGCAAATAGAATTATCATGCCATTATTGGTTTTAAGTGCCAAGCAATCAAAAGCTATCGTCTTTTCCCATCCTGTGAGCATAGCGTAAAATTCACGAGCTCGATGAGCATTTGTACAATCAATTGTTAAGTCGCCAATGGTAATATCTTCAATCACAAAAAATCTCTCCTATTCATAATATAATAACACTAAATTCGCTTTAGATAACGATTATGTCATAGCTCCATATGTCAAAATACTATTGTACAAAGATAGTATTAAATGTTTCATCTTTACCATCTATTGAAATTTGAATTGTGTCAAATAAGGAATTAGAATTAATCTTATATACGTAATCCTGTGGTTGATTCAATTCCTCTGTCTCAAAGATGATAGTTAAAACTTTATTTTTAATAGAGTAAGACAATGTATGAATTCCTTTTTCGACACCCCGATATATGATTAATTTCTTTTTTGAACTATTAATCCCATAAATTCCTTGTTCTGTTTTTCCATTCATGGTTTCAATGATTTGATTTGACATTTTATATGGTTCAACTAATTCGGTATTCTTTTTACATCCTGTTAAAACCAGTAAAAATACTATTAGTAAAAGTATTTTTCTATGCATATTTTATTCCCCCAAATATTCATTTGCTTCGTTTTTGCAAACAATGACGAATTAACGATTAAATTTATAATAGTCTTTCAGATAATAATATTCCTTGTGTTTTCTATTTAAAAGATCTATCCATGTAATCTCAACTTTATAGTCACCAAAAAATTTGTAAACTTTTTCATCAGTCATTCCATCTAAATAAATATCAAGTCCATCAATTAAATGATTATTATTGTCAGTAAAATAATAACTTCCTAATTCGTAGAATTCATCGGCTGTATTATCAAAATATAGTTTATCATCCAAGTATCTATTAAGATTATCTTTTCTAATGTTAACATCTCTTACCAGAAGGAAAGGCGTTCTAACTTGTAATTCCACTGTTAATAATCTGCAATTTTCCCGAGTTCTATTTTCTAAAGGAGCATAGCCAACATATCCATTATGTGAATATTGCAAAAATAGGTTATAGTCTTTTTCTGTCACAGGTTTAATTTGAGCTGTTAAAGATACTTTAGGTTGTACATAAATGGCAAGATAACTTATAAGTGCTGTAAAAAGCAAAATCCTGAGTAGCCGTTTATTACTATTCTTATTTTTAAAAATGTTTGTAAAATAATCATTAGAAGTTATTTTCATTTGATAGAACCCTTCTTCTATATTAATTATTTTTTTTACATATCGTATTTGAGAAAATTAGCATTATTCCTATTATCATTAAATATCCACCTGGGAAAATCCAGTGCAAGTAGTTAGGTAATTCACCATCGAAATATACAAAAGTGGCTAATAAAATAGTCAAAAGACTAAAACTACAACCCACAATGCTGGACAAACGTTTTACGTTGTATTTTTCTTTTACTTCTTTACTTGCAGTATTATAGCCGGCTATAAGAAAGCTACCTCTTCCACTAAGTATAACAATGGATAATACTGCAAACAGAATAACTACTATCCATTCAATCCATGACGACATATATATAACACCTCCTGTAAATATAGCTCCCCGTATTAATTCGTATAATTTTTACATTCTCTAACACAATTGTAAAGCACCTCCTTCTAATAAGCAACAGTTTATAGGTATATTAATCCAATCCTAACTCTAAAAGCCGATTACACTTATAAGGGATTGGGAAAAGAATTAAGGAAATAGGTCTTGGCATTAGAATAATTACTCTTTTGTTCAATCAAAAACGCAGGAGAAAGAGGTGCACGGGGCACGGCTTTTCCTGCGTTGTAAAACTATATTTTGTCATTGTAAAACTGTATTTGCTCGTTGTAAGACTTTATTTGTAGGGGACAGATTATACATACCCTTACAGCTCCACTCTGCCCTCAAACGCCCTCAACAAAGTCACCTCATCTATGTATTCCAAGTCACCTCCAACCGGAATACCACTTGCAATTCGGCTTACCTTAATCCCTGCCGGTTTTATCAGCTTACTGAGATACATAGCAGTAGCCTCCCCTTCCAGGCTGGAATTAGTCGCAATAATGACCTCATCCACATCTCCCTGAAGGCGAAGCATGAGTTCTTTCAGCTTAATATCCGCTGGTCCAATGCCAAGCATCGGTGAAATAGCTCCATGAAGCACATGATAGACACCATCGTACTTTCCGGTCTTCTCATATGCCGCCAGATCTCTGGGATTCTCCACAACCATGATCAGCTTCTTATTTCTTCCGGAAGAAGAACAGATTGGGCATAACTCTTTGTCTGTAAGGGTCAAACACTCCTTACAGTATCGTATATTCTTCTTCGCCTCCAGAATGGAATCTGCAAGACCATGTACCTGCTCTTCCGGCATATTAATAATATGAAATGCCAGTCTCTGCGCTGTCTTTGTTCCAACTCCAGGGAGACGCGATAGCTCTTCTATTAACTTACTAATTTGCCTGCTGTAAAAGTCCATTAGAAAGGAAAGCCTCCAAGACCGCCGCCAAGTCCGCCGGTAAGTGCACCCATTGCTGCCTGAGAATCCTCTTCCATCTTACGAAGAGCTTCATTTGCTGCAGCTACGATCAGATCCTCTAACATTTCTATATCGTCTGGATCAACTACTTCCTTGGAAAGCTTTACAGAAGTAATCTCTTTCTTACCGGATACCTTCACGGTTACTGCACCGCCGCCAGCACTTGCCTCATATTCTTTTTCTTCTAATTCCTTTGTCTTATCTTCCATCTGCTTTTGCATTCTCTGTGCTTGCTTCATCAGATTTCCCATATTTCCTGGAATACCGCCTCCAGGGAATCCACCTTTTTTAGCCATATATTTAATCTCCTTTCAATAACTTCCTTTTTATTGTTTCTACGGTTTAACTTCCATAGGTTTCACAGTATGAATTACCGCTCAAGCTATTTGAATTTCATCCAACTGCTTATATTTCATCCAATCATAGGCCAATATAAAACAGTCCTATCATTGGGATTGAACTATCTATTCATATTGAATCGGCATCTTGATCAGCTTCGACAGATCAGGAACATCATCCATCCGCTCCGTTGACCGATCTAAATATTTGGTACTTACTTGGATCTGCTTATGGAACATCCCTGCCAAGGTATCCTTTATCATATTCATATGATTCTCTCGGTCAATAAAATCCTTATCAATTTGCTCCGTTACTACAAGTAACAACCCTTGGTTTCCATCCATACTTAATGTTGTATTATTAAGAATCGGCACCAGGGAAGGTGCTTTTTTACCTATCTGGGTAATAATGCTTTTCCAATTCTGTGCTGCTGCCTTTAGATCCTCCGGCAAAGCCTCAGTTAATACAACTGGTTTCTTCTCCTGCGTAGGAGCAGCCTGCTTAATTTCCCCTGAAGCTCCGGAAGGGCTCTGGCTTACGACCACTCCCTTTTCTAACTTCTCCTCCAATAGCTTAATACGGTTAAGAATGGAATCAAAGCTTTGTTCCATCTCCGGTTTACAGAGCTTAATTAAGGCTACCTCAATTAGAACTCGCTTTCTGGAGGCATAGCGAAGCTGATTGGAAAGATCGGAAAATACTCTGATATACCGGATTAAGGTCTGTTCATCCATTAAAGTCGCATCTTGTTTAAGGATTGCCAGGTTCTCAGAAGAGATCTCTATAACCATTTCAGAGATATCCTCTGTTGTCTTAAGCAGTAATAGGTTACGCAGATACCAGATAAAATCTATGGTGAACTGCCCAAGCTCTCTTCCTGTGCTTTCTATTTCCTCTAATAATTTAATACAGGAAGCTACGTCCTGTGAACGAATATACTGAAGCAGTCTTGCAAATACCTGGGTATCTACGGCACCCAGAACCTCAAGCACATTATCATAGGTCAGCTTTTCTCCTAAGTAAAAGGAGATACATTGATCCAATAAACTCAAGGCATCACGCATGGAACCGTCTGCAGCTCTTGCCACATAACGAAGCGCTTTCTCCTCTGCCTCTATATTCTCAGCTGACATTAATTCAGTCAGTCGATCCGCTATAATATCTATGGTAATTCGTTTAAAATCATATCTCTGACACCTTGATAGGATTGTCACCGGAATTTTATGAACCTCGGTGGTCGCCAGGATGAAGATTACATAAGACGGTGGCTCTTCTATGGTCTTTAGCAGGGCATTAAATGCTCCCGCGGATAGCATATGAACCTCGTCTATAATATATACTTTATATTTACCTTCTGTAGGGGAATAACGAACCTCTTCCACGATCTCACGGACATTATCCACACCGTTGTTGGAAGCAGCATCAATCTCAATTACATTCATTGAGGTGCCAGCTGCAATACCCTTACACATGCGGCATTCCTGACAGGGGTTACCATCCACCGGGTTTTCACAGTTCACTACCTTAGCCATTAGCTTGGCTACCGTAGTCTTACCCGTTCCTCTTGTACCGGTAAATAAATAGGCATGACCAATTCTCCCAGCCTTTATTTGATTTTTTAATGTTGTTACGATGTGCTCCTGACCCTTTACATCCACAAAGTTATCCGGCCGGAACTTTCTGTAGAGTGCCGTATATGACATGGCTTATACTCCTTCTATTATTTCGTTATCACCTATGCAGGGCGTGGTAACAGCGCCTTTTATGAGAAGTTAAAAGTCAAACTTCTCATAACTAATACAATTAAGTGCCTCTTCAAATTGCTCATTAATACTGATAAATAAATCCACTAAATCAGGATCAAATTTTGTTCCCTTACCTTCTAAAATAATTTTCACTGCGCTTTCATGGGAATATGCTTCTTTATATGCACGGTTGGAGGTCAGAGCATCATAGACGTCTACAATAGTTAACATTCTGGCATAAAGCGGAATCTCTTCCCCCTTTAATCCATTTGGATAACCAGCCCCGTCCCACCGCTCATGGTGACAGTAGGCCAGATCCCTTGCAAGCACCAACCATCTGGCTCCTCCGGTTTTCTTTATCACATGTTCAAAGGCTTGCTTACCAAGGGTGGTATGAGTTTTCATATACTCAAACTCATTTCTATTTAAAGTTGATTCTTTACGCAGTACATCATCATTAATTCCAATCTTCCCAACATCATGAAGCATAACAGCTCGAACCAAATCCTTGGTATCCTCATAGGGAATAAACTCCTTATAGGAATCATGTTTCATAGCTTCTTGAAGTAAGATGGTAAAGTATCTCGTTGTATTCTTTAGATGACCACCGGTACTCACATCCCGACATTCTACCAGCTCTGCAAAGGTTTGTGATATGGCATCCTGATAATTTTCAAGAATAGGTCTCTCTTTACGTAGCGCACATAATTCCATGCAGCTGCTAATTCTATGAAGTAATAACTCCGGTGATATGGGCTGCGTAATAAATTCCTCCGCTCCCAGGATAATGGCATTCTGCTCCAGCTCCATATTTGGGTGCTTAGCAAAAAAAATGACCGGTACTCCTATTATCTCCGGAACTTTTGTCAGTATATCATAAGTATTCATACTATCGTTATCTGCTTCTGATACTGTTAGTATGATCAAATCCGCTGTATTTACTTGAAAATAAGTTTGCAGATCCGAGTCTTTCGGAAGTGGTGATAACCTATAATTATGTCTTAATGCGTGCCAGACCACTTGGAACATCTCTTCATCATGATCTGCTATCATGATATGTTTCATTTCGCCACTCCTCAACTATCTTACGTATCAAGATTATAACATTATGATTCCCATAAATCAATGTTTTGTCACACGGACAAAATTTATAAATTAGTTTCTATTTACAAAAAAGTACTTTTGGGTTATATTCAGGTCACATTACTGAATTATAGTTGATACCACTATCTCAGTTGATAATGGAATCGTAGCATTTCAAGTAGATACATAATATAATAATAAGAAAATATTTTGTATAAGACCAAGCGATTAGAAAAAGCTCACTATAAAATCTTGTCAGGGGAATAAATCATGGATCAAGAATTCGATTTAGAACGTTATCTTTCTGATGGTGTTGAAGACCTCGTAAAGGGTGCCCTTCGCACAACACTAAAAGACCCAAGAGAAAGTCTCTTTATTGCTAAATATGCTCTTGCCAGCAAGGAGGCAACCAGACTTCGAAGGGATGCAAAAGCACGGGGTGAACACATCCCACCCTTTTTGATTGCCAGCATCACCAGCAGCTGTAACCTTCACTGTGCTGGCTGCTATTCCAGAGCCAATCAAGCTTGCGAGGATAGAGAGCCTGAGCAGCAGTTAACAGATGCCCAGTGGCTGCGTATTTTTGAGGAAGCCAAAGCTATGGGTATCGGTTTTATCCTTCTGGCCGGAGGTGAACCAATGCTGCGCCGGGATGTACTTGAAGCAGCCGGACGTATTCCGGAGATTGTATTCCCGGTCTTTACCAATGGAACCTTAATGAATGAACAGTATCTTATGCTCTTTAATAAGCATCGAAATTTAATTCCTGTCTTCAGTATTGAAGGACATCAGGAAACGACAGAGGAACGTCGCGGAATCGGTGTGTACCAACGTGTTATCAAAGCTATGGAACAGATGAAGAAGAGCCATATCATGTTCGGCGCATCCGTTACAGTGACGAAAAGCAATTTAGACGAGGTTACCTCCGAGGAATTCTTAAATCAAATGTCAGGGTATGGTTGTAAATTGGTGTTTTACATAGAATACGTACCCGTATCTGAAGCAACCGCCAACCTGGCACCGGGAGATGAAGAGAGGGAGTTGTTAAACACCAAGCTCGCGCTGCTCCGACAAAACTATGACCACCTATTGTTCATTTCCTTCCCCGGTGATGAGAAAAGCTCCGGAGGGTGTCTCGCAGCAGGAAGAGGCTTTTTTCATATTAATTCCCACGGCGGTGCTGAGCCATGTCCCTTCTCACCCTATTCGGATATTAATGTAGCGAATACCTCGTTAAAAGAGGCTCTTCGTTCCAAATTATTCACCCGGTTACGTGATGATAATCTCCTCCTGGAGGATCATGCTGGAGGATGTGTACTCTTTGATAAGAGAGAGAAAGTTGAGGCACTATTACAATGAAATTAGCATGGCTACTCATTTTATTTTAAGTGAAAATTCTGAGAGCCTCCTTACCTTATCCTCCCTGGATTCTCAGCAATTAGATTCTATAAAACAATCTATAAGCGCTCCTGTTGCGGTTTTAAATATTCAGAGAATGAATCTTCAATTACTCATTTTTCCATAAAAATCCCACGAAATATAGAGAGACGTGATCGTTTCTCCTATTCCAACGAGCTTGATGAATTATCGGAAAATTTTAATAAGATGGCTTCTGAACTAATGGCATGGACTACATGCGAAAAGACTTTATAAGCAATGTTTCTCATGAGGTTAGAATTGATGAGCAAATAAGAAAATGTATTATACTGCTTTCAGAAAAATGGTCAAATCATGAGCGGCAGTACCAATTAGAGCTCAGCCCTGCAACCATTGTCAGTGACGCTGATTTATTAATGCAGGTCTGGATTAATCTCATAAAAAGCAGGGGCACGGACTCGGACTTTCCATCGTAAAGCGAATTCTGGAGCTGTTAGACGGAAGTATTACCTGTGAAAGCACACCTCTTATCGGCACTACCATGTCCGTCCGTATCCCAATTAATCAAGTACTTTCTGGAAATGCTGGTAATCCTTCTGGTTCTTCCAGTCACCGCCCCAGGTAAAGCCTCGGCTGATGAAAGCCTGATAACAGACATCGCCTTTTTTAATGTAGTAGTTACAATCCAGAGATCGATCCACGTATTCAGCACCTTCCTCCGGTGATACTGTTATTTTACCATCAATCTCTCTAACATAAGGATTATATAGCGGATTAATATCAATTGCTAAACCATAGCTATGGTTTGATAAGCGATTCGAGCCATTATCAATTACCCGAAAGCAAAAGGCAGAGCTATTATTTGCAGCCATGGATGCGTTGTCATTTGCCTCATATTCATCGATTAATACCATGCGCTCAAGGGGATACTTTGCCTCATAAAGTTCCTTAAAAATATCAAGTATATCCTCTGCTATGGCTTTATTCACGATTAATTCTCCTGTATGAGTCTCCTTGTCAAATCCCCAGTAAAGCACCTGTATATATCGCAGATCTTCATAAGGAATCGTACAATGATCCGCGTAGGAAATACCTGTAATTCGTTCCTTAATCTCCTTGGTTAGCTCCGTAACATAAAACATCTTCACATCCCCCTTACCAGCTGCAGTTGTTGTGCTATTCTCTGAATCCTGCTCTGTATTTTTACTCAGATCTGCTGACGTAGCTCCCTTTGCTGAAGCACTATCCTTCGTTGACGAACTTGCCCTCTCTGACGAGCTTTCCTCCTCTAAGGAAGTCTCCTTCTCTGTTAAACCCTCAGCCTCTGATGACTGAGACTCTTCCTGAATCGGAACTGTCGTCGCACTTGCTCCGTCATTAACGATAATCATTCCAATCTGTGATGGAAACAGATGATTGTACTCCATTATTTTAAATATAACAAACAAGCAAACGATGAGAAGAACTATTATGATTTTCTTCTTTTGAGACATCCTGGCACCAGCTCTTTCTTAAACAATCTTAATCCTCTTCAATTACATGAATCTCCAAGTAATCAAAATCCACCTGTTCAATAAAATTATCCTTGGTGAATCTAGCCTTATCATGCTTTTTAAAATCCTCTATCGTAACATTCAACCAGATTGGTTTTGATAAATCATATGCATTGCAGATTTCATCCACTGCTGCAAATACCTTCTGGGTTCTGCTAAGGGTCGTATCCTCATTGCATACTACCATATCCTTAATCATTCTATTTTCCTTAAATACTTTTGCCCATAAACGAAACATTCTACTTCCTCTTTCTATTGCTAATCTGTAAATATCAGTATATAATATCTATTGGTAATTATCCTTATTATATCCGAAACTTTGTGAAAAGCAAACGTATTTAATTATTATAGGTAAATGCGAAACAATATAGTTCGTGTAATTTATCATATTGAAAGGAGTACGCAATTGGAAGGTAGAGAACGCAGAGAGCAACTTGTTAAAATTCTACGAGAGTCCGCTGAGCCGGTATCTGGTACTGAATTATCTCGTATCCTTGGTGTTAGCCGACAGGTTATTGTACAGGATATTGCACTGTTACGTGCTCAGGAGCTCAATATTTTTGCAACAACAAAGGGGTATTTAATTTATCAACTGGAGAAACCCTGTGCAAAGCGTACCTTTCCGGTAAAACATGCTACCGAGCAGATAGAGGATGAATTATGTACAATCGTTGATAATGGTGGTAAGATTCTGGACGTTCAAGTAAAGCATGAAATTTATGGGGAAATCGGTACTGAATTAATTATACGTAACCGTCAGGATGTATATGACTTTGTAAGCAAGGTGAAGGAACAGAAAATAGTCCCTTTAAAAGAGCTTACCGATGGGGTACATAAGCATACCATCGAGGCTGATACAGAAGAGACCTTAAACCGTATTGGTCGTGCACTGGCCGAAAAGGGATATTTAATAGAATGAGGACGACTTTAGTTTTTCTAAAGTCATCCTCATTTTTCTATATATATTGATAATACCAAGGCATATGCAAACCGGAGAAGCTATTTGACGGCTTCTCCGGTTGACATTTGTTACTTTAATAATAACATTGGATTTACTGTCTCATCATTTTCCATTACCTGGAAGTATAAATTGCTTCCTTCTACGGAGTAGTATTTTGTTGGCTCCGCAACTGTTCCGATGGTAGCACCCTTTGCAACACTGTCACCTACGCTAAGATCTACGCTGTCAAGATTTAACTGACCATAGGTCACACTATAATCATCACCAATTGACATGGTAACTGTATAGCCTGTCTCAGCATTGTTCTCATCAATAGCGGTTACAACACCGTCTGCTGCCGCCTTTACTTCGGTACCCACCGCTGCGCTGATTATAATCGCAGGGTTAACTTTATATTGCATCAAGGTAGCAAAGTATACGGTATGATCCATACTGTAGTTCATGATAACATCACCTTGAACTGGCCAAGATAAGGTATCATCTGCTTTGAAGGAAAGATTTCCAACAATATTTTCTTCATTTTTTACTTCGTTACCAGCGGTAGCTACTGCTGTCTCTTCTTCTGTTGTGGTACCTTCTGCTTGTTCCGCGTCCTGAGTGGATGGCTGGTCTACAGCAGCTGTAGTATCACTGCCATAGCCTTCAAGCTCAGCCTGTTCAACGCTGGTACCTAATTCATTAGTAACATCAGATAAATCGCTTTCAGGATTAACGATTTGATCTGATACCGGGTTGTTTTCAGCTAGTTCGGTATCCTCCCCAGCTGTTATGTTTTCATCCGTGTCATTTAAGTCAGCATAATAATCTTCATTTTGTATGTCTGAAGATAATTGGGAACCAACAACAGCAACTGCTCCAATTGCTAACACACCGATGAATAACAATACATAGTAACCCTTACCCTTAAAAAACTCTGTAAATTTGTTCTTATTCACTGTTATCACCTCGATTATATTCTTCTCAGATAATTTTGTAATTATACCCTTATATTTACCGATTTGGATATTTTCCTTTCGATAAATGATTCCGTGCGTTTGCGGGCTTTTACATCATTATTATTTCCAATTTAAAATAATTTTAATCGAGATTAATGGGGGGATTGACAATTTTTTGTAAAGTATTAAAATAGAAGCATGCGGATATGGTTCACTGGCAGAATGCGAGCTTCCCAAGCTTGAGACGCGGGTTCGATTCCCGTTATCCGCTTAGATAAAATCTATGGGAAACCTTTAAAATAAGGGTTTCCCGTTTTTTAGTTTAATTAAATCTTTGAGAACAGTTGAGAACAAATCATATTACGAGGATTTTTTGACTAAAGCCTGTTCCATATCGTATTCCGTTCGGTCTTTTGATTTCCGGTTAAAGCAGTAATTACCATAGGTTGTCCGCTCATCTGCATGCCCTACTTGTTCACGAATATAATTGATATTAATATTTTCATTATCAATTAAAGTAGAAATATAAGTTTTACGAATTTTGTGCATGCTCTTTTCCGAGATACCAACGTTCCGGCAATATTTCCGTATTCTACAGTTTAATGCTGATGAATGAATTTTTCCATTGTGATTGACAAATATATATTCCGAATTAGCGTATTCATTTTCAATATTATTCTGCTTTATGGTTTCCAAGATTCTTCTTGCCTTTGTTGTCAGATAAACATTACGGTTTCCAACATATGACTTTGTACGGTCTACAATTCCTTTTGTAGATGTACACCACTTTCCATCAGAACTTTGGCTAAATTGTTTAACTTCCATACGTTGGATATGAACATGATTTTCCTTTTCCTCATTGATATCTGCCCACTTTAAGGTCACTAATTCAGATATTCTCATTCCGGTCTGGAATGCAAGCGGAATTGCTAGGCATGCTGTTTGAGAACTCTTTTCAAAGTCTCTGTAGGCTTCTGCTTCAATTTGTGGCTGTTCTTCTATTAAATATACCTGTGTTTCATCCGGCTTCTTTTTCACTGCTCTAAATAGCTTTCTATCGACCTTTACCACATCAAACGGACTTTTCTCTATCATCTTCTTTTGGACGGCATATTGAAGCGACTGGCGTATAATCATGGACATATTATAATATTCTTTTTTAGTCATATGGTTTGACTTAATCAAAGAGTGTGCCCATACATCCAGTGTCATATCATCCAGCTTAATGATTGGAACATCAATGATATCGGTATCCCGATAATATTTAATCCAGTATTCATCAATCCGCTTTATGTAAGTTGTTGAATCGGTGTGTAAAGCTTTGAATTCAAGCCAATCCTTATAAAAGGTTCTCAAACATATTGCATCAAGTGATTTTGTTTTTTCAATGTCCTTGTAATATTTAACAATCTCCTTTTCAAGTAATTCTTTTGAAGGCTTTACTACTTTTCGCCTATTGGATGGCTTTGTATCGTCCGGCAAATAAGTCGAATACCGTCCATCCTTTAAATTCGATATAACATATTTGTGCTGTTCTAATATTGTTTTATTATTCATGGTTTCAATATTATTTAGCACTTCATCCAACTTTATAGTATTGCTTTCTAATAGAAATTGCAATAATTTATCTTTAATTTCATCTGTTAATTCCAATCATAAAAAACTCACTTTCAACTCCAATATAGGTCTTAGGAACAAAGAAGTAATGACCTATAGTGTAAGATACAAGCCATTACTTCTAGTCCAGTACTGATTAATAATCAAGGTCTGTAAATATCTTGCGTATGCCGTCAAGGGTAACCGGTTCGGCTATGGTGTTACCATCTTTATCTAACATCCGGTATTTTGGAATGTGGCATTTATACAGGGTTAAGCGCTCTAAGAATATATCCTGTTCTGCTAGCAATTTTTTGATTTGCCAAAATGTATAATTTTTCATATGATACCTCTTACTTAAAAATTCATTATCTTTATTGGTAATCCCGATAATCTATCTCTATTGAAATACTCATCCGTACTATCGTAATTGATGATTTCTGTTTCTGACTTGTACCATACCACCATATGAATTCTACGGATAAATGCAAGCCATGTTGCCATATTTTCATCCTTTACATTTGGATATTGCTTTTCAAGTGGAATATTAGACAGGATATAAATTTTTGTAAAACATGCTATTTTGTCACTATAGCGACAAGGCAATTTACAAGGATATCCATCTAAATAGACAAGAATGTCTTGTATTTTAAGTGAAGAATTAAATTCCTCAAATATTATCACATCTTCACACTTGTAAGTATCAAAGGGATGCATATAGTCAGTTACCCTAAAGACATTTTCATATCCGTACATTTCCATGACACCTCTTGTTTTACCCGACCCTGTCTTTCCAAATATGTAATATGTCTCTAAATCTCTCCATACATTTTTATATTCCTCTTGTTTGACGGTTAATCTAACCATGTCAATTTTCGAAATATCAAATAAATAGTCTGGATTATGTTCAATAATTTCATAGTTGGAATATCCGGACTTAACCAAATCATAGAGGATAGCAAGCTCTGGCTTCTGACCTTGATGCTCTGACGGTAAATCTCCCCATTCTTCGAATGAACCGGGAATGGAGGTCTCAGCCTTATCTGTATTAGCCCATTTTCCACCCTTTTGTAAATAATCCCTATTTTGAATGCAGCTACCAAAGGCTTGCTCTACATGAATTTTAGGGAATTTATTTTGAACACTCGTGAACCTCATAGGCGAACGACAATAAAAAAATACATGAGTATGGAATTTTTCTGTTATTCCGCCTATCTCGTCGGCCATACACCAATAAGTGAGTGATTTCATAGTGGATAATATAGCTTTTATCTTTTCACGGTCTAACTCCTTATCATGTACTGTAATCTGCCACTTTCTGGATTGAGTATCTTTTTTAGGTTTAGTATCAGACTTAGCCAATATCATTCCCCCTGTTACCGTATGCAAGTCCATCAATAATATTACCAATGCATTTTGGTTTATAGGAATAATCCTTTGTTAAATGTAATGTTGAAAACTTATTGGTAATCTCAATCCTACGATAATGATTGTTTTCTACTACAAATATATAGTATTTGATATTTGAACAATACTCCGATTGATGCACTTCTACACCCAGAAGATAATACTCACAGCAAGTCATTCCATAGCTGTTTTTGGCTAAGTATAACGAAATTGGAACTAATTCCAACACACGAGGACTGCAAAGAATGTAGTTCATTCTTAATTCTTCTAATGCGTCTGGTAGCATTTCAATCGGAAAATCGGTATTGCTTCCATAACAAGCTTCATCCAAGATATCAGCAAGCGTTTTCTTTAATACATATTCATTATAGTATCTATTTGTTTCTGCCAGAGCATTTACTACATGGTCTGACTGTCTTTTGTTAATTACATCTGATAAAACACTGTTTTCAATTTTGTTCATACTGAAAATCTCCTTATGTGTTTGATATATTTTAGAAAGCGCTTTCTTTAATGTATTATCTCAAATCCAATACAATCTGTTTAGGGAAATAGCGCGAAATATACAGCCAAGATATATAATATAAGCCTTTGCTACATTGCTACATTTTCTGTCGCAGGAGAGTTTTATTAGTATTTATAAGGGATAGCACCTGCTAACTACATTGGGCGGTAATACTAGCGCCCAATAAAAAAATAAAACACCTGCCTACGGCAGAATAAAAATATGGCATGACTGATAGTGGCACAGTATGTCACACGATATGCACGGCTTCGCCTGCACATATACTAAGTGACATATCTGCCACAAGCCATGCCTACATTTTAACGGACGGACTGCTTGTAATGATTTAGTGCAGTTTGATTATCAATAGCATAAACTTCAAAGCATATGACTTTATCTGTCTGAAAAATATTATCAACAGCGTATCCCCAGAATTTAGCTTGATTATTACAAACCATACTTTCCAATTCAAAAGCATTCATAACCTGTCTTAACTCTTGCTGAAACGTCATACAACGAGTTAGAATGATATTATTCGCTCTTCTTCTCATTGCTTTTAATATAGCAATTGATACTTCATCATTTGGACATTCTTTTGATACAGAATATCTAAGTATAGGAAATGCGTATCTTAAAGTATAGGGATGCTCAATAACAACCTCATCTACGCTAACAGGCTTTTTGATATTATAATCCGTTGATGTCAATGACCTAATTACTTGAAATATTTCTGGATGAATAGTGATTGAACAAGTATTTATATAGTTAAAATAGTCTTGTTGTTGGATAAAATTATCTGTCATATGATTACCTCTTTTTAGATGGATGTGATATACTGATATTTGTTAGGTATCATAGAGACAGTCAAAAGGTAATAGATATTGACTGTCTCATATCACTATGTTAATAGGTTACTTACAGCAATGTAATTGAATCCGCTGTTACAGATACTTGAATGTTATGATTACTGTCCTGATAGAGCTTACATTGCGCATTCTGAAAATCAACCAATACAGGTTCTTTGCTGGCACGAAGTTCATCGTTATAAGTTACCGGCTCTGTTTCTGGTACTTTCACAATAAAGCGTTGATACTCCCCACCGTTTTGTATAACCTCATATTTGGTATGGGTACGGTTCGTTGACTTCTTACCATTGATAAACTCATAGCCATCACTTACCATCAAAAGTATTAATGAGGATTTACCAATAAAACTCTCTAAACCAAAGTGAATTTTTGAAATATCAATTCCATAACTTGCCATTCCTTTTTCTCCTTTCTAAGTGGCTCATTGATACGTTACATATGTATTATTTCATATATAGGACATGGTGTTTAGGGAAATAAAGCGAATTATTATTTGCCTATTTCTCATTTTCAATCATGTAAGATATTGGTACATTGAAGTATTTAGAAATTTTCAATAAGTTATAAACAGAAATTGATGCTTTTGCACATTCATATTTACTAAGAGATTTGTAATCAATCCCCATATCTTCCGCTAATTTATTACGTGAGGTTTTATGAATTTCTCTTAATTTGATGATATTATCAGCAATAGTTCTGTTCAATTTATATTGTTCTTTTTTCATTATATTGCTCTTTCTGTATCTTACTTGTGCACCAGTAAGAGCATCTTTATTTAACTCGCGCTTGTTATGATGTAATCATAGCAAAACCAACGACAAACATATTTCATTTGATATGTCATTTTTTAATAGGTTTTGAGCATCATTTTATTTGATCTCTTGAAATTTTTACATCAATTTTATATTGATTTGTAGTAATTTTATGGATTGTTTTTACTAAAGAAAGGAAAGTATTTTTTATGAGAACAAAAATCGAAATACCAGAAAGTTTATACAAAGATGTTAAATTAATAGCCGACAAACTTGATATACCAGTAGCAACATTTATTGCTTTAATGGTATCAGACTCTTTAAATGCCGATTTAAAAGTCGATAAAGATAATCTTAAAAAGAAAAGTGTTAATAAGGTTGGGATAAATTTAACATTTGATGAAGTATTCTATCAAAATCGCTTAGTGGATTTTGTAACGGAAACACCATCATATACAATCAAAGACTTTGTAATAGATTGTATCTTATACCAATTGCCTAATTTTGAAACAATACTTAATACCAAAAACAAAAAGTATACACATGATATCAAAATAGCTCATACAGATACAGCAAAATACAGCCGGAAAACAAAAGAAGAAAATAAGCCATCTGCACCACTTAAAGAATACCTAAATTTCAAATCAAAGCAGTATGGAATTTCAGAAAGTGCAATTAAAAAATTTTATATTGGAAAGCAAGTAAATCAGATTATATCGGATTATGAAAAAGAAAGATATTTTTTTGATACTCCAGAAGATTTTATATAAGAAAAAGCAACCATCAGATTTTAGTCTTTTGGTTGCTCTTCTTCTATGACCATGCTATTTAAGGCAAATTCAATACATTGGATCACTGCTTTATTCAATGATATATTATTTTTGGTTGCTTCTTCTTGAAGTTTATCAATTAACTCTTTTGGAAGTCTTAACGTTTTTGAAGCATACTCTTTGTATTCGCCGGCAAACTGAAACATTATAACACACCTCATTTTCTTTGTTCTATAATCTATTTTAATTGTATTAGAGAATATTTATAGAACTAATGTTAGGTGTAAATTAGGTGTATTATGAATTTTTGCATTGACGCCAAAAATGCAAAGGTTTATAATGGAAAAAAATACATAATAGGGGCGAAGCGAAGAATGAAAATAAGAAATATAGTGTTTATATCTGGACTTATTTTATGTCTCGGAGCACAAGCTACATACTGTAAAGCAGAGGACGTAAATAGTAAATTACCCAATTCTTCTACTGTATCTGTTGCAATACCTGGAGCAATTACTGCTGATAACGAAAAACCCATAATTAAAGGGGTTAAGAACCGAACTACATATAAAGGAAAGAAGATTAACTTGCTCAAAGGGGTAACCGCAAAGGATAATGTGAGTGGGAATCTTACAAGTAGTATCAAGGTTTCTAGTGTTGACTTTAATAAAGTTGGAAAGCAGACTGTAACCTATACAGTTACTGATAAAGCAGGAAATAAGACCACAAAAACAGCTACATTAACCGTAAAGAGCAATGAGGTTGCTTGCAACAAGATTATGTATGTAAATGTAAGCAGTTTAAATGTTCGTAAGAGTCCTAGTGGAGATGCAGCTAAGGTAACATCGGTAACACTTAGAAGTAAAGTAACTGTAATAGCTACCATCAAGAATTCAACATGGGTTAAAATATCAATCAATGGTGGAAAGACAGTGGGGTATGTTAACGGTTCTTACTTAAGTAAGACACAACCTGCAAAGCCAAGTAGCGGTGGCTCTAACAACAATGGTGGTAGCAGTAATAATGGTGGTTCATCTAATAACTCAGGTGGTGGAAGTAACAACTCTGGTGGAGGTTCAAGCAATAACGATGACGATGATGATAATGATTCACCACCAGCTCCAGATACAAGTAACCCAGGAGATGGTTGGTAAAATAAGTTAGATTGATAAGACCTTAGACTTTCAAGTTTAAGGTCTTTCTTTTGTAAAGGTAGATTTCTTTTTCAGGATACTTCACTAATTTACGTAAACAGTGGAGGATTATGGTATGATAGTTTTTGCTATAATAGGTATTATTGTTGTTATAATGTTTATTGCTTCACATATTTTATCTATAGGATTTGAGTTACTTGATATTTTCAAGAGAATAGCTTTACTTATAGGTATTGTTGTAATTTTAGTTTTGATAATTGGTTGTTAGATGATTAGACCTTATATTTTAAGGTCTTTTTTATGTTCATTTGTAAAACACGTTACTCGACATGCACCTAACATAGGAAATATAGGATATCGGGGTGATGTAAATTGACAGATTACAGGCACATATTTATTGATTCAGCAGAGTCACATGTTGCTACTTTAGGTGGTAATTTCTTAAACAACTTCATAAACTCAGGGGTAGTTGAGAAAGGTTTAAACATGATTAAAAAAGGCATCTATAAACTATAGATGCCATAAAAGTAAACCTTTTTCAAATATTATCGTTAATTGAATTGTCCATTTAAGGATTCGTTCTAATTATTATTACATGGTATATTATATGATTTATACTAAAAACAATTCACAACTTGTTGAAAAAAGACATCTATAAACTATAGATGCCATAAAAGTTATCTTTTTCAAAATTATTCGTTTTTAATCAATTGTCCATTTAAGGATTCGTTCTAAATCATTTCTATGCTTAGATCATATCACTTAGATTTATGTATGTCAAGCACTATTTCATTAAATTTTTCTATTATTTTATCTCTAGAAGTTTTTACATTATAAAAATTTGGTTGTAAACTTTGACAAACTCGCATGGCATCTATTGATCTTATATCTGTAAATTGTAGTCTACTAATTCCATTTGGAGTACAATCTTCTATATCCATCTCATATAGTGGATTACATTTCTTTGAATCCTTTTTTATAGAAGTTGAAGGTATAATAACATATTTTGTTCCATAATCTCTTAAGATATAGCACCAATGATCATCAAATGTTTCTTTGGGATACCCTCTTCTAAGATTAATATAAGCTATTTGACCTTCTTTAGGTCGCTTAGAACTAGGAATATTATAAATAATTTCTGATGGATTATCACCATCCTTTACCACTGAATTATAAAAATAGGAAAGTTCAAATAACCATTTGTCTATTTCATCAACCAACTTTGAGGGATTATCATAATGTTTTAGGTTTTTAATAGTTTTCTTTATAAATCCTATTTTTTTATCAATATAATCTTTTTCCGACTGTTCCAATCATCTCACCTCCTCGTTTTAACATTATATACCATATTTATGTATATTTCCATTAAAACATCATTTTTTCTTTAATAAAAAATGAGAACAAACTTGAGAACAAATAAAAGATGAAGTGCTAAAACCCCTTTCTTTACAGTGTTTTTTAATGTACAATCGGGTTCGATTCCCGTTATCCGCTTATAAAAAATGAATGGGAAACCTTTAACATGAGGGTTTCCCGTTTTTTAAATCTTTGAAAACAGCTAAGAACAAATCATATTACGTGGATTTAACCAGTCTAAGATTTGGGATTGGTACAAAGCTTCATTCCTAAAGTGATGGATCTCATAATTCTCTCTGTTGCTAATAGCAAATTATCTTTGGCATGTTCCATCGCATCTTCAACCGTCCCCGGAGCCATGATACAGCTCTCCATGGCTTCAATATTATGTTGATATACCTCTTCCGCTCCAGTCCCAATGGAACCAACTATTGCAATTACCGGAACATTTTTTTCTGCCGCCAGCTTTGCAACACCAACAGGAACCTTTCCGTTTATCGTCTGACCATCAATTCTGCCCTCTCCTGTAATAACCAGATCGGCCCACTCAAGTTTTTCTCTAAACTTAGCGACCGTAAGTACCGCATCAATTCCAGACTGCAACTTTGCTCCTGTAAAAGCTACAAGTCCCATTCCTAATCCGCCTGCCGCACCTGCTCCTTTCATATCTCTGACTTCTAAGTTATACTTCTTATTAATTACTTCTGTTAAACTCATAAGCCCGTCATCCAGCTGGATTATCTGTTCCGGAGTTGCACCTTTTTGTGGACCATAGACTGCTGAAGCACCCTTTGGACCACATAATGGATTAGTTACATCAGACATTACTATAATTTCTGTATCTTTTAGTCGGACATCCATTTCGCTTAAATCGATATCAACAATTGATCCTAATACTTCTCCACCAAAGCCCACCTCTTTGCCGTTTCTATCTAAAAAATGGGCTCCTAGTGCTTGTGCCATTCCAATTCCCCCATCATTCGTGGCAGAACCTCCAATCCCGATATAAATCTGTTTAAATCCTTTATCCAATGCTGCTTTAATTAATTGCCCTGTTCCATAGGTGGTTGCCTTTAAAATATTTCGATTTTCTGTAGGTATTAATGTAAGTCCGGAAGCCTCTGCCATTTCTATTACTGCTTTTCCGCCCTCTATCACAGCATATTTCGCACGCACCTTATCACCTAAAGGATCTAGAACCTCGCAATATTCAAAATGTCCTCCCAGACAAGCCACCATAGCATCAACTGTTCCTTCACCGCCATCCGCCATTGGAATGTACATTAACTGCGCATCTTTTAGTACCTTTAAAACACCATTTCCGATTTGCTTAGCCACCTCATTCGTATTTAAACTTCCCTTATACGAATCTGATGCAATTATAATATTCATGCTAGTCCTCCAATTCCTGTTTCAAGCATATTTACATTAACTGTCCATATACAGCAAATATTTGAACGCATTACTCATTCGCTCTCAACAAAATCTTGTACTGTGACGGGCTCACTCCTACATATTTATTAAATATCGTGCTAAAATACATTTGTTCAAATCCAATGGCATCTGCTACATTTTTTATCAAGATATCCGGATTCAAACTTATTAATTCTTTTGCAATTTCCATTTTCTTTCGAATGACATACTCATTATAAGTCATTCCCGTGTTATTCTTAAAAATCTTTCTAATATACGGCTGACTGACAGCGAATCTAGTACTAATCTCTTGAAGGGAAATATTACTTTCTGGATTATTTTCAATTAAGAAGTAGATTGATTCAAACAGTTCTGTACCATTAGAATCCTTCTTATTCTCCTTTTTAAGGAATTTCTCATCAAATAATCGCAACATGCTGTCATATATTTCTTGATAATCATTAGAAAAATAGACACAGTCAACTACATACTCATTTAATGCAATACTTTCCTCAGAAATTGCTCCCACTTGATAAAGAGACTCTATAATTTTATGTAATACCGTTTCAATTCGATAGATTGAAATCTCATCTTTTTTCCACAATTGAAATAAGTTATTAAAATCCATACGGAATTGTTTCCAATTACAGGCTTTGATTTCTACAATTAATTTATTAAATAATTCTTCATCCGGATATTGTATTTCCAAATGCAAATGCTCTAAATCTTCAAATATCGCTCTTTTGCGTTTTCCTGGTACTGCCAGCTTTCGTACCGCTCGATATAGATTTCTTAGATCAGACATAATGCTTTGATCCAAATTCACTTCTCTAAGGAGTATTCCTGCTGAAGTAATTCCATTCTGAAGGTTTAATATACGATGTAATATATCTTGTTTATCACTTCCTATACTGTGCAGGTCGATACATATAATAGCGTTTTTATATATAAAAAAGTAAATCTCCTTAAATAATCGTCGATAAGAATCAATTTTTTCTTCTACATCACATCCATAAAATAACATTAATAATTCCGCTTTTTTCTGGGATAACTGGAGCAGGAATGCTTTTTCATCGCTGTTCTTCATTGCTTTTTCCAAAGCATCCTGTGCGTTAATCCAAGCTTCATTTTGATAAAAGGCTTTTACTCGATTGAGTACAAGTTGAAATTCATTCGGATTAATAGGCTTTGTAATATAATCTTCTATTCCTAATTGGATTGCTTCTTTCGCATACTCAAACATTTTAAAACCACTAATAATAATTATCCGTAGCTTTTGATTTGTCTTCCTTATTTTTTTTATCAGATCAATACCGGACATTCCCGTTATCCTAATATCAGTTATCAGAAGGTGTATCTGCTCATTTTCTAATACCTTACATGCAGCCTCCGCACTTTCACAGATTGAAATCACTTGAAAAGCTTCATCTTCCTCTGTAAGCATATTAATAAATCTCGCAATAGGAGGCTCATCTTCTACAATAATTACTTTTAGTTTCTCCATGCTTGCAACGCTCCTTTACTACTCGGCACTTCTAATTTTCAGCTGATTTTTAACAATTCAGTTTTGAAGAAATGATTATCTTCATTCCGCCCTTTTCACCTTTGCCTATTGAATAACTAAAATTTTCTCCCAAAGCTAAAACTAATCTCAATATAGTGTTTTGAATTCCTATTCCACGAGAACCTATTCTTTCTTTCCGTATTTTAATATGATTAATACAAAAATGAATTTCTTGATTTAAGTGTTCTATGTCCTCATCGTCCATTCCTTTTCCATCATCTTCGATGATAAGCTTCCAGGTATTTAATTCCACCATCCCACGAAATGATAATAAAACAGAGGTATGTTCTGCATTATACGCATGTTCAATAACATTCTCAGCAAAGGGCTGCAATATTAATCTTGGAACCCTGATGGAATCTAATATCTGGTCGCAAATAATTGTATAGTTTAAACGGTGTTCAAAACGTAATTTCATCAAATCAAGATATTCTCTTGTATTTTCTATCTCTTCTCTCAATGTACTGGTATTTCCATTTTTATCTGCGATGGAATATCTTAAAATAGACGACAGCTTAAAGCACGCATTATAAATATTTTTATTTCCTCCCTCCATTCCCATAATACCGATTACGTTCAATGTATTATATAAGAAATGGGGATTAATCTGAGATTGTAAAAAGTTTAACTTTTCCTGCATTTGTAATGTTTTACTTGTTATCTCATTTTGCAGCATCGTATTGAGTCTATGGCGCATTTGTGCATAGCCATTGTATAAATAATCAATTTCTTCATAATTCGAAGCTTTATTCAAACTATTATCATTTAGATCATCAATTGTAATTTTCTGCATCTGTACCGTAAGACCCTTCAGCGGTCGTGTAAGCTTGTTTGCATACCAAAAGATAAAAAACACCGTCAGCACAAGTAAAAAAGCAGCTCCTAATGCAAATAAGATTACTTCATCTATTGCCTCCTGAATGACACTCCTTTTTTCACATGTCATAACAATAACTATTTGATTATCCTTATTTTCAATAAATGTACTCAAATAATCCTCAGATATTTTTTTATTATCTTTTCTATTGAAGCCCTTCTTATAAAGATCTACCGGGAACCCTTCTGTTGCATAGATCACTTCATTGTTTTCTCCCAGCATTAATACTTCCCCATTGACCTGATTACTAATACTAAAGATACTATCCAGATATTCCTTATTAACTAAGACTCCAAGATATCCAACATTTTTTCCCGGATCCCTGACTGCCCTTACTAAACTCAATGATTCCCTCTTTAATCTTGGCATTACATTACTCTGTACCGGGAGAATAATACCTTGTCCATAATTATGTTCTACTTTATTTAGCCAATTTAAGTTCTCTAATTCTGATTGATCAAGGCGGAATAAGTGGGAATAATCAATATTATACTTATCACTCGTAATGTAATATCCATCATTTGTAAAAAATATCACATCATACGGAGAATCGACTATGGCAAAGCTGCAAAATTCCTTCTTTAACGTCGAATAATACTCTTGTGTTTTCATAATTGTATTATTTTTATATCCTAATCCCTTGGCGGCTGATATTACATCTACGGAACTAATTAAGTTAATGCTGATAAAAGACATGTTTTCAACCAATGAATTTACCTGAGATGAAATTAATTCTACTGCTGCATTCATCTTTGCCTGCCTGGTAATCTGTGTACTTTTTAGAGTATTTATGAAAATTATAATCAGCATTATCGAAATTGGAAATATAGCAATAAAAAGATAGGATTTCATTAAATAGTACCTGAAGCTTCTTTTACGCTTTACCATAACTGTCCTCTTTCTTTAATCAATAACTATTTCTACTTTACCACACTCGTATAAATAATAGGAGCCTTTTTTATACCACATGAGTGCAATCTATACTCATAGCACCAATTTTGTCCCTTCGTACGCCAGGTCTTAGGTCCAAAATATGCTTCTGCTAAATTGCAATTATGCAATTGCCCGAACATATTTACTCTGCTTCCATAGCTGCGAATAACAAGCTTATGTTCTCCTTCCTCCAACCAACCCAAATCCGCCATATAAGGAGCTGTTATAATGGGAACCGGCTTTTTTCCGTCTATTTCAACTTCAATTAAAGGGGCTTCATATTCACTGACTTCTAACATGGCATGTCCCGCCTTTGTACGAATACTAGCTTGATAACAGATATTTCCTCCGTAGAAAGGGAGTCCCTGTACTGAGTAATCACCAAATCCAATGGTCTGGGGTAATTCCTCTATGATCTTCCTGTTTCCATATACTCTAACCCCGAATTGTCCAAGTAAGTAAAACCACTCTAAATTTGTAAGCGTCCCAAAAGAAGTTCTATACTCTAACGTATTCTGCCCCTTTCGAAGGGTTCCTAAGGGTATTCTTTTAATAGCTTCGTCAATATATGTTTCATTCGTGATAATATTAACTTCATTACCATTAAATAATATACGGCAATCATGATCACCTTCAAAGGCAAGTTCTACAATAACACCTTCAACATTTGATTCAATGCTAAAGCGTAAATCTACAACATGCTCCTTACTATTTCCTTCTTGCGAAATCCACGGCTGAGGAAAGCTATCTGTACGAATACGTTTACCAAATTGCAATCTTGCTATATCATCAATTCTGAGTATTTCTTCCTCTCCCATCCATGCTCCACCATCAAGTGAGTATTCTGCCATATCCAAAACTAAGGCGTTAGGTTCTTCAAGATGATACTTACAAACAGAAGGAAGATATTCTAAATGAAATTCTTCTCTCTCTTCCATGTTATTAACTCTTTTATGAGTTGTACTCAGGTGTTTTAATTTTAGCAGCATAGAGTCTTCTGGCCAAAAATCCGTGAAAATACGTGTTTTATCATTGATTGCCTCGTAATCAGCTTCTTTATATTCACCTGTCATAGCATCCAGAATCAATACCTCATATTGACCTTCAAGCGTGATTATAATTTTCTGCCTTTCTTCTATTGTATTTTTCAATGAATATTCTCTATGTTCTTCTCTGGCTCCATGTGCCAGAAATAACCACTTATTGTCATTTTCACTTCTAATTTGGTAGATTAAATTCTTATGTCTAATCCCTCGTATATCAGTTACATCTATGATGCGAACATCCTCCAGGTTTTTTAAAAGCGCATCTTTATCAAAACCTATTCTTGTAGATTTCTCCAATAACTTATTAGCCTGTTCACTATTTTTACCATCTATGCAGCTGGGCAAGTCTCCCATTACTATTACGCATCCCCCTTGCTTAGAAAATTCCTCCAGATGCTTAAGCGTTGTTGATCGAATAGTAAGTAAAGGAGGAACAATGACAGTACGATAAGCCATGTGCCCTATATGCAATTTTCCATTTTCAGCTTTTATAGGAAGCTCTGTAATTAATTTTTCAGATATGAAGTCAAAATCAAGTAAATTGAACAAGAGCCATTTTGTCAGCTCCTGAAATTGCTCTTCCATTCTATTACGTAAGCAAATAGTATCACTATCAGGTCCGAGAGCTATAAACATACTTTCAATTGGATGAATCACACCAATTTCTACTTCTGATTTTCCTCTCTCCATAATGCTATTAATGCGTCCAAAATAGTCTTCGATAATAAAATATCTCTCATACCATGGAGAATGTGCATCAATAGGAGCCGGATAATCTCTCTTTGATTCTCCGCCCATATACATCCAAGACAAGTGGGGAACTCTTGTTGTCACTCCAAGTGCCGCTTGCCAATCCCCTTGAAGTTTATGCCCCCTGAAATCAAAATTCCAATTTGTAACACCATACAATTCACTTGTAAGACCTGGTTTACCCATTTGTCTTGACACGCTTTGTGCTTGTTTCGCAGTTGTATATTCATGCAAATCAGCCAAGATATCAATCCCTGCTTTATGAAAGAATTGATAACTGCGCATTGTGTCTCCGACACTTCTGATCTGTTTTTCCAATGCTCCTTCTTCCATTAAATGACCCGTAAGCATTATGTTATGTTCTTCACACCAATCCGATAATGTTTTTACATAACTTTCTGCAAAGCGATCAGACAATAGATTTAAATATTGATATCGTACTGTAGCCGCCTGACCATTTGCGTTTTCCCAAAATATCTCCGGTAGACATTCCAACAAACTTTTTTGATACCTATGGAGAAACTCATCTTGAAAATCATCTGAATATGGAATTCCTATTTCTTCTTTTCTTCTTCCATCTTCAAAATTTTGATACTTTATAAATTGTGGTTCATCTGTAAAAATCGATGGTATCGTCTTGGAGAAATGCTCTCCGACAGCCCTATTGTAGGGTTCATATCCAAGCTCTGTAAATGTCTTTATCGCTTCAGGATTCAGTGTGTCCACATACGCTTCTTCATTAAACCAGGGAAGGCTATCCGTTACTACAATATATGCATGCCAGATATTGTCTCCTTCCTGCTTCTCTGCCCTGGAATAATCTACTAACTTTCCCTCTGAAAGTTCAATTTCGTAACTAGCAATCCACTTAATATCCCCATCTTCCGTTAACCTGCAGCTTGGCACAAGATTTCTTTTATAATGACCATTTTCATGATAATTCGGAGAAAATAATACGTATTTAGCATGATATTCTTTCTTCTTAGTTACTCTCCCTCCTCCATAACCGGAAGGCCATTTATCTTCATCATACAAGTACGTCAGCATTCCTTTTGCACTGGCATAATCATGACAAAACTTCACATGATTCATAAACTCTTCACCAAGATATTCTGTTGCCAACCCTATCCTCGAATGTATATGAAAACCTCCAAAACCCATCTTCTCGAAATCGTCTATTTGCTTTTTCAGTATTTCTTGATCCAATACTCCATTCCAAGCCCAAAAAGGTGCTCCTCTGTACTTGGCAGGTGGATTTTTAAAGCTTTTTTCCCATTCTCTATCATGTTCTTGCATATGTATTACCTCATTTCTACCAATAAAATTATACTATGTTCGCACTTATCCTTTTACGGCTCCCATAGTCATTCCCTCTAATATTTTCTTATTTAATATTAGATAAGTTATAATCAGAGGTGCTGATATAATAACTACTGCTGAAAACAGATGGCCATAGTCCGTCTCAAATGCTGATTTTAAACCATAAATACACAGCTGTACTGTCTGACTATTGGAACCGGACATAAAATACTGAGGATTCTGAAAATCGTTATATACTACTATAGAACGTAATATGACAACCGTTGCTGTAATTGGTTTCAGAAGGGGAAATATTATTTTTATAAACAATGCAAGGGGTCCACACCCATCAATCGCTGCAGCCTCATCTAATTCTTTTGGTAATGTTGCTACAAACCCTTTGTACATCATAGTTGCAAAGGGAAATAAAGTCGCGACCTCAACCATGATCAATCCAGTTAAGGTATTCGCGATTCCAAGCTTACTTAAAACCCAATAAGTAGGAATGATAGAAGCAGGAACAATTAATCCTGCAACAATAAGCTTATCCGATACGACACATATTTTGTCTTTTCTTCTCTGCAATATAAACGCTGTAGCAGATGCAACACCCACAAGGATTATAATTGAACATACTGTTAAGATGATACTGTTTTTAAATGCATTAAAAAAAGCACCATTTCCATATTTAAAGATGTAAGTATAATTTTCAATAATATTAAGCTCTTTTGGTAAAGATAGATTTAATTGTGAGGATTCCGTTTTCGTTTTAAAAGAATTTATGATTATAAAATAAAATACTAACCAGTGTGTAATTACTGTAACTCCAACAAATGCGCCCTCAAATATTTTATTGAACATGCTTCTCTTTTGTTTCATCACAATTCAGCCTCCCTCTTAGCAACAAATGAATTTAAAGGGAACACGATTACTGATACGACCACAAACATAATAACATAACCAGCAGTAGCGAGGCCATAGCTTCCTCTGGAAAATAGTTTATAAATAGCGGACCCCAATAATTCAGTCGAATAACCCGGTCCACCCCCCGTCATAGTATAAACAAGCTCATAAGTCCTAAGACCTCCAATTAATGATAAAGTTAAAACATTATTTATGATGGGAACCAGGAGCGGAAGCGTAATTTTAGCAAAAGTACGCATTTTATTTGCTCCATCAATGGCTGCTGCTTCATAGTAAGTACTTGGAATTGCACTAATACCTGCTACATAGATTAACATAGCCGTGCCAATTCCTTGCCAAACATCAACGATAATGCAAGTAAACAATGCTATCGTTCCATCAGTAAGCCACTTCACAGATTCAACGCCGAATAATGATATAATTTGATTTACAATACCGTTAGAGGCCAATATGTTATCAAAAGCAATGGCTACAACAACATTTCCCAACAATGTGGGAAAAAAAAGTATCACCTTTAGGTATCCAGCACTTTTTACTTTCTGACACAAATATTGTGCAATCAAAAGTCCAATAGTGACTTTCAAAAAACATGTTAAAAATGCATATATCCCGGTATTAATTAAGGCTGATTTCGTATTGGACATCGTAAAAAAAGTCTTAAAATTTTCAAGTCCTATGTATGTTGATGTTTGTAAATTCCATGTTGTCATAGAAAAATAAAAAGAAGCAAATGTAGGGATTACAAATATTATTATATATATCAGGACTCCTGGCACAGCCAGCCATCCGGTATATAGCTTTCTTTCAAATCGATTCATATGTTAATTACCTCCAAATACTTTTATCAAAACCGGAATAGCAAGCTTATAACTAATCCCACTATTCCGGTTTTTTAATTTTCTTCTATCCCTCAATCTGTATTTCTTTAAATTGAGTACTTTTTACCATCCCGCAATTTCCTTTTGTTTAGCATCTATGGCATTATCTGTCTCAATTTCAGTAATTGCCTTATCTGGAGTAATCTGTCCTGTTCCAACCATGCTTAAAATTGTAGCCAAATTGGAACCCTTTATATTACAATGGTACTCCATAACTGAAGTAGATGATTTATTCACCCATTCCTGAGCCTCTTTTACAGCTGTACTTACATTTTCAGGTGTCTCAAATCCATTTAGCATGAATGCACCTGTCGGAACTGTTTTTTTGCAGAAAGCTTCTACTGCTTCATTTGTTGTTAGGAATTCTAATAACTTTAATGATAAATCAATGTTTTTCGAATTTTTGCTGGCACACCATGCCAAAGGCATCCATGTCGCAACACCACGATTAGTTCCGTCTTGATCAGGTAATGGGAAGAAGCCAACATCTTCTATTTTATCTGGATTAGTTGTTTCAACTGTGGACATGATATTAGTTCTACAAAAGATATGGACTGCTGATCCATCAGAAACTGCTTTTGCCGCATCCTCCCAGCTGATTTCCAATGGATTATCATTTTGGTAATTATTTTCCCAAATATCATACATTTTTGTTAAGCCACGCATATAGGCATCTGACTCGTGTAGTTCTATCTCTTTATTTGTATATTTCTGTGCAAAATCATTATTTTCCTTATTTACATAATAATATTGAGACAAGAATAAAATTTGACATCCTGCTGCATTACTATACTGAGACATAACAGGATCTTTATCTGAATTATCTTTTATTTCTTGGCAATTTTTCAGAAACTCGTCCCATGTGGTTGGAATGGAAAGATTCATTTCTTCGTATACTTTCTTATTGTAAAAAACACCTGCTACATTAGATGGTGCACTAGGTATACCATACACTGATCCTGTTTCTTTATTGCTTACAATTGAAAGATAATCCGCATTAATTCTTTCCTTAACCCATTCTTCACCAGAAAGATCATAACAGTTTTCTTCTGGCGAAATAGCATCCATTTTAGCTCCAATCGAGTTTATCCATACATCAGGTAAATTACCTGTTGCAGCTCGTACCAAAAGAACATTTTCTGCTTCATCAGCATTGCCGGACAATCTCTCTACTTCGATTTTACATCCGTATTTTTCTTCAAATAATGAAAATTGTTCCTGGAATGAATCGGCCGTGCTGTCCACTATGTTGTGCGCTACCTGAAGGGTTACACCCTCATATGGCTTTCCACCATCTTGTTCAGCAGCAGTTTCTGAGCTTTGACTTGTATTCGATTGCGATGTATCGTTTTTCACAACTTCTTTTCCACAAGCCGCCAAGCTTACTAATATGGACATAATCACGAATACAGAAATCAGTTTTCTTTTCATCTTATTTCCTCCTTGTTCCTAACCCCTTGCTTTAGGATGCTTTTATTTGTATATTTATTATATATTAGATATCAAAAAAATTGTTTTAATATCAGAAACGACCATATTTAAAATCAGAAACCATAAAAGTATTATGCTTATTTTACAATAACTAATAATTGTCATTATATATGGTTGGCAATCATCATATTAACTGGTGAACCAGACATACGATAACATTTAAAAGATTTTATGCAGCACAATGGAGAAGAGACATTGTTCATAGATCTAAAGTACACGACAGGACTCTTGAGCTTCTTATTTAGAGTAGCATAAACAACGCTAATTTGATAATAATTTTCAAGCAGATGCAGATTTGTCTTTTTGGCATGCAAATAAGAACGAAAAAAGTGGAAGCACTCTTTAATTAAAGAATTCTTCCACTCTTTCTTTCACCACGTGTCTACCTAGTGGCATTTCAATTATGTCCTGCTTTATTCATTGATAAAATGCAAATACCAAAACCGATCAAAAAACATTCTTCTTTTACCCTGTCTTTCTTCCATGTAATAACTAAACAGCTTTGAAAACTCCATAACTTCCTTTAATTCTTTTGTGCTTACTTCATATTCACCATATCTGACACCCATAAATATACTGGCTACTTTTGAAAATTTTATCCCGTTAAAGTTTACTTTATCACCAATTCTGCCAGCAAAGGTTAGCAGCGTATCCTCCTCTGACATGCGGAAGCCCTCCTTCTCCAGATAATGAAGAATTTCGGCCATAATTATAAACAGCTTTCCATTATCTGAAGCATTCTTAAATCTCTTCTTATATTTACCAGTTAATATTATGTAATAAATAAAACAAATTCCCAGGAATATAATTAAAATACTTGTCACTATTCCCACAAATGGCAACAGATGATTTTTGCGCCCGCTCTGGTCAAACTCCGAATCCTCTCCGTTGTTAATCAGCCCCTGATAGGCAGGCGGCATTGAAGGCTGCAAACCACCTGATCCCCCAAAATCACTGTACCCGGTAGCTTTTGTTTCCTCCTGCCACTGGGTATACCTGGCTCCATAGAATTCAGGGGTCGGTTCAAAAGGAATCCATCCGATTCCTTCCATATATGCCTCAACCCAGGCATGTGCACTGCTGCTGTCTACATCATAGGTACCGGAGGCATCTTTATTTTCATAATCCACCATAAAGCCTTCTACATAACGTGTGGGTATACCGGCACATCTGGCCAGCACTCCGAACGCAGAAGCAAAATAGGTGCAGTAGCCCTTTTTTTGATGAAACAAAAAATAATCCACAAAATCTTCTCCGCCCGGTGTCTTTGCAACCTTGGTAGTATATGGGAGCGAGTTCAGATATGTTTCTATGGCTTTTAATTTATCGTAATCATTCTCACAGCCTTTGGTTAGCTGATTCGAAAGTATTCTGACCCGTTCCGGCAGCGAATCCGGCAGGACTGTATACCTGATCTTAATTTCTGCAGATCGGCTAATCAGCTTCTGTTTAACTTCTTCCATGTTAATATCTTGTTTCAGAATATCATAATTAAATAGTTCCTTTGCTGTTCTGCTTAAAGTCTCCGGTGATACAGAACCGTTATTCTCAGCTTCTTCCCGGAGCATCTTCTGCAGGAGCTTATGATTTAGATTCAGTTCATAATACCTTACATTATACTTAAACCCAATTCCTTTTGCTTTATCAGATAAGAAGGCTCCCTGGGGTGTTTCGTTAAATTTAAGATCCCGGTTGGAATTAATATCGTAGGTTTTTAAGGGATAGAAAAGTGATCTGGTCCTGATATTATAATATTCGATATCATAGTTTCTGTTTTTTATCACATTGCTTAAATCGCTACCTGCTACTTCTTCCCTGGCAAAGGCAGTCAATAATTCATAAAAGTCATAATAGTAATCTTCCTTCTCAAATTCACTGGCTCGCCCGCTTCTCTCCCAGCTTCGCCCTGTATAAATATCACTTATGGAACCGATTAGATACCCTGTGGCAGTACTTTTATTCTGAGTATTTACCTTTAAGGCCGTTTCATTCTTTACATTAATTTCTCCCCCAAGTTCTGTGCTGTCTTCCGAATATCCGGAAAAACTGACCGAAAATTCATTGCCGGTACGGTCGAAAAATAATTCCAGCCGGGTGATTAAAAGAGCCCCCTGTTCCTGTGCATTATCAATAAGCTGTTTCACACCCTTCCACTGAATGGGTTCATTTCTAGATGGCAAAGTTACCGCTAACAAAGCTATGATAATACAGGCGGGCGCCAGATAAACAGTAGCAATACTATTATTTACCGTATTACTGCTTTTATAATATAGTTTGCCGCAATACGCAGCAAGGGTTGACAGAGAATAAAAGATAATTACTCCTACTGTAATTTTAGGTATATTAACTTTATTCACAGCCGAAATGATAAGCAGCACCGTCAGTACGACCGCGGCTATATTCTTTACTATTTTTAAACGATGCACGAAATAAGTAACGATGCCGCACAGCAGAATAATACCCGCCATTACAGTCACACCGTAACTTCGCTCATACAATTTCTCATCTCCGTTATAAATAAGGCACCACTCATACAGGTTCCTGATTTCCCGGATAAAATTGATTTTTAATGATAGGTTGATTATAACAAAAACTAGCAGGATGCCTGCCATTACAAAATAGGTCAGAAGATTTTTTTTGTACTGGTCAATCAAATATATGATTCCTAGAAGGATCACTGTAAAAAACACAAGCACTACAATATGGATCCTCAAGACCAACAGATTATTAAAATATGCACCCATAGCCAGGGTAAGCAAAAGGCTTTCTATAACCGCCAATCTTCTTACTAACTGCTTTCCAGTATTCATGCCTTTAATACCTCCCCGATTTCATCCTCCCGTGTCACCTGTTTTACAAGTATTCCGGAAAGTTTCAGGTCTTTCACCATTTCCTCCTCATCTGCTCCAATGGTATCACGAATTAGCAACAAGGACAGGTCATTGCCGTTTTCTGAGAGCCCTAGCATTAGCTTGTAAAGTTCAAAGGTGATCTCATGGGTAATCACGATATAACATCCCGTGTTCTCCGTAAAGTTCAGACTGTCCTCTAATATGCTTTCTACCGGAACTGATGATTGAAAATACATTTGAACAGTAAACCGGTAAAATAGATCAAAATCCCTCTTCCCTCCAATGGAGATATTCTTAATACCTGACTGTTCATAATAAACCTTTACTCTTGTATTATTTTCTTTACAGTAGTTGGCAATCGCTAACGTACCTTCAATGATCTGGTCTTCTGTGATAGTAGCGGTGAGGCTGTCTTCCCGAACCGGTCTCAGATCCATCAGGATAGCAATTTCTGTTTTGGGATTGCTGATAAACTTTCGACAGAATAACTGATTGCGTCTGGCACTTACTTTCCAGTGGATCTGCTTTTTACTGTCACCTGGTATGTATTTTCTTGTCTCTATATCCATGGAATCCAAGGACAGGTTTCGCAAATAGGGTGTGTTCTTAACATCCTTTACCGCCGGTACTATACTAAGCCTTGGAATATTTACCACTCGGGGAAGTACCGTAACCTTTAGTTTGGAGTTAATAGGATAGGTAATCTTAAATAAATATAAATAATCAATAATATCCACCGAACTGGCACCCACAAAGTATTCGCCCCGGTAACTGCACCGGAGCTGGGTTTCCATTTTCTCTGACTGTCCCGGCAAAAGACAGTATTCTCTGATATCATCTATATTGGCTATAGTGGATTTGTCATGGAGAAAGTTAACTTTAATACTTCGAAAGGTAATATAATCTTCATTGGCCAGGGTAAAGGAATAGGGAGTAAGATCACCTTTTACCACGATCCTCTGGCCGATTTCCTGATAGATACGAAAACGGATATATACATAAAAGGTATAAAAAACGGAAACTACGGGTATGGATAAGCTCATATAAAAAAGAGCATACGAAACATTTCCGCCGTACAGACTGGCGAAAATGGCCGATGCTATGATGAAAATCAACATTATAATGCGGTTAATAAACATATAACTCCCTCCTGCACGTATCACGTCCTCGGATCTATGCGCATCATACAGGAAGTATGGGTACACGATATTTGTTTATAATCTTATCCAGCACCTTCTCCGCCGTAAGCTTATTTAATCTGGATTCCGGTGAAAGTATCAGCCTGTGCCTTATGACAGGATGAATTACTTTTTGGATATCATCCGGTATACAGTAATCCCTGCCATCATAATAAGCTGCAGCCTGGGACGCCCGGATCAGAGCTAAGGTAGCCCTTGGACTGGCACCTAATGCGATATTGGTATCCTTTCTCGTTCCGTCTATTATTTCAATTATGTAAGAAATCAAATCACGGTGTATTTTAACGTTCTTCACTTCCTCCTGCATAGCAGATATGGTTTTCCCGTCAGTTACAGCTTCTAATGACTTTATGGGGCTCTGTCTGATGTAATACTCCGCCATCCTTTTTTCATCTGCCATACTTGGATAACCCATGGACAATTTCATTAGAAAGCGATCTAACTGTGCTTCGGGAAGATTATAGGTTCCCAGATAATCAATCGGATTCTGGGTAGCAATCACCATAAAAGGGCTGGGTAGCGGATAGGTCTTTCCATCCACACTGATCTGTTTTTCCTCCATGGCTTCCAATAAGCTGGCCTGAGTCTTTGGGGATGTTCGGTTAACTTCATCCGCCAATATAATATGATTCATAATAGCACCGGGTGTAAATTCAAACTGTCCCGTCTGCATATTATAAACAGATACACCGGTTATATCACTGGGCAGTGTATCGGGAGTGAACTGGATCCGGTTAAAGCCGCAGTCGATGGATTTTGATATGGCATTGGCCAGCGTAGTTTTTCCAACACCGGGTACATCCTCGATCAAAAGATGTCCTTCCGATAATAAGGTTATCACCGCTAATTCAATTACTTCTCTTTTTCCTATGATAACTTTTTCGATATTCTTAACTATGTCCCCTATTTCCTTTTGCTTCTGCATAAGCCCTCCCGATTTCAGCTGGCTGCGAAACCGGTAATTATGCTTTGGTCTTATGGCTTCGCAACTGCTAATTATTGTTTATTATCATCTGTCCCGCCCTTCTGTCTAGTTGTTACCGTAACCTCATAATGAATTCTTTATGGAGGTCTAATAGTAAATATGAAATAAAGTATTTTAGAATTTAGTTAGTCAATGAATCAACACTGATCCTCCTGATATTATCATATCACTTCACGATAATATGTCAATTGCTTCCATTCTCATCTTCACCAATTTGATTTTTTTCCAATGACATTTATTTGCTATTAACCAGCGGATGTTGTTATTATTGCGGACAGATTCCGTCATCTTGCCGGACCTTGCGCATAACTCAAAATAGGTATATAGCACCGTTTCGGTGCTATATACCTATTTTTTAAGTGTTGATAAGGCAAAAGAATTGGTGACTGCAAGAAAGACATGAGCCAATTCTAATCATTGCAAGCATCCTCGATATAGGGTGGTTCACACTCTATATGCTCATCTTTTATTTCTGTTAATACCCCAAACTTAAGAGGAATATCTATACAGATTTCTTGGGTTATTACATAGTTACAGTTATCTCTGCAATCAATTAACACTTTGGGATTACCACAGCATCTGGCTTTTATTTTTCCAGTTACAACGAAGGGTTCGACTGATATAGGTAATGAGACTTTTGCTTTTTGGTGTACATTTTTTTCACAGGTTATAATGGTTTCCTCTTCGTTCTCACAATGTTTTTCCTCTTCCTGCTTATCATACTCAGAATTATTATAATCTTCCATGTTATAATCTTCCACGTTACAACCTTCTTCTTAAAATCGTTATTATTAAATATATTCATATGGGTGTGATTTCGTGTTAGCAATCACTCTATATTTGTAATCTTCGAATGAAAATAATTCTTCTTAAAAAGAACGGTCACTTAATTATCCTCTAGAAATCCTCTTTTAGCAGGTACACATCATATGACTTACCTGTTTCTGTATCATAATGTACTAAAATAAATATATCTCCATATTTAAAATGTGCTTCTCCGCCATTATCCTTCGTAGGCTCACCAAACTTCTCCTGAAAAGATATTATATCATCTCCAACGTTCAAGCCATCAAAATCAATCTCTGTATCTACAGTAAAAATTTGATTTGCTTTACCATCTTTATCAAACCAAACCCTAATCTCAGGTTGGTTAAACTCTAATCCGCCTTCATCAACTGCAGAATGATCCGTATTCAGCTTTTTAATCAGTTCTTCTTTGGATAATCCGAGTAAGGTAGACAATTGACTCAAATTCTTATACTGATTTGCCTCCTCTGCTATATCTGTAGCTTGATTATCCACCACTGGCTCGGTGGTGGGCGCTACTGTGGGTTGCTCCTCCTGTTCCTGTTCAGTTTCCTGGGCTACGGTTTCTATCTTTTTTGCATTGCAGGCTGTAAGTCCTGTTAACCCCAGAAGCACAATTAGAATAACTCCTGATTTTTTAATTTTCTGTATGATTATATTATTTTTCATATATATTCTCCTATTCTATATTTGTCATAGATAATGCCTATGTATCATATTGGCTTCGTATATTTCGCTATTTTCACGAATGAAACCTGCTTGCTATGATTATTTTTTTCATTATAATATTTAGTAACATATTTTTAATATACTCCTTTCGTTAAAAGTTTTGGTGCTTCTTTTATTAGAAGAGTAATAAACAAATAAAGTTCCAATTATATGAAGCTACTATATAAATGATGGTTTTATGCAGCTTTCTGTTGTATAATTCTATCTATGAAAATTTTCTTATATTAGACAATCCAAATTATATTTTTTCAAACTTTTCGAATAGGAGAAATAATACTAATTCGTCTTAGTACCACATATAAATCTCAGGAGGAATCATTTTGTCAAATTCAATGAAAAAAATTCGAATAAATAGTTCTAACAAATCAACTCTTTTGGAAAATACAGGTGTGATTTTAGAAGCTGAAAAACCCTTATCCCAATCCATGGTATGGAAATTGCAAAGCGACTTCTATGCAAATCAAGGTCCGGAAGCCTGGATTAAGGGAATTGTACCTCAGTACATTACAACCAATCCCTATATCGCAAACCTATATGCAAAAACCGTCTTCGGCTACTGCAGAGATATCGCGTCCTGTGAAACCTTTGATAGAAACACAACCATCTATATCCTGGAGCTTGCAGCTGGAGTCGGACGCTTTACTTACACCTTTCTGAAGCGATTTTTACACATTCTTGAAAACTCTTCTCTTAAGGGCTTGAAGTTTAAATACATTATATCCGATCTTGCGGAGCGAAATGTAAACTACTGGCAAAGTCATAGCTTCTTAGAACCTTACTTTGAAAGTGGTATTCTTGACTGTGCAACCTTTGATATGACCAAGGATGAAGAGCTTCAGTTAAGATACAGTGGTGAGGTTCTACGTGGGGGGAGCCTTCAAAATCCACTGATTCTGTTTGCTAATTATACCTTTGACAGTCTTCCTCAAGATACCTTCTATGTTAATGAAGGAGAACTTTACGAAGGACTCGTTACTGTAACTTCCAGGGAGGGCGAAGCCTCCTTGGAGGATCAATCCATATTGGCGGGTTTGGACTATTCCTATACGGACAGGCTTACTCAGAGTCATAGCTACTATGATGAGCCTACCATTAATGAAATCCTTCAATCTTATAAGGAATGTTTGGAGGATACCGCCTTTTCCCTACCAATTATCGCTATTCGATGTATTGAACGGCTAAGGAAGCTCTTTAACGATGATATCCTCCTAATCTCCACGGATAAAGGCTACCGGGACGCCGCCTCCATGAATAAAAACTATCATCCCTTTCTATCAAAGCATGGCTCCATATCCCTAACGGTTAATTTCCATGCTCTGGAGCTGTATTTTAGAAATCTTGGCGGAAAGGCAATTCATAGTATCTATGATCATGAAAATGTAACCATGTCATCATTTTTACTGAGTCACCGAAGCCATGATTTTATAGAGACCACCCTTGCTTACCAGGATATAATTGAAAGCATTGGGCCAGATGATTTCTTTATTATAAAAAAAGCTGTGGTACCACAGGGTAAATCTCTGACAACCAAAGAGATACTGACTTTTTTACGGTATACAGTTTGGGATTCCAGAACTTTTATTGAATTCTATAATACCTTACTTGAACGAATTGAAGAGGAAAAGGACTTCCCAAAGGATGAGCTGGTTACCGTAATACAAAACATTAGAGAACATTATTTTCCTATTGGTGAAGAGGGTGATCTATCCTATTGCCTAGGTTCTTTACTAAGCTATTTGGGTTATGATACGGATGCCATTGAACTTTATAATACTTCTTTAGAATTCTATGGTGAAGATGCATCTATCTATTATGAGGTCGCCGTTTGTTATTATAATTTACAAGAGCCGGAGATTGCTTTGGCGTTTATAGAAAAGTCCCTCGCTTTAGATCCTTACTATGAAGCCAGTCTGAATTTAAAAGGTATTATTGAAGAACTATAGAAGGACTTACAGGTATCGCTTTAGGCTCTAAACCATACCTCTCTAAATTATAACTAAATTTAAAGATGAAACTTTTTTACTGCTATATAGGATTAGTCTAAATTACATTATCACTATGACTTATGACACCTGAATCTATACCAACTAACAAAAAGCTCTGGGAAATAGCATGTCAATTGCTGCTATCCCAGAGCTTACTATGTATCTTATAAGATAATCACTATGTACGGTTCAGGTCAACTCATATTCCTAATGGTTTCACGCGATACACAAATATTTCCTGATATATTCAATACTTACATCTTATGTTTAACATACTTCAAATTGAAGTTCTCATTACTTGTGCACAGATAGACAATACCCTCAATCAATCCAACAATTGCCGGAATGTATGTCCAGAAGAATAGCACATATACGACGCCCCATCCGACATGGCCTGTATAGAATTTATGGATACCTATCCATCCAAACAGTATTGCTAATATTCCTGCTAACACCTTACTTTTTTGTTTATAAGGATAATATTCTGTCATGCTATCCTGTGTATTATAAATCACCGTCTGTGAGTAAATCGAAGCTTGAGGCGGTATATATTGAGGCGGAACCTGTTGCATATACGGAGGTGCCTGCTGTGCATATTGGTTCGGCATATATTGATTTGGTTGTTGTGAAGACAGATTCGGCTGCTGTATGTATTGACTCGCCTGCTGCGTATACTGCTGTTGTGGCCTGGAATCTCTATTCTGGGGTTTCACTGCATTTTCTGCACCACAATACTTACATGCAGTTGTATTAAGGTCTAAAGGTGCTCCGCACTGTGGGCATATTTGTTTCTCAGCATTTGCCATGGTTTATCTCCTTTTATTGTATTATAAACTTTTCTCTGTTCATAATTAAAATAGTTATCTCTGACAGATCTCTCATGATATTATCAAAGGCCTTTTGCAGATCACTATCACTCCTTAAGCCTTCTATTTCCGCTTGCAGACCCTGTAGTTTGGCATTCAGCCTTTCTTCCATATCAATTACAGCTGGATCTATAATTCTTCCAAAGGGTGTGGATGCCTGAACTCTTTCTCTTACTGCATCAAAGGTATTAACTACTTTATTATATTCTTCATTCTCAAAATATAAATTAGTACGACCCAAGACGTTCTTAATCTCTGTTAATAACAAATTCAGACTTGCTACCTTTTCCTTCTCAGAAGCCATTCTTGCCATATCTGTGAAATGAGCTAACCCGGACATGTATAATCCTATCATCGAACCAACATAGATTAGTGCAAAGATTAATATTGTGATCACATATTCCCTTGGCGAAGCAAAAGCATATACAACTCTCGTATAAATTAAAGTTACTATGTAAAGTAGTCCAGTTAATATAGCCATGGATGCAAGCGTCGGTACTCCTAACCACCTAATTACATTGGATGAAAGTAAAACAAGACCATTCACTAACACCAGAGAAATTAAAATTACAATGAGTGCCAAAGGAAATAACGAAATATTTACAATGGGCCAGAATGAAAACATTATCAAAATAGTAACTGTATCTACAAGAATTAATGAAATACCTTTTAACCATGTCATTACAGAGTTTGTCTTATTCATATTCTACATCCCCAATTTTGTACCACAGCTCTGGCAAAACTTAGCTGATGGTTCATTTTCGGTTGAACAATTTGAACAAGTATTTTTTTTGATCATGGAATTTCCACATTCCGTACAGAATTTAATATTGCTGTCCATCTCTTCCCCGCAATTTGTACATACAATTTTAGGTTGAATCAATCGATTTCCGCACTCGCCACAAAAGCTATCATCCTCATCGTTTTTGCTGCCGCATTTAGGACATGTCTTATAGCCGGCAGTTAGCCCGACGTTAAGATTTCTGCCGATACCCCCCATTAAGTTGCCTATTCCGGCCCCGACACCCAAACCTACTCCAGCTCCAGCTAAAGTACTTGCTAAGCCGGTATCATTATTAGCCGCTGCCTCCATTGTATCGAAGGATCTTTTTGTCACATATCTGGAATCTCCGATGATATCAAAGGATGCTTTATCGCGCAATATTTTATTAATTTCCTCAAAGTCTTCATCCGGAAAATTAATGGACTGGATAAAGAAATTAACTACCTTAATACCAAATCGATTAAATTCTTCACTTATTTCATCCTTGCAATATTCCGATATCTCATCCATAAATGCAGAGATTTCAAGGGCAGACACCTTTTTATTAATAATTGCCTGCGCAATCATGGCCTTTGTTTTCATGACCAGAATCCCCTTAAAATAATTGAGCATTTTCGAATAATTAACCATCTCTAAGGGATTCATGGTACCAATAAGCTCTGTTAAAAACACTCTATAATCATCAATTTTCATACCCAGCTGTCCAAAGGCACGAACTCTCAATTTTATACTATATTTCGGGTCAATCAATTGTATCGGATCTAAAGTGCCCCAATTCAGATCAAGCTTTGTAGTCTTATTAATAAAATAAACTTCAGCTGAAAATGGAGTATTGCCTCCGAAAGGCAGATTGATAATTCCCTGCAGCAACGGAATATTGGCTGCTTCTAAGGTATAGGTTCCTGCTGTAAAATAATCCAGCGCCTGCCCCCCTTTGACAAAGACGGCAACTTGCCCTTCACCAACAATGAGCTGTGTTCCCATAACAAATTCTTCACCAGGATAACGATATACCAACCATTCGGTTCCATTACGCATTCCGTCGAATTTAATTCTATCAATAATGGCCATAATTAAGCGCTCCTTTATACCCGATTTTACACATCCTCTTTATGGCTTTATCTTTTATGATATACTCATAAAAAAGCAAATGATAAAGAGATTTGCATTCTGGTATATTATAGCATAATTTACAATTATATTCAAATTCTTTCTTAATTCTGTTACCTTTAAGTGTCTGCATATTACCCTATAAATGATATGATTTATGCCCTCATGCATTGATAAAGGCTTTGCCCTTGGTGACAGGCAAAGCCTTTATTAGCTTTACAATATGGTTCCATGAGGAGTTCTTCCATTACTTATTTCTTACATGCACCTTAGTCCAAATTCACCATCCTCCTCTACTGCAAGAAAAACAGCTCTTTCCTCCGGTGACTCATTCGGAGTATGTATTGCAAGTCGTAAATCTCCTTCTAAGGTTCGAAACAGCATTCCATGTCCACCATCTTTTTCGTAGAATGGCTCCTTCGCCTGTGTCCATGGACCGGTGATTTGTCCGCTGTGACTACTTGCTACTGCGATGGAATATCCCGTCTTTGAAAAGCTTGACCAAAGCATCTTTAGTTCGCCGTCAGGTGTCTTGAATAGGAACGGGCCATCAGTTACATAATTGTTACCTTCTTTTTTAATTACTCCTCCTGTATCCGGTACACTCCAGGCTGCCTCGGAAGCATGAAACAAAACTATCGGTTCCGAAACCATTACTGTTAAATCTTTCGATAGCTTCACACAGCAAATAGCTCCGTCCTGAATTTGTGTCCATTCATGGGAAAAGACCAGCCAGGGAGTCTCTTCGTCATCAATAAAGAGTGTGCCATCCAGACACTCCCAGTCATGCGGTGTGACCGCTCTATCCGTTATTGGTATATACGGACCTTCCATAAGCTCCGACTTTAATATTTGTACGCCACGGCATTTCTGTTCGGCATAAAAGCTGGCCAGCATATAGAACTCATTCTGATACCGATGCACCTCCGGAGCCCAGAAATTCTTCTCGCCCCAGAAATTCTGCCCTGGTGTAAAAGCGTACCCTAAGCATTTCCACTCCACAAGATCCTTACTTTGATATACCAAAAAGCCCTCGCCCTTTCCAAACCAAGGCTCAGTGTCCGTTGTTCCAAACAAATAATAGGAGCTTGACTCCCGATCGGTGATTACATAAGGATCACGGATTCGGATATCCTTTAATTCCAGTTTATCATTCATAAATAATTGTTGTGTTCCATATGGTTGTATCATATGCATTATTAGCCCCCTCGTCCACCCGGAAAGATATGATATCCCCGGTTGAAACTGTTGTCATAAAATTATGGTTTACTCCTGTATTATTATTGTAAGCTATATTCAGCCAATTAAGAGGCCAAATCATAGTACCATTTTTCCATATACTTACATTCACTCCATCACCGCCGCCAATATCATATTTCTTTACTGTTCCTACGATATTTATTGTTCCGCTGCGGGTTGCCTTCCACTCCAGCATCGTTTGATCGTTATCCGGGTGGAGATAGAGATTATTTGCGTAAACCCAGATAGCATCATAAGAATTTCGTCCTCTCCAATGTCCAGACTGGTCTGGATTCCAGCTCATATCAAAGGTACCAACCCCTCCGGTCCAGGTACGGTAATACCACCCATTTCCTCCTTGGCTTGTAGAGAACTCCTTTGCTGCCTGATGGACATTCGTACCAAAGGGTCCATCTGCCGTTGCTATCGTAACTGCACCATTTATAAGCTTTAGATTATTCACAAAGCTATTCACTTCAAAATGACTATCTTGGAAAGAGGAAACTTTCTGACCGTTGATTATTATATTCTCAAAGGTGACGCCTGAAATGTTATGGGCACTATCCTTTCCATATATCCGAATTTCATTACTTCCTCCAGAATAGGATGTTATATTTTTAAACGTTATATTAGTCATATTACCTGTCCAGCTCCAATTTCCCTGCAAGGAGCCAAACCAGAAATCCTCACTCATATCTACTCCAATTAATCTCTTCCCCTGCTCCACCCGGATATCTTCAAAGGTGATATTTCTCATAGGAGTAGCATTTAAGGCACAGATATTAATTGCTCCTCGTTCTTTAAAAAAGTCCGGATAATTATAATCATCAAAATTATATAGGATATCAATATTCTTAAAGGTGATACCGTCATAATAGGCGGCAACGGTTTCCGCTCCAACCCCTAAGGCGTTATTGGCATCACTCCAGACCTGCAGGTTCTGAATCCTTATATTATAGTTTGGAAGGGCATTTGCCGGATTTTCTGAAGAGTCATAGCCGCTGTTTCCAGTCCCCTTAATTGCTATGCTATCATCACAGGAACGCAAGAACATTCCATCAAATAGCACATCGTGGCTGTTGGCAATATCAAAGCCATCGGAGCTGGCATAGCGGGGATTGATTATCTTCGTATCCTCTACCGTGATATTTCCGCATTTCCACATAAATGCGCTCCAGGAACCTGCGTCTCTTGATATAATGATATCCTTGATCGTGACATAATTACTGTTTTTGATTGCAAGCGCTACGCTGTCATAGCCGTCATTCGTTGTAAAGTCATTTAATAGCATCCCTTTGCCGCAAATCGTGACATTTGAAGCACCGGATACTAGAACACGTCCTCTTACCACTGCACCTCCTGCCAGATATAAGGTCTTACCGGAAGGGATGACTAGCGGAGCTTGATTGGAGTAATCGTAGTAACCGGGTGCAAAATAAATGACATTGCTGTTGTTGACATCAGGTACATTCGTTTCCGGAGCTTGTGCAAATAAGTGAAGGGTTCTGCCCTGGAAATTTTCATCCAGCAAAATCGTAACATTCTGCGGTTCCTCAAGTTCAAAGGTAATAGAATTACCAGAAGTTTGGCAAGCAACTCCGGAGGAGCGTGGCAGAATTCTGGCTGAGCCAAAGGAGAAATTCGTTGTCACAGTTACTGTTACCGAGCCGGTAAAATCAAAAGCAGCAAATGAGATTCCTTTACCCCAGGCATTATTACCGCTATCATAAACACTCACACTAATACCATTTACCAAAACATTAAAATCAGAAGACACATAACTAGCTGGCATCCCCGCCGGCTTATCATAAGCGGTGAATGCTCCAGTCGTCTCCTCGGCAAATACGTCCGTTCCTCGTAGGATGATGCCCCCAAAAAGAAGCACCAATAACAGAATAAGTTTTTGCTTTCCTCTCATACATCCTCCATTTCTGCGCAAGTTTTTGGCGCACTTAATTCCTGTTCAGGCCGCCCATTCAGCCCATAACTTCCAGATTCTCTAGTCCATTCAGCTCCTATCTCCGACTGTCAGAAAGTATAAATGAGAATCCCTAATCACAATTTACAACTTTGAGTGAAAATCTACATATTGGTTTTTTACAATATATTGATCTACGTTAACCTCCCTTCCCTTTTCATATGATCTAATACCGGTGAAATGCAATCCCCGTATCCTATGTTCGTTATCATAGCCTTCCAGATAGATCATGGAGTTCTCAGGGATATCGATATCCTCAAAGGTGATATTTTCAATATGCCCCGCATCAATATCCGTTGACCAGATATCCTTCATTATCATGCAGTTAATTACATAGTTATTCTCCTGTCGGATACTGATCTTTCGAAATGTGACCTTATGAATTGTGGCACTGTCCGATATTACAATACAGAGTGCACCAACCTCTCTGGTCCAATCCGCCGCACCGCATAATACTTGACAGTTCTCAAATAAAATATCCCTTATCTCATAACGGGTTTCACCTGCAATCCCAAAAGCACGCACCTTATCATTCCAGGCAGTACAGTTGCTTACATGAATATCCGAGCAGCCGAACCTCTTGTTTAACCCCATACTTTTCACACAGATAGCATCATCTCCGGTACGAAGGAAGCAGTTCCTTATGGATACCTCTGTACAATCTACCAAATTAATACCGTCGCTGTTCTCCCGGTACCCCAGAATTTTAACCTTGTCCACAGTAACCTGAGCACAGCCGAAGAAAGGCATTGTCCAATGGGCTGCACCGATTAATGTGATTCCAGATACTGATATGTTACTGCAATTAGAAAAAACAATACTCCTGCGATCATGCCAATCAAGACTTGATGTATCAATAATCCCTTTGCCACATATCCTTATGTTCTTTTTATCCTGTGCAAAGATAAAATCGTAATAGTTTTTCTTTCCAGCCCAATCCGACTCAATTAAATATGGATCCCCTTCTTTTGGAGCCTTTGCTTTTAATATGGCTCCCGGAGCTAAGTACAGGGTTTGATTATCCTGCAGTTCGATGTAATCGATCTGGTGAATACCGGGTGCAAACCAAAGTACCTTCGAATCCTCAGAATCAGGTATCTCTTCCTCGAAAGAGAAGAATAGCGCAAGAGGACTGCGTGAACTATGATTTGCCTCAATTACTATATTACAGGCTTTTTCAGCCATAAAACTGATACGATTTCCCTTTACCTTGAAAGGAATTCCTAGCTCTCTTGGCAGTATTTCCACTTCCCTTAAGGGACCTTCATATTCAACATCAATACAAAGGGGGGCAATGTCAAGGTCTATCATCGCAAAACTTTGGGGTCCCATATGTGTGACAGGTGTACTATAAGTTATTATTTCCTTTCCGTCCACGAAGGTCTTCCATTCGGAGGATAATACAAGCCCCACCTCTTGTGCCTTTTTTGCTTCCACCCCCTGTCTCAGGAACAGGTTCTTATCCTTGGCAAAACAGATATTTTCATTATTTTCTGGATATATCAGCATATTCTTACCCCTTTACTGCTCCGGATGTCATACCGGACATAATATGTCGTTGTGCGCTGAAATATACGATAATAACCGGCAACGAAACAGCCACTACATCAGCGAATACCAAGTTCCAGTCAGAACTATGGGTACTAAAGAAATTATAAATCGTAAGTGTCAATGTATAATTCTTGGGACTGTTTAAGAAATAAATTGTTGTCCCAAAATCATTCCATATGTTCATAAAGTTCAGTATAAATAATGTTATGGTCATTGGCTTTAACAGTGGGAAAATCACTCTAAACAGTAGTTGTAAAGAACTACACCCATCCATAATAGCCGCTTCATCAATACTGATAGGAATACTCTTTAAAAAGCCCATGTACATGAATACTCCAAGGGGAATATTCGCTGCAGTCAGTACTACCGCAGCCCCCAGAAAGGATCTCACATTTAATAAATTACAGATCATATACGTTGGTATGATCTGTCCGGGAAGAATTAACCCGATAATAAAAAAGGTTTTGAGACGATCCATAGCTTTCGTTCCTCGCCGCTGAAGAACAAAAGAGGCAAGGGCTGTCATTAGTATGATTAACACAACGGATAGCATAGTAACGAAAAGGCTGTTGCCAAAAGCCTTTAATAGTCCGGTTTGTAAAACCTGTGCATAATTGTCTGCAATGTTCCAATCCGTAGGCAGCGTGATTGCCATCTCTGCTGCTTCCTTCTTCGTTTTAAAGGAGTTTAATAAAATCGCCACAAAGGGAAGTATCACTAGCAGGCTCAACAGCAGAGACAGCAGAGTGCGAAGATAAGAGGTTATCTTTTTCATTACATTTCTACCTCCTTATTCGTAAAAAACTTGTAGGTGGGTAAAACGATAACGAGGACACAGATACATAAAATGATGCTGGCAGCACAACCCTCTCCATATCTTCCACTGCTAAAGGACGAATAAATGAGTGTACCAAATACTGCTGTAGCAGATCCGGGACCTCCTTTCGTCAGTGACTGTATGATATCAAAGACCTTTAATCCCCCCACCATATTCACAATCAAGGCATTCGTAAATGCCGGCATCATAAGGGGAAAGGTGATGTGGAAAAACTTCTGAAAGCCCGATGCTCCATCTAGTTCAGCCGCTTCATAATAAGTATCGTCGATTGCCTGTAATCCTGCTAATAGAATTACCATGGTAAATCCGGACCACTTCCATATCTCTACAAAGGCACAGGAAAAGATAGCAATTGCCGGATTTGTCAGCCAGTTTTGTGTCAGCAGATCCATTCCGATAAGCTTTAGAAACTTGTTTATCAATCCCTCCGACGGATGCATCATTGCCCGAAATACCAGTCCAACCGCCACATTATTAAGCACTGCTGGAAGGAAAAATACAGTTCTAATATACCTTGAACCATGGAATTTCTTATTTACAAAGACCGCAAGTGCCAGTCCGAAACCAACCTTTCCTATGGTTGTGACAAGCGCAAAAATCAGGGTGTTTCTAATTGCTATGTTAAGATACCGATCGGTTAGTACATTCACATAATTGGTCAGTCCGGCAAAGGTTATTGCTGAGATCCTGAAGGTTCTGACATTAAAAAATGATAGCAATAATCCGGTAATTGACGGTAGGATAAAGAAAAAGATATATATGAAAAGAGCTGGCATCAAAAGATAGAGTACATAGGTTTTCTTATAGACTGCTCTGTTTGTTTTCGTACTTTCTTTATAAGGAGCGTTCCCTTGCTTTGTTTTTTGTTTTAACATATAATTACCTCAGCTTTATGTATTAAAAATAGGCGTGTTGTAATAACGGGGTGATTAAAATCACCCCATTATCACTTATCGTTCTCCATATGTAAGTATATTTATTTCAGCTTTCTCTACAGAAAATCATTTCCAGTTAGCATCTTCAGCAGCTTTTGCATTTTTAGCAGTATCACTATCCAGCAGTTCAATTACTTCCTCCAAAGACATACCTCCAGCTAAATAATCCTGAACGTGGATATGATAATCTCCATAACCATATAAGTTACCATTTTGCCATACTTCCATGCTCTCTCCCTTACTCATTGCTTCATATAAGGTCTGATAAGCATCAGAAAGATCGCATTTCACTTCTTTGTTTAAATATATTCCGGGCTGAGCATCTGCGTAAATCTGCTGTGCTTCCTTGGAAGCAAGGAAGTTCAGAGCCTTCTGACCTGCCTCTTTATTGCTGCAAGACTCGGTCATACCAATTGCACCCGGCATAGAGGAGCAGGTATAATTTGTTCCGTCGACTAACGGTAATACAAAGGAACCAATCTGATCAGCGGCTTCCGGATACTTGCTGGCAATTTCATCATAAATCCAAGTGCCATTCACATGCATACCTGCAGTTCCTTCTGCAAGAGCTGTCTGTGCCATATCATAGGTATCGGAAAGATAAGTTTCATTCACATATCCAAGCTCAACCATTTCCTTTGATTTCTCAATTGCTCCAGCAAAATTCGTAGCGTCGGAATAGTGTCTTTTATTTGTGTTCATTTCATTCCAGAACTCACGATAGCTTAATCCGCTATCCACAACATCCTGATTAAAGCCAAAATGAGTAAAGCACTGCAAGGTCCAGGTATCAGCGCCTGCATAATAGAGCGGGGTCACACCGGAGGCTTTTATTTTATCGCAGGCATCAAGAAACTCTTGCCAGGTAGCAGGTGTTTTATCAATACCAGCATTTGCAAAAACAGATTTATTGTAGAAAACACCTACAAGACTCGTGCTGTCAATCGGTATGCCATAAAGTTTGCCATCCCAGATAAATCCGCCTTGTTCCAGCATACTCTGGTCATACTCAGACATATCAACATTCTCCAGAACCTGCATTTGATCCAGTACTCCTGCCACATTGTTCAGCCATTTTGCACCATAGGATTGTAGTAGATCCGGCAGATCGCCTGTTGCAAATTTAGCTTTCAGCAATTCTTCACCTTCACCGCCTCCTGCAATCATCTGAATGTCCAGACGAAAGCCAAGTGTCTCTGCGTTCTCATCGATATAAGCATCTAATGCTTCCCAACCGGATTTGTACCAGTCTGTGAAGGTTAGCATCGTAAGTGTTGGAATTTCCGTTTCACTGCTGCTTTGACCTGAATCACTTGTGGTTGTTTCCCCCTCCTGTTTCACATTATCGCTGCTTACTTTCTTTTCCGTACTGCATGCTACCATACTGACGGTTATAAGCATGACAAGGAATAAGGCAATTATTTTTTTCATTTACTTTCCTCCTGTTTCTTTATTGTAAGAATATTATACAAATGATTCGAGGACTAAAAACTGTAATTTTTCAATCTAAAATTGAACTATTTTATTCTTTTTTCCTTCCTGAACTCCTTCGGAGTCACACCTTCTGCCTTTTTAAATACCTTTGAAAAATATGCATCGTCATTGAAGCCGCTCAAACGGGCTACCATTTTATTACTGAAGTTATTCTGCTTCAGCAATATTTTGGCTTTTTCCAATCGATAATGATTCAAATATTCCATAAAACCTATCTGCAGGTTTTCTTTGAATAGCTTACTAAGGTAAACCGGGCTGATTCCTATATGGTCTGCCACCATCGTCTGTGAGATATTCTCTGCATAATGTCTATGAATGAAGCTGATTGCCTCCGATACATAATCAGAGGTTGGTATTTGGGGCTTTAATCCTCCCATCTCCAGCACTCTTTCATAGAGCATAATGAACCACTCCTTCGCATCACTTATCGATGTGAACTCATTAAATTTTTCCTGGGGTGTTTTCTTATCCGCATAGATATGATTAATATCAATATACCTTTCTTTACAGCTTCTGTTTAATACCCCCAGAAGATCAATAAATACAATTTGGGATTCTGTTAGTGAAGGACTCCATCTGCACAACTCTTTAAACACATCCTGCACGATATCCATAGCTGCCTTTCTATTATTCGAACGGATATATGCCATTAAGCTTCTTTCTCTTTCGGAATCAAAAACAGCCAGGACATCAAAAGGCTTATCCGCTGCCAAATCATCCTTTTCCATCCCCTTATAATACCTGTTACGGTATTTTTCCTCTGCGGCAAGATACGATTTTTTTATATCCGTAATATTTGCTACTACACAGCCCTGATAAAAGTGTGACTTTATATTTAAATATTTTTGTGTACATACCGATATTCTGCTTAATACCTCAAAGCATCGTTCCTGCCTCATATTTTCACTATAAATGGATGCATAGGAAAGCAATATAATATACTTATCCTCTGTTACGTGACAGCAAATACCACTATGAGTATCTTGTAATATCTCATCAACAATATTTATAATTGAATTTTCCAGTAAATAGGCATCCTGCTCCCTGTTGTGCTCATGTTGTACCGTCATAATAACGGTTACCAGATTATGTTCCGAAATGGGCAGACCCAAAACTGCAATACGGGACTTAATTTCTTCCAGCTGAAGATAGAAGCCTGCAATCAGACTAAGAATGAAATCCCGCTTTAAGGCCGCCAAACTATAGCCCTTTGTAAGCTCCTTTGAAAGCTTAGGATTTGAATTCTCATTTATTATGTCAATCGCTCTATTTATGGTGGTAGCTAATACATCCACCGATAATTTGTGTTTTAGGATATAATCTATCGCACCGTTTTTTAAAGCCTCTCTTACATAATCATAATCATCATAATTGCTGAGCATAATGAACTTGATGGAGGGTAGGAATTGATTCGCATAACGTTGTAATTCAATTCCGTTTGTCTTAGGCATTTGTATATCAGATATAATAATATCCGGCACTACGAATTCCAACAGGCTCATTGCCTCAGCTCCGTCGCCTGCTTCCGCAACCACTTCCAAAGACTCAAGCTCCATCCTGCCGGTCAATTCCTTCAGCATTAACTTGATATTTGATCGGACAAGAAAATCATCATCTGCAATCATTATTTTAATCATAGGTATCCTCACTTCCCGCTTTGATAATCGGTAATGTTATCTCAACCAGCGTAAACAACCCTGGCTCATTAAAGATCAATAGCTCACTCTCATTTCCAAATAAAAGCTTCAATCTTGCGGATATATTAAATAGTCCGATGTGACCCGACTCAATTCCAATATAGTGGTTGTCCTTTAATAGATCCTTGTTGAAGCTCCTCCCATTATCCTTTATGGCAATCTTTATATGATCTTCTTCCTCATAAGCATTAATTTGAAGAACCCCCATATAATCCAAGGGAGCAATGCCATGCTGCAGAGCATTTTCAACTATGGGCTGCAACATAAGTTTTGGAATAAGATACTCCTTCACCTGTTCCTCCACCGAGAAACGATAGGTTATTTTACCAGCATATCGATATTCCTGAATTTGAAGATAATTCATCAAGTAATCCATTTCTTCCGATAGACTAATAAACTTTCTGGTATCTAAGTTCAGATGAAGAATATTTGATAATGCATTACAAACTGTTTGTATATTAGTGATGCCCTGCATGGAGGCCAGAAATTTTATTGTATTTAAGGTATTATAAAGGAAATGGGGATTGATCTGTGTCTGCAGCATCTTTATTTCCGATTTGCGTTTCTCCATTTCTGTTATCTTAATATTATGAATCAAACCTTTCATTCTCTTAAGCATCGCTTGTATTTGCTGATATAGTATTCCAATCTCGTCCTGGGCTCCGATCGCTACTCCTAGATCCATATGTTCACTGTCTATAGACGCGACAGCCATGGTTAGACGCCTCAAATCCTTCGTTATAAGGTTGGTCGTTATCAATACCAGGGCAATAAATATGGCAGCATAGATACCCACCAAACCCAGCATTTTGTTTCTTACAAGTACAAAGCCGGAAATAATGTCACTCTTTAAAACCGTTCCAACGACGGTCCAGGGAGTATAATCAGAGGAGTTATAAACCGCCAGATATTGCTGATGACCCTCTTCAAAGAACATATAGTCATCCGTATCTTTCCTTCCACTAAGTGCCTTACCAATCGGCAAAGCCATGGAATTATCCGGTTCATATATTACCTCACCCGTTTCGGTATCTGCTACATAAATTGTATATCCATTCATACTATTGATATTAAACATATTATCCAGCAGGGAACTCTTGATATCTGCTACGACAACTCCAATGGTCTTACCATGATGCTGCACCGGCCTTATGATAGAAAACACCTGACTGCTTTTCGGTAAACTTCTCGTATCCGTGCTATAATGAGGCGGCGAAAACATAATCTCGAAGTCCTTACTGCGCAAGTTATTATACCAGTCCTGCTCCTTTACTTCCGAAGCAGTCATCGTTATTCCAAAGGTTACACTCCTGCCATTAAAACCGTAGATCGCCATCCCCTGGAGATATGATTTGTAGCTGCACATGCTAATCAGATAATCCTGGACCTCCCTGCGACATTGTACTAATTTTGCTGCATCTGCGTCCTCCATACTTAAATAATCAATAACACTTCCGTTCATATTCGTTGTTACTTTATTTGAAATAAGGGCTGTTACATAGTCGATATCTTTTATGGTCAGCTCAAAATTATTATTTAATACCTCCATCATGGAACTGATATTACTCACTGCCGTCTCGGTAGCTTCCTCTGTGAAATTCCTATAATAGCTATAGGTGCTGACACTACAAAACGCAAGAAATAAAACTAATGTCACCAGCAGTGTCTTTGCCAAAAAATGTTTCGAAATCCATCTAATCATAACAGGTTACCCCCTCAATCCTATGTACTGAACTATCCTTGGTGAGAATCCTCCCCTTCTATAATAACCACGATTTTTACCTTTGTATATGTAATCTTTTAAACAAAAAGTATAGATCATTCCATTACTGACGAAGCGTTTATGATTTAAAATAAAAGGAGCTAACATTTAAAGGAGGTTTTATTATGATTCAATGGCTTGATCCATTATGGAGGGGCACGATCGTGCATGAGGAACCCATCTGTTTTTCTGAATCAGATCATTTCAATTTCACAGGCGGAAGCTTATTATACACTCCGAGGGAAATATTGAAGATATCCTCCCCTGATGGCACACAGCAGTATGAGCCCGTCAAGGACTTTCAATGGGAGGGTAATACCATTATTCGTACAAAAAACAGTTCCATCCCCTTTTTACCCAGAAGCCTTTACTGTCCACCTTATATAGGAGAAGCTGATACCAGCTGGTTACGATTAGCTGATCAAAGCAGATATTGTAAGGTCTTTCCTGAGATAATCGATTATCAGGTACTGGTAACTTACCGGCACAACGAGCACTGGAGGGGAAGTATACCGTGTAATCAAATGTCCTTCCTTCCCCTCACCTTAAAAAAGCTAACTTCTAATAAGTCCTTTCGGTTAGTTTTTTATGGGGATAGTATTACTGCCGGTTGGGAAGCCAGCGGCTATGATGAGACCGTGATTGACATGGTTACACTTAAGGAACTTCGAATAAGAAATCATAAGCCGCCTTTTATGCCAGCCTGGGCTGAATTAGTTACGGCCGCCTTAAAGGATTATTTCCATCACAATAATCTTATCAAAATCAATCGTGGAGCCGGCGGTTCCACCTCTTCCTGGGGAAGCAAGCATGCTGCTACTATTGTTAGTCCCGAGAACCCGGATTTGGTGATATTAGCCTTCGGTATGAATAACCTGCAACAGGAAGCTGAAGAATTTAAAAAAGACATCTTAGATATCATATCAACCATTCGCCACGAAAATCCAGACTGTGAGTTCTTACTGGTATCTCCGATGGTTCCCAACCCAGAAATCCATGGGTTTATGAAGAATAAACTCCTGGATCAGGAAAGAAGTCTTTTTCAGATACAAACATCCCTTACCGGAATCGCTGTTGCTCCGGTTCATACCATATTTCTGGATCTTCTTAATAGAGATAAAAATTACTTAGAATTAACCGGTAATTGTATTAACCACCCAAATGATTTTTCAATACGTATTTATGCACAAGCCATTTTAAGCTGCCTTGGAGTTTAAGTACAATAAAAAGCTCCGAAACAGGAGAAACTAATTTCAACTGTTTCGGAGCATTTTATTGTTCTAGCTATTTTCATATCAAAAACTTCATGCAGCATATCCCATATAGGGAGTATACTTCCTTGTACCAAATATTTTATTAAACTCCTGTTTTTCTCATCTCTATTAATAGAAAGTGAGTTGTGGTCTTTGCATTGATAGTAAGCTCTTCCTCCGATATCTCCAGAGCGTCTCTGGCTTCCAGCTCCAGTTCCTTGATAACCGAGGTACCTTCTATCTGAACCAGATATGCCTGCCGGTTCTCTGACACGGTGAAATTAATTGTATTTCCTTCCTCTAACTGGAGTACGAAGATATTTGCATCTTGATGAATCTTAACTGGAGCCTCCCCATCAATTGGGGCTACAATGTGAAACCACTGATTGTATCTTGACTCCCAATCAAAACGGAATTCTCCGTATTGGGGCGTGTGCCCCAGTCGATCAGGATAAATCCATATCTGCAAGATTCTTGTCATAGATTTCCCAAGATTATGCTCACTATGAAATACTCCTGTTCCTGCACTCATATACTGAACATGTCCCCGGCTCAGGGTACTCTCGTTCTTCATACTGTCAGCATGTGTCAGCTCTCCCTCTACCACGTAGGATACAATCTCCATATCTTTATGCGGATGGGTATCAAATCCGGTACCCGGTGCAATTAAATCATCGTTTATTACCCTCAAGGCTCCAAAATTGATATTTAAGGGATTTAAATAGTCAGCAAAAGAAAAATGGAAGATGCTTTGCAGCCATCCCAAATCACTTTTGCCCATGTTTCTATGATCAAGCTTCTTTATCATAAATTTATCTCCTTTCTTACTTGAACTATGTTTTAGGTAATTCTGCTACTCAAACGATATAGCATTTTTACACTGCTCCTTTCGTTTAGAAATCTATATCCCAAGTAGCTTACTGCCTTCATAAATACTTTTGACTTCATTTAAGAAAGGCCATTTCATTTGTTCATAAGTACTTTATTTGTTTTTTCACTTACTTTATGTAAGTATATTACTATATTTCTGTTGCTTTTGTCAAGTAAGTGATGTAGAATCATTTTAGAGGTGATTCTATGCATGATTTGTCCCTATGTCCAAAGTACGAAAAAGCGTTTGAGATCTTGGGAAAACGTTGGAACGGCTTAATTATTAAGGTTTTAATGGAGGGTCCTAAGAGATTTTCAGATGTAGCCTCCCAGATTCCTAATATGAGTGATCGTATGCTGGGAGAACGTTTTAAGGAACTAGAAGCTCTGGGTATCATTAATCGTATGGTTTACCCTGATATTCCGGTGCGAATTGAATATGAACTTACAGGAAAAGGGAGAGCACTGGATTGTGCCCTCAATGAAATTCAAAATTGGGCTAATGAGTGGATGACTGAATAAAGCTGAACTGCCTTACGGCAGCTCAGCTTTATTTATTGAAACCACTTATTAACCACTAATTATATGTACAATTCAAAAATGCCCCAACATTCTCTCTTTTTGCATTTAATGGTATCTCGCAGCCATTACCAACGATTAAGCCACCACCCATGGCTAGGCGAACCAACTTATCACAATAATCTGTAATCTCCTTTTCACTGCCAAAGGCAAATAGTGCTGCGGGAACATCGCCTCGAATGCATTGATACCCCTGTAAAATCTCATAGGCTTTCTCGATATCAGTATCCCCATCCAGCTCAATAATACAGGTTCCCTTCGGAAGCTCCTTAAAATAAGGCAGCATGGGGAGCCAGTTGCCATCCGCATGCAGTACAGGAGTTATCTTTTTCTCAATCAGAGCCATCATAATTTTCTTCAAATGAGGCCAGGAGAATTCCTCATACATATCAGGTGAAATAAATGAGGCGGAAGATCTCATAGCAAAAATTCCAACGCGATCTCCCGGCTTAGCACTCCGAAAGATGGTTTTTATGATATCTGGAGTTGCCCGTTCACAAGCTTTTTTTACCAGCTCAGGCTCGTCATAGAGATCATAGAAGAACTGCTCCAACCCACGAGACATAGAAAAGGTATCAAAGGGTGTTCCACATCCCGTATGAAACATCATCGGTATACCTCTTCCCTTTTCCCAGTACTTGCGGTTTTGTCCACATCCCATTCCCGCCTGAATAAACTTTAAGGTGACTTTTAAGCCGGTTAATGCATTTTGCTTCATAGGAGGATTTTGAATGGAAGCGACAAAAGGTAGCTGCCAGGCACCAAAGCCCTTTTCTATGATGGTCTTATAATCCTCCGGCTTCATGATCTCTTCTTCTACAAATTGAAATAATTCATTTTCCCCCAGATCCTTTCCTGGAATTCTTACCTTCATCTGCTCAATAAAAGTAACATCCTTTGGATTCATAGGGAATACACAATCCGGCTCCACCCCAAGATTTTCATAAGTCTTAATCATGGCATCCAGCCATACATCATTTCCTTGAAATAAGTCAGCCTGTGTTTTCCCCGATAACACCGCCGCATAGGCGCAGATGTGTGCATATACTACAATATCTGCCTTTGATTGAACTTTCCCCAGTCTAACAGCGTTTTCGAACTTCTCCATTTTAGTCATAACAAAAACACCTCTCCTTAATTAATAAATGTTACCCATAAATCAATTATAAGGAGAGGTGTTACCAAAGTAAACTTACTAAACATGCAGATATCAATAACCAAAAGTTATAGTTAATTATTTAGAAAAATATGATTGAATAAAGGTATCACCGGATTCATATTCTTCTTTTTCCGAACCATAATGGTATCTGTGTCCATCAGCTTTATCTGCTCTAATATTTTTATAGAGGGATTCAAGGTCAAATAATTCATGGTGTTTACAATACCCACACCAAGCCCAGCCTCCACACAGAGCATCACGGTCTCAAGAGAGGGAACATATCTGACCTTTGGATAGAAGCCTCTCTTTTTGCAATCAGCTATGAGCATCTTACTTCCTGCATAGGAATCCCTTTCATTGATTAGGTTAAAATCCTCATCCTTTAGATCTTCCCAGTCATCAACTTCCTTTTTGCTCAAGGGATGCTTCATTGACACTGCAAAAACACTGCTGCTGGTTGCTATCTTCTCAATATAGTACTTTTCCCTATCATCAATATCAAATCCGAGGGTTATTCCAATATCCAAGGTTCCATCCCCCAGCCTATTTCGAATTCCTGAGAAGGAATCCCGGTATAGGAAGATAGAGATATTGGGATGCTTTTCTGAAAATGCCGCATAGGCATCGGAAAACTTTTCTCCTACCATCTGTCCTTGTAAAATACCAATATGCAGCTCACCCACATTCCCCTCGTTGGCGGACTTAGCTTTTTGAATTACCTTATAATAATTGTCCTCAAACCCCTGCAATTCCTTATACAATACTACTCCGGCCGGTGTCAGCGATATCTTCTTCCCATTTCTCAGAAACAAAATCATGTTTAACTCTTCTTCAATTGCATGCAACTGCTTACTTAATGCCGGCTGAGATATATACAACTTTTGTGCTGCTTCTGTAAAGTTGAGACATTTTGCTGCCACTAAAAAATATCGAATCTGTGTCGTATTCATCCTGACTCCCATCCCTAATTAGATTCTTTTGTACCGTATAATATAATAAGGCCATTATATCTGCTTTAGAAATGTATGTAAATACGGCAGTTCAATTCTAAAAATACCGATACAAAAAACATGCATCCTTAATGGTCTGGTACGCTTTTTCTATCGTATCTATACATATTCTTTCATTGAGAATAATAGAATGTACTAACTATACATATCTTTGGAGGGGATTATGAAAAAGCTTCTTATAAAAACGATTTTAGTTAGCATTGTTGTTCTTCTGCTTCCTTTTTTACTTACACTGGCATTTTCAAAACAATCATCAACAACCACCGGTTCCTTTAAAGCAGAGAACTTTAATATATATTATGAAGTGAACGGAACGAAGACTGATCTTTCTTTTGACGAATATCTGCTGGGTGTTATCGCCGCAAATATTCCTGCAAGCTATCAGATGGAGACTTTAAAGGCACAGGCCGTAATTGCACGAACCTATGCTCTGTATAATATCTCTACGCTATCGAAAGAAAACTCAGGGCAAACTGATTTTTCTACCTCAGAGCTTGGTCTTTCCTATATTGGTTTGGACGCCCTCAAAGATCTATGGGATGATGAGAATTATACTTACTATTTTTCTAAGTTAGAGAACGCTGTTTATGCTACGGACAATGAGGTTATTGTGTATGATAACGACCTGATACTTCCGGTATTCTTTGATACCGGCTCCGGATTCACGAGAAATGCCTCCGAAGCCTGGGGTGTGGATATTCCCTACCTAACGAGTGTGGCAAGTAAGCAGGATGTTACCTCTACAAACTATCTCTCTATTAAAGAGTATGCAACAAATGATCTGATCGATCTCCTTGGAAAATACTATACTGATTTAGATATAACGGTGGATAATTTCTTTGATGAAGTCAATATCTCTTTACGGGATAGCTCAGGGTATGTATTAAAAATAAACCTTGGCGACCTCACTATCTCTGGTGAGGAATTTGCCAAGGTTCTTGGGTTATCATCCAATCATTTCTACATAGAAGAATATGGTGATCATGTTCGTATCGTCTGCAATGGTGATGGCCATGGTGTAGGCTTAAGTCAGTACGGCGCAAATGTCATGGCAGAGGATGGTTCCTCCTATGAAGATATTTTAGAATATTATTATACCGGGGTCACCTTTGCTCGGTTATCCTCTTAATTATAGCCTTTTTAACAAGCCATTAATTAATGTAACTGTGTTTTTAATTGCAATATGTTCAAATTCCGAGTAGGCCATCTCTGCACTTTGGTCTGCTTTATCAGAAATCGCACGTATTATCAGGAAGGGAATCTTGTTTAGAAATGCTGCCTGTGCAATTGCGGCTCCTTCCATCTCAGTACAATAGCCGTTAAAGTTCTCTACCAGCCATGCCTTCTTACTGCTATCTGAGATAAACTGATCTCCGCTTACAATTCGTCCTGTATGAACCCCCACCTCAGGAATAGCCTCTTCACATACCGCTCTTGCAAGAGCAATAAGCTTCTGGTCTGCCTGAAAAATGGAATACTCCATTCTTGGAATGACGCCAATATCATAGCCAAAGCCTGTTGCGTCCATATCATGCTGTTGTGTATCAGTTGAAAGAACAATATCTGCTATATCAATTTCATTTCTTAGAGAGCCTGCTACACCTGTATTTATCACTGCATCCACGTGATATAAATCCGCTAAAATCTGAGTACAGATTGCTGCATTTACTTTACCAATACCACTACGGACAATAACTACTTCTTTTCCTTGCAATTTACCTTCATAAAAATCCATTGCAGCAACAGTGCAGACCTTTACCTCCTGCATCTGTTCTTTTATAATATGAACCTCTTCATCCATTGCTCCGATGATTCCGATTTTATTCATTTTAATCCTCCTAAAGTCATTGGGTTTTGCTATTATTTTATCGTACCTTTGTTGAAAATACAAATACATTGTGCCCTTTCTTAAGATTCCGTCACATATTTTTCATTTTTTTCTGAAAATATATAATTGCAAAAGTAGGATAGGTGAGATACAATAAATTCGGTTATACCTACCCACCTTTTGTAGTTCGTGCTACAATCATTGATAATCTATTAAATTTTCTCTCATCCGTGGAAGTAGGTTCCATTATAATTGATACATAAGGAAAGAAAGGGATTTCATATGACATATAAAACTAAGGGAGTGTGCAGCCGCTCATTGGATTTTGAAATTGACGAAAGTACAAATACTGTAACCGCATTACATTTTAACGGTGGATGCGATGGTAATGCAGGCGGAATCTCCCGGCTGGTTGTCGGTATGAAGGTTGATGAAGTGATTCAAAAGCTGGAGGGTATTACCTGTGGCTTCAAGTCTACCTCCTGCCCGGATCAATTAGCGAAAGCGTTAAAAGACTGGAGGAATAATGCATGAAACGGATTGTTTTAACCGGAGGTGGAACTGCCGGGCATGTAACGCCCTGTATTGCTTTGCTTCCAGAATTACAAAAGCAAGGTTTTGACATACAATACATCGGTTCCTATGATGGAATTGAGCGAAAGCTAATTGAAGCTTACAACATACCCTACCATGGAATATCCTCTGGTAAATTGAGAAGATACTTTGATCCAAAAAACTTTTCCGATCCCTTTAAAGTAATAAAGGGTTATTTTGAAGCCAGCAAGCAACTAAAAAAACTGAAGCCGGATATTATATTTTCCAAAGGCGGCTTTGTAACAGTTCCCGTTGTATATGCTGCTAAAAAACACAAAATTCCGGTAATTATCCATGAATCCGATATGACTCCGGGTCTTGCGAATAAATTAGCACTTCCCCATGCAACAAAGGTGTGCGCTAATTTCCCTGAGACCGTAAAATATCTTCCGGACAATAAAGCTGTTTTAACCGGAACACCGATTCGTAAGGAGCTCTTCTCCGGCAATCGGATCAAAGGTCTTGATTTTTGTAAATTGACTGCCAATAAGCCTGTCATTCTAATTATTGGTGGAAGTACAGGTTCGAAAGCCATTAATGAAGTTGTTCGTAACCTATTACCAACCATACTGCGTGATTATCAAGTAATCCATTTATGTGGTAAAGGTAATCTAGATGAGAAGCTCAAACACTTTGAAGGCTATGTTCAATTTGAGTACATTAAGGATGAGTTAAGTGATTTATTCGCTGCAGCTGATTTAGTCATTTCCAGAGCAGGTGCTAATGCCATCTGTGAGATACTTGCACTTCGCAAACCGAATATTTTAATTCCTCTTTCTGCTGCTGCCAGCCGTGGTGATCAAATCCTGAATGCTGACTCTTTCGAACGCCAGGGTTACTCTTATGTATTAAAAGAGGAGAATATGAGTGTCTCCACTCTTATGGAAGCAATTAAGACGGTTATGGAGAATAAGCAGGTCTATGTGAATGCTATGAGTCAAAGTAAGTTAAATAATTCGATAGCAACAATCGTTAGTTTGATTAAAGAACATATGAAATAATTCTTACATTTATATGCCTCCAACAGTTTTGTCCGGTATAATATATTGCTGGATGGCTGAAATTAAAAAAGGACTATGAAATATCTCGCACATTTTGTGTCTTTCAGACACTGTGGGAAATAATTCATAGTTCTTTTTGTTTTTTCATTATAATCTTGCTGCCAAAGAAGCTGCAAAAGACGCTGCTTCCCCATCCTCATATGTTCCGGGAGCCCAGCCTAAGCTCAGCTGATCATTGTCATACCTTGGAATCAGGTGTATATGGAAATGGAAGACCGTCTGCCCTGATGCCTTGCCGTTATTTTGTACCAGATTAATTCCATCACAATTTAATTCTTCCTTTAATGCCTTCGCCAGCTTACGAGCAATTAATAATGCGCTTGCCGCACTCTCATCATCCAAATCTAAGAGATTCTCGCAGTGTCTCTTTGATAACATAATCATATGTCCCTTCGCAGCCGGCGATATGTCCATAATTACCCTGAAATTCTTATCTTCATATACGGTTGCTGAAGGAATCTCTCCAGCAATTATCCTGCAAAAAATACAGTTATCCTGCATCATACACCTCCGTTATTTATTTCTTTATAATCTTTATATTAATTTTATTATAACATAGCATTTTTAACTTGTATAAATTACCAAATTTTGATAAAATATGTTTGTTTCCAAATATTGAGATTTCGACATCCATGAGTTTTATGCCAACCATTTAAAAGGGGGTAACAATGTATTCGACAATTAATAATGACACATTAGCCTATATACTGAAATCAAACCCAGAGATGGAGGCCGTTATTAACTCCATTATAGCTGATCATAAAAAATCCACTTCCATGTTAGTACATGAGCTGCGTAATCCTTTAACCTTAATAAATAGTACCCTGCAGTATATGGAATTAAAACATCCGGAAGCCAAGGAATTTAAATATTGGGATCAGTTGCAGGATTTAATCCATGACATGGAGCGAATCATGGCTGATGCTTCTCTCTTAAATACTTATAATATTATAAACAAAGAGGATACCAACCTAATTACCTTAATAGAAAGCCTGGTAAATGGATTTATGCCACAAGCCCTCACGAAAGAGTTGGAGCTTTCCTTTCGCTTTGATCCGGCAGAGGAAGAGTATTTTACCTCCTACCCCTGTGATAGTGTAAAGCTAAAGCAAGTTCTTACCAATATTGTTAAGAATGCCTTTGAAGCAACTCCATCATATGGCTTTATAAATATAACACTTGCATTCCTGCCAGGAAACTCATTTTCACCGGATAAAATCTCTATCGAAGTTAGTAACAGCGGCCACCCTATTCCTGATGACTTACTAGAAACCATCTTTACTCCATTTATTACCTATAAAAATGGTGGTACCGGAATTGGATTAGCCCTTGCCAAAAAAGTAGTTGATATGCATTACGGAAGTATCCATGTTGAGTCTAATCAACATAAAACCTCCTTTATTATCCATCTCCCACTATAGTAATACAACTTATCAGAAATTAGTTTTCTGATCCAAGCGCTGAATTTTGCGGCGTACACTTTGATTATAGGAACATGTTCATGTTCCTATAAATATGAGCCAGAGAAGATTTATCCTACTCTAGGCTATAAGTGTCATAAATTTATGAATCAGAACATCGTTCTGTTCCTATAGAATATTAAATTGGAATACCTGATCAAAGGTGCGTAGGGTTTTAAAATTACCCTTTGCTGTTAATTCACCGGACATAAAGGCACCTTGAAAGGTAAGCCGTCCCAGCATAAGCTTATTCATAACCGCATGCGTCGTCTTTGCAAGGACATCAGCGTCCGGCTTCTCTCCATAATAGCATTTTAACCGCTTGCCATGGATTTCAACTACTATCGTTTTCTTCACATCCGTTATTTGGATTGCGTAGGAAGCTTCAAAATCATCGAGAGGGTGGAAATTATCTTTCAGGTTTTTGAGAAATTCCTGACTTCCCTCTCCTTCATTATTATTTTCCAGCATATCCTTAAAGAGTTGAGTCAGTTCTTCAATATCTTCCTTCTGCTTCTTCACATAGGTATCATCCGAAACATATACCGATAACTGTTCACTCTCTTGAGGTGTCAGTACAATGGAACTGCTGTTTAATACACTGTGCTTAATAGCAGCATAACTGGTTGGAAGCATCTTTTTTTTCTGATATACCATACGGTAAAACTCTTCTGCTTTTTTTTCGATTAGTGCAGTGTAATCCGTATTTGTTTCAAACTCTACATGATCTTCGACATAGGCACATAGGCCACTTAAAGGAATACCACCGAGCAATTCCCAACCCTTAATCAGCGTAAGCTCTGCATCTCGCTCTCCATAGGTACTTGCCATAACAACCGGAAGCATGTATAGTTTACTTAGCCTGTCCTTATCAGCATAAAGCCAACAAGCATCCAAAAACTGCTGCATTAAACCACCAATACCCATCCACTCCACGGTCGTTGCCAAGATGATACCATCTGCATCCTTTAGAGTCTTTGGAAGCATCAATATTGCATTCTTTTCCTCATAGAGATTATATCTGGTTACTTGAACCCGAAGCTCTTCCAATACAGTCGTCAACCTACTCATTACATAAAGCGTAGGATCCTCAATTAATCCTCTTCCACCATAATAGATATTAATTTTCATGTATTATCCTCTCCTCCTGCGGTTCAGTATCTTAATTATACCAAAATGGCTATTACCTTTTTCCTTTATTTCTCAAAACCTACCAAAGTAGGGCTAACTCCATATGATATATTTTATTAAAAAATAGTATTTGCTCTATTTGTTGATTTCACTCGCAGTTCTTCTTTGTTTGCGATATAGAAGAATCGATAATATCACACCTCCAAGAAACCCGCCAACATGAGCCGCTTGGTCAATCTGCGAATTTACTACTCCACCATAAAGGCTTAGTATGACAAAAAGAATCATTTGAGTAGAGCTAATCTCTTTTAATCGTCCTTTATTAATCACAACAATCCATAAAACTGCACCCACCACACCAAAGATTGCGCCTGAGGCACCTATAGAATACGTGGTGTTGCCAGTGGCTGCCAGTGCATATTCTTTCCACATATTATAACTGATGGAGGCAATGCCCGCAAGAATTCCTGTACCAAAGTAAAGAAACAAATATTTAATTTTTCCGATTGCTCGCTCCAGATTACCACCCACGAAAAGTAATACCAGCATATTATTAAACAGATGACTCCAATCCGCGTGCAGAAACATTGAAGTGATAATTCTATAGTATTCCTGATTCTCTTTAATCAAATACCAGGATAAGGCACCCTTTTCAACCACTGAATCGGCTCCTGAAAGAAAGATAGTAAAATGGGTAAGTAGATATACCAAAACATTGATAGCTATAAGCACCATAGTAGCAGGCATCTGCTTAAAACGACTCATCTGAGTTGAATACGGAGCTGTCTGTTGTTTATAGTATCGTCCTGTGTTATCCCCTGGATAATTGGTATAAGGACTACCATTTGAATCCTCTCCTGTAGTATAATACCCTTCATTGGTTTCTTGGCTTCTATCTCTCATACTATCTTGGTATGATTCTTCTGTCAGCACCTGCTCAATTAAGCTTTGAATTGATGAGAATTTATTTGACTGAGTCTCATAGATAATCAACCTGTAATTTCTCATATCGACAATCCAATGGCTATCCGTTGAGGAATTTGTAGCTAAAGGCTTTACCTCATCTGCATTTGCAGTCAGGATTAGACTCAGAAGCTTAAGTCTCCCGGGATAGCTCTGTCCGAAACTGGTTTTAATCTGATTCAATACATGCTGATACTGATCCAGCGTCAGTTCCTTACCACTGGTAGCTCTGATAACAGATATAAGCATCATATCTGTTTCCTCCACACGATAGAACAAATAGATTCCCTGTGCATTGGAATCCATTCTCTGATATCCGTGATTTATAAATCTGCTACTTAATCTGTCTTCTATCAATGTTATATCATCCTTTATTTAATCTTCCCACGCATAGGCTCGGGTAACGGCTTTCTTCCAGCCTGTAATTAATTTTTCCCGATGAGCCTCAGACATATTCGGTTCAAAAGTTTCTGCCAATGCCCAATTTTTGCATATCTCCTCTTTACTCTCCCAGAATCCAACCGCAAGTCCTGCAAGATATGCTGCCCCAAGAGCTGTGGTTTCGATACATTTTGGTTTCTGGACAGGAGTATTCACAATATCAGCCTGAAATTGTATTAAGAAGCGATTAGCACTTGCCCCTCCATCCACCTTCAGGGTTTTTAACATTACTCCAGAATCTCCTTCCATAGCCTTAAGCACATCATAAGTCTGATAAGCAATTGCTTCTAAGGTAGCACGGATGATGTGGTCACGACCCGCACCCCTGGTGAGACCAACAATGGCTCCCCTTGCGTATTGATCCCAATGGGGAGCTCCAAGACCTGTAAATGCAGGTACCACATAGACTCCGTTGGTATCAGGAACCTGCAGAGCATATTTCTCGCTTTCCGCGGAATTACGTATTAGCTGTAGTTCATCCCGTAACCATTGAATCGCTGCACCTGCAACAAATACACTACCTTCCAAGGCATACTGTACTTCATTACTTGTACTAGCCGCAATTGTCGTTATTAAGCCATGCTCAGAGACAATAGCCTCTGTCCCTGTGTTCATCAGTAGGAAACAACCCGTTCCATACGTATTCTTCGCTTCACCTTTATGAAAGCAACATTGTCCAAATAGTGCAGCCTGCTGATCACCTGCTGCACCGGAAATCGATATTTCTCTTCCAAACAAATGACTATCCGTATAGCCATAAATACAACTGGAGGGCTTAACCTCCGGCAACATCTCCTTCGGAATACTAAGCTCCTGTAAAAGCTTCTCATCCCAGGTCAGATTCTTTATATCAAAAAGCATGGTTCTAGACGCATTCGTGTAGTCTGTCACAAATGCCTTCCCCTTCGTCAGGTTCCAGATTAGCCAAGTATCTACCGTACCGAATAATAACTCACCTTTACCTGCTGCTTCTCTTGCACCTTCCACATGGTTTAAAATCCATGAAATTTTCGTTCCTGAAAAATATGCATCCGGTATTAAACCGGTTTTCTCTTTTATATAGGCTTCATAGCCCTTAGCTTTTAAATCATCAATCATCTCTGAGGTTCGACGACACTGCCAAACAATCGCATTATAAATCGGCTGCCCCGTCTTCTTATTCCACACAATCGTGGTCTCCCGCTGATTCGTAATACCAATGGAAGCAATCTCTTCTGCAGCAATTCCAAGCTTTGCCATAGCTTCCGTAGCTACAGAAATCTGAGTTGACCAGATTTCCATTGGATCATGCTCTACCCAGCCTGGTCTCGGATAGATCTGCGTAAACTCCTTTTGTGCAATGCTCTTTATTCTTCCATTTTTATCAAAGATGATACATCGGGAACTGGTGGTTCCCTGATCAAGAGCCATAATATATTGTTTCATAAGCCTTCCTCATTTCGTCACGAGATTATTGATTATCACAAAAAATATATTTATGTATTTAACATATCCTTCTATAGTCCTCTATATTGTAACGACCCCGTTAATGACAACAATAACTGCGCTCGCCGCAAGTACAATATCCACTAATAATAATACTATTAAAAAGACCTTATACTTAAATTTATTTCCTTTTTTCCTACTAAGTTTATATGACGTATTAATAATCAAAATTGCGGAAAATAACAGTAGTAAAATACCACTTATGATAGGATTGCCAATAAGGAAAGCAATGATTAATATCATGACCAAAATTACCGCATATACAACATCATACCATCTTTTCAAGCTGACACCTCCTCTTTGGTAGGATCAAAATCATTCATCACTATTGTACCACTATCATTCCAGTATTTACAAGATTTTTATAGAAATGGCTCTTTTAACTTACAGTAAAATAAAAGGATGGATTATAACCATCCGCTAATTCATCCATTATTAAATTAATCTTTACAAAACTTTTCGTTCTTAACTAAGCTTTTAATATTTAGTCTATCCAAAATTGATACTTTAGATCTGCAAAAGTTATCTCATCTCCAACTTTAATCTCTTTTTTCTGGTAGGTTAACAACATCTCTCCATTATGAAATGTGCCATTCGTTGAATTTAGATCCGTAAGAAAATATTCTTCTCCTTCCCTCGTAACCTTAGCGTGATATCTGCTGATAACATCCTTTTCAATACAATAGTCCACATTGTTTCGGAATTTACCAATAAAAAAAGGATAATGCTCGATTGTTATGTTTGGATATGCTCCATTTAACGATTTAAGGATACAGATTTCTGATTTAGCAAGATCAGCATTTAATAAACAAGTAGGATTGTAGCTGCGATCCTGGTTATCATCCACCCATTTTCCACCTGATTCATGTTCCTTAACCATATCATGTGCTAACTTTTCCTGATATGATCGAGCTTTGTTACTACCCCTGCAGTCTTTCTTATTCACCGCCTCACATGTGTTTCTTACTTCATTCTCACGTTTTAGTTCACTTTGGTTCATTTTCGGTTGATGCATCTTATTATTCAGCACATTATTATTTCCTGCTTTTCCGTTCAAAATATCCTTATTTATTAACAATGGCTCAAGCTGCCCTTCTTTCTCAAACTGCTTACTATTTAGTCTATTATCATTTTCATATCCCTTACCATAGCTGTCTCTGCCTGTATTTATATACTCCTGAGTTTTAACCATTTTAGTTATTCTATTATTTTTATTAAGGATTTTTTGAATGAAATACCCCTCTACGCAAAATAATATAAGGCAGAAAGCAAAGATTTTACTATAATCAAGTCTATTGCCGAACGAATTGTATAATACTCCTGAGGCTACACATAGCACTGTTACAGCGATACCTCCAACAATTATGCCTATTAGATATAGATAAATTTTAAGTGGATAAATGGTGACTTCTTTTTCACCTTCTATTTTTTCTTCAATCGCAGGAATCAGTCTTCCTGATCTCTTTTTTTCTATAACTAATTCTTCTTCCCGTTCTAGTTGCTCTATATTCCTATCTTTATCAAATGTAAGTCGTTTTGACTCCTTAATCTCTTTATTTTTCCTTTCGCTTTGCCCTATATTGTCTTTGTAATTATGTACGGTATTTTGCATCTCGAATTCTTTCTGATTTATATTCATTAACAAAAGCTGCTTAAGTTCTTCAAAGCAATAGCTCTCTTCTCTGCTGATGGCATAAAGCTGATATACTAATAAAACAGCTTCTTTATCCGTATAATCAACCTTATTCATCAGATACTCCATGAAACCTCTGATCTGATCCCTAATATTTTTCTGATATCCTGGAAAAAAACAAAGCTCCGGTTCAAAATTGCTGATATTAAGGTAGATATGTTCAGGTGATAATATAAAATCATCTTCTTGCAGAAGATACTCATAAGCTCTTTCCAGGATTAGTAAAATATGTTCACAGATTTTTTGTAGCTGTCCATAGGATAGAGTGGTCTTAACAAAAAGACTTTGCATTACCTGTTTTGAGGTAATTTCATAGTACAACTTTCTTTGGTTATCTATCACTCTTTGCTCTAATGCCAAAATTCCTTCCACCCTTTCGCGCTCCAAGAGCTTGATACAATATTCATTAGAATTTATGTCACTCTCCATTGGTATTACCATGTAGCTGTGACGTAAATCTTTTTTGTACTCCACTTCCATAATTGCCTCCAACCCGTCCTTTCATACAATTCACTTAGTCTCTCTTAAGAAGCTTCTCTAGCTGTTCCTTCAACTCTCTGACACCTTTAATCTCAGATGCAGTATTCATAATAACCTCCATAGAACGGATTGTCTCAGCAGGTCGATGAATGGGATAACTAGTGGATATATTCGTATTCTCCATACTACGAAATATCTTACTAAAGATCGGCAATTTAATATTTCGCTTAGCATTTAGAGACACCTTTATATTTTTGTGATCCACCTCTGCCTGGATAGAGATTCTATCATATAAAAACATCCTGTTCTCTAGCTCTCGTTTTAGAGTATGCAAAACTTGCTGCTTTACAGAGGACGTATCGCCTACAAGCTGATAAAAGACTCCTCTGCTATTAATTGCTTCGTAATGTATCTCATTTTCTCCCATATCAGAATTCTGGTTTGCGTAAAAGCTTGCCTTAAGTCCTGTCATGTCAATTGCATTTTGAAGAATGCAATAATCATGAAGATAGAAGGCAAGATAGATGATAACGATAATTGTATATATCACAATGGGCATAACATATGCAGCTTCAACCGTTATACTCGCCTTTGTCATGAAAGGCCATTTATTATTTTCTTGATTAAATACCATGGAACAATTTTATCTCCTTCTTCTTGATCTCATTGTCCTTAATCTCTGTCTTCGTAAAATTCTGATCATTCATCTATCGCTCTTCTAATCATTCTTTTTATCATTCTTCTTATCATTCTTCTTATCATTCTTCTTTTCATTCATCCTATCATACTTTTATATATCCCAAGACTCTTCTCTCTTAGCCTCTTCTCTCTTAGACTCTTTTCTCTTAGCCTCTTTTCCCCTGGCTCTTATAAAAATCTCTTATCTAGGGTCTTATTCCATGGCTCTTATTCCTAGGGCTCTTATTCCTAGGCTCTACCACCAGGGTTCTTACACTTAGGCTATATTTGCTGTAAGTATAACGATATAACCTAATAATAGAAAGGGTACAAAAGGGATACTATTCTTCCTATCAGCTAACCGTAATATAATTAAAGCAATGGATACAAGCGCAGCAAACAATAATGCAAGGGCAAATAATTCAAGATTACTCCAAAAACCCAACCCCATCCCAGAGATACAAAGTAATAAACCATCACCAAAACCAATTTTACCTCTAGTGGCTATGCTAATAAGAATTACGATACCACCGATTGCTACTCCTCCTAACCGGTCAAAGAGGGTTATTGTGTTACAAAAAAGAATAGAAGCACAAATCATGCCCCCTCCAATAATAATTATCCATAGACTAATTTTCTTTTTTAATAAATCCTGAATCGAGCAAAGAATTAATAATCCTCCTAAAATAAGCTCCACTGCATTTTCCCCCATGACTCAACTCCTTCGATAACTTTATATAAGTAAATTGTGATACGATATTGTTCTGGCATTTTCTAAGTTTCACAATCACTTTATTTATAACACCGTTTACAAGCTGTTCTGCTGCCCACCTCGGACATCGGAATCTCTCTTACATTCCTTTTTATGGCTGAACAGTCCCGCTTCCTATGATATCTAGTTCCATCCAAAGTAATATAGTAGACTTCCAGCTCATGCGCTGTTCCCTTACAGCAGACTTCACAAGGGTAATATTTTGCACCCTGTTCATTCCTTAATAATGTTGGTATTCCATGCACTGACCTTACCGACAATTTAATATGGGAACAACTATCTGATTTATGGTATACACTACCTGTCTGAGTAACAAAAACCGTGCTTTCCTTTTCATTGTCACTATCTGTCTGATAAGCCGCTTCTACTTGATATCCAGTCCAGCTTCGAAGTCGTACCCGTTGTTCCATTTTCATGTTTGGCATCACAAAGATACGAATCGGGAGCTCCACTTGGTAGCTTACATGGATATTTATCATTTCATCCTCTGCAAATAAGTTGGAACCTTCAAAGCTAATTCCTTGAAATCCACCCTTAATACAGGAATGGTTAATATAGTCCGTATCCAGATATACCTGAGAATAACTTTTTAAGATACTCTGGCTCGAGGATTCCATAATCCAATCCGCTAGTCCGAGATCAATGTCAAACCCAAAAATAGAAAGATCCAAATCCATTGCCTCTTCCACGCTTGGGAAATCTTGTACTACATAGGCTGCTTGGGAAAACTTTAATCCCATTTTCACAATCGCTGCCTGAATCTGCTCCTGGATCGTAAAGATTTGTATAAAATACAGAAATATCAATACAAAATAAAGAAAAATTGGAAGTACTAGTGCCGCCTCAACTGTTAACGAGGCTTCCTCCATATGCTGCCTCTTTTCGCTTTTATACCAGTTAATCAAACCCTTCTCTAGTTTCACTTGATCCTCCTGATACCTCTTGCGGGTTAAGATGTCCATTCTTAATAAAGAAAATTTTATATTTATATAGGCAAACGATTCCTTGGAGAGAGGCTTTTCATTTTAATTTTTTAGATTTTGAGTATTTGATATAGAATTTAAAAAAGGTATTAAGAACGGACATCTTAGCCCGCAAGAAGTTATATTATTTTTAAATTATTAATTTAATAGCTGTATTCTATTCTTTCCTTAAAGCTATAATCATTCTTTTCTCGGGGCATGTAATATTGAACGAAAGAAAACTTAGTAAAGATGGGCGTTATTCCAAACTCCGCCTCTGCTTGAAAGCCAAAATAGCAATCTTCTATTTCAAAGCTATCAACTTCATAACGAGTTTTTATATTCTCCTGCATTAAATCCATAGAACGGTAGGACAAGCTTGTCTCGTTGTTCATTAGAAGAAAAAACTGAATATATTGCTGATAGTTTAAAGAGACCTCATTGGTAGCCTGCAATCCTTGAGCCTTTTTCTCTAGGAAGGTCCGACTTATCAAAAATAATTCATGAAATTGAAGCGTTGCTTTTCTTTTCATGAACGGTACTTCTTTCCCGTTTAAAAGCGCACAAGTATCGAATAGGGCTTCTTCCAGTGCCCAGGCAATCATAATTATGATCTGAACTGCTCCAATAAGAATTGGTAGTCCAGTAAAGCCTACAATAGCAATTGCAGCTGCCCTTGCTTCTTCTCTTGCGGTAGAATCACTTAGTATCGTTATAAAATCCAAAATTGTTCTGATAAAAATAATTTTCATTATAACCGTATATAGATTCTCTTGATCTGTGGCTTTTCCGGCAATCAAATATTCTTGTTCATACTTAAGAACAGAAGGCTTTTGATCGGAGATTTGTCCTTGATAATTATAAAAATGTTCCCTTAAATATTCCTCAAATAGATAAATTTCTGCGATTTTATTAATACCTGCTCCTAAGATGGAATCGACTGAGGTTTCACTACCAAAGCTTTGAAATAAACGTTCTGAATTATTTTGAAAATAGTTTTTTAGAGAAGATTGTGGATCTGAGCTATCTGGAGTTAAGCTCGCAAGCTCAGAGGGTAATGCTTTTGAAGAATTCAAGCTAGCCTTTGAGACGGTATCTGTATCAATTACCAGACTGGCGAATCCTGAACCAGCTAACTCTTCCACCTTATCGAGCAGGGAATCTTGATTTGATTTATCAAGCAACAGCGTACTATAATCAAGTGTCAATCCGTCGATTTGATATGTAGTCAAGCTTTCTTCTGCACCTTTAAGATATAATGCAGCACTATGACGGTCACCTGCTGATAATTTAAACATACCCTCCTCCAACTTAGATTCTGTTTGTTCAAGAACAATACGATTCTTTTCTAAGATCTGCTTCATATTATCAAAGTTATAACCAAGATTATCAGTACCAACATATTTCTTTAACTCTTCAAGCCCCTCCTCCAATCCTTCATAGGTGCTTGTCTCCAAGGCTTCCTTGTTCTGTACTATCAGCTTTTCATAATTTGCTACAAGCGGTGCAGCCACTTTAATTTTTAGCTGAAGATTCGTGATGCAGGTAATGGCTTCTGGTATTAACGGTTTCGTATTTTGAATTATGTTTATTAGAGTTTTGCTTATATTTTTCACCTGTATTTCGCAGTCCTTTATTTCTTTCTCTTTTGTTGTAATTAAGGCCTCCTTTCTCTGGATACTATCTTGCAAAGCCTGAAGCTGTCTTCTTGTTTCGTCTTTTTGTTTTTCAGCTTCATTTTTATCACCGTTTTTAGATGGCTGTACTCCCAGGCTCCTATTAATCTCTGATATGGCAGCCGCCTCTGCTCTTATCTGCTCTCTCGTTATTTCGATTACTGATTTAGCTTCTTCAATAGCAGAAAAATTGGATCTTATTTGACTGAAATAATTATCAGTATTGATATAATATTCCTGTAAGGCAGCAAAGACATCCTTTTGGTTGATTCCCACCTTCTGCATTGTAATCTCTTGATTACATATTTTTTTAATGAAATAATTCCTTGTTTTCAGGGTTCCTTGCTTAGTCAGCTTGATCCCCTTATCACTAGTTTCAATGCCATCAAAAAGCATCATGAGCCTTAAAACACCCCTGTCTATCTGAACCAACTCATCCTGAAGCTCTTGTTTTTCTTCCATGAGGTAACTCACTTGATTCGGTGTCTGAAGTAGTTTAAGCTTACCAAGCAAAGCTTGTGCTGCATCTCCCATTTCCTGATACTTCATATATCCTATGGCCTCATTAATCAGTAGCTGCCCCTCATAATCCAGTAACGAAATCTCATTGCTTATTCGCATATCTTTCAGCGACAAGTGATACAGATCTGTTCTAGTAGATGTGTCATCATTTATTTTATCTACCTCGGGATTAATGGTGTCGCCTATATATTCACTCAGTTGGTTTTGGATATCATGCTGCGCTACTGTAGGATCTCCTTCGCAGTACCGTCCAAAGATATGGTATTCCTCCCATAGAGGTCCATAGTATCCCGCTAAAACACTATCCATGGCGGTTGTTAGAGCTCTTTCTGCCATTACTCTGGCAGTATATACCCGGGCGCCTTCTATAATAGTGCACATCAGTGAAAGAATGATCAGTAGAATCAAACTTAAAAAGACGGTAATAGTCCCCTCTGTTTCGCATTTTCTCATACAATAGTACAGTTTCATCCCCCCTGTTTACTTAATATTACCGGGCTATTCCAGCTTAATCTCTGTATTAATTTCTCCTGCATTTCCACTAATCGATTCAAATGCAGACTGAATGATCGCTGTAATCTGATTTCTAAATATTAATACCAATCCTATAATAATTACTAATATTAAAATCACCTCAATAACACCAATTCCATCCAACTGCCTTGTAACAAGGCATAAGTGCCATTTATTCAATTTATTTTTCATTTAATATATTCTGCTTATAAAGCAGAGCTCCTCTCCTTAATTGTTTGATAAAGTAAATCTTTAGAATTTAACTTGACTTAATTTTTCCGATCTCCATGATTCACTGCATTTGAAAAGACAGAAAGGCTGGAATCATTATGATTAGAAATACTAAAATTAATAATGCCATCATTGGTAAAAGCAATTTTGTTCCTGCTTCTTCCCCTAATCTCTTCGCTGCTTCCTTTCGATTCTCGAAAGCCTGTGTTGCCTCCACAATTAATAATTCAGTAAAGCCCTTTGTACCTTTGATAAGATTTTGAGAAAGTAGTGCCGAGAACTTAATATATGGAATTAGTCCAACTCTTTTTCCAAACTGCTCATATGCTGCTTTTTCCGGCATACCAAGCTTTAATTCTCTCACCGTAATTAGCATCTCTTCATAAAGATATCTTTTGGTTGTTGGACTGCTTTCCTGTATGGCAGTATAATCCTCAGAAATTTTTATCCATGCCTGACGAATCGTCATCCCTGCATTAGCGAGTAAGGTAAATTTATTGACAACATCGGGATAATCTAAAAGCATTTGCTCTTTTCGTTTCTTAACTCGTGTTTCCAATTGTTTTTCACCGTATATCCAGATCAACAGTACTGCTGCTAAGCCTAAGATAAATAAGTTAAGCCCTGTATTACGACTTCTTTGTTTCCAATTAAGCTTGTAGTTCTCAATTTGGCTCGGAAGCTCCAACACTCGATCAACCGCTGTTTTATCAGATAAACTTTTTATTTCCTCCACTAATTTTTGACTAAACAGTTCTTCTTCGCTATATTCCTTTGGCTGAATATGAAGGTTCATCTCATATTCTCTTTTTACCCCATAATAACTTAAAACAGCTGTTATGGATGTATTAACTCCTTCTTTGGGAACCTCGCTATTGTATATACTGCCATCAGAGGATATCAACTTATAATCCTTGGGTATCCATGTGACGGTTATGCTTGTCCCTGGAATCGTTTTGATTAAATTCATATTATCAGATATGCTTTCTAAGGAAGGGTTGTTTCCCTTTACATTCTCCTGTAAATATTCAATCACCTTACCAAAAATCTCTTCAAGCTCACTTTGCGTATACCTGCGTTCTCCGACTGATATTGTGACCTCCCTAGCATCTGGAATACTATTCTGATCTGTTAACTCCTTTTCCTTCGTTACTGAAATATTAAGTTCTACTTCAGAGTTACCTTCACCATAATCAGGTCTTTCTATATATCTTCCCTCCATAAGTGCCGCATCCCCTTGATTCACCAGTGTTCCAAACAGGGACAATACATTAAAGATCATAAGTACCGTTAATATAGTAGCAAATCTTTGATACCAATATAAGATTACCTGATCCTCTGCTTTTTGACTGTGACAAAATAGCTTGATGGCTTTTTGGGTATGATTACTTTTAAGAAGATCCTGTTCCAGTTTAGTACTAGATAAAATAGCTTGTATCAATGGATACCAAAAGAAAAGCTTATGCTCCTGCTTGTCAAGCTCTTGAATCCATTCCTTTTTTCTCTTGTAACCATAAAAGGCTCCAAATAGAGAGAGTAATAGGATGATACTGTTAACTAACCACATGAAAACTCCCTCCTCACACCTCAATTCTGATAATCTTATCAATAATTAGATACGCACCTAGATAACATAGAAGAAAGATTGACATAACAAATACACCAAACAAATTATGATACAGGGGATCTAAGAATCCTGGAGAAAAGATAGAGAGATAAACCAGTATGAACAGAGGCATGACCTTCATAATATTAGCTTCCAGTCGTTTCGCAGAAATGAGTGTAATAATTTCTCTATTTACGTCAATTTTATCACTAATAATACTCGAGGTGACCTTAATAATGTTGATTAAATCTCCTCCGGTTCTCTTTGCGGTGGAAAATACATCAGCAAAGCTTCTGATATCCTCTAAATCGGATCTTTTTGCAAAATCACTCAAAGCCTTTTCTACTGTAATATTCATACGAAGCTGATTTACAATATAAGATAATTCCTTTTGAATCATCGCATCAGCAGAATAGATCTGCCCTATATCCTTATAGGCTTCCTCAAAGGCGTTCTCCGCACAATATCCAGCCTCAAGTGCTGCACTTATTGCTTGAATTCCATCCTTAAACTCAAGGTTCAGCTTCCATTTACGATTATTTAATTGGTTTTTCATTTGATATTTCCGGTAAAAATAAATGAAGGGTGATAAGAATAAAACTCCTAAGATACTTCGATAAAATAATACTCCAAGAACTAAAACGATAAGTACTCCCTGCAGACAATAATAGAGATTCTCTTTTTTTGATAATTGATATACATTGTAATTCATTGAACAGTTCCTTTCCTCTTTCGTCAGTCATCTAACCCAGATGGTAAAGATGTAATAGTAAGACCTGCCCTGATTAACTTCTCTGTATTAATTAACTCATTTCTCTTTATAAAAATTCCCTTTATCATACCACCTTTTTCCGAGATTTCTTCAAACTGATAAAGCGTATTTAAATGATACTCTCCCTCCTGGCAATCCAGAACCTCCGTTATCTCAAGCAGTTTTCTGGACTTATCCCTTAATCTGCCGAGATGTACAATAATATCGATAGCAGATGCAATCTGTCTTCTTACTGCTACGAGGGGTATGTCTGCAGAGAGTAATACCAGCGCTTCTAATCTACTTAGCATATCAAGTGGGTTGTTAGCATGCCCAGTTGATATGGAACCATCATGCCCTGTATTCATAGCCTGCAATAAATCTGCTGCTGCTCCATCACGAACCTCACCAATTATGATCCGATCGGGCCTCATTCTAAGGGAAGTTTTTATGAGGTCTCGAATTGTGATCTCATTACTTCCCTCCGAATTGGCATTACGTACCTCCAAACGGACAAGATTGGATATATTACGAATCTGAAGTTCTGCTGAATCTTCAATTGTAATAATTCTTTCGTCGGAGGGGATATAATTAGAAAGTACATTAAGAAACGTTGTTTTACCAGTGCCTGTTCCTCCACTGATAAAGATGTTGTAACCCGCAATTACAAGTGTACGTAAAAAATTTGCTGTTTCTACCGAAATCGAATCCAGTTCGATTAACCGTTCGATTGTTATAGGTTTGTTTGGAAATTTCCTGATTGTAATGACTGGTCCTTCCATTGCAATCGGGGTTAGGACGATGTTAACCCGGGATCCATCCGGTAATCTTGAATCCACAATTGGGCTGGCTTCATTAATAATTCTATTTGAATGTGCCACCATTTGCTGCACAACATCCTCTAATTTTTGCTTCGATTCAAACTGTTTTGTAACTGCAGATATTCTTCCGTTTCTTTCAATGAATATCTTCTCCGTACCATTCACCATAATCTCGGTAATTTCAGGATCATCAATTAGTTCCTGAATAATATCAAGCTTACGGATTGAATTGAAAATATCCTTTCTCAATCGCTGTTTCTCTTGAATGCTGATATATGTATTACGGCTGTAATTAATTAAGGTAAGGTCGATTAATTCATAAATCTGCTCATCTGTAATCTCCCTACTCAAATCAATATTTTCTACAACCTTTTTTCGCAACTGATCTTTTATATCATCCATATGTTAAGGTATACCTTTCAGAAATCCATAACTATTAATCACTATAATCCTAATACATCTACACTACTCTCTGCAGATTGCCATGCCTTGCTATTGATCAACTGTGTTTTTGAAATAGGAACTTGTCCATAATCCTCTTCTGACAGCTCTACAAAAAAACTCTGCTCTATAGGTAATTGCTTTCCGAGTAGCTGCAATTGCTTTAACCATGTGTCATATAATGCCTGATCATAGTTGGTGCACCCTTTTATTGTAATCAGTGCATCACTGTGTATCATAAATTCCATGAGTGCTTCTGATACACTATTGATATGAAATAGAATCCATTGATAATCTGAGTTTCTTCTAAGCTCTTTAATCAGTCTATTTGCATCCTCTACATTCAATGACAGTATATCTGCTGCATGGTCTAGTCCGCCTAGATATGTAAGTACTCCCGGATTCAAATTTTCTTTTAGCTTTGTATTAATATCCTTGCTTTCTTTTATATAATATATAATTTCAGAAAGAGCATTTTTATCGCCTTCCATTTCCTCCATGAGGGTAACTGGTAAAAGCTCCAGATTAATAAATAGTATATTTCTTTGTTTTGATAAGATAGAATGCAGCGATAAGGAATATGCAAGTACTTCTTGCCGTTGTTTCGGTGAAAATATGGTAAGAATCTTTGCCTGGTGGTCTATCGCTGCTTCCTGATATATTCTGCTTTCCCTGCTTCTAAAGTCCTTCAGAATATCCTGCATAACCTCATATACTGGCTGATATTTATAAATCCAATATGAGTCTGTATTCTTACAATCTCTTTGATTTTCGGCAAACTGGTAGATGTATTTCGTCTTTTTTATAAAAATATCATCGTCATCTAGGTCACTACCTAATAGCAAGACATTAACACTGTTTGTCCGAAGATATTCCTTCAAGCTTTCAAGCTGTGTAAAAACTATAATCTCAAAGGGAATATCCCTTTTCTTTTTAAAATATTCCATAAAGCGGGTAGTGTAATAGAAGTCAGAGTCATACAGTGCAAATATTCTTTCCACTAAGAATCCTCCTAAGATATCGTACATGCATATTTGTATGATATGATATAACGATTATTTGATTGTATTAAATGATGGTTTTTTTCATTTTTGAGTACTTGAAATTGAGATATAAGAAGGTACAACTGCTTTTTTGATATAGCAATTATTTACATGTCAATATATTACATTATTTTGGTTTTATTGTCAAATCATTTCTTATTAATCCAATCAATTTTGTCAATTATCTACAATATATTGGTAATTTTTTAATATTATTTACAAATAAAGTGCCGAAAAACGGCACTTTATTGATTTATTCAAGGGAATAATTTCGACAGTATTAATTACAGAGTATAGTAAACAGCCAATCCGAAAAGCAGTATAAAGCCCGGTAAACCCAATAACCCATTGGTCAGTACACTAACTCCATTAACTGCTATAGAGACTCCGTAGCCTTGACTTTGCAGTGCCAGATTGACTAAGCAGATTCCGGCTGTACCTGCACTGGCGCGTAATACGAAATTTAATATCAAGTCCGGTCTGCGTCGAATTACGCAGATGCCTATGTATAAAATACACGCTACAATAATACCAATTAAAATCACATTTTCAATACTCATAAATCCACCTGCCTTCTTAAGCTTAATCTATATGCTTTCTTTGATACAACCTATTACATTTATATACCGAAACATCCATTTTATGTTAATTAATAGAATAAACGGCAAATATTATGACTATACTATTGGTAAATCAATGAAAAGGTTGGTGAAGTAATGCATCTATTTTTTAGAAGAAGGCGTCCAAAAGAGAATTATCTGATTAACGAAATCAATAAGACAAAAATAGCTTTAGAAGCAGCATATTCGAATTTTGAAAATGTAGTTGACCCTGATCTGATTGACAGCTGTATTTATCAGTTAAATGCTGTACAGAATCGATATCGCTTTTTAATCAAAGAGGCTAAGGCTTCTAATACTACTTTCTGCTAACCCGTCATGAAACTCGATAACCCATTTTGCACATACAAAACAGGCTGTTCCTGCTTGCCATCAAAAAGATGTCCTTATGACCTCATTTTTGTGACAAGCATAAACAGCCTCTTCTTTTATTCGCTTATTATCTTGTGTACTTTATATCTTCTGTACTTAAATATCCTTCGTACTCAATATCCTTCGTGTTCTAATATCTTTCGTACTTTGATATCTTGGGTATTCCATATCTTGTGTGCTTTAATATCTTCTGTACTTAAATATCTTTCGCACTTTGTTATCTTAGGTATTCCATATCTTGTGTACTTTAATAGCTTCTGTACTTAAATATCCTTCGTACTCAATATCTTTCGTGTTCAATATCCTTCGTGTTTCAATATCCTTCGTACTTATGTACCCTACTATTCTTTCGTAAACTAAACTCATCTGAGCTTTTGTTCCTTGGTTTCTTAAACACCTTTGTACCTAATTCTCTTTTTCCTTTGTAATTTACCATTCTTTCGTAATGGCTCTATACAATGAACCCACGACTTTTTGTACTTGGATCATGGAAAGTCTCATTCAACGTTCCCCTGCCGTAGGTTAAGCCCGCATAAACCTTTTGGGTGTTTCTCATCATCGGACCGCTTTTATCCTCTTTACTAACTCCTTCAAATCCAACTAATAATTTTTTTAGCACCGACTTGGCACTGTCAATCGGATCTGGATTTCGCTTCATAATTGCGGTGATGATTCTCTTATTCACATATAGATAAAGACTCATTAAGTCATAGGAAATTGCGTATTTATAATCTAAGGTTGCCATAAGCTCTGACACATATTTTTGTGCCCGCTTAAGCTCTCTTTCATAGCCCTGCAGGTCCCCCTGTTCAAAAGCCTCCTCAGCTTCTGAAAGTTCTGTCAAAATCATTTCGTAAAGAATCACCGTAAGCTCACTTCTGGAAGCCTGCGTAACTCTTGCGGTAAACGCATGGATAGCTTCTTTCTTCATTTAAAACCTCCATCGAAATATGGGCTTTTACCTCACCGTTACTAAAGGTATACCCCTATTTCATTATTGCTGCAATAAGCTTAAGATAGTCTGTGGTCTCTGATTAGCCTGAGATAACATGGAGGTACCTGCCTGGGCTAATACATTCTTCTGGGTATACTGAGCCATCTCTTCTGCCATATCTACATCTGAGATACGGGATAAGGATTCTGTCATATTCTCCGAGGTAGTATCCAAGTTGGATATGGAGTGCTCCAGACGATTCTGGTATGCACCAAGCTTGGAACGGATTGCTGATACCGTATTAATTGCGGCGTCAAGTATGGTGATTGCGGCCTGTGCTCCATCAGCTGTTCCAATATTAACCTTGTCAATGCCGAGGGTTGCCGGATCTACCTTGGGGATTCTTACCTCCATGGTCTGTCCTTCATTGGCACCAATCTGAAGATCCATTGGTCCTGCATCCAGTACTGAGAAGGCAACTGTCTTATCTGCTCCTCCTGTAATACCTGTGGCAGGATTATCTACCGAATAATCATCAAAGGTATTCCCTACCGTTTTAGGTGCTATTTCAAAGATCATCTCAACCTTATTACGATCCGATACGGTTACCCTATTTCCGGTAATTGATATTGTCGCTGTTGTACTAAAGCCGGAAGAAGCAGGAAACTCTGCCTTCGCATCAATACCACTGCCACTCATCTTGGAGTCAGAAAGTCCAAGAAGCGCTGACAAATCTACATTATCACAAAAGATCTCAATAGACTTAGCCGCACCGTACTCATTCGATACAAATGCTAACCGGTTATCTGCCGTACCCCATGCGACACTTTCATAGCCAGCCAGCTCTGCTGAACCCCCTGTATTAGTAAGGTCTTCTGCAGCAAAAACCTTGACTCCCACAGTATCCCCGACATCTCTGAGCTTTGTAAATACCTCATCGAGCGTATCTCCCTCTTTGATTTCAACTGACTCTCCGTTGATGTTGATCGTTCCTGCCTGTGCAGCGGTAATGGTATCCGTAGTTGTCATAGTAGCAATATTGTCTCCAATAATAACGGCCTGTCTCGCATCCTGTGTGATCTTCAGGCTATAATCCCCAACCTCTACGGTGTCCGACAGGGAAACCAGATTTACATTGTTGTTATTGGAGTAAGATTTTCGATCAATATTCCCATCCAGCAAAGTCATGGTATTAAATTCTGTGGTATCAGAAATACGTTTTATTTCCTCACTTAACTGATCAATCTCCGACTGAATTGCTACACGGTCTTCCGCTGTATATGTACCATTTGCAGATTGTACTGATAATTCTCTCATTCTTTGAAGCATGGCCTCTACTTCTACCAAGGCACCTTCCGCAGTCTGAATTACGGAGATACCATCCGACGCATTTCTGGATGCCTGGTCGAGACCTGCAATTTGAGTCCGCATCTTTTCGGATATCGCAAGTCCAGCTGAATCATCAGCCGCGCTATTAATCCTATAACCGGATGATAATTTCTCCAAACTTGAGTCCAATGCATTATTCGTCTTTGCCAACTGGTTGTTAGCCTTTAACGCTGAAATATTATGATTAATTCTCATGAAATGTCACCTAATCCCTTTCTGTTTGGGCTGCCACCTCACTCCATGTTTCGATGGTACGCACAATTCTATAAAAATTTTGTTATTAATCTATCAGCAACCTCCGTGTGGCCGAAAATGTCTTTATAGAAAAACAGTCTTATGAATCACTGTTTTCTGCTGCTCTTATTGACTGAATGAGAGCTTTTGCTACCCGATATAGAATCCGCTCCGTGTCAGCCTGTGACACTGCACTCTCTTCCGTATTCGGGTGTTGGTAATAATAGTTGTCCGAACTATTCGGTAAATACCCAAAGTCAATTTGCCTTAAGGTTACTTGGCTTTGATTTGCCACCTCTTCTACCTCTTTGATATAATTCTTCAGCTTATCAAGTCCTGCCCTGTTGTCACTGCTGATGAAACCTTTTAGCACCTTATCCTTAAGAGTAAAATCTGCTTTCATATTGCCCAGTTCATTAGACCAGGCGGTAACTGACAACTTCCCTGAATCCGTTTCTCCACGTAAAATTGTGAGGTTCATATTGGTGATACCCTTTTCCGTTTCGATTGGAATCTGGTAAAACTCTTTCTCAGCCAGCTTTCTCGCAAATGAAATCTGCTGCCCTATGGTCTTTAACTCAGCCAGCTTCCAGCTATCTAGCTTTTCCTCTGCGTAAGTCTGGGTGAGCGCAGCCTTTGCACCTGTTTCCAGTTCTTTGTAAGCTGCCTCCATCGATTCCTTGTTAATCATTTTATCGGTTAAATCATTTGTTTCCTTTAGGCTTTCTTCTGATTTTTCTACATTTTTTTCTTCCTGCAGCTTTAAAAGTCTTTTTATCGGGAATTCTCCGTTACTTAATACACTATTCGCCATCATAATATTCATTGGTGTGGAAGGAACCTGATAATCATTTAAAAACCGTAGTGCTTGTTCTGAGTTTCTGCATAGCTCTCTGATTTGCTCCGTTTTTTCCTGATAAATCCGGTTATCAATATAATTACCTTCCGTCCCTTTAAACTGGTTTACTTGTCCCAGAAGCTGATCTACGGGCATATCTTTGATCATTTCCCATAGTCCAGCTTGAGGTAAACCAGTAATGTTACCTGCATTCTGGTCTTTCTGCATTTCTACAAGTCCCTGTGAACTTATTTCCTTTAGGTTTTCAGGAGTAACTTCAGCTCCAAGCTGCTTTAAGATCCGATTCAGATATTCTGTTCTAAGCTCCTGCTCATCCTGTTGCCCTTGTCCTGAGCTGCTGTCTGAACCTTGCTTATCTGTCAAAGAGCTTAGCTGCATGGCAATCGATTCCTTGCTTCTGGTGATCTCCTGCAAAGTTCCGAATTCATCATCAATGATTGCATCTAGCTTTCCTTTTTTCATGGTTTGAACAGCCGTAAGAAGATGATCCAAGGTTACCTCCTGACCTGCTTTTACAATTGCTCCGAGTGCAGCTCCATCAGACTTTTCTACATTGTATAATAAGCGGTATACACCAATATAAGCTTTACGCTCCTCGGCAGTAATTCCACCAGAAGCTTCCAGTTTTCTAAGAAATGTACTGTACTTCTCCTCTGAAGAGATTCCTTGCTCCTCTTTGATCTGATCGATCATACGATTTAACTCACTGATCGTCATTTCCATCGGATTAAATCCATCCTTAATCATTCGTACTGTTACAGCTGGATGTAAATTCTCCATCATAGTTGATACCTGAAGGTCATAGGCTTTCACTTTATTTATGGATTCCTGATTAATCTCCATCTGATTATAACCTAGAATTCTTACAGCTCTCTGATTTTCTAAAGTATCCTCTATATTCATCTCTGCCAACATTGAACTCATATTAGCAAAAGCCTTTTTAATAGAATCTCCATATTCTCCGTTTGGAACAGTCGCCAGGGTCTCATAGGCCTCCCCGGCTTTGCTTAACTTCGTCTGTAGATTAGTTCCCTCTAATAACAGGCTGGGAATTGTCTGTACTTCCTGTGACAATAGCGTGCTTCCCAAAATATAACTGGGCATATTCTTTAACTGCTCAACGCTGGAGGTTGTAGCTTTAAATACCTGTAAGAGAGACGGTGTTGGCTCCACATCCGCTTCCCTTAGATATTCTTTATAATAGTTATTCTCTAATTCCTTTAAGGCATCAACAACCTTACTTAATTCCTGTACCTCTACCTTAAAGCCCTTCTTCTCCAGTTGTGTCGCTACATCTGCAGTCATCTTTAACCGAATCTCTTCCAACTGCCTCTTTGCCCTAATTTCTTCATAGCTGCTGCCAGAACGATCATAGGCTGATCCGTTATCCGAAGTCCCTGTTTCATTTGAATCAGTGCCACTTTCTAAAGATGTATCATTCAAGGAGTCCGTATTGCTAACCTCCTCTGAATGTTCAACCTCCTCTGCTTCTATCCTAGGATCACCCTTCCAGTCCTCTGCTTGCCCTTGGGTCTGAATAGGTAATTTCTTCTGAATCTCCGTGAGATTACGAATGGTCAATTCCATACCATCTCTAACAGCTGTCTCAACTGCCCCTGAGCTAATAGAATTCACATCCGATACGATTTGCTCCCCAGGCACTTTACGTACTGATATTAGGGACACCTCGAGCGGGCTCACTCCTGATTTCATACCCTCGAATAGTAGATTTTGTATTGTATTTTGGTCAGCGGTTGCCTTTAACTCTTCAAGATCTTTTTTATAGGTAAAGGTTTCTTCCGTCAAAGGTAATTGATTTTCGATCAACCATTTTGCTGAGTCTAGGTTCTCCTTTGTATTCTCATAACCAGCTAAAGTAAGAATATCCCCCACCTGTCCCTGCAGCTTATTCCACTCATCGTTAGAGAGGGGCTGGGTAGCTCCGGCACTTCCACTATAGTAGGCTTTATAGATATTTCCAATACTGGGTATTGCCGATGTCGCTATTAGATACTGCATGGCCTTATCATCCATCTTCTTAACACAATCACTCATTCCAAGTGCTTTTGTAACCGCTGTCACATTCTCCGCCGTAGCGGGAAGATTCTCTCCTGCCAATCGCTGTGACATTGTTTGTAGGTCTAACGAGCTGGAATTTCGATCTTCTTGGTTCTTACCACTCGCTGCTTCCTCTTCCGTCGCCTGCCTCGCTTTTACCCTGTTCAGTGCTGCATATAAGCCATTGATCGAATATGCCTCAATGGGAATGCCCTCTTTCTCAATCTCCCTACAATCTGCCCCTGTTAGCCTGGAACGGATATCCTCCAGCTTTTTATTCGTTTCTTGATATTCATTCTCTTTCTCCTGTTTGGAAGCCGCTTTTTCTTTCAAGGCTTTCATCGCTTCCCGGTCGGTATCCTGAGTCACTATCTTGATGCTCTGTATTCCATTTGTGACTATTTCTCCATATAGCTTCAACTCTATTTCACTACTCGTTGCCTTCATTACCTCAAAGGTCTTAACATCCCCAACGCTTACGTTTCCCAGTAAATCCTTTGATGTTGTTATATTTTGCCCATCAAAATTAAGGGTTACCTGATCCCCGATACCCACAACTGTTCCCTTAATTAGTTGTCCTTTCGTAAGATTAGCCAAACCCTTACTGCTTTGATCCTTATTCATGAGAAGACAATCAGCTTGCTGATTCGCCTTATTTATCTTCAACTGCCCCATTCGATCCATTATCCTTGATTTTTCTGTTCCAACAAAGACATTATAATCCATTCATTCCCCGCCTTTATCCAACTATCGTATTTATTCCACCTAGTATATGTAACAGAATTCCTTTTCTTATATACTGGAACAGCTCCTTGTAGGATGTATTTCGGACATTTTAATAAAATACTTAACCTCTTCCCTTTGTTTTGCCCCTCCCCACCTGTGAAATATTTATAAACCACTTCTTACTGCTTGCCTTTGCGAATAAACATGAAATAACAATAATAATACACAGCATGTATGCTGGGAGGCTGTTATGAAAAAACGCTTCATGGTCTTGACTTGTGCCCTTGTTATCCTTACCTTAATTGTCTCTTTGATTGGTTGTAACCAGTCATCGGCACAGTATAGTACCCAAAATCTTTTCGATAATTATTTATATGAGCTCTTTGTAAAAGAAGTAAAGTCCGATTCTATATCCTTAAATTATTCCCTGGCTGCACCTGAGAATTATGGAATTACTGATTCAGATACCACTCTCGGAGAATATAGCGTCAGTCATATGAATCAGAATTTGTCTGTTTCAGAAAATTATCTCAGCCGCCTTCTCACCTTTGATTACAAAAGTCTAACCTCTGAGCAAAAGTTAACCTATGATATTTTAAAGGATTATCTGGTTCAAGATCTTAACCTTGGTAACTATACCTATTATAATGAATGTCTAGGTCCAACAACAGGAATACAGGCTCAATTACCGATCCTACTTGCGGAATACTCCTTTTATGGTAAGGATGATATCGAAGAATATCTTAAGCTTCTTCCATGTGTCTATGACTATTTTAAAGATATCGCAGTATTTGAGCGTGAGAAATCAAAGCACGGATTATTTATGAAAGATGATGTTGCTGACCAAATCATCGCCCAGTGTGAAACATTTATTCAGGAACCTAAGAACAATTTTCTTATCTCTTATTTTAATGAGAAAATAAGTGGCTATGAAGGGTTGACCAACTCTGAAATCAGCAGATATAAGGCACTAAATAAAGAAGCCGTGCTCGTATATGTAATCCCTGCTTATGAACTATTGATAAACACCTTAAAAGAGTTGAAGGGAACCGGTACAAATAGTGCCGGACTTTATTACTACCCGGAGGGGCAGGCCTATTATGAATCTTTGGCAAGATATAAAACCGGCTCCAGCAGAACTATGAATCAGATGATTGATTTATTAGAAACAGCGATTGATGAAGGGATCATAAATATCACCTCCCTTACCATCAAAGATCCTACCCTGGTTGATAAGTATTACGCCTTCCAAGCCTTTCCGATTACCGACCCCGGGGAAATAATCGATGATCTGAAGAAAGATATTAAAAAAGATTTTCCTGAAGCTACACCCGTTCAATGTGATATCAAATATGTGCCTTCCTCTCTGTCAGATTATTTAAGCCCTGCTATGTATTTGACACCACCCATGGACAATTATAAGGAGAATGAAATCTATATTAACGGAAACGATAAGAAGACCTTGTCCATGATTTACACTACCGTTGCTCATGAAGGCTACCCAGGGCATCTATATCAATGCGTTTATTTTAGAAGTAAGAACCCTACGCCCATTCGTAATGTAATGAATTTTACCGGTTATGACGAGGGATGGGCTACTTATGTCGAGATGTATTCCTACCATATCTCTGGGATTGATGAATATCTTGCTGATTTTTTAGAATCAAATAATGTAATTATCCTCTGCATGTATGCAAGAGTTGATATAGGAATTCACTATGAGGGCTGGAAGGAAAAAGAAGTCGTAAACTATATTACGAATTTTATAAATGATGAGCAGAAGGCGAAGCAAATATATGCTACGTTACTGGAGGAACCAGCGATCTATCTTCCCTATGCGGTTGGATATCTGGAGATCATGGACCTTCGGAAGCAGGCCGAAGAACAGCTGCAGGATCGTTTTGTGGCAAAAGACTTCCACAAATTCCTACTGGACATTGGTCCGGCACCCTTTGGGGTAATACAGAATAATCTGGATCAGTGGCTGAAGGATAAGAAGTAATGATTAAATTCCTTTAGCATTAGCTTTGGAATTAATTAAATATCTACATAATATTTTGTCTATAATGAAAAGGGAGGAACCTTAAACCAAAAAACTTTGGTCTAGGGCTCCTCCCTTTTATTTACAAACTATTAATTAACACAAATCTTGGACCATTCATCTCTGAACTTACGCAATCTCTGCTCCAGATGGCATAGGTTTCTCCGGTACCATAAGTGCCAGATTACCCTCTGCATCCTCTGCGCAAAGTAACATACCCTCGGACAGCATACCAGCTAATGTAGCAGGCTTTAGATTCACTACTACCATAACCTTTTTACCAACCATTTGCTCCGGTGTATAATGAGCCTTAATGCCGGATACAATCTGCTTCACCTGGGAACCGATTTTTACTTGTGAGCAAAGCAATTTCTTTGATTTTTTAACTTCCTCACAGGCGATAATTTCACCGATCTGGAACTGCAACTTTGCAAAATCATCATAGGTAATCTCTGCTTTAGCTTCGATATCAATATAATCCTTTGTTTCCTCTTTATTTTCCTCTGCTACTTCCACAGTCTCTACCACTTCTTTTGTCTCTTCCACTTTATCAAGAACCTCCTTAAGATCAAGTCTTGCAAATAAAATCTCTGGTTTCTCAGTTACCTTGGTACCATCTGCATATAAACCATAGCTATTTAATTCTTCCTGAGTTCTTGGCTTTGCAGAAAGCTGAGTCAGAATTTTAGCTGATGTCTCCGGCATAAAGGATTCCAGTAAGCTGGCACCAATGCAAATACACTCTGTAAGATTATATAATACTGTTTCCAGTCTTGCCCTCTTCTCTTCATCCTTAGCAAGAGCCCAAGGCATAGTTTCATCAATATATTTGTTGCAGCGTTTGAATAAGGTGAAAATCTCCGTAAGTGCATCTGCAACACGCAGTTTTTCCATCTTTAGGGCAACCTTTTTTGGTGTTTCTAGCGCTAAGGCTTTCAGCTCCTCATCTACTGCTTCTATTACCTTACCATCTTTAACAATTCCTTCAAAGTACTTATTTGACATGGAAATGGTACGGTTAACAAGATTACCTAAAGTATTCGCCAAATCAGAGTTAATTCTTTCTACTAAGAGCTCCCAGGAAATAATACCATCATTCTCAAAAGGCATCTCATGCAAAACGAAGTAACGAACTGCATCTACTCCAAATAAGCTTACCAAATCATCCGCATAGAGAACATTTCCTCTGGACTTACTCATCTTATCTCCTGCAGCCCCCTGCATGAGCCAAGGATGACCAAATACCTGCTTGGGCAGCTCAACATCCAGCGCCATTAATATAATTGGCCAATAAATGGTGTGGAAACGAATAATATCCTTACCAATCAGATGTAGATCAGCTGGCCAGAATTTCTTAAATTGATCTGAACTATTTCCATCTGCGTCATAACCGATACCTGTGGTATAGTTGCTGAGTGCATCCAGCCATACATACACCACGTGCCTGTCATCAAAGTCTACTGGAATTCCCCACTTAAAGGAGGTACGGGATACACATAAGTCCTGAAGTCCTGGAAGAAGGAAATTATTCATCATTTCATTCTTTCTGGATTCCGGCTGAATAAATTCCGGATGGGTATTAATGTGGTCAATTAATCGGTCAGCATATTTACTAAGACGCAAGAAATACGCTTCTTCCTTTGCCGGCTGAACCTCTCTGCCACAGTCAGGACATTTGCCATTCACAAGCTGGGAGGCTGTAAAGAAGGATTCACAAGGAGTACAGTACATTCCTTCATAATGCCCTTTATAAATATCTCCTTTTTCGTATAGCTTTTTGAAGATTTTTTGAACCTGTTTTTCATGATAATCATCTGTTGTACGGATGAATTTATCATAGGAGGTATTCATCAGATCCCAGATATCCTTAATCTGGCCAGCAACATTATCTACAAATTCTTTTGGAGAAATACCGGCATCTGCTGCCTTTAATTCAATTTTCTGTCCATGCTCATCCGTACCGGTTTGGAAAAATACATCATAACCCTCAAATCTTTTAAAACGTGCAATACTATCCGCCAAAACAATCTCATAGGTATTTCCAATGTGTGGTTTGCCAGAGGTATAAGCTATGGCAGTTGTAATGTAATACGGCTTCTTATTCATTCGATCCATTCCTTTCTATCACTATTATTATCAAAATTACTATGGTTAATCCGCCATAGTATGGCACAAAAAAACTCCCCTCTTTAAATCACTTTAAAGACGAGAGAACATCCCGTGGTACCACTTTAATTTACCCTTACCTATTAGTAAAGGCCTCTTTCGCTGCATAATTACAGCCTAGCATCATAACGGTTGCTTCCGTCACAGCCTAGGGAATAATAAAATGTTATTTCCCTCGGTGCGCAGCTCCAAGACCATCTTCAGCAGCTTCTGCAAATTCATCCATTTGAATGAATTGGACAACTCTCCATTTCCCTTTCTCAGCATACCAGGGTTCTCTGTTAACTACTCCGCTACCTACTCTTCTTTTCATTGCCTTTTTACTTATTTGTAACAAAGTATACCATTTGTTTATTTCTTTGTCAAAGGGTTTCATCTTAGAGATATTAGAGCTTGAACGAAAATAAGGTTGGCCGAAAAGGCACACCCCTGTGGATGTACGTTTCAGTCAACCTTACTTCTATAATTCTACCCTCTCGCTTCCCCAACTTCATTCCTCTAGGTAATACCTTCTCATGTACTAACCTCATTTAGATTAGCAAAGTTTCGTCAAATTGTCAATAGGAATTCTTGTCGTTTTATGGTTTTTACGTCATTTTGCATAAATTATTTTCAAATATTCCGGTCTTGGTGTGTTATTTTTCTTGAGCCTTCTAAAATGCCGAAAATTTATCACTGATTATTTCTATACTTGCGTAATAATGCCGAATACGATATCCTAGGAATTAGTAGGTACCTACGAACAATATCAATGAGCAAGAGCAGTTTATAATTTTAGCAATTACCGGTAGTAATACAATGAGGGGAACCTATACAATTATGAGTTTGGAGTGTGTGAACTAATATGAATAACCCATTATTTATTAAAGTATGCGATGAAGTGATCGGACAAGAAAAAGGTCTGAATGGCATCGGCACTTATGGCGAAAAAACCATTCACTCCGTATTAAAGAACTACTATTCTCCGAATTACGTAAATCAGGAAATAAAAGTAGGTGGCTTTGTAGCCGATATCTATACCGGAAATGAGATCATTGAAATTCAAACAAGGAATTTCAACAAGTTAAGGAAAAAGCTTGATACCTTCCTATCCATTTCCCCAGTCACCATCGTCTACCCTGTACCTTATATTAAATGGCTACGCTGGGTAAATCCTCAGACAGGAGAAATCAGTCCTCCGAGAAAGTCACCAAAGCTTGGTACACCTTATGCCATATTTCCGGAGCTCTACCGCGTGAAAGAATATTTATTACATCCAAATCTCAGACTTAAAATCGTTCTGATGAATATGGAGGAGTATCGTTTTCTAGACGGATGGAGTCACGATAAAAAGAAAGGATCCAGCCGCTGCGACCGCCTCCCAACAGAGCTTATCAACGAAGTATGTATCGATCATTGCTGTGATTATTACAAATTAATACCAGAAAGTCTGAGTAACGAATTTACCTCCAAGGATTTTAAAAAGGCTTCCAAACTAACTTTGAGTAATTCTCAAACAGCCTTGAATATCCTTTATTATGTCGGTGCTGTGGAACGAGTCGGAAAGAGTGGAAACTCCTATCTTTATATAAAAAATGATAATGTAATTGGAAAAGCTATGGTATAATATCTTTAGATCTATAAGATTCGAGAATAATTACAATGCTAAAGGAGGTTAAGGGTAAAAATTATTGTTTTTGCCTAGAAAAACATGAGTGAAGAGTTAAAAAACAACGAAGACGAATTATTGCAAGAAAACAATATTTCAGAAGGAGCAAATGATACTACCTCTGATGTTGTGGAAGATGTTATCCCCTCCATGGATGATTTTAAAGATGAAATCACACGTTCCTTTAAAAAGATTCAGGAAGGCGATATTTTAACCGGTACTGTAATCGGAATTTCTGAGTCTGAGGTAATCTTAGACCTTGGCTATTATACCGAAGGCATTATTAAGCTGGAGGAGTTGAGTAATGATCCCAGCTTTTCCATTAAGGCTGATGTTACTTTAGGTGAAGAGATTTCCGCAACCGTTCTTAGAGAAGATGACGGACATGGTAATATTCTTCTTTCCAGAAAAAGAGCTGATGATATTCTTGCCTGGGATCAATTAAAAGAAGCCCTGGAAAGCAAGAAAATATTCCGCATTAAGATTGCTCAGGAAGTAAATGCAGGTGTTGTTACCTATCTACTTGGAGTTCGTGGTTTTATTCCTGCCTCCCAGCTATCCTTATCCTATGCCGATGACCTATCTGCCTGGGTTGGTAAAGAGATTGATGTAATAGTCATAACTGCCGATGCTGATCATAAAAAGCTTGTTCTCTCTGGTAAAGAAGTGGAACGCGATAAAGAAATTAAGGATAAAAAGAGTAAAATATCCCGTTTACAGGTAGGTATTGTAACTACCGGTACCGTGGAAAAGATAACAACTTATGGTGCATTCGTTAATATTGGTGAAGGTTTATCTGGTCTTTTACACATATCTCAAATATGTGATAAAAGGATTAAATCACCAAATGAAGTAATTAAGGAAGGTGAGACCGTCACTGTAAAAATTATTGATGTTAAGGACGGCAAGGTCAGCCTTAGTATGAAGGCTGTGGAGGAAAAGGCTGAAGTAATTGAGGAGGTTGAAGCGGCTCCTGCCTCCTATTCCACCGGTGAGGAAGCCACTACAGGACTTGCCGCTTTATTAAAAAACATCAAATTATAATTTCACATGTATTTTATACTGATCCACGTGATTTGGCTCCGTTAATCTCTGACACAAAAAAGCTTCAAAGTAATCTTAAGTTTGATTACTTTGAAGCTTTTACTTTTATTCCTATGCTCTGATTCCAAATAGCATTCTTTTTCTCACTGTTTTTTTAGAACCGTTTTTCTTCTTGCCTTTATTCTCTTCTTCCGATTCCTCTGGTACTACTGAATCCTCCGAATTTATATACTCCTGTTGTACAACCACCTGCTGGTCTATCACAATATCCTCTTCTTCTACTATGGTTCCAAAGGATTCTGCTACTACGGATCTGTAGGTGGCTGCAATCTGTGTTTGGCAAGCCTCCATCTGATCTCTATTATAATTTTTAATTTCTTCGTTTAAGCTTAACATTTTTTGGTCTAAATATGAAACTATCTCAGAACATTCCTTTAATTCTTTTCGAATATTTTCTGGGGCATTACCCTCAAATTTATAATATATCTTGTGCTCCAGACTTGCCCAGAAATCCATTGCGATGGTTCTGATCTGAATTTCCACCTTTGTTTCAATGGTTCTGTCAGATAGATAAACGGGTATAGCAATAATCATATGGTAGCTGGTATAGCCATTTTCTTTGGGACACATAATATAATCCTTTACCTTAAGAACCTTAATATCATTTTGCTTAGCGATCAAATCAGCAATTCGATAAATATCTGAAGTAAAGGAGCAAATAATTCGTATTCCAGCTACATCATTAACATATTTTACTATATTTTCAATGGTTAACTCTTTTTGGTTATGTCTTAGCTTCTTCGCAATACTTTGCGGTGTTTTTATTCGGGAAGTAATGTGTTCAATTGGGTTATATTGATGTGCTGCTTTAAATTCATTATTCAATATCTCAAGCTTGGTGTTAATCTCTTTGAGTGCTGCGTCATATAGAAGAAGGGCATTGCTCCAGTCTTCTGCTTCATTATAAAACATGGGAAGATCCATTCTATCACTACCTTTGTCTTTCTATAAGCTATCAAAATCGTATAAATTTTCTGTAATTCGGTACGTCTCACTTGTTCATTATATCATATATTTGTGAAGATTTCTCGTCTTTTCTAATTCTTAATCAAAAATTTAGAAATTAACGCGTTAATGTAACAGTTCATAATTTATTCATAGATTATTTATTTTTTATTAAAAATCTATTGACAATATATAGAATTTATAGCTATAATATTGGCAGACTATTACAGAAAGTGAGGTAAAACATATGATTAGCGGAATCAACAGACATCTTAGCACTAACTTCATAAAGAAATCATCTTATGGTATTACCTCATGGATTCGTGAAATCTGATTATTCCATTCAACTACTCTTACTTACTCACGGGTAAGGACTTGATGGATTATATCATTTTGTTTTGACGACTATGCCGCGGTATTATCATACTGCGGTTTTTTTTGCGCCAAAATTTCGTCATCGAAGAAAAGTATTTTATAGTCTTCGAAATTATCTCTTGGGAGAGGTTTTCACATTAAAAATCTCGGATAGGACGAAATTACGAGTCTCATGAGGGAAGGAGCCTCTTCATGTCCTGGCTCCCTACGACATTATAAAAAGGAAGGTCGGTATTAATGAAACTATCAAAATATATATTAAAATACTGGTACGTATATCTCCTCGCTATCCTATGCATTATCATAGCGGTATCACTGGATATGCTGTCACCGCAGATAACCAAACGAGTTATTGACAATGTAATCGTAGGAGGAGAGCTTGGGCTTTTGCCAAAGTTATTACTTGTTATATTCCTGATCGGGCTTGGAAGGTGTATCTTTCAATACTCCAAGGAAATGCTTTTTGATACGGTAAGCTCAAAAATCTCCTTAAAAATACGAAGAGATTTATTTAATCATATCCAGAGTCTCTCCTTAAGCTTCTTTGATCGAAATAATACCGGAGAGCTGATGTCACGTGTTAAGGATGACATTGATAGAATCTGGAATGCAATGAATTATGTGAGCATGCTGATTATTGAAATTATATTTCATACGATCATTGTACTATATTGCATGTATCATATCAGTCCCTTGCTTGCAATTATTCCTACCATCATCCTGCCTATTATGGGTGCCATGGCATTATTTATGGAGCGTAAGCTTGGTTCGGTGTATGAAGAAATAAGTGACGAAAACTCAAAACTTAACCTGGTGGCTCAAGAAAATCTATCCGGTGTAAGAACGGTAAAGGCTTTTGCCCGAGAAAAATTTGAGATTGCTAAGTTCCTTTCTCATAATAAAAGATATTACGAGCTGAATATACGTCAGTCAAAGGTTTTTATTAAGTATTATCCCTACTTTCAATTCGTGACAAAGTTGTTACCACTAGCTTCTATTACCTTTGGCGGTTACCTTGTAATCCGAGGTGATATGACGCTTGGTGCATTAGCCGCGTTTACAGAATACTCCACTAATATTGTATGGCCCATGGAAATGCTGGGTTGGTTAACAAATGATTTTGCTGCTGCCATTGCCTCAGCTAGTCGTATTAAAAAAATATTCGCAGAGAAACCGGAGATTATTGAACCCTCCAATCCTCTTCGCTTAGAGCAAGTAAAGGGCAGTATCCAATTTGACAATGTTTCCTTCTCCCTGGGAGAGAAACAGATCCTATTAGACATAAATTTTGAACTGCCTGCTGGCAAAACGATTGGAATCATGGGTGCTACAGGAACCGGTAAAAGTTCGCTCATAAATCTTCTGCAACGATTTTATGATACTACAGAAGGCAATATCAAGCTCGATGGTACGGATATTAAGAATCTATCCTTAGGGCAGCTACGTCAGAGTATCTCTTTGGTTATGCAGGATGTATTTCTATTTTCAGATACGATTAGTGAAAATGTAAAGATGGGTAAAAAAAATCTCGTAAACCAGGAAGATGTGATGGAAGCCGTAGAAAATGCCCAGGCCAGAGATTTTATTGAAAAAATGGATGATTCTTATGACACGATTATCGGTGAACGTGGTGTCGGTCTATCCGGAGGGCAAAAGCAGCGAATCAGTATAGCAAGAGCGCTTGCTAAAAAATCACCTATTCTGATCCTAGATGATTCAACCTCAGCCCTAGATATGGAAACGGAACATACGATTCAAAAGGTTCTGACTGGTCTGGATTCGACAAAAATCATTATAGCACACCGAATCTCTGCTGTTCGAAATGCAGATGAGATCATAATTCTTGAGGATGGTAAAATTGTTGAACGTGGCACCCACGAAACGTTGCTGCAGACACAAGGATATTATTATAATACCTATATGGCTCAATACGGTGAGCATCTAGATCAATTAAAGGAATCTCCGCTATTTGAGAATCTGGAAAAGGAGGTGGCAGCATGCCAATAAACGCGATTAAAGAAGATGAAGCTCTACATTCCGTCAATAAAAAAATAACGTTGCTGCGGTTATTTGCCTATTTATTGGCTTACAAAGGCTCCATTACATTAGTTATCCTGATCATGTTGATAACGGTGGCCATATCCATTGCGAATCCACTGATTATCGAATATGCCATTGATACCCCCATTGCGGATAAGGATTTTGTAGGCTTATTCAAAACCGGCGCCCTCGCTTTTGGCTTAAACCTAATCTTTGTCTTACTTGTAAAGTTAAGAATGTACCTTATGGCAAAAATATCGAATAAAGTTCTTTTGACAATTCGACAGGAGCTGTACACCCATATACAAAAGCTAAGCTTTAGCTTTTTTGACAGTAGACCGACCGGGAAGATTTTGGCTCGTATTATCGGAGATGTAAATTCTCTCAAGGATGTACTCTCCAATAGTGTTACAACCTTAATACCTGACTTTATTACGATCTGTGCTGTAGTTATTATTATGCTCTTGGTTAACTGGAAGCTGGCTCTCGCTTCTTTAGTGTCTCTACCTTTTATGATCGCTGGATTATGGTATATTCAGACCAGGTCTCACAAACGCTGGCAGCTTCATCGTAAGAAGGGCTCTAATCTGAACGCTTTCGTCCACGAGGATTTATCGGGCATTCGAATTATCCAAAGTTTTAATGCAGAAGGAGAAACCTCAGAAACCTTTGATGTTCTGCTAAAGGAGCACCGCGATTCCTTTATTAGTGCTGTTCGTCTTAACGATGCTTTTGGATCTATCATTGATCTTTGCTGGGGTATCGGAAGTATTGCTATGTATTTTGTAGCTGTCAAGGTGATTCATATTAATGCCGGTAGTGTGGGCACACTAATTGCCTTTGCAATGTATATCTCAATGTTCTGGCATCCAATTATGAACCTTAGTAACTTTTATAACCAGCTAGTTACAAATCTAGCCGGGGCAGAACGAATTTTTGATATTATGGATACTAAGCCGGAAATTACTGACTCTGAAGATGTTATAGAATTTCCCGAGATAAAGGGTGACATCAACTTTGATCATGTCTCCTTTTCCTATGATTCAGAAACCAAGGTTCTTAATGATGTCAGCTTTCATATAAAACCTGGCGAGACCATAGCACTTGTTGGTCCAACAGGTGCAGGCAAAACTACCATTGTAAATCTGATCAGCCGCTTTTATGACATACAGCAAGGCAATATTTATATTGATGGCTTAGATGTTAAAAAGGCTTCGATTGAGAGCTTACGTAGACAAATGGGTATCATGACCCAAGATAATTTCCTATTTTCCGGTACGGTAGCTGATAACATTCGCTATGGCAAACTTAACGCTACAGACGAAGAGGTTATCGCTGCTGCCAAGGCTGTGAATGCACATGAGTTTATTATGAAGCTAGAGAATGGATATGATACAGAATTAAAAGAACGAGGAAACGGTCTATCCATCGGACAACGCCAGTTATTAGCCTTCGCAAGAACTATGGTTTCCATGCCTAAAATATTGATACTGGACGAAGCTACCTCCAGTATTGATACTCATACCGAGCTTTTGGTACAACAGGGTATTGAAGCTTTATTAAGAGGTAGAACCTCCTTTGTAATTGCACATAGACTCTCAACCATCCGAAAAGCAGATCGTATCTTTGTTATTGATGAAGGACAGATCAAAGAAGAAGGTAGCTCTGATGAATTACTGGCAAAGAAAGGTCTTTATTATAACCTGTATATGGCTCAGTTTAAAAATCTTTAAAAATCTTACGGATGAGTCTAAGTTTTCCACGTGGAGTCTATTTTTCAGACCTTTTATCCACAAAACACCCTCTGAAGGTTGAATCTTCGAGGGTGTTTTACTTCAATCATTTAATCATCTTGGCTTTCTTTCTCAATCAAATTCATTTTACTTAATTTCCTGTTTATAATTTCTGCGGTTTTGTCTTCTTTCTTTTTTAATGCATAACTTACACTTAGATTAACGCAGCATATCATGATTAACATTACAAGCGTCTGTTTTATGTTACCTGGAACAATCCACCCAAAGAGATATGCACAGCTAAGTACAGACAAGTAAACATAGATATAATGAATTATGGTTCTAACTTTCATTTTCTTTTTACTTAATTCCCGTTTTGAATAAAAAATTAGATTACCGGCGGAGCCCAGGACTGATAAACATAATAACTGGACTAATATAGTTATCATTTGCGTCTCACTCGGCCAAAATTGTGTAATAAAGATAGTTGCACAGATTGTACTTCCTGCCAATACATAACAGAACGTTATGATAATATTCTTTAACCATGCCATGTCTGTCACCCCCTATAGTCCTAACTTTTTCTTTAGTTCCGGTACATATTGCCTGGAAATTACCACTCGTTCACCATTAAATAATAGTGCTTCAAATCGTCCATTATAAGCTGGGCTAACATTCTTAATTTTCGTTACATTTAATATGACGGATTTGGAGGCACGAAAAAAATTCGTATTTTTAAACTCCTCTTCAATTTCATACAGTTTCAGCTTTGTTTCGTACACATTTTGCTTACAGTACATAAATACCTTGTTATCTACTCCTTCAAAATAATATACATTGGCGGGGTCGATCATCGTAATAATTCCATCTTTCAGACCAGACAATTTCTTTTGCCCCATTTTAAACTCAGATATTATCTTGAGGATATGTTCATCCAACTCCCTGCAGCGTATAATAATCTGATCCTCTTCTTCCGGCTTACACTCTTCAATTACAATCTTCATAGTGCCCCCTATGTTATCGATTCATTACATTTCTACGTCTTTGTAGAATTATGGATACTCCTATGAAAATTATACCACTAATTAACAGGATTGCTACCTTAACTTCATTCGAAATAGCATTGTCCCGAAGCGTAATCGTGATACCCATGAACTCTTTATAATCGCTTACTAGCTGCTCCGGACAATTGGAAAATGTCTTCGTAAGGATATCCTTTGTAAATAGCTCTCGTAAAAATGAGCACCCATAAAATAAAGGAAAGCCCTTTAATACCATTTGTACCTTCTCCGGCAGCATTCCAATCGGTAAATAGATCCCCGCGATAAACCCTACAACTGTTCCAATTACAGTACTTAATCCTGAAAAAGCACTTAGTGAGTGTACAAAATTGGCGATTAAAAATACCAAGGTGGCAGATGTAAAAACATTCAATACAATGTAAAGCAGCACCTGCAACATTTGGACCGGGGCTAGTAAGTCCCCTCCTGTTACGACAATATAGGCTTCTCCCAATGCAAAAGTCAGTACGCACATGATAATTCCCATAAAGATTGCTGCTGCAACATATCCCAGTACAAATATCATACGATTCACCGGTGCTACATAGAAGCTGGATAATTTTTTATGTGCTTCATCCTCTACCATGATACCTACCAGTGAGAGCGTAATTGTTACTGAATTTACCACTACGATACCAGCTAAGGTCCATAATATAATCAGCTGATGTGCATTCGAGAGGTCCGCAGCCCCATCTCTTTCTCCTCCGTATTCCCTCAATAAATCCACTATATTATCTGTATTCATCTTTCCAAGGAAAACTACCATTAGTCCAATGATAATAATCATGGATAACAGGGAAAAGAAGATGTTTGCCCGATCCCTTACATACACTAACATATTTCTTTTAATCAATTTAATTAATAACATAATTCCTCCATCCTACGGCTATCCTACCATCTCATTCATATAATCATCAACAGGGATTCTCTCTCTACCTTCAAACTAAACTTTTTCCTGTGACTGTTAAAAACACATCATCCATAGTACCTTGAACTAACTCAAAGGATTTGATTTTCTCCTTGATGTGACTTAATACTTCCAGACCGAACATGGAATCGGGTATCGTTACCTGAAGATGATTACTTTTTCTTTCAAAGGGCAGCTTCGATTCCTGAAGGTATGTTAAAACACCTTCTATATCTTCTGGAACCAGTCTTAACATGTCATGAGCATACTGCTGCTTTAGCTGGGAGGGACTACCCTCTGCTACCAATTTACCTGACTCCATAATAGAAATGTACTGAGCTTTAGCTGCCTCTTCCATATAATGAGTTGTAAGAAATACCGTCATCTGCTCTTCCATTCTTAATCTCTCCATGCTCTCCCATACATTCTGTCTTGTTTGGGGATCAAGACCTGTGGTAGGTTCATCAAGAAATAAGATCTCCGGCTGATTCATTAATGCTCGTGCTATTTCACATCTTCTCTTTTGTCCCCCGGATAATTTGCAAAATTGACGTTCTAGTAAATCATGGATCTCTAAAATATTACATACTCTTTGTAGATTGTTATGAATGGCCTTCTGATCCTTACTATAAAGATTTCCTCGAAGAATTAAGTTTTCCTTTATCGTTAATTTATCGTCCAAGGTATTGTCCTGAAAAACCACACCTATTTTATTACGAATTAATGAATCCTCCTTACCTAATTGATGTCCACTAATTGTCACCTCTCCCTCACTCCTGGGAAGAAGGGTACATAGCATATTTATCGTTGTAGATTTCCCCGCTCCATTCACGCCAAGGAATCCATATAGTTCCCCCCGTTTTACACGAAAGCTGATATTATCAACAGCTTTTATCTCTCCAAAGTATTTCTTTAACCTCTTTACTTGAATAATATCTTCCATCTTTCTTCCTCTCTTTAAAATAGAATACCATTTACCCCTCCTAGCACCGGTCACCTTTGCTCTATATAACCGTTTGGTTAAGTGGATCACATGTGGTATCTATTGTCTATCGAATAATTTTATCTTTTCTTGAGTGTATAGCCCTTGATTACTTATTACAAGACCAACTAAGGTAAGATACATTTTCAATGGGTTAAGTTGTAAGATTTATAATGTATGTTTTATGAATAGTAGTCTTATCATAATACAAGTAGCAAAATATATGACTTGTCATAAAAAAAGCAGTCCTTTCCAGACTGCTAAGTAATCTATTCTATTTGTCATGTAATTTAAACTTACGTATTTTAAACTGACTTCTTTCATTCCTATCACTATTTCATATTTCTTACTAAGGTGTGGATTTCTTATCCTAATGCCAAGTGATTTTGAACTTTAATTATTCTACTATTTTAACTTATCTTAACTATAATCACTCTAACCACTGTATAAATGCTGTTTTATCATTACGGTTATACCCGGCTTTTTCATAGAAATTAAGTATATTCTCTTCCTTTGACCCTGTCATAAGCATAATTTTATAACAGTTATTTTCTGCAGCTATGGATTTTGCATGTTCCAGTAGCATGGTAGCATAACCAAAGTTACGAAAGGATTTATCCGTAATTACATTCTCAATTAAAGCGTAAGGGCGCTGCTGGTGGGTTAGATTATGAACAACCACAAGGACACAGGATGAAATGATTTTTTCGTCTATCGTCCCTACTAAGATGTGATGGTTTGGATCCGTTAGTATCTGTAATAACCACACCTTACGTCTTCTTATTAACTCTAACATAATTGACCTGTTGATTCCTCTGTACATCTCATACTCTACGTTTTGGTATTGTTATAATAAAGCTAGTCCCTTTCTTAAATTGAGATCTAACCCTTATTTTACCTGTATGGGCCAAAATAATTAATTTACCTAAGGAAAGGCCTAATCCATGTCCGCCAATATTCTGATTACGTACATAATCAGAGCGATAAAAACGATCAAAAATATGATCAAGATCCTTTTGTGTCATACCAATTCCCGTATCCTGGACAGTAATAATACAATCCTCATTAACCTTCTCACATTTAATGGTAACGGTATCACCATCCCTCGAATACTTAACCGCATTATCAATGAAGATACGAACTGCCTGCTTTAATGCCTGTTCATCTCCGTAAACCATAATATTTTCCGTCACAGAACTCTCTATCACGCGATTCGCAGCTACCAGCTTTGTTTCCTTAACCATATCCTCCACTAACTTACTCATATTAAAATTCTTTTTAATTAGCTTTAAGGTTTTTTTATCATGCCTCGATAAAAACAAGAGCTTCTCAACTAAGTCCTGCATTGACCTGGCTTCATTTTGAATGGCTTCAATGGACTCATGAAGTATCTCCGGATCTTTGGCTCCCCACCGATTTAATAGATTTGCATAGCCCTGTATTACTGCAATTGGGGTACGAAGTTCATGTGAGGCATCTGATACGAATTGTTTTTGGCTCTCATAAGAGGTCTCAATACGGTCTAACATGGCATTAATGACATTCGCTAAATCCTTTAGTTCATTCTTTGTTCCCTCTACATTCAGCCGTTCACTATGAAGATTATTTACAGTCAGTCGATTCGCTGTTGCTGACATGACCCGGACTGGTTCAAACAACTTAATATCACTTTGTTTACCCTTGCGTATTACTAAATATATGATTAATAGATATAGCAATGTAATCTTCCAGGCTAAGTCAAGGCACTTTAAGTAACTGTCTGATAAATCATATCGAAACTGAGCTACATAAGCTCTACCACCAATCAAAAACTCTCTTTGACTTTTTACAATCAATATGTTTAAGTTACTCTGCCACTCATAATGAATCCCAAACGTAAATTTTTTGTTATCATACAGATCGTTCTCACAATCCTTGTAGTAATCAACATAGGTATCTTTCTCTAATATTCTTACGGTAAGCCCTTGATCCAAGTAGGGATTAAATACCTGTCCTCCCTCTTCTTTTACTATGTTAGACACGAGGGTATCTGCCATTCGATCAAAATTTGTCTTCTCTGAATACATGTAAATAAGAAAAAAGCCAACAATAAACAAAATTCCATGGGTCAACAACAGCTTGCAGTAAGCCATCGAGATTCGAAAAGCCATAGAAAATCGCAAGCTTCCCAACCACTTCTCTTTTTTTCTTCTAAAAGGGAGGACAATTTTTCTTAAGATATTACGAATTAGTTCTACTAACTGTTCTTTCACAGCTCCCCTCCCCTTCCTGTAGATTACGAAATTAGTATTAATAAGGTATGAGCAGTACAAGGAAATATTTTATGATCTTACTCCTTATTATGTCACTTAATCTTTAATGATATAACCAACACCTCTAACGGTTGAGATTAAATGAACTCCATACTTTTCATCAATTTTTTGTCTTAAATATCGGATATAGACATCCACTACATTGGTATCACCAAAGTACTCATAGTCCCAAACGTTGTTCAAGAGTTGCTCTCTAGTCAGTGCAATATTTTTGTTACGAATTAAATACTCTAACAACTCATATTCCTTTTTTGTAAGAACAAGCTCCTCTTCACCAAAAAAGGCAGTATGGCTCGCCAAATTCAAGATCACTTCGCCAACCTGAAGTTTATCCAGCTTTGTCTCAGCCATGGTATTCTTAACACGATTTAATGCTACACGAATTCGTGCTAATAATTCCTCAATAGCAAAGGGCTTCGTCATATAGTCATCTGCTCCCATATCAAGACCTGCAACCTTATCTGTTACATCATCCTTAGCAGTGAGCATAATTATTGGTAGCTTAGACTCTAATCGAATCCTTCTGCATACCTCAATTCCACTAAGTCCAGGCAGCATGATATCAAGTACAACCAGATCAACCTCATCTCTTAATGCTTTCTCTAACCCTGTTCTTCCGTCCCCGGCTACGATAACCTCATACCCTTCGTGTTTCAATTCTAATTCTAAGAATCTTGCAATTTTTGCTTCGTCTTCAACAATTAATATTTTAGCCACAAAACCCTTCCTCCTCACCGTTCATTTCAACTCTGCTTCCATTGTATCGGTTCGAATCTTTTTTTTCAATATCTGTATATTAAAATTATATTAGAAATGAGCATATCAAATAAGAGCCAGCTATCCTGGCTCCTATTCGAATCATTCTATCTTCCCGCAAAAATGCGACCCGTCATGTAATCAGGCTTCCCATTCCTGAATACATGCTGCTAACATAAGTTTTCTTAAAAAATACTTTGTTAAGCTTGTTAAAACAATATCATACTAACACATACTTGACAATATCCATAGGGTATTTCTTATCTGATTTTAATAAATGAACATGCAGTGAAGTGGTGGAATTCAAATGAATCCCACTCCCTACTATTGACAAAGAACCATAATATAAAAACCTCTAACTATGGATAGACCATATAATTAGAGGTTTATATTATATATTAATGATTATAGAATACTTTTCACGGCCTTAACTACATTTTCTGTAGTGAAACCAAATTTCTTAAACAGAACGCCTGCCGGAGCAGATGCACCGAAGCCCTTCATAGTTACAGTAGTTCCGTCTAAACCAACATACTTGCCCCAACCAAAATCAGCGCCAGCTTCCACTGCAACTCTTGCTCTTACATTCTTAGGAAGTATGCTTTCCTTGTATTCTGCTGACTGAGCTTCAAATAAATCCATGGAAGGTATACTTACCACTCTTACATCAACGCCCTCTTTCTCCAGTTCAACCTGAGCATTAATACCAAGCTCCACTTCAGATCCGCTTGCCATAATAATTGCATCCGGTACATCCTTCTTGGAAGCTGATACGATATAACCACCCTTTAAGGCTTCCTTTGAGGAACCAGCTAACTGAGGGAGATTTTGACGGGTAAGAACCAAAGCCGTAGGAGTTTTGGTGGAAGTAATTGCATAATACCAAGCTGCCGCGCACTCTGTTGCATCAGCAGGTCTAAATACAGTAAAGTTAGGCATAGCACGAAGCATTGCCAATTGCTCAATTGGCTCATGAGTCGGTCCATCTTCACCAACACCGATACTATCATGTGTCAATACATAGGTGAGTGGCAGTCCCATTAATGCAGACAGTCTTGCCATTGGTTTAACATAATCGCTAAATACAAAGAATGTGGATACATAAGCACGTAAGCCTCCGTGAAGCGCTAAACCGTTACCCATTGCAGCCATTGCTAATTCTCTTACACCGAAGTGCAGATTACGTCCTGCATAATCATCCTTTGAGAAATCTCCCATATCATTCATATAGGTTTTCGTGGAAGGTGCAAGATCTGCAGATCCTCCAATAAAGCTTGGAAGATAATTCTTAATTCTATTAATCATAATACCGGATAGATTTCTAGTAGCATCCGGCTTATCAGCGTATGCCCAGAATTCTTCCTTATCCATTAAATCCTTAGCAGCATCTACATCATGATGTTGATCCCATAATGTCTTCAACTCAGGATATTCTTTGCAATAGTTAGCAAACATTTCATTCCATGCAGCTTCTGCTTTTGCACCTTCTGCTGCCAGTGCTCTATAATTCTCATACACTTCTTCAGGAACATGGAAAGCTTCGTGACTTGGCCAGCCTAGTTTTTCCTTCATCGCAATTACATTATCTGCACCTAGAGGTTCGCCATGAGCACTTGCTTTACCTTCCTTAGGACTTCCAAAACCAATTTGTGTTTTAACTGTAATCATGGATGGTCTTGATAAATCCGCTTTCGCAGCTTCAATTGCTTTCGCTATTTCATCCAAATCATTACCGTCTTCTACAACTAATGTCTGGAAGCCGAAAGCATCAAAACGCTTTTGAACATCTTCGGTAAATGCAATGTCGGTGCTACCTTCGATTGAAATTTTATTACTATCATAAAATACGATTAACTTACCTAATCCAAGGGTACCAGCAAGTGACATTGCTTCTGAGGTAATACCCTCCATCATACAACCATCGCCGCCAAGTACATAGGTATAATGATCAACTACCGGATATCCTTCTTTGTTGAATTTAGCTGCCAGATGTGCTTCACCCATTGCCATACCAACAGCCATTGCCATACCTGCACCAAGAGGGCCTGTGGTAGCTTCTACACCAACCGTATGACCATACTCCGGATGACCTGGTGTCAAGGAATCTTCCTGTCTGAAGTTTGCTAAATCTTCTGCTTTCAGCCCATATCCGAATAAATGTAATAAGGAATAAAGTAACATAGATCCATGTCCGCCAGATAGAACGAAACGATCTCTGTTGTCCCATTTCGGATTTGCTGGATTATGCTTCATATGCTTTGCCCATAATTCATAAGCCATTGCTGCTGCACCGAGCGGTAAACCAGGATGTCCGGAATTAGCCTTTTGTACGCCATCAGCGGATAATACTCTTATGGCATTCACTGACATTGTATCAATATTCTTCATTTTTTCCTCCATTCAGCCGCATTGCGGCAATAACATTTTGAAAAGGCCCTGACGAGCCTTCTCATATCCATAACAAATGAATTTGACTATTAATTCATTTGATTTATTATCAATTTTATTCTCCAAATGCTGCTTTATAGTCCTGAATAAATTTCTCAATTCCAGATGTTGTTAAAGGATGTTTTGTAGCTTGTTCAATTACACTGTAAGGAACAGTAGCAATATCAGCACCAGCAAGTGCACACTCTGTAATATGAACTACATTACGGATACTTGCAGCAATAATTTCTGTTTTAATATCAAAGGTACGGAAAATCTGTACAATCGTATCGATTAAATCAGTACCTGGCATAGAAATATCATCAAGACGACCAACAAAAGGTGATACATAAGTTGCACCAGCTCTAGCTGCCAAAAGTGCCTGATTTGCTGAGAAAATTAATGTAACATTTGTTTTGATACCTTCACTGGAAAGAATCTTTGTAGCTTTTAACCCTTCTAATGTCATAGGAATTTTAACTACCATATTAGGATGTAATTTGGCAATCTCTCTACCTTCTGCAACCATATCTTCTGCTTTTACAGTAGTAGCCTTAACTTCACCGCTGATCGGTCCATCAACAAGGCTAGTAATCTCCTTAATTACATCTTCCAGTTTTTTGCCTTCCTTAGCAATTAAGGATGGATTGGTGGTTACACCGCAAATGACACCCAGTTCACTTGCCTTCTTAATTTCTTCTACATTTGCCGTATCTAGAAACAGCTTCATAAATAAAAACCTCCCTTGGACTAAGACTTAATCCAGCTGCCACAACCAAAACTGCCTGCAACAACTGATTAAGAAATGTCTTTTTCATTAAAAATTAATGGTTTATAGGAGTGTCCATATTAATTCCGCCCCCCGGTTCTAGGAAAATAACTTTTCCTATCGGTTTAACAAAGACCCAGCTTATATAAGCATAACTCCATTTATCAAAAAGTCAGATATACTGCCTTTTAGATCGAGTTTTATTGTGTTAACACATACCTCATTAACTATACAATAAAATAAACAAGATTTCAATTGGCAAATTAAACACACATTTATTATAACAAAATCAAAAAATGCTTACTTAGTCAATAACATCCAGATTAAAATATAGTTCCTCAAACTGCTGAACCGGCATAGGCTTTGCATAATAATAGCCTTGAATAATATCACATCCCACATGGCATAAAAAATCAACCTGTTCCTTTGTTTCAATGCACTCTGCTACCACTTTCATGTGAAGATCCTTAGCCATGGTAATGGTATTTCTAATTACCGTTAGTCCTCTTTCAACCTCATCCGTCATTCGGAATAGCTCACCATCAAGTTTAACAACATCTAAAGGCAGATCCTTAAGTGAGTTTAAGGATGAATATCCTGCACCAAAATCATCCATGGACACTATAAACCCATACTCTCTCAGTTGTGTAACTGTCAGAATCATCATCTGCTTATTTTGTAAAAATGCACTTTCTGTAAGCTCCAACTCCACATAATAATGCGGTACATCATACTGATCCACAATATCTTTAATTACATCAGCTAACTGAGGATTTGCAAAATGAAGCCTGGATATATTTACTGATATTGGTATTGGCTCATAACCTAACTTAATCCAATTTCGAATTATTGCACACACTTTCTTTAACATATAATAATCAAGCTCAGTAATAAAGCCATTTTTCTCAAAAACCGGTATAAAATTACTTGGCGAAATAATTCTGCCACTGCTTTTACACCAACGAACCAAGGCCTCTGCTCCATGAATCATCTCTTCCATAGGTGAGAACTTTGGCTGCAGGTAGACATGAAATTCTTCATTCTCAAGAGCCTCATTCATTGACCGTTCAATCTCTTCTTCCTCCAATAAACGATCACGGGCTGCATCGTCAAAGAATGCTATAATTCCCTTTGTACTTCCTTTTATATTATTCTTAGCAATACTAGAAAACTCGCCCATATGGTCAATAGAATCCTGACGCTCGGTTATATGGTAAATTCCATAATATATTTTAGTACTACTTGTAAATTTAAGATTATGGAGTCTATGATCAAGATCATAAATCCTATCTACCAGCTCGTCGTTCTCATGAAAGGATGTCATGATATAGAATTGATCTGCAGCATACCTGGTATATGGCTCTCCCGGTCTAGACCACTTTTTAATGACATTATAAATATCTTTGAGGATTTCATCTCCTTTTTGGTATCCATAAGCATCATTTATTACTTTAAAACGGTTAATATCAAAATTGATCACAGCATACTTTCTTCTTTGGAACAATTTACTATTCAAAATTTTGTTCGCAGTAAGCCGGAACTTATACCAATTATCCCCTCCTGTAACCGGATCTAAATACATCATTTTTACAAGCTTATTATCCGCATTCCGTTGGAAAATAATCAATAAAGCAATAAGAAGTGTAGTTCCTAGTGTTATGAATATCCACATTAAGTTGGTAAGTCTAAGAATATCCTTCATTAGTGGGCTAATAACATTAGGTCTGCCTACTAATATTGACCAATCTTTCATTCCAAGCTTAACTTCATCCCAGACATATGCATAACTACTTTCTTTATTATTAAACAATAAATCTTTTAGCTGGATTGTGTTCAATATATTCTTTTTATCTTTTAGAAAATATCCATTAGAAGTAACCGCATTATAGTTAAACTCTAAAATATTAGTATCTTGAACATATCCAATTAATTCCCGATTTGCGTTAAGTATATATATCAGAGTTCCATCCTTGGTTTCACTTTCAAATAGCTCTTGTTTACTAAGTTTTGGACCCAATTTAGCTACTAATGCTCCAATGCAAACTTGATTTTCCACAATAGGCACTGCGAAGAGTGTGACAGGAATATTTTTAGAGGTATATAAGATAGTATCCCCTGAAACTATTTCACCTGTTTTTACTTTTAAAAAATAGTTCTCATCAGAGATATCAATTTTTTCATTAAAAATATTGTATCCGACACCGTTGATATCAACAATGGCTAGATCCACATAATTCTTTTCCTCTGCTATAATAGGCAGAATCGTATTGATTTCCTTACTACTTACTTTTCCTGTCTGGGCGATAAGATTGGCTGATACTTTTAGATAGTTAATATTATTTTCATATTCTTGTTTCATTAAAGTGGCTATATTCCTTGTAAGGGAATTATATGTATCCAATTTTTCTTCATAACTGTATCGTGCCATATGATCCATATGATATAGGCCTATGCCTACTGAAGCAAGTATACACAATATTGCAAATAATATCACTGGTGATGTTCTACTCTTTTGTACATTAAAACTCATTAGGTTTCTCCTCATTGGTCAATTCTATGGTCAGACATTTTCTATCCTTGTAACTTTTTAAAACAAACTTAAAAGATCAACCATTTAGTAAAATACAGACTACTTTTTCTTTACTCATTTTAAATTAACCTTTATTATCATACACCAGCTCTTGTACATTTGTCAAAATATCTTGTACGCTATTGAATTTAATACCGTATTATAAATAGTACCTATGATATTTAGACATAAAAAAAAGACCTATCTTTAGGTCTTTCCAATGAGACATCCGGGATTCGAACCCGGGACACCATGATTAAAAGTCATGTGCTCTACCGACTGAGCTAATATCCCATGCTTAGTCAAAGCAAAATGCCCAGAGCCGGAATTGAACCAGCGACACGAGGATTTTCAGTCCTCTGCTCTACCAACTGAGCTATCTGGGCAAGGTCAAAATCGCTTTCCAAAATTATGTATTTCTTCATTATGGACTACGAAATTATTCAGTTAGTAATGCATTACAATTGCGGGGACAGGATTTGAACCTATGACCTTCGGGTTATGAGCCCGACGAGCTTCCAGACTGCTCCACCCCGCGACAATTTTTTAAGTCCGTATTTTGATCTTACAGCAACACTTATTGGCTTAAAGCCAATGGATGGGGAAGGATTCGAACCTTCGAAATCGTCGATAACAGATTTACAGTCTGCCCCCTTTGGCCACTCGGGAACCCATCCAAAAAGATCAACCATGTATACATGGTATACATTATTCAGTTGAAAAGCCGATGATCGGACTCGAACCGATAACCTGCTGATTACAAGTCAGCTGCTCTGCCAATTGAGCCACATCGGCATATCTAGTAATAAACTTCAATACCAATTGGAGTATTGAGTGGGACCTATAGGGCTCGAACCTATGACCCTCTGCTTGTAAGGCAGATGCTCTCCCAGCTGAGCTAAGATCCCATGGGATTATTATTACTCATTTCAGGAATCATATCCTTAAGTTTTAAATAATTTTTAAATAATTATTTTTCAACTTATAAAACACTGAGTATTAGGTGTTTTAACGACCCAGAAGGGACTCGAACCCTCGACCTCCGCCGTGACAGGGCGGCGCTCTAACCAACTGAGCCACTGGGCCATTTGATACTACACATAGAATACAATGTATTCATTGAAAACTTACATCCATTATAACTGATAAACCTTTTCAGGTCAAGCCCTCGACCTATTAGTAACAGTCAGCTCCATGTGTTACCACACTTCCACCTCTGTCCTATCCACCTGGTAGTCTTCCAGGGGTCTTACTAGCTTATGCTATGGGATATCTCATCTTGAGGGGGGCTTCACGCTTAGATGCCTTCAGCGTTTATCCCGTCCAAACTTGGCTACTCGGCCGTGCACTTGGTAGTGCAACCGATACACCAGCGGTTCGTCCAACCCGGTCCTCTCGTACTAAGGTCAGCTCCTCTCAAATATCCTACGCCCACGCCGGATAGGGACCGAACTGTCTCACGACGTTCTGAACCCAGCTCGCGTACCGCTTTAATGGGCGAACAGCCCAACCCTTGGGACCTACTACAGCCCCAGGATGCGATGAGCCGACATCGAGGTGCCAAACCACTCCGTCGATGTGAACTCTTGGGAGTGATAAGCCTGTTATCCCCAGGGTAGCTTTTATCCGTTGAGCGATGGCAATCCCACTTTATACCACCGGATCACTAAGTCCTA
>JAEWIZ010000019.1 GCA_023386815.1 Bacillota bacterium
AATGGGAAAGTTGTTTACAAAACGGGATTTTCATTTACAAAACGGGACTTTTGCTTACAAAAATGGAATTTCATTTACAAAATGGGACTCTCAGCTTACAAACGGGATTCTCGTGTTGCAATCAACCCTCATTTAAGTGCGGTAGTAAAAAAATCACTGTACAACAATAAATATTTATCGAATAACAATAAAATATTATTGACAAACAAAAGAAGTGATGTTATAGTAACTACTGCATGAGGGAATTAATGTCATGTCGCTGAATATCATGTCTTAACGTATTTAAGCAGATTAAAATTTCATTAAGATTACATACGGAATAAAAGAGTAATTTAGGAGGTCAAGTATGAGTAAGGATCCATTTGTTCGATTTACGAAAACGATATTGGATTTCATGTTTTATATTGGAATTATCGTTTGCGCTACGGTTCCGCTTAGTTTTCGATTTGTAGGAGAGCATATTTTTAAGATTTTCAGTCAATTTTATTTGCCCTTTTGCATCATCTTTATGATCGCGGGCGTTTTTGCGCTAATGATACTATGGGAATTAAGAAGAATGTTTCGGACAGTTCTTAGGGAAGACCCCTTTGTAAGAGAGAATGTAATATCCTTAAAACGAATGGGAGTTTGCGCTTTTATCATAGCCGTTTGCATGGCTGCCAGATTGTTTTTTGTCATTACCCCAGCAGCACTGGTATTGATTGCAGTATTTGTAATTGCCGGCCTCTTTTCCCTGGTATTATCAATGGTATTTGATCAAGCGGTAACCTATAAACAAGAGAATGATTTAACGATCTAAGGGGGGCTGCTATGATTGAAGTGAATTTAGATGTTGTAATGGCACAAAGAAAAATAGGTTTGACAGAGTTGGCCGAACAAGTGGATATTACCATGGCTAATCTTTCTATCCTAAAGAATAATAAGGCGAAGGCAGTGCGTTTTAGTACCTTGGAAGCAATCTGTAAAGCCTTAAATTGCCAACCTGGGGATATTTTAAAATATGTTGAGGATGAATCTTAATAAAAAGAAGTTTTAGAACGAGTTTAAATAATACAAAATGATATGACAAAAAGAAATCAACAATTCTAATCACAGAATTGGTAATTGTTGTACACAAAATTATGATAGGAGGTAGCACAGATGGAACAATTAAATTCGAATGAATCAGTTAATCAAAATGCAGCTAAAGTGTTTTTGGCAGATAATGTAAATCCAGCAGATAAAATAATGCCAGCAGGAGTAATCATTGCTCAAAGGGAAACAGAATCGCCTTTGCTGACAAAAGTTCGTCATAACTTCGGAGTGTTTGGTGGCATCAGCTTGATCTTTGGGCTTTTATTTACCTTATTATTTTATAAAGCTTCACTTGGTTTTAATGTTTTTGCCTTTACAGTCATAATGGTATTCTTACTCTATATCATTGGAAGAAAACTATCCGTTCCTGCAAAAAACACCAATCTGTTTTATTATTCAGGTGCAATAATGCTAAGTCTCTCATCCATGCTTACATCAAGTGAGATTCTTCAATTTCTCAATCTGGTGGGAATTTTAATTTTGCTTGACTTATCCCTGTTACATCAATTTTACAAAGATGAAACATGGGATTTCTCAAGACATTTCGGGAAAATGCTAGGGCTATTGTTCTTTAGCATTGTCTCTCTAGGCAAACCCTTTGTACATGGGGTGGGATTTATGAAGCAAATTAAGGTGCTAAAGAACGACAAACTACGCAATATATTTATTGGTATTGTTATATCGGTACCTTTGGTAATTATCATTCTTGCACTATTATCCAGCGCGGATTTGCTATTTGGAGAGCTGACAGAGGATATATTCCAGTTCATTTTCTCGGGAGATGTCATTGGTGTGGGCTTTATGTTAGTGTTTGGATTTTTAGCCTGCTATTGCATCCTTTGTGGAGCTGTTACGAATGTGGGAGAGGAATCCCGTGCCCAGAAAAAGAAAGCTGACGCATCCATAGCCATTACGGTTATGCTTATTTTATCCTTTGTCTATGTACTCTTTTGCGGAATTCAGGTGGTATATTTATTCGCGAATGGTGTGTCCGTACTTCCGCAGGAATTTACCTTTGCAGAATATGCAAGAAGAGGCTTCTTTGAGCTCCTGGCGGTAGCCTCTATCAACATTATCTTAATGTTATTAGAAAAAACGCTGTTCCAGGAAAGTAGAGTGGTAAGTGTTCTAATTACATTAATAACACTTTGTACCTATATTATGATTGGCTCTGCAACCTATCGTATGTTACTTTATATTAGTGCGTATCATTTAACCTTTTTGAGAGTATTTGTGCTATTGGCATTATTCGTAATTGCCCTTATTCTAGCCGGAGTTGTTATTACGGAGTTTCGTAAAAGCTTCCCCCTGTTCCGTTATTGTGTGGCTGTGATCGTCCTTCCCTATTTGATTTTTTCATTTTCCAGGCCAGATTATTATATTGCTAAGTATCTAATTGACCATGTTGATACCCTCAGTTATTCAGATATGAATTATTTGACGAACGAGTTGTCCTTAGATGCTGCACCGATTGTTCTTCCGGTGGTAACGGATCCAGAGCGTTGGAATGATAATAACGATAAGAGAGAAAACGAAGATTCAATTGGGGAATACGGTACGATGTTTTACGAGTATGCTATTTCGGCAGATGAAATTAAGGAGGACTATTTCTCCAGAATTAACAGTACTCAGTTGGAAAGGAAGTTGAGGGACTTTAATTATTCTATTTACCGGTTGGAAAGTCTCTCTATTCCAAAGTAATAAGTACAATATTTAAGTTAGAACTGCCAGCTGATCTAATTGTCAAGTATTAAAAGTGGGATGATTCAATCGGGAATTGAAAGAGTATTTCCAATGGAATCATCCCTTTTTATTTATATCAAGATGGCATCAGCTACATTTCACGATCATATTTCATAAGATGATAGATAAAAGAAATGACAACCAAAAGATAGCCAAATACAAGCAAAAGAATGACAACCAAATTGATCTCTAATAGTGCAAAGGATAACATTAGGGCGCCGAATACGAATAACATCAGGTCATAAGCTTTTGCTTTTGCACGATTAGCAATAGCAATACTTCGTTCATCCTTTCGTTCTATCTCAAATTGTATTTGCAAATCAGGGTTATGTTGATACGCCTTATAGCTAATGATATTCCCCATACATAACTTAATAAAGGTTTTAAAATTAAAAATGTTTTATAAAAAGTTACTAATATTGGCTTCTAAACCCAATTTTACGGTTTTCTTTTGCTTAAACTGTGATATACTTGTGTTATTGTAAATTGATAAATTCAAATTGTGAGGTGGATTATGGAACTAAACAACACAATAAAAGAAAATAGAACTGATGGAATTGGGAAGAGGTATACAATCGATGTAATAATACCAACCTATCATTCTGGAGATAAATTCGACAAGCTTATAAAGATGCTATATGCACAAACAGTAAAGCCAAATAGGGTCTTGATTCTTCATACGGTGGAGAATGAGGGGGAGGAACAGAGTTATCCTCAGATCGAAGGCAGTAATATTACCGTTATTCCAATTGAGAAAAAGAACTTTGACCATGGTGGTACCAGAAAATATGGCGCTTCCTTATCGGATGCGGATATTATTATGTTTATGACCCAGGATGCAGTTCCTGCTGATGAGCATCTGATAGAAAAACTTCTGGAGCCTTATCTTGACCCAACCGTCTCAGCGACGTATGCAAGGCAATTGCCGGATGAGAAGGCGGATTTGTTAGAGCGATATACGAGGTATTTCAACTATCCGAATCAAAGCAGGGTAAAGTCAAAGGAAGATATTTCTGAGCTAGGAATTAAGACCTTCTTTTGTTCCGATGTATGTGCTACCTATCGTAACAGCGTATACCGTCAGCTTGGCGGTTTTGTGGATAAGACAATATTTAATGAAGATATGATTATGGCAGCCGCTATGATTCGTGCGGATTATAAAGTGGCATATGCAGCGGGAGCAAAGGTAATTCATTCTCATCGATATAGCTATGAGGAACAGTTTACACGTAACTTTGACCTTGGGGTTTCTCATAATCAATATGTTGAAGTATTCCATGGTTTAAAATCTGAGTCTGAGGGTATTAAGTTAGTGATCAGTAGCATTCGTTATCTGATTGAAAAGAGAAAGTTTTTAATGATTCCTGATCTGATGATCAGCAGCGGGTGTAAATTTCTTGGCTATCAATTAGGGAAACGTTACGACCTTTTCTCCAAGGATTTTGTGAAGCGATGCAGTATGAATAAGTCTTATTGGAAATAGTAAGCTAGTTAATGATAAATAATATGGAGAGGTATATTTCATGAGTACAGTTGCAATTGTTATGGCAACCTATAATGGTGAGCGGTATATAAGAGAGCAGGTAGATTCGATACTGGCATCCTCTTATCAGGATTTTGAGCTTTATATTTTTGATGATGGCTCGAAGGATCATACTCTTTCAATTCTTAAGGAGTATGAACTACAATATCCGAATAAAATACATGTACATCAGAATACTGTCAATCAGGGAGTAGTAGCTAACTTTTTACATGGCGTCTGCAAAACTACTATGGATTATGTTATGTTTTGTGACCAGGATGATATATGGAAGCCTACTAAGATTGCAATGACGTTAAAACGTATGAGAAATATGGAAGCTCAGTCAGATAAATCAATACCGATGGTTGTTTTTACGGATGCTGTGATGGTGGACCAAGATTTGAATACGATTTCAAATTCCTTTTTCGGATCCTCCCACTTAAATCCCTGTAAAACAGATCTGTCCCATATACTAATGGAAAATAAATTAATCGGTTGCACGGTTATGATTAATGCTGCCCTTCGAAAGGTGTTACAAAGTAACAGACTTCCTAACAATGCCAGGTACCATGATTGGTGGATTGCTTTAATTGCAGCTTCCATGGGAAAGATTGGATTTATTCGGGAAGGAACTCTTCTTTATCGACAGCATGGAGGAAATGCAGTCGGAGGTTTGAGCTTTGGAGAATATGTGAAAAATCGGGTGACTTCCTTGGGAAGACAAAAAGAAGCACTCAGATCACTAAGCCTTCAAGCAGATGAATTTATATCCATCTACCAGAACCTGCTTCCAAAAGAAAAGCAGGATATCATTCGTAGCTTTGCAAATTTAGAACAATTGGGTTATATTAAACGTAGACAGATATTGATACGCTACAAGTTCTATAAAACCGGACTAGTGCGTAATGTAGGCCTTATGATAATTATATAAGGATTGAATGTTTAAGTTTATCTTCTGATTATGGTTCTGCTTATCAGATAGGTATCTCGATTATGATTACAACTGATATAATCTAGATTATTAACAAATCTTGAATATGAAATAATCATGAATATAAAATAATCTTGAATCTAAAGCGATCTGAAATATAAAAATGTTGCATTTTTATGCATTTGCTTTAGTGATTTAAACTAATAAAAAAATGTGTAATTAAGCACGTTTGAACACTTGACAAATACAAATGTAGTTGGTACAATAACATACAACTTAATAAACTTACTTTTTATACAGCAACAGAAGCCCCATTACAGAGTGACCTGTGACGGGCTTTTCTTATAAGCTTCTGTCCTTCAGTTGCTTATTACATAGGTGGTTGTGAATATGATATTGATACAATTTCCTATTACATAAAAGAGAGGAGAATGCTATGAAGAGGATGGTATTTTCAATTCTGGTGGATAATACAGCGGGTGTCCTTAGTCGAGTCGCAGGATTATTCAGTAGAAGAGGTTATAACATTGATAGCTTAACGGTAGGTGAGACTGAAAATCCTACGATTTCCAGGATGACTGTATTAGCGCATGGTGATGATCAGATATTAGATCAAATTAGAAAGCAGCTAATTAAGCTAGAAGATGTTATTGAGATTATTGAGTTAGTTCCCGGTGAATCCGTAACAAGGGAGCTAATCTTGGTCAAGGTCAGTGCACCGGAAAAGGATCGTCAGGCAATTATTTCGATTGCCGATATCTTCAGAGCAAAGATCGTAGATGTGGCACCGGAATCCCTGATTATAGAATTAACCGGAAGCCAGGAGAAGCTGGATGCATTTATTAAATTACTAGAACCATATACAATCAGAGAGCTTGTCCGTACTGGTATTACCGGTTTAACTAGAGGATTCGGAGATATCTCAGATTATATTGATGACTAAGTTATTGTAAGAGAGTAAATACCCAAAATAAATAATGAGGAGAAATCCTCGCATACAAAGTAGGAGGAATATAGGATGGCAAAGATTTATTATCAACAGGATTGTAACCTTTCATTATTAGAAGGAAAAACAATTGCAGTGATTGGTTACGGCAGCCAGGGTCATGCACATGCATTAAATGCAAAGGAGTCCGGTGTACATGTTATTATCGGTCTTTATGAAGGAAGTAAGTCATGGGCAAAGGCTGAAGCAGCAGGCTTTGAAGTTTATACAGCGGCTGAAGCAGCAAAGAAAGCTGATATTATCATGATTCTTATCAACGATGAGAAGCAGGGCAAATTATATAAAGAAGCGATTGAGCCTAACTTAGAACCAGGAAATGCATTAATGTTCGCACATGGCTTCAGCATCCACTTTGGTCAGATTGTTCCTCCGGCAGATGTTGACGTATTAATGATCGCTCCTAAGGGACCTGGACATACAGTAAGAAGCCAGTATCAGGAAGGCCGTGGTGTGCCTGCACTGATCGCAGTACATCAGAATGCTAGCGGTAAGGCACATGATATTGGTCTTGCATATGCCTTAGCAATTGGTGGAGCAAGAGCAGGTGTTCTTCAGACAACCTTTAGAGAAGAAACCGAGACAGATCTATTCGGTGAGCAAGCTGTACTTTGCGGTGGTGTTACTGCCCTGATGAAGGCTGGATTTGAAACCTTAGTTGAAGCTGGCTATGAACCAGAAAGCGCTTACTTTGAATGTATTCATGAGATGAAATTAATCGTTGACTTGATCAATGAAAGTGGTTTTGCAGGTATGAGATATTCCATCTCCAATACTGCTGAATATGGTGATTATATTACCGGTTCTAAGATCATCACAGCTGAGACAAAGAAAGCGATGAAGCAGGTTCTTACTGATATCCAGGATGGTACCTTTGCTCGTAACTGGTTAGTAGAGAACCAGGTTGGCTGTCCATACTTCAATGCAAGAAGAAGAATTGAATCACAGCATGAGCTTGAGAAGGTTGGCGCTGAGCTTCGTAAGATGATGAGCTGGACAAATAAACCGAAGTTAATTAATAATTAATTCCATGAAATATCTGAAGCCTTAGAATGGCCTCCCGTTAATAGACAATTAACATAATAATTTTCCTGCCAGTAGTGTGCAACCTGCTGGCAGTTTTTACGTGCCTGGAGTCAGATACTTTCTTTGCAGATGATTGTGTGGTATGATAGTTAGAGGCATATTAGAGAACCTTAAAATAATAGGCCATACGAATACCAGCTGCTGAATGTTGGAAAAAAGAATAGCTGGCAAAAACTATCAAATAAAGAGTTATAGAATAAGTGACATATGGAATAGGAGAGAAAAATTAATGATAAATACAGTAATATTTGACATAGGTAATGTACTTGCTCATTTTGGCTGGAAGGATTATTTACTTAGCTGTAATTATGATGAGGAGACTTTAAGAAGAATCAGTAATGCTACTGTTCAAAGTGATTTTTGGCTGGAGTGGGACAGAGGTGCAAAGGAAAGTACGGAATTGATTGAACTAAGCGTGTCAAAAGAACCCGGTTTGGAAAAAGAAATAAGAGACTTTTTTGAAAATTTTCATTCCATGATTGTGGAATATGATTATGCTGCTGATTTGGTAAAGCAATTACGCAGTAATAATTATAAAGTTTACATATTGTCCAACTATTCTAAAACTGGTTATGAAATGCAAAAGGATAGCTTTGAATTTATGAAGTACATCGATGGAGGGATAGTATCCTATAAGATAAAGCATGTAAAACCGGAACCTGCCATATATTATGCCTTGATAGAAAAATATCAGTTTAATCCCTCAGAAGCAGTCTTTTTAGACGATCTGCAGGTAAATGTGGACGCCGCAAAGGAATTGGGTTTTCATGCGATCCGGTTTGAAAATTACGACCAGGCCATGGAGGAGCTGCGAGAACTTGGAGTTAGAATTTAAGTATATATAATAATATATTTATTTGTAAAACTCACAAACGATATTGTTTCGTATTATCTAATATACAATAATATATTAAAGGGAGGAAGATGATTCCTCCTTTTTTCGTGTTCATAAATATGATTTATTTTACGATTTGTATAACTTTATTGATAATAGTTTCATATCATTTACAAATTAGTAATTGCAAATTATACCATATGAGTTATAATGAAACTATAAAACTAAAAATAGTTTTCTGGTTTTCGTCAGTAATTAATAATACCATCAAAATCAAATAGTAATAGGATTGAAACAAATGGGATTAAAACAAGATGAACTAAAAAGATAGGAAGGAAATGAAAATGGAACTAAAGGAACGCTTGATAGAGGCTGTAATTGAAGAATTTAATGAGAAAGGCTTAAAATTTACGATGGATGATATTGCAAAAAGGCTTGGAATCAGTAAAAGGACTCTTTATACCGTCGTAGAGGATAAAGAAGCCTTGTTTATAGAAGCAGTGGATCAAGTTTTTGGAGCAATAAAGGAAGGAGAACGCGAGATATTAGAGGATGATTCACTGGATATTATCGATAAATTAAGGAAAATACTTATTGTATTTCCCCAAAAATACAAAACCATTGATTATAGGCAGCTTTATGATTTGAAGACAAGATTTCCTAGAACTTATGCTAAGATAGAAAATCGTCTAGAGAGTGAGTGGGAGCCAACCTTTCAGGTGATGGAGCAGGCCATGGCTGCAGGAAGGATCAGGAATATAAAACTACCCATATTTAAAGCAATGTTCAGCGGTACTATTGAATATTACATCAGCAGAAAAGAGCTAATTGACAGTAATATTTCCTATGAAGAGGCGACGAAGCAGATGTTGGATATATTATTTGAGGGAATAAGCATGGAAAAATAAAATTACGATACACAAAAAAACATTATGTTTCACATTAATATTTTAAGAAAGAAGGGAAAATAGCAAATGGGAAAACGTATTTATCTTAATAATGATTGGATGTATCATACCACCTTTGATCCGGTTATGCTGGAAGTATCCTATGATGAGTCAGATATGCAAAAAATTAGGCTTCCTCATACCAATATAGTTACACCTTTTCATTATTATGATGACCAGCAATATCAATTTATCAGTTGCTACAGGAGAAGACTGGCTATCGAAAAAGAGTGGAAGGATAAACGAATTTTATTGACCTTTGAAGGGGTTGCTCATGTGGCTAGGGTATACCTGGATGGTATCCGGATCGGAAAGCATGAAGGCGGATATACGGCCTTTTCATTAGAGTTGGAGCCATACCTGAACTTTGACGAAGAGGGAGAGGAGCATGTTCTTATCGTAGAGGTGGATAGCAGAGAGTGCAATAACCTTCCACCCTTTGGAAACTTAATTGATTACATGACCTATGGAGGTATTTACCGGGAAGTTTATCTTGAAATTAAGAATAAGACTGCTTTAGAGGAGGTATTCCTAAGAACCCAGGAGCCATCCAATCATACTGTGGGCTCTAAGATGAGCTCTAAGGAAATACCTACAGACAGTAAGATAGAACCAGTGGAAAACGGGTGCAATCAGCTTCTTGGGCTACAGATAAAGCTATATGAAGAGCCGATGAGCTCACTGGACTTAAAGGTTACTATTTTGGATTTGAAACAGGAGGTAGTTTTTTCAAAAGGGCTCCTGCTTGATAAGTTGAGCCTGGAGCAGCAATTTGAAGTCGAGCAAGTACATCGTTGGGATATCGATAACCCGGTTCTGTATCACCTTAAGTTGGAGCTATTAAGTAAGGATGAGGTATTGGATGAAAGGCTGATCCGGTTTGGATTTCGAACCTGTGAATTTAAGGAGGATGGCTTTTATCTTAATCATAAGAAGACAAAATTAATTGGTTTAAATCGTCACCAAAGTTATCCCTATGTAGGTTATGCAATGCCCCAGCGAATGCAGTATAGGGATGCAGAGATTCTGAAACAGGAATTAAAGGTTAATATCGTACGAACGGCTCATTATCCACAGTCACAGCATTTTATTGATCGATGTGATGAATTAGGATTATTGGTCTTTACGGAACTACCGGGCTGGCAGCATATTGGTGATGAGACCTGGAAACAAGTGGCTTGCAACCAGGTTCGAGAAATGGTTCTGCAATATCGAAATCACCCCTCGATCATACTGTGGGGTGTTAGAATCAATGAATCTCAGGATGATGATGAGTTTTATACAAGGACGAATCAGATTGCTCATGAGCTTGATCCTAGCAGACAAACAGGTGGTGTTCGTTATCTGCAAAAAAGTAATCTTTTAGAGGATGTTTATACATATAATGATTTTCTTCATAATGGAAAAACCAAGGGACTTAGTCGAAAATCTGAGGTTACATCAAAATCAAAGGCTCCATATCTGGTGACAGAACATAATGGACATATGTTTCCGACAAAGGCTTTTGATCACGAAGAATACCGGGTGGAGCACGCACTAAGACACGCCAGAGTGTTGGAGGCTTCCTTTGAACAGGGGGATATTGCCGGTGCTATTGGCTGGTGTATGTTTGATTATAATACTCATAAGGATTTCGGAAGTGGGGATCGAATTTGCTATCATGGTGTAATGGATATGTTCCGTAATCCGAAAATCGCAGCAGCGGTCTATGCCAGTCAATCGGAGGAGGATATTATTTGTGAGGTATGTTCCTCTCTGGACATTGGAGAGCATCCAAGTGGAAATCTGGGTGATATTCAGGTGTTTACAAATGCTGACAGCTTAAGGCTTTATAAAAATGATAGGTTTGTGAAGGAGTTTTATCCTAATCGCAAGGAATTTCCGAACCTTCCCCACCCTCCAATTGTCATAGATGATTTTATAGGTAATTTACTGGAGAAGGAGGAGCACTATAGCCATGGTACAGCGGAGGCCATAAAGAAGATTTTATTTGCAGTAAGAAAATATGGCCCAAATCATTTACCACTTCCTTACAAAGTATCCATGGGACTGCTGATGTTGAAAGAAAGACTTACCATGGAAAAAGCAGCAGGATTGTATTATAAGTATATCGGTGGCTGGGGCGGTGCAGTAACTACCTTCCGTTTTGAGGCAATCAAAGATAATCAGGTAGTAAAGGTAATTAATAAAAGTCCATCAAGCAGTGTAAGGCTCAGTGTGAAAACTAGTACTTCTACTCTGGTAGAAGGAGATAGCTATGACGTAGCTGATATCCGCATTATGGCAATAGATGAGAACGGTAACCAGCTTCCCTATTATCAAGAACCAATTAGTTTAAAGACCTGGGGAACAATTGATTTGATTGGGCCTGAGGTAATCAGCCTTAAGGGCGGAATGGGAGGCACATATGTTAGAACAAAGGGTGAAAAAGGAGAAGGAGGGATTCTTTTAAAGCAATCAGATCTTGGGGAAACAGAGATTAGATTCCATGTGATTTAGTCTTGTTAGGTATATCTATAATATAGGAGGAGATTATTATACCAATTCTGGGGCTCCTTCTTTCCCTTCTGTTTTTTCGCAGAAGATATAAGCTGACAGAGGTATATCTGGAGAATATTATGAGCGAGTTGAATCAAGAGAAAAAAACGACAAATGAAGTTCAAAGAAAGGTTTTGTAGGGAAGATAAGTATGATTATACGGGAAAAAGAGCTATTTGTCCTGAATACGAAGGACACTACATATTGCTTTAGGATAATGCCGTCGGGGCATCTGGAGCATCTTTATTATGGAAAACGAATTGATCTTAAGGGAGGCTATCAGCCTCTGGTGGAAAAGGTGGAGTTTTTGTCCGGGGCAATGCTGACCTATTCACAGTCATATCCTAAGGTGGGACTTGAGGATCTATGCCTTGAAATGTCTTCCTATGGGAAAGGTGATATCAGAGAGCCCTTCATCGAAATGACGCATGCGGATGGTGCAACTACCTGTGATTTCTTATTTAAAGAGGCAAGAATATTGGAGAAAAAGAAGAAACTTACTACCTTGCCTTCCGCTTATTTTGATGAATACCCAGAAGCACAGCAGGCTAGTAATACAAGTCAGGAAGAAAAACAGGGGGTTAGCTTAGAGATTGAATTGTATGATAAGAACTATCAGATTGCACTGATACTTACTTATTCCACGTTCTACGAAAGCAATGTCATAACTAGAAGTGCTGTTGTGATTAACGAGTCCGGTCAGGAAGTAAAACTGGAACGGATAATGAGTAATCAACTGGACTTAGATGAGGATAGTTATATAGTATCATCCTTTCGGGGTGCATGGGCAAGGGAGATGAACCGATTCGAGGTAGAAGCAAAGCCTGGTATTATCGTAATTGATACAAAAACTGGAATATCCAGTAATCGTTGCAACCCGTTTTTTATGGTGAGTAAACAGGGTACCAACGAGGCACATGGAGATTGTTATGGCTTTAACTTGATTTATAGCGGTAATCATTATGCCGCTTGTGAGGTGAATAGCTGGGGAAAGCTTAGGGTAATACAGGGAATTCAGCCTTCTGAGTTTCGCTTTCAGATAAAGCCAGGGGAAAGCTTTGAGACACCCGAGGCGGTAATGACGTATTCTCACCAGGGGTTCACTGGTATGAGCCATAATATGCATCACTTTGTTCGAAATCATATTGTACGCGGAGAATGGAAGAAGAAGCTAAGACCTGTTCTAATTAATAGCTGGGAAGCAAATTATTTTAAATTTAATGAGGGAAAGCTTCTGAAGCTAGCAAAGGAAGCGAAAACTGCTGGAATAGAACTGTTTGTGCTGGATGACGGATGGTTTGGCAGAAGAAATGATGATACCTCCTCCTTAGGGGATTGGTACGAGAATAAGGACAAGCTTAGGGGCGGATTAAAGCTTCTAGCGGAGAAAATCAATGCACTTGGAATGGATTTTGGTATCTGGGTAGAACCGGAGATGGTAAATGAGGATAGTGATTGCTTTCGGCTTCATCCCGATTGGGCTGTTAAGCTGCCAAAGGCAGATCATGCACTTGGTAGAAATCAGATGATTTTGGATCTGACCAAGGAGGAGGTCTGCAATTATATCATTAAAGAGATGACCAGAGTATTTTCCAGTGCAAATATAACTTATGTAAAATGGGATATGAATCGTATATTCTCCGATCGATATTCATCTGCCCTGGGTGCTGAGCAGCAGCAAGAATTTGGTCATCGTTATGTGTTGGGGTTGTATCACGTGTTGGACAAGTTAACAAAGCAATTTCCACACATTTTATTCGAAAGCTGTGCTTCCGGCGGTAATCGTTTTGACCTTGGAATGCTTTGTTATATGCCACAAGTATGGGCAAGTGACAATACAGATGCAATTAGCCGATCAGCGATACAAACAGGTTATAGCTTTGGGTATCCAATGTCGGTCATAGGTGCACATGTTTCAGCCGCTCCAAATCATCAAACACTTCGCAATACTTCACTTGAAACCCGATTTGAAGTGGCAGCCTTTGGGCTGATGGGTTATGAAATAAATTTGGTGGATTTAAAATCAGAGGAAAAAGAATCAATTGCGAACCAGGTAAGCTTTTATAAGAAATATAGGAGTACTTTTCAGTTTGGGGACTACTATCGAATTAAAAGCGGAGAAGCTGGTATCTATCAATGGATTACAGTATCCCCTGATCAAAAGCAAGCCTTAGGATTATATCTGCAAAAAGAAGCAAAGGCCAACAGTAACTATGGAAAATTCCGTACAATTGGTTTAGCAGAGGATAAGATCTATCATGTTACAAACCGACAACATATCTTTAATATGAAAGAGTTTGGTGATTTAATCAACATGATTTCACCGATTCACATTAAGAAAGATTCCATTGTCCATAATATCATCGCTATGCTAAAGAAAATGCCGGGGGAGGTTGAAGATAGTATTGCAAGTGGAAGTGTATTTAATCATGCAGGTATCAAACTAAAACAAGGTTTTTCCGGTACCGGATATAATGAGGAAGTACGACTATTTCAGGATTACTCCTCAAGGCTATATGTTTGGGAAGAGGTAAAAAAATGAGAAAATTTGACAAATATGCATATTTATAATTGAAATTGTAATTAATTGAGTGTATAATATTATATATGAATGAAATATTACCATATATCTAATAATAAGACGGATGAAGTACTAATATCTAAAAAACATAAGTAATTGTAACTGTATTTAGAATAATCGCAAAAGATTAGGAGAAATGGGGTTGATTATGAAGAGATGGAGATTAGTAGTAAGCTTGGAAGTGGAATGGAGAGTATTTCGTTTTTACAATAGTATTATAACCTTGTTAGTCACTCGAGGTGTAAAACTAACGTCACCAATCCTTTGTTTCTTAAGTAAACGTATGGACAAGCATATTTTATTGGTTCAAACCAAAAAGACTTTATTTGAGAAACAGTCAGGAAAAATAGTTGTATTTTATAAGTACGGCCAGTAATAGTTAGTGATTAGTAGTAAAGTAACAATGGAGTTTGAGGTATTTTATATAAGAAGGCTGCTGGATAACTTGTAAGTAAGTTGTGCGGCAGCTTTTTTGGTAGGATTACAAGTTTTAATCATTGAAGTGATAATAGTTACTTATATTAATGTTATGAAAAAAGAAAATATTAATAAGATTGCCTGAGTAATTAAAAATAATGTTGAAATAGTATGAAATTTATGATAAATTTTAGCTAGGAGTAATAAAAAGTACGGAATGTCCTAAGGCAGAGAGTTGAATAGAGATGAATATGTATGCATTGAATTTTAATGGATGCAAAGATTCGAATTTTACGACTTAAGTATTCAACTGGAAGTGACTTATACCTTATGTATTTGTCAAAGATAGCTCACAAGTACAAAACAGCATTAAATGAATAAATATACATATTGCTTGGTGCTTTTTTATAAACCTTGAAATGTTTAAAGTCTTAATAGAATGGTTGGATGGAAGGGAGAAAGTTTTATGGAAGAAATACGAAAAGAATTTGAGGTCTATTTTGAGAACGAGAATAAGGAAGAAGCAGTCAAATATGTCATAAGCAAGCTTGAGGCAAAGGAAATTGATGTTATTGATTTATACTGCCATATTTTAACCCCCTTATTAAATAGTATGGAGAGTAAGCAGGAGGATGAAAGGATCAGTATTTGGAAGGAGCATGTGAAAACGGGAATGGTAAGAACCATAGTTGAAAATTGCTACCCCTATATCATCATAAAGCGTAATGAGCTGAATCTTCCGAAAAAGGGTGTTGCAGCAGTACTATGTCCTCCCGAAGAATATCATGATTTAGGAGCAAGAATGGTGGCTGATTTTTTAACCGTTGCTGGATATGATACGATATTTGTTGGAAGTAATACCCCATATCAGGATTTTTATAATGCGGTTCATATGATCCAGCCTGTACTAGTGGCGATCAGTGTCAGTAACTATTATCATATCGTATCTGCAAAACGTATGATTGAAGAATTAAAACAGGCCATTAAGCATCCTTTGAAAATCGTGGTAGGCGGCAATGCTTTTCATGGTGACAATTCTGAAAAATTTAAGGCGGTTGGAGCTGATTATTATGCCAGAACCTATGAGGATATTTTAAAAATAGCAAATGGTGAGGTGGAACTATGAGACTTGGATTAAAAATAGCTATAAGATTTTTGAAATCAAATTTGGGACAAACTGCCTTGATTATCTTAGGAATTGCAATTGGAGTATCGGTTCAAATTTTTATTGGTTCACTGATTCAAGGACTACAGAAGGGCTTAGTGGATAAAACGATTGGAAGCTCATCTCAGATTACAATATCTTCAAAGAGTGATGACAATAAAATAGTTGAATATGGGTCTGTGGTAGACCGGATACATACGGCTGATAGCAGAATTAGTCAAATCTCAGTGGCATTCGATAGTCCTGCCTTTTTAGAATATGGCGACAACTCCCAGTCTCTGTTGGTAAGAGGCTTCCAGATGGATCAGGCAGATGGAATTTATCATCTGTACGACAGTATCGAAGAGGGAACAATTCCCAAGCAACAAAACGAAATACTACTTGGTATTGATTTAAAGGAAGAATACGGTTTTGGCTTAGGCGATGAGGTGAAGGTTACAACCGTTGAACAAAAAACCATACTTTGTAAAGTGGTTGGTTTTTTTGATCTTAAGGTGTCAAGTATTAATAACAGCTGGGGAATCATGAGCCTTCAAGACGCACAGAGTATCTTCGATGCAGGTGACAGTGTTACTTCAATTGAGATGCAGGTAGATCAGGATGCGGTATTTGCTGCGGATGAGATATCCTTCAAGGTGAAAGAGGCTTTGAGTGATGACAATTTAAAAATAACTAATTGGAAAGAGCAAAATGAATCGTTATTAAGTGGTCTTCAGGGACAGAGTATCTCTAGTTATATGATTCAGGTATTTGTTATGATATCAGTTCTTTTAGGTATTGCAAGTATCTTGGCCATCACTGTAATCCAAAAATCAAGACAGATCGGTATTTTAAAAGCTATGGGTATAAGAAACTTTGCAGCCAGTATGATATTTTTATTGGAAGGTGCAATCCTAGGGTTTTTTGGTGCAGTTCTTGGAATATTGTTTGGCTTAGGGTTATCCTTAGCATTTACAACGTTTGCAATCAATGCAGATGGTACTCCGGTAGTAAACTTATATATAAGCTATTCGTTCATCGGGCTATCCGGAGTCATTGCCATGTTAGCCTCCATATTAGCAGCGGTGATACCTGCAGTCCGTTCCTCAAGGCTGAATCCAATCGAAATCATTCGTAATAATTAGGAGGGAGATATGACTATGGGTACAATATTGGAATTAAAAAACGTGAATAAAATATATGGGACAGAAATAAAAAATCAGGTTCTCTATGATATTAATTTATCAGTGGAAGAGGGCTCCTTTCTATCCATCATTGGACAATCAGGTAGTGGTAAAAGTACGCTGTTAAACATTATCGGTACGCTGGATAAAGCAACTTCAGGGGATGTTTTAATTAATGGGGCTAATATAAAAACGATGTCTTCGAATCAATTAGCAGATTATCGTAATAGAACGATTGGGTTTGTATTTCAGTTTCATTACTTACTCCCGGAATTTACCGCTCTTGAAAATGTGTTAATGCCTTATCAGATTCAACATGGCAAGGTTACAAAGGATATTATTAAGAAAGCAGAGGACACCCTACGATTGGTAGGTTTGGATAAGGTTAAGAATAATATGGCTACTAAGATGTCTGGTGGACAGCAACAGAGAACTGCGATTGCAAGGGCTTTGATTAATAATCCAAAGATTATTCTAGCAGATGAACCTACAGGTAATCTGGATTCAGACTCCACAGAAAATATTTATGAGTTACTTCGTAATATCAATCAAGAGTTGAAAACTACCTTTGTAATAATAACACATGATCGTAGGATCGCGGAAAAAGCAGATCGAATTGTTGAAATCAAAGACGGAAGAATAAACATAGATATATTAAAATAACTTCATAAATATAAATAACTTCATAAATTAACATAACTTCGTAATTAACATAAGTCATAAACTAACATAAGAAAGGGCTATTGCACAGAGATTAACTGTCAATAACCCTTTCTTTTTGTTATTACGAATAAAATCTGCCGCTATAGTAAATAATCTCTTAAATGGTAAATTTTTATTGAGCAAAAGCTAGGTGATCATTTATAAGAAAATTGAGTGGATAGTATGGGAGATGATGGCATGATGCATTATAGGGCAGGCATTGATATCGGATCAACAACAGTTAAACTTGTGGTAATTAATCAAGAGAATGAGTTGATTTACAGTGAATATAGGCGACATTTATCAGATATTAAAAATACAGTGATTGAACTCATCAAAGGCTGTTATCAGGCAATGGGAAATCTTAATATAAAGCTTTGCATAACCGGTTCGGGAGGTCTTTCCATTTCAAAGTGGCTAGGAATTAGCTTTATTCAAGAAGTGGTTGCTTGCTCCAAGGCAGTACAGAGCAAACTTCCACAGACGGATGTTGTGATCGAGTTAGGAGGAGAGGATGCGAAAATAACGTATTTTCGAGGTGGCATCGAACAGCGCATGAATGGCAGCTGTGCAGGTGGTACCGGAGCTTTTATTGATCAGATGGCGGTGCTACTGGATACGGATGCAGCAGGACTAAATGAATATGCCAAAGGACATGGTACCATATATCCTATCGCTTCCCGCTGTGGTGTGTTTGCGAAAACGGATGTGCAACCCCTCATTAATGATGGTGCCAGGAAGGAAGATATTGCTGCATCAATTCTGCAGGCAGTTGTGAATCAGACCATAGGAGGATTAGCCTGCGGAAAACCGATTCGAGGAAAGGTTACATTTCTGGGAGGACCTCTTTTCTTTCTTTCAGAACTTAGGGAAAGATTTCGTCAAAGTCTAGGATTATCTGAGGAGGATGCAATTACGCCAGAGCACTCCCAGCTTTATGCAGCAATCGGTGCTGCTTTATCAATCGGTCAGGAGAAGAGCCTCAAGTTAGCGGAATTGGTGAAGCAGGTAGAGGTAATTGCAGCTTATCAAGAGGATGGAATTAGGTATCTGGAGCCTTTATTTACAGATGAAGCAGAGTATCAAAGTTTTATTAATCGTCATAGCAGGGAAAGAGTAAAGAGAACAGAGCTTTCCAACTATCAAGGACATGTATACTTAGGCATTGATGCTGGCTCCACCACGACGAAAGTCGCATTAATCGGTGACAAGGGTGAATTATTATTTTCGAGATACTGTAATAACGAAGGAAATCCATTACGGAAAGTAATTGAAATATTAGCGGACTTATATGAGCAGCTGCCGGAAGGTGTGAGATTGTGTAAATGTACGGTTACCGGTTACGGTGAAGCACTAATGAAAGCAGCACTTCATGCTGATACCAGTGAGATTGAAACCATCGCTCATTATAAAGCAGCAGAATATTTTCAGCCCGGTGTTGATTTTATTCTGGATATCGGCGGTCAGGATATGAAATGTCTTAGGATCAAGAATTCGGCCATTGATTCGATTTTATTAAATGAGGCATGTTCCTCTGGGTGTGGGTCATTTCTGGAGGGATTTGCAAAGTCTCTTAATTTAACTCTTTCTGACTTTGTAAAATCAGCATTATTTGCTAAATCACCAGTAGATTTGGGTACAAAATGTACCGTGTTCATGAATTCTAAGGTGAAACAGGCTCAAAAAGAAGGACTTAGTATAGCGGATTTATCAGCAGGCTTATCCTACTCGGTTATCAAAAATGCTCTGTTTAAGGTAATAAAAATTCGGGATGAGAAAGAGCTGGGGAATAAGATCATTGTGCAAGGTGGAACCTTTTATAATGACGCAGTGCTGCGTTGCTTTGAGCTGATTACAGGAAGAGAGGTAGTTCGACCTGATATCTCCGGATTAATGGGAGCTTATGGTGCAGCGCTTATTGCAAGGGAACGTTATCAGGAAGGGGAAGAGACGAAGTTACTTGGATTAGAGGCTTTAAAGAGGTTTTCGGTAAAGACCTCCTGCGTCCGTTGCGGCAAATGTGGGAATCAATGCTTGCTGACAGTAAACTCCTTTCCGGACGGCGAGAAGTATATTGCTGGCAATCGTTGTGAAAAGGGAGCCGGCACAGAGAAAAAGGAAAGTATAAAACTTCCTAATCTCTATTATTTTAAAAACGCAAGAACCTTCGGCTATCAGCCCTTAGATGAGAAAATAGCGAAGCGAGGAACCATTGGAATACCGCGGGTGTTAAATATGTATGAGAATTACCCGTTCTGGTTCAACTTATTTACGGAGCTTGGATTTCGAGTGCTTTTATCTTCGCCTTCCTCAAAGCAGTTATATGAAACTGGTTTGGAATCAATTCCATCGGAGTCCGCCTGCTATCCGGCAAAGCTTAGTCATGGACATGTCAGTGACTTAATAAATCAGGGTGTGAAGACCATATTTTACCCCTGCATCGTATACGAAAAGAAAGAATTCAAGGAGGTGAGTAATCATTATAACTGCCCGGTGGTGATATCTTATCCGGAAGTAATTCGTCATAATGTGGACGGACTACAGCAACAGGTTAAGCTGATAACGCCATTTTTATCCCTGGATAATCAAAAGATTCTGACGAAGCGATTAATTGAGGAGTTAAAGGATTATGAACTTTCGGAAGAGGAAGTAAAGCAAGCGGTTTCCCTGGCCTGGAAGGAACAGGAGGAGTATAAAAAGGAACTTCGCGAGAAAGGTGAAGCTGTGCTAAAGCAATTAAGGAAAACAGGAGGTCGGGGAATTGTACTTTGTGGGAAACCCTATCATACCGATCCGGAGATTAATCATGGAATCGCAGATTTAATTAATTCTTATGGCTTTGCGGTATTAACAGAGGATAGTATTGCACATCTGGCAAGTCAGATGCCAAAGCTTCGGGTTGTAGATCAATGGGTTTATAATTCAAGACTTTATCGGGCTGCTAATGTTGTAGCAAAGGACCCTTGTTTGGACTTAATTCAGCTAAATTCCTTTGGCTGTGGCTTGGATGCGGTTACTTCAGATCAAATTGCTGAGCTTTTAGCTACCGGAGATAAGATGTACACCATGATTAAGATAGATGAAGGGAATAACCTGGGAGCTGCGAAGATAAGAATTAGGTCCCTAAAAGCCGCAGTAGAAGAGCGGACAAAGCAACAAGCAAGTGTTCATTATCTGCAAAGCGAAGCGGATTATCAGATTCAAAATCCTGTTTTTACAAGGAAAATGAAACATACACATACGATCTTAGCACCTCAAATGGCACCAATTCATTTTGAAATGGTTCAAAGAGCGGCACGTGCCTGCGGATATCAGATGGTAGTACTTCCGGCTATGGATCGTGCTGCAGTGGATGAAGGATTAAAGTATGTGAATAATGATGCTTGCTATCCGGCAATCATTATGATAGGTCAATTGGTACAAGCATTAAAATCAGGTAAATATGATGTGAATAATACCTCAGTAATCATTACTCAAAGTGGTGGAGGCTGCAGAGCCACAAACTACATTGCCTTTTTAAAGCTGGGGCTAAAACAAGCAGGCTTTAGCCAGGTTCCGGTCATCTCCTTAAATACAGTTGGACTGGAACAGCAACCGGGCTTTAAGATGACCCTCCCATTAATCAATCGTTGTATTATGGCAATTACCTATGGTGACTTGTTTATGAGAGTTTTATATCGGACAAGACCCTATGAACGTTTTCCTGGATCAGCGGATTTATTATATGAAAAATGGATGACACGTGCCAAAGACAATGTTGACAATGGTAACCGGAGAGCCTTTCGAAAGATCCTGCATGGCATTGTACGTGATTTTGATCGACTGGAATTACTGCCAATTAAGAAACCAAAGGTAGGGGTAGTTGGTGAGATCCTTGTGAAGTATCACCCAACTGCTAATAATGATATTGTTACTATATTAGAACAAGGAGGGGCAGAGGCTGTTGTACCCGATCTTATGGATTATTTCTTATATTCTACTTTTAATTCACGCTTCCGATTCCGATATCTTGCCGGGACGAAACTAGATATGAAAAAAGGCGATATTGCCAGGGCTTATATCATGAGCTATCGAAATATTATGGCAAAGGAGCTAAAGAAAAGTAAAAGATTTACTGCACCGACTTCCATTGAGGAATTAGCGGAGTTGGCAGGAACAATTGTATCACTTGGGAATCAAACCGGAGAAGGCTGGCTAGTTACGGCGGAGATGGCGGAGTTTGTGGAACAGGGGGTAAAAAATATCATCTGTGTCCAGCCCCTTGCTTGCCTGCCAAACCATGTAACGGGAAAAGGAATGATCAAACCCTTACGGGAAAAGTATCCAGAGGCAAATATTATGCCAATTGATTATGACCCGGGTATCTCAAGTGTGAATCAGTTAAATCGAATCAAATTATTACTTTCGATTGCAGAAAATGGGCATAAGTCCATTGTGGAATAAAACCTCAGAACGGGGCATGTAGGAAAAGAGCTGTGATACAACGCTTTTCTACATGCCCCGTGGCAGTTGATATAAGTCTACAAGTTGTGGAATAGGGTTAAAGGTCTTGCAACAATATTTAGAAAACAGAATAGGAATTTGCGAATAAGCACTTGACACAAACATGGAAGAACTAAAGATTGATTTTTGAGACAAATAGTATATAATGTTGCTGTATTTAAGAGGATAAGTATGGGAATAAAGCTTGATAACTTTGTTTTGAGAGTGAAAAATCTATAACAAAAGTCAAAATTCTATAAGTTATAACTGATATTTTAAATGCAAAGACATGTAAGGTCAATATTTTACATGACAAAGAAAATGCCAGCTATTTCATGCATATTGCGTTTCAGATATCCTATCTACGAGTGGAGTATGAAAAAGAGAAAAGAATACTATTTCAACAGAAAGCAAATACTCCTGCGTTTAAAAAGTACTCCAATATGAATTCCAGTGAAAGTCATATTCGAATTCTTTCAAGTTTTTTAAGATTGCGCTTAGCGACATGATGGAGGTAAGATATGGATGAATTAATTGATAAGTTTGGTAGAAAGCTCCATGTAGTGACCATTGATAATGGTTGTTTGTCTTTTACAGTACTCCCGGAGAGAGGCATGGATATTGGTGATATTTACATAAATGGAGAGAAGGTATCCTGGGAGACACCGGAGGGGGAGCTGCTTCATCCGGATAGTGTTGATTTAAAAGAACCGGGAGCCTGGGATAAAGGATTTGTGGCCAGCGTTACGACGATTGGACCGGAGCTCTTTGGAACACCGGATGAGATCAGAACCGTGCACGGAACAGGAGCTTACTCTACGGCAGATCTTTGCACTTTTTACGTGAAGGAATCAAAAGAAGAAATAGAGGTTAATGGTACGGTGACAATTCGGGGGTATGAGAAGAAACCAGTATATCGAAAGGAAATCCGCATTGTAACTAAGCAAAATTCCACTTTTTTGACTCGTTATGAGAGAACCATCAACCTAACAGATGATAGACAGCCCATTGATGATGGTTTTCATATACAACCGGCAGGAACTTTTGTATCAAAAGGCGGCAGATATGTGCTTCCTGTAAAAACAGAGCATATGCTACTTCGTGATTCGGCTCCCGTCGAGGAGGATCCAAAGAAAATATATGAGTACAGTAGGTCGCTAGATCCGATCCGATGTTATCAATATGTACCGGAAGAAGTAAGAGGACTTGAGATGCTTCCTCTACCGAGCACACATCATGTTACTGCAGAGATGCTGGTGGATGATGGGTGGACGAAGGCTGTTGTTCTTGTAAGACCTTTGGATGTATTTCCAAGAACCTTGATAGCCAAACGAGCCAAAGGCAAAGCGATGTATGCCATTGAACCATGTAAGAGCAGACCAAATTCGATCAAACAAAAGGCCATTGATGGAGAACTGATGTATCTGAAACCTCACGAATATATGGATGCCTGGATTACCTTGGGATATCTTATGGAACAAAAAGAAATAAAGGAAGTTGCGTCTAGAATAGAAGAGGCGAAAGGGATAAAGGATGAAAGAAAATAGTCTGATTATTAAGGTCAGCATGATATTGATGATAGCGTTTTTGTTGTATGGAATGTATGTGAGCTATGAAACCTATCGGAATATTTTAAAGGATAACAATGAATATATCGATATTATGGTTGATGTGAATATTGACAGTCTTAGACAGACCCATGAGCTGATCAGAGGAACGACGTTTTCTCTGTCAGGCAGTAATTCCATTGAAGGCTGGCGAAATGATGTTACTCGTTTCTCCAGGGGAGACAAGAAGAGTTATCTGAATCTGGAGAACCTGAATAAGGAAATGCAGAAGATTCTTACCGATAATAATGTATGGAACTTTGAACTGTTTGATTACGTGGTTATCTATGAAAATGATAAGTTGATTGCTTTTACTTATACAAAGCCTTTTAGCACACAGCAGATTATTACCTCTTCCAAGAAGATATACGAGCAGATTAGGGATAAAGAGGATTATACGGTAGAGATTGCTCCCACAGAAGAAGATGATACAATTTACACCACACTCCGTATCAAATCAGATTTTAAAAGTCAGAAGGAGTTATACATCATCGGGGCTACGAAGGAACGATGTTTTGGTGACAGATTGAGCAGTCTGGCTACCTATGATGGTTCACTGGTATTTATGACAGACAAAGAGGGTATGGTTTATTCTTCGAATGATAGTGAATGGCTGGGTAATAAAGTGCCAAAGAAGCTAATTGGCTTGTCTAATTCTTTAAAAAAAAGAGAGCTTGTAATGAACAGAACCAGCTATATTGTAACAAAACGAGCGATAAACAAAGACTACAATTTTATCTATTTTTATCCAAAGCAGGAGTTAGTACTACGTACATTTTTGGGAATGAAATCCTTTCTTGTGATATCAATCCTTTTTGCAGCCTTTATTGTGGTTATATTTGTTCTTTTAACGAACGGGGTAAAACGTTTGGTTAAGAGTTCCTATGAATCCAAAATATTGCTGGATGAGATGGAGATTAAGTTTCTACAGCATCAAATGAATCCGCACTTTCTGTTTAATATTTTACTAACCATACAGATAAAAGCAAAAATGTCCGGAGACGAAAAGATCTATAAGATGATATCTTCGCTGTCTGCTTTATTACGGGCAGGAATCTATAAGGATGCCCGTGCTATTGTGTCACTGAAAGAGGAACTTAAGTATGTAGAGTATTATCTCTGGCTTCAAAAGGAGCGTTTTGATGATCGCCTTAACTATAGTATTGATATATCTGATGATTCAATACTGAATTGTGAAATTCCTAGACTGATTATTGAGTCAATGGTTGAGAATGCTATTGTACATGGTATCGAGAATATGTCAGAAGGGGCCATGGTCCGTGTGACTTTGGAATATGTTGCTTCCAAGGAGAAAGAAGAGATCTTAATTCATGTCATAGACAATGGAGCCGGTTTTAATGCAGCTAAGGTCGTTTCAGAAAAAGTAGGCTTGGAAAACGACGGAAGTATTCGACGTGATAAAATGGGGCTAAACAATACCAATCAAAGATTGAAGCTGATTTACGGTGAACAATATGGTTTGAACATTCATAGTAAGGAAAATGAAGGAACAGATATAGAAATACATATACCGAAGAAGATTATGGAGACAGAGTATGATAAAAGTAATGATAGTTGATGATGAACGAAATATCAGAGAAGGTATTATTCATTTAATTAATTGGAGTGAGTTGGGTTGCGAAGTGGTAAATTCCTGTAATAGTGGAAGTGCTGCACTTGCCTATATGGAAGGAAATCCGGTGGATATCGTTGTCACTGATATTAAAATGCCAATTATGGATGGAATTGAGTTGAGTAAAAAAATAAGCGAGAAGTATTTGGCTAAGGTAATTATCTTGACAGCATATTCCGATTTCGCACTGGCAAAGCAAGCAATAAAGTATAATGTGTCAGACTTCATTGTAAAAAATGAATTTATAGAAGAACTTCCGTTAGCGATTAATAAAACCATAGAGAAGCTTATAAAGGAACGAGATACGAGTGGATCTGGCAAAGCAGAGGTGAACGGCAGCTTTGATTATGTTAAAGTGTTTCAGCGTCTTATTATGACGGGGGAGATTTCAGCCAGGGATATAACAGAAGGTAAACTTGAGGAGTATCATTATGTTCTTTGTGCTTGTGATATTACCTATTATGATAAAGAAGCGGGAAATCAAAATATGCCGGAGCTTTTGAACAACATTCTTAGAATCTCTTTAAAAGACTGTAGCTACAACATTATACCCTTTACCGATTCCTATTTGATTATTCCGGTGAGATACAAAAAGAACAGTACGATCAGTCTTAATACGATCCTGGATTATTTTAATAATATAATTATCATGATAGAAGAATTCATGAGGCTTGATATTAAACTGGGAATTAGCTCAGAAATAAAGGCTGTGAAGCAGCTTAAGAATGGCTATGAAGAGGCAAGACAAGCATTGTCTAAGATAACAAATCAGGGAACTGCTATCAAAGTGTACACCTCTCTATCTCAACCGGGTGCAATCACAGACTTCGATGTGGACAGATACACCAATATGCTGCTAGAGCTAACCTTTGATGAGGAAAATCAGGAGGCAGAAGAAAAGCTGGCTGGGGGGTTTGAAAAGCTGGCTGATACCGGCTGTACCTTTGAACAATGTCAACTGTATATGCTGGTGATCTGTAGCTCCATTATACATAAGGCTGTAAGGTATCATCTGGATGTCGATCAAGACTTTAATGAGATGGAAAAGGAAGTTTATGAGAAGATTCAGAATGCAAAGACGATCTTTCGATTAATCCGTATAGGAAATGATACCATTGAAAGAGTTAGAGCACTGTGCATTGGCAGGAAAAACTTTAAAAACGAATTGGTAAAAAAGGTGGACGAATGTATCCGTAAGCATTACAGGGAGGATCTTAATCTTCAGTATATCTGTAATGAATTGTATCTGAACAACAGTTATGTAAGCCGTGCGTATAGAAAACTGACCGGCTATACAGTTACTGAGAAGATTGCTATGTACCGTGTGGGTAAGGCAAAAGAACTCCTGTTAAGGACTAATATGAAGATTTATGAAATTGGACAAGCAGTTGGTTTTAAGGATGCGCCTTATTTTACCAATGTTTTTATGAAGTATACCGGTAAGAGTCCTTCTGATTTCAGACAGGAACAATAAAGGAGAATAAAATCTGATATAAGAAACCAGTCTATCTAACCTCCATAAATTTATCATAAGCCCAGTAAAATAGATCAAAATATTGCTGTAAAGGTAAAAAACACACAAGAAAAATTAAAAATTAAGTAGTTGGAATAAGAAGTGGTCAATTTTCTATAACAGGAAGAAAAGGGATTCTATTTTGAATAAATGACAGATACGGTATTATGATCATGCGTTAAATAATAAATTATCTATTTAGGAGGGTATTATGAAAAAAGGATCATCAAAAGCAATTGCTTTACTGCTAGCCCTTACCATGACAATGTCACTGTCAGCATGTAGTAACAAGGCAAGTAATGATGCAGACAAAGAAACAAGCACCAGCAATACAGAGACAGAGAATACCGCAAAGGATACGGCAGAGGAAACAAGCTCCGAACCGATAGAAATCTCTTATGCAACTTTCATGGTTGGTTCTCACTCATCTGCAGCTGCAGAAGAAGAAGTAATCAATGCCTTCAATGAAAAGTATGAAGGCAAGTACAAGGTAGTAGTGGAAGAGCTTCCAAGTGATAATGCATTCGTTGATAAAATGAAGGTCTTAGCTTCTTCTCAGTCCTTACCGGATGTACTTATTGGTAAGAATGGCATTAGAGAGTTGGCGATCGAGAATGGCCAGGCTGTAAATATTAAGCCATATTTAGAAGAAGATGCAGAGTGGATGAAATTAGTAGGTGAAGACGCTATGAACTACAATATGGAAGAGGACGGAAGCGTTTACTCTATCTCCAATCAGCGTCAGATCATCGGATATTTCTACAACAAGGAAATGTTTGCAACAGCAGGCATCACACCCGCTAAGACCTGGGATGAGTTCATGAGCAACAATGCAAAGCTGAAGGAAGCTGGATTTACACCACTGGCTTTGATGACCGGTGAGAATGCATGGACCACAAACCTTTGGTTGGCTGCTATGATCGGTACAGATGGTGCAGAGGGAAATACTTTCATGAACACCAGCTATCCTACAAACTATAGCAACAGCTCAGTGATCAAAGGCCTTGAGATGCTTAAAACCTGCTTGAAGGACTACACTACTCCGGATGCAGTAGGTGCACTTTATGCAAATGCAGCAAACAACTTCGAACAGGGTAATGTAGCTATGATCGCTAACGGACCATGGATGTGCCCAGATTTTACAGATGAAACCAAGTCTATGCCGGGTTTTGGCGATAAGGTTGGTGTAGCTCTTTATCCAGAAGATGGATTGGTTTCACAATTTGAGGTTGGATATATTCTTTGTACCAACGGAAAATCAGAAGAAGAACAGAAGGCTGCTCTTGAGTTCCTTAAGTTCAAGACCGGTGAGTATGCTCAGAGCGTATTCCTTGAGAAGGCTGGTGTTCTTCCTTTGACAGACAACATCGAGCTGTCTGCTGAGTACAAAGCAGCTAATCCTATTCTTGCAGAATTAATTGAGCTGTCTGGTAGTGCAAAGTACACCTTTGAAAATATCGATAATACAGCATTCACGGCTATCGTAGATGAAACTGCTGTTAGATATCCAGAACTTGCATATGATGAGATTACTCCACAGGAGTTTGCTGATCAACTGACAAAGGTAGCAGAACAGAGTAAGCAATAAAAGGTTTTACCAATTGCGCAAGCATAAATAAGGACTTAACGGAGCTTCATATTTATGCTTGTGCTATTTTTTTGCATTTTTTTAGTTCACCCGTTATTGCAAACAACTTGTTCTTTCGGGATTTGAGCAGCCAGGAAGTGGCTGCATGGAGGTATTCTATGACAAAAAATAAGAAATGGATAATACTATTTCTGCTTCCGGGGATTTTATTATTCAGCTTTGTATTCCTTGGGCCTATCCTTGTATTGTTTGGAACATCAATAACAGATTGGTCCATAGGTAGGGAAATATCATTTGTTGGATTAAAGAATTATATCTATCTATTTACAGAAGACAAAACATTTATTGACAGCTTGAAAAATACTGTTGTCTGGATTCTTCTTCAGGCAACCTTTCATGTGATTATAGGAACTACCGTAGCGATAGTTTTAGCGAAAAAGAGATGGTATAGCAGTGCAATAAGAACCATTTACTTTATACCCAATGTTATTTCTAGTGCAGCACTGGGTATGCTGTTCTTATGTGTGATGAATCCGCAGTACGGACTGATCAATTCATTAATTACGAAAATAACGGGAGAAGGCTTTAGCCAGAATTGGTTTATGGATCCGAAGTCCGCATTTTTAGCGGTTACCATGACATGGCTTCCATATGCAGGACTTGTTACAGTTTTGATCATGGCTGAAATGTCATCTGTTTCGGATGATGTATATGAAGCAGCAAAGATCGATGGAGCCTCGTCTTTTCAGACAGATATATATGTGGTTTTACCTCTTATGAAAAATATTATTGGAACCTCTGTCGTTCTTGCATCTACCAGTATGTTGCAGAAGCTGGACATTATTATGATGACCACCAACGGTGGACCGGGCAGCAGAACCATGAATATGCCTATGTATTTGTATAAAACAGTATTTACCAACAACGATTATGGACTGGCAAATGCACAAGGTGTCTTACTGGTAATTCTAGGTATGATTGTGCTTAAGAGTATTCGCAAAATGTTCCATATGGACGCAAAAGAATAGAAAGGGTGACATTATGTTTCCAATAATTAGAAAAATACTTGCAGCCCTGCTGCTGACGGTCATAGTGGTCATCTCCATTGTGCCCTTTGCGTGGGTGTTGTTTTCCTCTTTTAAAACCAATAGTGAGATTTTGTCCGGAATTCTTGGCTTTCCTTCCGGTTTTCACTTTTACAATTACGTGACGGCTTTTAAGCTGGCGCCACTTGTAACCTTTTATAAAAACAGTATTTTTATTGCCATCGTAGGAACAGCGTTAAATCTTATGATATGTACCATGGCAGCATATGTAGTGGTAAGATGCTCCTTTCAGTTAAAAGGCTTGGTAATGCTTCTGTTTTCCATAGGACTGATTATTCCCGGAGCAGCGCTTTTACAGCCCTTATATACCATATTAAATGCTACCGGTCTTTATAATACGCGAACTGGCCTTATTCTTGTATACACGGCTCTTGGTATGCCGACTACCTTTTATGTCATGATGAGTTACATACAGACTATTCCCTATACCTTGGAGGAGGCTGCTTATATTGATGGCTCTGGATTTTTCCGAACCTTCGCGCAGATTGTTCTGCCTCTTACAAGACCAGCATTTGCTACGGCAGGTGTTATTCAGTTTTTGCTGTGTTGGAACGAATTCCAATTGGCACTTACTTTAACAGGAGAGACAGGAAAAAGAACTCTTCCAATTGCACTTTACTATTTTAAGAGTGCCTTTGCCAGCGATTACGGTGCTATGTTTGCAGCAACGGTAGTCGTAGTTATACCTAGTATTATTACCTTTATATTGCTTCAAAAACAGGTAATCTCAGGCTTAGCTGCCGGATCAGTGAAGGGATAAATAGCTAATTGAGTTATTATTATGATAGCCCATACAAAAAATCGTACGTAGGAATGGAGTTAAAAATGGATACGAATTGGTGTATATATGAAAATTCCTATCATGGGGAGTTGATAAAGCATTACGAAGGCTTAATGACCCAGGGGAATGGTTATCTTCATGTGCGTGGCAGCTATGAAGAAGGAATATCAGGAGCAAAGCAGGATGAAGAATATGATAGAAAACCGGCCAATGTAACTTTGGAAAAGCACAAAAAGCAGAAATCCAAATGGGGAACTTACATCCCGGGCATAGTGGGACCGCATCCCTATTTGAAAACAGAAACGATTAATCTTCCTTACCTATTCGACTTTAGGGTAACAGCGGATGGTGAAGATCTGGACATGGAAAATTGCCAGATAGAGAAGTATGAAAGGTATCTGGATCTTCGGGATGGCGTTCTTACCAGGTCCTTTCTTTGGAAGACAAAGAAGGGAAAGGCACTTACGCTTACTTTTTCCCGATTTATCTCCATGGCAGATAAACATATAGCCATACAGAAACTTACGGTAAAAGCGGAATCAGGAAATGCCAACCTTCACATAACCGGTGACATTAACACCGGAGTCAGAACCAATGGATTTAATCATTTCGTAAGAACCTTAAAAGATAAACAAGATGATGTAACCTGTGTTATTACAGAAACCAATGGCGGAAACATTGTTACTATGCGTTCCTACTTAGATCATGAAGGTGAACAGGTGATACAGGAAGGGGAGCAGCTTACCATAACAAAAGTGATCCATGTCAGCACAGACCGGGACGGGGAAATTCCGGAACTGAGGGATGACGATGAGGATATCAGAATCTTCGATGTGGATAAGGCTCTGAAAAGACATAGACTCAAATGGGAAGAGAAATGGGAAGCGGCGGATGTAAGAATCATCGGGGACGATCTTGCGCAACTGGCCATTCGAATGTCTATTTACCATTTAATGAGAGCAAATAATGAAGATGATCCCAGAGTAGCTATTTGCGCCAAGGGGCACGCAGGAGAAGGGTACTGTGGCAGATACTTTTGGGATACAGAGGTTAATATGCTGCCCTTCTTTATCCATACCAATCCAAAGGCAGCAAGAAATCTGGTGAAGTTCCGCTACCTAACGCTTCCCGGAGCAAAAGAAAATGCAAAAGAATACGGTTATCAAGGTGCTCGCTATGCCTGGGAGTCATCTGTGACGGGCAGGGAGGAATGTGCGAACTGGCAGTATGCTGATCACGAAATCCATGTAACGGCAGATATCATATATGCCATGGAACATTATGTAAAAGCTACTGGCGATGTGGCTTTTATAAAAGAATGTGGCCTGGAAATTATGAAGGAAACAGCAAAGTACTGGGCAGAACGTGTGGATAAGATTAACGAAAAATATGAACTTTTAGGTGTTATGGGACCAGATGAATATCTTCCAATGACTCGGAACAATGCATTTACCAACCGAATGGTAAGGTTTTCTTTGGAAAAGACCCTTCAGTATTGTAAGGAGTTTGATCAGTTGGAGAAGGATCAGCTTATAGAATGGGAAGCTATCAAGGAGCGCTTAAGGCTTCCCTACAAGGATACTGATGAGCTTATCATGCAGTCCGATGATTTTTCTTCTTATGCTGATTTGGATTTTGATGCGATCTGGACGGACCGTTCCAGATGCTTTGGAGAATTTATATCTCAGGAAAAGAATTATCGTTCTAAGGCATTGAAGCAAGCAGATGTTCTGGAGATGATGATGCTGTTTCCTAAGGAATTTTCGAAGAAGCAGCTGGCAGCAAATTATGACTATTACGAACCGATTACCACCCATGATTCTTCTCTTTCCGCAGCGGTTCATGGTATTCTAGCAGCTAACATGGGAAGGATGGAGGAAGCAAAAAGCTTTCTGGATAAAGTGATAGACATTGATATGTCTCCTGAGAAGCGAGGAGCCGAAGAGGGCATTCATATTGCAAATTGTGGCGGTTTATGGCAGCTGATTGTATATGGCTTTGCAGGACTAAAGAGTGCTATGTGGGAAGAGGACGTGGTGCTTCATCCGCACTTGCCAGAAAAGTGGCAACAGTTAGAGTTTTCTCTTATGTGGCACGGGGAAAAGAAGCGGGTTGTTGTGACACATGAGGGATATAAAATAGAAGCCTGAGAACTTTGGCTATGGACTTCCCTGTGGTGTGATTACCATGAGAGAGAAAGATACTATACCTATACGAATTATTACTACTATGAAGATAAGTGTTAATGTAGGTGTACATGCTAATCCGGGAACCGTCTTTGACAGACCGTCCGGTGAGGAGAAGAGTGGAGTACTGGACAGAAGATGCTACCTGTGTAGTAGTTGAGAAGAGAATCAAGAATCGAATATTGTATGATAGAATATTGTATGATAGAAAAAGTACACCTTGTGGTTAAAATAACAAGGTGTACTTTTTTTAATGTTTTAAGGCTAGACTACAAATAGCTTCAAGAAAATGAGTTCATACAGTTCGTGCGGTAGGAATTACGTTTCGTGCGATAAATGGGTTTTTATGAGGAAATATGATATTTTTATTGTCAGCAATAGGGATTTAAATCAAAGACATATTATACAATAGGAGGAAGTATTCTATGAGTACTAAAACACGAAATCTGTTAAGGAGAATAAGCCGATCCTCAATAGCTATCATGCTTGTTATCGCGGTAATTGTGTCATCTGTTCCGCAAGAAGTGCAAGCAGTGGGGAAAACCGTAGCTAATTCTTCGACACAGCCAGATGCTACAAAGGCTACAGCAGAGAAATCTATGCTGGTAACAACACAGAAAGGGCTGGATAAAGCCTTAGCTGACACGAAAATCACATCAATCACGATAAAAACATCGGCAGAGAAGAAATTAACGATACCGAACAAAGCATATAAAACCAAGACCCTGATTGTAAATGGGGAGAAGCTGACATTGAGCAACGGAGGCCTCTTTAAAGCGATCATTATCACAAATGCAAAGGCTCTTGCTGAGCAAGCAAAGGGGAATAGCATTACAGTAAATGATAAGAAACTTTCGGTGACAATCACCTCGAAGTCGGCTCCGAAGAACATAACCTTTGCGAAAACAGGGACAAAGTCAATCCTTACCATTGATGGAACGCTAAATAAGTTGACTATCTCAAAAACAGCGAACCTGACACTAAAAGGAAAAACCTCGAAGAGTGTTCCAGTATCGATTAAAGCAGGTGCAGGAGAAACTCAGCTTACCTCATCTTTACCAATCAAAGTTAGTAGCGACACAGCTGCGAAAATAATTCTGAAGAAGGGTGCAGAAAAGAGCACAGTCACTTTAGCGCAGAGCACTTCTTCAGTATCTGTAGTGAATCAGACCGGTAAGAGTATCAGTCTCAAAACCCCTGAGGGTAAGCGTTCGGTAGCAGCAGGAAAGACAATAACTACCAAAGCACAGCCAAAACCGACCCAAGTTCCGGAGGATGAAAAGAAGACGGAGGAGGGGATACCTACTCCTACAACGAAGCCCGAGATCTCTGAACCCAATACGCCGACAGATGGCCGCAATATCTATTATTCCGTTTCCTTTGATTCTATGGGTGGAACCACAATAAACCCGATTAGAGTGGCAGCGGGAACTACAACGGGAACCCTACCCACCCCACAGAAGAATAACAGCATCTTCCTTGGCTGGTATACCGATACAGGCTATCAGAGTCAATTTACAAATACGACCCCCGTGTATTCGAACCTCACCCTGTATGCAAGATATTCCGAGATCGAGACAGAACAGCAAATACTAGACGACAGCTACTCGCTGGTTGATCAGAGTCCGACGTTATCCTTCCAGATTACATCGACAGATCCATCCATGTCAGCAGATGCTGTAAAGAATGCAATCACCTTGGCAAGTGCAGATGGTTCAGAAGTCGTAGGCATTACAGTGACAGGTAATAGCGGAACCTATTTAATTAGTGCTCCGGGAGGATTTAGCGAAGGCTCCTCCTATACATTGACACTGGAAGATACCAGACTGAATTACCAAAATAAAGACAGTAACATTCGCAAATGTACTTTTACTATCTTAAAAGCAGAGGTTTATAACATTACTCTAAATGAGGAAATGATCTATATTCCGAGCAGTGAAGTTACGAACATGACCCACAACGGGGCGGGTACTCAGGCACTTGATGTTGCTGTAGTGTCCATGAGAATCAGCGAAAGCGGAGATAATACAGCAAGCGGTACTTTTATCTATCATGGTAATCGAGTACTGAAGGCAGGAGACGTATTATGTGTTTACAGTGGAGAAATTCCTCAAGCACCAGGTGCTAATGGGGATGACTCACAATATATGGACGACAATATCGCTTACATAACCGTCGATTCTGTAGCTGGAGCAGTGGGAAATCAGTCTGTTCGCTATATAGATGCCGAAGCAGAGGAAGTTATATTTATGCCGGACGTACTGCCCGTTTTTGCTGGGGATGGCAACAAGCTGGTGAGCTATCATACAGCTACTGAAGCGAACAATGGTGTAATACAGATTGCTTCTGCTGATTTGAACTTCAGTATTTTTGCTGATATGGGACTAAACAGTGGGACTACCGTGGATGAGGGAGATTTTATTGCGCTTTATACCGGTGATTTCACGAAAACAGGCACATCGGATACGGTGAGCTACGGAGAAGTTACCAAGGTTTTGGAAGAGAGCGGAGTCCTGACTATCTCTTACCGAGCGGTTACCGAAGATCAGATGCAGGAGGTCTTGGATTACTATTCCAAGAGTGATGTAGACAGTGATGCCATGCTTGATGAGGTTGATGTTGCTGCCATAGAGAAGGATATTGAAGAACAGGTGGTAGAGAGCGGCTTTGCAGAGGATGCTTCCGTGTATTTAACTGCTTTGGCGATGGAGACCGATGGGTTTAAAAAGATCGCAGGAGATGACTTTACTCTTGAGTCAATGTCAATTCAGATGCCAGAGAATTATGAAGAAGATCTGGGAGCAATCAGTATCATGTCCATGTCTTCCAAGGTGTCGATAGAGAATCTAAGAGTAAATGCAGCGATTAGTAAGAATCTTCAAAAGCTTTCAGGAAAAGGTGTTCGCTGCGGAGTTACAGTCAGCTTTGACGTGCCAATCGAGACAGGAGAGGATAAAGCCATTAATATTGCAATCTCCGCAACCTTTGTAGAAGAAGTTAAGGTGGAGGTAGATGCTTCCGGTAAAGCGATATGGAAGAAGAAATGGATCTTCCCTTATATCGATGACTATCAAATGAATGCGAATATTGACCTGTATAATTACACAGGTATCAGCTTTAAAGCAGTAGTATCCACAGCAGATACAGGCTCCACAGATATCTCCGAGGAGATACAGAAGATACTGTCCTATACCAAATCAGAAGAGATAACTGCCGGAGTCCAGGAGCTTTTTGAAATCTACGGCGAGATGATGGAAAATGAGACGGACTGGGTAGATATCTTCAGTCAGAACATTGTAAAAACAGATATGCGACTGTTGTTGGGTATCATAAATATTCGTACTACCATTGATTTCGTTGTAAGTGCTAATGTTAATGTAGCGCTTGGTTGCAATTTTGAATATCAAAATGGAACCAGGTACTGCTTCTGGGCTAAGATCGGTGCCAAGGATGCAGGAAGTAACCAGATTGCCTTAATGGATGAGAAATATACCTTCCAATTCTATGTAATGGGTATGCTGGGACTTCGTGCAGGAATTCGACTTGAATTTGCTGTCGGACTCTTCACGGTAGATCTGAATAGCATCGGACTCACAGCAGAAGCAGGTGTATATACCAAGCTGTACGGATATTTTTTCTATCAGCTGGAATCGGTGAATAAGGTTAAGAATTCTAAGATGTCCGGTGCTTTGTATCTGGATTTTGGTATTTATCTCGAGATAGCCTTTAAGGCTCAGGTATTGAATGGCAAATATCAATATAATCCGACTTTGTATGAAAATGAATGGCCTTTACTCAGCGCAGGAACACGGTATAATGTATATGACTTTGCCTATACCAACGCAAAAAGGACTATTAAGATGAAGGATACAGTAAAGTCCTACACCATACCGGACAATACCTTCGATATGACCTATTTGGATCTGCGGGAAGGTGAAATATCCACAAAGAATTTTAAAATCAGTGACTATAACATTACCTTCTCCAACCCTAATTTCAGTTTGTCGGGTAATACTGTGAAGGTAACTGTTCCTAAAGGAGTGCGTCAGCTGGATGGGAATATGACCGTAACCTGGAAGGGAGGACCACTTGCATTCTCCTCGGTTCCAATCTCCAGAAGCTATTATCTGGTTTGGGATGATATCAATGATAACGACTATACAATTACATATCAGAGTAACGGAGGTAGCCAAATCAGCAGCGTTACAAAGAAATATAACGAGAAGCTTAGTGCACCCAACAGCCCGGTAAGAGCCGGTTATACCTTTGAAGGGTGGTACAGCGATGATAAGCTGACAGAAAAATATTCTTTTATAACTATGCCGGCTAATAATCTAATCCTATATGCAAAATGGACAGCCAATGCAAATACTCAATATAGAGTAGAGCATTATCAACAGAATTTACTGAATGAAGGATACACTAGATATTCCATCGATACACTGACAGGGGCAACAGATGTGACTGTAACAGCTATTGCAAAGAGTTTCGAGGGATTTACCTATAACAGTGGTGTAAAGGATACCGTAGCCACCGGTACAATAGCAGCGGATGGAAGTCTTGTATTAAAGTTGTTCTATAATCGCAACAGCTACTCCTTGACCTTTAAGCCGGATAATGCAGGAGCAGATATCGTTAAAACGTTGAAATTCGGTGCAGCAGTATCGGCACCTACAGTAGTTAAGACTGGCTACACCTTCCAGGGTTGGGATCAAAGTGTTGGAGCAACGATGCCCGCTGCGGATATTACTTATACAGCGAGATGGGCACCAATCAATTATACAATTAGTTTTAATACAAACGGAGGCAGCAGTATTAGCAACATATCGCAAGCATATGGCACCACGGTAAATGCGCCGGTAGCACCAACCAGACTAGGATATCAATTTGTTGGATGGTACAGTGATGAGGCTTTAAATATACCCTACCTCTTCCAGACGATGCCTTCCGTCAATATTACGTTACATGCGAAGTGGGAGATCAGTAATCAGCTAGATTATAAGATTGAACATTACCAGCAAAACATAGATGGTAATGGCTATACACGAAAGGAAACCGAGAATCGGAAGGGAAGCTTAAACAGTGTTGTGTCGGCTGAAGAGAAGGCATACATTGGATTTACCTATAACAGTGAAGTGAAGGAGACGGTAACTACCGGAACAGTTAATGCGGAGGGAAGTCTTGTGCTTAAGCTCTACTATGACCGTAATAGCTACACTGTGACCTTTAAGCCGGAAAATGGAGATATGGACATCGTGACAACGCTTTACTATGAAGCAGCAATCACAGCGCCTACTTTAAGTCGACCTGGATATACCTTGGTAGGTTGGGATAAAACAGTAGAGCCTAAGATGCCTGCAGAGGATATTACTTATACTGCACTCTGGGAACAAGTAACATATACAATCACCTTCGAATCCAATGGAGGAAGTCAGATTGGAAGCATCACTCAGGCGGCGGGTACGCCTGTGACACCACCCACGAGCCCTGTACGAGTAGGATATACCTTCCAAGGCTGGTATAGCGACAGTGCATTTATGAGTCCATATAGCTTTGATGGCCTTCCTGCAATGCCGGAAGAGAATTTAACCCTATTCGCAAAGTGGGAAAGTAATGTGATAACTGGTGACATTCTGGAAGCAGAAAATGCTACGCTATATGGTTCAGCTAGTATAGAAGCAAGTGAATATGCTTCCGGTGGAGCACATGTCGGATATATTGATAGGGCGGGGATAGGAGTTAGTTCCGGAGTTCTTTTTAAGATTAATAAACAAAGTAGTATAATTTATCTACGCTATTCCTCTATATTGGAGGGCAATATCAATATATATATGAATGGTAATAAGATAGGTTCAATCCATCTTGTCCCCACAGGAGAATACATGTCTGATTATATGACTAATTATTCCATTGTAGCAATCAATGGTTTGAATCTAAATGCAGAGGATACACTGGCTCTCCAGTATGATTCATCGGAGGAAAATGTACCGGTTAATATTGATTTTATTGCTTATTCATTAAGTGATTCGGAGAATATACCGGGAGTAACACTAAACTAGTTGTAATCGAAATTGCAACAATACAGCTTTTTGGAGATACAGCAAAAGCAAAGGATTAAAATCCGTCCTTGTTTAATAAGAATGAGTTCGCATGAAAGTGCGGACTCATTCTTATTATAACGTAATAGAAATAAACTACCGGCGGTCATGATTTTTACAAAGCGGAAGAAGCCCAGCACTACTGTGCAGGATGCATGTGCAAACTGCACAAAGATGCGCGGAAACTGGTTGCAGGTCTTGACTGGACAAAATGAGAAGGCTAGAATAAATTGGTATGTAAGTGTTTACAGCTTTGCTTGTAGTGAAATGGAAGGTAGCCGGAGGAGGTTTTTATCTTGAAGACAGTTCTTAAATATCTAAAGCCTTATTCTTTGCGTATGACACTGGGATTTACCATCAAGGTACTTGGAACCTTCATGGATCTAGGCTTGCCCTGGGTATTAGCATATATTATTGATGATGTTATTCCATATAAAAAGGTGTCTCTGATCCTATGGTGGGGGCTGGCTATGATTCTGTTATCCATAGGAGCCAGGAGTTTTAACATAGTAGCAAACCGGATGGCAGCTCGCGTTGCTCGTAATACAACAGAAAGACTACGTCATGATCTGTTTGAAAAAATCCTGGATCTATCTGGGACACAACTAGATCATTTCACAATACCTTCCCTGGAATCCAGGATGACCACGGACACTTATAATATACATAATATGATAGGACTAATGCAAAGATTAGGCGTCCGTGCACCGATCATTCTAATCGGAGGTATTATTATAACCAGTACTCTTGAGCCTGTACTCACCCTGGTGCTGGTAGCAGTGCTTCCCTTCTTAGGGCTGGTGGTGTACGCAGTGTCAAAGAAAGGGATTCCCCTTTATCTGGAGCTTCAAAAAACAGTGGATAAGATGGTTCGCATCGTACGTGAGAATATTACTGGGGTGCGGGTAATCAAAGCCCTATCAAAGTCTGTATCAGAAAAGCAACGTTTTTCCAGGATCAATGATGATGTTGTAGGCAAGGAGCAGACAGCGGGAATTACAATGGCCGTTACGAATCCCATTATGAATCTGCTGTTTAATCTTGGGTTAACCTTTGTGGTTGTGGTAGGTGCCTATCGTGTAAATAGCGGAGCCTCGGAGCCAGGTAAAATTGTTGCTTTTCTTTCTTATTTTACAATTATGCTTCAGGCAGTTATGGCTATCACTAGAATCTTTGTTGTATTTTCAAAAGCAAGTGCATCTGCTTCCCGAATTGCGGAAGTACTTGAGACGGCAGAAGATCTGGAAGTTAAGACAGCTCAGGATAAGATAGAAAGATCAAAATATCACATTGCCTTTGAACAGGTGAATTTCTCCTATACAAATGAGCCCTGTATTCTTGATATGAGCTTTGGTATTAAAAAGGGTGGAAGTCTCGGAATCATCGGTTCTACCGGAGCAGGCAAAACAACGTTAATTAATCTATTGATGCGTTTTTATGATGTGAATAAGGGAAGGATTACGATTGATGGCATTGATATTCGTACCTTGGATAAACAGGAATTAAGAAGACGGTTCGGTGTTGTATTTCAAAATGATGTGCTCTTTGCGGACCGAATTTATGAAAATATCAGTATCGGAAGAGAGCTGCCCGTTGAAAGAGTCTTTGAATCAACAGTGCATGCGCAGGCAGCCTCTTTCATCGAAGAACTGGAAGAACGTCTGGACTTTAAGCTGGCAATCAAGGGCAGCAATTTAAGCGGTGGACAGAAGCAGAGACTATTGGTTGCAAGAGCTCTGGCAGGCAGACCTGAGATTTTGATTCTCGATGATTCCTCCAGTGCCCTGGATTATAAGACAGATTCGCTGCTTCGTAAGGCAATCCGGGAAAACTATCAGGATACAACAACGATTGTCATTGCACAACGGATCAGTTCTGTGATGAAGCTGGATCAAATCCTGGTTCTTGAGGAGGGGCGAATGGTTGGATATGGGTCTCACGAAGAATTGCTGGAGCAATGTGAGGTATATAAAGAAATATATCAATCTCAGATGATGGCATAAATAGAACTAAGAAATGCCTCATAATTATGAGGAATGGAGGACTAAGTGAATGGCTTTCAAAGGACCAATTAGCGACAAAACCGATAAACCCAAAGATACGAAGTATGTCATACGAAGACTTTGGGCCTATTTCTACCATTATAAATGGATGCTTACTCTGGCAATTCTTCTAACAGTTCTCAGCAATATGCTGGCACTTGTTGGGCCAATGCTATCAGGTTATGCCATTGACGCCATTGAGCCTGGGAAGGGTATGGTTATATTTCAGAAGGTATTTTACTATGCTGGATGGATGATTGCTTTTTATGTGGTATCCTCTATATTATCCTATATCTTAGCTATTCTGATGATCAAGTTAAGTCAAAAGATTGTACGAAAAATGAGAGAAGATTTATTTTCGAAGCTAGTAGAGCTTCCTGTCAGTTATTTTGATCGGAATCAGGCAGGTGATATCATCAGCCGTATCTCTTATGATATTGATACCGTGAATACTTCACTGTCAACGGACGTTATTCAGATGTTTGCCAGCGTAATAACAGTAATAGGCTCGTTTGTAATGATGCTCATTATTTCGCCTGAGCTGATGCTTGTTATGCTGATAACAATACCCTTATCCATTTTTTATACAAGATATATGGCAAAAAAGATTAAACCATTGTTTCGGAAGCGCTCTGCGAGGTTAGGAGAGTTAAATGGATTTGTGGAAGAGATGGTATCCGGGCAAAAGACCATCAAAGCCTACGCAGCAGAGAATTCAATCATGGGGAGATTTGACCGATTGAACAGTGCAACGGTAGATGCATATTATGATGCGGAGTATTACGGCAGCATAACAGGTCCAACGGTGAATTTTATCAATAATCTATCCGTATCCCTGGTAACTGTAGTTGGGGCAATTCTGTTCTTATATGGTAAAATGACCCTCGGTAATATCTCCTCCTTTATTCAATATAGCAGAAAGTTCTCCGGTCCAATTAATGAAGCAGCTAATATTATCAGTGAGCTTCAATCGGCCGCCGCCGCGGCGGAACGGGTATTTCGCTTGATGGATGAGGAGCCGGAAAAAGCGGATCGAGAAGATTCCAGGGAATTAACGGATATTCGAGGAGATGTCAAATTAGAAGGAGTAACTTTTGGGTATGTCCCGGATAAGATGATAATTAAGAGCTTATTTCTGCATGCCAGACCCGGCAGTTTGACTGCAATTGTTGGTCCGACCGGTGCCGGTAAGACAACAATCATTAACTTATTAATGAGATTTTACGATGTCTGGGATGGCAGTATCTATGTCGATGGGATAGAAACCAGAGAGGTTACCCGAGAGAGTCTGCGAAAATCTTATGCTATGGTGTTGCAGGATACCTGGCTTTTCCAGGGAAGTATTTTTGACAATATTGCATATGGTAAGGCAGATGCAACTTTAGAGGAAGTAGTAAGTGCTGCAAAGCTGGCGGGTATTCATTCCTTTATTAAACGATTACCAAAAGGGTATCAGACCATAATTAATGAGGATGGTATGAATATTTCCAAAGGGCAAAAGCAATTACTGACCATTGCCAGAGCAATGCTTCTGGATGCAAAGATGCTGATTTTGGATGAAGCAACCTCCAATGTAGATACCAGAACGGAAGTAAAGATTCAGAAAGCCATGCGTAAGCTGATGGAAGAGAAGACCTGCTTTGTGATTGCACATCGACTGTCAACGATCCAAGGGGCCGACAACATTTTGGTGGTTGACCAGGGAAATGTGGTAGAACAGGGCAGTCATCAAGAGCTTATGAATCAGAAAGGGTTCTATTACCGATTGTATCAATCCCAATTTGAGTAATGACTAGGTCAGTTTATCATAAGAATGAAAAGATGAGATTGAAATAGATGTGAGTGAAACAGATGTGAACGAAAGAGACAAGACTAAGATGTGCGTTACCGTAAAAAGATAAAAGAGCACATAGACGATAATATAATAAGCAGAAGAGCTGAGATGCATTGTGTGAGATTAACCCATGAAATGCATGTTCAGCTCTTTTTTATTTAATACAGTGAACAATGTGACAACTAAATCAGCATGTGTTTCATCTTTTTGATATTACACAGTAACTAGTAATCACTTGATCTGGATTTCAATAGGAGTATCTAGATGTATCGTGGGTGCATAGCTCCATTGAATATGATACTGATGTTTTGAGAAGTCTGGAATCTGATAGGTTGAATAAAAGTATTCAGAGTTATCATTAACACCTGTGGACCAGGAGCCAAAGTCATATAAACGATATGATTCATCCTTATATTGTGACCGAATAATTTCGTATGCGTAGGAAGACTTTTCACGATACCCTCTTAGCGTAAAGGTTAAGGTGTCTTCTTTTAATTCCATGGAATCAATCGTAATATTTTCCGGGAGATTAGTAATTGTCCTGCGCTCATAATCAACTATACCATATAAATTTTCTTTCGGAATGATGTTAATTCCAGTAATATACATAGTGATATGCTTGCTGGATGAAAAGTAACTGCTAGTAAAGTAAACTGAGTTAATGTTATTTGACTCCGAATCCAGGGTTGATGTAACTCCATTCGATGGAGTTTTATAGATATTACCATCTTCATCTTTAAAATAAATATCCAAATGATATACGATAGCTTTATTTTCCTGGTCGCATGATAAAGTCAAACCGGTTTTCGTAGGGTAAACATCGAGCTGTTCTAAATAAATCTTTTGGTCAGAAATAGTGATATACTGGTTGATTGGATAGGTTGCTACATTCTCTATAAAGCTTTGATCTGTGTGAATCAGGAAGGTAAAGGAATGATTAAAGTCAGTAGTATCTTCTGTACTATTTTGTTGCGGTGCCGAGGAAGCTGGATCTGAGGTTACTTCCATTGTCCTTTTAAAATCAGGATCGCTATTGACTGTAAGATGAAAGGTGAATTCGGTTGGAACAGTGGCTGTTTTCTCCAGAAACTCAATGGTGATAGATTCCATTTCTCCTGATACATAACCAGTATCATAGAAAATACCAGCCGGAAAAGGTTTACCCTCTTCGTTCCATAGCTCAAAAGAATAATTTCCCTCCTTTACTGGAGCATCAATATGAAAAAATAAGGATATGCGTCCGGCATCAACGATCATATAATCAACGGTGGCTGACACATCACCTTGAGTCTGACTTTCTCCAAGAACCTGATAATAATCATGTTCAACAGCTAACTTTAAGCTTGGGTCAAAGGCGACAGTCATAATTAAATATTTAAGCAAGGGAACGTTACTCATTGCAAGGGCAACTTTGGGAAACAAATTAACGGTAGCTATAAATATAATTAATACCGAGCATAGGATAATGGCAGGTGTTTTCCAAAATAATTGTTGATGCTTTTGTTTTTTTACCCGGGAAATTGCCTTTGAAACTGAATACTCCAACTCGAAAGGTGTGTCTTCCAATTCCCTTTTTAATTCTTCCAATTCATTGTTTCGATTCATATTACTCCACCTCCAATTCAAGTCTTAATAGTGACAATGCTTTCCTTTGCCTCGTAGCAACGGTTCCTTGAGGAAGCTTCAGGATCTTAGAGGTTTCCACTAAGGTATAATCATTGAAATAACGAAGATTAATGATAAGCTGCAATTCTTGTGGTAGCTTGGAGATTGCTTCTTTTAAAGGCAGGGAATCATAGTCTTCTTGACTTTGTTCCGGGAACACCTCTAACAATTCTTCCTTCTTCTTGTGTCGTAATTCTTTCTTGCATACATTAATAAGAATTCTGGTAACCCAAGTTTTAAAGAATTCAGGCTCTCTTAATTTTTTTAGATTTTTATAGGCTAAATAAATCGTTTCATCGACGGCTTCCAGGGCTGATGACTCGTTCTTTAGATATAAAAAGGCAATGCGGTAAAGCTGCTGCTTCATAGCATCTATTTGTATAATGAATTTATCTTCTGAAAGTTTCATAGAATTAATCCTTTCACATATTCTACCGATTAGAGTCATAGAAGGGGAATATTTATTTCAATATAAAATATTTTATAACGTAATCCGATATCAATCAATTCAAATGGTAAGTTTTCATGAGTTAGAATAGATGTTTACTGTAAAGAAACTCTCTATATCATAAATACAGTAAATAGGATAAAATAGTTTGTTTACAGAAGCAATTCTATATGATATGCTTTAAATATTTTGATCAGATCAAAGGATAAAGGAGAAGTATGAAACTACTAAACAAGTTTAAGCTAAGTCAGAAATTGTATCTCGGTTTTGGAATTATAATCTCAATCATGATTGGCATCCTGGGCTATACCTACTTTAATTATATAAATGAGACAGATGCAATTGATTCTAATATAACCACCTACAAAGTAATTGACGAATCTAATTCAATCATGATCAGCTTGTTGAATATGGAGACCGGAGCAAGAGGCTTCGCACTTTCCGGCAAGGATGAATTTTTAGAACCCTTTGAACAAGGGGAAGAGGAGTTCAACCTGCATCTTTCTGCCATTAAGGAGTTAACCAAAGAGAATGAATCTCAGCAGCTACGGTTAATAGAATTAGAAGAACAGTATGAGAAATGGTATGAGTGGGAAACTCAGAGAATTATTGAAGGACGCAGAAAAGTAAATGAAGGCTTATTGGAAATGGAGGATATTGTTGCTCTGGCTCGCACGGATAAGGGGAAAAACCAGATGGATAGTATCCGTGAGCTATTAAATGAAATTATTAGTGAGGAACGAAGTACCTTAAGCTTAAGATATACCATTCTAAATATGGCAAATGAAAAAACAGGTTTTGTGATTTCCATTGGAGGAATTATTGCTGTATTATGCTCGTTACTCATTTCATTATTTACCTCACATACAATATCAACTCCTATTAAGAAACTTGTTAAGTCAGTAGAGAATATAACACAGCAGACATATCAGGAGTCCCTGAATTTTTCTGCTGATAAGGAATTTGGCATATTGATCCAAAGGTTTAATGATATGCAATTGGCAATTCAATCAAGGGAAAAAGAGCTAAATAAGAAAAATGAAACGTTAAAGCTACAAATGCTGGAAGTAAATGAAGCTAACCGCTTAAAAAGTCAGTTCCTGGCCAATATGTCACATGAGCTTAGGACACCTCTTAATTCCATTATAGGCTTTACAAACCGTGTCCTTAAGAAAAGTGGTGACCTGCTTCCTCCAGTGCAGCAGGAAAACCTGGTAATCGTATTAGATGAAGCAAGACATCTGCTGGAGTTGATTAACAGCCTGCTGGATTATTCAAAAATTGAATCCGGGAAGATGGAGGTACATCCAGAGAAGTTTAACCTTGTTGATGTCATTCATGAGGTATTCACGATGACCAAAACCCTGACAGAGGGTAAGGATCTCAGATATATTCAGGAAACCTATGGACTGGAACAAATCCCGATGCAAAGTGACCGTCTGAAGATTAAGCAGATATTGATCAATTTGTTAAGCAATGCCTTTAAATATTCAGAACGGGGTACAATAACTCTTTCCATTGATAAGAACGAGGGGTTTTATTGTATTCAGGTAAGGGATGAAGGGATAGGCATATCAGAAGAGGATTTGGTACATATTTTTGAGGAGTTTCGCCAGGTAGATGGTTCCTATGCACGAAAAGTCGGGGGAACAGGACTGGGACTTTCGATTACGAAAAAATTTGTTGAGCTGTTGGGAGGAAGGATAAAGGTATCCAGCCAAATCGGGGAAGGAAGCTGTTTTCAGGTTGATCTTCCGGTTGATCTGAATAATCCTGATGAGCAGGTAGATCAAAGGGATGGAGATATTCAACCGGCCAAAAAGAAGGTTCTGTGCATTGATGATGACTTTAATGTACAGCGGTTATATAAGCAATATCTAAATGAGTATCAGATTGAAGTAGTTGCCTTGTACGGCGATGAAATGATTGTTGAAAAGGTTATTGAGATTAACCCGGATTTAATTCTGTTGGATATTATGCTGCCTAAAAAGGATGGGTGGGAGATACTCTCCGAATTAAAGAACAATATGTATACAAAGCATATTCCAATTGTCATGAATTCTGTTTTAAGTGAAAAAAATCTGGCATATCAGATGAAGGCAGATGATTACTTAATCAAGCCTGTCAGCCAGGAAGAATTAATCGAACTGATAAACCGTAACTTATCTAACCAAAATGAGCGGGATATTCTGGTAGCTGATGATGATGAGAACTTTCTTAAATTAGTGGGACAATACCTGACAGAAGAACATATTCCTTTTCGCTTGGCATGTAATGGTGAGGAAGCCTTAAAACAAGCCCTGAATAAAAAGCCTGATTTGTTGATATTAGATATCATGATGCCAAAAAAGGACGGATTTATGGTAATTGAAGAACTGCAGCAGACGAAGGAGTTAAAAGACATTCCCATCGTAGTTGTAACAGCGAAGGATCTGACGAATTTGGAGAAAGCGGAGCTGCAAAAAAGAACAAATGCGGTAATTCAAAAATCGAGCATGGTGCTGGAATCCATGATGCAAACACTGATAGAAAAGCTAAAGGAGAGTCTATAATGCACAACATATTATTAGTTGAGGATAATAAAAATAATTCCAGACTAATGGAACAATTAATTTTAGATATTGATGACACGATTAAGCTTTTTATAGCAGAATCAGGAGTGATTGCATTAAATGCAGCAAAGAATAATCAATTTGATTTAGTAATTATGGATATTTCTTTACCGGATATGGATGGCATTTCCTTAACAAAGGAATTAAAAAAGGATGAAAAGTTCTCTGACATTCCCTTTATTGCAGCCACGGCACATGCAATGAAAGAGGATGAGGACAGGTTTTTAAAAATCTTTGAGGATTATATCTCAAAGCCTGTTGATGATGAAATATTCGAGAAAATAGTAAGGAAATGGTTAGGGTTAAAGTAAATGTCAATGAGAATTCTTATAGTAGATGATAATTTAAATAATTTGCGTCTTTTAAAAGATATTTTGGAGGACGAGGGATATATTGTTGACACCACGGATAGCAGTTTTACTGTGCTTGACCTGACACATACCCTTAAGCCGGATTTAATTTTACTAGATATTATGATGCCTGGTATGGATGGATATGAAGTCTGCGGGTTATTAAAGCGAGATTTTGAGATCAAGGATATTCCCGTAATTATGGTAACAGCCAAAACGGATGGTAATGATTTGAAAAACGCTTTTGCTCTAGGCGCAGTTGATTATATAAAAAAACCGATTGATGAGAATGAGGTGTTGGCACGTGTTGATGGGGCACTGAGAACAAAACAGAATCAGGATCAATTACGGGAGCTGGCGACAAAGGATAGCTTAACCGGTTTATATAATCATGGCTTATTAATTGATTTGTTTGAAAAGGAATTAGTAAAACAGGTGTGTAATAATGAGAATATTTCCTTCGTCATGCTTGATATTGATTATTTTAAACGAATTAATGATAGCTATGGACATACAACAGGGGATATGGTTTTAAGAGAAATTTCCTCACTATTAAATAAAGCAGTGAGATGCAACGATATTACTGCTCGCTATGGCGGTGAAGAATTTAGTATCATTTTAGTAAATACGAATCTGGATGAGACAATGCAAATATGTGAAAGAATACGTAAAACAGTTGAAGAGCATGTTTTTATCCTAGATGATTTGAGGATAAGCTTAACTGTTAGCCTGGGATTTTATTTTAAGACTCCAAATGATTTCAGAAAGCTTAAGGATATGATTAAATTAACGGATGAGGCACTGTATCAAGCGAAGCGTAATGGCAGAAACCGTGTAGAAATTGTAAGTGTTTAACTTACGATAAAAGTAAAGATTTACTACTAGAACATTTTTAATCGAAGATTGGACCAAGACGAAAAAGCCCTGAGAATATGTAACCTATATGCTCTAGGGCTTTTTTATGTAGTTTTCTAACAATAGAAAAATATTACACTTATTCAAAATATCACCTAATTTATTTTTCCAATTCTTAACTTTATAATGGAAGTATTTCATACAGGCTAGTGATTCATTATGAGTACTAAGGAGGAAGTAGGATGAGAAGGTTTGCACGGAATGGATTAAATCGTTTGATTAAGACGAAAATCCATAGGAAGACATCTGTGGGGGATGGAGCATATAAATTAAGTAAGAACAATAAGATTGCCTGGTATTCTGGTATTGCAATTCGATTAATCATTTCTTTTATAATACCGGTTGTACTAATTATTATGCTTGGGGTTGTTTCCTATCAAAAGGCATCCTCTGCCATCATCGGAAGCTTTAAAAACTCCAGTATCCAGGCAATAAAGGTTACTGGAGATTATATTGAGAATGGTCTGGATTCCATATCGGCAACGGCATTACAATATACAGAAAATAAGAATTTAAGTAATTACAATGCCGGAAAATATCAAAATGATATGAAAACTCAGGAGGCAGCAAAACAAGACGTTACAAAAAGTATTAAAACGAAAGCTGTTTCTGATGATTTTATTGAAAATATTCATATCCTGTCTGAAACTATGGGAATTATTACAACTACTGGTAAAACTGATCAAGAATTGTATCAAAAATTTATTGAGAGTGATTCAGGCATTAAAACAAAAGAAAAATTTAGCAGTGTTTATTGGATTGGTGCGAATGATCTAATTGATGAAAGATTATCTATCGAGAAAAGCAGCTACGCTGTTCGATTGGTTCAAGGGTTTTATAATAGTAAATCTTGCATCATTATTGATGTCAGCTCAAAGAAGATTGGAGAGATATTAGAGGAGGTCGATTTCATAAAGGGAAGCATCGTCGGATTTATTACGAATGACGGTAGAGAGTTAGTCCTTTCGGGGAATGAGAATCAGAGCGATGGTATTTTTACCTCCGAAGAATTTTATAAGACCTCGGTCCAGGATGAGAAAGACAATTCCAGTGTGAATGTGACGTGGAAGGGCCAGGATTATCTCTATCTCTATACGAAAATGGATACAGGTGCAATGATCTGCTCCCTGATCCCGAAAAGTGCTTTAACCAAACAAGTTAGTGAGATAAAAAATATTACAATGATAACCGTGATTTTTGCATGTATTATTGCAATCGGAATTGGAATTGTGATATCAGCAGGAATACAAAGAGCAATCTACGATATCATAAAAGAGTTACAGAAGGTATCAGAAGGAGATCTTACTGTTAAACTGAAGGTAAAGAGAAATGATGAGTTTTTGATTTTATCTTATGGTATCAATGATATGATTCGTAAAATGAGAGACCTGATTGAAAAAGTGAAGTTGCAAAGTAACTCGGTAACTGCATCCTCGGTTCAGGTAAATCAATCCTCTAATATATTTTCAGAAGCTACAAAGGAAATTACAAATTCCATCGTTGAAATTCAGCAAGGTGTTGTTCAACAAGCAGAGGATGCAGAAAGCTGTTTGGCTGAAATGGACAACTTATCTAATAAAATTGGAGAGGTTAATCAAAAGACCAATGAGATCAGTAATATTGCAGCTGGAGCTAAGGAAAGTATTACCCATGGTATGAATTCTGTGAAGGAGTTAAGCGATAAAGCAAAAAGTACCAGCGATATTACAACTCAAATTATCATTATGATTAAGGAATTGGAGGAGAAAGCCAGATCCATCAGTAAGATAGTTCGAACCATCAATACGATTGCTGAAGAAACCAACTTGCTTTCTCTGAATGCATCCATTGAATCGGCCAGAGCTGGTGAATATGGCAGAGGCTTCTCTGTAGTAGCAGATCAGATAAGAAAACTAGCGGATCAATCCGTATTCTCTGTACAAGAAATTGATGGGTTAATCAAAGAAATTCAAAAGAAGACAGAAGATGCAGTATGCATGGCCAAGGAAGTTGAAAATGTTGTAGCAGATCAGGAAGATGCCGTAGTCAATACGGAAAAATCCTTCGCTGTAATGAATGATCAGGTTGAAAAGCTGGTAAATAATGTTGATCTCATTGTCGACAATGTACATAAGATTGAAAAAACCAAGATTACAGCCCTAGCGGCAATTGAGAATATTTCAGCGGTATCACAGCAAACTGCAGCAGGAGCCCAATCAGTAAATGAGGTAACCACTCATCAGCTAACAGCTGTTGATCGACTTAATATTCTGTCCCGGGAATTGGATGAAAATGCAAAGGGACTGGAAGTTATCATAGAGCAATTCAGAGTAGAGTCATAGAAGAAAAAGACGAAAGAACATAAGACTCCCTATCTTATAGACAGTGAATTTAATGTCATATGATAGGGAGTTTATTAAATATTCTATAAGCTACTATTATTTGGCCTTAGTACACAGGTTATTTAAATCAGAATAGAAGTTAGGATAGGAGATGTCAACACATTCGGCTTCTAAAATCTTGGTTTCTCCCTCTGAAATTAAGCTGGCAATCGCAAAAGACATGGCAATTCGGTGATCGGAGCGGCTTTCGATCGCAGCACCCTGAAGGGGCTTACCGCCATTAATAATCATACCATCCTCTGTAGCTATAATGTCAGCACCCATTTTTGAAAGGTTATTCACCATTACGTCAATACGGTTGGACTCTTTTACCTTCAGCTCGGAGGCATCCTTTATTATGGTTTGACCCTTTGCTGCACAGGCTAATATGGCAATGATCGGAATTTCATCAATTAGTGTAGGAATGATTTCCCCACCAATGTCAATACCCTGTAAATCACTATATTTCACAACAAGATCAGCCACCGGCTCGCCACCGTTATCGATCACATTCTCCAATGTAATGTTTCCGCCCATTTGCTTGCATACACGAAGAATACCATCTCTGGTTGGATTAATACCCACATTCTTAATTACGAGCTCGGAGTTAGGAACGATTAAAGCCGCAGCGATAAAGTATGCTGCAGAGGATATATCACCTGGAACCTTGATCTTTTGACCAATTAGGTTCGGGTTAGGTTGAATCGTTGCTGTATTTTCCTGAGCAGTGAGTTTTGCTCCAAACTGTGCTAACATAAGCTCTGTGTGATTTCTGGAAAGAGAGGGCTCTGTAACAGAGGTTTCACTATCTGCATACATACCTGCCAGTAAAACACAGGATTTAATCTGAGCTGATGCAACCGGTGAAAGGTAGTGAATCCCTTTTAATTTGGTGGTTCTTTCCCCCGCAGAATTAATGGCAAGCGGTGCACAGCCTTTTTCTCCATGACTGATTATATCAGCGCCCATCATAGTGAGAGGTGTGATCACCCGTCCCATGGGTCTTTTTTGTATGGAGGAATCTCCATTTAAGGATACTGCAAAGGTTTGGCCGCTTAAGATACCGGAGATTAAGCGCATGGTAGTTCCGCTATTACCAACATCCAGGTGTTCACTTGGCTTTGTTAATCCATGTAATCCCTTTCCATGAATTAGCACAGAATCTGTGGAAGGGTCATTTAAAATATCAATACCCAGCTGCTTAAAACAGCGGATGGTTGACAAACAGTCAGCGCCTTGCAGAAAATTGGTAACCTCAGTAGTACCCTTTGCTAAGGCACCGAACATAACAGCACGATGGGATATAGACTTGTCACCGGGAATCGTAACAATCCCCTTCAGAGAACCTCGTTTATAAAAAGTCATGGATATAGTCTCCTTATGATTTTAGTTTTAGTTTAAATAGCTGTGGTTTTGAAAATCTTAATTACTTTATAGTTTAGAAGGTTTCATATTTCGTATATGTATAAAGATAACGATGAATATTAATTTATAAATATTCATCGTTATTCTTTATGATCTATTATAACGGTATCTATTACTGGATTTCAAGTATTGAAAACAATAGTTTTCTTGACTTATTCCTATCTGGATCAGCTATCTCATTTGACTAGATTCACTCATATGATCAGTTTCACGCATTGTTCGTCTATCTTATTTAATCATATTCTCATATATTTGATTACTTTCTTTCATAGATACGATAATTGTATCGATTTAATAATGTAATAGCCTTCTCCTGTGCCTGAGCATCATAGAATTCAATTCGTAAAACACCTTCCTCAAACTCACGGTTATGAATAATTCCGATATTCTTAATACTGATTTGATTACTTGCAAGTAAGGTGGCTATGGTTGCGATAGCACCGGCTTCATCTACAATGTCCAAATATATTTCGAACAGCTTCTTGAGCATACCAATGGATTTATTAGGGATAGCACTGCGGTATTCTCCCGCGGTATCGAACATTTGATACAGATAATCTTCATCCATTTTAGCAAGAGCCTCTGAGGCGGTTTGCAGGGAGGATATGTAACGATCCAATAGTTTTTTGATTTGTTCCGAATTAGTTAAACAGATATTCTGCCACATAACAGGAGAGGAGGAGGCAATACGGGTAATGTCCTTGAAGCCTCCGGCAGCTAACTCACGCATTTTCTCTGCGTCATCATCGGAGTCACGAACAAGATTAACCAATTGAGCAGCGATGATATGTGGTACGTGGCTGATGGCAGCAGTTATTTCATCATGCTCCTCTGCCCTTAGCACGATAGGAATGGAACCCAACTTTTTCACTAGCCCCTGCAGGAAAGTAACCATATGCTCCGGCACATCCTTGGTTGGGGTAAGGATATAATAGGCATTCTCCAACAATAAGGCATAAGAATTTAAGTATCCGGTTTTTTCCGACCCCGTCATTGGATGCCCACCGATGAATTGCTTTGTAAGTCCGAGCCCTTCTACAGCGGTATGAATATTGCTTTTCACACTACCCACATCAGTGAGGATACAGCCTGGTTTTAAGTAAGGCTTTAACTGCTGAAGATAGTTAATGTTTGATAATACTGGCGCACACAAGAATATTAAATCAGCTTCCGGAAAGTTTTCGCTCAGAGCAGTGGTAATAGAGTTAAGAACTCCATCCAAAAGAGCGGTCTGAAGATCTGTACTTGGCGTATTCCTGTGATAATCGTAGGCAAATAAATAATAGTCAGGACTCAGTTTCTTCAATGCCCTCGCTATGGAACCTCCGATTAATCCAAAGCCAATAAAGCCTACCTTCAAATTGCTCTTAAAATCACTCTCTAAATCGCTCATGAAAACCTCCTGTTTATACTTATTTGCTTAATTGTATGTTTCGTAATAATACCATAATTTATTATGTCGTCTTATCTAAATTTACTATCTAGTTTTTGATATTATTCTATATTCATAGTCAATAGGATCTGATTACAATCAGCTTAGAAGGTCTTTCCCATAAGAGAAACCAACGGAGCCAGCTCCTTCATCAGCTTATCAAATTGATCAAAATTCAAGGACTGAGGTCCATCGGATAGGGCAGTAGATGGGTTAGGATGGGTTTCTATCATAAGACCATCAGCACCAACTGCAACTGCACTCATTGCCAGCGGCTTCACATAAGCCCGCACCCCGGTTGCGTGACTGGGGTCAACAATGATAGGTAGATGACTCTTTTCTTTAATAACCGGAATAGCGCTGATATCCAGCGTATTTCTGGTGGCTGTTTCAAAGGTTCGGATTCCACGTTCACATAGAACTACATTAGGATTACCTTCCGCCAGGATGTACTCTGATGCATTCAACCATTCATCGATGGTGGCAGAGAGACCTCTTTTTAACAAGACAGGCAGACCTGATTTTCCGGCTTCTTTTAATAAATAGAAGTTTTGCATATTTCTTGCACCAATCTGGAGCATATCTACATATTTAACAGCAGCCTCAATTGCCTCCAAGCTAGTTACTTCACAAATAACGGGTAAGCCGGTCTCCTCGCGAGCCTCCTTCATATATTGCAAGCCCTCTTCCTCTAAACCCTGAAAGGCATAGGGTGAGGTTCTTGGTTTGTAAGCACCGCCTCTGAGAATCTGCGCTCCAGCTTTCTTAATTGCATGGGCTGTGCTGAGTAATTGCTCCTTGCTTTCCACGGCACATGGACCTGACATAATCACTAAAGAGCCTCCGCCGATAGTCACATTACCGACCTGAACTTTGGACGGTTCCGGATGAAATTTCTTATTTGCTAATTTATAAGATTCTGTTACGGATACGATTTTATCTACATCTTCAAAGATCTCTAAATTCTGATCCTGAAGCTTTGATTTATCTCCTACAACACCGATGATGGTTACTTCCTTACCGGTTGAAATATGTGCATCCAAACCTTTGGATTCGATTAAATGCTTAATTTTCTCAATGGATTCTGCTTTTGCCTTAGGCTTCATTACGATAATCATGGTTCAATTGTCCTTTCTTAATGCAATCTATCGTTTATTATTGTTCTTATACTATTTTATTATTTCCATATTTGATTGAAGATGTGTCACAATCTAGTGTTTTTTAAGAAATTAAGTCTATTTCAGTAAATTGACCTACCTTGCTTTGCAATTATACACTCTAAATATTGGGGTGTCAATACTATGATGCTTTAAAGTGTAACGGTTTAAAGTGTGGAAGAATATTTTTGTCAATAATTACATAAAAGTATTGTAAAAGTTAAGCTCGTCTAGTAAAATATTAATAGAAGTATTTATGGGTGACTACAAAGGATTTTCGCATGATAGTGCGTTACACACTTTCAGCCATTTTTACTAGTTGTTTATACAGGAAGTGTCTTATCATCTTATCTTATAGGAACAAATTAGGAGCAATTATAAGTCCCTATAATTGAGACGCACGGCGCTTAAGCAGCGCCATTTATCAAAAGAAAAGCACAACTTCTGATAACATATTTTACAGGAGAAAATTATTTTCCTGTAAGCGAGATGTACAGCGTAAGACCTGCGCTTTCATCGGAAGTAAGGTACATCTTCTGATAACTTATATTGCGGAATGTTTTGTTCAGGTTCATTGCCCCAACTACTTACTACTTTCAGAGTATTGGAGGAAATCGTATGAATGTTTACACTTCGGAAAAGATTCGCAATGTTGTTCTGTTAGGCCACGGTGGCTGTGGCAAGACTACTTTAGTCGAAGCCATGGCGTACACAACTGGAATTACCAAGCGTCAAGGGAAAGTGGAAGAAGGAAATACAATCAGTGATTACGACAAAGAAGAACAGAAGAGGCTGTTCTCCATCAGTACCACAGTAGTACCAATTATATTTGAAGACACAAAGATAAACTTCTTGGATACACCCGGATATTTCGATTTTGTCGGGGAGGCAGAGGAAGCACTGGCAGTCGCAGATGCAGCAGTTATCGTAATTTCTGCAAAAGCCGGTGTTGAAGTAGGAACCATTAAGGCATGGGATTTTTGTGAAAAATATCACCTGCCCAGAATTTTCTTTGTAACAGATATGGATGATGACAATGCAAGTTATCGTGAAGTAGTTGAGAAGTTAACAGACCTTTATGGTAAAAAGATCGCACCGTTTCATATACCGATTAGAGAAAATGAAAAATTTGTTGGATTTGTTAATGTTGTTAAAATGGAAGGCAGAAAATTTACTGCCGGAAGTAATTATGAGGAATGTGAGATTCCTGATTATAGTCAAGAAAATCTTTCTAAATCCCGTGAGATCTTGCTTGATGCAGTAGCTGAAACCAGTGAAGAATTAATGGAAAAATATTTTGCTGGTGAGGAGTTTACGCAAGAAGAAATCTCCATGGCACTTAGAAATAATGTGATAGATGGTACAGTAGTTCCTGTGATGATGGGATCTGGTCTTCTTGCTCAAGGTACCTCGATGCTGTTACAGGCAATTGAAAAGTATTTCCCTGATCCTACCAGGATGAGTATTACAGGTAAAAATATTAAAACCGGGGAAGCATTTAATGCTTCTTATGATGAAAAGAAGCCTTTTAGTGCTCGCGTATTTAAGACAATTGCAGATCCTTTTATCGGTAAATTCTCTTTGTTTAAAGTATGCTCTGGTGTAATTAAATCAGACTCCCAGATCTACAATACAAATAAAGAAACAGAAGAAAAGATCAGTCGTCTCTATGTCCTTCGAGGAAAAGAGCAGATTGAAGTAGAAGAACTCCATGCAGGTGATATCGGAGCTCTCGGTAAATTATCCGATACTTCAACTGGTGATTCGTTAGCGACAAAGGCAACACCAATCATGTACGACCGAATTGAGGTAGCTATTCCTTATACCTATCAGAGATTTAAAACAAAGAACAAAGGGGACGATGACAAGGTATCCCAGGCTCTTGGAAAACTGATGGATGAGGATTTGACACTGAAAGTAGTAAACGACAAGGAGAATAGACAGTCTTTACTGTATGGTATTGGTGATCAACAGCTGGATGTGGTAGTAAACAAACTCTTAACTAAGTATAAAGTTGATATTGAGATGATGAAGCCCAGAGTACCCTTCCGTGAAACACTACGCAAAAAGGTGCGTGTACAGGGCAAATATAAGAAACAGTCCGGTGGACATGGTCAATATGGTGATGTTCATATTGAATTTGAGCCTTCCGGTGATAATGAGATTGCTTATGTTTTTGAAGAAAAGATTTTCGGTGGTTCTGTTCCGAGAAACTATTTCCCCGCAGTAGAAAAAGGTATTGCGGAATCAGTGTTAAAAGGACCGGTAGCGGGATATCCTGTAGTGGGATTAAAGGCTACCTTAGTGGATGGCTCCTATCATCCCGTTGACTCCTCCGAAATGGCATTTAAGATGGCAACCATTCAAGCCTTCAAACAGGGCTTTATGGATGCGTCCCCAGTTCTATTGGAGCCAATTGCATCCTTAAAGGTTGTTGTACCGGATAAATTTACGGGGGATATCATGGGCGATTTGAACAAACGCCGTGGACGTGTACTCGGTATGAACCCGCTTCCAGGAGCAAAGCAGGAAATCGTTGCTGATATACCAATGTCCGAATTATACGGATATTCCACTGATCTTCGGTCTATGACAGGAGGTAGTGGTGACTATTCCTATGAATTTGCTCGTTATGAGCAGGCTCCATCCGATGTTCAGCAAAAAGTAATGGAGGAAAATTCCAAGGAAGAACAATCAGAAGAGTAATTGCCATTTGCGAAGGAATAGTGTATAATAAGCGCTGTCTTGAAAAAAATAACAGGTTTTATGTAATATAATGGATAAAATGGAGGCTTACCTCAGAGAACACCTACAAAGGCGTAGGTTTAGTTGTACGGATTAGAAAACGACAACGATTTAGAGGAAAAGCCTCCTACCTATGCCATTTGCTAACGAAATATTTCGAAAAAAAGAAATGCTGTATAAGCCGTAGGGCTGGGATGTATATCAAGGGGATCTTTAAGGATTACTCTTTTTATAAAATAATATTAAAAAGGAGAGTTTATATGGAAAAGTTTTTTAAACTGAAGGAGAATGGGACGACTGTTTCCACAGAGGTAATGGCGGGCTTGACCACGTTCTTTGCTATGGCTTACATTATCTTCGTAAATCCTCAGATGCTGTCTCAGACTGGAGTACCATACGGTGCGGTATTTTTGGCTACAATCATCGCATCTGTAGCGGGAACCCTGGTAATGGGACTCTTTGCAAATGTACCTTATGCTCAGGCACCTGGTATGGGTTTAAATGCTTTCTTTACCTATACGGTAGTATTTGCACTTGGCTTTTCATGGCAGCAGGCGTTAGCAATGGTATTCTTATGTGGTCTTATTAATGTTGTTATTACGGTTACAAAGATCCGTAAATTAATCATTAAAGCAATACCTGAGAGCCTACAGCACGCTATCGGTGGTGGTATCGGTGTGTTCATCGCATACATCGGTATTAAAGATGCAGGCTTACTAACATTTACATCAGATCCTGGTAAAAATATTGTATTAGATAGCGGAACAGTAATCGCGGACAGCAGTATTGTTCCTGCATTATCTGAATTTACATCCCCAGCACTTATTCTTGCACTCATCGGTATTATTATTACCTTCGCACTTTTAGTTAAAAAGGTAAAAGGTTCCATCTTTATTAGTATCGTTGCGACTACCCTTATTGGTATTCCTATGGGTGTTACTAATATTAGCAGTGGCGTGGCTACTTCCGGTCTTGGTGAATCCTTTACCGCGCTGGGAACTACCATTGGTGCAGCCTTCGGTAGTGAGGGTATGTTATCCTTCTTTGACGATCCAGCAAAGATTCCTTTGATTCTTATGACTATATTTGCCTTCAGTTTATCAGATACCTTTGATACCATTGGTACCTTCATTGGTACCGGTAGAAGATCCGGTATCTTTGATGCAAATGATGAGAAGGCACTGGAAACAGGCTCTGGCTTTGCTTCTAAGATGGATAGAGCATTATTTGCAGACTCCATCGCAACCAGCATCGGTGCAATCTTTGGTACTTCTAATACAACAACCTATGTTGAGAGTGCAGCTGGTATTGAAGCTGGCGGCCGTACCGGTTTAACCTCCGTAGTAACCGCAGCATGCTTTGTAATCAGTATGTTCCTTGCACCTATCGTAGGTATTGTTCCTACTCAGGCAACAGCTCCGGCATTAATTGCAGTTGGTGTTATGATGTTATCTTCGTTCGCAGATGTGAAGTGGACAGATCTTGAAGATGCTATTCCTGCATTCTTTGCAGCAATCTTTATGGGCTTCTGCTACAGCATCTCCTATGGTATCGCAGGCGGATTTATCTTCTACTGCATCGTTAAGATCGTAAAAGGTAAAGCGAAAGAGATCAGCCCGGTTATCTGGGTAGCAACAGCATTATTTATTGCCAACTTTGCAATCCTTGCAATTATCTAAGGAATTATTTAAAATAATATAAATAAAAAAAGATGAGATAATTTCGGTTATCTCATCTTTTTTTACTTTTTATTATTTAAATTACTTAAAATTTAATTAGAAATATGGAAATAGTATGGAAACCAATCATCTATTATAGTAGAATGGTATATAAAATAAGCTGATAGGATCAGGTAATACTTTGAAAGCCTGACCTGTTTTGAAAGGAGTTGCCGTAATGTCAAAGATACCGCAAGAGAGAAAGGCACTTTACTATGTGGGGATGGGCATGATGGTTCTTGGATTTATCCTTTTCTTTTCTGTATTTCTTTCAGTAGGATGTATGATGAGCAATCCCATGGAATTTCGTGTACCACCATTTGGGAACGCAGTAGTAGGTTTTATATTAATTTTTATTGGAAGTTTGTTACAAAGGATAGGTGCTAGAGGTGCAGCAGGTTCTGGAATGATCCTCGATCCTGATAGAGCAAGAGATGATCTTAAGCCCTATAATGAGGCAATGGGTGGAATGATTAATGATGTAATCAGTAACGTCGATGTGCTTGATGACATGGTAAAGAAACCAGATGAAAAAGAAGTAATAAAAATCCGTTGCAGAAACTGTCAGAGCTTAAATGACGAGGATGCGAAATTCTGCAAAAGCTGCGGACAAATGCTTTAATCTTTTCATGTTTCTGGCTACTTTGATTTAACCATGTAGTAAAAAGATTAAAATTTGTTATACTTTCCTTATAGATACTAATGTTTATTTAGACGATGGAACAATGTAGTTATTTCAATCGTCTAAGATATAGGTAACACATTTTGTCTACATGATTCACTTTGTAGAGAGGAGGAATGTGAAATGAAGCTATTTGTTAAGGTACAAGAACAAGGGAAGGGTATTGTAAATACGATATACCGCTTTCCAATCACGATTCTATTTCTTTTTTTAACAGCAATATTAGGGATCATGGCTATCAGCCAGGAAGATTTTGTAGCATACAATAAATTTATGATAAGCTTTGTATTAGGGGCTGCTATTTATATTGTCTTACAAATGATCTATGAGAGATTCCTTCATAAACCAAGGATACGCTATATTTTTATGGTGATACCGCTTATACTTGCAGGGATCTATTATCTTATCATCAAAGACCTGAATTTTGATATTAAGGTCAGTATTCGAACGATTGTATTATTTTTTATTTTGTTAATTGCCTTCTTATGGGTACCGGTGATAAAAAACAGGATTAATTTCAACCAGAGTTTTATGGCAGCTTTTAAAGGGTTTTTTATGGCAGTATTGTTTAGCGGATTATTGTTTCTTGGTATCCTGTTAATTCTAGGCACAACAGATATGTTAATCCTTAACGTGGATGATAAAGCTTATGCATATGCAGCAAACATTATTTTCGTACTTTTCTTTCCAATTTATTTCCTGAGTATGATACCTGCCTATCCACAGGAGGGATTCGAGGAATCGGAGGATCGTCAAGAGTTACTGATGAAGTTAGTAACGCCGGGGCGTTTTCTGGAAGTATTGATCTCTTATATAGCGATTCCGATAGCAACGGTATTTACGGTCATATTACTACTCTATATTCTGATGAATATTAGGGGAGACTTTTGGACGGATAACTTAATGGAGCCGTTATTAGTGTCCTATTCCATTGTTGTAATTGTAGTATATTTATTAGCGAGTACGGTAACAAATGCGATTACTAAGTATTTTAGAGTCGTATTCCCTAAGGTTTTACTGCTGGTAGTGCTGTTTCAAACAATATCCTCGGTATTAAGGATTCAGGAGGATGGAATTACTTATGGAAGGTATTATGTGATTATGTTTGGAGTGTTTGCCATCATTGCAAGTACATGGTTTTGTATAAAACCGGTGCAGAGCAATGGTGTCATTGCACCGGTTCTAATCGTTTTATCCATCGTTTCCATATTACCTTTTGTGAATGCATTTTCTGTGAGTAAAGCGAATCAGACGAGTCGTTTAGTCAATGCTCTTGAGAGAAATGATATGTTTGATCATGATAAAATCACTCCAAGGTCAGATATTTCCAAGGAAGATCAGGAGACAATAATAAGTTCGGTGAGATATCTTTCCAGAATGGAATATACAAAGGAGATCAATTGGCTAAGGGATTACTATAAGAATAATAACTTTGAGAAATCTTTTGGTTTTCCGGAGTATGCAGTTGATGATCCGGCAAAGGAAAGTAATTATGTTTCAGTCGTTCGAAAACAAGCAACACCAATTTCTGTAGCTGGTTACGAATTCATGACACGGTTATATATCTATGACAAAAATATGGATACCGTGTTTGGCAACTATGAAGTTGATGGCAAAAAATATACGTTAAGCTTAGTTAGTTCATCGAAAGATCAGCAGGATATTATGCTAAAGGATGGGGAGCAAGAGGTTATGCGCTTTCCTTTGAATCAACTCTTTTCCAAATATGAAGATGAAAATGGAAGTAAGGAACTAGATACCTCTGAGCTGACCTTTACCGAGGAAAATGAAAAGGCAGCTATCACAGTAGTTGCTGAATCCATTAATATTAATATCTGGAAGGATGAAAAAAGTCAGCAAGCGGATATTACAATTCTGGTTAAGCTTAAATAGTATAAGGATGGTTGTAAAAAGTAATGATAAAGAAGGGATGCAATAACATCCTGATTTTGGGGCTGGATCAATCTGTTTTATGGAAGAAATTTACTGAAAAGCAGATGAGTCTGGCCTTATTTTAAGACTACAATAGATTCATAGCTGGTAAAATATGATTTCAATTGACAGAGAAGAAATGATGTTGTAATATAATAGCATAATTTAATAAGACCTCACTAAAGACGGTGAGGTAGAGGCGCGGTATGAAACAGTCTGTAGAAGAGCTTGAGCAGCAATGAGGCTACAGAGAAGGGAGTATCGCCGAAGCGGATAATACGCTCAGTATTATTTTGCTGGGGCTGCAGTGAATAATTGCAGAACTGTCCAAGCGGGCTACCCGGCTTGCTTGGTTGTGCTATCTCAGAATGGGATTTTGGGGTCTTGGGCTAAAATAATCACCTGAGATAATCTCAGGTTTTTTTATTGTAAAAAACTTAATAAAATGGAGGAAAGATTTATGAAAAGAAGAATATCAATTCTAATGATGCTTACAATTACCATGATGCTCTTATTTACCGGCTGTGGTACAAAAGAAGACAATACCTTCCGTGTAGGAATGGAGTGCGGATATGCACCATTTAACTGGACTCAGAGTGATAATTCGAATGGTGCAGTGGCTATTGAAGGAAGCCAAGATTTTGCTGGCGGTTATGATGTTGAGATTGCAAAGAAAATTGCAGAAGGTCTCGGTAAGAAGCTTGTGATTGTTAAGACAGAATGGGATGGTCTGGTACCTGCTTTAACCTCTGGAAAAATAGATGCAATTATTGCAGGTATGTCACCTACAGAAGAGAGAAAGCAGACGATAGACTTTACAGATAATTACTATAAATCTGACCTGGTAATGGTGGTATTAAAAGGCGGAGCTTACGAGAAGGCAACTTCCATTCAGGATTTCTCCGGAGCAAAGATTACAGCACAGTTAAATACCTTCCACTATTCCGTAATTGATCAGATTCAGGATGTTCAAAAGCTAACAGCAATGGACAATTTCCCAGCAATGAGAGTTGCTCTGGAATCCGGTATCATCGACGGATATGTATCTGAGCGTCCAGAAGGTGTAAGTGCTACCTCTGCAAATGATAAATATGCAATGGTAGAATTTACAGAAGGCTTCCAAACCTCAGAGGATGACACAGCTATCGCAGTTGGTATTAAAAAGGGAAGTGAAATAACCGCTAAAATTAATGAAGTTTTAGCAGGAGTATCTGAGGATGATCGTTTATCAATCATGGATACAGCGATTGCAAATCAGCCAGCAGCAGAATAAGTATCCTGGTATTTTAGATGAACTTATTAAGGATAGGTTGTCCAAAAGCGAGAATTTATTTTTGGACAGCCTATTTTAAGGAGAATGAGCCATTACGTTACATATGAACTTATGACAAATGAATTTATCCCAATGAAGTAATACATAGAGTATAATAAAATTCATTTATCATAAATTCATATCATCAAAATGATCATTGTTGTTTTGAGATTCAAGGTGTTAGCTATTAGATGTGGCCTTTGAATATAAGTAAGGGTAAATTCTGATAACTTTTATCATGACAGATGATTGAAAAGCAACAAATATGATTTATAATAAAAGAGGATTATAGTATGATTAATTACACAGTTAAGTGTACATATAGGAAAGGTATGGTGTTCTTATGACGTGGGAATGGTTAGTTAGAATAGTAACAGAGAATTGGAGGTCATTTTTATTAGGTGCAGGAGTAACGCTCCTAATCTCTATTACCGGTACGATTCTAGGTTCCGTCATTGGTTTATTGATTGGTACAGTTCGAACAATTCCAATGCCGGACAAGGGATTTAAAAGAGGTTGCTTAAAAGTGGTTAATGGATTCTTAACCGCTTATGTAGAGTTTTTCCGTGGTACTCCAATGATTGTACAGGCAATGGTAATTTATTATGGTTCCGCTCAAGGACTGGGAATTAATATGAATCCCCTTGGAGCAGCCTTGCTGATCGTGTCCATCAACACCGGTGCTTATACCGCAGAGATTGTAAGAGGCGGTATTATTTCTATTGATAAGGGACAGTTTGAAGCGGCTCATGCCATTGGTATGAATCATATGAAGACCATGATTCATGTTGTATTACCTCAGGTAATCCGTAACATTCTTCCTGCAATCGGTAACGAATTCGTTATTAATATCAAGGATACCTCAGTGTTAAACGTAATAGGTGTATCAGAATTATACTTTACAACAAAATCTATTGCGGGTAATAACTTCAGATACTTCGAAGCGTTCGGTGTAGCATGTGTTGTTTATCTAGTAATGACTTTGACAGTAACTAGAATTCTTCGTTTTATTGAAAGAAAGCTAGAAGGACCTGAGAACTTTATCGTAATTCCTGGTAACCAGATGCAGGTAGAAAGACCGGAAGATGCTATCAGACATAAACAATAATGTGTGGTTTGTGATAGAAAATGGTCAATAGGAGCATGTCCTGTAGGGGCAAAATGGAGGTATGACATGGAAAAAGTAATTGATATACAGCATTTAAAAAAATCGTTTGGAGTAAATGAGATTCTTAAGGATATTGATTTCTCTGTAAATAAAGGAGAGGTGGTATGCATCATCGGTGCATCCGGCTCAGGAAAATCAACCCTGCTTCGTTGTATTAATCTGTTGGAGAAGCCAAGCGGAGGCGAGATTATATATAATGGAGAAAACATATTGGATGACAAGCATGATATCTATGCTTATAGAACAAAGCTGGGAATGGTATTCCAGCAGTTTAACCTGTTCAATAATCACAATGTATTAAACAACTGTACCGTTGGACAGATTAAGGTATTAAAGAGAAGTAAGGAAGAAGCAGAAGCAGTTGCGTTGAAATACCTGAAGGTTGTTGGTATGGATCAATACATCAATGCAAAGCCAAAGCAGCTATCCGGTGGACAGAAGCAGCGTGTTGCTATTGCACGTGCCTTATCTATGGAACCGGATGTGCTCTTGTTCGATGAGCCTACTTCAGCACTTGATCCAGAGATGGTAGGTGAGGTTCTTAGCGTTATGAAGGAGCTGGCTAAGACCGGCTTGACCATGCTTGTGGTTACTCATGAGATGGGATTTGCAAAGGAAGTATCTAATCGTGTTGTATTCATGGACAAGGGTGTTATAGCGGAAGAGGGTACACCGGATCAGATCTTTAATAATCCAACCCAGGAAAGAACGAAGGAATTCTTAAAGAGAGTTTTAAACCAACAATAGACGTTAGGTGGCATAGGAGAGGTTTCATTCTTGGTGTTAACAAGTGCAGTGAAACTTAAAAATACCGAAAAATAGTGAATAAAATAATAACATAACATAAAAACAAAGAAAGCAACTATCTTGTAATTTACCCAATTAAAGTCTAACTTATTGGGGGTACATCAACTTGATAGCTGCTTTCTTTATTTAAGGGGCTGGAGCCCTATTATAATAACCATGTCTCACTTTTAATAATGTTAAAGATCAATTAATTACTGTTCGCAATTTTTATCATAGCTGTTAATGCTCTGTAAATGTCGATAATTGATTTTCCGCTATATGATACAATAGTGGGTTCAATTAATTCTGTTCCTGGCATTATTGATGCAAATTCAGCTTGGCCACTATTTAAAAAAGTAACCTTCATTTTAGGTAGCTCTTGTAGTTTAGTAGGAGCAATATTCTTGGCATTATTTAGAGCAATTTTAACTTTTTCTTTTATTTTTCCATATGCTACAGCTGGTGTTAAACATTTTGCGCAATATCTTCCATATGACGTTTTAACTACAACTGTTTCTATTGCAGCATTTACCTCTTTTACTTCCTCTTCAAGAATGTTGTCGCCGGATACCAAAACAACAGGTACATTAAAGTGACCCGCAACACATGCATTCATATAAAACTCACCAACATCCTTACCGTTTATATTTATATTTGAAATCACACCTCCATGAAAAGAGTGACTCAAAACACCGCTTACATTCATTCTGGAATGATATCCTATTAATATTACTGCGTCAAAAGAGGAATCTAATCCTTCCATCATAGCGCCCTTATGTGACGAACCTATAATTAACTGTGCTTTATCGTTTAAAGCTTCTATCAGTAAATTACTTCCGGCACCATGTAGATCATTTACAAAAATTTCTGTAGCGCCAATCTCAATAGCTCCTTCGATGACTGCATTAACTTCGTTAGTCATAAGTTCTCTTGATCTTTGATAGTCTCTCTCCCCAGGTATCACTTGATTAATAGCAACAATTCCACTTATTCCTTCTATATCTGCTGAAATATAGACTTTCACATGATCACGCCTTTTATATTAATCTCTAGTAACATATCCGTTATTGACAAAGCTTTGCAACAACTTCATTAATTAATTTACCATCTGCTTTACCTTTTAACTCACCCATAATGCTCTTCATAATCATACCTTTGTTCTTGGTAGCAACAAGATCAGCATATTTCCCGGTGATAAAGGAATGGATCTCATCCTCAGACATCATGGAAGGAGCATATTCTGCAATAACGTCATGGGTTGCCTGATAACCAGCCTTTAATTCAACTCTCTCTGCTGGGCAAGTATCTATCTGTTCTTTCACAAGCTTTAATTCTTTTAAGATAGCGCGATCAACTAATTCCTCCGGAATAGCTTCACGACAGCCCTCGTCAATTGCCATTTTCTTAACTGCTGATATTAAAGTAGAGATGGCATCCTTACGAACTTTATCGTGAGCCTTCATTGCTGCTACCATATCTTTTTGTAATTGTTCTAATTGCATAAATGTTACCTCCTAAATCAAATTACAGTTCATTCCCATTGATTCACTGATAAAATCAATGTTATGTGATATTAATCACCAATAAAGACAGTATATTCCATCAGGTTAAGATATTCAAGAAAAAATTGTTACCAGAAAGCCTGGTGACTGAATTCTTCCCTTCTTATAGCTATTTCAAGCATATTGAGAAAAATATGGTGAAGCAGCTAAGAAGATGATATCAATTTTGGGATGAAAATTCCTAAAGAGCAAATATTACGAGTGAATTCTTAGAGAGCAAACATTTGTGAGTATATTCCTAGAGAGCAAGGATAGGTTACAAATCCTCTTGCATAGGAGCTATGAGTTTGTGAGGTGATATAAAAATGCTATATTTTCTCGAATCTTAGGAGTATAATGAAACCCGATAAGTTTTAAAGAGAGGACACAAGACTATGAAAAAAATAGTGATGTTTATCGGTGGAATTGAAACAACAGAGTATTTCACAAAGCAATTGGAGAAAGCCTTTGTAACATTCGGACATAGTGTGTTTCTTTTCCAATTAGAGAAAGAAGAGGAAGAGTTTCCGAGGTTATGTGAGTTTATAGAAAGAGGAAATACGGTTATGGTAACCTTTAATTATCATGGATTAAATGAAGAAAAGGTATTCTATCAAGGAGGGACGCTATTCTGGAAAGAATGGGAGATACCTTGCTATAATATCATGCTTGACCACCCTTTCTATTATCATAAATATCTTAATTCCATGCCTCCGCTTTATTATAATCTATGCATTGATCAGGGACATGACCGATATATTGAGCGATTTTTCCCAGGGATAAAGAGAGGACCACTTCTTCCTCTAGCGGGGACAGAGGTTCTACATAAGAAGATAACCGAGCGTACTATGGATCTTGTAATGACCGGACACTATACGCCTCCCCGCAAATTCGAAAAGCATATCACACGAATTGACGAGGAGTATACCCAGTTCTATTATAGAATTATTCATGATCTAATTAATAACCCCACAATGGGTATGGAAGAAGCGTTTGAAAAGCATCTTAAAATGGATATGCCGGATATCAGTGACCAGGATTTACTTTTGTGTATGGAGAACATGATATTCATCGATTTATATGTACGCTTTCATTTCCGGGGTGAGGTAGTGAAGGTACTTGTAGATAATGGCTTTCAAGTGCATGTAGTTGGAAGTGGATGGGAGTTGCTGGATTGTGAGCATCCGGAGAATATCATTCATCTGGGGGCAAAGAATTCTATTGGATGTCTGAATGCGATAGCAGATAGTAAACTCTCCTTGAACGTTATGCCCTGGTTTAAGGAAGGAGCTCATGACCGGGTATTTAATTCTATGGTGAATGGAGCAGTATGTATTAGTGATGAAAGTGTATGGATGTTGGAGAAGTTAAAGGAAGGCGAAGAGATTATCTTTTATCGGTTAAATGAATTAGATAAGTTGTCAATGATAGTTAAAAAGTTATTAGCTGATCAGGATCGGCTGCAGTTGATTGCTGATCGAGGATATGAGAAAGCCAGGATAGGGCATACCTGGACAGCTAGGGCAGAAGTGTTGTCAAAGTTGATTGAAGGATCGTTTGCTGAATTCACTCCGTAATAATTAATGATAAGCGTTTTGAGAATTTTATGTACAGCCTACTGCTAATCATATTAATTCAGGAATAGGTTCAAACTTTGATAATTATAGAAATCAACATTATTGCGAAACTGGAACTACTCAGTAACGGTTACAGTACATCGTACCTTGGTGCCATCTTCAGCTGCATAGATATAGGCTTTTCCCTTTTGCAAGGCTTTGATATCCCCGTGTGCATTCACAGAAACGATATTAGAATTGCTGGAGGTCCAGGTTGGGGGATTACCGGAAGAAACGCTTGCCGTAAGGGTAGAGCTACCACCCTTTTTAAGGGTTGTTTCTGTAGAACTTAGGGTGATCTCAGGCTTTTGAACAGTAATCTCACAGGTTTGTGTTACCCCATCTACGGTAGCAGTAATAATTGCTATACCATGCTTGATTGCTGTTACAGTTCCAGTAGCATCTACAAGGGCTACGCTTGTTTTATTCGTTTTCCAGGTGGGTTTTGCAGAGGAGGATATGGTTGCCTTTAGTTGAAGAGTTTTTCCACGGTATAGTGTTGCCGAGGTTTTATTTAGCTGTACTGAGGGGAGTTTAACAGTTACCTGACAAATTGCACTGGTACCGTTGGCAGTAGCGGTTATGGTAGTCTCACCAGGTTTTATACCTGTAACTTTACCATATTCATCTACAGTTGCTATACTTTTTTTGCTGCTTTTCCAGGTCACAGGAGAATTGTTGGAGGTGGTAGCAGACAGAAAAAGTGTTTCACCATGTTCAATACTTGCCTTCTCTTTGTTCATTGAAACTTTAGTTTTATTAACAACTACCTGGCAGGAAGCTTCTGCATTTTTTATTTTTGCAGTTATGATTGCGGTCCCTGCCTTTTTTGCTGTTATAACTCCATAGGTATTAACGGAAGCAATTTTTGAATCACTACTTTTCCAGGTTACGGACTTACCTGTGGAACTAACAGCAACAATATAGAGTTCGGCTCCTATATCAAGATTTGCTTTATATTGTGACAATATAATAAATGATAAATCTGAGGTTAATGCAGAAGCTTCCTGAATTGGTATAGAAAAATTAACAAAACTAAAGCATAAGACGAGAGTTAATAGAATTTTCGTGATTTTTTTCATGGATTCCTCCTTTCATGATAGAGGGAGTGAATACCAGCAAACTGTAACTATTGTAGCACCATTGGTAATTGATGTAAATAAAAGCGATCAACCATCGGTTGGAATTGTAAAATTTACACAAAAAATTGTAAAATTTATGTGGAAAAGTTTGCTTATAAAATTATTTACAATAATGCAGCTTTCGATTATGATATACATATCTTGTAAAATTCTATATCTTGTATAATTCATTTCAATCGGTCTTGTACGACATTCTTTTATCTTCCTAGCCTTTAGTCATAAGGTTTGAAAAGTATGATGGACTAGGCTGAGTATCACTATTTCTTTATTTTCCTTAGTAAAACATAATAGGAGGGGTTTATTTGATCATTGCATTTTGGAGTAATGCAAACGAAAAATGCTCAGTTACTGCCAACATGGCGGCTATCAGTACAGCATGTGTTATCCGATATCCTTATACTGTAGTCATCATGGAAAACTTTCTGAGCAGGAGTAATCTTAGAACAGCATTCTATGGCAGAGAAAATATCAGCTTTGTCAACGAAGTGGGAGCGAACTACTATGACGGAAACGGAATGGAAGGGCTGATTCGAAAAATTTATCGTGGAGATATAAATTATTTTCTAGATTCCTATGTAAAGCAGATTATACCGAGGAGACTATACTATATTCCCCAACGACGATGTATTCATAGTGAAATTTTTGACTATGAATTTGAACATGGGATAGAGCGTTTATTAAAAATGATGGAGGAATATGCCGATATCAGTTTTATTGATACGGCCAGCCATCATAATCTAAGTACTAAAACAATTCTAGAAAAAGCAGATCTAATTGTAGTAAATCTATGTCAAAATCAAAATATCTTAGAAGATTTCTTTCAAAACTATTCTTCATTAATTTCCAAATCAATCTTTCTCATTAGCCAATATGAATATCATACAAAGATGTCATGCAAGAAAATAGGCATTAGGTATGATCTTCCCTTAGAAAATCTGATTGCAATTCCAGAAAATGAACTATTCCAGATCGCTTGTAGGAATGGAGGAGTAAAGGATTTTATTGATAATAATAATAACTGTGGGAAAGAAAATGTTAATTTTCTATTCATGCATGCAATAAGGAAGGCAACTCATCTCATTCTAAAAAAGGCTGTTGAGGCAGAAAGAAGTAGGGAGTTATCAGTACAGATGCCTCAGAGTTCAAGTTTAAACAAAGAGGATTCTTCGAGCGAAGAGGAGGTATTGTGTTTTGGGCTGAAATAGTGATTCTACGATTATTAGCTATAGTCATGATTGGTGTAACCATGTATTGTAGTATGTTATTTGTCATTGATTTGTTACATGGAACCAGACCATTGAAGAAAAGAAATAGAGGGGAAAAGAGACTGGAAATAGATGGATTTAAATTCAGTAGCTTAATGGTTGGCATTATATTATTTGCCATTATGGTTTTTATTTTTTTATTTATTAAATATATTTTAAGGGGTGCGGTATGAGGTTTCAAGGCAGATTAAAAAGAACTACGAAGCAATATATAATGGTTGCTGTACTATGCATTATTGTCATTGGAGGGGCAGGAATATTAACAACGATTGTTGTCACAAGTCAAATTAAGCAGGAGTATCAGAAGCTTTTAGCTGATTCTAACAGAAAACTGGAAGAGCATCAAAGAAATATATATGTTGCTACAGCAAATATCATGTCCGGTGACGTCATCACGAAAGAGCATCTGGTGAAGAAAAAGGTATATTCATCACAACCAATAGAAACCTATCTCAGTGAAGAACAGATAGGAAAGCTGGCATTGATTAATATACCGGAAGGTACGCAAGTACTAAAAACTATGATAGCGGATAATACAATATCAGCTAATCTTAGAGAAACGGAGTATGATGTAATTCATCTAAACTCAAATATTGAGAAGGATGATACTGTGGACATTAGGCTTTTGTATCCTAATGGAGAAAGCTATGTCGTGTTATCAAAAAAAATAATTCAGGATTTATCAATAGATACAGCAAGTATATTTTTATGGTTAGAGACAGAAGAGATACTACGTATGTCTGCAGCAATCGTTGATGCCAGTCTTTATACCGGTTCCAAACTATATGTTACTAAGTATATAGAACCAAATATTCAGAAAGACTCTATAATTACATATACACCCAATCTTTCCATTCTGTCGTTAATCGAAAAGGATCCCAACATCGTAAATCGTTGTTCTCAGGAATTAAACAAAGAGGTACGTAAAGCACTAGAAAACCGATTGGCCAAAAGTATTGGTTTGGATGTTAGTGCAATTAATTGGGATGTTATAGCAGGTGAATTTCCTGAGCTTTCTATCCCGGAGAAGTCTGGTGGTGAAGCAAAGGAGGAAGGTAAGGAAGTAGAAGAGCTTGAGAGTGAGGAGTTTTTTTATTATACAGAGGAACAAGAGGCTATAGAAAGGGATACAGAATATGGCGAGTGAGATAGTTACATATATTGGCTTAAATAGTTTCGATCTTATCCTTTACCAGGCCTGTGTTTTAGCAAAGTTGCAAAAAAGGGTATTAATCATTGAAGACAATGATAAATTAGAGCAGTCTCCTTTTTCCAGCATGCTTGAAATACCGTTAGGCTTAGAAGAAAAGAAAGATATCATCACGTTTCGTCGAATTGATTTTGCATTTTTTCAGCCTGGTATGGAGGTTGTAAAAAATTACGATACAGTATTTATTTCTGCCGGTTTTTCTAAGGCTCCATATGAGTTTACAGTAAGCAAAGAGATATATGTTACGGATCTTTTTGTTCAAAATATGGAGGCAGTCAAACAAATTATGAATAAGAGCTGTTGTACAAGACGATCAATGGTGATACGGAATAATGTTTTTTCCTATGTGAATTTAGACTTACTTAGGGATGAAATGGAGGGGATGGTAGATCAAGAGGAGACAATAATCATTGATATGAATGAGAATGATCACTTTAACGCTTTGTTATGTCAACATGGTCAATCTTTAAGATTTAAGCTGTTATCAAGTAATATGAAAAAATATCTCTTAAGGGAGATTAAACATCTATGTCCCGAAGCGGACAAGCGAGTACTTCATATTGCATATAAAGCAGCAAGCAGAGGAGGAGCTACGTGATGAAAATTGTTTTCTGGTCGCCGATACATGGTCAGACAGGCATGACAAGTAATATTCTTGTGATTTCTCTACTCTGTGCAATCGCATATAAGAAGTGCTCGCTGGTAACACAGACGCATTTTAACTATAACAATTTAGAGGCACCTTTAATAGAAAGAAACTCAAAACCAGCATCTGATTATTTTATGGACGTGGGTATTGATGCAATTGTTAGAAACTTTAAGGCCGAACGCTTGGAGCGAGAACTAATTGAGAACTGCTGTATTAATCTTCAAAACACCAGGTTGAGCCTGCTGCCAGGTACAACAAAGACTAACCGCGCAACCTTTGATTATGACATTGGCACTACGATCCCAATAGTTTTTAAAGAAATGAACCAATTCTATGATTGTATGTTTATTGATACAAATCCCGGTATGAAGGAGCTGTCAATAAGACTTATGCAAGAGGCAGAGCTCACAGTAATCAATTTGAGCCAAAACCTTGAGATTGTTAATCTGTATTTTCAGCATTATGATAAACTAATTTCTGGAAGGAAATTCTTCCTGTTTGGAGCTTATGACGTTAATTCTAAATATAATATCAATAATATCAGAAAGAAATATTCAGTTATTACAAAAGCTAATTCAGGAGTCATCCCTTACAATACAGCATATAAGGATGCTCAAATTGAAAGCCGGGTGATAGAATTCATAAAAAAGAACTTAAATGCAGATAGCCTGAGTGACAATCATTATTTCATTAGTAAGTCTTTAAGCGCAGCTGATAAAATTCTTAGGCTGGCAGAGTACAAACATCCTTGTGGAAGGAGAGGCTTGGATGTATTTAGAGAATAATATGATAATTATAGTTCTACTCATAGCCGCTGGGTGCCTTACCCTCTTCTTTATCTTCAAGAAGGAAGTAGAACCTGAGGACTTGGAAGTGGAAAACAGGTACGCAATTCCTTACCTATGTGAGCAGGTGAAATCCATGCTAAACGAGATTATTAATCAAAATCTATTAGAACTGTATATCAGCAAAAGTGAAATGAAGAAAAGAGAGCAGCAGAAAGTTAGGATAAGTACGGCTGTTAGATCCTGCGCGCAAGGGAATATTGGAGAAAAAGAGTTTATCAAAGATTACATCAAAGATTTGTTACAGAGCAAATTAGATATTAATGAGAAAACGATAGATGCAGTAATACCGTTTTATGATCAATTGCAACTCACTGGCCAGGATAAGTTTGATATACTCCTTCAATCATATCGGTTAGAGTATGGACTTCAAGCCTTCGGGGTCTTAATGAAGGAGCTTTCAATTCATTTTATAAAAGAAAATGAGAACGGACAATATTATGAGATAAACGAGGAGGATATCTCACTTGCTTTTCAGAATTTCTATCATAATTTATCTTATGTACTGAAGCTTGAGATTGTGGTTCAAAGAGTATTTCAAATAGCTTATGGATATGGATGTGTTGATGAACTGATTTATCAAAGTGCCATTGATGGAATATCAGGTGGAGCCAGTGGTGTCACCAATGATCATTATAATTTCATGGAGGAGGTACTAAAATCGGAAGACATCAGTGACAAGAAATCCTATGAGAGTGTATGGATTATTCTGAATGGTAAATCCGTTCATTTATCCTTTCTGGGTTTTGGGAATCGCAGTGAATTGATCCGCGTTTGTAAAAATCTATACCGCTATGATAATATTGGTCATCTTACCTCCTCCAATGGGTTTAAACTATCCTATCTATACAATGGAAGTCGTGTGGTAGTCACCAGGCCAAAGCTGACCTCCGGTTGGGCATTTTTTATTCGAAAATTTGAGAGTTCAAAAGCAATGAGCCTGAGTGATTTGTTGGTTGATGATAACAGTAAGATTGTCATTGAACTAACCAAATGGATGGTGAAAGGACTTTTGAATATCGTGGTATCTGGTGACCAGGGATCCGGTAAAACAACCTTTTTGAAGGTTATGCTTCAATATATAGACCAACGATACCAAATACGCACTACGGAAGCAGAATATGAGCTTTGGTTAAATAATCTGTATCCGGAGCTGAACGTAGTACCATTTCGAGGAACTCAGGAGGTAAGTCTCATAGATGCTATTAATATACAGAAAAAAACAGATGGCATGATTATGATATTGGGTGAAATCGCAGATGCAAGACAAGCTAATGCATATATTACCTTAACACAGGCTGGAACAAAATGCACCATAGGTACGGTACATACCATTTCTCCAGAGGATACAGTGGATTACTTTCGAAATGCAACCTTATCTAATTATGGTAGCTTTCGCAATGAGATGACAGCAGAAGAGCAAGTAGCTAATGCGATCCATATCGATATCCATTGGGAAAAATCAGCGGATGGAAAGCGACATATTAGTTATATCACTGAGATTGTACCAAGCCCCAGAGCCAATATTTGCACTGGTAACCGTTGGGATGATATTGCAGAGTCACTAAAGACGTTAGCTAGAAGAAGGGCATTTACAACCAGAGAGATTATTTCCTTTGAAGATGGAAGATATATATTTAGAAATCCCCTCTCAGAAAGGTGTGTGAGCAAAATTCTTCAGAATCTCAGTAAAGAGGAACGTGTGCATTTCCTTGAGTTTAATGGCATGGGAGGTACTTCTTAATGGACAAAAAACTTCTTTTTATTATGGGGGCAGGTGTTTTACTGATACTCCCTATCGTTTTTTATCTGCTTGAGGTGATTGATCGTAAACAGAGGACGGAACGAAATTATGGGGCTTCTTTCGCTGAAAAGCCAAAAAGGAATATTTATCGTAAGCTATACCAGTTACTCATAGGATCAATGTTAACGGCGGGATACTCACTTCGGATTCGAAGGTTTTATGAGCTTTTGTATCCAGGGGAAGAAGATGACATTAGGCGAAAAACCGTAGGAACAATAGGAATTACATGGTTGGTTTGTGCAATTACTATTCTGATTATCTTTGTATCTAAGCCTAATTTTAATAATGCCGCGGTGGTGCTCTTATTGGTTTATGTCTTGAATACAGAAATAGTAGTATTTCTGACAGTAAATCTAGAACTTAAGATACTAGAAGAGATGTGTGTCTTTTTCTCAAATGTACGGCATAACTTCTATCTTAATCAAATGGTTGACGATGCTATTTTATTGGCGCTTCAGGATACAAAAAGTCTTGAAATGAAGCTGCATGCGAAGAAGATATATGAGGTCATAATATCAAGCTCTCTAAAGGAGTCGGCGATTGCATATAACGCTGCAATGCATAATCAATATATGAAAATGTTTCTATCCCTCTGTTTGAATGTCATAGAGTACAGCGATATGGAAGTAAGGGGTCAAAATTTATTCACTGCAAATCTTGATAATCTAAAAAAAGAAATCAATAACGAGATATTAAAAATTAAAAAAATAAGATATAAATTCTCTGGACTTACATTTGTTGCAATTGCTGTCTGTTTACCAATTGATACAATTAAAAACTATGGATTATCTATGCTGCCGGAGATGGATAGCTTTTATAATGGCAGCTCAGGGGCTATCTATGTTACACTAACGATTTTGACTGCTTTCATTATTTACATATTAAATAATAAGCTGAAGGAGATGAAAGTATCGTTACCTCAGGAGCATGCACTATTAAAGCGATTAGATAAAGTGGGAATGATTCGAAATGCTCTGGATAATTATATGGAAAAGAATTATAGCAGAATGGCAAAGCTTCAGGTTGTCTTAAAGCGATTGGGAGAAATAATTACTCCTAGGCAGCTATTATTAAAAAGGATGCTTATTTCAGCAATAACAACTATGGGAATGGTTCTATTTTTTCTCTTTCTACATCAGATTAACCAATACAATCTACTACAAAAGGTTAATCAGCTTCCCAAGGAAATAACCTCAGTAAATGAAGCACAGAAGGAAACTATAAAACAAACAATTCTTGAATATGTGTCACGATACCTAAGAATTAAAGATCTGGAAAAGTCGATAGTTATCAAGGAATTAGCAAAGCAGGGAATCTTTTACCAGGATAAGCTTAATGATGCAATTGTTGACGAAGTATTTATCAGAATTAAAAAATATTACCAGGAGTATTTTAAATGGTATGAATTACTCATAAGTATCGGAATCGGTATAATCACTTTTTATCTTCCTTACTGGCTCATTCTGTATAAAAAAAGTATTCAGCAGATGAATATGGAGGATGAGGTAAACCAATTGAACGCCATTATATTTATGTTGATGTATTGTGATCATATTACGGTAAAGCAGCTATTAGAAGAAATGGAGTTATTTGCTGTGGTGTTTAAACAACCTCTGCAAGAGTGTATCAACGATTATAATAGTGGCGATGTGGAGGCATTAGAACGAATGAGAGATGGGGAAGCTTTTGAGCCATTTAAACGACTGGTTAACAATCTGATTCGATGTGATGATGTTGCAATTTATAAGGCGTTTGATGAAATTGCGGCTGATCGTGAAAACTATCATGAACGAAGAAAGCTTGAAAACGAGATTCTAGTTCAGAAACGGGCAGATAGGGCTCAGTTACTGTCCTATTTACCGGCAGGAATGGTTTTGATTTATCTGATCCTTCCAATGATTGTCACTAGCATGGATGCGTTAAAAATGTTTCAGGAAATGATGCAGACTTATTAAGTACTACACTGATCTTACAGTACAGCAAAAAATTACGATAAGTAACTAAAATGTAAACAATGAATAGGAGAGTATAATGAAAACCAATAATCTAAGTGAAGCAACAAAAGTGTTAATTCTTGTAGCAACTGTAATTATTGTATGTGTTCTATGTGCGGTCGGTTTTAAGATAACGAATGAGGGAAAGTCCTCAGTGAATGCAGCAACTAATAATTTGAATAGCATGACAAGTCAATATTCTGATATCGACAAGGCCATCTATGATGGTGCAACTGTCCAAGGCAGTGAGGTAGTGAATCTGATTAAGAAAGTTATAAATTCTGAAGAATATGTAGCAATAAGAGTAAGTACTAATGCAGATAGTGATAGGGATTACAACTATACCTTTAATCCTATCTCAAGTTCTGGCACAACAATAACACAGGCAACCTTAGGGACAAAAAAGACTGGTAATGCAGATGAGCAGATTTCATCAAATAAGGCACAGAGTCACTACATTAATCCGCAAGCTTCTTTTTCCGGAAAAGTTTATAAAGATGCAAATAATATTATCATATGTATAGAATTCACACAAAACTGATTATTAGGAGGAGAATAGGCTTTTGAAAACTATGAACTTGGGCGAGTCGGTAAAAATAACTCTGCTAATAGCAACCCTTATTCTTGTGTGTATACTTTGTGCGATAGGATTTAGACTGGCCAGTGCTGGAAAATCCGAAATAAATACGGCAACTGGGCAGTTTTCCGTTATGGAATCAAATTATTCCAATCTAAATGTATCCTTATATGACGGAAGTATTATAAAAGGGAGTGAGATTGTAAGCCTGATTAGACAAGTATCGAAGGTTGATTATCTTACCCTCGAAGTCGCAACGCTTGATGGTTCTACCAGGGCATATAATTACCGCTTCAATTATGAAACACTCTTATTGTCTGAAGAAGGGGCTGATCTTGAACCTCCTAAAGACAACTCCCAGCTTGGATATATCAATGAAGCAGCTAATTTCCTGGGAGCTACCTATGAGGATGAAAATGGGAACATTGTGTGTCTCAGGTTTCAACAGCTAAGATGAGAGGATCTAGAATATGAGGATAAATCATTTATCAGAAGCAACGAAAATAATGCTAATAGCAGCCTCTGTGATCATTACTTGTATTATTGTCTGGATTGGATTTACGATGGTAAAAACCAGCAGAGAAATTAGTGACAGTGCTTTTGATCAGTTGAGAGAACTTAATAATGACCTTAAGGATAGTGGTATCATGAAATATGATGGGATAACAGTAGAAGGCAGCGAGGTAATTAATTGTATTCGAAAGAATCTCGGTGAATATGATACTACACAGACTGCACCTATCTATGTAACAGTTACTACTACGGTAGAAAATACATATACCAATGGACAATATCTTGAAAATTTACGTTCTTTTGCAGATACAAAATATATCAAACCTACGGCTACCTTTCATGGAACAGTAAAAAAGAATACAAACAAAGTAATTGTCGGTATTGTATTTGTCCAACAATAAGAAATTGGAGGTTCATAATGAGCCATGCAATGAAAATTTTCTATATGGCATTCTCTGTTATCGTGTTTTGCATTGCTTCCTTCTTATTAATACAGTATTCCAGCATTTATATTGATACTCTAGACTGCGTGAAGAGAATATCATATAGAGATGATGAGGTATATGGCCAGTATAATGTTATTGATCGAGAGGTAATAACGCAAGCGGAACTCATAGCAACCTTAAGTTGTAACTTGGAATATAACATAATTGTTGACGGTCAAGTAATTAACAAGGATAGTTATGACCCGGGGAGGATTGGTACCTATATCATAAGTGGGAATAAGTATAAAAAGAGTTACCAACTTGATGTAGCGGGTAATATGATAGCATTGGTCTATAATACCGTTGCTGATTAGGTAAGGAGAAAAAGATATGCTAGGAATCATTCTATGGTCTATGTTTTATATAATTTCATCTTATCTAGTGCAGATTGTAATCCATGAAACAGGGCATCTCCTATTTGGATTACTTACAAAATATAAACTCATAACTTTTCGGATCTACTGCTTTGCTATTATAAGAGGGGAAAACGGAGGTTTCTCCGTCCGAAACTACCATCGTTCTGGGTCATTGGGACAGTGTCTCATGCTTGCGCCGGAAAAAGAGAACTATCCTTACAAGCTTATTACCTTGGGAGGAATTCTTCTTAATCTTTTGACAGCAGTTATGGCTACAATTATTCTTGTATACCAACCACACCTGCTATTTGTTCATAGGTTAGGAGTTATACTATTTGCTTTTTATGGTTATGGTTTTGCTTTTTTGAACCTGATTCCCTTTCAAAATTCAGGAACTATGACAGATGGGAGGGTATTAAGCGTCTTATCAAAAAATCAATTTGCCCGAACCTCTAATAAAATACAATTACGGGTTGCCCAGTATCTTATATATGGCAAAACTTACGGAGAATTGCCATTGAATTTATTCCATGTGCCTAAGGGAGAAGATCTTACAAATCCTATCATAGGCTATCATAAAATACTTGAGAGCTATTATTATATGGATTACCGGCTGTGGGATAAAGTGAAAGAATGCCTAGATGAATTTTGCCCAGTCATGGACAAGTTACCAAGATGGCTTAAACATACTATTCTTATAGAAGAGGTTTTTATCAGTATTATGCAAAGAGATGATACCATTAAGATTAGCAATATTTATAACGGTATTAAGTCCTACTTAAAACAAAGTGAAGGTGACTACGGTACGATTCGAGTACGTTCTGCTTACGAAATTTTTATAAAGAATATAGATAAGGATATGACAATCCAAAAATCCAAAAGATTTAAGGAGAATTACCTATATCCAGGGGAGGTAAGATTCTGTAATTCCCTGCTAATTGAATTGCAAGGATGAGATGGAACATAAGATAAGGAGACTTGGGAAGGAGGAAGTGGCATAGATTCAGTCGGAAGGTTCTTTGCAGTAGTTGCAGCGCTTATAATGGTACTGATTGTGCCCTTAAGTGAAATCGCGAAAGGTCAGGCGGAAGCTGTGAAGGGTAGAGCCGACAGCATATCAGAAGATTTCTCGCAAGAGGCTCGAAGCAAAGGTTATATCACCAAGAAAATGTACGAAGAATATCTAAGTGAGCTGGGAATGCTTGGCGATACTCGTCATGTTAACTTACAATTATCCCATCCTGTTACGGGAAAAGAGTCAGCTGAACGAAATAATAACGAAGACATTCCAAAGTTGTCAGTAGAATATACATCATGGAAAGGCGGTTCAGAATTACAGACAAAGCAACTCGCAACTACGCATACCCATACCGATGACTGTTATTCAGGTCATAGGCATACTTCTACATGTAAAGTATATATGGGTGATACTTTAGCTCCATTATCGTTATATGAGGATTATAGTTGGACATATGTTTCAGACGCTACCGCATACCATAGGAATATTTCTACAAACTATACTGTCAAATGTGATAGATGTGGTAATACATTATTTCAAGAACGTTATGGCGGTTTACTGTTCGATGACTGGTCAGGATATAATTGGGGTAGGTCAGGATTTACTTACACATATACAACAATCAATCAGAGCGGTCAAAGACAACAAGTAAGTAAGGTTGGTCGAAATGCAGGTATAATTAATTATAATTCCACTTACCATAATGATATTTATGCAAATTACTATACATTAAGATCGATTTTCTCAAGTGGTTTAAATTTAAAGAGCCATATAGATCATGGTGCTTTTGGTTACAACAAGATATTCACATATAACAAGTCCGCTTACTATATACTAGATGATTTTGGATCTACAAATACAGATATGTTTAATGGCTTGATATATGGTACGGCTACAGTATCTAACCTGGGTTGTCCTTATTGTGCTATTGTACCTACCTATATTTGCGGTCAAACTGAGGATTCATCATTAGATTGTGGAAATGTAGTACTTTCCTTAACGGCATCTCAACCAACTCAAACTGTATGGAAAGGAGATCCGATTATAACAACTGCAATAGCAACATTGCTTGACGGTACGACAAAAACCATAAATTGTAACGTTACTGGATATGACAGCAATTTTTTGGGGACCCAAACAGTCACACTTAATTATTCTGGACTGGTTAATAATACTAGAACCAATGGAGCTAAAACCTGTACGACGACAGTGACGGTGAAGAGTCGGAAAACATTATCTGATATTACAGTCTCACCAGCCACTCAGGAAATACACAAGTATACAGATCCATTATTCTCCGTGATTGCATCTTATAGTGATGGAACAAGCAATCAAGTATTAGGATTTTCAATATCAAGATTTGATAACACAATAATAGGAGTACAGACAGTAACCATATCCTATACAGAAGATGGGATACAAAAGACTGCTATAGCTAGTGTTACAGTGCAACGGCTTACAAGAACCTGTCCGGTTTGTGGTACAGTTTACGAGCTTAATGACTATGATGTCGATCAGGGGTGCCCCACGTGCTCAGGTACTATTGTAAGTATCAGTGCATCTATGGAGGAAGTAACTGTTGGGAAAGGAGAAGAGCTTCCCATAACAGTAACTGCAACATACAGAGATGGAAAAACAGGTATCCTAAGTGGTTGGGTAAGTAATTACAATTCTAATCAAATCGGACTTCAAGATGTAAAAATCACTTATGATACATTTACAGCTCATGTCCTGGTAACAGTCAGTGATAATAAGATCTGCCCTGTATGTGGAAATATTTATTCTCTAATTTCGGATGGAACCGATCCAGGATGTCCTATTTGTGCTGCAGAAGTTGTCAGTATCGCAGCATTTCCTAAAAATATCACAATTGAAAGAAATGTAACCTTACCTATTACCGTAACAGCCACCTATAAAGATGGACATACGAATATAATCACTGGATGGGGAACAGACTTTATGGCAGATAAGTCAGGAGAATATGAAGTCCCTATCTACTATAAGACCGCTGTTGACTATATCTATGTAACCGTACTTGATGAAGGAATGATTACATGCCCTTATTGTCACGTCCAGTATTCTCATTCAGACAATCCGAATGGATGTCCTATCTGCAGTAAACAGATAGTAGGGATTGAAGCACAGCTTCGGTATGGTGGTAATCAAGTATTATATCGTTCTGACTTAAGTCTTCAAGTAATCCTAATCTATCGTGATACACATAGAAAAATTACCTATACCGGGTTTGAATATTCCGGTTTTGACTCATCGCTTCTTGGTTTACAGATGGTAACAGTTACCTATGGAGAGTTTAGTACAACATTGACAGTGGAGGTCATTAATAACCAATTTTTAGTAACGTGCCCCATTTGTGGTTCGCAATATTATTTAAATGAAGACGGAAGTAATCCTGGGTGTCCATACTGTAACAGGAACATTGGTGATAATGCAGTATTTTATTTTGATTGTATCTATACAATGGATATTCTAGACACATTATATGAACAAGGAATATATTATCTTACCGAAGGTGATTATTTTACGGTTAATGTTATGACAGTAAGGGATTCTGTAATATCAAGGTTAGCAAATTTATTCCGTTTTCGTAAGCAAGAAGATTTTAAAAAGGAAAATAACAGCTTTGGTGGAAAGGTAAGAATGATATGAAATCATTAAACCGTATGGTTGATATTATATTGATGATAGCAGTCTTCTTTCTATTCCCGTTATTCTTCTTTGGATTAAAACAAGATTCTCTAACTAGGACAGCAGTTGATATGAATACGAATGACTTGGTGGAGAATGTTAGAAGTAATGGATATATTGATAGGGAGATGTACGAAGTTTATATTAATAATTTATCAAAGACTGGACTTACCTATCAGTTATCATTTGAACGCAGGTTAAATGTGCTTGAACCGGAATATCGTTTTCGAACACCGGAAGAAATAATCGAGACTCAAGACGAAGCTTATACAGGATCTAATATTTACAATTACCGTCCGGTGACAACAGAAATACCTATTGTTACAGATCCAGTTTATACCGGAAGTCTAAATACAGAGACAAATTCGAGTGTACTTGCATCAGCAGTAAATACAGGGGCATCCGCTGGGCATACACACACAGATGAATGTTATATGGGTCACAAGCATACGGATCAACCCACGAGTTTTACACATTATCATAAACATGCGGATGGGTATTATGAAGGAACTACTAAAAAGTACTGTTATGAATATTTAAGTAGAACTGATAATTGGGGAAATTGCTCAAGTTGCGGGCATTTGCAAAATTATATGGTTATTACATGGTACTGGAATTATAGTACTAATCAACAAACATTTTCTTGGAGTTATAATTCAAGTACTTGTGATGTATGCGGTAGGTCTTGGTGGGCAAATAATAGTTACACAAAACAGGCATATTTATATACTTGTGGCTATAGTAAGGATTTGAGTGGAGATGGATATACAGATAAGGTGGATTTTAGCATAAATTATGCGTATCCTGGTGCAACTACTCCACAAATACCAAACGATGGGTATGCTTATACATACACAGATGGTTGTTGGAGTTATCATCAGCATGGTTATATGAATACGACCATGTATGGTAATAGATGGGCTATGCCGCCCTCAAGTGTTATTGGAAATATGCAGTGGAAGGGAGCTTCTGCTTTTTGTATTCTTCCTGATTCTATGGTTCTGTACTACCATGCTAATGGTTGGGCAAATACTTATGGCTTTGGTGTTCAATCGGCTAGAGTAAATAATAAGTTGATGTATTCCTTTAGCATCTCGTTACCTGATTCCGCTCTTTCTGTGACATCCACTAATGGTACTTTGACTAAGATGTATTTGACTCCTGACGAGTTAGTTACATTTTGTTATGGTAACTTTTTTAAACAGATATACGAATGGACAATTGATAAAAGTACTCCTGTAGCTAAGGCCTGTTTATTGGCATCTGGTGCTTATACTGGTTGGGCATACGATCCTTATAGTGGTTCAAGATACGCTATTTATGAGGAAGGAATGCCAATTCTGGGATATAACTCTAAGTACAGCTTTGGTAGCGGTTCGAGTAGTTATGAACCAGTTGCATATAACCAAGTAAGTAATTGCAACCTAGCTTACGGATGGAGTAACAATTGTGGGAAAGTAGGGGATAGTACCGTTGATTGTAGCGCCATGGTATCAAGCATTACACCAACACACCCTATCCAGACGTTATATCGAAATGATCCTTTAATAACAACAATAGCTGTAACTCATGTAGATGGTTCAATTACTACAGTTGTGGCTACTACAAATTTCAATACAGCAAACCTGTGTCAGAATCAGATGGCTACGCTCACATATTCTTATATTGTGGATGGAATATCTTACACAAAATCTTGTACCATAACAGTCACTGTGGTTCCTCGGAATAGGACTTGTGCAAACGGACATACCTATAATCTAAATACAGATGGAAGCGATCCAGGATGTCCTTATTGTAAGGCATGGCTTTTATCACTAACACTAATAACACCGGATGACGGGAAACTTACTATCTATAGAGGGACAACCCTAGAGTCAAATGGAGTAGAGATAAAAGCAAAATACTTAAATGGTCATGAGGAGATTTTAACAGAAGGTTACTCAGATAACCTTGATAACGATTATATAGGATCACAGACGGTTACTGTTGGTTATAAGGGAAAAGTAGTTTCAATAATAGTTACAGTAAAACGAAATCTCACGAAATGTACTGTATGCGGTAGATTTTACGAATTATTCCCGGATGATTCCGATCCAGGTTGTCCATACTGTGCAGCTAGGACACCTATTTTTACAGGTAATATTCTTCATTATAAAAAAGAAGAATACACACATGATATCTTGAACGAACTCTATGATGGTGATGGAATTTACTATTTATCTAGAGGTGATTTTTTTAAGGTGACTCTTACAAATTCGAGTAGAAGCTCTGGCGGGAAAATGATTGCTGCCATTTATAAAAATATGGCAGATGAAACGATCCGTATAGAGCATAGTGGAATCATAAGAGAAAATGGACAATAATGCGAAAGGCGGAAAGGGAAGAAATGAAGCTCTATCATTTCATCTTAATATTTATCATTATTGCAATAGGTGTTACTTCTATTCTGGAAATAAAGACTGATCATTTGAAAGCAGCTATCCAGGATAAAAAACAGATTGACCGAAATCTTAAGACTGCTGTTGATGATGGGGTGGCAGCTTTTCTCCGTGTGGATGATAGTAACAGAGTAATCATTGACAAAGATGATGCAATAAACAGTTTTTTTATTTCACTTGTAGCCTCCTTCGGTGTTTTGGATGATCAAGAAGCTAAAGAAAAGTTAAAAATATATGTTCCGGTTGTGGTTGCTACTATCGATGACGGCTATTATATCTTCTTTAGTGGTACCTATAAAGGGAATGACGGAAAAACTTATGTTAAGAAACAGTGGTCAGAGAAATTTCCATATTACTATGAAGATGATGATTTTGTATATCGTTTCACGTTAGGTGATATGGTGACGATATATGACAAACATGGTTTGTTAGATCCGACTGGGGAACAGAAAGCATTTACTGCAGATTTTCACGATATTCAAACGGATGAGAATTATCAATCTTTACGTACAGCAAGACCAAACAACTTTCTACTAAATGATGAGACCTACAACGATTTAAAGAATGGGCGAATGGAGAGTTTGATCCAAGACACAATGGCTTACTATACAAGCCGACATAATCAAATAGCTGCCCAATATGGGATAACTTATAATTTTGCCCTGCCAGCTACTGAAAAAGGCAGCTGGGAAAATTATTTATCAAGAAACAGTTTGTTTGTCGTATTTCAAGGATATCCATTTGGGGAAGGTTCGGGTGAAATTTATAACCGAATCGCTTCCTCAGGCTCGAAGATTTCCAAAAACGATGTATTCTACCTGGAACAAAAAGGATGGTATTACATTTATCATAGAAGTAGCTGCTCGCTGTTGAAAGGAGCTGGGCTGTTCTTTCTGGATGAACCATATTACACAGTAGAAAGTTGTGTTAAGGAAGGAGCATACGCATGTCCGGAATGCTGTGCAAATGGAGTATATGCACCGGATTATTCACCATAGGAGAAAGGTACATTCTTTAAAAATGTATCAGCACGGCATAAGAGTACATTTTGTACTAGTAATAAATTACAAATATTGTTGATAATTAACTCACTGAGTATATAATATATGATATACCATAACCCTTAAGGATTTGCAACTTAGATTGGTATAATCCAGGGTAGAGCCTAAGAAATGACATAAAGAATTAAGAGCTATGACAGGGATGAATATCAAAGAATTTGCTGAGTATTTCAATATTAAGTATTGAACCATGCAAAATTGGGAACTTGATAACCAGGAAGGCAGGAAGTGACCGGATTATCTTATTGAATTATTGAGATATAGGTTAAAAAGCGAAGGGTTTATAGGAAAAGATTTAGGCACAGTAGTAATATCTCTTAATAGGATACAAAAGAAAGGGGTAAGGGAAGATGGAAAATATTTTAAGTGCAAAGAAGTGGATAGGCTTATTCATAGTAATAACAATGCTCATAACAGTAAGTAATCCGGCTCAGACAGTAAAGGCAGCAGACTATATAAAGGTCAATTCATTTGTAAAACTACTTGTTACAGAGTTGAAGCTTCCTATTGATTCAAGCTTGAAGGAACCATATTTGGAAGCGGCAAAGGTGGCAGGGATTGTAAAAGACGGTGATTTTAATAAGTATACAGAATACCTTACCAGAACAGATTTAGCATTACTAGCAAACCGAGCAGATGAATACTTGAATGGTGATACCGTAGGTGCAAAATTACTGTCCTTTGTACTGGAGAAAAGAATATCTGATATAAAAAAAGTGACTGAAACTAAACGTGAAGCGGTTGCTAAGGTATTTGCTAAGGGGATTATTAAAGGTTACAGCAATGGATATTATATAAAGAACAGAGCTTTCAAGGGAAATGATTATGTAACAACCAGTACTGCAAAAACAGTAATCTCACTAGTGAAAAACCCAAGTAAAAGGGCAAAAATTAGTCCAGACGGTATGCTAATTAGAACGACAAACCTGCCTAAGAATGCTAGTAAATATGAATATATATTGGAATGCTATCCGAACAAGTTCTATGAGAAGAAGTTTGAGTTTATGTTACTGGATAATTGGAAAGAAGTTAGAAATACAGCATATTACGCATATCCAGTTGAGATGAGAAATGAAATGTTTAAAAACTGGTATGACGAATGGCCGCTATCTCAGGAAATGGACAAGCATCTGTATGAATGGGCTGATATGGCAGAGCAATATCTGAATTATATATTTAACGTGGATTATCGAACGGTGGATGATGAATGGGTAGACGGTTTAGCTTCCTTGTATGCGAAGAATGGAGAGGATATGACTAAAGTCATTAATACATATTATACTCCTTATGTGAAAAGAAATCATGTCATCATTGATAGTTCTGTAATAGCTGTTGAGCCATCAACTTTTTATTTTGATGGTGAATACTGTATGAGGGCTTACGTTAAGTATAGAATAAAAGCAAATGATATAACAGTAAAGCAAAATAAATTAATTTATACACAGTATCCAGCTCTTGATAATTTAAAAAATGGAGTATGGCGAACTGGAATTTTTGATATTAGATTTAGTACAAACAATGGCTCATCAGGAGATGGTTCAGACTTTGCGATCTATGAACTGACTAATTTTATAGACGGGTATAGTAAATAGGGGGAGATGATTTTGGATAATAGGCTGATATGGAGGAGGTTAATAACCTTATTAACTATTATTAGTATTATTGTTTGTACATTTTATAATTCAGTCAAGGCAGATGTAATCGACGAATCAACCTCAAGTAAAGTTATTCGTATAGATGGAGAAGCGGTATTAACAATTACTATGTCCGTTGGTGCAATTACTATCGTCGCCAAGTCCAAAGCAGCAACCTCCAATATTCGATGGAAAACAGTGGGACTTACAATTACACGTACAGCGTTAAATCCAAACGGTGCATATGCAAGGGGTATCTCTGGTCCGAGTGATGTAAGCACAGTATACAGTAGCGGTAAGGGAGAATTAATGTTTGATAAAGCAGTTGAAAAGACGGATTCGCTTCCTGTCAATGGTATAGTTACAACAACAATTAAGTTTAGTGCCAAACAGGTTGAAGAAGCTCTAGAAGCTGACTTTGATGATATTAAACAGAACACACTCATTTACCTTCATGGAATATTCACTACATATAATAATGAAACTGGGATACCTCGTTCAAGTGAATTAAAAAATTGGAAGGATATCGTTAATAAAGAGGCATGGGGAATGGACACGGTAAATGACTTTGATAAATACTTCAACATGCCAATCGAATTTCAACCAGCTACATATCAGAATTATCTTCACTATATAACAGAAAGCAAGGTGGAGTTAAAGGATAATAAAGCACTCGGTGAAATTAAATCAGGAAAACCACTTTCCTGGTCTAATGAACCGACCACCTTATTAAATGACTATCAATTAATTGGTAGCTATGTTTCAAAGCGAGGTAAAAATGAGACGAGAGAAGCTAAATACGTGGATGATGGATGGGATCAGAGCAAGATAAGGAGTGGAAGTACAACCGTCCTAATGGGAGGCATGGATGTTTATCTTGTATACCGGAAGAAAGTACCTACTTCCTATGAATATAATGCGGTAGCTATAGATACAGATGGAAATTATTTGAGACATTTGACATCAGAGCGTGTTAGTGTAAAGGAAGGAGATATAGTAACCTATGACCCTGTTGACAATTTCACACAAAGTGCAAAGGAATATAAGTTTCAGAATCAATGGTATCTAAAATATAAGGATAAAAGCGGAGTCGTTCAAAGCTCCGGTGTGAAAGTTGCTACGAAAGTAAATAATTATACCATGCCTGCAGCTCAGAACGCATCTCTTGCAACCTTCTATTTTATTTATGACACAACACAAGGGGTGCCAACACCTCCCCCAGAGGTACCAGAGGCACCAACACCTACACCAGCACCTGCATTGGATGAGGTTGTAGCTCCACCTTATGATTCTGCCTATTCAGAATTTACCAAAGCTGTTACAACCGGTGAAATCAGAGCAGATGATCGGGGCAGTGAAAAGTTTACAGCCACACTTGGAGTACCGACTACTGAAAGTCTTTATGGACAAGTAAGGGCAAAGGAATATCTCCTCGGATATTTCTTTGAGAAGAAAGTTGGGATTAAACATTATTCCGTAAGAGTATCGAAAAGTTATAGCCTTTCCTGGAAGAGTGCAGCGCCCCCAGGATCAAAGGAGGAAGGCAAGATTCAGACAGAAACGGTTACCGTAACCCAGTATATATCGGTGCCGAGAGCATATGGTTACTGGCAGATTATTAATCTTGATTATTATACGATAAATAAAGCTGTTCTCAGAAACTATGCATTGCCAGATGGCTCGCTGATAATAACACCGAATGGTATGCATTACAATCCTCCTTCGATCAACTACACTAATGAGACAAGTGAGGCATATCATATCATTCCGCCGAATGAAGCGGTTAATGGAATTACACTTCCTTCTCAGAGTATTGCTGGTGGGACAAGTAAGCCATCAATACCGCAAGAGGATTTTTCCTATACTGCACTGTCACAGACGGGGAAATGCAAGGTGAGAAGCGACTCCTTAGTATTTGATGGACAGACGGTAATCAGTGGAGAAATAACAGAGACTGAGGCACCAAATATCAATACCGATGTAATACCTCAATGTACTACGTTCACCAACCAAAATGCATTATATAAAAATGATCAAGTAATTTTAGCAACAAAAAAGAATGGGGTCTATGGCTCCAGTGGAACGATTACCTACTACGGAAGAGTCAGGATTGGCTCTAGCATTACCCAAGAAGCGAATTATCCCATAGCGGATATCAATGATGTCGTAATACATACTCCGGTCATTTGTGATCCAATCGTAACTGCAGACAATGATAAGTGGGTGCAACTCATTAAACCAACGGAAGGTTGCGTGCAACTCGTACTTGACCCTGATCCTGAATTATCCGACTTCTATATTAAGGTATCCAACACTGGATTTCATACCGGGATAGCAGGTTATTTCACTAGAGATTTCTCTCGATCCCTTCATGATAACATTGCCTCGTATCTAGCGGAAAAGAGTGGACTTCTGAGGAACGAAGTTAAATTCCCCTTCGATGTCTTTGTGGATATAGGAGGTGACAAAGATCAGAAGAATGATGATTACATCAAGGCGGGCACATGGGTTACTTTAGGACGGGCAACCGCTAGATTTTATCTTCCTACCTGGACTACAGAAGGGGTTTATACGGTAAACTTTAGAACAGTAGCAGTTAATGGAGATGATAAAATCGATGATACGGAAGTCTACGCGAACCGTAATCGTTTAAACTATGTGGCAACCAATACGGTGAAGATGGAGGTATCCGGAAGAATTTATGGATTGACGATCTATGATTTATCTGACTACCCAATATGGAAAACGGTATTTCGGAAGCCGAATTCATCGATCTTTAAAAAGGATAGTTCAGGCTACACAGATGGTACTAGTAAAACGAATTATAATAAAAATTATTACTATACCTATAAAGTTGGCACTAACGATCAGTATGGAAATGATACAGGACGTAGTGTGAAATATACTTTCCCCCTGATCAATGGTAGCCATCCTTACTATAAGAATCAGGGGATTCTAAAGACAGGATATCTAGTCAGGTTTTCTCTAGATACCATAGGTGATCTGTATTCCGACGGTGCTAGTGTAGTAATCCTGCCAGCTTTTTATTTTGTAGATAAAAGTGGTAAGAATCGAAAGGCGGTTGACCTTTATTATCAGGAAGAAATTAATGGAAAGTCGAGATCACTCGTTAAAGTAGGCGGTTCTTTGGATGCAATAAATGTAAAATCCTATAATACAGGTGATCTAAACTTAAGTATCCCGAAAACGGAAATGAAACTAACAGCCGCTCTAAGGAACACAATGTACAACCGTTTCTTCTGGCAGCGATCCGGTATGTTTACCTTTGCCAAAATACAGCTTAATTATCCATTTAGGACTTTGGTGGGGCAGAACTATACAGCAAAGATTAAAAGGTTAGAAAGTTTTCCTCAGGTCTTAGCTGCAGGCATTACAACTTCAAAATCGGATAAAAGTATGCAACGATGGTATGGACAATATTATATTCCAAACAACGTACACATAGCTCCAAAAGGTTATGATGTCATGGATTATGCGGATAAATATGGTATTGACTATGAGGAGGATTTCTGGCTAACCGATGGATATATTATAGTTAATCTAAATATCTATACCATTAATGAAAACAAAGAGCAGCGACTAAGTTATGTCAATGCAAGTAATCATAAGAATAATGGTAACTGCAGCATGTGGGTAATGGAGAATCCACCTCTTTCAAAGACTAGTTATAAGGGGCCGGCCTTCTCCTTTTACGCAGGGGATTTTTGTATGTTTTATGGTAATAAAAGCGCTAGTTCAGATTATTCACCTGGTGCGATCTATTAATTATTAAAGGAAGTATAAAATAATCAATTAACCTCACCTTATGGAAGATAGGATTTTAGAAAGAAAAACTTTTAAAAAGCAATTCTACAATTTTAAAATGAATAATTAATTGGTGTTTATTTAGTAAAGTACTAAGAGCTAATTTATCAATGGTGAATTTATTAATGAGCAAATTTATGATAGAATTAATTTATTATAAGGCTGTCCGTTCTGACTGGACAGCCTTACTTAATCTCATTCAAATGTCAGTTTATATTACTCAGTAAAATATTAAATGAATTATTACTCAGTAAAATATCAAATGAATTATTACTGAGTAAAATATCAAATGAATTATATTACTGAGAAAAGTCTATGCAATTATATGATTTGAAGTGAGAAATATAAGTGATTCAATACTACAATAAGCAAAACCCATAAAACCCATTAAAATCATCCTTCACCTCTCTAAACTCCATGTGCTTTTGTATGGCGTTATTCATACTTCAATCCATATCCCACCTGAAACATAACATGCTCCGTCCTGATATCTTCAACCTTAGAGTAGTAGGGCATGGGTAAGGTTCCTTTAAAACTGCTCTTTCCTGTAAGCACATTCGCCACGCCATCGCCTTCACTTCCTGGCAGATAGCACATAACGATACCATCCCAGTCCTTCATATAATCGCTGATGATAACATTTCTTCCAGCTACAATACAGGCCACCGTTGGATGCCCCAAGCTTTTTGCGAGGTCAATTGCTTTAGCATTCTCTTCAAGACCAAGATCTCCGGTAATACTAATATCTGCACTATCACCTTTCCATTCTGCATATGTCTTTTCTCCCAGGCACAATAACGTCAGGTCAGCATCCGTTGCTTTCTCCGGATCTGTTATTATTGTGAGATCATATTCACCTGCGAGTTGATTTAGTCCGTCAAGTATCGTTTTCCCTTCTGGTATCCACTTACGACCATTGTTTTCTGCGTCCGAACTGCCAAGCCAGGTAATCGTCCAACCGCCGCACTGTACTCCGACATCATCTGCAGCGGGACCTGTTACGAATATCATCGTTCCTTTCTTGATCGGCAGTACCGAGTTATCATTCTTTAATAATACAATACTTTCTTCTACCAAGGTTCTTGCCAGATCACGATATTCCTGGGAACCAACGCTGCTCACCTCGGAGGTTACTTTCTCCATCATAGGGTCATCCAGAATTCCCATCTCTTTCTTAACAGTAAGGATTCGACTGACAGCATCATTCACACGAGCCATGGAGATTTTTCCTTCGTTTACTGCTTCCACTATATAGCTTCGGCATTCCTCGAATTTAGATGCCTCCATTAGCATGTCGATACCAGCGTTGATTGCTGTAATCGTCTGATCTTTCAGATTGTCCCCGGGTATATTATGAATGGAGTCCCAATCGCTTACGATAAAGCCCTTAAAGCCCATATCATTTTTTAACATAGAGATATATTTCTCATTTGCATGCATCTTAACGCCATTTAAACTGCTGTGACTGATCATGATGGTCTTAACTCCGGTATCAATCGTTGCCTGGTAAACCTTTAATAAATCCTGGATTTCTGCATCTGAGAGCTGGGAATCACCACGGTCAATCAGCCTTTGTTCTCCGTCCAATGTTTCGCCTGTTCCATACAAAGCATTGCCATCTGCAAAGAAGTGCTTTGCACAGGGAAGGATGCCGCCATCGATTAAACCCTTCGTATAGGATGTACCGAGTTCGGTAACGATGCCTGTTTCGGAGGAATAGCTTTCATAGGTGCGTCCCCATCTCGGGTCCTTTGCTTCAGCTAAACACGGAGCGAAATTCCACAGCATTCCGGTTAGCTTAGCTTCATTCGCTACAGCTAATCCCATCTGATAGGTTAGCTCCTTATTATTAGCAGCGCCGATCCCTATATTGTGTGGAAATATGACTGCGCCTTCACAGGTATTGACCCCGTGAACTGCATCATTTCCATATATGTAAGGAACCCCTGCCTCGGAATGAATGGCATCACTTTGATATTTCAGGATCAGATTCTTCCATTCCGATGCATTCAAGGAATTCTCACCATAAGTAGAAAGAATACTACCATAGCAGTTTTGCTTCATACTAGTGTTCGTTATGTTATATACAGCTCCCTGCACCATCTGAGCCGCTTTTTGATCCAAGGTTAATCCTGCAAGAATATCCTCCACTGAAGTAATACTTATCTTATTATTGCTTGTCTCATCATCACGACTGTTAGCATCATCACCGCTTACTATATTACCGGATGTATCAGACGCATCCTGGTTCGTTTTATTTGTACTAACAGGTTGTTTCCCGATACAGCCTGACAGCACCAAAACAAATATCAAAAGTATCCCAATTAAGCTTCGTTTCATCACCAAATGCTCCTTCTTTGTTATTAGTTTTAGAAGATAGTAAGTCACTACACTAAACACCTGGAACAAGTGTAATAAATATACATCTTTCCATTACTTTACTCCTATATGTAATTATTTACAATTACATTTTTTGAAATCAAAGAAAGTTAGCATTGTATACTTAAGGGATAATGATCGGAAGAGAATATAGTGGATATCCTTTTTTTTGAGCTTCATGGATGTGGCGATACATATATCCAGAGTATGGTTCCTTTAGATCAGTTATTAAAGATCCAAATTTCTTGATTTTAAGGAAAAAACACTTGACGATATGAGAAGAGACAGGTTATATTGTAATATTATCCCCTATAAGTTGAGCAATTTCGACTGCTCAAACCGTATCTAAATACATCAATTTATGCTATGGAAAAAACTTATATCAAATTATTAGTTCTTAAGAAAGGCTTATGGGTAGCCGAATTAATAACCCAAATAAACTGCAAAAAGGCGAAAAGATGAAATCACTTAGAAATCAACTAATTATTTTTACACTATTACTTATTTTAGTACCTTTATTAGTTTTAAGCACATCTATCAATATTTATTTAAAAAGCAGTTACAAAAAAGAGCTAGAGAAAAACAATTTAGTTTTGGCAAATTCCATTGCAGACCAAGTTAGTTCCTTTGTTGACCAAGCTTATTCTATTACGGAGCAGATTACCTTTAATAATGATGTTATTGGATTTGAGGGCTCTGAACAAAAAGAAGTATTAATGAATGTTATCGAAAAACACCCTTATTTTGATTTACTATACATCCAAGGGAAAGATGGAATGCAAACGGCGAAATCTAGTGGAGAGTTGGGTGATCGTTCCAATCGTTGGTGGTTTATTGAGGTTTCAGAAAATAAAAGTTCTTTCGTAAGTGAATCTTACTATTCTATATCCAGTAACCTTCCGGTTACCACGATTGCAATGCCTATTTATGATAGTGATGAATTTATAGGTGTAATGGGTGCGGATATTAAGTTAGATATGCTTCAAGATACAATAGAAAAGTATATCGAAGGAAGTAGATATTCCTTTATAGTAGATGGGAAAGGGGTTGTTATTGCTCATCCGGATGCACAACAGGTATCTGAACTTTATAATTATAAAACTTTAAAAAAGACTGTGATGAAGAAAGATAATAGCGGAAATGTAGTTTTAGATGATAAGGGAAATCAGGTAACTGAAGAATTAGATATTCAAATACCCGACATGCTGAAACAGATTACGGAGAAGGCACTAAACGGTGAATCCGGTTTTGTTACATACAATAATAATGGTACAAAGGTAGTTAGTGCTTATCAGACGATATCATTACCCGGTTCCTCCGATCCTTGGGCTGTTATCACTGTAGAAAATGAAAAAGATGCGACAGCATTTATTTCTTACATTAGATTATTTAGTATAATTATTAGTATATTAGTTATTATTATTGCTTCGGTATTAACTACCTTGATGGCAAGAAAAATCACGAATCCGATAAAGATGTCTTCAGAATACTTGAAGCAGATTGCAACCGGTAATTTTGTACTTAATGTTGACGGAAAGCTTTTAGCAAGAAAAGATGAAATTGGCACAATCACAAATGCAATACAAGAAATGAAGGATTCTCTGAAAAATTTAATCTCAAAAATCATGATCGAATCAGCTAATATTGAAGATAAAGTGGATAACGTCATGAAAAATGTGAATCTATTAAATGATAATTTTGAAAATGTGTCAGCTACAACCGAAGAGCTTGCGGCCAGCATGGAAGAAACTGCTGCATCAGCGGAAGAAATGTCAGCAACTTCTCAAGAAATAGAAAGAGCAGTTCAAAGTATTGCGGAACGCTCTCAGGAAGGTACAATTGCTGCGAAAAATATCAGTATAAGAGCGGATGAAACAAAAGCTAATTTTGAAGCATCACAAAAGAGAGGAGAAGAGATATTCTCCAATTCTAAAATTAGATTGGAAGAAGCAATTGAAGCATCCAAAATTGTTGGACAGATTAATGTTCTATCTCAATCAATCATACAAATAACAAATCAAACGAACTTATTAGCTTTGAATGCATCAATTGAAGCCGCGAGAGCAGGAGGAGCAGGAAAAGGTTTTTCTGTTGTTGCAAATGAAATTAGAATATTAGCTGAGGCTTCTAAATCAGCAGTTGTTGAAATACAGGATGTAGCGACAAAAGTAATCACCTCGGTAGATAACCTATCAGATAGTTCAAAAGAACTTTTAACTTATATTTCAAAGGATGTTAATAAGGATTATACCGATATGCTAGAAGTTACAAAGCTATACAGTGATGACGCGAATTTTGTTAGCGATCTTGTGACCGAATTTAGTGCGACCTCCGAGGAATTATTAGCATCCATAGAAAATATGTTAACTGCAATTGATGGTGTAGCAATAGCATCAGATGAAAGTGCAAAGGGAACAACAGATATAGCCGGAAGAGTATCTGAAGTAAGTACCATGTCGAGTGAAGTTATGAATGAGGTCATAAAAACTCAACAAAGTGCCCATGCATTACAATCCGAGATATCCAAGTTCCGAATTTAATTTTGAATACAATTTAAGCAATGTAAATTTCCATGTGAGCTTGTTCAAGACTGCCAAAAGATCGGCATCTTGGATAAGCTCTCTTTTTATTGGCCATAAAACGATTCTATATGCTAATGTCAAAGATGATAAGGAATGAAGTTGTAATTTGTAGATCATAAAAAATTGACAGCTAACATTTAAATGCTAGCTGCCAATTTTTCATATCTTAGTTTTTGTTTTATAATAATTCCTTTATCTTATCTTCAACAATAAACAAATCGTCCGTAGGCTCGAACCTCTCAACAACTGCTCCCTTGCGATCAACTAAGAATTTGGTAAAGTTCCACTTGATATTAGCGTTGTTAGCGTAATCTGGGTCCATGCTCTCAACATGAGGAAGTAATCTTGGAGCAATTGGATGGGACATATCAAATCCGCCAAAGCCCTTTTCACTCTTAAGATATTTGTAAAGTGGATGAGCATTGTCGCCATTTACTTCGATCTTAGAGAAGATAGGGAAGGTGATACCATAATTGGCATCACAGAAACTGTAGATCTCATCATTGCTGCCCGGAGCCTGGTTGCCAAACTGATTACATGGGAAGTCAAGTACAACAAAGCCTTCGTCGCTGTATTTTTCATAGAGATCCTGAAGACTGTCGTATTGAGGAGTGAAACCACACTGAGTTGCAGAATTAACAATTAACAAAACCTTGCCTTCATAATCTGATAAAGCTACTTCCTCGCCATGTCTGTCCAGTGCTTTAAATTCATAAATATTCATAATCCTCACCTGGTATATTACCGGAATATACCTTATCCTTTCTTTTTATTAATTTAAGTTTTCGTTTTCTATAACTGTATTTTATTCGAAAAATAATATGATTTAATCTACTAATTTTGCGATGTCCTTTTCAATGCTTTCCGGGGTAGCAGTGGGAGCGTAGCGTTTGATTACGTTTCCATTCTGGTCAACTAAGAATTTGGTGAAATTCCATTTGATGTCGTTGCCAAGAAGTCCGCCTCGTGCTTTTTTAAGATAGCTAAATAAGGGTTCAGCATTCTTACCCTTGACCTCAACCTTTGCAAAGAGCTTAAAGGTTGTTCCAAATCTTGACATACAAAAGGTATGAATCTCATCTTCGGTTCCAGGTGCCTGGTTAGCAAACTGATTACAGGGAAAATCCAGTATCTCAAACCCTTTGTCCTTATATTTGTCATATAATGTCTGTAATCCTGCGTATTGGGGAGTAAAGCCACATCCCGTAGCTGTATTCACGATCAAAACAGGTTTCCCCTTATACTCTTGCATTGATACATTATTTCCTTTTGCGTCCTTGACAGAAAAATCATAAAACCCCATTGGACATCCTCCTTAATATTTAATACAATTAGATTGTAAACAATTAATGTGCGATTGTCAATAGAATTTTTTCATTTTCTAATAATAATTTTAATCCTAATTCACTGTGGTTACTTTTATGAGTTATTTTGTTAGTTATTGAAAACTGTTAATTTTGTGCAACACATAAAAACACTGGCTACCCATACTAGGATAACCAGTGTCATAATTAATCATTCAAAATTTTTGTTTCCTCCGGGTGTAAGAGGATATGCACCTTGTCCACACGATTTTTATCTGTTGAAGCAACAGTAAATACAACATCATGATCGATAACGGATTCGCCTTCATCAGGAAGATGATCCAATAGGTAGATAATATGTCCAGCAATAGAATCGTAATCGTCTGATTCGAGTTCTAAACCAAGTGCCTCATTAATCTCATCCAGCTTCGTATAGCCATCGACGATAAACTCTTTTTCCGACAAAGCCTTAATATTATCCTCCTCGTCGTCATCGTATTCATCTCGAATTTCACCAACAATCTCCTCTAAGAGATCTTCAATAGTAATCAATCCGACCGTAGCACCGTATTCATCTAAAACGATGGCTAGTGAGATCGAATTACGACGCATTTCAATCAGCAACTCGGAGGTCTTCTTATATTCATAAGTAAAATAAGGCTCACGAATGATATCGGATATGTTAAAATTCTTTGTATTTCCACTATAAAAGAAGACATCCTTTAGATTTACGATTCCGATTACATTATCTCTGGTTTCAGAATACACAGGCATTCTGGTGTATTTATCTTTGGCAAAGGCTTGAATGAGCTCGTTATAATTGGATTCAGCATTTACAAACGCCATATCAATTCTTGGAACCATGACATCCTTTGCAATAGAATCTCCGAAATCAACCACATTGGTAATCATTCGGCGTTCTTCACTTTCAATGACTCCTTCTTCATGACTGTAATCCAGGATCGTTCTAAGCTCACTTTCTGTCATGATAGAGGTCTTAGCCTTCGGATCCATGCGAAGTACCATAAGGAGTCCGTTACAGATCTTATTTATAATAAATATAACTGGTGTCAGCAGCTTTGTCAGGAAGTAAATTGGTCCACAGACCCAAAGTGCAATCCTTTCTGCATAAATCGTTGACATTGATTTTGGGGTGATTTCGCAGAAAACCAGGATGAAAAGTGTTAAAATACCTGTCACTAATCCAATCCATTGATTTCCGAAGTACTTTGTTGCTAAGGTTGTTGCTATAGCGGAGGCAGTAATATTTGCTATATTATTACCAATTAAGATAGCACTTAGCATTTGGCTGGGGTTTTCTATTAATTTACTTACCGTTTTTGCACCTCTTATATCGTCTTCAGCTAAAGTGCGAATTCGCAGCTTGTTCACTGTAGTCAGAGCCGTCTCAGAACTTGAGAAGAAGGCGGACAGTACTAGTAATAAAAACAATATAATCGGTTGCGTGGCATCACTGGGATCCAAATTATCATCTCCTATTAATCTTTTTTAATTATGATATCTTGTTAAAAGCCAAGAATCATTGCGTTTTTTGGGTAGTTTTCTATTATGCTATAATATAATAGCTAACTTATTTTATAACGAACCTATCTTTCTGTCAAATATAAATGTACGTTACAGGGGAACCCATAGTATATTTGCTTTAAAACGCTTTCCCAACGGTTGTTTTTATCGTAGATTAGGTTTGTTTTCTCCGTAGCAATTGGTTTAAAATAAGCAGCCTTCATAATCCGTATGCTTATGAAGGCTATAGCTATTATTAATCATTAATCATAGGCAACAAATAGTGAAAAGTCAAGATTTCTATTGTTATTTTATAGTAATTTCATTCATATTTTATAAAAGGGACATAGTTACTAAGTGATTAATATGGTGGAAATACATGGGAATAAATTAAGCTTGTATATGCAAATTTGTGCTATAAAAACAGGATAATCCTATTGTGAAATTATAAGAATGGGTGTATTATTTTAGTTAGTGCTTTTCGTCTTAAGAAATGGGTTCTTATAGTTAGTAAATAAGCACTACGTACTTATTAGGAGGCATACGAATTGCGTAAGAAATCACACATCTCCCTTGCAAGATATTTAGTTAATAATATGCAAGTAAAAGATTTACTCGACCACAAGAAAGCATTTTATTTGGGAAGCATTTTGCCGGACTTACAACCATCCTTTCTGACAAAGCGCCATACCATTGAAGAGACCTTTGAGATATTGATTGAAGAGATCAGAAAGATTACAACAGAGTATGATATTCACAAAGGGATTAATAGTTACTATGCTAGACATTTAGGGGTTATCACCCATTACTTATCGGATTATTGCACCTTCCCTCACAATTCTATCTTTGATGGAAGCCTGAAGGATCATGTTACCTACGAAAAGGATCTGAAATTTAAGCTACGTGAATATGTTGGCCGAGATGATGTACAGAAAGAACGCATTCCAGGTCAAAGCTTCCATACCTTTGAGGAAATTATTCATTTTATTGATAAAACTCATGGGGAATATCTGAACGCAATAAAAGTGGTTCATGAAGATATTCAATACATCATTCACCTGTGCTACAAGGTAGTGGATGCTATACTTCGGTTCTTTGAATTGGCTGTAGAGAAGTTTGAAAATGAGATTTTACTTAAGCATAAGATACGAATTCACTACTCACAGGCTTAACTAGGACTTCTATGAATGTTAGAGCATTCGCCAATAAACATATGGAAGGCATTAACTATATTTATACTCATCACGCTACTCATTTGGTAGCGTGATTTTTTGCGTATTGGTAAAAAACAACGATCGAGCATAGTAGGTCTCACCGGCCTTATATTGAATTTTTCCTGCAACAAAATGCTCTATAGAAATTCTCTCCGAAATTAAATATAAAAACGCCCAATAAAATAATCACCCCACCAATTAATGTTGATGGTTCTGGAATCTCACCAACAATAATAAGACCTAATACACTTGTTAAAAACGGTGTAATAAACATATAGTTGCTGACCTGTGATGTTTGCGTTGCCTTTGCGAAGGCTCTAGACCATGCAACATAGGCGATCGCACTTGAGAATACACCAAGTATTATGAGGTAAACCCATTGAATAGCAGGAGCATTTAAAAATTCGTTTACGGAAGCAGGTAGGAAAATTGCAAGAAGTATTGTTCCAAAGAAAATGCTAAAAGCAGATGCTTGCAATGCGGTATATTTTTTTGTTAACTTGCGTTGCAAGAGATTATAAAGGCTAAGTGCTAAGGCGGCGAAGAATAACCAAAGTAGTCCTATGTTAATTGATAAGATTCCATTCATCAGAGTAAGAACAACCACCCCTACAAATTCGATTACAATAGCCATCCACTGAAAATATCTTAATTTTTCCCCATAAATAATTCGCGAAATTAAAGCTGTAAGTACAGGAACAGTAGAAATAACGATACTGCCTGTGGAAGCCGTAACTGTTTTTTGTCCCAAATTGAAGGTAATCATATAAAAGAAAAAACCAAGTGCTCCCGCAAGCATAAAACATGGTAAATCTTTTATGTGGGGTAACTTCATTTTTGTTAGCATTGCAACAATCAGGAGGGTACAAGAAGCAATAAAATATCTAAGAAAACCCAAGGAAAATGGCGTAAAATATTGCAGTGCTAATCTGGTCAGCACATAGGCTAATGACCAAAAAATAATGGTGATGATTGCATAAAGGTGGAAGTCATTTTTAATTTTCATTTGTTTACCTCATTTTCAAATAAGTCAATGGAAAGCTAACTTTTTATCTACTTTAACATAATAAATAGGTATAGAAAAGTACCGATTATAGAAAAGTATTTCATTCTCAATTTTCTGAACCAGTTGAATCATAAAGCCTTACATTCATAAAAATCGAGAAGAATATCAGCTTAAGCTCATGATGTCAAGTCAAGCTGATATTTATATTTTATGACATTTGTATACTATTCAAAGCATTTTAGTTTCATGCTTGAACAATTGAATGAAAAAAGATATAATGTGGAAGTAATAATAATTTATGGTGCTTTTAAAAAGTTAAAAGGGAATGTGGTCATATGCCACAACAGCCCCCGCTACTGTATTTGGTTTGAAAGCTGCAGGAATTGTCATTGGAGAAATGAGGGAGATTCAATCAACTGCCGAAGGTACGATTTTGATTGAAACGAGGCATTTGTCTGAGAAGACAGCAGTGAGTAAGTTAACCATAAGTCAGGAAACCTGCCATATATGAATTGACCGTTTGCCTTCGGAGGGAAGGGTAAGCAGAAGGAGATTACAATGAAATATTTGCGTAGCGCAAGAAATATTTCAGAATATACATATGCTAGATCGGCAATGGCATCGGTAGAACTGGAACGTGTATCCTATGTATTAGGTTATCGGGATTTCATCGATTATAAGAGAAAATGTAAGGCTTTCAAGGGAGTATCCGTTGGGTTCTCTGTTTGAGGCCTTTTTGTAGTGCTAAAAATGTAAATTGGAGCAGATATATTTTGTGTTGGAGGTAGTGTAAAATGAATTATGAAGAGGCATTAAAGCTGATTGAGCCGCCGGATAAGCAGGCAATGCAGCAATGTGCTATGCGCTGGGACAGTATCGCGAAGCCCTTGCATAGTCTTGGGAAATTGGAGTCCGGAGTTATACAGCTAGCGGGCATTGCCGGTACTTCCCAGTTTCGGCTGGACAAGAAAGCCCTTGTGATTATGTGTGCTGATAATGGTGTTGTTGCGGAGGGGGTTACGCAATCCACAAGTGAGGTTACAGCTATTGTTTCTGAGAATTTTCAGGATATGAATTCCTGTGCCTGTATCATGGCAGAGCAGATCGGAGCGAAGGTGTTCCCGGTTGATATCGGGATTTGTATTGATACAAAACTGCCTGCCAACAAAAAAGTAGCTTATGGAACAAAGAATATGGCGCAGGAACCTGCTATGACAAGAGCAGAGGCAATCCTTGCCATTGAAGTTGGAATTAACACCGTCTTAGAACTAAAGGAAGAGGGCTATGACATTATTGCAACAGGAGAAATGGGGATCGGTAACACCACCACCAGCAGTGCCATAGCAGCAGTTCTTCTTGATTTACCAATAGAAAAGGTAACTGGTAAAGGTGCAGGTCTATCAAATGCCGGATTAAAAAGAAAGATTGAAGTAATCAAACATTCCATTGAGATAAATCATCCGGATAAAGATGATCCAATTGATGTCCTCAGCAAGTTAGGTGGTTTTGATATCGCTGGTATTGTCGGGCTATTCCTGGGAGGAGCTGCGGCAAAGCTGCCCGTCGTAATTGATGGCTTTATCTCAAGTGTTGCAGCTTTAATTGCCCTTCAAATTGAGCCAAAGGTAATTAATTACATATTGCCTTCCCATCAATCCAAGGAAAATGCAGGAAAACTTCTGTTAGATGCTCTAGGTTTGGAACCTTATCTAACCTGTGATATGTGTCTTGGGGAAGGAACAGGAGCAATTGCACTATTTCCTCTACTGGATATGGGGCTTGCTGTATATCATCAGATGAGCACCTTTGAGCAGGTTGATATCGAGGCGTACCAGCCATTATAGCTGATTCTAAAACTTTAAAACAGAAAGAGAAAAGTATGATAGCAGTAATTATTGGGGGAAGTGGAAGCGGAAAATCAGAATATGCAGAAAATAAAATAGCCCTTCAAAGCAAGCGTGATGGAACGGACTTGCTCTACATTGCTACGATGCAACCCTTTGGCGAAGAGACTAAGCAACGGATCTGGAGGCATCAGAATATGCGAAAAGATAAAGGCTTCATGACCCTGGAGCAATATGTAGCACTGGATCAGCTTACATTGCCGCAGAATACCTCTGTGTTGCTGGAATGCATGTCAAACCTGGTGGCAAATGAGATGTTTAGTGATGCCGGTGCAAAGGAGCATGCAAAAGAGACTATCCTAAAGGGAGTGGAAAAGCTGTGCAGGGAAGCAAGAAACCTGGTTATCGTCACCAATAATGTATTTGAGGACGGGGGGGATTACGACTTGACTACCAAGGAGTACTTAAGAGTGCTTGGCAGTATCAATCGGTTCATCAGTAGTTATGCTGATCAGGTGATCGAAGTGGTGCATGGAATTCCAGTGATTATATCGGAGAAGAACCGTGAAGTAGTGAGAAGAGAGGAGGCCATTCCATATGAAACAGATATTAAGTAGTTTGGCCATTGCCTTTTCCATGTATTCCAAGATACCCATGCCAAGAGTGGAATGGTCAAAAGAGAATATGAGGTATGCCATGTGCTTTTTTCCACTGGTGGGTGCAGTACTTGGAGGAGTGGTATATCTCTGGAGTATTTTCTCAGACGTATTAGGCATGAGTAGAGTCTTTGATACAGTAATTGTTATTTTAATACCCCTGCTTCTGACAGGCGGAATACATATGGATGGCTTTATGGATACCACGGATGCCCTCAGTTCCTATCAGCCCCGGGAAAAGAAACTGGAGATCTTAAAGGATCCTAATACAGGTGCCTTTGCAGTGATTGCCTGTGTCAGCTACTTTTTGCTGACCTTTGGCTTTTGGTATGAGATAGCTCAGGAAAATATTACGATGGTGGCCATGGGATTTGTATTATCAAGGGCTTTTAGCGGTCTGGCAGTAGTGACCTTTCCTCTGGCAAAGAGTAGTGGCCTAGCCGCTACATTTTCCAGTGAGTCAAATAAGAAGCTTACCAGAATCGTTATGATCTGCTTCATTCTATTGGCAGCTTGCGCCATGTTGCTATTTAACTGGCAGCTGGGACTTCTTTGCTTGTTAGGAGTATTACTTTTATTTATTTATTATTATCGTATGTCCATAAAGGAATTTGGAGGGATTACCGGAGATTTGGCGGGCTATTTCCTTCAATTATGTGAGCTTACTATCGTTATTTGTATAGCATTAGGAGGTAAAGTATGTGGCTAATCAGTGGGGGTGCTTATCAGGGAAAGCTTGATTATGCAATTAATATACTAGGAATGGATAAAGAGGCTGCTGTTGATGGCCTTACCTGCGATTGGGAGGAGCTTTTGGAAACGCCGCTAGTAAATCGCTTTCATCTCTGGATTGATCGTATGCTGAAAGAAGAAAAGGATGTAAAGGGCTTAGTAGAAGAGCTTTTGAAAACTAATCCGAATATTATCATCCTTGTAGATGAATTGGGCTGTGGTATTGTTCCTTTGGAGCCTTATGATCGCTATTATAGGGAGGTTACAGGAAGAATCTGTTGTCAGCTTGCATCTGCTGCGCAGGAGGTTCATCGTGTGATCTGTGGGATTGGAACGGTGATCAAGCATGCTTAAGCTCATATTGATCAGACATTTTTCAACCTATGGAAATCAGTTAAAGCGATATATTGGAATTACTGACGAGGAGTTATTAGCGAAGGCGGTTCCAGACCTTTATCAGGTCACCTACCCCGAGGTGGAGGCTGTCTTTGTAAGCCCTCTTACCAGATGCAGACAGACTGCAGGGTTAATCTATCCAAAGATAACGCCTGTAGTATGTGAAGATTTTAAGGAATGTAATTTTGGAGAATTTGAAAATAAGAACTACCTGGAGTTGTCTGATCATGAGAAATATCAGGAATGGATTAACAGCGGAGGGAAGATGGCTTTCCCCGGAGGGGAGGACATTCAGGAGTTTAAAAAACGCTGTATCCTGGAATTTCAAAAGGTCATAAATCATAGCTTAAAGGAAGGCTATCAGATTGTGGCACTCGTGGTTCATGGAGGAACAATCATGAGTATCCTGGAGGAATATGCCGATACGAGACAGGAATATTATTACTGGCATGTGGAAAATGGTGAAGGATACATAGCTGAGCTTGAAGACAAAGACGGGAGGCTGATCAATATATGCTATATTCATTAATCGCTTTAGAAATCGGATTCATATTGGATTTAATCTTTGGAGACCCATATTGGCTGTGGCATCCGATCAGGGGAATTGGATATCTGATCTCAGGAGCGGAAAAGTTGCTCAGGAAGATATTTCCCCAAACAAAGCAGGGAGAACTGATTGCAGGTGTTTTTCTTGTTTTCCTTGTGGTTCTCATCTCAGCTGGTATTCCTGCAGCACTTTTAGTGCTTGTGTTTCAATGGAATGTATATGTGGGAATTTTTCTGGAAGCTATCATGTGCTATCAGCTATTGGCCACTAAATCCTTAAAGGTGGAAAGTATGAAGGTTCATGATGCATTACAGGCGGGTGATCTGGAAGGAGGAAGAAAGGCGGTATCCATGATCGTCGGACGGGATACGCAGAATCTTTCACAGGAGGGAATCATTAAAGCAGCGGTGGAAACGGTTGCTGAGAATACCTCGGATGGCAGCATTGCTCCCATTATATATATGACAATCGGGGGGCCGATTCTTGGCTTCCTTTATAAAGCAGTGAATACAATGGATTCCATGGTAGGCTACAAGAATGATAAATATCTATATTTTGGAAGGGCAGCGGCAAAACTGGACGATTTATTGAATTATATTCCGGCACGATTATCTGCCTATCTGATGATTGGAGCTGCGGCAATCCGTGGTTATCATGCGAAAAAGGCCTGGAGCATCTACCGCAGAGACCGATTCAATCATGCAAGCCCAAATTCTGCACATACAGAGGCAGTTACCGCCGGGGCGCTAAAGATTCAGCTGGCTGGGGATGCGTATTATTTTGGAAAGTTATATCCGAAGAAAACGATTGGTGATAATATTAAACCTGTTGAAGTGGCTGATATTAAAAGGGCAAATGAATTGCTCTATTTTACTGCACTTCTAGGTTTGTTGCTATTTGGAGGAATTAAGCTTCTTATTTTACTTTTTATAAACCTATGAAAGCTGACATAAATTTAGTTTAAGTACAAAGGAGAGTATATCTAGGGGTAATGAATCAGTATTCCCGCATAAAAATCAAATTGTACGCTACAAGATAAGAGTGGGAAGGGGAAAGAGGATTAAGCGATGCATAAACATGGAGGAGACATTTATCAAAAAGATGCACTAATTGATTTTTCTGCAAATATTAACTTGATGGGCATTTCAGAGAGTGTTGTAAGTGCAGCTTGTGAGGGGGTGAGACTTTCTGCAAATTATCCAGATGTGGAGTGCAGGGAGCTTCGCAAAAGTATTTCTGAATCAATTGAGGTTCCCATGGATCACGTTATCTGCGGAAATGGAGCAGCAGACATCATCTATTCTATGGTACTGGCTTTGAAACCAAAAAAGGCACTGCTTCCGGTACCATCCTTCTATGAATATGAGAAGGCTTTGAGTATTTTAGATTGTGAGCTGGAATATTTTCCGCTGAGGGAAGAAAATCAATTTCTTTTGCAGGAGGATTTTCTTTCTTCCATAACAGAGGATATTGATATGATTTTTCTATGTAATCCGAATAATCCAACCGGCAATCTCACAGATAAGCAGCTGATGGATCAAATCCTACAAAAGTGTGAAGAACTGGCGATCTGGTTAGTTGTGGATGAGTGTTTCTTAGATTTTGTAGAAGAAGGTAAGGATTTTTCCGTACTCGGACGGATAGAACATGCGAAGTATTTAATGGTATTAAAGGCATTTACAAAATTATATGCCATGCCTGGTCTTCGTTTAGGCTACGGAATTACTTCTAACCGGGAATTTCTAGCACAGATGAGAGAGGTATCACAGCCTTGGAATGTATCTATTCCAGCACAGCTAGCAGGGATAGCAGCCTTAAAGGAAGTGGAATATGTAAAGACCTCCCTTGAGACAATGAAAAGAGAACGACATTATCTAGTTGATGAGCTGAATAAGCTGGGCTTTCGGGTATTTGGCTCCAAGGCAAATTATATCTTCTTTCAAGCAGTTGTTGGATTAACTTCATATTGCTTCGAAAGAGGCATCCTAATCCGTGATTGCAGTAATTATCGTGGCTTGGGAGAGGGCTACTATCGAATTGCTGTAAGAACTCATCACGAGAATATACAATTAACTCAGGTATTAAAGGAGGCGGTAAACGAATGGCAAAAGCAATAATGATACAGGGTACCATGTCTAACGTAGGAAAAAGTCTGATCACAGCAGGATTATGCCGCATATTTGCACAGGACGGCTATAAGGTTGCACCATTTAAATCACAGAATATGGCCTTGAATTCCTATATCACAAAAGAAGGCCTGGAGATGGGAAGAGCACAGGTGATGCAGGCTGAGGCAGCAGGAATAGAAGCTTCCGTCTTAATGAATCCCATATTACTAAAACCCACCTCGGATACAGGGGCTCAGGTTATTGTTAACGGAGAGGTTCGTGAAAATATGGATGCCAGAAAATATTTCGCTTTTAAAAAGCAGTTGATTCCGGATATTTTAGAGGCATATCACAAATTAGAGGAGAACTATGATATCATCGTTATTGAAGGTGCGGGAAGCCCTGCGGAAATCAATCTGAAGAACGAAGACATTGTAAATATGGGTATGGCTAAGATGGTGAATGCCCCGGTACTAATCGTTGGAGATATCGACCGCGGAGGCGTATTTGCCCAGCTCCTTGGCACGATGCAGCTTTTGGAAGAAGATGAGAAGAGACTTGTAAAAGGCCTCATCATCAATAAATTCAGAGGGGATAAAAGCATTCTGGATCCTGGAGTTGCTATGCTGGAGCAAAAAGCGGAGGTGCCGGTTCTGGGCGTAACACCATACTTGCACCTTGATGTAGAGGATGAAGATAGTCTTACAGAGCGTTTTCATGTGAAAAAAGAAGTGGAGCTGATAGATATCGCAGTAATCCGACTACCCAAAATCTCTAACTTCACAGATTTTAATATTCTTGAGAATATTAAAGGGGTATCCCTTCGCTATGTTGGTACTGTATCGGAGCTTAAGAATCCTGATATGATTATTCTTCCTGGAACAAAAAATACCATGGAGGACATGCTGTGGCTAAGGCAGTGCGGATTAGAGGCTGCCATCCTTCAAAAAGCGGATGAGAATAAGGTAATCTTTGGAATCTGTGGTGGATTTCAAATGCTTGGGGAGCTTATCAGTGACCCGGAGGGCGTCGAAGCAGGCGGGGTGATGAGGGGCATGAATTTGTTGCCTATGGATACGGTATTTCAAGGCAGCAAGATTCGAACCAGAGTGGTAGGAAGATTTAAACAGGTGGAAGGAATCCTGGCGGATCTAAGCGGTGAAGCGGTAGAAGGCTATGAAATTCATATGGGAATCTCAAATGTCCGTGAGGAAGTACATCCAATGGCCAGCGTCTCTAACATCGTTGACGGTGAAGAGAAGTTAGATGGGGCATATTATGGAAATATTTATGGTTCCTATATTCATGGTATCTTTGACAAGGAGCAGATTGCAGCAAAAGTAATCTCTTGTCTTGCAAAAGCAAAGAATATTGACCTGGAGCAGATTAGTTCAAGGGATTATCTGGAGCATAAGGAACAACAGTATAACATCTTGGCAGATGCTTTAAGACAGCATCTGCATATGCCTGAGATATATGCTATATTAAATAAGGGAATCTCTTAGCGAATAATAGAAGGCTGTAAGGATTAATTAGCAATGTTTGAATGCCATATACATATTTGTTTTACTATGATAGAATATGTAAGACTTTTTGAACTCATTATAAAATTGGTAAATACAACTTAACGTGTGACATCTACACAGACAGGAGTAACGATGGAAGGTTTAATTCATATCTATACAGGTAGTGGAAAAGGAAAGACAACAGCAGCAGTTGGTCTTGGTGTGCGGTGCGCAGGAAATGGGGGAAAAGTATTATTCTCACAGTTTTTAAAAGATAACAAGTCCAGTGAATTAAATATACTGAGTACCATTGAGAATATCCATTTGCAACTATGTACAGATACTTTTGGATTCTATTTTAGAATGACAGAGGAAACTAAGAAGAAGGCTAAAGAGACTTATGGAAATTATCTGGCTGGAATTATCGAATGTGCGCAGTCGGGAGAATATCGAATGTTAATAATGGACGAAATCATTGCAACCTATAATTATGAACTGATTGATAGGCAGATGCTGCTAGACTTTCTCCATAATAAACCAGCGCAGTTAGAGGTTGTGTTAACTGGAAGAGACCCAGCCCAGGAGCTGGTTGAGTTGGCTAACTATGTTTCAGAAATAATGAAAATAAAACATCCCTTTGATCAGGGGATTCCTGCCAGAATCGGAATTGAACGATAGGATAAATGGTTGGATTCAAGATCATATCAGATGATATAGAAAAAACCTGAATAATACGAAATGGAACCTTTCTTTGAGATAAGTTGCAAAAGTATTATTCAGGTTTATTTTATCTGGTTGCTTTTAAGGATTTTGTTATTTCTGCAATATAAAGGATGTGATAATCCTTATTCGGATAAAAGGTAGAATCTAGCTTTTCAACTAATAAAGAGCCCTCTTCAAGCGGCTGTCTAAGAAGCTTACGGCAGATAAAGACCTGTTTGGCTTCACCAAAATACGGAGCATCCTCCTCCTGTACCAGGGTTAAACCGGATTTTTCAATCTTATCTTCTGTACGCCCGGATACAGTGCCCAGATAGTTTAAAACCTTACGATAGCTTTTATCTAAGAAACACAGAGAAAAGTTCTCAGCCTTATCAATGAATTCTAATGTATAGCGTTGTGGTCGAACAACGACAAATGCAACATTTTTACCGTACATTACACCCAAACCACCCCAAGAAGCAGTCATGGTATTTGTTTTTTCACCATCACTGGCAGTAATAAGCATCCAATCCTTTCCGATGGATTGAAATATGTTTTTCTTGATCAGATCAGGTACGATTTCTTTAAAGTTATTCATGTTTACCTCCAGTTCCTGTCCTATAGTTCCTCAAATCCCTTGTTGCCTATTATATGATAAGACAACTTTTGATGCAAGCATTTCACAAACTATTTTTTAAAGCATATACTAATATGAAATGTATTGGGTCGGAGGCAATCCAGGTAATGGTCATTCATGTTGTAAAGCAGGGAGATACACTTACATCAATTGCACAGCAATATAACATAACTCAAGAGCAGATAATTCTGCAAAATGAGTTGCCAAATCCAGAAAGACTGGTAGTAGGTCAGAGTATTGGCATACGATTACCGGATATTACACATACCGTTGTGGCTGGAGATACTCTTGTTTCAATTGCCAGTCAATATGATGTAACAGTAAATCAAATCAGGCAGAATAATCCACAAAAGGCCACGGGGCCGTCGCTGGTTCCGGGAGAAGTTCTTGTCATTACTTACCAAGGGGATGAAAAGATTGACACACTAATACTCAACGGTTATGCATATCCTTTTATCGATAAAGTTGTATTAAGAAAAACATTACCATTTCTAACATACCTATCACTCTTTACCTACGGGTTCACCGCCCAGGGTGAGTTGGTACCGATTGATGATTCTGAATTAATTGCATTGGCACAGGAATTCGGTGTTGCACCCATTATGATGCTGGCGCCGATGAATGCAGAAGGTGGATTTGATACAGGGATAGCTCATGATATGTTTGCAAACCCGGCAGGGCAGGCTGCATTGATCGAAGCAATCGTTGCAACAATGAAGGCAAAGGGCTATAGAGGATTAGACATAGATTTCGAATTCATATTACCCGAGGATAAAGAAGCATTTTTAAATTTTATAAAAGCAGTAAATACCCGACTGGATCAGGAAGGATTCATAACTCTTGTTGCACTTGCTCCGAAGACCTCGGGAACAATGACGGGGCTGTTATATGAAGCCCATGATTATCCCTCAATTGGGGCTGTGGCAGATAAGGTACTTCTGATGACCTATGAATGGGGATACACATAAGGACATACCAGTCATAGGTGATGATTAAAACCGTATGATTCTCGGAAACAATTCGATTCTAAAGCCTTTATTTTCAAGGTTTCCCCTCTTATTTGGCTCATTCTTAACATATTCAATTCTTTCAACAATTTCCTTCAATGAGGTATTACGTGCGGCAGCAGTATCAAGGTCGAAGTAGTTATCCAATAAGTATTCAGTTCTAGGAATAAAAACATCATTATAAGATGCCTGAGCCTGAATAACCTCAAGCTCATATTCAGAATTGGCTATTGATGCCTCAAGCTCTTCGATATCCTTTGAAAGCTTTGAATTTCTCTGCATAAAGATCTCAACACTATAAACCTCCTGCTCTAACAAGTTATATAGACGGTCTCGCTGTCCATTTAATTTAAGTAATTCATTTTTAGCCTGATTGATTAAATTTGTTTTTAATTCGATTGCATCATTATATGGATTATTTAGCTTGCTTTGTTCCCAGCTCATTTTAAACTGATGAACCCATGACTTAAGTGATTCGATTATGACATCCTCAACAACATAAAGAGGAGATGAGATATTATCACACTCTTTATTCATGCATTTAATAGCATCGTAGGGAGTTTTAGAGGTTTTAGCAAGCCTTGTCATAAGACGGCCGCACTTACCACAGTATACTATACCTGTAAAAGGATTCTTAAGAACATCACTTCCCGGAACAGGAGGATTACTCCTTTCGACAGAAATATTCTGGGCAGCATTAAATAAATTCTCGTTTATAATAGCTTCGTGTAATCCATCAGATAGAATATAATTCTTGCTACGAGTACGGTGTTTTTTTAATTTATTTTCTAGGATTGACTTTATCTCTTTCTTATAGCCCCATCGAATTTTGCCGGAATAGATAGGATTATGCAGCATAGTAATGATACTGGATTTCGTCCACTTATCATTCACGGATGGCTTAATACCCATATCATTTAGTTTATCAGCAATGCGTGATGCGCCAAGTCTTTGATAGGTGCCATCATCCTGAAGGATACCGGTAACATACCAGGTGAAAATAGAACGAACGACATCTGCCTGATCAACTTTAATTTTGAGAGAATAACCTTTATCATTTTTGATTTTTATCTTCTCATATCCGTATGGGGCAACGGATCCAATGTATCTGCCTTCCATGGCTGAGGTGACACGGCCATTCTGTATCCTTCGATTAATCGTCTTGTACTCTCGACGGCTCATGAACAGACCAAATTCAAAGTATTCTTCATCAGATTCGTTATCAGGCTCATAAATTTTGGTAGGAGTGATAATTAAGGTATTATTAAGTTTAAATGCTTTTGCAACAGTTCCCTGATCAGAAGTATCACCACGGGCGAACCTCTCGATTTCAACAACAAACATACCCTTTAATATACCGGAGGTAACATCTGCAAGCATTCTTTGGACTTCTGGTCTTGCGGCAATGGTCTCACCGGACACAACCTCTTTATAGATATACTTTTCATTGATATGGATGCCCATCTTCTTTGCCAATTTCATCAAATCATTATAATGTCTTTTCAAGGTTTCACCAGCGCCGTGCGCTTCAGCTTCCTGATCTGCTCTGGATTTACGTAAATACATACCGTAGTTACCGTTAGGATCAAGTTTAAGATGGTTATTATATGCCATAATCTACCTCCAATAAAAAAAGCTCTAGTTGATTTTAACCAGAGCATAGTTTATAATATAACAAAGCAATATCATTCGCTCTGGTGGGCATGATATTGTTGGGCGCTCCTATTCGCAGTAGGAGCGTTTTTTGATGTTCAGAAAAAATAAACCGGATAAATTATTTGATAATTTGGCTTATGAATGCAACGGTATACGAAAGAACGATATAGTAATAAACCAATAAAATAATAACTAATGCTAACCAAAATAATAATAAAGCAATAATGTTAAGTCTATCAATAAGTTTTTCTTCGTATGTACGTCCGAATAACTCATCTTTCCTGGAACCGCTTAAGATAACTTTTTTATTAGCATCAAGAAAAATTTCGGAATATACAGCATAAGCATCGTAAAGTTGAAATGCAAATATACAAACTGAAACTATAACTGAAAAGAGCATACCGTTAACGCCAAACAATCGAGTAGCTACAAACATACAAATTGGAAACAATCCAACCGCAAGGTACATAAAACCAGTTTTATATTTCCCTACATAAAATCTATGGGCACCAAGAGAACCGAAAAACAAACAAAGCAATATTGTAAGGCCAGAACTTTTATCACTTACCTCATCCCTATCAAACTGCATATTAAATCCTCCTTAGTAATTCAGCTAAATATAGGTATATAATAACATATATAACCAAAAAATCAACCAAATAATACCACAAGACATAATAAGAAAACTTCAATATTATTATATTATTGGAGGAACGTTAATGGAGATACATATATGGCAAGCGCGAACGGATAAAAACGTATCTCTTGAAGAGCTTTCAGATGGGACAGGAATTAGCATAGGTGCATTGAGTAATTATGAAAACGGAAAGAGATATCCAAGAATAGATCAACTTGAAAAAATCGCAGAAGCTCTAAAAGTTACGATAAGTGATTTATATGATTCAAGTTATAAATGATACTAATTTTCACATATGTGAAAATCGTATTTGATTTCATATATGTGTGTGAAAATTTGGGTATTACATGGTATAATAAGGGAAATGTTATAAGTAAATTACAAATTGAGAGAAAATATGTAACTTAGTTATTGATTTACTTGATTAATCCAATATTACTTATAGGAATATATTTACGGGGGTATGCACAAATGAGAATCGAAGATTACAAAAATTTAATCTATGAAATGCTTGATTTAATTGATGAATCTGACTACAAGTTTATGGTACAAATCTACACTATAATTAAAATTCACATTAACAAAAAATAGAAGGCTCAGCCTTCTATTTTTATGTCCTTTAAATTGGTTAATAATTTAGTTGCGTAATCTTTTAATACACATTGAGATTTATTATCAAGTTGATTATATGTATGCATGATCTCTTTAATAATAGTAAATACAGGATTACTTCCATCATCTTCGAGTAGAGACGATACATAAGCAGCGGTCTCGTCTTCTTCAGGAAATTTTTTGAACATATCACCTTCGCCTGATCTAAGCCAAATCTCGTTAACATTAAATTCCCTACAAATAGAAAAAACTACTGCATCCATTGGAATATTCTTTCCAATCTCATAACTAGCCACGCTATTTCTTTTTAAACCTATTTTATCAGCAAATTCTTGTTGAGTTAAGCCCAATGCCTTCCGTAATACACGAATACGTTCATCCAATAATTTCACCCCCTTTAATAATTGAAATATAACATGTAATAGTCATTTAGTCAATAAAAATGTTGTCAAATCAACAAAAATAGTATTGACAAATGATGTCTAATGACATATTATTGTCTTGTAATCAACAAAATACTGTCGGAAAAGGGAAAGGAAGTGGATTATATGACAGATGAAAAGAAAAAGACAATTAAAGAAACAGTAGCTATTTTAGTTCAGTTAGACACAAGTAGTCTTTTGCTAATCAAAAACGGTGCGGATCTATTAAAAGCTCGTCAGGACATCGAAGCACATGAAAAGAAAACAGCCTAGCCGAGAGGGCTAGGCTGTGAAAGGGGGAAACGAAGGTGTTTATATCTAAAACAAGATGGCAGGCATTAATAAAAAGAATTGCTGACATTGAAGTGCAAAATCAAAGTCAACAGGAGATGCAGGATGGAATTATAAATGTTAGAACATGTCATTCCAAAGGTTTTCCTCATCATACTCAAGTTTCTTTTCAACTGCCTTACCGCGATTGGTGCATACTTGAACAATCAGAGGCTTGGGCATATTTTGCAAAATATCTTGAGGAATGTCAAAAGCGAGATATCCAGACGTCCCAGCAGATGAAGAGAGGTTGATAGGGAGTGGAATTGTTAAATATTCTTTTGATGAGACAACTACATCACCATGTTTACTTTCTTTTTTAAAAACCATAGTAGGTAATTGGGAGCATGGGAAGGCATTGCCTTCAAATAATATATTTAACCCTTCAATGCAAATTGGTGAGGCAGATTGGTTTGATATAGAGATATACATAATCAAGTTATCTTTTATTTTACAGATTTTAATTACTTTAATAGATAATTTTTTTCTTGACTTTAGCCATGTATAAATCCATGAAAGTGCAGTGCCAGCACTGCCGATTATTGAGAGAAACAATGTTATATTATCGCGAGTTAAGTATTCCATAATAGTATCCTCCTTTGTTTGATGAGATTATACCACGAATTACCATAAAACAACAAGTATATACAATAAATACCGCCATATGGCGGCACTAATGAGCCGATGGACGTCCCAAGCCGTCAGGAAGAATACAGAGGGGTGAAGATTACCCGATCTGAATATTGTAGAACAAGTTTTGCTGGTTTTTAATGAGAAAACCTTAAAAATCGGAGGGATTGCAGGTACTGCTACCGATTGCAACGTATTAACTATATCACCTGGCGGTGCCGGATAGGAGGATGGAGAAAAGAGTTATGCAGGTAGTTACTGCTTTTACCATAAAAAGCGGCGATCGGGTATATGAAACAAATACAAGCGATATTGCATAGCATATTAAAAAGGAAACAATGGTGAGCATATGGCAATAGTAGAAACGATGAACATAGGTGGCGCAATAGTAAATATTCATGATGATTATATCAGGAGCAGGGAGGAATCCATAGAAATACTGAATAGAGTAGGAGAAATCATGTACCGGCAGTTGAATGCACAACACAATGCAAAGAGGATGAAAGAGCTAGGAGGTAAAGATGGGACAAAAGAGGATAGAACAAATTCGATATAATTTTGGAGCAAATAGAAAAGCCTACTCTAATGGTGTTCCTGTCTTACTGGCAGAAAAGGAACTTGCGGAAGGATGGGGATATAACGTCAGGAATGGAGAAATTGTGGGAATAGAGAAAAATCCAAAAATAAAAAAGCTTACTGGAACCGCGAATTCCAAGTAAGCCCATATCAAAACATCTAAGGTGAGTATATCACCAATATTGAAGGAGGTCAATATGACAAAAGGAATCATAAAGAAAATGGATCAATTAGGAAGAGTAACAGTACCGATGGAGTACAGAAAGACTTCTGGAATTAAAGCATTTGACAGGGTTGGATTAGAACTTCATGGAAGTGTAATTCACGTAATTTTACCTCCAGACATGGGTAAATTTGTCGGAATTGATAGACCTTTTGATGAACTAGGAAGAATAACGCTGCCTATCGAAATGAGGACAAGCTTGAATTTTGAGGAAAACCAGAAGGTGGATTTGTACTTTGAAGATAATGTACTGTGCATTAAGAAGGTGGGGTGTCATTATTGTGGAAGGACTGAATTGTTAAAGGAGTTTAAGGGCTTCCATGTATGTAATGATTGTGCCGATGAGTTGCATGGACGGTTTAGACCGATGAGTGCATGATGAGCCAAACGTTAATGCCGGAGGCGGTACAGAAGAAGCAGATGTACTACAATGACGGGATTACTAAGATAACAGATCCGTTTTGGACGATTGATTGTCCTGATTGTGGACATGCAGGGTGGAGCTTAACCTTTATGGAATGCTGCCCGGAATGCGGATCAATGTCTGCAATATTTAGAAATCCGAATGTAAAAAACCCGTCCTCTTAGGCGAGAGGGCGGGTTGGTCAGCAAGTATGCTGGTGAAATAATCTAATAAAATCATAGCATATTCCTGACTTTTTGTCAAAGAAAAAGGGGACTGAAGCTCCTTTAAATAACAATCTAAGAATATTAAAGTTAGGTGAAAATAATATGGCTTTTACTAAGTATACATGGGACTTTCTTAATTCGTCAGAGTACGAGTATAAGTATGCAGGGAACTATGGTGCAAAAGGAGAAAAACGACAGGAAAGAAAGAAGGCAACACCAGAACAAATAAAAAAACAAAATCAGTTGAATAAAGAAAAATGGGTAAGGAGGCTTATAAAAGCCAATTTCCTTCCGGATGATCTATGGACAACTCTGAAATACCCAAAAGGAACAAAGAAACAGCTAAAAGAAGTAAAGAAGGATTTGAAGGCATTTCTTGATAAGATGAGGAAGTCTTACAAAAAGAGAGGAGATCCATTTAAATTTATATACAGAGTAGAGATTGGAAAAAGAGGAGGGATTCATATCCACATTCTTATCAACCGATCAGATCATAAGCCGGATACTGATTTAATGGTACAGGACTTATGGGAGCATGGAAGGGTGAACTTTCAGTCCATATATGAATATGGTGGATACCAGAAACTGGCGAACTATATTGCGAAAAAGCCGGGTGAGGAAGAAGAGAAACAGCTGAAGCTTTTTGATGAAAAAGAAAGAAAAGAACTGACAAGCTATTCTTCCTCTAGAAATTTAATCCGGCCAGAGCCAGAAAAGAAAGTATACAACAAATGGACTATGAGAAAATTGATTGAAGAGGGACCTAAGCCGACACCGGGATATTACATAGACCCTGAAAGTATCCATTGTGGGGTTAATAGATACACGGGAATGTCGTACTTCCAGTATACGGAGTACCGAATAAAGGAGATAAAGGGAAGAGATAGACCAAATATAGGAGGATAAATTGATGTATATATGCTTTACTTTTAATTTAATTATGATAATCGCATTTGTTTATGAGATAAGCGTTGACTATGCTGTGGTACTTGATAAGGATGAGCCGGTGAAGAGAAGAAAGAAATATACGGTTAAGCTTATAGTAGCTATGGTGGTTATGTTTGTTGGATTAATGATACTTTACTCTATGTTTGGGTTAACCAGTGAGAACCTGGGAGATTACTTAATATATGGAAAGGTGTGAGAGAGGTGCAAGAGGTAAAGATTTATATTAATACCTATCATTCCGGTAATTTCAAAAGCGGAACCGGCACATACACTATAATCATGGAATACAACTCGGAAAAGATCAAGGGTTGGACAAAAGACATTGTTGACGGGTATTCGGGTACATCTAAACCGAGGATCGCATTACTAGCATGCATTGCGGCACTGAAAAGGATGATCAGACCATGCAAGATAACCATAATAATAAATTCAAAGTACATAGTAAATGCAGTAAATGATGGTAATTGGCTTGTGTGGCTGGAAACCGGGAAGAACGCAAAAAGAAAACCGGCGGCGAATCTTGATTTATGGCAGCAGGTGTATGATCTGGCATCGATCCATGAGGTTGAATTTGTTTACATGGATAAAAATACATATACCGACTGTATGTTGAGCGAAATGAAGAGAAGAAAGATTGAATTAAAGGAGGATACAGGCAATGTTTGATTTATTTGGAGAGTTTGATTCAGCCGAGGAACTTAATGCGGCTGCAGCGGGTCTGCTTGCTGAAGGAGATCATGAAAATATAGTGAAGTTGGCAGCAGAGAATGGGTTGGATGAGGTATTTGCTCAGGGGTACATAGAGGGAGAGATTCCGGAATTGACGAATACTCTTATGGCAGCAGTCGGGAAGATTGAAGTGGAGCGCGGAGGCATCAGTGATCCAATCTATGACGGAATCAAGGATTATATTTTTAATTTCATCATGAGCCAATGCCAAGATGAAACCTTCGCCAGAGCAGTAAGGCGGAAAAGTAAGTGCCTGAAAGCCTGCATAGAGCATTGTAAAGCAGGAACAAAAAAAATAGTTACATCACAGGGCGGAAGTGTTGCAGATCGCATCGTGTACGGATTTGCAAAAGAATATTATATCGGATAACCGGAGGAAGGAAGATGAAAGCATATAAAGGTTTTGATAAGAATCTGAAATGCCGTGGATTTCAGTTCGAGGAAGGGAAAACCCACATGGAAAAGGAAGCCAACTGTGCGAAAAATGGTTTCCATTGTGCGGAAAACCCTATGGACTGCATGACGTACTATCCGGATTGGGACAGGTCGGTATATTACATCGTAGAAGCAGCCGGAGATATTAATGAGGATGGATGTGATTCGAAGATATCCTGCACAGAGCTGACGCTTGTGAAAAAGCTCGACAAAGTGGATTTTATCATGGAAAGTCTGCAATATATAGACCGGTATCCAGGCAGGAATTCTAATAGCTGTTATGTAAAGGATGACTCAGGTGATTCTGGTAAACTATTTCTCGTTGTGAGAGGAAAGGCTCCAGTGGCTTCTGGAGAACTTGGATCCGTCATTGGGTTTGCAGTGGAGAGACAAGACAGCAAGGAGATTGAGTTTTTATCAGTGTTTATCGTGGACGGCAACAGAATCCAACCGGGAGTTAAGTACAATGCCAACGGTATTGCTGTAGAAAAGGAGGAAGCATGAAAAAGAAGGCTTTACTGAATATGCCAGTGATTAAAACATCAAAAAAGGGAAAAGTGATCACTGCTCAAATTGCAGAAGGGGTATTACTACTAAATTGCTTTATTGATAAAAAATTGAAAGCAAGATACTGTATGCATCCGGAGAATTACAAATATGAAGCCTATGTTGACGGAAAGTGGTTCGCACAAAAACTATACACAATATTCAGCTCGAATAATGAATGGGCCAGGTATGATGTCGGTAAAAAAATATCGCTCGATAGCACGACCGATAAGGAGACAATCGATAAATTCTTCAGTAAGGAATGCCGTGACCAGCTCGATGAGATTGATTCATCCGAAAGCAGATATTTACGAGAAAAATCATGGTCTGCATATAAGCGGAAGACACAGCGAGTCGATGATTTAATGGCTCTGGTACCGATGCTTCCGGATGGCTTTGAGGAGTGGTGCAACAGAGTAATATTCGGGGGCATGGAATTTCTTTTATATGACAAGGAAAAAGAAACCTACTTTTGCACGGCTTGTCAAAAGGAGCATACCATTAAAGGATTAAAACATAATCAAAAATGGATATGTGAAGAATCAAGCCATGAAGTAATAGTGAAGCGCAGGCAGCAGTACATAGAATCCAAAGGAAACTGTATGGTTGCTCAGAATATCGATGAAAATATGAGTATTGCAAGGCACTTTACAGTAAAAAGGTGCTGGGGTAAAAGCAGGGAAAGATGTGGAACGAAGGCACTTGAAGAAATCAGAATTATCCTCCATAAAGGTCTGAAACGGGGAAGGGTAGATATTTATTATGGTCAACGCTACGGTGCGGATGAATTTGAACAGGATTGGTGGATAACAAATCCCATACAGAAACATTGCCATAACAGTTACTGCTATCCGGACACTTGCAAAGAAGCATTAGAGGGAACGGTCTACCAACAAATGAACCTACACCTCATGGCAGAAAAGGGCTGGAAAGTGCATTATAACCGAATGATGATCAATTATCGGGAGTGCGGTTTTTTGGAGTATATGGTGAAGGGGAATTTTGAACGGCTCACACATGAAATCTCAGAATGTTTCTCAGTATGGGGAGGATATTACGGAGTCAGCTTAGATTTATCCGGTGAGAATGCACAAGAAGTATTTGGTGTTGATATGCAGCGAGTGAACCGACTTCGCCAGCGAAACGGAGGCGTTAATTATCTTAGATGGCTGCGGTGGGAAATGGAAAACCGGAACCTGCCGGAAGAAACCATACAATGGATGGAAGAACATAAGTTGCTACCGGAAGAACTTGCATTTATCCAGGATAGGATGAGCCCGATCCAGGTAATGAACTTTATGAAACGCCAATCCAAGGAATGCAATCGGACGGTGAAAACGCTATTTGAGACATGGAAGGATTATCTGTCAATGGCTGCACGGGTCAAGATGGACACACTATCAGAAATGATCTACCGGCCAAAGAATCTGATCCATGCTCACGATGAACTGGTACAACTGGTTGAACGAAAAGAAGCAGCATTGAAAGCAGGAGAGATTGCAGAAAGATTCAGCCTTGTAAATGGCATCTGTGAAGAAATCAAACAGAAATACGAATTTGAAGATGAGTCCTATGCTGTTCTGGTGCCAAACGGAATTGAAGATATTTTGATGGAAGGAAAGATACTGCAGCACTGTATGGATAAAACGGATCGTTACTTCGAACGAATCAGCAACCGGGAAACCTATATCTTCTTCCTGAGAAAAACAGAAGATCGGGGAAAACCGTACTATACCTTAGAAGTAGAACCGAACGGTACCATTCGCCAGAAGCGCACCTTAGGAGATAAGCAGAATCCGGATATTGAAGCAGCGAAAATATTCCTCAAGACATGGCAGCAGGAGATCCAAAGACGAATCACACAGGAAGATAAGCTGTTAGGCGAGGAAAGCCGGAAACTGAGAGTCAGCGGATATGCGAAGCTCCGCGAGGAAAAATCAAAGATATGGAACGGAGTATTAGCTGGGAGACTTCTTGTGGACGTGCTCGAAGAGGATCTGATGGAGATTGATGAAAGCAGGAGGGCGGGATAATAATGCATAAGCACCATATCGTATTCAGGAGCCAGGGAGGGCTCGACATCGATGACAACTTGATTAATCTCCCTCATAACCAGCATGAGGGAGACAATGGACCACATAAGAACAGGGAGGAAGACCTGAGGCTGAAAAGAGATCTTCAGAATTATTATTATATGCGGTTCCCGGAAGCGGAGTATTCGGTGAAACAGATTGCTGGAATACTTAGGAAATCGGAAAAGTACATAGAAAGACACTTCAGGAAGGTCAACAACGCTGCAGGTAATTATAAAAGAGAGGATATCATCCGGAAGCTAATGGGTGGAAAACTTTATTAAGGAGGATAAGTGTGTGGATAATGTGGAATTAAGCAATTACCAAGGAATAAAAGAAAATATTAAGTTGGAACTGAACAGAGTGGCAGAAAGTTTTGTAACAATCGGATATCATCTTAAAATGGTAAGAGATCAGAAACTTTATGAACTGGATGGATACAGTACGATTACGGAGTTTGCGCAAGCGGAATATAATCTGAGCCAGACCACAACTTCGAGATTTATCGCCATAAATGATAGATATTCGGTAAATGGCAGCAGTCCTAAACTATTGGAGCAATATGAAGGTCATGGATATAGCAAATTAGCGGAAATGTTAACGCTAACAGATGATCAAATAAAGCTAGTGTCTGCAAATACAACCAGGGCTGAGATAAGGGAAATAAAGCAGGTGATAAAAGAGGCTGAGAGTGAAAATTATGCGCCAGCGCATAATGCGGAAAACCTTGAAAATACTCAATCGGAACCCGATTTTGGGGGCCAGAAAAAATGGTATCTTCCGGAGGATGGAAAATTGATAATAGAGTTCTTCAGATCGAAGAACGGAAGAGTAATGCTGAAAGAATTATCGATACTATTTGCAATGAATCCGTTAAACAAAGAAACGGCTTCCCAGGCAGCAGAGATAATAAATCCATCTGGTCATTATATGTTTAGATACAAATTTATAGTTATGATGTTCGAAGAAGATCACATAAAACACAATAAATTCGGAGGAGAGACCACAGTATTCACTTATATGGAATTTTTTACTGATATGCTGCAGGTATTCGATATGTCAAATAAGGATCCTTGGGTTGCATTTTATGGGGAGCCGGAACCAGAGCCAGAACCAGAGCCAGAACCAGAGCCGGTCAAGGTTGAACTACCGAAAAAAGTTGAAAAGAAGCAAGAGTCAAAAACAGTTGTAGCTCCAAAAGAGGAAAAAATAGAATCAAAACCTGTTATTACTCAACCGGATCCTGTGATAGACGAACCAGAAGAAGCTGCAGTGGTAACCGAAGATTCAGCAGAGGAAACAATTGATGAAGAAATACCAGGTCAGACATACATAGAAGATTATCCGGAATACATGCCGGAAAATAAGGTGGAAACAACGGTAGAAGATGAGCCAGAGGAAACAGTAGAAATACTGGAAGCTGACATTGTGGAAACAAAGCCTGAGCAAGTGGATTCCGAAATATGCATGGAAGAATTGATAACATGGCATTTAATGACGGAGGAGCCAAAAAGAACAGGTAAAATAATGATAGCAATTTTAAAAAATGGACAAGCTGATCTGATCTCTGGTATGTACCTAAGGAAATTCGGATTCCCTGATAATGAGGATTTGAATGTTGAATATAAATACTGGGCGTATGCACCAAAGACACCACTAGGTTTAATTTATTAGGTTTCATGGTACCATCCACCTCCTTCACATATCACAATAAAGATGGATGGCACAGTAATATATAGCCCGGAGGTTTATCCTCCGGGGAAAGGAGGTATTTGTGACTAGGGAAAAAATAAGGAATTACGTAATGCAGGTATATAGAGAAGGGCAGACAATTAGCCTTTGGATGAGGAATACGGAGGATGAAAGAGAATATGTCAAGACACAAGTTAAAATTATAAAATTTTACGAAGGGCATGTTGCGGCAGAAATAAGAGGACGTATGTCTAGCGTATCATATTTAGAAATAATACAGCTAACAAAGAAGCCGGGGAAAGGGAATAAGATTTCAGTAGATGTTAGTGGATTGATAGCACGGCAGCAGCTGCATCAGAAATCATGTAAATATGCTTAGGGAGGAATGGATCGATGAAAAATTATGAATTGGTTGCTAGATTAATGGAATTACCTGCTGGAGCAGATGTTAAATTTATTGGTACTTTTGAAGATGATGAAATGTGTTATGAAAGCGAGACTTCTACAAGCAGCATAGAAAGGGATATAACCGATCTTGATATATGCAGCGGTGTTATCAGTCTTATGTAGGATATTAAGGATTTAGCGAACCAACGAAAGGAGCATTATGGGATTAACAGATAATCAACAAAGACTTATCAGGGCAATAGCAGAAAATGACATCCGATCAGCTAAAAAATGTGCTATTGCTTGTGTTACTGAAGATAATACGCAGAAAAACAAATGGTTTTGCAAGAAATATAAATCAATTTTAGAATCTTCCGGAGCAAATATGATTGAGCTGCCTTACGATTTGCAAGGATTATTGTCTGTGGAGGACGTAACAAATTCATTCAAAGAAGATAGATACTATCTTTCTGATAGAGAAAAAGTAATTTATGAAAATATTATTCAAATGCAGAAAGTCAACCAGAGACTTATGGAAATGGGAATACCGTACATAAATTCTACGTTACTTCATGGAGAAAGTGGAACGGGAAAAACTACATTCGGGCGGTACGTGGCTTACAAGACGGGTTTACCGTTTTGCTATATGAATTTTTCACAGTTGGTGGATTCCCTTTTGGGTGGCACCTCTAAAAATATCAGCAAAGCTTTTACATATGCCATATCAAATCCGTGCGTATTTATGCTGGATGAAATCGACTGTATCAGTATTCGGCGGTCGGGAGCAGGATCGAGTAGCGGTACCGGTGGAGAAATGGCACGTATCACCATTACATTGATGCAGGAATTTGATAAGTTACCAAATGACGTTATTGTTATCGGAGCCACTAACCGGATGGACAGGATTGACGAAGCTTTATTAAGACGGTTTTCCACAAAGCACGAAGTTAAAGTACTTGACGCAGCGGAAAAAATAGGAATGATCAGAAAATACCTACATGATATTGGTTTAGACTTCCCGGCTCATAAGATTTCGGAGATGGTCAGCCGGAATAGAAATCAATCAATGCTGCTTAATGACTTAATCCGAACAATCTCAGAAAAGATTGCAGAGGAAGTTGCATAAGTAAACTAAAATTTAATTCAATACGTCCGGCAAGTGTATTGATATAGCTACAGGAGTGACAGGCTGAGCCGGCTCCTGTAGCGGGAGAATGGAGGACGAAAGGTATGAATTTATGTAAACATTGTACAGGCGATATCCGCAAAAACGAAATAGGAGAACAAATTTGCTTCTGTGAATTAACAGATAAATACGAAAATATCACCATGGGTGATTGCCTTGGAAATTGCGAGTCCCAAGAACCTATAAAGTGTTGCGAGACATGCGAGTATTGGCATAGCACATACCAACAATGCGAACATACAGAACAGAGACAGTGCGAGTGTGGAGCTTACGAAGCACCGCCAAATAAGTGCTGTGAACTGTGGGAATCGTATGTATAGATGCTCCTGTAGCGGAAAGGAAGATATGACAACTGAACAGCTTGAACATGTGGCATATCAAAGCCTATGGAAACAAGGAACGTATCTATGTTTCGAGGTTATGATGCCATCAGAGAATTATTCAAATAATGAGCGTATTGACTTGCTTTCATATGATACCAGAGGTAATTGGAGAGTTACTTGAACTAAGAAGCCAAGACCCTAGATGTCTGAGCGGAGCGAGTTGATCTTACGCACCGCTCCTGTTAATAAAATACACGAGAGGAGGAAACAACAATATGCAGGTAAACATAGGAGAGGTAATAACAAAAATTATTATGGCCATGATGGGAACGCTGGAGCAGCACCAAACAGATAAACTAAAAACCGTATTATACATGAATCTAAGCAAGTATCAACTGATCGAAGAGGAGACAGCTCTAATCACTGATCTGGATGATAATGTGGAAAAGATTAAGCTTTTCCTTGCGACACTCACCATTGAGGGCAAGACTGAGGCTACGCTAAAAGCTTATGCAATAGAGTATAAAGTATTTTTGGATCAGGTTAATAAAAATTATAAAGATATTACCACAAACGACATCTATGCATACCTTGCATATTGCAAATCTGTCAGAAAAAATTCGGACGTAACACTCAATAACCGTATTCGGACATTGAGATCTCTTTTCAAGTGGCTGACAGCAGAGGACTACATAGTTAAAAACCCAATGCTTAAAGTAAAAGCCATAAAGACAGAGAAGTTGGTTAAAGAAGTATTAACCGATGAGCAAGCCGAAATCATTCGTTGTAATTGCGACAACGAAAGAGATCGGGCGATCATAGAGATGCTAGAGTCCACAGGAATCAGAATAGGGGAACTGGTAAAGCTCAATCGTTCAGATATTGATTTAATGAATGGACAGTGCATTGTATACGGAAAGGGACGTAAGGAAAGACCTGTTTACATCACAGGTAAAGCAAAAGTCCATTTAATCAATTACCTTGGCAGCAGGACAGATGATAACCCAGCCTTATTTGCTACACTCCGTGCACCGCATAATAGGCTAAAACCTTCAGGTATTCGCGCCATGATGAAAAAATTGGTTGCTACAAGCAAGGTGAGCAATGTTCGGTTACATCCACATAAGATTCGTAGGACAATGGCTACTAATATGATCAACCGTGGGGCTCCGGTTGAATATGTACAAAGGATATTAGGACACTCGTCACCGAATACTACACTGCAATGTTATGCGATACTAAGTAATCAGGTAATCAAAGATGCTCATAAACGATATGCAAGTTAAGGAGGAAAAGGAAATGATAAACAGTGAGATATTAGAAATCAAAAAACAGTTCAGACATGATAATTGCTCAATCACAAAGGTAAGTGGATGCTATGTAGACGGAGAAAAGGTAATTAAGACAAAGTTTACAGAAACTTTCCTTTGTCTGCCGGAAGAGGAGACATTCAAGTATTTTGAGATATTCAAAAAGACATTATCAGGATCCATCGGAAAGAATTTGATTAATATGGTATTCCAACCGTCAGCAGAATTAAACGGAGGAGCCCAAGCAAATTTATTACAGCTTAGAGACAGTGAATTAAAGGATGAAAATATGCTGGATGAATTTTATGAAAAAGTAATCCAAACGTATGATTATGTCGGTAGTTACTTAATTCTTCTCGTGTATGCTGCATATGATGTTCCGGGAAAGGCAAAGGATAAAACCACGATGGAGGATGCTTCTGATGAGGTATACAGATACATATTATGTTCCATTTGCCCGGTTAAACTGTCAAAGCCAGGCCTGAGTTATCATGAAGATGTGAACCAAATCCACAAACGGATTCAGGATTGGGTAGTAAATGCACCGATTAACGGCTTCCTTTATCCGGCTTTTAATTATAGGAGTACGGATATCAACAATTTGCTTTATTACACAAAGGATGCTAATGAGCTACACAATGATTTTATAGATCAAATCCTTGGCAGCAGGATTCCAGTATCGGCAGAAAAACAGAAGGAAGTGATTCAGGATTTGATACAGGAAACTGTAGCTGATGAACTGGGATATGATATAGTAAAGGAATTCTATTCAAAGATCAATGATAACATTGAGGAGCATAAGCTTAAAGAGATACCGGAGCCGCTGACGATGGATTCGGAAAGCCTAAAGAAAATCTTTGAGAGCATTGGTATATCTGAAGAAAAACTGGAAACTTTAAGAATGAACTATGAAAAGATGATGGGGCCAACTGCGGTACTCTTAGCAGAAAACATAATTAACCGGAGAAAATTTGAGATAAAGACACTGGACATTGTAATTAAAGTGAATCCTGAGAGAACTGACCTAGTGCAAACAAAAGAAATTGAAGGGAAAAAGTGTATAGTTATTGAGGCTGGTAATCAAGTAGAAGTAAATGGGATAATTATAAATACTTAATGGAAAACAACAGATACACTGTAAAGTTAGCGGAACCAGGCAGCAGGATTATATTTATGTAGAGGGAGGAGTATTATGAACCAAGCTACAGCGGATGAAATGATTAATAAAGCCGTGAAAATTGCGATCAAAGAGTACAGCAAGACAAGGGAAATTGAGAAAAAGCGTAAGGCATTACATAATACCAAAATGCTTTTGAAAAATTACAAGCGAATTGAAAAAAGTATTGAAGAAGCAATATATGAGACCAATCAGCTAAAGGAGGAATCGTTAGGGTATGACGATGCTGAAGAGCTATATATAAACAGTATACTGAGAAGCAAATTGCGGAGTATGATTGTAATAGCACATATTGATAAGGCACTCAATACAGTGCGGAAAGAGTATGTGCAAAAAGGAACACCAGAAAAATATGATGCATTTATTAAATGTATGATAGACCAGATGAATTATGAGGATGCTGCATCAATTTATTTTACTAGTAAACAGACGATTAGCAGATGGGTTGTAGATAGTACTAAATTGGTGAGCGTACAACTTTTTGGAATTGATGGTGTGGAGATGATATGAGATAAGCGTGAGATAAAAACGTGATTTACATGTTATATAAATCAATGATATTATTATGGTGGAAAGGTTGTAAAAACCATCCGTGAAACGTATTATTTGCTATTATAGACTCATTATATTCAATCCCTAAAAAGCATTAGCTGTAATAATAAAGGCTAGTGCTTTTTTATTACTAAAAAAGAGGTGGTGGTCTTGGCAAGAGAAAGAAGCCCGAATAGAGATAAAGCTTATGAGGTTTATAGAAAACATAAAGGCAAAATAAAAAATAAAGAGATTGCCGAGATCCTAAATGAAGATCCCAAAACAATATCAAAGTGGAAGACATTGGATGAATGGGAAAGTCGATTAAATAATTCGAAAAATAGAAGTAGAAATTCGAAATTCGAAAATAACAAAAAATATGGTCAAGATGATGTCTTCCAAGGAGATGTATTTAATGAGCTAAATGAAATTGTTGAAAATGTAGAATTATCAGAAAAACAAGTTCTTTTCTGCATCTACTACATCAAGAGTTTTAATGCTGCAAAAGCATACCAAAAAGCATATGGGTGCAGTTTGACGGCAGCATATGCAAATGGAAGCAGGTTGCTTGGAAATGATAATATTAGAATGACGATAATGCAGCTAAAACAAAATAGACTCAATCAGGCAATGTTAAGTCCAGAAGATATATTTCAAAAATACATGGATATTGCTTTCGCAGACATCACTGATTATATAAGCTTCGGTAAGAAAGATACTCTTATTGGGCTATCTAAAGATGGTGTTCCGATATATGAGAAGAATAATTATATCGACTTCAAGGAAAGTGATGAAGTAGATGGAACTTTAATTACTGAATTCAAAGAGGGTAAGAATGGATTCTCAATTAAGCTAATGGATAGAATAAAGGCTATGAATTGGATATCTGAACATATGTATATGGCAACAGAAGAACAAAAGGCTAGGATTGATCACCTGAGAAATAAGATAAGAGTCGACAATGAGATGTTAGAAATCAAAAGAAAACTGGCTGATAAGGATGATTGGTAATGAGTACGGGAGTATTAAAAGCATTCTATAACTCTAAAGAGTGGATAATATTTAGAGAACAATTTGTTCTTGATCATATGAAACAGAATGATGGGATCATATGCACTGAATGCAAGAAACATATCTTTGAAAGAGGAGATATACAACTACATCATTCTCCGATCGAGCTTACAGAGGATAATTATAAAGATGTGAGAATATCACTCAATCCAGATAATATCAAACTTATATGCAGGAGATGTCATAATAAAGAGCATAACCGATTTTGTGGTGGAAAGCACAAGAGAAGGGAAAAGGCAGTGTATATCGTTTATGGAGCACCAATGGCAGGGAAAAAGACTTTTGTATATGAGAACATGGAACCAGGCGATATTGTGATCGATATGGATCTATTGTATCAAGCTGTCAGTATGATGCCAATGTACGATAAGCCGGATAATTTAAAGTATAATGTATTCTCAATTAGAAATCATTTGATAGATAACATTAAGACCAGGTATGGAGGGTTCAGAAGTGCTTGGGTTATTGGAGGCTATCCGGAGAAGTTTATACGAGAAAAATTATCGGATGATCTAAGAGCTGAACTGATTTATATCGAAGCAGATAAAGAAATTTGCATTGAAAGATTAAATGAATGTCATGATTACAGAGCTGATCACAAAAAAGAATGGATTCAATACATAGAAAATTGGTTCGAAGAATATTCGAACTAATACTTGAAGCCCCCCATATCGGAATTTGTGTGAGCTCAAAAAGACCGTTGCCTTCAAAGGCAAAAATAACACAAACTGAAATTTTGACTTTTTCTCAAAGAAATTTGAAGAAAGTAGGTGACAATTTTGGAAGTTCATAAAGAATATCTGAGAATCAAAGAGTTATTCAAGGGATGTGATGAAAATCAGCTTGCTTTGCTTGACGGATCCTTTTGGGAATGTGCTAGACTCAGGGTGGAATTAGATAATCTCCATGCTATAGTTGCAAAATCCGGTCTGATAATAATTAATCCTAAGAATCCTAATCAGCAGAAAGAACTGCCTATATCCAAGATGATAGTAAAAGTCAGGGCAAATTATTTGAATTATATAGCCAAGCTTTCTAATATTTTAGGGAAGGCGATCATGGAAGAGGATGATGAGCTTGGAGAATACGAATAGTTATATCCTGGAATATTATAAAGAGATAAAATGTGGTAACATCATAGTTGGACATGAACTTATGATGATGCTGAAAAAACTTGTTGATGAAATTCACTGTAGAAACGTATTGAGGAATACTCGTATTGATTTTGAGGATTCTGAAAAAAGAATACGTTTCATTGAGAATGAATGCAAACACTTTGAAGCGCCACATGCAGGAAAGCCTTTTATACTGGAATTATTTCAGAAAGCATTTATTGAGGCCATATTTGCTATAAAAATATATGATGATGAACTTGGAAGGTACGTTAGAAAATATCAAAACGTACTTTTTTTAGTTGGTAGAAAGAATGGAAAGACACCACTTATCGGTGCTATATGTCTTGCGGAATGGTTTTGCGGACCGGCTGGATTAAAAATATTATGTGCTTCAAATGATTATGAACAGGCGGACTTAATGTTCCAGGCCATTAATGCAATGAGGGAGGAAAGTAAAACTCTTGAGAAGGTAACTAGAAAAAACATAAGAGGAATTTTCTTTGGTAATCCGAAAAGTAAAAAGAAAAAAGGCAAGTTTAGCTATCAAAATAAAGGAAACATTAGAAAATTGTCTGCCAAAACTGGTGCAAAAGAAGGTAGAAATATTGGTATTGGGGCTGTTGATGAAGTATTCGAAATGGAAGATAACAGCCTGGTAATGCCGATCAGGCAGGCTCTTTCAACACAAGATGAGCCACTTTATTTTGAACTGACAACTGAGGGCTTTACAAATGGAGGATACCTTGACGAACGTCTCATAGAAGCAAGAGAAGTATTGAGAGGGGAGAGGGAGAATGAAAGATGGTTAATTTGGTTATATACCCAGGATAGTGAGAAGGAAGTGTGGGATGATGAACAAAGCTGGTATAAGTCAAACCCTGGATTAGGAAAAATAAAAAAGTGGTCATTTTTAAGACAAATGCTTAATGAAGCAAGAACAAATACAAGTATGAAAGCATACGTTTTAGCCAAAGATTATAACATAAAGCAGAATAATGCTCAGGCTTGGTTGCAGCCGGATGATATTAAGAATGAGCTGATATATGACCTTGAGGATTTGCGTGGAAGCATTGCCATAGGTGCGGCAGATTTGTCTGAAACAAGCGATCTTACAAATGCAAGGGCATTGATATATAATCCGAAAAATAAAATCAAATTCTTTATCACACACTATTTTATTCCAAGTTCGAAACTAGAATTGATGGAAGCAACCGAAAAAGAAAAGTATCTAAAATGGGTAAAAGATGGACATCTTACAATATGTGACGATACTGAAGTTGATCAATCGGACGTAGTTTCATGGTTTGTAAGCCTATACAAAAAATATGGAATATATATATTTATGACTGGTTACGATAAGTGGCAAGCTAAAGCCTTTAAAAAAGAGATGCAGGATTATGGATTTGATATAGATAAGATTGAACAGGGCTTTGATTTATCAAATGCAATGACAAGCCTTGAAACAGATCTGAAGGCTAACCGTGTAAACTACAACCAGAATCCGATGGATATAATGTGTTTAGAAAATACAGCAATGAAATGGAATTCAGCGGGAACAAAAAGAATGCCGGTTAAGGTTCAGGGAGATCAGGATAAGAAAATTGACGGTGCTGTTACTATGCTGATATGTTATGAAACGTTAGATAGGCATAGAAAAGATTACATGGATGCTGTAAACAGGAGGTGAAATAGGTGGGATTATGGAATACAATAAAGTCTTTGTCAGGAAGATATTCGTATGCAAGGATGATGAAGGGGTATGTACCGGTATTTACTCAATTTGGAGAAGATATATATGCTAGTGATATTGTGCAAATTGCAATTAGGTGTATTGCTACTGAAATTAGCAAGCTTAATCCGCAGCATATTAGGACTGATAATGAAACCGGGATACAAAGTGTGGTAAATGATAGTATACACCGATTATTGAAATTTGGACCAAACCCTTTAATGACAACTACTGATTTTCTCGAAAAAATTGTGTACCTAAGGGAAATTAATAAAAACGCTTACATATATCCAACATATAACGTGATACCCTTAGGGCAAGATGTCTATCGAAGGGAATACACTGGATTGTATCCGCTAAATCCATTACAGGTTGAGTACCTGGAGGATGCATCGGGAAGGCTTTATATCAAGTTTTATTTCGTAAATGGATTTGAATACACGATGCCTTATGAAGATATTATCCATTGGAGAAAAGATTATTCAGCAAATGATTTTGTTGGTGGTGACGCCCAGGGAAAAGCAGACAATAAAGCAATGCTTAAACTTCTTTCAACAGATGATGCAATCATACAGGGAATGGAAAAAGGTATGAAAGCCACAATGACAGTTCGTGGAGTTCAAAAAATAAATACCATGTTAGATGATGATAAGCAAAAAGAAGAAAGAGAAAAGTTTGAGCAAAAGATGAACGAGACTCAAAGCGGTATTCTGGCAATAGATCTAAAAGGTGATTTTATTCCAATTAAGCTTGACCCTAAATTCATTGATAAGGATACGATTGAGTTTATTGATAAAAGAATTCTAGCAAATTACGGTGTATCTTTGGCAATATTCAATGGAGATTTTGATGAAGAACAGTATCAGGCCTTTTATGAAAAAACACTGGAACATATGATCATAGGCCTAGGGAGAGTATTCAGCAAATGTCTATTTACCAAAAGAGAACTTGAGGTTGGAAATGAAATAATATTTTACAACCAAGGCCTTATGTTTATGAATACTACAAACAAAATAAATGCCGCCGATATACTTACGAGGCTAGGAACCTTAACGGATAACCAGGTGCTTGCAATATTCGGGTACCCTCCTTTTGAAGGAGGAGATGTTAGAAAACAGTCCTTAAATTACATTAACCGAGACATTGCAGATCAATACCAGTTATCTAAAAACAGAGGGAGGGAGAATCAAGTTGAGTGATTTTAAAAAAGAGTTGCGGAACCAGCATGAACAACGTTACATAGAATTCAGGGCAGTAGATGATCCTGAAGGAAAGATGATTATTGAGGGGTATGCGATAATCTATGATCAGCCGGCAACACATGAATATGGGAAATACAAATTTACGGAGACAATTCGCAGAGGGGCACTGGACTTCACTGATATGAAAGATGTTCCATTGCGATATAACCATAATGATACATGGATCATTATAGCAAGGACTAGGAATAAGAGTTTACAACTTATCATTGATGATATAGGACTTAAAATAAGGGCTGAACTGATTGATACACAGAGCAACAAAGACATCTATAAATCGATCCAAGCAGGGTTGATTGATAAGATGTCTTTTGCATTTACAGTAAGTGATAAAGGGGATAACTGGACATACGGAGAAAATGAAACATTCCGCGAAGTCACTAGTATCAATCGATTATATGACGTAAGTGTGGTGGATACCCCATTTTATGATACAACAAGTGTATACGCAAGAAGTGTTGAATTGCTGGAGAGTGATATGGCGCGGCTGGAGAGCTTTGAATTGCGGAAACGTAAGTTAATGATGGAACTCGAATTTAAAAAATAAGAAAGAAAGAGGAAAAAAGAATGAATTTTTTAGAACAATTACAAGCAGCGAGAGAGCAAAGAGCGGCACTATTGCCTCAGATCAGGGCAGCAGTTGATGGTGCAACACTGGACCGGTTGGAGATTGAAAGAAGAAGATTAGATGCGGAAATTGAGATGCTTGAGGGATTAATTGCAGCAGGAAGTGGAGACGGAGGGAATGGGGATCCGGCTGCAAGAAGTGCAGGAAATCCTACACCGCCAGCAGGACAGTTGAATCCAATGGCAACATTCAGAAGTAATGGACAACAGCCACTGAACGAAGATGGCGATATCTTCGCTTCCATGGAATACCGTAGGGCATTCAGAAACTATGTAGTATCTGGAACTCCTATTCCGGAGAAGTTCAGACAAACGGAAGAAAGAGCAGATGCGTTAACAATGGTGGGTGATGTTGCTGCCGTAATTCCGACAACAATATTAAACCAGGTAATCGAAGACCTTACGGTGGAAGGTAAGATCATCAACCGAATCACACAAACATCCTTCCAGGGTGGTGTGCAAATTCCTATTTCTGAAATTCTTCCAACTGCAACATGGTTAGGAAGCGAGGCAGAGGTATCTGATGAGCAAAAAGCGAAAATGGATGCTAAGTTGTCATTTGCTTATCATGTGTTAGAAGCGAAGGTTGCAATTGGGTTATTGACAGCTACGGTATCCTTGCCGGTATTTGAGGCTACAGTAGTAAAGCAGTTAAAAAAGGCAATGCTGAGAGCAATTGAGATGTCAGTTGTCAGCGGAACCGGAAGTGGACAACCATTAGGCATTACAAAATATGCGCTTCCTACTGAGCAGATAGTTACATTCACCGCAGCGCAGGTAAAAACCGTTGCAGGATGGGCTAGAGCCGAAGCAGCTATCCCAGAAGCTTATGAAGATGATGAAATTTATATGATGAATAAGCAGACATGGGAAATGTACCTAAATGGAATGACGGATAACAATGGCCAAAAAATCGGCCTTGGAAAGATTAATGAAAAAGGTCAGAAGATTCTCAATGGTAGAGAAGTACTTACAGTAGATTTGATTCCTGGATATGATAATGCTGCTACGGGTGACATCTTTGGCATATTGGTTAATCTGAAGGATTATTGCCTGAATTCCAATTTATCCATGTACTACAAAAAGTACTATAACGAGGATAAGAACAAATGGATTCATAAGGCTCTTATGATAGCCGATGGAAAAATGGCTATTGGTGCTGTCGTAGATGGAGAAACTACTACTCTAGTAGGTGCAAAAGGACTTATCTATCTTAAAAAGGCATAAAGCTACATCATAAAATAAGGCTGTATCGATAAAGGTACAGCCTTATCGAAGGGAAGGTGCTTGGGATGGATGATCTCGCATTACTTGAAGAGGTGAAAAAATCGTTAGGAATAACAACTGATGATGCACTGGTTAATTCCAATATCAAAATGAAAGCTATTGCAGTAAAGGAATATTTGATTAACGCAGGAGCTGCACATATGAAAAATGATCCTGTAACAGGAAAAAATTCGATTAACAGCATTGATATATCATGTATAGCAATCGGAGTAAATGACCTACTGAATAATAAATCAGGTGAAACAAAGTTTTCGCCGGCATTTGAAATTATCGCCATGCAGATCTGCAGGGGGTGAAAGATGAAGTTTATAAACCCGGTAATTCTTATAAAAGCAAACGCTACAGAAGGTAAAAAGGTTTATGTCAGCGAAGAATCAATCAAACGGGTTGAATTCTATCAGGCAAAGACAACAGGAAATAAAGTGGAAAAGGTAATCTGCATAAGATCATTTGAATATGCAAATGAAGAAACTGTACAGTATGGAAATGACAGATATACGGTTTTAAGATCGTATAATGCGAATGACGGAATAATTGAGCTTGTACTGGTTAGAGAAAATAGACTTTATCCTGAATCTGCCGTCTTAATATGGCATGAGGTTAAGGAAGGTCTTGTAATTGAAAAAAGACAGGATGTCCATGTTAGATATACCGGATATAGCAGGAAGTCATTTGATTTGGCGTACCAGGTGGGAACGTTGATGTCCTATGGATTCAAATTATCGAAAGATGATTATGAGTTATCCAGAAGGATAGATACAGATACAAAAAAGCCAATTTATGCATCCAAGATTGAATACGATAATGCAGAATATGATATTACCCAATCGAATTTCAACCCAGATATTAATGAGGTTGAAGTTATCTGTAGTTAGGAGCAGTAATGGAGGTAAGATTTGATTATGAAGAGTGTATATTTTCAATCCAGCAGGACATAGCAAAAATACCTGAAACAATGAATAAAGAAAAAAAGGTAATCTTAAATAAGGCTGAAAAACTCATAAAAGCAACTGTAATAAAAAAGCTTAGTGCAATGGAATCAAGCGTGTCACCGGGCACTTCAAATTATGACGGAACGGTTCCTTATGTGCATATGGCTAAGGATGTGAAATCCAGTGTAAAAACATCCAAAGATGGTACAGTGTATGTAATCATTAGAGGTGGAAAATACACAAGCTATAAGTGGCATATGCTGGAGAATGGAACGACGCATACAAAGGCGACTCACTTTATAGAAGAAACTCTAACGGAAACTGAAAATGAGATAAATGGGTACATTGATGAAGCGATAGGAAAGGCGTTGGCAGATGGAGGATAAATTAAAAAGCATATTAGAACATGCGGTGGAAAATAAAATCCCGGTCATAGAAGCCGCGGTGCCGGATGTATTCCCATGTATCACATTTCATTTTTATAATGTGTCAGGGTATTTGTTTGGAGGAGGTACGGCTACCGAAGTAGGAGCTAAGTGTCAAGTTGACTTGTGGTATAACAAAAGAACAGAACCAATGAAATCTGCAATAAAAGCATTGAAGCAAGCAATTATTAATGAAAAAGAATACTTATATCCACAGATGGAAACATCGCAGGAAGCAGGAACTAAGAAGTGGCATACATATTTTAATTTTGAAGTTATCATAGAAAGTGAGGAATAGAAATGGCTAACAGCGTGAAAGCAAACCGTTTTAATATCAAAAGAATTGTTTATGCCAAGGTGTTAAAGGATGATGCTACAGCCTATGAACATGGTCCAATTAAGACATTTGGAGCCCCTATGACAGCACAGTTTACACCTAGTTATGCAAATGGAATATTGTATGGTGGAGGAGTAAAAACCGAAGATACGACCAAGCTGACTGGTGGAGCATTGAAAGTAGAAGTGAATAAAATTCCTATTGAGGTAAGAGCGGATATTTACGGGCATACATATGAAGATGGTATTTTAAAGGTGAATAAAGATGACCAGGCGAAAGACATCGCAATTGGATATGAGATCGAACAAACTGGCGGTAAGTCAGAGTTCACTTGGCTATTCAAATGCAAAGCGAAGCCATTAGGAAAGAATGCTCAGCAGTCAACCGAAAATATGAATTATTCTACAGATTCAATGGATATTGCTGTAATGGCTCGTGAAAATAATGGGGATTTCCATTATGATGCAGATACCGCAAATCCTGATTTCACAGCTGAAATGGCGGCAACATTCCTTAATACAATACCAGGTGGAGAACTTGTAGCGGAGGGAGCTTAGTAGTATGAAAAAGAAAATTGGTGTAAAACCAGTAATAGAAATTGAATTAGAATTCCAAGAAGGAAATAGCCTTAACATCAGATTTGATGCTGAGGCTATTTCTAATTTCAGTGAGCTAGAGGGAGGCCTTACTTCATTTATAAATGAAGATAGACTTCCTGAGAGATGCGCTAAAATTATTTACATTGGTGCAAAGTCTTTGCAAAGTGAATTTACTCTCGAAGAGGCTCGAGCAATTGTTTCTGAAATGAGCCCTATTACAATAACTGAAATTGTGAATGAGTTTAATGAAAGTATGGGTTATGCAAAAAACGAATTGCAGGGTGAACTTCAAAAAAAGTTGGCAGAGCAATACATGAGCAAGATTATGAAATAGATTTTGACCATCTTTATTACATGTATTGCATTAAAATGAAGCGAAGCAGTGAAGAGTTTTGGAGAAGCTCAATAGCTCATATTTTACTGATGATAGACATGTTTACAGATGAAATGCAAATGAAAGCAGCAGCTGTGAACGGTGAATCATACGAATCTAAATACTTCACGCAGGAGCAAGAGGTTGTAGAAATAACAAGTATGAAGCAAATACAAGGGTGGTGTTGATATGTCGAATAAGAAAGTGATAACGCTAGGGATGGACTATTCACAGCTTGATGCTGGAACTGCTGAAATAAACCGTAAGATGGGTTTACTTGAAGCACAGTTCAAGTTAACCAAAGAGGAAATAAAGGAATATGGCACTGAATCTGACCAGCTAACGTTAAAAAACGATAAGCTTACTCAACAAATCATTCTTCAAACAAAAAAAGTTGAAATAGCCAAACAGGCCTATGATAAAGCTGTTGAGGGTGGAAAAGCAACAGACAAGCAATTAGACTCACTTCAAAAGGCATATATCACTAATCAAACCAATCTCCAAAAATTGAATAATGAACTACAAGAGAATAAAATCAAAATGGACAACGCAAATACAAGCTCAGGGTCATTCGGGGATACCATAAGAAATATGTCCTCTTCTCTTGGCATTAACGTAAGCCCCGCATTGGAGTTTGTAGCAACAAAGTTCGATGGAGTAAATGAAAGTGTTGGCACTGCTGTTTTAGGGATTGGCGCAATTATAACAGCATTTGCAGGTTGTACAGTATCTGCAGCTTCAACAGCTGATGAGATTCTTACTTTGAGCTCGATAACCGGTATTGCGACAGATCAACTTCAAAAATTACAATATGCTTCCGGGTTAGTTGATGCCGATGTTAGCACAATGACAGGGGCAATGACGAAACTCACAAGAAACATGGACGATGCCAGGAATGGATCTGATGAATTACAAAGAGCATTTAACAAGCTGCGTGTTGAGTATAAAGATAGCAATGATGTTCTATTGGATTCAGAAGAAGTATTCTATTCAACGATTGATGCACTCGGAAAAATAAGAAATGAGACAGAACGTGATGCATTGGCCATGACTGTGTTCGGAAAATCAGCAAAAGAATTAAACCCATTAATTGATGCAGGAAGCAAAAGACTAAAAGAGTTGGGTATTGAAGCTGAAAACATGGGATTAATTATGAGCCAAACATCACTTGAAGATTTAGGAGCTTTTGATGATGCAATGGAGCGAATGAATGCTACATTTGATGTTACCAAAATGAAATTAGGTCTTGTATTGTTACCAGTGCTTACAACACTTGGAGAATTAATTGGCGCTATACCAGCACCTGTACTCGCTGGTGTAGTGACTTTTGCGGCATTAGTAGCTGTATTTGGATTAGTGGCCAAAGCTGCGTACTCTATGGCCGCTGCTAATGCAATTCTTTCTGCTTCGAATACGACTGTCGGAGCTACAGGCATAATGGCAACAGCTGGAATGGGACCATTACTCCTTATACTACTTGGAATAGCAGCAGCAATCGCTTTGATTGTTGGTGGTGCAGTTGGCATTAAATCAGCAATGGATGAGGTAAAATCATCTACAGAAGGAATTGTAAACAGTACAAACGCAGCCGTAACAAGCGCGCAATCAGCTGCCAATAGTTCGACTAGAACTAAAACGTACACAAAAGTATCATATAATGCAAGCGGAACAGATGATTTCGAAGGTGGAGACACATGGGTAGGCGAAGCAGGACCCGAGATGTTGAGACTTCCACGTGGAAGCAAGATATACAGTAATGCGGAAAGCACTAAAATGAGCCAAAGAAATTCTGGTGACACCTATATCCTACAAGTCAACATGGATGAAGTTGACGAAGTATATAAGCTTGTAAAAGTATTCAACAACTTTACACAGACAAGAAAGGCAGGTGTTGTTCCTGGTTAATACAATAACATTACCAATTGTAAAGAGCAGCTGTGATGCACGTGCTAATGTGAGGATTGGTGGATACGGATCAGCAACGGAAGGTGTTGTATTTTATTATGCTGAAAGTAATGCAATAAGCTCCACGTTACATTGCACGGGACCATCGGGAAGCAGACAGAAAATGGCTCTGGCATGGGATGGGGAATACGTACCGAAAAACAAAAATATCATTAATGCAAAACTATACTTTTACACAATAAAAGGAGAGTCAAAATCTGTATCTTATAGGTATGCAGAATTTAATGAAGGCTCAACTATACCTAGCTATGAGCCTGCGGATGGAGCTAAAGCTGGTGGATATGACGGAGGATGGGGAAGTATAGACTTAGGTGTGCCAAAAGGAAACTCAGTGGTCATAGGGTCGGATCTTGATCAAAAGAGTATCTTGATATACTTCCCTGATGGTGGATCTATGTCCCAAACAGTGAGCGAATGTTGGCAGATTTACTCACATCGTTCTGCAAGTAATCAACCATATGTTGTAATAACCTATGACGATATCCCTCCTGATCCTCCAAAATCTCTTTACCCGGCAGATATAATGCTTAGTGGTAGAAATATAATACGGTTTGCGTGGTTCCATAACTCAAAAGATAGCTTGCCACAAACGGGATTTACATTACAATATACACTGGATGGTGTGACGTGGACTACGATTACACAGGAAACAGCAAATCAATATTATGACTTGCCGGCAAATACTCTTCCGACAAGTGGGACGGTTACGTGGAGAGTTAAAACCAGGGATACAAATTATACTGAATCAGAATATTCGGCATCAGTATTTACCATTGGCATACCTCCGCAAAAAGCACCTGTATTAGTAGCTCCAATAGGACAGTATGTAGAAGCTAATAAAACAACAAGGTTTGAGTGGGTTTTTGTTGGTGGAAGCGATATAGAGACCCAAAGTAAATACGACTTGCAATACAGCGTTAACGGCGGGATTGACTGGATAACCATAACAGAGAGCACAAGCAGGCCTTATTCTGATTTACCTGCCAATACGCTACCTACGGGAAATATTACATGGAGAGTAAGGACATGCAACGAATGGACAGAGGTTAGCCCTTATAGTGACACCAGATCATTTACCGTAATTGGAAGCCCGGCAATGCCCCTGATTACTACAATAACAAATACGGCAAGACCGATAGTCACCTGGCAGAGTGCGGATCAACACATCTACGAGCTGCAGGTTTTAAAAGATAATAATGTATTGTACAATAGCGGTAAAAAACCAAGCACAAGCGAAAAAGCTTTTAAAGTACCTATGTTTTTGGATGATGGCCAATACATTGCAAGGTTAAGGGTAGCCAATGAATACAATCTGTTTTCAGGGGTCGCAGAGAAAGCATTTATTATATCGACAGTAAAGCCACAGAAGCCGGAAATCGAGCTATTTAACGAGCAGTACTGCATAGTGATAAATTCATATAGCGAACATGATACGTATGTATACAGGGACGGTATCGAGATAGGGAAACTTGAAAACAACCGATTTCATGATTACACTTGCGAAAATAAAAAGGAACATATCTATTTTATTAGGGTAGTGCATGACGATACCTTCAACGACAGCGTAAAAGCTATAGGTGTATGCGATTTTACTGGTAGTACATTGGCACTTGCGAGTGAGCCTAATAACTTCTTAAAATTAAAAAACGGTTGGAATAAAGAACCTGATGAGCCAACTAGAAAAGCGGTTACGGGGAGTATGCAGTATTATGATGGCCGCAAATATCCGGTTGCTGAATATGGCGAGTTCAGCAGCAAGAATAAGTCTTTGTCATTTTTCATTAAGACATTGGAAGAGATTGAGAAGCTTGAGAAAATGATAGAGAGCCGCGAAGTGTTCCTATTGCGAGGGAAAAGAAATATCTACGGTGCAATACTATCTGTTGATCATGTAAATAACTTATTCGGGTACGAGATAAGTTTTTCAATTGAACAGACCGAAGGGGAGAGGTAAATGATTAAACTAGATCAAGATGTAATACAACAACTCCACGGTAACAGGGAAATTTCTTTTCGTTATGATCTGCTTAATTACAATGAATTGAAAATCGGAGAGCTTACATCGCTTGGAGGTAATCTTGGGCTGTCATCATTGGCTCAAATCAAACGTAAAGGGAATTTTAATTTTAAGGAAAATGAATTAAAGGATGTTGACTGGCTGAACGATAAGATTCAGCCAGTCTTTATATTGAACAGAAAGCAAGAATTTCCGTTAGGAGTATTTATGATATCTTCACCTTCAAGGAGTTTGAAGAGAAAACAGATTTATCGTCAGGTTGAATGTTTTGATACATCTATGGTTCTGTTAGAAGATAAATTTGATACCAGGTACCGGATAGTTAAAAACACAAATTATGTTACTGCAATTACTCAGATAATCGGTTCGGCAGGGATATGGAAAATCAATATTCCTAGCATTGGAGTAACACTTAATAATGACAGAGAATTTGAAATAGGCACTTCTAAGCTAGATGCTGTAAATGAGTTATTGCAAGAAATCAATTATACATCTGTATGGGTTGATGAACTTGGGAATTTTACAGCCTCTCCTTATATTTTACCTAATGACAGAGTAGTCGAATACACTTATAAAAATGATAACATGAGCATTATCGTACCTGACACTGCAACAGAGGAAATGGACTTGTTTTCCGTTCCGAATAAATGGGTTGTAGTTGCTACGAATCCAGAAACGGATCCGCTGGTGAGTAGATACACTAACAATAATGCCGGAAGCATAACCAGTGTGGTGAACAGAAGAAGGGTAATAGTAGATTTTAGAGAGGTTGACAATATAGCAAGTCAGCAAATACTAGACGATTATACAAGGCGAATTGCATATGAGGCAAGCAACGTGTACGGCAAGTTTATTTTCGACACTGCACTTATGCCACACCACAGCTATTTGGATGCGCTATACTGTGAGCATACTGATTTAGGAATTTCAAATAAATATATTGAAACCTCCTGGGAAATGGAATTAAAGGCCGGAGGTAAAATGTCACATAGCGTAAGGAGGGTGATACGGATATGATAACCGCCGAAGAATTTGTATTCGAATTAAACCAGGACGAAAGTAAAAATTTTAAGCTTGCCACAGTAGTGGGATTGTTTGAAAACGGCACTGCAAAAATTAAATTTGATGGCGAGGATGTAGAAAGCGAAAAGCAATATGCATATCTGGATTCATATATCCCTGAGGACGGCGACAGGGTATTACTTGGAATCTTAAACAGTACATACGTAATTCTTGGCAAGGTAAATTATAACGTATCTCCAAGTGCGGAGGAGGAAATTGATCGGTATTTATTTGACCTAAAGCAGGTTATTATGCAGAAAGGGCTAAGTGTTACCGGCAACACAGCACTAGAAACTGTATCAATAGAGAATGCAACCATAACGGAAAAATTGATCGCTGAAATAGCAGAAATAAAAAATCTTATATTGACAGGTGCTTTGTCTGTGACAGAAGTTAATGCATCTATTAAGGTTGATACTCCAACAGTAACTACGAACACGCTTACTTGTTCAGGTACAGCAAGTACTGGCAATTTTAGCCACAAAGGGTCGTTTCTATCATTTTTCAACAAAAGCACCATGGCTTCAAAAACAAGCGTATCAACAGTTCCAACCAGCGCAGATCTGAGTGCCGTGATATCAAAACTAAATCAGCTTATAAATGCGCTTACAAGCTACAATCTGGTCTAAAAGGAGGGACACATGAAACTAAAGGATTTTAATTTTCGCGTTGATATCAAGCGCACTATAGATATTGAGCCTTTCACGGTAGTGCAAGGAGATTTCGAAACAAATGTATTTAATATAACTTTGCTTGATGGTGACACTCCGTATGACCTTTATAATTTAGATGTTAAGATAGTTTTTAAAAAGGCGGATGGAACTACAGTTGAACAGAGCGACATAGAAAAGGAGAATGAAGCACAGGGGAAGATCAGGTGTGTATTAAAAACTAATACCATAGCTTGCCCCGGCAAAGTGACAGCAGAGATAAAAATACTTGATAATGAGAAAACACTTACTTCTACTAAATTCGGGTTCAATGTACGTAAATCACTTTTAGATGATGAAACAGTGGAATCCTCAAACGAATTTTCAACACTTAGGCTGCTGATTAGTGAAACAAACGAGTTGATTGATGCAGTGAGGCAAATAGAGGAGCAGGTGCCAGAAAACGTGTTGGACAGGATAGAAGTTCTGGAATCTCTTACAGAAACAATGGAAAGCCAGATAGCTGATATACAAAGCCAAATTGGTGGGCAACTACCTGAAGACGTATTGGACAGGATAGATACATTGGAAGATCAGATGACCGACAAGTTTGACAAGTCTGATATCGTTAATGTGCATACAAATAGCACAACCAAGGTTCCTAGTGCTGCACTTGCTAAGTCGGATCATGACTTATTAACTACACTAAATGATAAATTAGCTGTACAAACTGGTACTGTTACAGCGGGTGCAGGCGTAACAGTAAGGTCATCATTACTCAAAAAAAGCAATAATACTGCGGAGCTTACATTTAACTGCACAAAATCTGATAACAGCACAATAACTGCAAGGACGCTACTGTTTACTTTACCATCTGAATTTATACCGGCTACTACAAAAATTTATACAGTTGGCGCTCAAACCGTTATAGACGACGTTGTAAATAGGACAGCTATTTTACTCGTATTTAATAACGGTAATGTTTATATGGACCCATTAACCAGTGATTGTAAGCAAATAGTGGGTAGTGTAACATTTAGACTTGATTAAATAATCATTGAGCTAACTAACAATGTCCTCAGAGAGGGCTTGTTTTTATGTAAAGAAAGGAATGTAATATCATGGAAAAAATTAAGATTGGAACCAACGAATACGAATTAGTAGTAAACGGAATTACAGACCGGGAGAAGAACAGAGAATTTACTATCAAGACAGATGCTCCATATGAGGAAGTAGAGGCAGCTTTTACCGATGTATCAAATATTCAATGCCTATCATCTGACGGTGAGGTATTAGCTGGCTTTTATGATGGGGTAGGACTCAAATCCATCAAGAAGGACTTTGAAGCCGGTACATATACCATTGTTGTTTCTACGGATGCAATGACAGCCGATCTAAAGGCTATTAAAGAGATGTTAGCAACAAGATAGTAACCATGAGCCAGTAGGCTCTTTTTATTTTTGCAGAGAGGATGGTATACCATGCATGACACAAGAAGAAATAGCAGTTAGATTTGAAGCGCACGATCATGAAATAGGATCACTAAAGCATCGGGCTAAGAATCTTGAGGAACAAAGCAAATCGATTCAAGAATTGGTAATATCGGTGAAAGAACTGGCCATGAACATGAAGAATATGATTGAGGAACAGAAGAACCAGGGAGAGAGATTGTTAGTACTTGAAACTAAGCCTGCCAGACGATGGGATGCATTAGTAACCGCATTGATCAGCGCAGGCGTAGGAGCTTTTATAACATACCTCATCAAATAAAAGGAGATTGATACTATGAATAAGAAATGGTTAAAAGCGGCTGGAATAAGAGCAATTAAGACGGTAGCGCAGACAGCAATTGCAACAATCGGTACGGCTACATTTATGGATGGTGTTAATTGGTTAGCTGTTGCTTCAGCATCAGTATTAGCAGGAGTATTGTCTATACTGTGGTCAATAAAGGGTTTACCGGAGGTGGATGGATAATGAAAACAAGCAAAAAAGGAATTGATATAATAAAAAAATATGAGGGCTGCAAGCTTGTTGGTTATCTTTGCCCGGCAGGAGTTCCAACAGTAGGTTATGGACATACTGGTACCGTGTTAGGCAAGCCGGTAATAGTCGGAATGAAAATTACCCAGAGCCACGCGGAGAAGATCCTTAAAACTGATCTTGAGAAGTACGAAGAGAAGGTAAATAAATACTTGAAAAAGTATAATTGGACTCAGAATGAATTTGATGCCATGGTAAGCTTTGCATATAACTTAGGCAGCATTGATAAATTGACGGTGAACGGAACCAGAACTAAGGCAGAGATTGCTACTAAGATTCTTCTGTACAATCAAGCAGGCGGCAAGGAACTTGCAGGGCTGACAAGACGTAGAAAAGAGGAGCAGGCTTTATTCCTTGCAAAGTAAATTATAAAGGCTCTCTGGCTTAAATACGAGTTAGGGAGCCTTATCCGATTAATACCCATTGTGTTGTTGTTCTATGAAATCTAATCTTTATCCTTTCTGGATTGCCATTACGTTCTATATAACAACAAAATAGAATAGTAGGTATCCCGGCATAGATTTCTTCTTTCTTATACTCGACTTCATGGATCTTATATATTATATCTTCTAACTGCAAATACCTTGGTAAAACCTCACCATTAGAATTAAAATATGCGTTAACAGCAATAGGGTTATTCATAAATATTAGCTCCTTTACACAAACGTATGTTCTTGTTATTTATTATAATCCTCATTAATAATCATGTAAAGGAGTAAAATCTGTAAGCAAAAACCCCATGCATTTGCATAGGGTTTTCGTCCGCTCATAAATCTATTATCCTAACCAAATCTCCAATGTCCACCTAAGATTCTTTAATTATAGTCTAAATGTAATTATTTGTATAGTTGGCATAATAGAGATAATATTAATTCGAAATATACATATTACACAAGGTAAAATATATAGTATATCACTGTTATATTAATAATCGTTGACTAGAACGAAATAAACTATTATTATTTAAAAAGAGAGTTTAAGGATAAATTATCACCATTAACTCGTACGTACATACACCTACGGTCCCCCGATGGCAACCGCACCTCTGAATAATATGAGAAGAGTGCTACAATACGGGGTATCCGTCATAGATCCCAACAAAATATTAATGGGTATTCCAAACTACGCCTACGATTGGCCGCTACCCTTCGTTCGAGGTGTGACAGTTGCAGAATCCATCTCCAATCAGGAAGCCGTTTGGAGAGCAGCTAATTATGGGGTTGAAATTAACTTTGATGAAGCTGCAGCATCACCTTTTTACAATTATACGGATGCGAATGGGGTAAACCATGTGGTTTGGTTTGATGATGTTAGAAGTATGAATGCAAAAATGAGGCTGATACCGGAATTGGGACTGAGCGGTGGAGGAGTATGGCAGGTTATGAATTTCTTCCCTGGCTTATGGTTGACAGTAGCCTCCAGCTATACTGTAACCAAGGTATAAGATTGTCAGATCTCATCCATGAACTATATTATTGATGTAACCAATGAAGATATGCTGGATTAATTTTCATGGTATCATTTGTTTTTGTTTACAAAAAAACTCTCTCAGAGTATAATTGTGGTATTATACGCATGTTTCATGGCATGAGGAGGTCTACATGACAAAAAATAAAGTACTGAAAGAAGTATTGGATTGGGTAATAGTCATTGTCATTGCGATAGCATTAGCGCTAATTATTAACAAGCTGGTAATCTACAAGGTTAGCCCGCCGACGGCATCGATGGAAAATACAATCATGGTAGACGATAAGGTAATCACATATCGCTTGGCTTATTTATTCTCCAATCCTGATAGAGGAGATATAGTCGTATTTCAAGCACCGGATACTCCCGAGGAAGATTATATTAAACGAGTTATCGGGCTCCCTGGTGAAACAGTCGAAGTAATTGATGGAGTCGTCTATATTGATGGAGATCCATTGGAGGAGGATTATCTAAAGGAATCCATGAAAGGAAGCTTTGGACCTTTTGAGGTTCCGGACGGCTGTTATTTCATGATGGGTGATAATCGAAACATATCCTGGGATGCGAGATACTGGACAAATAAATTCGTAGAGAAGGATAAGATTCGGGGAAAAGCTATTCTAAAATATCCGGATTTTGAGTGGTTATATTAAAGTTAAATAAAAAATGTAAATATAATATAAAAGGACTCTTGCAGACGCGGCAAAGGTCCTTTTTTTGTGGAATTTAGTATATTTGTTAATATACAAAGAGATATATCAATACTTTTATAAAAAGATTTATAAAATATGCATTAAAACAATTGAAAAACCAGTATAATTGAAATATAATAATAACGTAAAGGTATTTCATAACTATAATTAGCTACAAAGCGCTCTAGGAGCAAAGGTAGGAAGGAGTAAACTATGAATAAGTTGGGGATTTTTATTAATTTTTGGGAGAATACCTGGGATGTAGATCATATCAAGTATATGAAAAAGGCCAAGGATATTGGTTTTGATATCTTAGAATTTCAGGCGCAGTCTTTATTAGATATGTCCCATGCTCATATGGATGAGATGAAGAAAATTGCTGGTGATATTGGAATTGAATTAACCTATAGCTTAGGACTCGATCCCAAATATGATGTTTCAAACAATGATGAGGCGATACGTTTAGGTGGTGTAGACTACCTGAAAAGAGTAGTTGAACGTATTGGTTATATGGAAGGCCAGGTTCTTTCCGGAGTTAGCTATGCTGGTTGGAGATGTTGTGAGGTTGATCCTATCCTAGGTAAAACAAAGCTTTTAGAAAATTCTTTGAAATCCATGAAAGAGATAATAAAGGTAGCAGAAGATTATAATGTAACCTATTGTGTTGAAGCGGTGAACCGATTCGAGGGCTGCCTGATTAATACATCAAAAGAAGCAGTTGCCTATGTGGATGCGGTAGGTTCAAAGAATATCGGTGTTTTGTTGGATACCTATCACATGAATATTGAAGAGGATAGTTTTACTGAGGCAATTCATTATGCTGGAGATAAACTAGTTAGCGTACATATCGGTGATAATAACCGAAGATGTCCGGGTCGTGGACATATTAATTTTGATGAAATATTTAAAGCACTGGCAGATATTAATTTCAAAGGTCGGATTGTTTCAGAACCCTTTGTGGCACAAGGAAATGAGGTAGGCAGGGATATCTGTGTTTGGAGAGATCTGGAGGAGGATATGTCACCGGAATATAGGGATAAAGAAGCAGCATATCTATTAAACTATAAACAGAACATGTTACGCAAGTATGGGATGGAATAGGGCTCGGTTTAAAATAATGGAAGATTAATCACATAAAAGAGGTAGAGATAAAAAGATCAGGTCGTAATTAAACCTGATCTTTTTATTTGTAAAAATGTATACTGCCAAATTAAAAATAATGTACCTCGATATTCTTTCCCATTTTACGCAGGCAGGCCGACAATTCATCAATTAATTTCATTTTTATATTAAAGCTAATTGGAAGATTAGGGTTTTGATGTGCCGGATTCATAGCCCGACCAACATAAAAATCAATGTCTGTTGCTTCTTCAAATAATAGTTTTGCAATTTGTGAGGCAGCATCCTTTCGATAGCTCCATTGGAGATAGTAGGTGTTATCTTCAAGATAGTTTTGAGCATAATATAGGACTCGGCTAATTGTGATTACCCCTTCTGTCACCAGATCAATGCCTTCAATTTCTGAAAGTGGTGGAATCTCCGGATCCTGATAATCCAGCCCGGTATAAATCTCTTTTCCAAGATAATCTGCAGCAAGGGAAGAGGTAGTTCCACCGCAAACAATATGCTTCCCATCCTTTGAGAAGAATTGGCTGAGCATTGTTTCCAAATCCTCAGGTTTTGAGGGTGGGCCAATCAATAGATTGACTAGCTCACGCTTTCTTATTTTTACAGCGGCTATGGTGGTATCATCACCTGGAGCACCGCCGTAGAGCTGATTACACTGTTCCAACAAGATTGTTGAGATCATTTTTGAGGAAAATGTGCTTTCACAAGCTACTTCTAAAAATTCAATGATATTTTTCCTTTGCCATCCAAAGTTGAATTTCTTTCCAACTCCCGCATAAACAGCACCATCACTCATGGCGACCAATACATCTCCTGGAGATAATTCAATGCGGGATTGTAAAATATTCTTATCACCAATCTGAATGCTGGTCATTTCGTATTCACAATTGACTCCGTCCCTTAGAAGAATCACTTGTGGATTATCGTATTGAATGACTTCAGCGATGCGATTATCTATGACATGGATGATGGTAAAGGTGGAGTAGGCAATCCCACGTTTCTCGCATACCGGAAGGGTGGAAGCCACCGTTGTAACACAATCTTCGATTGACATATGGTTAGCTAACATGGTTGAGATGATTTTTGAAGTAAGAGTGGAAAGAATATTTGCTTTTACCCCGCTGCCAAGACCATCTGCAAGAACAAGCACCAGAGACTTATCATCACCCTCCACGGTTTCAACATGATCACCGCAGAGCTGTTCGCCATATTTATTAATACTCAGATATCCAATATCAGTGCAAAGATTATTCATTCTTCAAGCTCTCCTTTAAGTTAGTCAACGCAATCTTTGTTTCAGCAGTTGTTTCACCCAAAAGGGAAGCAATTTCCTGTACAACTCGCATCTGTTTTTCGATTACTTTATCGGCAATCTCAACAGTTTGCTGGTTGATCTTTTCCTTTTTCATGCGGGATTTTTCCTCTAGGGTGACATCCTTCATGATACTAATGATGATATGATAGGTACGGTCATAAATGATGGTTTCTTCTACGTATTTTTGATAATCATCGAGATAGGTTAATTTATCATGTACATTTCTACCCGCAGTCATTACCTGAAGGTAAGAGGCCGGATTCAAAATACGAATTACTGGTTGACCCAAAATATCATTTTTATGTGAAATATTAAGTATTTGCTTTGCGGCGCGATTGATCTGCTGTACCTCAAGGTCTTCATTCAGTACAATAACACCGTTGGGCATATTAAAAATGATGTTATCCGAGAAATTCTCAGCCTTTTCCTTTAAAAATGGAAGACACATGGTAAGATCGGCTTTGCCTTGATATACAGCAATTGCTTTATCGCGACAGGTATTATATCCACAGCTGCCGCAGTTAAGCTCTTGCTCCGGCGAAGATTTGCCCATCTTATGCAGAATTTCATTGATTGCACTGCTGCCGGGCATCTGGTTATGAGCACCAAGGAAGGCAAAATGTTTATCGAGCTTTGTGTGTGTAAGTTCCGGGATATTAAAATCCTTTTCCTTAGCATAGTGATTGACACGTAGATAATCTGTAATCGGCATACGGTGTTCCTTTTCCATAGCGGGACCACCAACACAGCTGCCTGAACAAGCCGACATTTCTATAAAACAATTAGATAGATCGCCATTAATAATATTAGTAAGTGCACGCATACAGTTTTCAATGCCATCGACGGCAAAATAATGATAACCTTCAAGTTGAGGAAGCATGGATCTTATAATTCCTCCGGGAATAGGGAAAAGTCTTGCACGACCCTCCTGCAAGGTATCCTTTTTGCCTTCAGAAAGATAGGAAAACGCGGTTCGCCCAGAAGGTAGGCATTCCTTCATCCAATCGGATAATTCCTCGAAGGTTAGTACACAGTCAACAATTCCAGGGTATTGCTCAGCCTCATCCTTTTTCGAAATACATGGTCCTAGAAAGACGGTATAAGCCTCTGGATCCTTCTCCTTAATACTGGCACAATGAGCCTGCATCGGTGATAGGATATTGGCAAGATAGGGCAGTGCTTCCGGATAATATTTTTGAATTAAGGTGTTAACGGTATGACAGCAGGAGGATATGATAACACTGGATCTGCCAGAGCGGATCATTTCATCATACTTTTGCTTCACAATGGTAGCACCGAGAGCAGTTTCTTGAACATCTGTAAACCCGAGGCTTAACAAAGCCTCCCGCATGGAAGCTATATCGGAACCCTCATAATTAGCAACAAAGGAAGGTGCAAGGCTTGCAATCACAGGCTTTCCGGTTGCAATCATATCCTTAACGGACTGGACATCATTACGGATTTGCTTGGCGTTCTGGGGACAGGCGATGAAGCATTGACCGCAAAGAATACATTGTTCCTTTACGATATGAGCCTGGTGATCAGCAAAGCGGATGGATTTTACAGGACAATTTCGAATACATTTATAGCAGTTTTTGCAGTTTGACTTTTTGAGTTGTATGTAATAATTCATTTTAATATCATAACCTTTCAAAATAGAAGAACTTAGGAATCTAGTGTTGTTTGGCTTAATACATTGTCGTAAAAGAATTGATTAAAATTATCCTTTGAAACACCACAAACAATGTCATCATTTATTTTTACGGATACCCCATCAGTGCAGCGTCCAAGACAGAAGGCTGCCGAAAGCTTTACTTTATCCTCAAGTTTATTATTGGAAATAGCTTCTCTCATAAGCTGAATAATGTCATACGATCCTTTCAGATGGCAGGAACTGCCGACACAGATGTAAATATTCATAAATACATTTCTCCTTTTTAAGTGATGCTAGTAAAACCCAAGATTGTTAACGTATTAACAATCATAGTATAAGCCATTGACAAATATATGTCAATTCTTATAAAGAAAAAGACCGATAATCGAAATAAATTCAATCTATTCGAGAGTGGATATAGTAAATTGAAATCAGCTGATTGCATTTTGGGCTATTTGCAGCGGAATCAAATATTGAGTAGAAAAAAGAGCGCATCCATAATGAAAGCGCTCTTTGTATTTGGGCTAATAAGGGGTTCGTCATTCGATAACTCTTTGTATTTAACATATCTATAAAAAACAATGAGAAAACGTTTGTGATATTCTCCCTAAATTAATCAAGGTTCAGATATTCTTCATTCAATCGTAATACTTCAGCCATTGCATCTACTCCAGGTGCTCCAATGGTATTTCTCTTATTAACACAGGTGGTCAGGCTGATTGCTTCATAGATATCCTCTCCGAATACAGGGCTGATCGACTTGAATTCCTCCAGTTTCATATCATCTAATGCAATATCCTTATCGATGCAATAAAGCACCAGTTGACCTACGATACCATGGGCATCCCGGAAAGGAACCCCCTTGTTTACCAGATAGTCTGCTGCGTCTGTCGCATTGGTAAAACCATTCTTTGCACTGTCAGCCATATTCTCTTTATGAAACTTCATAGTGGCTACCATTCCCGTGAATAGAGCAATACAACCTTTTACGGTATCAATTGCATCAAAGGTGAATTCCTTATCCTCTTGCATATCTTTATTATAGGCAAGTGGAAGTCCTTTCATTACCGTAAGCAGTGACATAAGAGCTCCATACACACGGCCGGTTTTGCCTCTGACAAGTTCAGCGATGTCAGGATTCTTTTTCTGCGGCATGATACTGGAACCGGTTGAATAAGCATCATCCAGTTCGACGAAGCGGTATTCATTGCTATTCCAGATGATGATCTCCTCACTGAATCGGCTTAAATGCATCATGATTGTGGAAAGAGCACTTAATAATTCAATCAAATAATCCCGGTCAGAGACACTGTCCATACTATTTAGGGTTGGGCCATCAAAGCCTAGAAGCTGGGCTGTATAAAGGCGATCTAAGGGATAGGTAGTACCGGCCAAAGCACCTGAGCCAAGAGGGGATAGGTTCAGACGTTTGGAGATGTCGCTCAGCCTGGATCGATCTCTTTTAAACATTTCAAAATAAGCTCCGATATGATGAGCCAGTGTTACCGGCTGAGCCTTTTGTAAATGAGTAAAGCCCGGCATGAAAGTATCGGTATTGGTTTTCATAATTTCATGAAGTGCATGCAGTAATGTTTTAAGTAATACATCAATTTCTGCAATCTCATCCCTTGTATATAATTTCATATCCAGAGCTACCTGATCATTACGGCTTCGCCCTGTATGCAGTTTTTTACCTGCATCCCCGATGCGCTCAATTAAATGAGCCTCAACAAAGCTATGAATATCTTCATGCTCGGCATCAATTTCTAAGTTCCCATTTATGATATCTTCGAGGATACCGGTTAATCCATTGATAATCTGGACTTTTTCACTGTCATTGATAATTTGTTGCTTAGCTAACATGGTAACATGAGCGATACTTCCTTCGATATCCTGTTTAAAGAACTTTTGATCAAAGGAAATAGATGCATTAAAATTATGAACTAGTTGATTGGTTTCTTTGGTAAAACGTCCGCCCCAAAGTTTCATAGTTTCCTCCATTCTGCCGTGGCACATGGCGCAAAACAGCGCTTTTATTTAGAAGTAAAATGCAACTTCTGGTTAACTTATATTACCGCGGTTTTTAAAAATATGCAAGAAAAATTTATAAATATGCAAAAATACTTCGCTGTATTCAGCGAAGTAGCCGATACAGCGAAGTAACTAGTACAACGAAGTAACTAATACAGCAATTTAACTTAGAAAATGAAAGGGAATCTTAAATTTTCTAGTAAAGTTAAATCGAATTTCTTTGAGTAAATTATAGTTGATAGAGTTTGGTATATTTCTCTTTCAAATAATTTATATAATATTCTGCTCGGAATTCTTCACCGCAGACATCTTTTAATAACTCATTTGTATTTTTTACAGCACCATGCTTATGAATGCGATCACGAAGGAATTCCCTGATAGGAATTAAATTACCGGCTTTTAAGTATTCCTCAATCGGCATATTTTCCTTCATGCAAGCATACAACTGAGAGGCTACCGCAGTTCCAACTGCATAAGAGGGGAAGTAACCGAATTCACCATAAGACCAATGGACATCCTGAAGGATTCCTTCTGTATCACTAGTAGGAGTAATACCCATATATTCCTGGTATTTCTGATTCCAAGCGTTTGGCAACTCCTCCACGGTGATTTCATCAGCAAAGATCATTTTTTCAATTTCATAACGGATAATAATATGAATACAATAGGAGAGCTCATCTGCTTCTGTACGAATTAGATTTGGCGCTGCCTTATTAATACCTTTGATGAAATGCTCCAAGGTAACGTCGGAAAGATTCTCTGGGTAGGTGGCAACTAGTTTTTCGTAAATAGGCTCCCAGAAGTCTGAACTTCTGCCCAAAATATTTTCATAAAAACGGGATTGTGACTCATGCATGCCCATAGAAGCACCTGTTCCAACGAGTGTCTGTGTCAGTGCATCGTCAATATTCATTTCATAGATAGCATGTCCGCTTTCATGAATCATAGAAAACATGGCACTTTCCAGGTTATTTTCCATATAACGATCCGTGATACGAACATCATGATTGTGAAGATTCGTTGTAAAGGGATGCTCACTTTCTGCAATCACACCACGGCTAAAATCAAATCCAACATAACCAGCTAGAAACTTGCAGAATTCTTTTTGTTTTTCAATGTCATAGTTCAGATAATTGTAGCTCTTATCTATTGTATCAGCTTTTTTTGCCACTTCTTTTAGCAGTGGAATTATTTCCTGTTTTACCTGTTCAAAGAATTCATCCAGCTCCTTAATTAAGAAGCATTCCTCAAAATCACTGAGGAGAACCTCATAGGGCTTTTTGTCCCCTTTGACCCGGTAGCCGGCAAACTTTTTTTTGTGATCTATGATCTTTCCCAAGTAAGGTGCAAAGTCTTCAAAGCGGTTGTCCTTTTTTGCTTTTGCCCATTTACGGCTGGAGACAGTGGTTAATTCACTAAAGGCACGATATTCTTCTGGTGGGATACTTTCCAGCTGATTATAGATTTTAGCAAGTTCCTTGACAATAGCCTTTTGCTTTTCGTTCAGCTCTTCTTGCTCCTTCTCATCCTGCAGTTTTTTTAAAAGCTTGCGTACATCATCATTAATTAAGCTTCTCATATACTCATCAGAAAGAATACCAATAACCTTTGAGGTATATTCAGCTGCTTCAAAAGGAGCCGTGGTCTGATCATCCCAATCAAAAAGATTACGTGCAGTCTGTAAAGCCATGGATTTCTCCAGATAAGGCTGTAGTTTTTCAAATGTTTTACTCATGTGATGTTTCCTCTCTAATTCATGATAAGTAAATCAGTTTTCTGATTCCTCTTGTTTATTAATCTATTAAATTAGTATATCAATTTTTAAATTGCATAGCAATCCAATCCTTGGAAAAAGAGAAATAATATCATATAATCTACAGGTAAAATATTGAAGTAAGAATTTTTTTGTATTATGATATACTTATGTGAATGTGATTTGAATCACAGAAAATCGGTTTAGTTATGCTATAAACTTTTAATAAGGAAAGTTAATTCAATTTTACGTATACTTTCCATATAAAAGTTAATAATAGAAATTGATTTTGTACACAATGTGTAAAATACACACATTATATTATTCATAGGAAAGGAAGGATAATCGAATGAAGAATTTGGTAATCGAGAAAGTAATTGGAAGGGAAATCCTAGATTCCAGAGGTAATCCTACAGTAGAAGCGGAGGTAATTCTTGCTGATGGAAGTATAGGCAGAGCAGCAGTTCCTTCCGGTGCATCCACCGGTGCTTTCGAAGCAGTTGAGCTTCGTGACGGTGATAAAAGCAGATATTTGGGAACCGGTGTAAAAAAGGCAGTGGAGAATGTTAATACTCTGATTGCTGATGCAATAAAAGGAATGGAAGCTTGCCAGCAGACGGAAATTGATGCAAAGATGATTGCGCTTGATGGTACCGAGAATAAAGGTAAATTAGGTGCAAATGCTATCCTCAGTGTATCCTTAGCAGTTGCAAAAGCGGCAGCAGTATCCTTAAAAATGCCTCTTTACCGTTACCTTGGTGGTGTGAATGCAAAGACTCTTCCGGTACCGATGATGAATATTATCAATGGCGGAAAGCATGCAGACTCCAGCTTAAATATTCAGGAGTTTATGATTATGCCGGTAGGTGCAGCAAGCTTTTCAGAAGCTTTAGAGCATAGCACAACCGTATTCCACACGTTAAAGAAATTATTAAAGAATGATGGCTATGTAACAGCTGTTGGTGATGAGGGCGGTTTTGCTCCTAAATTCAGCAGTGATACCCAGGCTCTGGATTACATTGTTAAAGCAATTGAGGCAGCAGGCTATCGTCCGGGAGAAGACTTCTTTATTGCTATTGATGCAGCATCTACTGAAATGTACGATGAAGCAAAGAAGGCTGGCAGAGAAGGGGAGTACTTATTCTGGAAGTCCGGTGAGTATAAGACTGTGGAACAGATGGTTGATTTCTGGGATGACATTTGCAATCGCTATCCAGTGATCTCTCTGGAGGATGGATTGGCAGAAGAGGATTGGAAGGGCTGGAAGCTGTTAACAGAGCGTCTTGGTAATAAGATTCAGTTGGTTGGCGATGACCTGTTCGTTACGAATACAAGCCGTGTTACAGAAGGTATTAACCAGGATATTTCCAACTCTGTATTAATTAAATTTAACCAAATTGGTTCTTTAACCGAGACTCTGGATGCAATTGAGATGGCTAAAAACAATCATTGGACCGCTGTTGTTTCTCATCGTTCCGGTGAGACAGAAGACGTTACCTTAGCAGATATTGCAGTTGCTACCAATGCTGGACAGATTAAAACCGGTGCTCCATCAAGAACGGATCGTGTTGCAAAATACAATCAGCTTTTACGCATTGAACAGGAACTTGGAGCTTCCGCTAGATATCTTGGAAAAGATGCCTTTAAGGTAAAGAGATAACTTTTTTATAATAGTATGATATGAGTGATGTGTGGGAAAGATTTAGGCTGTGAGGCAACGATGGGTGTATCTATATCCACCTGGGCTTGCCTTTAACATCCCATAATTGCCAAGTGCAGGCAAACATGGGAGGCCCGGTCTGCGCCCATATGGATATAGATACACCCATCGTTACCGCTTTAGGTTAATGTTTGTTTTAGGTGTTTTCATTTATAATTATAAAGAAAGATTAAAGGAGGACTCCGCTGAAGATACATAAAGCAGTAGCATTATGTGTGTCTGGCGGAGTCCTTTTGATTTACCTGATTGGCAAAAGCCTGCAGAGCAGGCTCTTATTAGTCTAAAATAATGTTGGAAGTTAGTTTTTAAATATTCGTTACTATTTGATTAGAAGTTGTTCCACTTTATGAAGAGAAATCGCTCACTATGTGATTAGAAGTCGCTCGCTATAGGTTTAGAAGTTGTTCCTATATGAGTAATAAATGTTCAACATATGATTTCACTATATGAATAGAAGTCATTCCACGATGCGAATAGCAATGGTTCACTATACGATATAATTTTCACTCTTAACTAACTGTCTGGAATCCCTCAGTACATAGGGTTCACCATGTCCGGGATAGATGGTGTTAATATTATGTGATTGAAGCATTTCCCAACTATCATCAATAACAATATCGTTATAAGCTTCAACTAAATGATAGGAGGGCAAATCCCCAACAAATGCACATTCATCGTCAATCACTAAGCTAATACTGTCATCGCTGTGCCCGGGAGTAGTAATGATATCTCCGGAGATTCCAATGGATTGCAGATATTCTCTACTATCAGAATTTGTAACGGTAATGATGTTATGTGAAACAATATCTCTATAATTAGCTCTTGGATTTTTCTTATAAAAACCGTTTAACTTTTGTATATATGGTATCTGATCTTCATGGACAATTAAGTTTGTGCCCAAATCCCTAAGATTTTGGACTAAACCTGCATGGTCTGGATGAAAATGAGTGATTAGCAGATAATTAATTTCGTAAATTGAGATGCTATTTTTAAATAATAGCTGTAATAAATGAGAAAAAGTATCCGGTAAACCTGTATCGACCAGAAGCCAGCCATCATGTGCTGGTAGAAGATAGCAATTTGTTGAATTATTTGTTAAGCTGATTATTTTCAACTTTTTTCACCTCGTCATCGCCTTTGATAATATTTCGAGTTAATCAAGGAATAAAAAATTCACTTACGGTAAATTATACATCAAATTTACAAAAAGTAAAATATATTATTTCAGTGATTCTATGATAAATTTGTGCAAAATATACAAAAAAGCTGCACCATTCGAGGTGCAGCTCCAAAATTTTTGATGTTGAAAAAATAGTAGTTAGTTACTAATTACACCTCAAAAGAAAGCTCTAACGGTTCTTCTAGTTTACAACGATAACCCTTAATGAGGTTACCGGTTTCCAGGCGGAAGACCTTTTCAATATTTAAGTCAGTATCCCACTCATACGGCATATTATCATACATGGAATAGCGGTCAAAGGCCGAATCATCGAAAGGTCTTTCCGTTTTATGCTTCTTAACTGATTTAGAATCCACGGTATCACCTCACAAAATTTACTTCTCTTTTACTATATAACTAAATCATGAAAAGTTCAAGTAGAGCAATTATATTTCGTAGCAAAAGTGCATAAAAAATTGTCTTATTTCGTTCGCTTAATTCGATCTTTTATTTGAAATAGAATTTAATTTTTTCTGGAGTTCCACCAAAATAATTGGGGCAAAAGCTAACATAAGTGTAATCGCCCATTGTTTTCCGCTTAAGGGTACTATCTGAAAGATTGATGCAAGTGGAGCAAAGGTTATTACAGAGATCTGTAAAAAGGCGCATATAATAAAGGATAGTACAAGATTTCTATTACTGAATACACCAATTTCTGATAATGAATGCTCGCTCCTCATGTTAAAGGAGTGAAATAGCTGGGAAAGACTAAGCACAGCAAAGCACATGGTTCTGCCAACCCAAGGAGTATTAGTACCCGTAGCAGCACTAAAATCAAACTGATGGTATCCAATGATAAAGGCGAGCAGAGCAAGCGCACCAATCATGCAGCCCTCAACAATTATACGAAGTGCCAAACCATCTGCGAACATTCCTTTCTTCGGAGAGATGGGTGGTTTTCTCATAATATCCTTCTCCACAGGCTCTACACCGAGGGCAATGGCAGGCAGGGAATCCGTTACTAGGTTTACCCATAATAACTGAACCGCTACCAAAGGAGTTGGTAGACCAAGTAGTATGGCTACAAAAATAGTTAATATTTCTCCAATGTTACTTGAAAGTAGGAAATGTACGGCTTTCTTAATATTGTCATAGATACCTCGACCTTCCTTCACTGCGGATACGATTGTGGCAAAGTTATCATCGGTCAGAATCATATCGGAGGCGTTTTTGGCGACATCTGTACCGGTAATACCCATGGAACAGCCAATGTCTGCGGCATTCAATGCCGGAGCATCATTTACCCCGTCACCTGTCATGGCAACAACTTCACCCTGACTTTGAAGGGCTTTTACAATTCGAACCTTATGCTCCGGAGAAACACGGGCAAAGACGCTATAATTTTTAATGTTTTCACAGAGCTCCTCATTGCTCATCTTTGAAAGCATTTCACCGGTGATGGCATGCTCATTGTCTCGTAAGATGCCAAGTTCTTTTGCAATGGCAGCAGCAGTAAGCACATGGTCACCAGTAATCATAACTGGCCGGATTCCGGCTTGGCGGCATGTAGCAACTGCTTCCTTAACTTCCATACGAGGAGGGTCAATCATACCGATTAAGCCAATAAAGATAAGGTTATTCTCCAGTTCTTCGGAAGAAACCCTGACGGAGGAATTCGGAAGATTCTTGTAAGCCACTGCTATGACACGCAAAGCCTTTTCTGTCATGGCATTGTTCAGCAGGTTTAAGCGACTTTTTTCTCCCCTCGTCATTGGATACAGCTGACCGTTATTGTAATACTGAGTACAGCGATTAATCATAAAGTCAAAGGCGCCCTTTGTGATACTGCGATAGGTCTGATCTGTTGTTTTATGTACGGTTGTCATAAGCTTTCGGCCGGAATCAAATGGAATCTCATTAATACGTTGATAGCTTTTTTCTAGCTCAAGTTTATTTAAACCATGATTTAAGGCTGCCTGCACCAGTGCACTTTCCGTGGGCTCGCCACTGATAGAAGTGGATTTCTTATCGTTTTGAAGTATTGCGTCATTACATAGGGCAGCATGGGAGAGTAGGAAGGAACCAAATTTGCTGCTCATTTTTTCGGGACCGTTTAAGGAGCATATGTCTGTTACCGTCATCTTGTTCTGGGTTAAGGTACCGGTTTTATCGGAACAGATAACAGTAGCGCTACCTAAGGTTTCAACGGCTGGAAGCTTTCGGATAACAGCATTTTTCTTTGCCATACGCTGAACCCCAAGGGATAGCATAATTGTTACAATCGCCGGTAGACCTTCCGGGATTGCAGCAACAGCAAGGCTGACAGAGGTCATAAACATATCAAAGACTGGCATTTGCTTTAGTAAGCCCATAATAAAAATAAAGACGCAGATGATGAGTGCTGAGATACCAAGTACCTTTCCGGTTTTTGCAAGTCTTTTTTGCAGAGGTGTCATTGGAGTCTCATCTTCCATAATCATAGTTGCAATATGGCCTACCTGAGTATTCATCCCAGTTTCTGTAACTACAGCGAGACCTCTTCCATAGGTTACGGTACTTGTTGCAAGCACAAGGTTAATTCGGTCACCTATAGTGGTATCTTCCTTTAATCTTACCTCTGCTGATTTTTCTACGGAGTGGGATTCTCCGGTGAGGGAAGCCTCCTCAACCTTTAAATTGTGAGACTCAATTAATCTTGCATCAGCCGGAATAAATCCTCCTGTTTCCAAGAGAATGATATCTCCGGGAACTAGTTCAGAAGAATCAATGATGGAGAGTTTTCCGTTACGCAACGCATGGGCGGTGGGAGCAGACATTTTCTTAAGTGCTTCTAATGCACGTTCGGCTCTAGCCTCTTGCATAAGACCAATGGTGGCGTTCATGCAGATGATGATTAGAATAATAATTGGGTCAACAAAATCCGGCTCTCCGTCTAAGTAAGATACTAAAAATGATATGAAAGCAGCAAAGATTAGAATCAATATCATAAAATCCGCAAATTGAGCGATAAATCTCAGTATTAAGCTTTTTCGCTTCTTTGCAGTTAGGATGTTCTTACCATAGGTTTGCTGTCTCTTCTTTACTTCGACCTCAGATAATCCTAGCTTAGAACTAACAGAAAGCTCTTTCAGGGTTTCTTCAGGGGTTAAATTATGCCAATTCATTTCAGTCACTCCTAGTTTGGTCAATCTCTTTTTCATTATATGTTACAAGCATAGAAATATGAGTTGGGAAAGAGCAGAAGTGATGAAAATGACAGTAGAACGGTTTTAGATGATGTCCTGATATAAATACCGATAAAATACATGTAATGATTTGTATATTTTCAACGAAAATAATAAACTTCTTTATTCCAGATGTTTGTCTGTGTTAAAATGTCTTTTGGCGAACATGAAGCGAAGAGAAAAGAGGTATGTAATGGAAAAGTCAATCACAAAGGATATGACAAAGGGATCGCCCGCAAAATTGATCTTAAAATTTTCGGTTCCGATGCTTATTGGTAATATCTTTCAACAACTATATAATATCATAGATTCAGTCATCGTGGGTAAATTCGTAGGAAGTGAAGCTTTGGCAGCTGTTGGAGCTACAGGCTCCTTGGTGTTCTTAATCATAGGTCTTTCCTTTGGATTATCCACTGGTGTATCCATCGTAATCGGACAATATTTTGGAGCAGGGGATTATGTTAATGTACGCAAAGCCTTTGCAACTGCTGCCTATCTGGTGCTGGGGGTATCAGTCCTTTTAGGAGTGTTAGGATTCTTTTCGAGCCGATGGCTTTTGGAGCTATTGAATACGCCGGAATCTATCATTAATCAATCAGATTTATTTATGAAGATAACCTTTGCAGGCATTTTAGGAGTTACCTGTTACAATGGTATAGCGGCGGTACTTCGCGCCTTTGGTGATTCTACAACCCCGTTAATCTTTTTAATTGTAGCATGTATATTAAACATAGTACTGGATTTGTTATTTGTACTCAAATACCATTGGGATGTTCCGGGCGTAGCCATTGCAACAACGATTTCACAGATTGTGGCGGCGGTATCCTGTACGATTTATGCACTAATCAAGGTGAAAGTATTACACATGCCCTGGAGGGAATTTCGACCTGACAAAGAAATATTACGCAAATGTATTAAACTCGGTGTTCCGGTAGCTTTGCAAAATGCCTTGGTGTCCTCCTCAATGATGGCACTTCAAGGTGTAATCAATAGCTATAATGATGTGGTAATCGCTGCGAATACGGTTTATGCCCGAATAGAACAGCTAGTTCTTCAGCCCGGTATGTCAGTGGGCGCAGCCCTCGCAGCATATACAGGTCAAAATGTTGGCGCTGGAAGGTTAGACCGTGTTAAGGAGGGCTTTAAAGCATCCACAATAATTCTTATGATATTTAGTATCGTTATGCTTCCGGTTATGTATTATGGAGGGGAGCATATCATGGCACTGTTCATAGATACCGAAAAAGCAGCAGAGGTATTAACAATCGGAGTTAATGCAATTCGAATCACCTGTTTCTTTTATACCGCTCTTGGAATGATATTAATTACTAGGAATTTTCTCAGCGGCGCAGGAGATATTAACGTACCGTTAATTATGGGATTTACAGAGGTTGTATGCAGAATTCTTTTTGCTGTTGTGTTAACAAAGCTGATAGGTTTTTATGGAATCTGGTGGGCAACGGCTTTAAACTGGTTTATGACATGTCTTGTAGGTATTGTAAGAGTATATTCTGGAAAATGGAAGACAAAGACGATTATACATGGCTAGCTTTTTTTCGTCGGTTCTTGCTTTTCTTATAGATAAAGTTGAATATCAAAGCAATCAGGCAGATAACAGCAACCGGAACTAAATTGTGTTTATAACGAACGTAATAGACCGAGACAAACTGATAATTTTCATGAAGAATATAACCAAGTCCGATAAGCAAAGTGTTCCACACTGTAATACCCAGCGCTGAAGCAGCGAAATAGGTGACAGGATTTAATTTGGAAGCGCCGGCAATAAGGGCAATATAGGTTCTAATTAATGGAATTACCCGACCAAGACAAACTGCTGCAGCTCCATGTTGATTAAATTTATCATTTGCAGCATTCAGGCCTTTCTGTGATTTGGGAAATTTCTTGATAATGGCCTGAAGAATAACTCCTCCACCATACCAGCCAACGAAAAAGCAAAAGCCGGTACCGATTAAGCCTGCTATGATACTTAAGGGAAGCAGAACGAAATAATTAATATCATTTGCCGAAGCGAAGGCTCCTGAGAAGGGAAGTACGATCTCACTGGAAACTGGAAAACATGCGTATTCCAGCATGATGATTAAGAACATGGCAAGTAAACCGTAATCGTTGATGAAATTGGTGATAAGCTCCATTTGAACTCCTTAGACATAGAATGAATTACTGTATTTATATTCAGAAATTAGGACTGTCATGAATTAATCTTTCGGGTAATAGCTAGTTATCATTATAATGTAACATAAAATATCAGGATATCAGTAGTATCAATGAAAAACATTGATCTCTATGATATCCTGATATTCTTTCTATGGAGTAATTTAGATATTTGTTGGACTTGGCTCTAACTTACCTTTTTCCCAATTACAGCAAATACAATGCTCCCTGTCAAACCCATTGCTCCAATAATAATAGTAACCTGGGTAAATAGGCTATAAAAGTCGTCTATTGAAGTAAGATCTTTTAGTAAGGTTACATAAGAAAGGAGTAAAAACATTCCCATCATCAGCAGACATATCATACTTTGATTCTTGACATTACTTCGAATCATTCTGACCAATAGATATACAATCCCAATAACCAAAAGGAAAAATAGAATGCCCCAAACCCCATTAATAAAGGGACCCAGTTGCTCATTTTTTAAAGAAAATACAGCTTTCCCACTTATAATACAGTTTATTGCATAAAGCAAGAAGCCAATGGCACAGATAGTATCGATTACGGATAGTGCAGCGACAAAATAGTCTTTTATTTCTGCACCTTTTAAGTGCCCCTTTTTTGTCGAAAATAAGTACAGACCAATCATACAAATTGGAAACAACACATAATAAATAAGTGTGGACATGAGAATGTAATTGGTACAAAAGGTATAGATTCCCAGACCGGTCAGTATAAGAACCAGTATAATACTGAACAAATTCGTATGCTTCATTTGTCTATGGAACTTCTTAAAGCCATCGATCTGCTTTTGCTCAATCGTTTGATCTGATATCTCCGTATTACGGTAGATTTCAGCTGATTTCTTACATTGATCACATTCCTTCATATGTTCCTGAACACACTCTTTCGTAGCATCTGAACATATTCCGTCTACATAGGACGGTAGTAGATCCTGAATAATATCACAACTCAATGTCTTCATATAATAGCTCCTTTCCTCTCCTTATTCGGAGTCCTTTACTAAAATAAGCTTTGCTCTGTAGAAGGTGACTCTGGCCCAATTTTCACTCCTCCCCAACATCTGTCCTATATCCTTGAACGAGAGATCGCTTAAAGTACGAAGTTTTACTACCTGCTTCATATTTTCCGGTAAGCTCTGCACCTTATTCCAGAGATCAGATAATTCCATCCGGTTCATTGCCTGCCGCTCCGTATCACTTACCGCTTCCAGAGATTCGTCCAATTCCACATAGGAATAATTTTTGCACCTTGTCCAATGCTGGTATAGAAGATGCTTTGCAATTTGGCATAGCCAGGTAGAAATTTTACAGCTCCCATCAAATCGCTCTATCGATTCAATCGCTTTAAGGAACGTTTCCTGAGTCAAATCTTGTGCGAGGAGCTCATCCTTGCATCTGAAATATAAATAATGATATACAATTTTTGCATTCTGCTGAAATATTTCGTCCATAGATGGAAACCTCCTCTACTTTGTATATCCGGTTTTAGACTCATTCGTTACAATTATAATATAAAAAAGTACTTCTTGCCTTACAATTAAAAAGTTAAAGCCGATTTAGTAGCTCGATTTAAGAATAATATAAAACAATATTGCAGAATAAGGGTGGAAAAAATGGGGAAACTCAAAATAAATTATATCGATGGACTACTCAAAATAAATCATATCTTGACAAAATAGATTGCTATGGTTATATTTAAAGAATAAAGTTATAAAACAATGCGTTGATAAGGAGTATTAAGAGATTCTGTGCTCTCAGAGAGCTGTCGGTTGGTGAAAGGCAGTAGCTACAGCCTCCCAACTCGCCTTTGAGCTCTCTTGTTGAAACAAAGTAGGCAGGAGCGGTATTCCCGTTATCGAAAATAAGTGCGTATATCGGAATAATCATTATGTTTTAACATAATTATTCCTATGCGAAATAGAGTGGTACCACGGAAGTCACCTTTCGTCTCTGATTCAAAGTGAAGCAGCATGCTGACGGAACTTGTAAGAGGCGGAGGGTTTTTTTGTATGTGCATTACCGAAGGAAAGCGAGTATAAGATCTCAGATACATTAGTAGGGCATCGATATACTTAAGTTTACAAGGAATAATAGTATTAGGAGGAGTAATTATGGCAGCACCTTATAATCATAAGGAAGTTGAGAAAAAATGGAGTAAAATATGGGAAGCAAACCCGGTCAACGTAAATGACGGTACAAAACCAAAGTATTATTGTCTGGATATGTTTCCTTACCCATCCGGCAGCGGTCTTCATGTAGGACATTGGAGAGGATATGTAATCAGTGATGTTTGGAGTCGTTATAAGATTTTAAAGGGTCACTACATCATCCATCCCATGGGTTGGGATGCGTTTGGCCTTCCAGCTGAAAACTATGCAATTAAGATGGGGGTTCATCCAAGTAAATCAACTGCTGAGAATGTAGCTAACATTAAGAAGCAGATTAACGAAATTGCAGCACTCTATGATTGGGATATGGAGGTTAATACCACCGACCCGAGCTTCTATAAATGGACTCAATGGATCTTTGTAAAGATGTTCAAAGCAGGTTTGGCTTATGAGAAAGAGATGCCGATCAACTGGTGTCCTTCCTGTAAGACCGGCCTTGCCAATGAAGAGGTTGTTAATGGAGAATGCGAACGCTGCGGATCTAGCGTAACCAAGAAGAATTTAAAACAGTGGATGTTAAAAATAACAGAATATGCAGATCGTTTATTAGAGGATCTGAATAAACTGGATTGGCCTGAGAAGGTTAAGAAGATGCAGTCTGACTGGATTGGTAAAAGCTATGGTGCGGAGGTTGACTTCACGATAGCAGGTACTTCTAACTCCATCAGAGTATACACAACAAGACCTGACACCTTATATGGTGCTACCTTCATGGTATTGGCTCCGGAGCATGCTATGGCAAAAGATCTGGCAACAGAGGAAACCAGAGCAGCAGTAGAGGATTATATCTTTAAGTCCTCCATGAGATCTTCTGTTGATCGTATGCAGGATAAAGAAAAAACCGGCGTATTTACCGGAAGCTATGCCATCAATCCTTTAACCGGTAAAGAGACTCCGATCTGGTTATCCGATTATGTATTAGCAGACTATGGTACCGGCGCAATCATGTGTGTTCCTGCCCATGATGACAGAGATTTTGATTTTGCTACGAAGTTTAATATTCCGATTGTTCAGGTTATTTCACCAGATGGTAAGGAAAATCCTAACCTAACAGAAGCCTATACCGAAGCGGGAATTATGATTAATTCCGGTGAATGGAATGGTATGAGCTCTGAGACAGCAAAAAAAGAAGTACCGGATAAATTAGATGGTATGGGAATTGGTAAGAAAACAGTTAATTATAAATTGCGTGACTGGGTATTCTCCAGACAACGTTACTGGGGCGAGCCTATTCCGATTGTTCACTGCGAGCACTGTGGTGCAGTTCCGGTTCCAGAGGATCAGCTGCCTCTGTTATTGCCTGAAGTAGAGAAATATCAGCCAACTGGTACCGGTGAATCACCTTTGGCAGATATTCATGAATGGGTAAATACAACTTGCCCGGCTTGCGGAGCACCAGCAAAGAGAGAAACGAATACCATGCCTCAATGGGCTGGCTCCTCCTGGTACTTCCTACGCTATGTGGATAATAAGAATGACAAAGAGTTGGTTTCTAAGGAAAAAGCTCGTGAACTGCTTCCGGTAGATATGTATATCGGAGGTGTTGAGCACGCGGTATTACATCTGCTGTATTCCAGATTCTATACTAAGTTTTTAAATGATATTGGTGTTGTAGATTTTGATGAACCGTTTGTGAAGCTATTCAACCAGGGTATGATTGGTAAGAACGGCGCGAAGATGAGTAAATCCAAGGGGAATGTAGTATCTCCTGATGATCTTGTACGTGATTATGGTTGTGACTCCCTAAGAATGTATGAGCTCTTTGTTGGACCACCGGAATTAGACTCCGAATGGGATGACAGAGGTATTGACGGCGTTTACCGCTTTATTAATCGTTTCTATAACCTGGTTATGGATAACAAGGAAGCGTCCGTTGCTCCTACACAGGAAATGGTTAAATTGCGTCATCGTATGATTTATGATATAACAACTCGTCTTGAGACCTTCAGCTTAAATACAGTTGTCAGTGGTTTCATGGAGTATAACAACAAAATGTTAGAGCTTGCAAAGCGAGCTGGTGGTATTGATAAGGAAACCTTAGAGACCGCAACCATCCTCTTAGCTCCATTCATTCCTCATGTCAGCGAGGAATTATGGTCTAGTTTAGGCCATGAGACTTCCGTATTTAAAAACACCTGGCCGGAATATGATGAAGAGAAGATGAAGGACAGTGAGATTGAAATTGCAGTTCAGATGAATGGTAAAACGAAGACCACTGTATTAGTTGCTGCGGATGCTGCAAAGGACTCTATTATCACTGCTGCTAAGGATGCTCTTGGTGACAAGTTGGTTGGCTCTATCGTTAAGGAAATTTATGTACCAGGTAAGATTGTAAATATTGTTGTGAAATAATATTAGCAAACCAGAGCCATAGATAGAATAAGCAAATGCGTTAGAAATAAAGGAATAGAACATTAGAGGAAGTTAACAAAAATCACCTGGAGTGAAGCCTGTGTAAAAGAGGCATGTCATTCCGGTGATTTTTTTGTTCAGTGATTTTTTGCTTATTGAGAAAAAAATCGGATTCTGAAAACTGTATGGATTCCGGTGATTTTGAATAAAACTGGAAATTCATCTATTAAATTTCAGTTGATTATGGTAAAATAAACTAATATGACTTAATTCAACTGAAATGGAGCAGAGATTAGGGAGGGTTAACGAATGAAAGTGATAATGAAGTTTTCAAAAAAGGATTTATGGACGATACCGAATATCCTATGCTATATCCGTTTTCTATTGATTCCGGCATTTGTCATTCTGTATATCAAGGCAACAACCCCAAGTGAATATCTAAGAGCCGCAATTATCGTTTTTATTTCTGGAATGACAGACTTTTTAGACGGATTCATTGCGCGTAAATATCATATGATAACAGATTTAGGTAAGATTATTGATCCGATTGCTGATAAGCTTACACAAGCGTCTCTCATATTTGTATTGATTGTAAAAATTAAATGGATGTATCTATTACTGATTATGTTCCTGCTGCTACAGTTGTTCCTGGTAATAGCAGGCCTGGTTATGCTGAAGAAAGGAACAAAGCTAAACGGCTCTAAGTGGTTTGGAAAGGTTTCCACTACAGTTTTTTATGCAGTTATGCTTATCTTGGTATCAGTTCCCACCTTGAACGATCGGATCACAAATACTTTAATGTTAGTCTGCGGATCATTCCTGTTCTTATCCTTACTCTTATATATGAAGGAGTACATTACGATGTATCGTGGTTTGAGTATCCACAATAAATAAAGAATTTCATGATTGTTGTTTTAACAATAGTAAGTAAGAATTATGTAAAATGAGTAGATGACTTTAAGGGGTGTATTGCAAACTGCTTGGTTTCAACAATATGCCCTTTATTGTTGAAAGAAGATATTTTTACAAAATGGAAGGCTGACTTAATCTTATGGAGGTAATGATAAATGAGTTATATCAAAAATAAATTAAGTAGCGATAGTGTACTAGAGCGGATTTTGTTTACCACAATAATCTTTATCATATTATTTTATTCTATTACAATTATTAGCTATTTTTTTCTACCTGAGGGATTAATGAAAAATAAAAACCCCTTACAGAGCTGGGAAACCTCCAGCAATACTTTTAGGCTTACTTTACAGATTTTCTTTTACAATATGTTATCTGTACTTATGATTGCTTTCGGAAGCTTATTTGGTCAGAAAAAAGAAGGGGAAAGAAATTATATTTCTATTGGCTACCTGGGTTTTTTCTCTATCATTTGCATGAACGCAGTAGTGCTGGGCACTTGGTCATTTTCTATGGCAGGAGCAGCAGTCCCATTGCTTGAAAGGATTGTACAATCCTTTAATCTGGTACATAGAGCAGGACTTTGGGAGATGTTTGGGCAGTTACTGATTACCTGCGCGGTTGCACGTATTGCTACGATACTATCATGTGGCAAGGTAACCATAACGCGAAAACTTCGTGACATTCGTTTATCAAGAGCAGAAAAGATAGTGCTGGCATTTGGCTTTGCTTTGATGTTGGCAGGAGCTGTAATTGAGAGTTTAGCGATAAATACATAATAATAAGATGATTGATCTTATTGCTTACAAGGTCCCGTACTTTCTCTTTCAATGAACTTACCACGTAATAACAGCTTGCTGATGGTTACATTGTGAATAAGCCCGTCCAGTAAAAGAAAAGCACTTTTACCAAGATCTGTTCGATCCTGACGAATTGTGGTTAGAGAAGGAGAGAGCTGTGAGGCAATAGGAAGGTCATCGAAGCCGATGACACTGATATCCTCCGGTACCTTTAGACCCCTTTTATGAAGCTCTACGATCACCCCTGTTGCAATCAAATCACTGGCACACATGATAGCGGTAGCACCCTGCTTCAAAAAGCCCGGGATATGATCCTTGGCACAATCAGGTACGTAATAACCATATTCAATTAAATTTGCATCTGCAGTCAATCCGTGCTTGGACATACTATTTAAAAAGGCTTGGTGACGTTGTTGTGATACCATGGAATTTTTTGATCCGTTTAGAAAAGCAATCCGGGTATGTCCCAGGCTGTATAAGTGACTAACAGCCAGATCAATCCCTTCTTCATTATCAGTACCCACATATCCTATGTGGGTGTTTTTTTCTATATAATTATCTAATAAAACAGTTGGTACTGTGGTTTTACTCAACTGCCGAACCCAATCATCATGCAGAGTAAAGCCCAAAAGAAAAGCACCGCTATATCCATTTTTCAACATGTAAGTATCAAATTTTTCGGCTGATTGCATATTCAAATTTGTCGGAACTACAGTTACATCCCAGTGTCTTCTGGCAGCAGATAACTTAAAGCCAACAATAATCTCGTAACCGAATTGGTCAATATTTTCATAATCCATGTTTTCAATAAAAACACATACCTTTCTTGTACCGGTAGATTTCATTTTCTTGGGTGAATACCCCATTTCTACAGCAGTATCCAGCACGAGCTGTCGCATGTCATCACTAATGTCACTTGCACCATTTAATCCTTTGGATACGGTACTTACAGCTATGCCTAATTTATTTGCGATTTCTTTTATTGTGGGCATGGATTTTCCTCCTAAAACTTTCACATCTACATTGCTTCGTAAACAAAATGCACCGTATACAATATATCATGATGAATTTACCTTTTCAATCAGATTTTGTATTTCAGGATTATTTATTATTCGTTGACAAAATTGGGGTAAAATGATAATATAATCACTATAGTTTCGAAAATTTCCGAAAATATATGGACAAACGAAAAGTTTATTTCTTAAGAAACTATGATTTACTAAGAAAACAAAATGAAATACAGAATGATTTATAAGAATTATATACTGTATGTAATAATATGTGATGTAATGTGTTAAGGAGGTAAGGATGGCAAATAATTTTAAATCAAATGTATCAATGATTATGGAGTTTGATTACGGTAAGTCAATTAAGGAAGCAAGTACGATAGAACTATACAATGCAGTTTCTAAGGCTGCGATGAATCATTTAGGCAAGGATTGGAGCCTAGCGGCGTCTGAAAAGAAGGTATGCTACCTTTCAGCAGAGTTTTTAATTGGCCGCTTAATCTATAGTAATCTCGTTAATATGGGATTGTTCCACCAGTTTTCAGAGTTAATGAGCGAAAACAATCTGGATATCCGAAGCTTCGAAGATATAGAAGATGCTGCGTTGGGAAATGGTGGCTTGGGACGTCTGGCAGCTTGTTTCTTAGATTCTGGAGCGACTCTGGGAATTACCTTAAATGGATATGGGATCCGTTACAAATATGGTTTATTCAAGCAATATTTTGAAGATGGTTTTCAAAAAGAGATTCCTGATGACTGGCAGCGCTTTGGTGATCCATGGTCTGTTCGAAAGGAAGAAGAGAAAGTAAGAATTGATTATAAGAATCAATCCGTATATGCGGTTCCCTACGATATTCCAGTGATCGGCTACGGTGCTAAGAAGGTTAATACATTACGTCTGTGGCAGGCGGAACCCCTGGAAAGCTTTAATTTTGATCTATTCAATGAGCAGAAGTACGATAAGGCTAACAAGAATAAAAATGAAGCAGAGGCTATCTCCAGCATCCTGTATCCGAATGACGATGCGGAGGAAGGTAAGAAACTACGCTTAAAACAGGAGTACTTTTTCTCAAGTGCTACGTTACAGGATCTTCTTGCAAAGTATAAGCAAAAGTATGGAAATGATTTTTCTCATTTCTCTTCAGAGTATGCAATTCAGCTCAATGACACTCATCCCGTAGTTGCGATTCCAGAGCTGGTTCGTCTATTAAGGGAGCAAGAGCACATTAGTACTCCGAAAGCAATTCGTATTGCAAAGGAAACCTTTGCATATACGAATCATACAGTTATGGCTGAAGCTTTGGAAAAATGGAATGAAAAATTATTTAAATCAGTAATTCCAAATGTTTATAAGTATGTGGTACAGATACAGAAAGCGTTGACGAAAGAACTGGAGTCTCTTGGGAAAGAATCTGAGGATCAGCAACGAATTTATAATATTATCGATAATAATACGATCCATATGGCGAGATTGGCCATATATGCGAGTCACTCAACAAATGGTGTAGCAAAGCTGCATACTGAGATCTTAAAGCAGGATGCCCTAAAGGAATGGTATGAAATCTATCCTGAGCGCTTTAATAATAAGACCAATGGTATCACTCAGCGCAGATGGTTGAATCTGGCAAACATGGAATTAGCCGGCTTCATTACTGATAAGATTGGAAGTGGATGGATCACGAACCTGGATCGCTTAAAGGAACTTGAGAAATACTCTGAGGATAAGAATGTCATTAAGGAATTTGGAGATATTAAGCAGATTAAGAAAAGACAGCTTGCAGAGTACATTGAAAAGCGGGAAGGCGTTCGGATAAATCCTGATTTTATCTTTGATATCCAGGCGAAGCGGCTTCATGAATATAAACGTCAGTTGCTAAATGCATTTTCTATTCTGGATATTTATTTTGGAATTAAAGAGGGGAGAATCACCGATTTTAATCCTACTGCATTTATCTTTGGTGCGAAAGCTGCCCCAGGCTATTACAGGGCAAAGGGTATCATTAAATACATTAATGAGATTGGAAAACTAGTGAATAATGATCCCGAGGTAAAGGATAAGCTTCAGGTGGTATTTGTTCAGAACTATAATGTATCCTATGCGGAGAAGCTTACTCCTGCGGCGGATGTATCAGAGCAGATCTCAACGGCTGGAACTGAGGCTTCGGGAACCGGCAATATGAAATTTATGCTAAACGGTGCGGTGACCTTAGGTACTTATGATGGTGCAAATGTAGAAATCGTGGAACAGGCCGGCGAAGAGAATAATTATATTTTCGGTGCACGTGTGGAGGATCTGGAGCAAATCAAGGATAGCTATAATGCTAAGGGAATCTATGATGCAAATCCGAGAATAAAGAGGGTTTTGGACACCTTGATTGATGGAACATTTAGTGACGGTGGCACCGGTATGTTCGCAGAGCTATATAACTCGCTGCTTTACGGAGCAAGCTGGCATAAACCGGATCATTATTATATTCTACTCGATTTCATCCCATATTGTGATGAAAAACTAAAGGTGAATAAAGACTATTCAGATACTTTTCATTTCCGTAGAAAATGCTTCCTGAATACTGCAAATGCTGGTAAGTTCTCCAGTGACAGAACTATTAAGGATTATGTGAAGGAAGTATGGAAAGCATAAGAGATCAAGAGCTTTGAGGAGAGTATAACTTGATAGAGAAATAAAATAAGGCCTCCTCTCTTTTTGAAAGTCCAGTTGGAGCTAGCTTCGTAGCACGGGGATAATCAATTAGAGGGGAGGCCTTATCTATGTACTTTCTATTTTCTGGTTGCCATAAATTTTCTTATCATTTCAAATTGTTGTCTTTCCTTTGGTGATAAATTTTTTGTTAAAATCTCCATTAATACCTCGCTTTCTTCTTTTGAAAACGCCATATTTTGCTGTTGTAGTTTCTTATTCGCATTCATTAATAAGGGAACCAGTTGTTCCATGGGCTTACCATCAGCTTCCTTCATAAGTTCTAAGAAAATGGTCATTTTACGTGGATCGATATTTTTCAGCTTTGGATTGTTCGTCCAAGAAGTATCAGGCATAATTATTCTCCTTTTTGATCATCAGTTTTACTATTATTATCATATGACATAGTATTAAAAAGCATGCTAAGGTTTTCAAAGGAACTCATCTTATCGGAAGGCACCATGGATTTTAACATATCAAGCATGGGAGTCGGGCTTGCGCCGGAACCTGAGTTTGAACCTGAACTAGAGGGTTTGACAGAACCAGAGGCTGAGCCAGAACCAGAGGCTGAGCCAGAACCAGAGGCTGAACCTGAACCAGAGGCTGAACCTGAACCGGAACTAGAGCTTGGGTCTGAACTTGAGCTTGAACCGGAACCATAGCTTGAGCTGGAGCCAGAACCTTTTCGAGTGTTTGAGCCAGTGTTCATGTAGCTGTTTGAAAAGGAATCTGCAGCAGCTGCAGCTTTGATATCTCTCAAGATATCTGCTACCGTTTGATCCATCTGTGGATTAGCTTCCTCCCCAGCAGCCGATTTATCATCAATCGCATTATATGTGTTACCCTGACCTACATCTGATGGAAGGCTATTGTTTATGTCTGCTCCATAATTCATGTTTGTGTCTGTTCCATAGCTGTAATCAGTATCTGATCTGTGACCATAGTCTGCAGCTGATTCGTATTTTGCACTTGTTTCTGTTCTATCACCATTGTCCATGTTAGAATTGTGATCTTCAGTCATCTCTGCAGCATAGACGTCTCTGTTATCTATATTACTAAGATCGTCCGAGGTTGATTGGTTCGAGGCTGTGTTATCTGTTGTGTCATTTGAACTCTGTGAGGTAAATGCTTTTATCGTCTGAAAGATGGATTCAAAATTAGTGCCTGAAAAATTACTGAAAATGTTAGAGGTAGCATCCTGATTCATATCACCAAAAGGGAAACCTCCTACATCCTGCATGGTTTTCATTGCCTCCATCATGTTATTGTACATTTCAAACATTTTCTTCATATGAAAGAGGTTAAGGATGCGATCAACGATATCACGTTCCCGTTTATTACAGACTGGCCGGACAGCGGCTAATAGTCCTTCTATATCTATATTTTCAAGTGCAAAGCCACAAGCAGCCAGATTCTGCGGTTTTTTTGCGGACTTTACACTGCCCATTAAATCGCATACCTTGACAAATAGATCAGCCATTCCTTGAGTTCTATTGTCAACGAAAGGTATGGCTGCCCTTACTAGTTCTGCGGTATGAAATATATCTTGGTCTGCCATAGCTTCTCCCATTATCCATGTTCATTACATTATATTCAAGCGTTAGGGAAAAATGAACGGGGAGGGAAAATGATGTATCATACTCTGTGGCTTATTCATGAAGGGGTCGTAGAGAGAATAGCCAAATACCGAAAATACAGTTGACATATAATGGGGGAAAGGATATGTTTATTTTATATCAAAATATTAATTCGGACTTTGGAAGAAAGTGGAGTAATCATATAAATTATTAATACAAAAAGATTGGGAGGAACATCAATGAAAGTAGAGGAACTTTGTATAAGGCAAAGAAGTTTTTTTGAATCCGGTGTAACAAAGAATTTTGAATTTAGAAAAGAAGCCTTGCAAAAGTTGAAAAAAGCAATCTTAGCCCACGAAGCAGATATTATGAAGGCTTTAAAAGAAGATTTAAATAAATCTCCATTTGAGACATATGCAACAGAAATAGGAATGGTACTTGAAGAAATAAACTTCATGTTAAAGAACATGAAGAAGCTATTGAACGTAAAACAAGTAAGAACACCAATTACGCAATTTCCTGCCAGCAGCCGCATTTATCAGGAGCCCTATGGAACAGTGCTAATCATGTCTCCGTGGAATTATCCTTTTCAACTTGCAATGGTACCTCTGGTTGGCGCCATTGCCTGCGGAAACTGTGTAATTATAAAGCCTTCTAATTATTCTCCAGCAACCTCTAATGTCATAAATCAGATCATATCAAAGATTTTTCAGGATAACCATGTAGCGGTTATTGAGGGGGGTAGAGCAGTCAATCAATCCTTGTTGGATCATAAATTTGATCTAATCTTCTTTACCGGAAGTATCGAGGTTGGCAAGATTGTAATGGAAAAAGCAGCGAAGCATCTGACACCGGTTGTATTGGAACTTGGTGGAAAAAGCCCCTGTATTGTTGATAAGACAGCGGATATAAAAATGGCTGGCAAACGAATTGCCTGGGGAAAATGCTTAAATTCCGGTCAGACCTGCGTAGCTCCGGACTATTTATTGGTTCATAAGGAGGTAAAAGTGGAGCTATGTAAGGAAATTATGAAAAATGTTCAGAAAATGTATACTGAATTTCCTGAAAATAATACCGAGTTTCCTAAGATCATTAACCGGAAACATTTTGAACGATTAAATTCATTGATTGAAACCGGACGGGTACTCTATGGCGGTAGAAGTAATGAAGCTACTAATCAAATTGCCTTTACTTTACTGGACGGGGTTGCTTGGGAAGATGAAATTATGAAGGATGAAATCTTTGGGCCGATCTTACCGATCATTGAATATGATAATCTAGATGAGATAATTCACAGAATTAATCAAAGACCCAAGCCACTTGCCCTATATCTATTTACCCGTTCCAAGGAGGTGGAACACAAGATTATTGGTAGAATATCCTTTGGTGGAGGCTGTGTAAATGACACAATTGTTCATTTGGCCACCTCTTATATGGCTTTTGGCGGTGTCGGTGAAAGTGGCATGGGTGCATATCATGGAAAAGAGAGTATCAGAACCTTTTCCCATAGTAAAAGTGTCCTTAAGAAAAGTAATTTAATCGACATTCCAATCAGATATGCTCCATATCATGGAAAGCTGAACTTATTGAAAAAGGTAATGAAGTAATTCGTAGATAAAGTGGCTATATGATTAATAATTCTCCTGATGAAAAGCTCAATGTTAAAGGAATGAAGTGAAAATAAAAAGAGCTGTTACAAAGCTAACGAATAACTAGCTTTGCGACAGCTCTTATTGCTGCTATCGGGTTGAAATCCTAAAAACTTGTACCTTATTAACATTCATCAATAACATCCAACATTAATATTCATCGGATGTTACGACGGATAGTTTAAATGTTCCTCATCGATATGATACAAGACCTCATCTAAGAACTTCTTGGCGTTGAATTTAGCAATATCTAAATTCATGTCCGAATAGTTTCCGCAATTTTCTGCGGTGGCACCAGGGATATCTCCGTTGAAATCTCGAATAAATTCATACAGTTCTATCATAAGAGGAATTATGTCCCTAGAGGTGTAATCACCGCCTAGTAACAGATAAAATCCGGTTCTGCAGCCCATAGGACCAAAATAAACAGTTTTATCTGCATAAACAGGATGATTTCTTAAATAGGTTGCTGCAAGATGTTCTATCGTATGCATTTCCCCGGTACCCATAACTGGATCAAAATTTGGACGTGTCATTCTAAGATCAAAGGTTGTAATGGTTTCATTTCCAATTTTATCTTTTCTAGATACGTAAACTCCACGTAATAATTTCATGTGATCAATGGTAAAGCTGGCAATTTGTTTCATAGAATTCTTCCTTTCGTTTAACCTAATAATTGTTGGATATCATAGATATTACTTATGGTTATCAAATCAGTAATTAATAATGAGCGTGTATCCGGATTTATGATATTGTTTATTATACCATAGGAATCATGTTTTGTGGATGCTGATTTTTATTAGTGATTTCATAGAGTTTCAAAAGGACTTGGCAAGAGACGAATTATAGGTTTTTATATGGAAGAAGGTTGACAAGTATGCCAAAAAGAGGCATGATATTAGAGTCACTGTCTCTAGTTCAGGCCTGCTTGAATTGGAATAAAACGGATGGAGGAAAGGGTATAATGATTGATAGTATAATTTTTGATATGGACGGTACCTTATGGGATTCTACTCAGGAGGTAGCGGTTGCTTTTAATAAAGTGCTTCAGGAGAATTATCCGGAGGTTACAGATGAGGTCACAGCAGAAAGACTGAAGGGGTTATTTGGTCTGCCTCTGGAGGTTATTGGAGTTAGATTGTTCCAAAGTGTAACTGAAGAGAAAGCGATAAAATTGATCGCAGAATGCTGTGAATATGAAAATGAATATCTGGCTGAGCATGGAGCACCGCTTTATGAGGGGCTGGAAGAGGCACTTAAGATTCTTTCAGAAAAATATAAGCTATTTATCGTAAGCAATTGCCAGGAGGGTTATGTTCAGTGCTTCTTTCAGGCAAATCCTCATTTGGAGAAATATTTCACCGATTATGAATATCCAGGCCGATCAGGCAAGCTGAAGGCAGATAATATTAAGATGGTAGTAGAACGAAATGGTTTGAAGCAACCTATTTATGTTGGAGATACTGCTGGTGATGCAAACGCCGCAAAGGAAGCGGGGGTTCCGTTTGTATTTGCCCGTTATGGCTTTGGTGAAGTGGAGAACTATGATGATGTGATTGATTCTCTGCAGGAATTAGTGGATAAATATTAGGATTAAATTATATTTAGTAAGCATGAAAGGGAAAGTTAACATTGACAATCAAGGGCTTTCTTTATATATTGAAATATAGATAATGGTAGGACTCACAATGAATGGAGGCTTAACCAAGGAATAGGATGTGAATTTATGCTAGATGGAAAAAAATCGATTTTTAGCGGAATGCAGGCAACCGGGACTCTTACACTCGGTAATTATCTTGGTGCCTTAAAGAATTGGGTAGAGCTTGAGGATGAATACCAATGCTTTTATTGTGTTGTAGATATGCATTCCATTACAGTGCGTCAGGATCCGGCGGAGCTTCGTAAAAGAGCAAGAGCGCTTCTGACCCTATATATTGCAGCGGGACTAAACCCTGAGAAGAATTGCATTTATTATCAATCCCATGTTTCAGGACATGCAGAGCTTGGATGGATTTTAAATTGCTTTACCTATATGGGAGAATTAAATCGTATGACTCAATTTAAAGACAAGTCAGCGAAGCATTCCGATAATATCAATGCGGGTCTTTATACTTATCCGGTATTAATGGCAGCCGATATTTTATTATTCCAGTCCGATGTTGTTCCTGTAGGCTCTGATCAGAAGCAGCATCTTGAAATCGCAAGAGATATCGCAACACGTTTTAACTCTATTTACGGGGATGTATTTACAATTCCGGAGCCTTATATTGGTAAACAGGGAGCTCGAATTATGAGTCTGCAGGATCCGGAGAAGAAAATGTCAAAATCTGACGAGAATCCGAATGCAAGTATCTACCTGATGGATGATAAGGATACCGTTATTCGTAAATTTAAAAGGGCAGTGACGGATTCAGATAATCAAATTAGATATTCGGAAGATAAGCCTGGCATCAGAAACCTGATTGAAATCTATGGTCTGGCCACCGGAAAGTCCGTAGCAGAGGTAGAAGCAGAGTTTGTGAACTCTGGCTATGGTGACTTTAAGCTTGCGGTAGGTGAAGCAGTTGCTGATCTTCTGACACCATTGCAGAAAAGATTCGATGAATTGCAAAAAGATAAGGCTTATGTTGATGGTATCATTAAAAATAATGCAGAAAAAGCAAATTATTATGCAACAAAGACGTTAAGAAAAGTCCAGAAAAAAGTAGGTTTTCCTGAGCGAATAAGATAAGAAAAGTAAGGGCTGTTGTTACAACAGCCTTTTCTTGTTATAACAAGTGATTTAAGACACAGTAGGTAGGAAAGGATAGGCTTATGAAAATAGTTTTTTTAGAATCAGACACCCTAGGAAAAGATGTGGATCTATCTCCCTTTCATCGATTGGGGGAGGTTATTGAGTATCCAAGCTCCAATCTGGATGTGACAGCAGAACGGGTTAAGGATGTTGAGGTTATTATAGTCAATAAAGTTCCTATGAATGCCCAGACCTTAGAGGGTGCTAAAAATCTGAAATTAATTTGTGTTACGGGTACAGGTACCAATATTATTGATTTTCCCTATGTCAATAGCCGGAATATTAAGGTGGCCAATGTGAAAAGCTATTCCACCCATTCTGTAGTTCAGCATACCTTTGCATTGTTTTTCTACCTTTATGAAAAGTTAAATTATTACGATCAGTTTGTAAAGTCTGGTGAGTACATCCGCTCCGATATTTTTAGTCATTTTAATGTGAGATTTCATGAATTGGCAGGAAAGACCTGGGGGATTATTGGACTGGGTGAAATAGGCAAAGGTGTTGCAAAGGTAGCAAAAGTATTTGGCTGCAACATCCTTTATTATTCAACATCAGGTAGGAATGACAATTTGGAATATCAGAAGGTGGATTTGATGACTCTATTAAAAGAATCGGATATAATATCCATTCATGCACCATTAAATCAGAACACCAGAGATCTGATCGGAGAAGAAGAACTACGTAATATGAAAAAAGAGGCAATTCTTTTAAATCTGGGCAGAGGGCCAATCGTTAATGAAAACGCCTTGGCAAGAGCCTTAAAGGAGGACTGGATTGGAGCAGCAGGCTTAGATGTTCTTACGGTAGAACCAATGGTAGAGACTAATCCGCTGAAAGATATTAAGGACAGCTCAAAGCTTATTATCACACCTCATATTGCCTGGGCAACGATAGAGGCAAGGCAACGTTGTACCGATGAGGTATATCAAAATATTGTTGCTTATCAAACGGGAGAAGCGAGAAATCTTGTAACAGAGTAATGAGCAAGCGTACCACTTCAATAAATAGAGTCAAATAATAGTATTAAGGCATCTGCAAATGAAAAAATTCACTCCTGCGATTAAAGAAATGTACTTTAATTGCAGGAGTTTTTATATCACTTCAGGTAAAAATCACGGATTTTACTCATTTGTGAGGTCATTCCAACGAATAATTGGTCTACCAAAGTAATGGCTACCATGGATTCAACCACCACCACCGCTCTTGGAACAATAATTGGGTCATGGCGACCCTGTATTTGAATTTCAACGTTATCCATCTCTTTGTTTACCGTTTGTTGAGGTCGGAAGATGGAAGGTGTAGGTTTTACGGCAGCACGTAGAACAATATCTGAGCCATCGCTCATACCTCCCAGAATTCCTCCGGCGTTATTACTCTTTTTCGTTAAATTGGAGTTTTCATCGTACGCAAAGGAATCATTATTTTCTGATCCTTTCAGTTCGGCTGCAAGAAATCCGGCGCCGATTTCTACACCCTTAATTGCCCCAATAGACATAACAGCTTTTGCGAGAGAAGCATCCAGTTTATCAAAGACCGGCTCGCCAATTCCAGCTGGCATACCAGTAACAATACACTCAATCACCCCGCCTACAGAATTATGCTCCTGCATCTGCTGCATCAGATATTCCTCAGCCTTGGCGGAAGCCTCCAAATCAGGCATGGAAAAAGGGCTTAAGTGAGTCTTATTCAGATCTGCATTCTGTTCATTGATTGCAATGGAGCCGATAGACTTTGTATATGCTTTTACCTTAATACCCAGTTCTCTAAGGATTGCAATGGCAATTGCTCCAGCAGCAACTCTGCCAATGGTTTCCCGGCCAGAGGAGCGACCGCCTCCACGGTGGTCACGAAAGCCATATTTTTGGTCAAAGGTGTAATCAGCATGACCGGGGCGGTAATAGGAAGCAATTTGAGAGTAGTCGACAGAACGTTGGTTTTCATTGAAAACTACAAGAGAGAGAGGAGTTCCTGTAGTTCGGCCTTCAAAAACCCCAGAGAGAATGCTTACCTTGTCTTCTTCTTTACGTGGTGTGGAATAACGTGTCTGACCCGGCTTTCTGCGGTTTAAAAAGTCCTGAATATATTGTTCATCTAATAATAATCCGGCGGGGCAGCCATCAACAACGACACCGATGCCATTTCCGTGAGATTCCCCCCAGGTAGTAATTGAGAATATAGTTCCATAGGTAGATCCTGACATAGATACCTCCATCATCCAAAAATTTATCATAAGTATATAGGAAAAAGAAAAGAGATTCAATCATTTTGAAGACATTTATAAAAATAGTTCATATATTAGATTGACAGAATATTTTGAGGTATGAGATGGGAGATTGGGATCGAATTGACAAAACAAATGGATTTGCACGTATTCGTGATGATATAAAGGATGGTAAAGGAAAAGAAGACTTAATTATCGAAGAGAATACGATTTATGAAATTGATCGTGAATGTTATGAACGAATGAAAAGACAAAAAAAGAAAAAAACATCAAGCGTTAAGTCCAATAGATCCAATAGGTCCAGGTAGGTTTTTATTAATCGAGTTTAATATAGAAGATAAGGAGCTCGCTATTATAGAAGCTCCTTAAATTTTTAAAGCAAGAAAATAAGGCTGCCAATTAGGCAGCCTTATCTTTGTTCACCTAGAAGGAGAACATTTGTGGATGAAGATGACTTAGCTTTTCAACAGTTCTTAGAAGAAGCCGTTTCCACCACCACAGCAGCAGCAGAGAAGGATGATAATTAAAAGAATACTGCCACAGCCGCTATCGCCTCCACCGAAACAACCTCCACCAAAGCCACTATTGCCGTTACCGCCGCAGCAGCACAGTAAGAGTATGAGGATGAGAATCCAACTGCAATCATTACCTGATCCTGTGTCGCAATGGGTTGCTTGTAAATCACTCATAGTATGTTCCTCCAAATATCAATTACACTCTTATCTTATGTGGTAGAGCTTGACTAATTTCCTTTTTTTAATAGAATTTATTGGTTGAATTTACGACAAATTATCTCATATCCAGCAATTAAATATAAATGTAGCCTTAGCTACATGGTCATTGGGTAATTATGGTATACTATTAATAGAGATAATTCAATGAAAAGCAAGAAAGGAGATAGTGATATGGAGCAGAGTTACAAATTAAAGAATATTGATATTGCTAAGGTAGTAAAATTGGAGGAGGAGCTCTGTTATCAAAAAGGGCAAGTAGTTAGTAAAACACTGGTTCAAAACAAGAATGTCAGTATTACTTTATTCTCCTTCGACAAGGGAGAGGAGATAAGCTCACATTCGTCGGATGGAGATGCAATGGTAACGGTTCTTGATGGGACCGGAAAATTTACAGTTGGAGATGAGGTGTTTATTCTGAGTAAGGGTGATACTTTAGTCATGCCTAATCAGGTATCACATGCTGTATATGGAGAAGAGCAGTTTAAAATGCTTTTGACGGTTGTTTTTTAATAAAAAATAGTATTAATGATAACCAGGACTTTGTGTTTCACACCAAGAATGGTGTATATAAGAAAAGCCTTTTGAATAATATGATAAAAAAGATATTGGAGGCTTTCTGTGGTTAGTAAACACAAAGTCCAAGTTATTGTTAGTTGTAGTGAATATGAGAAGCGACAGAAGGCTTTTGAAGATGTAGGAAACATTAAGTATAGACTTCCAATGATCGGCGCATATGTGATCGAAGTGGAAGAAAGAGCACTTGAAACGATCAGAGCTATGGATGGACTGTTGGAAATGGAGCAGGATGCACATATTACTGCCCAGATGAATCATGTGAATGAAATTATTGAAGGTTATTGGGCTCATGAACACGGATATTTTGGCCAGGGTATTGGTGTAGCTATCGTTGATACAGGAATAGCATTGCATAAGGACTTCGTTGAAGAGGGTAATAGGGTAATTGCCTTTGCCGATTTTGTTAATCAAAAAACAGAACCCTATGATGATAACGGCCATGGAACCCATGTTGCTGGAATAATTGGCGGAAGCGGATATTCATCAAAAGGTAAATATACAGGAGTAGCACCAAAGTGCAATCTAATCGGAGTAAAGGTATTAGATCATCGGGGTGACGGAAATATTTCAGATGTTTTGGCGGGGTTGCAATGGATTATGGATAATCGTAAACGCTATAATATCAGGGTAGTGAATATCTCTGTGGGAACCTCCGCAAAAGATGTGCTCGATGAGAATTCACTTCTAGTTCAAGGAGTAAATGCAGTTTGGGATAATGGGATGGTTGTAGTAGTCGCAGCCGGAAATAATGGTCCAGGACCAATGTCAATATCGACCCCAGGGATTAGCAGAAAAGTAATTACAGTAGGATCCTCAGACGATAGTATTGCGGTTGAAGTATTTGGAAGTGGTCGTACAAAAGATTATTCTGGAAGAGGACCAACTCCATTTTGCATAAAGAAACCGGATATTGTTGCTCCAGGCTCAAACATCATATCCTGTAATATCAGCCGACATACAACAAAATCGGGAAATGGAGAGGTTCGGTTAACCTTTGCTAATTCACCAATGATGTATACCGTAAAAAGTGGTACCTCAATGGCAACTCCGGTGGTATCTGGTGCAATTGCAGTACTTTTATCAAAAAATCCAGAGTTAACAAATAGGGAGGTAAAACTTCGACTTAGAAACAGTGCAATTGATCTGGGGCAGCACTGGGAAAGACAGGGCTGGGGGTTATTAAACGTTAGAAGACTACTAGAAGTTGAAAATGATTAAGCAGTATTAAGAGATTTAATTATGGATAAGGAGCAAAATTGATGAAATTACTTAAATGAAGTCAGGCGACCTGCCTTTCTTATATTTAGGCTAATTTTTATCTTATTTTGTTCCTTCTTTTTTTAAAATCTAAATTAGTTTATTAAATATACAAATTCCTATTGCAATATTTTTCAACCTGTTTTATAATAATAAATGTAGTTTAGTAACTGAATTATATATTATGGCAAAAGGTTATATTCCCCCCGTTTTAACCTCTGTCATGGTATAAGTTACCTGGGGCTTTCAGTTAATAACAGCCCCATCTTAAAGCAAATACAATTAAGGAGGAGTTATATATGGCATATTTTAACATTGGTAAGATCGAATATGAAGGACCACAAAGCAAGAACCTACTTTCTTTCAAGTATTACAATCCTGAGGAAGTAGTGATGGGTAAGACCATGAAGGATCATTGCCGTTTCGCAATGTCCTATTGGCACACATTAACTTATATGGGTAATGATCCATTTGGTGGTTCTACTATGCATCGTGATTGGGATAATACCGAAGATGCAATGAGAAAAGCAAAAGAAAGAGTACATGCAGCTTTTGAATTCATGGAGAAAATGCAGATTCCTTTCTTCTGTTTCCATGATCAGGATATAGCTCCAAGAGCAGCAACGTTAGAAGAGACTAATAAGAGATTAGATGAAATTGTTGCTGTAATTAAAGAAGAGATGGCTCGTACCGGAATTAAGTGTTTATGGGGTACAACCAATGCCTTCGGTGATGACAAATTTGTACATGGTGCTTCTACCTCCTGTAATGCAACTGTATTTGCTTATGCTGCAGCACAGATTAAGAAAGCTATGGAAATCACAAAGGATTTAGGTGGTGTTAACTACGTATTCTGGGGTGGCCGTGAAGGCTATGAGACTTTACTCAACACAGATACTGGTTTAGAATTAGATAACCTGGCTAGATTACTTCAGATGGCAGTTGATTATGCAAAGGAAATCGGATTTACTGGCCAGTTACTCATCGAGCCTAAGCCAAAGGAACCTACAAAACATCAGTATGACTTCGATGCAGCAACTGTTCTTTCTTTCCTTAGAAAATATAATTTACAGGATTACTTCAAATTGAATATTGAAGCAAATCATGCAACCTTAGCACAGCACACCTTCCAGCATGAACTTAATATGAGCAGAATCAATGGTGCTCTTGGTAGTGTGGATGCGAATACAGGCGACCCTATGCTGGGATGGGATACTGACCAATTCCCTACGAATGTATATGATACAACACTTGCTATGTATGAGATTCTCTTGGACGGAGGTTTAACTACCGGTGGATTAAACTTCGACTCTAAGGTTCGTCGTGCATCCTTCCAGGATGATGATTTATTCTATGCTTACATCGCAGGTATGGATGCATTTGCTAAGGGCTTAAAGGTAGCCGCTAAGCTTCTTGAGGATCGTGTATTCGAAGACTTCAAGGCTGAGCGTTATGCAAGCTATACAACAGGCATTGGTAAAGATATCGTTGATGGTAAGGTAGGCTTCAAGGAGTTAGAGGCTTATGCATTAGCAAACGGAACTGTTCCAAATAAATCCGGTAGACAGGAAATGCTCGAAAGTATTTTAAACCAATATATTCTTGAAACAAAATAAACTTCCTCGTTTACTTTGTATCAGTTTGATAAAAGTACATCCTTAAAAGATGGCCTCGGGTCTGAGCTACAAAAGATCTGGGGTCATTTTTTGTAAGAATCAAAAAAGGCTGTTTAGCTTTGATCGATATTGTCAAAGCAAAACAGCCTTTCAATTCATGATAAATGAGTCTGGATATCTTTCTATTATTCTAACACTAAAGATGGAGCCGCATATACTCTTGCTTTCAATTCGTTATCTAGCATATATAAGCCCTTAGGATCGCCTGCGAACAGATCATATTTTTTTACATTATCATCTGCGTTCTTTTCTTCCTCGCCTTGCTCCTTAATAAACCAGTCAAGGAACTGCATGGTACGAAAATCTTTTACGTTATAAGCTGCTTCATAGATATTATTAATAGAAGCAGTTACGAACTGCTCATGCTCATAAGCTAATACAAGAGGATCACGGAAGTTCTCATAGCTTTTGTCAGGAGCATCCACTGCAGCAAGCTTTACAACTTCCCCATTATTCAAAAGATACTGGCGGAATAATAAAGCATGGTCACGTTCTTCCTGCATTTGAACAAAGAACCAATTTTCAAAGCCGTTCAGGCTTTGATCGGAATAGTAATTTGCCATATCCATATACAAATAGGCAGAGTATAATTCTTTTGTGATTTGTTCGTTTAAAAGTTTAGTTACTTCTTGATTCAACATAGTACATCATCCTTTCATTCTGTGTCGTTTAACTTAAGCTTCAATTGTGATTACAGATACTGGACAACCATCAGCAGCTTCCTGGGCTGCATCTTCTTCATCGGAAGGAATAGGGTTTGTATATACTTCCGCTAATCCTTCATCATCCATACGGAATACAGCAGGACAGACACCTGAACAAAGGCCGCATCCGATACAACCATCACGATCAATTATTGCTCTCATAGTGTTACCTCCCTTCAAAAACAAATAAAGTTTGCTGTTGACAGATAAAACACGCTGATCCTTTCTCCTACGTGTTCCTTTAGCAAAGACAAGTTTGCTATGGAGATTTATATCTAGCGATATTATATCATGTAGAAACCACATGATATGGCACTTCGTGCCAGGGATGCGCACTTCGCTTCGCTGCGGCGCTATGATATAATATCTAGCGATATTATATCATATATTTTGGAAATTGTAATGGATATATTTTCTTTTCTTATTGAGATTTTTTTAAATTTATGTTATACATATTAGTGTAACGACAAATACTTATTTCAGGTGTGATTTAACTTGCGCTTGAAAAATACTTAATTTACAATATGGAGGTTGTTATATGAAGAAATTTGAATGTACTGCTTGCGGTTATATTTATGATGAGGAATTAGGCGATCCAGATGGTGGCATTGCACCAGGAACAAAATGGGAAGATATTCCTGAGGATTGGGTATGCCCAGTTTGTGGTGTGGGTAAAGACAGTTTTGAAGAAGTAAAATAATTATGATATGTAAAAATACCTCATCAGATTACCTCTAAAAGGAATCGAATGAGGTATTTTTTATGTCCGGAGGTCTCATTACTGACTATAAATCATATAAATTTACGAAATTTATATCAGGATATGGAAAACGCTGTAATCGATAAAATGCATTGACATACTAGGGAATTCAACTTATTATAGTAATGTTGCTTTAACGTTATAAGAGGTGGTTTCATGATATATTTAGATTATGCGGCGAATACGCCGGTGGATGGAGAAGTATTGGAATGCTTTGTGGAAGCTACAAAGCTCTATACGGCGAACCCAAATTCCTGGCATCTGCTCGGAAAGCAGACAAAGCTCAAAATAGATGAATTAACAGAGGAGATTGCTGCTTTGTTAAAGGTGAAGGCTACGGAAATTATTTATACCTCCGGTGCAAGTGAGGCAAATAATCTTGCAATCAAGGGGATTGTGGGAGCCTATAAACAGAATGGGAAACACATCATCTCAACTTGCTTGGAGCATCCTTCGGTTAGCGGTGCCCTGACCCATCTGCAAGCTCAGGGTTATGAAATAGATTTAGTTGATATAACCAGGGATGGAACTGTTGATGTAGAGCATTTGAAGGAATTACTTCGAAAGGACACGGTACTGGTATCTATCTGCATGGTGGACAGTGAATTAGGGGTTAGACAGCCAGTGGAAGAGATTAGCAGTATCTTAGAAAGCTATCCAAATTGTTATTTTCATACGGATGCTACACAGGCAGTCGGAAAAATACCGGTTCCATTTGAAGTGGCTGATTGTATCACCTTTACACCGCATAAATTCTTCGGATTGAATGGGAGCGGCGTTTTAATTAAGAAAGAACAGGTGGTTTTGCAACCCCTGATTCATGGCGGGACAAGTACGACGATTTATCGAAGCGGTACACCTGTCATAGGTTTGATTGCTGCCACCTTAAAAGCCCTGGAGATTTCCGATAGGAATATGGAAGAGAGGCTTAAAATTGTCAGAGAGAGAAATGAGTATCTAAAAAAGAAACTCTTACCTTATAAGAAGGTTAGAATCAACAGTACAGATTATTCTGTTCCACATATTTTAAATTTAAGTGTACAAGGAGTGAAGGGTGGGGCTTTTCAGGAAGCCTTGGAGGAAAATGGCATCTGTGTATCCGTAAAATCAGCATGCTCCGTACCGAATTCTCCGTCCAGACCTGTGTATGCAGTCTCTAAGGATAAGAAAAACGCCATGTGTTCCTGGCGGATCAGCCTGAGTCATTTGACTTCACAGGAGGAATTGGATAGATTTTTAGTAGCCTTTGACAGTTCCTATAAGAAGTTAACTATTAATAATTAAATCTTGCTTTGAAAAATGGCAAACGGCAAAAGAAAATAAGACATTAGCATTTAACATACAGTGATAGTAGAGTTGTATAAGATTTTCTTGAGGATAGAAGAGCTTTGAAAATAGACACATAATTATAGAAAGTGGTATATAAAATGGAACGTTACGAAGAAATAGAAAGAAGTATTATAACAAAATATCGTAAGCCCCTGTGGAAGAAATTTATCAATGGAGTGAATGATTATAAATTAATCTCAGAAGGAGATAAGATTGCGGTTTGCATCTCCGGCGGAAAAGATTCCATGCTGTTGGCAAAGCTGATGCAGGAAGTGCAAAGACATGGAAAAATGCAGTTTGAGCTGGTGTTCTTAGTTATGGATCCAGGATATAATGAGATTAACCGTCAGACAATTATTAATAACGCGAAGCTATTAAATATTCCAATAACGATCTTCGAGACCAAGATCTTTGATATTGTAGCAGATGTGGATTCATCCCCCTGCTATTTATGTGCGAGAATGAGAAGGGGTTATCTTTATAAGAATGCTCAAGCTTTGGGCTGTAATAAGATAGCACTGGGACATCATTTTGATGATGTGATTGAGACAATCCTAATGGGTATGCTCTACGGTGGTCAGATTCAAACAATGATGCCAAAACTTCATAGTACGAATCATCCCGGAATGCAGCTGATACGTCCAATGTATTTAGTAAAAGAGGCGGATATTCTTGCCTGGAAGAATTATCATGAGTTGCAGTTTATTCAATGCGCATGTCGATTCACGGAGAATTGTACTCTTTGTGATAATGGAGGTGGTGGCTCCAAACGTCAGGAGATGAAGGCATTAATTAAAAAATTCAGACAGACAAATCCTGCAATTGATATGAATATTTTCCGTAGTGTCCATGATGTGAATTTAACCACCATCATCGGATACCATGATAAAACGATGGAATATAACTTTTTAGATGATTATGATAGTAAGGGAGTTGACCTATGTTAAACCAGTTTTCAAGAACCGAATTAATGTTTGGAAATGAGGGTATGAACCGACTAAGTAATGCCAGAGTTGCAGTTTTTGGTATCGGCGGAGTCGGAGGTTATACCGTTGAGGCTCTTGCGAGAGCGGGTATAGGTAAGCTTGATATCATTGATGATGATAAGGTGTGCCTTACCAATATAAATCGTCAGCTGATTGCTACAAGAAAAACGGTGGGTAAATATAAAGTAGATGTGATGAAAGAGCGTATCCTGGAAATCAATCCGAAGGCGGAGGTTACTACCTATCAATGCTTCTATACTCCAGAGACCTCAGATCAATTTGATTTCTCCCAGTATGATTATATTGTGGATGCTATTGATACGGTATCCGGTAAGATTGAGATGGTACTGCGGGCAAATGAGAAAAATGTACCGATTATCAGTTGTATGGGTGCCGGCAATAAATTAGACGCTACAAAATTCGAAGTTGCTGATATTTATAAAACCTCTGTGTGTCCTTTAGCTAAAGTTATGAGAAGAGAGCTAAAGGTAAGGGGAGTAAAGAAATTAAAGGTAGTATATTCGAAAGAGCTTCCGAAAAAACCTTTGGAGGATATGGCGATTAGCTGTAAAACAGGCTGTATCTGTCCTCCGGGAGCAGAAAGAAAATGTACCGCCAGACGTCAGATTCCGGGCAGTAATTCCTTCGTACCTTCTGTGGCGGGGTTAATTCTTGCGGGAGAGGTAATTAAAGATATCACCGGTGTAAAATAGTGATTTAATAAACAGCTGCATGGCAGCAGTAAGCTAATATACAAGTAAAGCGTACTCTAAGAATACCAGAAGGAGGATACACATGGGAAAAATACCAACAAGAGAAGAAGCATGGGAATTATTAAAGGAATACAATAAGGATGAGTTTCATTTAAAGCATGCCCAGATTGTAGAAGGTGCCATGAAGTACTTTGCCAGGGAATTAGGATGTGGTGCCGAAGAGGAGTTTTGGGGCATTGTAGGACTATTGCATGATCTGGACTTTGGTAGGTATCCACAGGAGCATTGTATAAAAAGTCAGGAGATCATGCGTGCTCATGGAATTGATGAGCGTTTGATACGTGCTACCGCCAGCCACGGCTATGGCATTACAGTAGATATCAAGCCAGAACATGAAATGGAAAAAGTGCTATATGCAGTCGATGAGCTGACAGGACTAATTGGTGCCTGCGCTATTATGAGACCTTCAAAAAGTACAATGGACTTAGAGCTTAGCTCCGTAAAGAAGAAATATAAGACACCGAAGTTTGCTGCAGGCTGTTCCAGGGAAGTAATCACTAGTGGAGCAGAGATGCTTGGATGGGAGCTTGATGATTTGATCCAGAGAACGATACTGGCTCTAAGAGAAGTGGAGCAAACGACAGGTTTAGTGTAGCAGCCCTTTTATCGGAAGTACAGTTCAATTTCCATGACTTGTATCATTGGAACGAGATACAAGTCTATATCACCGGGAGATGTACATGATAAGAATAATGTACATCCGATAACTTATATGATACGAACAGGAGAAAACAATGGTAGGCTTAGGTACGATAGCGAATATGGCATTCATCTTAGCTGGTGCAACAATAGGAATATTGATAAAAGGTGGGCTAAAGCAGAGGTTTCAGGACACAATTATGAATGCTCTTGGCTTGGCTGTTATGTTCATCGGAATCAGCGGAGCGCTCCAGGGCTTATTCATAGTGGATGGGAATAAGCTTGGTACAGCTAATACTATGCTGATGATAGTATCGCTAGCAATCGGAGCTTTTTTTGGAGAACTGATCAATATCGAGCTAAGACTCGAACGTGTTGGAGAGAAAATAAGGTCGGTACTTAAGGTACAAGGAGAGACCGGACAGAATTTTGTAGATGGCTTTGTAAATAGTTCCTTATTATTCTGCATTGGTGCAATGGCTATCATCGGATCCTTGCAGGATGGGTTATCCGGTGATGCATCCATGTTGTATGCTAAGGGTTTTATTGATGGAACTTGTTCTATCTTCTTTGCATCAACACTGGGATTAGGTGTGTTCTTCTCAATAATTCCTCTCGGATTATATCAGGGAGCAATTACGTTATTAGCAAAATATATTGAGCCGTATTTGAGTGATCAAATGATTTCGAATATATCCTGCATTGGTTCGGTATTGATCTTTGGGATCGGCATTAATATGATTTTTGGGAAAAAGATTAAATGCGGCAATCTGTTACCGGCGGTGTTAGTTCCGGTGATATATGAATTGGTAATGAAGTTCTTTTAATTAATGTTTGAAATAATGTATTATTAAAAAGAGGCTGCCTCTTAAGAAGCTTACGCTATCATAAGCGTATTGACCTTCTGGAGAGACAGTCTTTTTTTATCGGCACAGATAAGAAATAAGAGATGTGAGGGGGTTTTTAGTAAATTTGCATACAAAATATTAACTGTCAACCGCTTAATTAGTAATAATATAATTATCGTTGTCACTTTTATATCTTACTAGTATAATAAAAAGGAAATTAGAGGTAATCCCTGTTTAAATAACTTTTTAATTTTTTATAATTATTCCCGCAGTAAACTGTGAAAGGAAATCGAGATGAATAAAATAAGTATGCCACATACCAATAAGGTCAGCTTACAAACCAAGTTAATACGTCTGTTTTTAATGACTTCTGCAGTACCAATTCTATTTATCAGTTTTTTCTCCTATTACAATATTTCAAATACATTAAAAAAGAATACGGAGGAGTTAACGATTAATAATCTGGAGCAGACTAGCAACAGCTTAAATATCTGGCTGGAATCCTATGAAGATATCCTTTATCAGATCTATACGGATGACAATGTAGTTGCCTTGGTTGATAAGCTTAATCAGGGCAAGGATGTGGCAGTGACCAAAAACCAATTAAGAAGATTCTTGAGAGGGATATTATATACCAAGGATTACATACGGTCGATTACGGTAATTACTTCAGACGGTGTACTGATTGCCTACGATCAATTGACCTCCGTTTCAAATGACAGGTCCTGGATCTCGCATTTTGAACTGTCCCAAAATGAACTGTATAACAAGGTATCCAGTGATAATACAACTCATGTGTTCCCTACGGAATATGGTGTTAGCTTTGCAAATAAGGATTACTACTTGTTTCATATGGCTCACCGTATTATTGATTACAAGGATTTAAATAAGAAAAGCGGAATAGTTATTGTGAGTATTGATGAGAAGCTACTGAGTAAGGTATGCATTGAACAGGATATATCAAGTAAAAGTGGTACCGGAATTAATTTTATCGTAGATGAAAATGGCAGGATAATTTCTTATAACAATCAGGAAAGCCTGACCAAAAAATTGGTGAAAGCGGATGATTCCTTACAGGAAAGAAAAGAGGCATATCTGCATTTCATAGCAAAAGAAACAAAGATTAGGAAAGAATATCTTTCTGTTTATGTATATCATAACGAAGAGTTATCCTGGGATATCGTAAACGTTGCCAATCAGCGGGATACCATCAGAAAGCTTAGCTTACAGCAGGAAATTGTTATATTGGTAAGCTTTATCTCTTTACTGGTTGCAATAAGTCTGACCGTGTGGCTATCCAAGAGGCTGGTATCCTCGGTAAGAAAGGTCGTAGCAGCTATGCATACTGTTAGCGCCGGTAATTTGGAGGCAGATGTTGCAATTGAGAAGAAAATGCCCTTAGAGATAGAATATATTGCATTACAGTTTAACGACATGATCCTAAAGCTAAATGTGGCGATGAAGAAAGAAAAAGAGGCGGGCGAGCGCCAGCTGGAAGCAGAGATAAAGGCCTTGGAGGCACAGATCAATCCGCACTTTTTATATAATACCTTAGATACCATTAACTGGATGGCGATAGATAAGGAGGACTATGACATTAGCAATGCGATCAGCTCACTTGCCACGATATTAAGGTACGCTATTACAAACAGTAATGCCATGGTAGAAATCCGCCAGGAGCTGGAATGGCTGAAGAATTATATTTACCTGCAGCAAATCAGGCTAAAGAATACATTTTGCTATGAGCTTAATGCAGATGCTGAGATACTTGATTATAAAATACATAAACTCATACTTCAACCATTTATAGAAAATGCGATTATCCATGGATTTGATGGCTTAAACAGAGAACATATTTTAAACATTAATCTAGAACTTCAGGATGATTATATTCGAATTTTAATTAAGGATAATGGTAAAGGAATTGAACCGGCCTTAGTAGAAGAAATCAATCAACGGATCTTTCGCAGTTCAAACAGAGGCGGACATATCGGCATGGAAAATGTTATTTCCAGACTATCTATGTATTATGGGGAAAAAGCAAGTGTTAAGGTTAGCAGTAGCTTAGGAGAAGGTACAGAGGTAATTATTTTAATTCCACGGAGGGTATAGCATGCGCATTGTAGTAGTTGAGGATGAAATAAGAATCAGGGAAGGGATCTGCAAGCTATTGGCAAAAATGTTCCCACAGCATACAGTAGCGGGAAGTGCAGTGAACGGGCAGGAAGGGCTGGAAATGATTTTAGAAGAGAAACCTGATCTGGTCATTACGGATGTCAAGATGCCGGTAATGGACGGACTTACCATGCTTTCCATCCTCTACGATAAAAAAATTAAATATAGAGCCATTGTTTTGAGTGCTTATGCAGAATTCTCCTATGCCCAGCAGGCAATACGCTGGGGTGTAAGTGAGTATCTGGTAAAGCCGCTGGTGGTTAATGATTTTGTACAATCAATCAAAAATATGGAACTACAGTTGGAGGAGTCTAAAAAACAAAGCCCTGTAGTTTTTGACCGGCTAGATAATATTTTGCTTGGAATTATTTTTGGCGGTATGGAGGTTGATGAAAACCTGGAGAATTTTGTGGAAGGTAAATATGGCATTGATAAACGTACAAGATTCAGTGAAGTTCAGATTTATCTCGGAAAACGGTATGAGGAAAGAGTGGAGTCTGCTAAGCGAAATTTCGTGGGCTTTTTTAGCCAGAGGAAGAACTTAAAATATTCACTGCTGGAGGTACCGAAGGATAAAATATTGTTGGTTGTTTTATATGGATATGAGGATCCACAGGAAGTTGAAAGATGGTTTCAGCTTGGTGCTGTTTCCCATAGTCCTAACAGGGAGGCAGGGGATTATAATTATGGATGGATAAATGCAGCCGGCATGGAAGAACTGAGAAAAAATTATCATACCTTGCTCCAGCATATGGATTGGAATGCGGCATTCGGAAAAAATATTATGATATCGTATCCGAAGATTTTGAATGTACAGACAACCCTATGCATCTATCCGGTGGATATCGAAAAGCGTATTAAGGTGGCGCTGTGCTCCTTTCAGAAAAACAAGGTTTACCAATGCCTGGAGCAGTTTAAGCACTATTTTGAACAAGGTAATGTTTATGAACCAAAAAACATTAAGGAATGCTATGTCAGGTTCATCTGGGCAATGATCAATGTAGGGAAGGAAATTAGCATCATAAATCCTGAGCAAATTGAGCAGAAAAAGATTCTTCAGAAAATTATGGACTCAAAAAATCAGGAAGAGCTTAGTGATGTAATGGAAGAAATCTATACCTGCATCAAAGAAGATCAGTTTGAGGAGATAAATGATCTCAGTCTGAATGTGAAAAGAGCTGAGAATATGATATTGGAATATTATAAAACAGGTATTACTTTGGAGGAAATCGCAGCGAAGCTTAATTTGACTCCAGAATATCTTGGTATGCAGTTTCACCAGGAGAAGGGTATAAAATTCAGTACCTATATCAAGGATTTTCGAATGATGAAGGCAAAGGAATTATTGATTGGCAGCAAGCTGAAGGTTTGTGAGGTAGCAGAAAAGGTAGGCTATTCTGACGCTAAGTATTTTAGCAAGGTGTTTCGAGAGTGCACCGGGCAGCTTCCAGCAGAGTACCGAAAAACAAATAAATGATCTTAGGATATTCCACCTTTTAAAGTTTTCTAGAGTATTTTCCCAGGGGGTATTTTTATATAATAAGGCTACCAAATAAAAAAGAGGAGGAAATACATGAAAAAATTAGTTTCCATGCTTATCATTTTAGCAATGATAACAACAATGTTCGTTGGATGTGCTTCAAAAAAACAGGAAGCCCAGACAACCGGTGAAAATGAAACTGGGGTAACACAGGCAGCAGATCAGGGGAGTGAAGCAGCGGATAATACGGCTGACACAGCAGGCGGTGCTTCAGGAGACGTAACGATTTGGTATTATTGGGAAACAGAAGGGCATCAAAAAGCTCTGAATCAATTAGTACAGGAATTTAATGATTCACAGAGCAGCATTAAGGTAGAAGCAAAATACGTTCCATTTGCAGATTTTAAGAAGCAGTTATCCATCGGAGCATCCGCAAATGAATTACCGGATATCGTAATCCAGGATAACCCGGATACCGCTGCATATGCTCAGATGGGAATTTTCGCAGATCTTACAGGTAAGTTTGACGTAAGTAATTACTATCCGGGACCCGTGAACTCCTGTACCCTGGATGGAAAATTATATGGAGTTCCCTTTGGCAGCAATGATCTTCTCCTCTATTATAATAAGGATATGCTAGAAAAAGCCGGCTGTGAGGTTCCCACGACCTGGGATGAGTTATTGGATGCAGCAAAAAAATGTACGACGGATACGGTATCCGGTTTTGCACATAGCAGCGTACAGAACGAAGAAGGAACCTTTAACTTCCTTACCTGGGTTTGGTCTACCGGTGCTACTGCCTATGAGCTTAATTCAGAAGGTGGGATCAAAGCCTTAAGTATGGTTAAGAAACTGGTTGATTCCGGTGCTATGCCAAAAGAAGCGATCAACTGGACCCAGGGTGATACCATGAATCAATTTATATCCGGCAATCTTGCTATGATGATCAACGGTACTTGGCAGGTTCCTACCATGCGGGAGGAAGTTCCTGATTTAAATTGGGGAGTGGCTCCGATTCCGATGGATAAGCAACAAGCCTCCGGTCTTGGTGGTGAGAATTACTCCGTTATTGCTGGTGGAAATGAAGCGGCTGCTATTGAGTTCTTAAAATTTGCTACTCAGAAAGAGCAGTGCCTCTTCATGATGAAGGCAATGGGATATATTTCAGCAGATTCTACCATAGCGAAAGATCAGTTTGCGGGAGATGAGGTTTATGAGGCATTCGTAGAGGAAATGCAGTATGCAAATGCAAGAGGACCGCTTGCCGAATGGCCTGAGATTTCGGATGCTATCTCACTAGCATTTAATGAAGTAATGGCGGGTGCAAGTGAACCTGAGGCCGCTGCAGCAAAAGCGCAAGGATCCATTGACGGTGTTTTAAACAAGTAGTACATAGATGGTATGGGAGGGGCAGGAAATACACTCAGTGTGCAGTACCTGCTCTTTTCTATTCCATAAGCATGGAGGAATGACATGAAAGGTATAAAAAAATATTTTAAATATGATAATGTCGGGATATTGTTTGTGTTACCAGCTTTAATCTATATGCTTGTTTTCGTAGGATATCCTATCATATACAATTTTACTTTGAGCTTTCAGGATGTGACGGTTAAAACCTTACGGAGTAATGTAAAGGAGTTTGTAGGCTTTGAGAACTATATCCATCTTTTTCAACAGGATAATGTTTTACTGACAGCCCTTTGGAATACCTTGTTTTTCACGGTGATATGCATCATATTTCAGTTTATTGTGGGCTTCGCTCTTGCATTATTCTTTAACAAGAATTTTAAGTTTGCAAAAACGGTAAGAGGACTTCTGCTGATTCCGTGGATGATTCCGATGACCATTACCGGATTGATGTTTAAATTCATGTTTAGTACAGATGTCGGTATTATTAACTTTTTTCTGCGCAGTTTTGGAATCATACAGCAAAATATTGATTGGCTTACGAATCCGACCACAGCAATGTTTGCAGTAATTTTTGCGAATTTCTGGATCGGTATTCCGTTTAATATGATCTTGATTGCAACAGGACTGACTACAATACCCAAGGAGCTATATGAAAGCGCTGCAATCGATGGTGCGGGCAAGCTTCAAGCCTTTTGGAAAATCACCATTCCATTACTGAAGCCGACCATGGAATCCGTGTTGATTTTAGGATTTATCTATACCTTTAAGGTATATGATCTGGTTTATGTTATGACCAGCGGCGGGCCGGTAAATTCGACCCAGTTATTATCCACCTATTCCTATAAATTGTCCTTTGAAATGTTCAAATACAGTGAGGGAGCTGCGGTTGCCAACATTTTATTTCTGATCTTATTTGTTGTCAGCTTGATCTACTTGAAATTCATTTATTCAGAGGAGGAAGCATAATGGATACTGACATAAAATTATCTAAGGCAAAGAATATGGTATGTTGCGTGATATCTGTTGCCTTATTATGTATTCTTTTATTCCCTCTCTATTGGATTTTTGTAACCTCGATAAAAACAGAAAAAGAGATTTTCCAGATTCCGCCCACCTTCTGGCCGGAGGTGCTGAATGGGAAATCCTATTTGGCGCAGGTAAAAAGAGGCGATTTTAATATGTTTCGTTCCTTTGGCAATAGCATGGTGATTTCCATTGGAGCCATGGCAATTTCCATTGTTTTGGCGGTTCCGGCATCCTATGGTATTGCCAGGTATCATTTTAGAGGGAAAAGAGCCGTTGTTCTCGGCTTTTTGGTGACACAGATGCTGCCAGTGTCGGTTTTACTCACACCGCTGTTCATTACTTTCCAAAAAATGCATTTATATAATACCTGGTGGTCTACGGTGCTTTCTGATGCAACAATTGGTATTCCTTTTTCGGTTCTGATATTAAAGAATTTTTTTGCTGCAATACCAAAAGAGTTAGAAGAAGCATCCTATATTGACGGCTGCAATAAATTTACTGGATTCATAAAGGTACTGATTCCGATTGCAAAGCCTGGGGTTGTGGTTTGTGGAGTCTTTTCTTTCTTATATGGTTGGGGAGATTTGGCTTACGGTATGACATTTATTCTTGATCAAGAAAAAAGACCAATCACCGCCGGAATCTTTAATTTTATTGGACAATATGGAACGAAATGGAGTTATCTGACGGCTTTTGCAGTTGTAACGATTATTCCGGTAGCGCTAATATTCATTTTAATGCAGAAGTACATTATAAGTGGTATGACAAGTGGTGCGGTGAAAGGATAGAACTGATAGAAACAAAATGAGTGAAACTAGGGAAGACCGGGTTCATGCCTGCACCTTCATGGAGATATGTGCAGTAAGGAGGCATGGACACAAACATGGGAGGATGCTTATGCTAATAAGAGAAGGTAATAAATTGCGATTTCACTATGATGCAGAAGAATTATGGATTGAGCCCTGGGGCAGCAGTGCTCTTCGAATCAGAGCAACGAAAAATGATAAAATGCCTGTGGAAAACTGGGCTTTACTCGATGCGGTACAACAGGATGCAGTGATTGAAATAAGGGAAGATAGTGCTTCCATACAAAACGGAAAAATAAAAGCTGTAATCTCACGCTTTGGTAAATTAATGATTTTTAATCAAAAGGGAGAGCTTTTAATTGAGGAATACAGCAGAAACAGGAGAGATGTGTTGGATCCCAAATGCAGTGCGATCGAGGTTGAAGCCAGAGAATTCAAGCCTATCATAGGAGGGGACTATCATCTGACCTGGAGACTGGAATCCATACATACCGATGAGAAAATCTATGGGATGGGCCAATATCAGCAGCCATATCTGGATTTAAAAGGAATGGATATGGAATTGGCGCATAGAAATTCTCAGGCCAGCGTGCCGTTTGCATTATCCTCCAAAGGCTATGGCCTACTCTGGAATAACCCGGGAGTGGGAAGAGCCGTGTTTGGTAAGAATGTCATGAGTTTTGAGGCATATGCTACCCAGAGTCTGGATTGTTGGATCGTGGCTGGGGATACGCCGGCAGAAATAGAGGAAGGCTATGCGGGGGCTACCGGCACGGTACCGATGATGCCGGAGTACGGCTTGGGTTTTTGGCAGTGCAAGCTCAGATATCAGACTCAGGAGGAGCTGCTTTCGGTAGCCCGTGAGTACAAAAGACGTAGAGTTCCCCTGGATGTGATTGTCATTGATTTCTTTCATTGGCCGAAGCAGGGGGAATGGAAGTTTGATCCTATCTATTGGCCTGACCCTGCAGCTATGGTGAAAGAACTGAAAGGTTTGGGAATTGAACTGATGGTATCCATATGGCCTACGGTGGATAAGACATGTGAGAATTATGATGAAATGATGGAAAAAGGGTATTTGATCAGAACGGAACGAGGCTTTCGAGCAGGCATGGATTTTCAAGGTGTCACCATACACATAGATACAACAAATCCAAAAGCAAGAGAATATGTTTGGGAAAAAGTAAAAAGGAATTATTATGATTTGGGCATTAAGCTTTTCTGGTTGGACGAAGCTGAGCCGGAGTATTCGGTGTATGATTTTGATAATTATAGATATTTCGGTGGAAGTAATCTACGAATCGGAAATTTATATCCCCGCATGTATGCCCAGGCTTTCTATGAAGGAATGGAGAGGGAAGGACAGGAGAATGTTGTTAATTTACTGCGGTGTGCCTGGGCTGGCAGCCAAAGATACGGCGCTCTGGTTTGGTCCGGAGACATTGCCTCCAGTTTTGAGAGCTTGCGCAATCAACTTGTTGCAGGTCTTAATATGGGAATTGCCGGTATCCCCTGGTGGACCACCGACATAGGTGGCTTTCATGGAGGGGACCCTGAGGCAGAGAGCTTTCGGGAATTATTGATTCGTTGGTTTCAATGGGCGGCCTTTTGTCCGGTTATGCGGCTTCATGGCGACAGGGAGCCAAGGCAGCCTCAGATAGGTTCAACCGGAGGTGCGGCGTGTTGTTCCGGTGCTCCAAATGAGATATGGAGCTACGGGGAGAAGGTTTATGATATTTGTGTTAAATATATTAATATTAGGGAAAAAATGCGTGATTACACGAGAGCAACGATGAAAGAAGCGCATGAAAAGGGAACTCCTATAATGAGAACCTTATTTTATCAGTTCCCGGAGGATGAAAATTGCTGGGAAATTACAGATGAATATATGTATGGCAGCCGTTATCTGGTAGCACCGGTGCTTTTTGCAGGTATTAAGGAGCGTAGTGTATATTTGCCGAAAGGATGTAATTGGAAGGCGATGGAAAGTGATTCGATGTATCCGGGAGGAGAGACCATTAAAGTACAGCTAACGATAGAGTCAATACCGGTATTCGAAAGGTGTTCAGGAGATGAGAATGTATGAGAACGATATAAATGATATTGAGCTAAAGCAAGTAAAAATTAATGATGAGTTTTGGTCCGCCAGACAAAAGCTGATTACAGAGGTCGTAATCCCCTATCAGGAAAGTATTTTGGAGGATAAGGTTCCTGGAGTGGAGAAAAGCCATGCATTTGCAAACTTTCGAATTGCAGCAGGGCTGGAGGAAGGTGAATTTTATGGCATGGTTTTTCAGGACAGTGATGTTGCAAAGTGGCTGGAAGCGGTTGCATATTCGTTGTGTATCAAGCCGGATGCGGATTTAGAAAGAAGAGCGGATGAGATTATTGATATTATTTCAAAAGCACAGCAGTCGGACGGATATTTGAATACTTATTTCACGCTGAAAGCCCCTGAGAAGAGATGGGCTAATTTGCACGAATGCCATGAGCTATATTGTGCCGGGCACATGATGGAGGCAGCGGCTGCTTACTATAAGGCAACGGGAAAGGACACACTTCTTAAGGTAATGGAACGGATGTCAGACCACATTGAGAACCGCTTTATAATCGAAAAAAGAGAAGGTGTTCCCGGGCATCAGGAAATTGAAATCGGTCTAATGAAGCTTTATCATGCCACGGGTAAAGAAAAATTCTTAAAGCTTGCTTTACATTTTATTGATGAAAGGGGAAAGGATCCGGAATACTTTATCCGTGAAAATAACAGCAGAGGCTGGAAGCATGAAATTCTGGATCCATACAATACGAAATATAATCAAAGCTTTGCCCCGGTAAGAAAGCAAATAACTGCGGAAGGCCACAGTGTAAGAGCCGTCTATATGTATACAGCAATGGCTGATCTAGCAAAAGCAATTGGTGATGACGGGTTATTAAAGGCTTGTGAGGCTATTTGGAACAATATGGTTAATAAAAAAATGTATATTACCGGTGGTATTGGCTCCACTGCGGAGGGTGAAGCCTTTACCGTAGATTATGATTTGCCGAATGATTCGGTCTATGCGGAAACCTGTGCCAGTGTAGGATTAATATTTTTTGCTAAGAAAATGCTTAACCTTAATCCGTCCAATCAATATGCGGATATTATGGAGCGGGCGCTCTATAATGGAGTAATCAGTGGAATGCAATTGGATGGTAAACGGTTTTTCTATGTCAATCCTCTAGAGGTTAACCCGGGGATATCGGGTGAATTATTTGGCTTTAAGCATGTACTTCCGGAACGTCCGGCCTGGTATCAATGTGCCTGCTGTCCTCCCAATGTGGCACGGTTAATCACTTCTCTTGGGCAGTATGCATGGTCGGAAGGAAAGGATACGATATATTCTCATTTGAGCATCGGCGGTATGGCAGATTTTTGTGACGCGAGGATTTCTGTGGAATCGAAGAGTCCCTGGGAGGGAAGTGTGACTTATAGGATCGAACCGGCAGGAACAGGAAAAGAATTCACATTTTCTGTGCGGGTTCCTTCTTATGCTGAAAATGCAGTGTTCTATCTCAATGGTATAAAGCTGGATGATCCGCAGGATATCAGGTTTGGATATTACTATTTCAAACGGTTTTGGCAATCAGGGGATACCTTACAGGTGCATTATGATATGCCGGTGCGCAGAATTCATGCAAACACCCTGGTGCGTGAGAACATTGGGTGCGTAGCTTTCCTGAGGGGGCCAATCGTCTATTGCTTTGAAGAAAAGGATAATGGTAAAAATCTTCAGGAGCTTTGGATCCGCAAGAAGGACACGACTGAGGTAGGGGACTACGAGCCGGAGGTTCTTAACGGCATCTTACGCCTGAAAATGAAGGGTTTAAGAATTTTTGCAAATGACGAGCTATATTTTGAGGGAGAATTCAAAAAACAGGAGGTGGAAATGACGGCGATTCCATATTATGCGTGGGGAAACCGTGGCTTAAATCAAATGCGTGTTTGGATGCATGAGATGCTGTAAACCACTTTATTTAGCATAATTTTAAAAATGAGTCATTGTATTTATAATTATTTTAGTTATATTTTATATTTTTTTAAAATTTATATTGACATATTTAAGCGTTATTGATAGAATGTGATTGTAAAGAAAATATTGAATGGATTGTTACTGATTAGCAGGCAAGACCAAATTTTATGGACTATAGATGTTTCATAAAGTTTGGTTTTTTTTTATCCTTTTTTGGAATTATAATCTTAGTTTGTAATTGGGGTGATAATGATGCAAGTGGAACGAGTGATCAATAATAATGTGGTTAGTGCTTATGATAAGGGGAAAGAAGTACTGATCATGGGTAAAGGTATTGGATTTCAAACGAAAAAAGGCAAAGAGGTTGATCAGAAGCTCATAGAAAAGATATTCTACCTGGAAACCCAGACAGAGGTTGACAGGTTTAAGGAGCTGCTTACCAATTTTCCGTTGGAACATATTCAGTTATCAAACGAGATTATAACCTATGCAGATAAAGTACTAAATCGTAAGCTGAATCCGAATGTGTATATCACCTTAACAGATCATATTAATTTTGCGATTGAACGTTATCATCAGGGAATGATTTTTGACAATCCACTTCTATGGGATGTTCAGAGGTTATATCGTCAGGAATACCTGATTGGAGAATATGCTGTTGCTTTAATTGAACAACGAATTAATTTAAAGCTTCCGGTGGATGAAGCAGCTTCCATAGCTCTTCATATTGTTAATGCGGAATATAACAATCGGATGAGTGAGACGATGAGTATCACCAGAATTATTCCCCAGCTGGTTCACATCGTAGAAAGAGCATTTGGTGTTATTTTGGAGGAACATTCTTCGCAATATGGTAGGTTTGTAACAGAGCTGAAGAATTTGATCCAACGGATGATGAATAAGGAACAAGAAGATAACATTGATCAGAAATTTAAAGATATGGTAAAAGAATTGTATCCGGAGGAATATGCCTGCAGTCAACAAATAATTGAGCATTTGAAGGGTTATTATCCGGAAGGAAATGCGATCGAGGAACAGGCAATGCTGTCGATTCAAATACGGCGCTTTATCCTTGGAAGCAGAGCAATGGAATAGGAGGAAACGAATGTTTAATAAATGGAAGGAACAATGGGGGCTGGGTTCAAAAGACAAAGAAATTGTAATTCATTCTCCATTAAGAGGTGAAGCATGCCCCTTATCGGAGGTAAAGGATCCTGTATTCGGAGAAAAAATTATGGGTGATGGGCTGGCGATCATGCCACTTAGTGGCAGGGTGGTTGCTCCCGTGGATGGAACAGTTGGAATGATCATTGACTCAAAGCATGCCATCAGCATTGTATCTGATCAGGGAACAGAAATTTTAATCCATGTTGGACTGGATACGGTAAAGCTGGACGGGGAATTTTATCAAGCCTTTGTTAACACTGGAGATAAAGTGAAAGTCGGCGATTTACTACTGGAGTTTGATATGGAGCAGATTAAGGCAGCAGGATACGATGTGATCACACCTGTGGTAATCTGTAATACCGCTGATTATTCTGTTATCACACCAGTTACAGGACGGCTGGTAGAAGAATTAGATAAGATAATAACCATCAAAAAATAAACTATTGATAACAAAAGTAATACTGAGATGACTACAGGAAGGAGAAAGTGAATGAAGGAGATTAAGTATGTTGTTAAGGATGAACTGGGCATCCATGCCAGACCAGCAGGCTTACTGGTAAAAGAGGCGAGGAACTTCCAATGTGAGGTTAGTATAAAAAAGGATAATACCAGTGTAGATGCCAAGAGCATTCTTAGAATTATGGGGCTAGGAGTAAAACAAGGTGATGAAATCACAGTAATCTTCAATGGCTCAGATGAAGCAGAAGCTTCAACTACAATTAAGGCTTTTTTAGCAGCAAACCTATAAAAGTGAATTAGCTGTAGAATCTACAGCATAATAAAAAAAGGAGGAGTTATTTCTATGATGAAGTTTTTTCAAAGACTGGGTAAATCATTAATGCTTCCAGTAGCATGCTTACCAGTGGCTGGTATTATGATGGGTATTGGTTACTGGATTGATCCAAGCGGCTGGGGTGCCAACAATGTTATTGCGGCATTCTTGATCAAGGCAGGTGCGGCGATTATTGATCACATTGCATTACTTTTTGCGATTGGTGTTGCTGTTGGTATGTCCGATGACAATGATGGTACAGCAGGTCTTGCAGGTCTTGTATCTTGGTTAATGTTTACTACCTTATTATCCAGTGGTGCTGTGGCTATGTTTACCGGTGCCGATGCTAATCCGGCATTTGCTAAGATTGAAAATGCGTTTATCGGTATTCTTGCAGGTCTTATTGCTTCTTACTGTTATAATCACTTCAAGAATACTAAGTTGCCAGCTTATCTTGGGTTCTTTAGCGGCAAAAGATTTGTTGCAATCGTAACTGCAGGAATTACCATGGTTGTCAGCGTTATTTTATTCTTCATCTGGCCAGTGGTATATAGCGGATTGGTTGCATTAGGTGAAGGAATTGTAGGTTCGGGAGCTATTGGAGCAGGTATTTACGGCTTCCTTAACAGATTGCTAATTCCACTCGGTTTACATCATGCTTTAAACAGTGTATTCTGGTTTGACGTTGCTAATATCAATGATTTAAGTAACTTCTGGTCAGGTGAAGGAACCTTAGGACAGACAGGTATGTACATGGCCGGATTCTTCCCGGTAATGATGTTTGGTTTACCAGGTGCAGCTTTAGCTATGTACCATACAGCAAAAACAAATAAAAAGAAGATTGCAGCATCCTTACTTTTTGCAGCTGCTCTCTGCTCCTTCTTAACAGGTGTAACTGAGCCTTTAGAATTCTCTTTCATGTTCTTAGCACCTGTATTATACGTAGTACATGCGCTGTTGACCGGTATTTCCTGCTTTATCGTTGCTCTCTTACCGGCAAGAGCAGGCTTTAACTTCAGTGCAGGCTTAATTGACTATGTTTTAAGCTTTAAGGCTCCTATGGCACTGAATCCATTGCTTTTAATTCCTGTTGGACTGGTATTCTTTGTGGTTTACTATTTAATATTCCGTTTCTTAATTACAAAATTCAAATTCATGACTCCAGGTAGGGAAGATGATGATATCACTGAGGATGAGAAACATATAACCTTAAGCAATAGTAATTTTGCTTCTGTAGCTGCTGTTATTTTAGAGGGTCTGGGCGGAAAGAATAATATTACTTCCTTAGATAACTGCATTACAAGACTTCGTATTGAAATCAAGGATTATACCGCAGTTGACGAGAAGAAGATTAAATCATCAGGAATTTCAGGTATCGTTCGGCCTAATAAAACTAGTATTCAGGTAATTGTAGGTACTCAGGTTCAATTTGTTGCAGATGAATTGAAAAAAATGTTGAAATAGTTTTTACATAACAAGATGAAAATGAATCCGGGAAGAAGATCAGTAAGTTGATTTATTTTGGTAAATAAAGAGGTGTCGCAATACTACCTATTTGGTCGTGTTGCAACACCTTTTTACTACAAGATAAGGATTCAAATGTCTAAAATCAAATCTTTGTATTGAGATTAATATGAGACTATTGATAATTGAATCAGATAAGACAATTGTGAAACAGTATAGTTTGTGAAGATTAAGATGGAGAGGAGTTTGTATGGAAATTATAACGGGAATCGGTGTGAATGGAGGAATAGCCATCGGGCCTTGCACTATTTATAGCAGAAGTTCAGAGGAAATAAAATATATTACTATTGATGACACAGAGCATGAAATTTCACGCTATGAAGCAGCACTGGAGGAAACCTTGAAAGACCTTCAAAGTTTATATGAGAAAGCGGTAGTAGCCGTAGGGGAGGAGGCTGCTCAAATTATTGAGGTACATAAAATGATGCTTCAGGATATGGAGTATGACAGTTCTGTTAGGAATATCATCCATACAGAGAAAACAAATGCAGAAAATGCAGTTTACATAACATCATCAAAATTTAGTAGTTTATTTGCGTCTATGGACGATGAATATATGAAAGAAAGAGCCGCAGATGTTAAGGATGCTTCCAAGAGATTGCTTTTAAGATTGCAAGGAAAAGTATCCTCTGAACTTAAAGTGACAGCTCCCTGTGTTTTGATGGCTGACGATCTCGCTCCCAGTGAAACTGTTCAGTTGGATCGATCCATGATTTTGGGATTTGTAACAAAACAAGGATCAGGAAATTCTCATACGGCAATTCTTGCAAGAACCATGGGTATACCGGCAGTGGTGGGTGCGGTCTTGGATTTAAAAGAAGATTATGAAGGTAAGCTTGTTGTAGTAGATGGCTTTACGGGTAAAATATATATTGATCCAGAACCTGAGATCTTAGAGGAATTAAGAACGAAACAATCCAATGAGAGCGCAAGGAAAGAGCTATTAAAGAAATTAAAAGGAAGAGAAAGTATTACCCCGGATGGACAAAGAATTAAGATCTACGCTAATATCGGCAATGATAGGGATGTTGAAAATGTAATCGAAAACGATGCAGAAGGAATTGGATTGTTTCGAAGTGAATTTCTATACCTAGAAAAGGATCATTATCCAACGGAGGAAGAACAATTCACCGCTTATAAAACTGTGGTGGAGCGTATGGAAGGAAAGAAGGTTATTATTCGAACATTGGATATCGGAGCAGATAAGAAGGTTGGTTACTTTGAACTAGGTGAGGAAGAAAATCCAGCACTTGGTTATCGTGCAATTCGTATTTGTCTTGATAGAATATCTTTATTTAAAACACAGCTTCGTGCTATCTTTCGAGCTTCTGCCTTCGGAGAGGTTTCAATCATGTTTCCCATGATTATATCCTTGGAGGAGGTGGTGGAGCTAAAGAAAATTGTGGAGGAGGTAAAGAAAGAGCTGCTGGCCGAGGAGATTCCATATTCCAGTGTTGAATTGGGAATTATGATAGAAACACCTGCGGCTGCAATCATCAGTGATTTACTTGCTAAGGAAGTGGATTTCTTTAGCCTTGGAACCAATGATTTGACACAGTATACCCTGGCAATTGACCGGCAGAACCGTAAGATTGAAAGATTTTACAACGCACATCATACCGCAATCCTTCGTCTGATAGAACTGGTCACAAAAAATGCCCACGACCATGGTATCTGGGTGGGCATTTGTGGAGAACTGGCATCAGATTTAAGTTTAACGGAAACCTTCTTAAGGCTCGGTATTGATGAGCTATCCGTTTCTCCGGGGAAGGTACTGGAAATAAGAAATAAAGTAATAAATCAAAAGCAAGAGTACTAAAATACATCTACTGATAGAAATGAGAATACTAAAAGGTTGTTATGCTATATTGCAAAGTTACAGACTCTTGACTGTTTAAAATACGAACCCCTCTTTTATGTTCGAAAACATCATCCTCATCCTTACAGGTTGAAAGGCCTGTCCAGGGCTCAAGTGCAACAAAAGGACCGTCATTGTAGCTTGACCAAAGAATGAAATAGTCAAAATCCTGGAATGTGAATTCAATACCGTGATTGGATTTTACACTTTTTAGTTGAACCTGCCTTGATTTCAGTTTATCAAAAATGAGGGAGTCTTTATAAAATAAATCATGCTTCAAGGGTAGAATTTTTTCATTCTCTAAACAGGGGATACGAATTGATGGATCGATTATACCAGTTGTCATATCAAGACCTGGGCAGGAGGTGTTTTCCACCTGCTCGAATTCAACCACATAATCTTCGAAGCTTTCGCCATGAGAGAGCGGGCAATGAAATGCGGGATGACCGCCTATAAAAAAAGGCATAGGAACATTACTCTCATTCTTGATATGATAGCTGGTGATAATCGTGTTTTTCTCTAGCGAATAAGTAATCTGAAGTGAAAAGTCATAAGGATAGGATTCCTTTGTGATTTCATCCGAATGAAGAGTGAAGGTAATGGAATTAGTAGATAACTCTTCAAGTTGGAATTCTCTCTTACGAGCAATACCGTGTCGGGGCATGTGGCAGGTACTATTATTCCCGATGGAAGCAGTATTATTTCTTAAGCTTCCACAGATGGGGAAAAGAACTGGTGCTTGGCCCGCCCAATAGGCGGGGTCACCCTGCCAAAGATATTCCATTCCGCTTTTACTCTTAATCGATGTAATCTCTCCTCCGATAGAACGGAAGCACAGTTGTAAATATTCATTCTCTAAATTATAGTTCATAAAATATCCCCCAATACTTTTGTTAATAATATTTTTATAGCTTAAGTTTATTCTTATTGAATATAAATGTCAATGTAATATCCAGTGATCGAAAGGCTGAGCGGTGCTTCCGATAAAGGAAGTTACTATTATCAGGAACATGTATTTGTACCTGTTATTTTGGCTGTATTCAAACGAGGTAAAACTCAATTTATCATGTCTTAAATCCTCCATAATCCTTTGGAAAATAGAAGTTGACAATACAAGTATAATTGTATACAATAAAACAAATGCATAAATTCAAGCTAAGAGTTTATATTTATTAGGATCGGAGAGCGAAACTATGGATGAGAGAAAGGTGTATATAAACCCACATAATAATCTACTAAAATTGGAGGAACCAATATACCAATTGCATGACGTAGAGGAGCCAAATACTTTCCGTAACTTGTTCCCCTATAATGAAGTCCCGAAGATTGCCTTTAATGACAGAATTGTACCTCATAACCTTCCAGAGGAGATTTTTATTACCGATACTACCTTCCGTGACGGACAACAATCAAGAGCACCTTATACCACAGAGCAGATTGTTACCATGTTTGATTACTTTCACAAGCTCGGCGGTCCAAAGGGATTAATTCGTCAAAGTGAATTTTTCTTATATAGTAAAAAGGATCGAGATGCCGTATATAAATGTATGGAAAGAGGCTATCAATTCCCAGAGGTTACCTCCTGGATCAGAGCAAGCAAAGCTGATTTTCAGCTGGTAAAGGATCTGGGGTTAAAAGAAACGGGTATCCTCGTAAGTTGCTCGGATTATCATATCTTCTATAAAATGAGAATGACTAGAAGAGAAGCGATGGAGCATTATTTGAGTGTCGTAAGAGAGTGTTTAGAAACCGGAGTTTCTGCAAGATGTCATTTGGAGGATATTACTCGTTCTGATATTCATGGATTTGTCATTCCATTCTGTAGTGAGTTAATGAAATTAAGCAAAGCTTATAATCTCCCTGTGAAGATCAGAGCCTGTGATACCATGGGATATGGTGTGAATTTTGCGGGTGCTGTTATCCCAAGATCGGTGCAAGGTATCATTTATGGTATCATGACTCATGCAGGAGTTCCCTCTAAGTGGTTGGAATGGCATGGGCACAATGATTTCTATAAAGCGGTTACAAACTCAACAACTGCATGGTTATATGGTGCAGGTGGAGTGAACTGTTCTTTATTTGGGATTGGTGAAAGAACCGGTAATACGCCACTGGAAGCCATGGTATTTGAATATGCTCAGCTAAAGGGCACCTTAGATGGCATGGACACTACGGTGATTACGGAGCTAGCACAGTATTATGAGAAGGAAATCGGTTATCGTGTTCCTTCCAGAACACCCTTTGTCGGAAAGAATTTTAATGTTACCCGCGCTGGTATTCATGCAGATGGATTACTTAAGAATGAAGAAATCTATAATATCTTTGATACGGAGAAATTCTTGAACCGACCGGTTTTGGTTGCCGTGTCTAATACCTCAGGACTAGCCGGTATTGCACACTGGATTAATTCCTTCTTTAAATTAAAGGGAGATAATGCGGTGGATAAGTCCCATCCGATTGTTCAACAGTTAAAGGAATGGGTGGATACAGAATATGAGTCCGGTCGAGTGACCGTAATTACCGATGAGGAACTAATCGAGATTATCTCGAAAACACAGGAAGTACTTGGAATAACGTTGGTAAACAACGCCAGGTAGGTTGACAAGATACGTCTTACCGAATAAAATGATAAATGGTAACGACGTATATCAGGAAGAAGCTCAGGTGGTGCAAGCATCCCCTTAGCAATTTAGGTAAAAGTTGGAGGATCAATATGATATCTACAGAGAAAATTGAAGCAGCAAAGGAACGTTTTGGACAACTACTGAAGGAACAGTTGCAGAGAGTTGAGAATATGAAAACACAAGGTGATTTCGTAAATTATAAAGCCTTGGAAAAGATTATTGTTGGTGTATGCGGTGGTGACGGAATTGGCCCGGCTATTACAGCTCAAGCTCAGAGAATATTGGAGTATTTACTAAAAGATGATATCGCAGCTGGAAAGGTCGAGTTCCGCCTTATCGATGGTCTAACAATAGAGCGTAGAGCAGCTGAAAATGCTGCAATTCCTCCAGCAGTTCTGGATGAGATTAAAAAGTGTCATGTTATCTTAAAGGGACCTACAACAACTCCTAGAAAAGGTGATCCATGGCCAAATGTAGAGAGTGCAAATGTTGCAATGAGAAAGGAACTGGATCTTTTTGCAAATGTAAGACCGGTTCGTATTCCAGAGCAGGGAATTGACTGGACCTTCTATCGTGAAAATACAGAGGGGGCATATGCAGTAGGCAGTAAGGGCGTTCATGTAACAGAAGACCTGGGAGTTGATTTTACGATTGCTACAACTCAGGGCACGGAAAGAATTATCAGAGCTGCTTTTGAATTTGCTAAAGCAAATGGCAAATCAAGAGTAACAGCAGTTACGAAGGCAAATATTATTAAGACTACAGATGGTAAATTCCTGGATATCTTTAAGGAAATTGCAAAGGATTATCCGGAGATTACCGCTGATGACTGGTATATCGATATTATGACAGCAAAGCTGGTTGACGAGAAGAGAAGAAAAGATTTTCAGGTGGTTGTTCTTCCTAACCTTTATGGTGATATTATCACGGATGAAGCAGCAGAATTCCAAGGTGGTGTAGGAACTGCCGGAAGTGCTAATATCGGTAAGATCTATGCCATGTTTGAGGCTATTCATGGTTCTGCGCCACGTATGGTGGAGGAAGGCAGAGATATTTACGCGGATCCTTGCAGTATGATTCGTGCAGGAGCTATGTTACTTGCTCACATTGGTTATAATAAAGAGGCTGACAAGCTATATCGTGCTCTTGATATTTGTACCGTTACTGAGCGAAAGGTTGTTACAACGGGTAGAGCTACCGGTGCTACCGGAGCAGAGTTTGCTGATTACCTTATGGAGACCATTGAGAAAATGAATTAGCAGGTAGGAAGGTACCTAAGGAGGTAATTCTTTGGAAGATTTTAATCTTCAAAAAGAAGTGTCAGATAAATATTCACTAAGGGGCAGAGTGTTTACGAAGCTCAGAGAAGATATCCTATCAGGCCTTTATGAAGAAAATGAAGAGTTAAAGGAGAACACTTTAGCCGCCACGCTTGGGGTAAGTCGCACTCCGGTGCGCGAAGCCCTAAGGCAGCTGGAACTGGAAGGATTAGTAACTATGGTTCCGAATAAAGGAGCCTATGTTACCGGTATAACCTCCAAGGATATCCATGATATCTATATGATCAGGTCATATCTGGAAGGATTATGTACCAGATGGGCTTGTGAGAATATGACTGACGATCAAATTGAAGCTTTGGAGGAGATCCTATATCTATCTGAATTTCATGCCAAACGAAGTCATAATGATCAATTGGTGGGTCTGGACAATAAATTTCATGAATATATCTATAAGGCTTCGGGAAGCAAGATATTAAATCATGTACTTTCAGACTTTCACCATTATGTAGAAAGAGTCCGTAAGCTTACCCTGGCAGTTCCGGATCGAGCAGCTAAATCAAGTCAGGAGCATGCTGCGATATTAGACGCAATCCGTAAACGCGATGGCGATTTGGCAGAGGCTCTGGCACATGAGCATATCATGAAAACGATGAAGAACATTATAGAACGTGGTTTGTAAACCAGGGTGAACCTATATTCGTCAAATTATAATATTCGGGTAAATAGTAAATAAAAAGAAGGCGTTGATCTGATACAAAAGCAACGCCTTCTTTCCATATCCTTGAGAAGCTTAAGTTTACACCGCTTTATGCTTTGTTTATTATCCATGAAACAGGCTGGAGACCTCTAGGTTCTCCAGCCTGGACTAATCAAAAAGATCTTCATCGATGCTACGATCGATAATTTTGTGAAAGTAAAATTCACCCACACCTAACAGTATTCCTGAAATCAGAGCCGCTATAAAGGTAATATCATTAATATTTAATATAAAATTAAATAAATAAACTATGATGGTATTTAATATCATATCAGCAATAGTAGCAACAGCATTATTGGTAGCTGGAAGCAATACCATATCGCCGATCAGATATGAAATAATTGTAATGATTAATGAAAGAAAAAGAATTCGCCCGAATGACAGATCACTTAGAAGTAATAAAGCGACTTCGAGAATGAAGGCAGTCATTAAAAATTTGACTACTAATGCAGATATATGCTTCACTGTTGTATCTCCTTTAAGTATTATACTATTAGATATGATGATATTATTCCCAAATCAGTTATTCTTATACAGAAATATAGGAGAAGAAACAGCGAAAAAGGGCTTAACTATTCTTCGGCCGCCAGCTGTTCCCATAATTCCATGAGCTCAAGCAGACGATCCTCAATTACTTTCTTTTCGTCATTTAATTCAATCAGCTTTTGAACGTTGGTAAAAATCTCTTCCTTGGTCAATAAAGCATCAATTTCATCATTTCGTTCTTCTAATTGATGGATCTCGTCCTCCGTCTTTTTTAAATCATTCTTCCTTTTACGAATTCGTGCCTGTTCTTCCTTTTGTTGCTGCCAGTTCTGCTTATTCTCCGTATCAGACTCTACAGTAGATTGAGAAGCGGTTGTAAAAGCAGCTGTAGGAAATGCTCCCGGCTTTCCAGTCGATGCCGGAGCGGTTGAAACGACCTTACCTAGGTTAGCAGCTTCCACTTCTGGCTTTTTCTCCAGATAATAATCATAGTTTCCTATGTAGTTGAGTAAGGTTTGTTCCGTTAAATCCAGAATTCGGGTAGCGGTTTTATTAATAAAATAACGGTCATGGGATACGTAGAGAACGGTTCCGTTATAATGATTAATAGCATTTTCCAGGATTTCTTTCGAGGTAATATCCAAATGGTTCGTCGGCTCATCAAGGATTAATAAATTTGCCTCAGACAACATTAACTTAGCAAGGGAGACACGCCCTCGCTCACCACCGCTGATATCTTTAATTCGCTTAAACACATCGTCCTCTGTAAAGAGAAAGGCAGCCAGTATGTTACGAATCGTTGTATTGTCCAGATTAGGATAGGTATCCTGCAATTCGTCAAATAGGGTCTTGTCTGGATCCAGCACCTGATGTTCCTGATCATAGTAACCTACATGTACCTTGGAACCCAGTTTAATCTGCCCTGCATCTGACTCTACCTGTCCATTGATTATTTTTAAAATCGTAGTTTTACCGGTCCCGTTGTTTCCGATAATAGCGACCTTTTCACCCCGCTTAATTTCGAAATTCAAATTCTGAAAGAGAGTCAAGTGGTCATAGGATTTTGCTAAACCGGTTACGGATAAAACATCATTGCCACTGATAACCCGCGGCTCAAGATGAAAATGCATTTCTGTGTGTTCTACCGGTCGGTCAACTCGCTCTATTTTATCCAGCATTTTTTCGCGACTCTCTGCTCTTTTAATAGATTTTTCCCTGTTAAAGGATCGAAGCTTCGCGATTACTTCCTCCTGATGTTTGATTTCCTGCTGTTGGTTTAGGTATTGCTTTAACATGGCGCTCTGAAGCATAGCCTTTTTCTGCGCATAGTCTGAATAGTTCCCTTCGAAGGTCTGACATTTGGAAAAATCCAGTTCCACAATCTTGGAGACAACCTTATCCAGGAAATATCTATCATGGGCTACAACAATGACTGCTCCGTTATAATTTAAAAGAAACGTCTCCAGCCATGCAATAGATAATAAATCCAAGTGATTCGTAGGCTCGTCTAATAAGATAATGTCAGGCCTGGAAAGCAGGAGTTTTCCTAAGGCGATACGGGTCTTTTGACCACCGGAGAGAGTATTTACCTTCTTATGAAAGTCATCCTCGGTAAAGCCGAGGCCTTTTAAAATTCCGGTAACTTCACTTTTGTAGGCATAGCCATTCTTTTGCTCAAATTCATGAGTAAGTCTAGTATAAGTATTTAACATTTGGTTTAACTGATCCCCTGTTGCATGCTTCATTTCAAGTTCAAGGGCTCGGATGTTGGTATCTAAATCAATGACATCCTGTTTTACTGTCAGCATTTCTTCATAAATGGTGCTGTCTGAGGACAAATTCTGGTGCTGTGCAAGATATCCGATGGTGCTTCCCTTTGATAAGATTACTTCACCGTCGTCTGCCGGCATTTCTTTCATAATTATTTTTAATAAGGTAGACTTTCCAGCACCGTTAATTCCAACAATCGCTACCTTTTCTTTTTCATTTACATGAAAGGAGATTGCTTTGAGAATTTGGTTGGTGCCAAAAGCCTTGCTTATATTATTACAAGCGAGAATCATAGTATTACCTAAACCTTTCGATATTTTGATATTCTATTTTTAATGTAGTAAATATTAACTACATGGCCAACGATAAATTATTTCGTTGTTAATTTTAACATAGGATTTCTTACAAGTAAAGTAAGGTAATCATACTTTCCTGCAAGGTTATTGTGTTAAAACCAGATTATCTATAACTTTTATCAAAAGATATCATACTGTAATACATTGACTTATTCTTAACGATTGCATATAATTGTTATAGTGTAAATAGACTCGTAATAAAACATGTGAGTCTTTGGAACAGGAGGAGAATCATTGTACAAGAAAGAAATTTCGAAAGCGGTAATTAATAGATTGCCAAGATATTACCGTTATTTAGGAGATTTATTAGAGAAGGATGTTGTACGTATCTCTTCTAAAGAATTGAGTGAAAAAATGAGGGTAACTGCCTCCCAGATTAGACAGGATCTAAATAATTTTGGAGGTTTTGGACAGCAGGGATACGGATATAATGTAGAATACCTTCATTCTGAAATTGGAAAAATTCTTGGATTAGATACGAAATATAATGTAATTATTATTGGTGCTGGTAATTTGGGACAGGCACTGGCAAACTATACGGACTTTGAACGAAGAGGGTTTTATGTGATCAGTATCTTCGATATAAGCCCGGCACTGGTTGGCACAGAAATCAGAGGAATTACAGTTCGTCCAAACGAGGAGCTGGAGGCATTTGTTAAAAACAATAAAGTAGATATTGCGGCAATTACAGTACCCAAGACGAAAGCTCCTGCAGTTGCAAATGATTTAGTGAAATGGGGAGTAAAAGGTATCTGGAACTTTGCGCCAACAGACCTTAATTTACCAAAGGATGTTACCGTAGAAAATGTACATCTGGCAGATAGTCTAATGAAGCTTTCTTATCGTTTATCAGGAAAGGATGATAAGAAGATATAAGTTACGAATGGAAAGGGTCGGTGTATTTCGCCTATGGCAAAGAAAGAAAAACAGAGCGAATTTCATAACTTAGTAAAGAATAAAAAATTGCCGATTCTAACACTGGACGCTAGGTGGCATGAAATATTTACAGAGGATGAAAAGACACCAGTAATTAAGCAATTAGAGCAACAAGTGAATGACCTTCTGAAAAAACAGGGAAAATTAGTCCATGATATTAAGGACATGAAGAAGCTAAAGAATAGCCTAATCAAGGAAATCATGGTTAATATGGATATCAGTGCGGACGAGGCTGGCCGGAAAAAAGAAAAAAAGCTTAGTAAGAATAAACAATTTATTACAGAATTAAATGATAAGCTAGAACAAGCTATGGATGAATTAGGTGACCTGCCGTATCAAATCAAGGATGTTAACGAGGCATTGATGGCGGAGAGTGTCACCCTATTCTACGAGCGTTTGGAAAAGAACAAGGCGCAGTTACAAGAGGTTGCTGACTGGATCAATCAAATCCGGGAGGAATTAAAGCATAAGATACTTCTAAAACAGGATCTGGAGGTAAATAACACACAGATCTATACATACATGCATGATGTATTAGGAGCTGAGCTTATGGAGTTGTTCGATAAAGAGTATCATGTTAAAAAATAAGCAACAAAAAAAACGACTTTATTTTCATATCAATGCTAAGTTGGATCAATGATGTAGTATATCATATCTTCGGGAGGTTCATGTGATTACCGGAATTGGAGTGGATTTGGTGGAAATACACCGTGTAGTACAGGCCTGTCAAAAAGAACATTTTATGCTGCGATATTATACAGAAGCAGAAATTGAACTGATTCAATCAGATCAGAAGAAAGCGGCAGATAACTTTGCTGTAAAGGAAGCAGTAGCAAAGATGTTTGGAACAGGTTTTCGAAGCTTTGAACTAAAGGATATCGAGGTGTTGAGAGATGAGCTGGGAAAACCCTTTGTTAATCTTTATGGAAAAGCGCAGGAGCTGGCGAAGGTTCAGGGAATTACCACAATACATGTTTCGATCTCTAATACAAAGGAGTTTTCCAACGCGTTTGTAGTTGGAGAGGCATAGCCAATAATAATTAGATCAAGCATGTAAAAGGAGTCTATGGCCTCCAAAAAAGGAGGACACAGCCTCTGGAAAGGAGTTCAGATATGAGGTATGCTGTAAATTCTGATGAAATGAAGAAAATTGACGACTATTCCATACAGGAAGCCCAGATTCCGGCTTTAGAATTAATGGAACGGGCGGCATTGGAAGTCGTTGCGGTAATGCAAAAACGAATTAATAAAGCAGACCACATCTTAGCGGTCTGTGGCTCAGGAAATAATGGCGGTGATGGGGTTGCAGCAGGTAGAATTCTGTATTTACAGGGCTATCATGTTGCTATTCTTTTTATTGGCGATGAAAACAAGGTATCTGATTCGATGAAGGCTCAGCTTGAAATGGCTAAAAGAATTGGAATTCCAATGGAAAACAGAAACAAGCTATCTGAATATAATATAATAATTGACTCTATTTTCGGAGTAGGGCTTTCGAGGCCGGTATCCGGTGTATATGAAGAAGTAATTAAGGAAATTAACCAAGGAGAAAATTACGTTTATTCGGTAGATCTGCCTTCCGGAATATCCGCAGATAACGGAAAAGTCATGCAAGTGGCAATTAAAGCGGATGAAACCATCACCTTCGGACATAATAAACTTGGACTAATTTTTTATCCAGGTGCGGAGTATGCAGGGAAGCTTACAATAGCTGATATTGGTTTTCCGCCGAGTGCTACAGATCAGGTTAGACCCTCATTTTTATACTATGAGACTGCTGACCTGTCAAAACTTCCAAAGAGAAAAAAGGATGGTCACAAAGGCAGTTTTGGAAAGGTACTTGTGATAGCCGGTAGTGAAGGAATGAGCGGAGCGGCATATCTTTCTGCGAAAGCGGCTTACCGAACAGGCGCTGGACTCGTTAAAATTTTGACCTCCAAAGCAAATCGACTTATTTTACAGACGCTATTGCCAGAAGCTTTATTTTCTTCCTATGATGAAGAGGGTCTGGAGGAAGAAGAGAGGCAGTTTAAACTCCTTCAAGAGTTTGAATGGGCCTCCGTAATTGTTGTGGGGCCGGGGTTAGGACTTACAGCAACAGCGGAGGAGTTAGTGGATTTAGTTATCGGTAAAGCTAAGGTGCCGATAATTATAGATGCAGATGCAATTACCTTATTAGCGAGAAAGCTTACCCCTGTCATGGAAGGAAATGAGAGTCCTATCAATGTAAGGGGAGAGCCTAGGGTTGGGAATCCAGAATTAAAAGAAAAGGAGGTTGAAGGCAGAACTCGATGGATCGAGCTTACATCAATGTTAAAGGAGAATACCATTCTTACGCCTCACTTGTTGGAGCTGGCAAGGTTAATGGGACGGTCTGTTTTGGAGATTTCCAATAATCTGGTTGACACTGCGAATCAATGTTCTTATAATAATAAGTTGATATATGCCATAAAGGATGCCAGAACTCTGGTGACACAGAGCACCAAACGATATATTAATATATCAGGCAATAACGGTATGGCTACCGGAGGCAGCGGAGATGTACTAACGGGCATCATTGGCGCTCTTATTGCTCAGGGGTTGTCGCAATATGATGCCGCTTGTCTTGGAGTATACCTTCATGGTCTGGCAGGTGACGTGGCAGCGAGAGAAAAGGGAATGTATTCTTTGATGGCAAGTGATCTCATAGATTCGCTTGAGGTTGTGCTAAAGCACACAAGTGAATGATGGATATTTTCCGTGAAATTTAGCATGGATCAGACACAGGGAAAGGCTAGCGATAATATTATGAAAGTAGAACAATGTGTACAAAAGGATAACCGTTACTATAGAGTGCAGGCAAGTGTAGACTTAAATGCAATAAAACATAATCTTTTGGAAGTAAGAAGTAAACTAAATATTGATACAAAACTGATGGTTATCATTAAAGCCGATGCTTACGGACATGGAGCAGTGCCCCTAGCAAAGGCACTTGGTAAAAGCGGAGAAATTGATGCTTTTGGTGTTGCAATTATTGAGGAAGCCGTTGAACTTAGGGAAGCGGGTATCGACACACCAATGTTAATCCTGGGATATACACCAAAAGAACAATATGATCAGGTGGTTTTTTACGAGGTGGCACAGACGGTGTTCCAATATGAGATGGCAGAGGCTCTCTCTGAGGAAGCTGTTTTACAAGGTAAGACAGCAAAGATTCATATCAAGCTGGATACTGGAATGAATCGAATTGGTTTTCCGGATACCCAAGAGAGTATTGAAGAAATCAAAAGGATTGCTGCGTTACCTAATATTGAAGTAGAAGGTTTGTTTTCACATTTTGCAAGAGCTGATGAAACGGATAAAACAAGTACCTTGAACCAATTGGAACGATACATAAAATTCGTTGCTATGTTAGAAAAAGAGCAGATTTTCATACCGATTAAGCATATTGCAAATAGTGCGGGAATTATTGAATTTCCAGGGGCATATCTTAATATGGTACGATGTGGGATTGCTACCTATGGTATCTATCCCTCTGATGTGGTTGACAAAGAAGGAATTAAACTGATTCCGGCCATGGAATTAAAAACCCATGTTATCTATGTAAAAGATGTAGAATCCGGAGAAGGAATCAGCTATGGAGCAACCTATGTTACCAAAGAGCCAAGAAGGATAGCAACAATTCCAGTCGGATATGCAGATGGGTATTCCAGAAATCTTTCTAATCATGGTAAGGTAATTATACACGGAAGGTATGCACCGATTGTCGGACGAATTTGTATGGATCAGTTCATGGTGGACGTTACAGATTTGCCTGATGTAAAACAAGGTGATATTGTTACTTTACTGGGAAAAGATGGCGAAGCATATATTTTGGCAGAAGAATTATCAGAGTGGTCTCATTCTTTTCCCTATGAACTTGTATGTACCGTGGGAAAGAGAATTCCCAGAGTATATACGGAATTAGAACATGACAACTCGCAGACTGTATAATTCCTGGCAAGTAACGTAGTTATCGGATTTAATTCTCTTCTCTTAACGTGCGGGACAGATATGTTTTGTTTCTTGAAGGATGGAATCTACCTTAGTGAGATATGAAGCTTAGGATAAGCACATATTGATATTAGACTGTCTTCACTTTACTTGTGCCGAGCGAAGCGAGTGCACATTTTAGCACGAAATGCTACATACCATGGAAGTTTACTGATATGGTATACACACGAAAAAATTGGCAATAATAAAGTTAAGCCTAATATTGGAGTGTGAATAAAGTGGTCATAAAAAGAGGAGATATCTTCTATGCAGATTTAAGACCGGTAGTCGGATCCGAGCAGGGTGGCGTCAGACCGGTTCTGATTGTTCAAAATGATACAGGCAACAAACATAGTCCAACTGTAATTTGTGCAGCGATAACATCTAAGATGAATAAAGCAAAGCTGCCAACTCATGTTGAACTGGATGCTGATAAATATGGAATTGTTAAGGACTCTGTTATATTACTAGAGCAGGTTCGCACCATTGACAAATCGCGGCTGAAAGAAAAAGTGTGTCATTTGGACAGGGATGTATTAAAGAAAATTGATAAAGCATTAATCATCAGCTTTTCTTTAGATACATATTATAAATAAATACCATACGAAAAAGGAGTAAAAATCATACAATGGACGATGGCAATCCCATCTCGGGAATGATAATTATTTTATTGCTGATACTATTTAATGCGTTAATAGTCTGCGCAAAGAATGCAATTAGTAATGTGAGCGAAAGTAATGTAAAGAAGAAAGCAGACAGTGGTCAAAAGAGTGCAAAAAGTCTTCTGATGATCATCGAAAAGCCAAGCAGGTATCTCAATGTTATGGAGCTGCTGCTAAGTTTTATCAGTGTAGTAATCGGTATGACATTTTTCTCATACTTTTTACCTACGATTGAAAAATCTACGGTAAATAGCGGATTAGCGATTGATCTTGCAATCATTAAGCCAATCTACTATATCTTGTTTACTGTGTTACTGGTATATATCACAGTACTATTTGGTTTAATCATTCCAAGAAGATTTGCGACAAAGTATGCAGAAGTAATTGCATATAGGATGGTTGGAATTATTCGTTTTCTAGGCTTTGTATTTTATCCCGTAGCATGGCTCTTGGAAGCTTTACTAAATCTGCTGCTGAGGATCTTTGGTATCAAACCCTTTGATTTAACGGATAACGTAACAGAGGAAGAAATAATCTCAATGGTGAACGAAGGACAGGAACAGGGCGTTCTGGATGCCGATAAGGTGGAGATGATATCTAATATTATGGGACTTAGTAGTAAAGAGGCTCAGGATATCATGACTCCTAAAAAGAAAATCGTTGCAATAGACACGGAAACGTCACTAGAAGAAGCGTTGCGTTTTATGTTGTCCGAGAATTATTCCAGATATCCGATTTATGAAGATAACAGGGATAATATGATTGGTATCCTTCATATGAAGGACGTCATATGTGCTTACATATCGGAAGATCTAAAGAATAAACCAATCAAAGAGATAGCTAGAGAGCCGTATTTTGTGCCAGATACACAAAATATTAATATCCTGCTTCACGATATGCAAGCAAAGAACATCCATATGGCAATTGTAATTGATGAGTATGGGCAAACAGCAGGATTAGTAGCTTTGGAAGATTTACTTGAAGAAATCGTGGGAAATATTCAAGATGAATATGATGAAGAGGAAAGCTTGATCATTTCCTCCGATGATAAGAGCATTACGGTAAAAGGTTCCATTAGTCTTGAGGAATTGGAAGATGAGCTAAATATCGTTCTTCATAATGATGATTTTGATACCTTAAATGGATTGTTAATCTCTTTAATGGATCGCATTCCTGGAGATGGAGAACAGGCAACCTTAACCTATCAGGGTTATCAATTCGATGTATTGGAATCCAGGAATAAGATGACAGAGCGGGTTCGGATCATGAAACTTCCTGAAGAAGTTCGTGTGTCGAAAAGCTCGGATGAAGAAAATTAATGGAAATCGTTCAAAATCGATAATATGATAAAGCATAAAAAAGTGCATAACAACTTATCTAGATAGATAGGTTGCTATGCGCTTTTTTGTTACACAGCAGGGGAGCTGTATAACCATAGCGTATAATAGGGTGGGAGTAGAAAGTGTTTTATCACTGTCTATGTGAATAGTATACATAGAAAATGTGTATATATTGTGAAGATATTATAAAAATAAAATGAAAACCATAAAATTAATTATAATTAATAGGAAATAAAATATAAGATGACTCAGATGCTTGGCACTGCGTTACTAGTTATGAATAACAATAGAACCGTAAGAATTCGCTATGCGAGTTTCTCCGGTTCTATACTATAGGGAGGAGGAGAGTGAATATATTCATATCACTTCTAAATTTATGAGACACATCAACTTATTTCTTGCAAACAGGTCAGCCGGTGGAAAGTTATGGATAAGTAATCAGTGAGTCATAAAAGATAAAGCAGCTTACTGTTTCATCTTTTCTATAGTATAAAAGATAGATATGAGGAAATTATGTATAAATTGAATATAATTTGTTAACTTTAACGATCAAATCGGTGAAAAATGAGATTAAGACAGAATATTTAACAAATATTTACAAGGGAATCATGAATACCTTTTACTTGAAATCATTATTAAAAGTATGTAAAATAGGAGATAGAGTATGTATTAAATTTGACCGGAATATCTGGTGATTTTTATACTAGCTTATGACAAATCAATGGGAGAGATCAATGCGCATAGGATTGTTACGACATTTTAAAGTGAATTGTCCTCATAAGAAAATGATGACCTCCAAAGAGTTCCGCGAATGGTCAGAAAAATATGAGGTGTCCAAGGTAATAAAAAACAAGGTTGAAATGTATGGGATCGAATGGGATATCTGCTATGCCAGTGATTTGCCGAGGGCTATAACCACAGCGAAGGATGTGTATAGTGGTAACCTTATTATTGATAAATTACTTAGAGAAGTAGATAATGCTCCATTTATGCATACAGAAAGGATTAGACTTCCTTTTGAAGTATGGCATATCTGTGGAAGACTTGCTTGGTATTTTAAATCAAAAAGTCAACCGGAAAACATTAAGCAAACTAGACAGAGAATTAATGAGTTCCTGGATCGCATTGATTGGTCCCAGGAGAATGTGCTAATCGTTTTTCATGGATTTATGCTTTATAATTTGCAAAAAGAGCTTCGCAAGCGTGGTTTCGAAGGTGAAAAGGTAAAGATTGTGAAGAATGGTGTATTATATGAATATATCAGAGAAGAACAGAAGGATGTATTAGCTAATGAGAATAACGCTGATTTGTGTGGGTAAGTTAAAGGAAAAATATTTGTCTCAAGGAGTAGAAGAATATGTGAAACGCCTGGGAAGATATTGCACCTTAGAAATAAATGAATTGGCGGATGAGAAAACCCCGGATAATGCATCGGAAGCACTGGAAGATATCATTAAGAAGAAAGAAGGAGAACGGATACTTAAAGCTTTAAAGGAGGATTCCTACTGTATTGCCCTTGCTATTGATGGAAAACAGCTGTCCTCCGAAGAACTAGCAAAGAAGATAGACTCTCTTGGAATTGCTGGAACTAGCCATATTAGCTTCATCATAGGAGGCTCTCTTGGGTTATCAGCGGAGGTACTAAATCGTGCAGACTATCATCTTAGCTTCTCAAAGATGACCTTCCCTCATCAATTGATGAGAATGATATTATTAGAGCAGATTTACCGGGCATATCGTATTAATCAAAATCAACCCTATCATAAATAAAAATAGAAGAAGAGAATTATCATGATGGGGTGGGATTCAAAGGAATCCCACCCCATCATTGATCAAAGTCCCAAAACATTAAAAAGAGCTGATGCTATGCATCAGCTCCTATGGTTTACCTATACAATCAATTAAGCAACTGTTACGTTAACAGCCTGCATACCTCTTTGACCTTTTTCTAAGTCGAAAGAAACCTTCTGTCCTTCTTCTAAAGTCTTGAAGCCGTTTGATGCGATACCGGAGAAGTGTACGAATACATCCTCACCACCGTTATCGTTAGTGATGAAACCAAAACCTTTTTGTGCGTTAAACCATTTTACTGTACCGTTATTCATGAAAAAATACCTCCTGAAAAAAAATTAATATTGTGTATTTTATTACTTATAAAAAAATCACATATTTTTGTAAATCATTAATGCATTAATGACTTACAAAAATATGTGAGTTCATACATGACAATTAAAATACTAAAGTCATTCTAACATACATGTCTTCATTTGTAAATACATTTTTTTGTAATATTTAAAACAAATTCTCTCTAAATTCTTGTAACATGCTTTTAGCAGCCCAATAATCAAAAAAAATCTCATCTTATTAAGAAATACCTTACATTCATATAAATGAAAACAAAAATTCGTATAAATCTTAAAATAGATTGATTCTAAAAGTCCTTTCATTACATAATGCATTGTTGGTTTTGCAAAATTGTTTTCCAATAACTTATCATAGAGGAAGGAGTGCGGCTCAAAGCACCCATGAGATGCAGAATCTCGACGCATGATTGGCAGCATTCCTTCCTCTGAAGTAAATTTACCCTCTACATAAACCCAAAGTATCTCATAATTCCAATATATATTCCATATGCGAATCCGTATTGGTTATCACGGAGTTTCTGAGCGTCCGACCAGTTAGTCAAATAACCTAATTCAACTAACAGTGAAGTCATATTCGTTCTTCGAAGTACATACAACGATGGACGCTCCCGAATGCCATTATTTCTTGTGCCCACGGTCTGGGTAATACCAGTCATTATTTGCTGTGCTAACCATTGGGCTTGAGTTCCCATTTGGAAAATATAAATTTCCGTTCCGTTAATGGCTGGATTAGGATTTGCATTGCAGTGAATGCTGATAAAATAATCTGCAGGCCATTCATTTGCCAAACGTACCCGTTCTGCAAGACTTGAGGAATTAGAGGTTCCAAGCACCGTCGTAGATGTTGGACGTGATAGACGAGCATCGAATCTTGGATCTGCATTTAATAGATCGGCCAAGTACACTCCCACCTGATATGTGATGTTTTCTTCATTAAGTCCATTTCCGACAGCACCGGCATTCGGTGATCCCGTAGGGTTGTGACCTTGATCTATAAAAATTTTGATAGCCAAAGAAACACTTCCTTTTCATTTTACTATTACTATAATATTCGAATCTGCCTAAGCTGTTACAATTTCATGTTAGCATTTTCTTGGAACAAAATCTTCCTAATGGTAATTTATATAGTCGGATGATATACTATAGCTATGCTTAAGGAGAGGTGACCAAAATGCCAAAAGATCAGGTTGGGAATGGAAAAGCTAAAAAGGATAATGTGATTAAATTAGCATCGGTGTTTAGTATTCTACTTGGCGTTTTAATCATGATAACAGGTATGATTTATTATAAATATTATGTTACGGGACTTAGAATTTCGGACACGGAGGAATTTAGTGAGTATGGGTACCATTATGCCATTATCTCCGAGGAAGAGGATGCTACCTTTTGGGATGCAATTTATCAGGGGGCATGTGAAAGAGGCAAGGAAGAGAATATATTCGTGGAAGAACTTGGACATAATCTTTCTAAGGACTATTCCTTAGAAGATTTGTTTAAAATTGCGATTGCTGCCGAGGTGGATGGAATTATTCTGGAACCAAACGGACAGGAAGGCATAGCTGCCTTAATTCAGGAAGCTGATCAGGCTGGAATTCCGGTTGTGACCGTACTTCAGGATGAAGCAGGTAGTGAGCGGAAAAGCTACATAGGAGTTAATAGCTATACCCAGGGGCAGATATATGGTAAAGAAGTGATGGATATTGTTAAGAATGGCAAAAAAAATATTGTTATACTTATGAGTCAGAATTCAACAGATGCTAGTCATAACATGATCTATTCCAGTATTTTAGAAGCAACGAATACCTTCGAGGTAACAGTGAAATCCATTATTATAAATGAAGAGAGCAGTTTTGGCTCAGAAGAAGAAATTAGAAAATTGATTATGGATGAGGATAATCCCACGGATTTATTAGTATGTCTTACGGCAGCGGATACCTTAAGTGCTTATCAGGCAGTAGTTGATTATAATAAAGTGGGGCAGGTTGATATCATTGGTTATTATGATTCGGATATTATTTTATCAGCAATTGAAAAGGATATTATTCATTCCACGATGACCATTGATGCAAACCAGATGGGAGCTTACTGTGTGGAAGCACTGACGGAGTACCGTGAGACGGGCAATGTCAGCGATTATTATTCCGTTGATATTGATATCATAAATAAGAATAACTATTTAAATTATCAGGGCAAATCAAGGTAGAAGCAATCAGACATTACAGTGCCGATCAGTATGGCAACAAGAATGAGGTTGAAGCAGAATGATACGAAAAAAGAAGGGTTCAATTCGAAGAAAGTTAATCACAGTATTTACGCTATCCTATTGCATTGTACTTTTTGCGAATTTGTTCTTATATAACAACATCAATGGATCCATCAAAACCATAGATCAGGTGTTTAAAAGCAACGCGGAATTGAATGATCTGTTGGACGCTTTAACAGCGGTACACGGATATGTGTATGAATATCTAAATACGAAAAGCTCTGAATCTCTGGAAAGCTATTATCGAAGTGAGCAGGTATATCATGCTCTTGTGGAGGAACTGGAAGGGGAAACCACAGATAATGATATGCTACTCATGCAAAAGAATATTAAGAATATGTCACAGACTTATCTAGAACTACTAGATGCCACCGTGGATGCCAAGAGAGGGCGAAACATTGAAAAATATAAGGATTCCTATGAGGAAGCCTCAAACATATACGATTATATCAGTACATATATCAATAGCTTAAATAACGAAAAGTTTCAATATAATTCAGAAAAGTATGGACTGCTCCTGCTTTCTCTGCGGTATCTGGAAGTTATTAGTACTTCGTTTTTGATCGTGATTTCCTTAGTCAATATTGTACTGATTGTCATTTTAACCAGAAGTATAACAGACCCCCTAATGAAGCTGACGCAAACTGCTTATGAGGTTGCCGGCGGTAATTTTCAAGTGGATTTGGTTCACGTAAACTCCTCGGATGAGGTTGAAATCGTAACCAGAGCCTTTAATAACATGATTGTCAGTATTCATCAATACATCGTTAAGACCAGGGAAAGCATGGAATTGGAGAGCAAGATGATGGAGCGGGAATTGATGATGGCAGGTCACTTAAAGGATGCGCAGTTAAAAAACTTGCAAGCGCAAATTAATCCGCATTTCCTGTTTAATACCTTAAATGCAGGAGCCCAGCTGGCGATGCTGGAGGGAGCGGATAAAACCTGTCTCTTTATCGAGAATATGGCTAATTTCTTCAGGTCCAACATGAAAAGTTTTGACCGGGACTCTACCATCGGTGATGAGATAAGATTGGTAGATAGCTATATCTATATTTTAAATGTAAGATTTTCCGGAGGCATCAACTTTGCCAAAGAGATCGATGAAAGCGTATTAGAGGTCAGAGTTCCAAGTCTGATCCTGCAGCCGATCGTAGAAAATGCTGTGAATTATGGTATTCGGGATATTGAATATAAAGGTGAAATCCGCCTCTTTGTAGAAAAGAAGGAAGAGTATATCGATATTATCATCCGAGATAATGGGGTTGGGATGGAACCGGGGGTTCTGGAGCAAATTATGAATTGTACCTTTGATAATAATAGGGATACCCAGGAGGCCTCTGTGACAAAGGATTCGAATGGAATTGGACTAAATAATGTGATTCAGCGACTTCAGTTATATTATAATCAGGAAGATTTATTTCAAATTGAAAGCCTAGGCCGATACCAAGGAACTACAGTAACCATACATATACCTATAAATTCAGGTGGCTAACGTCGAAGTATAGTTCGATGTCTAACTTTCCAACTATAACAATGATAACTGCTTCGTTCACAGTAACAGGCAGATAGGAGCTTTTATGTACAAAATAATGCTAGCGGATGATGAAGGAATTATGATTGACTCCTTACGGTTTATTATCGAGAAAAACTTTGGGGATGCTTGTGTGATTGAGCATGCCACCACGGGTAGAAGTGTGATTGAACTTGCGGAGAATTTTAAACCGGATATTGCCTTTATGGATATTCAAATGCCAGGAATTAATGGAATTGACGCAATGAAGGAAATCAGAAAAGTGAATTCTACTGTAATCTTTATTGTCTTAACTGCCTTTGACCGGTTCAAATATGCTAAGGAAGCAATCAATCTGGGAGTACTTGAGTACCTCACAAAGCCTGTTAGTCAGGCAACAGTGGTTCAGGTTCTGCAAAGGGCAATGAATCAGATTGAGGAAGAACGCATGAAGCGAAGAAACGATTTGATGATTCGCGAAAAGCTTGAAATAGTGATTCCGATTCTAGAGAATGATTTTATTTTTGCCACAATATCCGGTTACGATTTTAACCGGGAAGGTGTTGATTTTAAAAGCTTGCTTGGGATTGAAGAAGAGTATGGGATGATGCTTGTCATGGAATTCGGAGACTCGTTGGTGGATGGTATTTTGACAAATCCTGTGGGGGTTAGTGTAAAAGCTCAGTCTTATTATCAGACGATTCGAAATCAATGGAAAGAGGAGTTCTCTTGTATTGTTGGCCCTATTATGGTAAATAAGATCGTAGTATTCCTTCCTAGTTCAAAATTATCCTTAGAATATGATGAAAGAATTCTATTAATTGAAAAGACAAGAAAAATGCTTCGTGAATTATCTCAGCAGCTGGATTTACAGTTTAAGGTTGGAATCGGTTCTGTTGTACCCCTGCAAAAGCTGGGAGAATCTTATCAGGAGGCATTTTCAGCAGCCCATAATAGCAAAGGACGGGTGGTACATATTCAAGATTTACCGGAGCGTTGTGACTACACCGATGATTACCCTGCAGAATATGAAAAAAACTTTTACGCCATGCTTGAGAAGGGGAATCCGGAAGAGGTTAATACCGAGGGAAACCGCTTGTTTGATTGGATGGTGGATAATTATCCGGAATCGGAAATGGACATTAAGCTGAAAGTGCTAGAGCTCATCCTCTTTGCCGAGCAAAAGGCTTTACTCAGTGGAGGTAAGACCTATCATTTTAGAAATAGTAAAGATTATTTGAATATCATTATCCAATTCGAAGGCTATGAGCAGCTAAGAAAATGGTTTCTGGAAAAAGTATCTGAGGCCTGTAGAAATATTGCTTCGATTAAGGAGGAGCGGACCAGCAGCGTTATATCAAAGGCGAAGAAATATATTGAAGAAAACTTTAAAAAGGATATCTCTTTGGATGATGTATCCAGAATCGTTGATATCAGTCCCTATTATTTTAGCAAACTGTTCAAGGAGGAGACGGGAGAGAATTTTATTGAATATCTGACCAATCGGAGAATAGAAAAGGCAAAAATACTATTACAAAACAGTGATGTAAGTATCAAAAAGATATGTGCGGATACTGGATATAGCGATCCAAATTATTTTAGCCGTATCTTTAAAAAGCAGGTAGGAGTAACGCCTACCGAGTATCGAGAGGGGGTTCTTTAAAAATCAGATTCTTACAATGAGTGAAAAAAGTAGGTATAAAAAGCCGCAGTAATGCCGGGGGATGGAGAGTTTAAATGAAAAGAAGTAGTATAATTTTGTTATTACTGTTTTTATTTATGACGTTGTTAGCTGGCTGCAAGAAAGAGGAAGAGGCAAGTTCGCAAGAGGGAATCACAAGCCATAAGCTACAGATTGGTCTTTCTTTTGATTCCTTTGTAATTGAGCGTTGGCAAAGGGACAGAGATGTATTTGTGTCTACAGCACAGGAGCTGGGCGCTGAAGTGAATGTGCAAAATGCCAATGGGGATATTAATGAACAAATTACACAGATCGAATACCTGATTAAGAAGAACGTAGATGTCATCGTATTGGTGGCAGGGGATTCTGATAAGCTGGGCGGTGTACTAAAAAAAGCAAAAGAGGAAGGAATCATAGTGATTGCTTACGATCGTCTGGTCTATAATGCAGATGTGGACTTATATATATCTTTTGATAATGAAGAGGTGGGAAAACTGATGGCCAAAACTATGGTGGATCAGCTGCCGGCTGGTAGTAATATTGTAACTATTTTTGGACCAACCTCAGATAATAACGTTATCTTAGCGGAGCAGGGATTCAATTCTGTTCTGGAAAAATCAGATATCAATGTGGTTTATTCCGTCTATGCAAAGAACTGGATTGCAGAAGAAGCCTTTGATGCAGTGAATACCGCCTTAACGATGAATCCTGATATTAAAGGGGTCATGTGTGGAAATGATAATCTTGCTACCGAAGCGGTTCGGGCTTTGTCGGAGAATCGCCTTGCAGGAAAAGTTGTTTTAACTGGTCAGGATGCAGATCTGGCTGCCTGTCAGAGAATTGTAGAAGGGACGCAGACGATGACCGTTTATAAGCCTGTGGATCAACTGGCCAAGGCAGCAGCGGAATATGCGGTAAAGTTGGTAGAAAAGAGAAAGCTGGATGTAGGAGTTACTATTAATGATGGAACCTATGAGGTTCCATATGTAAAGCTGGAGCCTGTTGCTGTTACAAAGGATAATATTTATCACACCATTATCGAAGGAGGCTTTCAGTTAGAGGATGAAGTGTATCTAAATGTACCTAGGGAATAGGATGATTTGAGCGCAAGTGGGTTTAGGTAGTGAGGTGAATATGGGTGTAGTGATATCCACCTGGGCTTGCCTTTAACCTCCCATGACTGCCAAATGCAGGCAATCATGGGAGGCCCGGTCTGCGCCCATATGGATATCACTACACCCATATTCACCGCTTTAGCGTATAGTTGCTTTTGCGGGGGAATAGTAGGGATGAAATGATAATGATGAGTAAGAGAGTGATGAGTAAGAGAGTGATGAGTAAGTGATTGACGAGTAAGAGATTTACGAGTAAATGTTGATGAATAAGTGATTAATGAATAAGGATAAATTGAGTAGTGATAGCTATATGAAAATGTATTCGAAATGCATTTCATATAGCTTTTTTCTGTTATGTGGTTCCACAATTTTGTGCTAGTAAAAATTTCAAATTGACTAGCATTTTATTGCGATCCGGATTATTTAACCAATTAGGGTATACAATAATTTCTAAAAGTATGCAGTATCTAGCAAGTTAGTACTAATCCATCTATGATACTATTTCTGTGTAGTAAAAAAACAATAATTTATGGGAGGAAACAATTATGAAAAAGAAGTTACTTAGTGTTTTGTTATGCTCAGTAATGCTGGTTTCCCTGATGACAGGGTGCGGCAGCAAGAACACAGCATCAACAAGCACAACAGACGAATCAAAGGCTACAGCAACACAGGCGCCTGCTGCTGACACAGCTACAGAAGCTCCTGCGGATACGGCAAAAGCACAGAAGGTTGGCGTAGCGATGCCTACGAAGGATTTACAACGTTGGAATCAGGACGGCGCTAACATGAAAGCTAAGTTAGAGGAAGCTGGCTTTGAAGTGGATCTGCAGTATGCAAACAATGATATTTCAACACAGGTTTCCCAGATTGAAAATATGATTACAAATGGCTGTAATGTTCTCGTAATCGCATCCATCGATGGTGGTTCTTTAGGAACTGTTTTAGCAGAAGCAAAAGAAAAGAGTATTCCTGTTATCGCTTATGATCGTTTGATCATGGAGACAGATGCTGTTTCCTATTATGCAACCTTTGATAATTATATGGTTGGTACCATTCAGGGACAGTACATAGTTGATGCATTACAGTTAGATAGCCAGGCTGGACCATTTAACATTGAATTATTTACCGGCTCACCAGATGATAACAATGCTCGTTTCTTCTTTGGTGGTGCTATGGATATCTTAAATCCTTATATTGAAAGTGGTAAGTTGAATGTTGTTTCCGGACAAAAGGCATTTGAAGAAGTTGCAACCTTAAACTGGTCAACAGAAGAAGCTCAAAAGAGAATGGAAAACCTGATTACTGCTTACTATGCAGACGGAACAAAATTGGATGTAGTTCTTTCTTCTAATGACTCCTGTGCAATTGGTATCACTAACGCTTTAGTAAATGCAGGTTATACCGGTGACAACTTCCCGATTCTTACAGGTCAGGACTGTGATATCACTTCTGTAAAGAACATTCTTGCAGGAAAACAATCTATGTCCATCTTCAAAGATACACGTACTTTAGCAGCTAAGGTTGTTGAGATGGTTAACGCAATCCTTAATGGAACAGAAGTACCGGTAAATGATACTAAAACCTATGATAATGGTACAGGTATTATTCCTACCTTCCTTTGTGAGCCAGTATTTGCAGATGCAAATAACTACAAAGAACTCTTAATTGACTCCGGCTATTATACAGAAGATCAGTTAAAGTAATCGTCAACACATCGCAGGGTGTTGTTATCTAGCAACACCCTGCTTATAGCGAATCGAAACATGCCCAAAGGAGGGGTACTCTTGGCAACAATTTTGTTGGAAATGAAAAATATCACCAAACGCTTCCCCGGAGTTAAGGCATTAGATAATGTCAACCTTCAAGTCGAAGAAGGAGAGATTCATGCACTGGTGGGAGAAAACGGTGCCGGAAAGTCAACCTTGATGAGCGTTCTAAGCGGTATTTATCCCTATGGAAGCTACGAGGGAGAGATTCTATATCAGGGAGAAGAGTGTAAATTTAATGATATAAAAGATAGCGAAAAGAAGGGAATTGTAATAATTCATCAGGAGTTGGCTTTAGTGCCCTATATGACGATTGGTGAAAATATGTTTCTGGGTAACGAGCAGGGTTCTACACTGAAAATTAATTGGGGAGACACCTATCGTAAAGCAGAGGAACTACTGCATACCGTTGGACTTCATGAGAAACCCAGAACCTTAATTAAAGATATCGGCGTTGGAAAACAGCAGTTAGTTGAGATTGCAAAAGCACTTGCAAAGAATGTAAAACTGCTTATTTTAGATGAGCCAACGGCTTCCTTAAATGAATCTGATTCCAGGAAGCTGCTGGATTTGCTAATTAAATTTAAAAAAGAAGGATTAACTTCGATCATCATATCTCATAAATTAAATGAGATTTCCTATGTAGCAGATAAAATCACCGTGATTCGTGATGGCTCTACGATTGAGACTCTGAACAACAAAACGGAGGAGATCAGTGAGGAACGGATCATACGTGGAATGGTTGGTAGAACACTGACTGACCGTTTTCCAAAAAGAGAAAAAACAGAGATCAAAGATATTAATCTGGAGGTTAGAAACTGGAGTGTTTATCATCCCTTATATAATGAGCGGAAGGTAGTAGACGATGTTTCCCTGCATGTAAGAAAAGGGGAAGTAGTAGGTATTGCGGGGCTCATGGGTGCAGGGCGTACAGAGCTTGCTTTAAGCATTTTTGGAAAAAGCTATGGCGTAGGTATTAGCGGCACCTTATTACTAAACGGTAAAGAAGTAAAATTAAATAGTTCCCGTGCGGCAATTGAGAATAAACTGGCTTATATTACGGAAGACCGAAAGGGTGATGGCTTGGTGCTTTCCAATCCGATTCGGGTCAATACCACATTGGCAAAGATGGGTAAGGTCAGTAGGAACGGTATTATTGATAAGCATTTGGAAACGGTTGCAGCGGAGGATTACATTGATAAGCTTAAAACGAAGTGTACTTCCGGGGAGCAGGTAGTCGGCAATCTAAGTGGCGGCAATCAACAAAAGGTATTAATCAGTAAATGGATGTTCGCCGATCCGGATATCATGATTTTGGATGAACCGACCCGTGGTATCGATGTTGGTGCTAAGTATGAAATTTATTGCATTATCAACCAGCTTGTGAAAGAGGGAAAATCAATTCTGATGATATCCTCTGAGTTACCTGAGCTTCTTGGTATGTGTGACCGGATCTATATTATGAATGAGGGTAAGATCGTCGGTGAGGTTAGTAAAGAAGAAGCAACGCAGGAGCTCATCATGGGACGAATTTTATCATCGAGTAAAGGAGTATAGTTATGGATAAAGCAAAGGAAATATTAAAAAAGAATACAATGATATTTGCGTTGCTCTTAGTTACTGCCTTCTTCGCCTGGCAGACAGGAGGAACCCTACTGCTTCCTCAGAATGTAACGAATTTAATCGCGCAGAATGGATATGTAGTAATCCTTGCAACGGGTATGCTTATGTGTATCTTAACAGGAGGAAATATTGACTTATCCGTTGGATCAATTCTGGCTTTAATTAGTGCGATTGCAGGAACTTTCATTGTTACCTTACATATGAATATTTGGGTATCCATTCTTTTGTGCCTGGCAATTGGTATTGTCATTGGTGTTATACAAGGTTATTGGATTGCCTACCTAAGAATACCAGCATTCATTGTTACACTTGCCGGAATGCTGTTATGGAGAGGTGCCGCTTTGATGGTTCTGGGTGGCTTAACAGTTTCTCCTTTCCCGGATCAATATCTGAATTTATTTAATAGCTATGTGCCTGATCTATTTGGTGGTTCTATTAATATATTTAGTATTGTTGTAGGTGTGGTCATCAGTGCCTTCTATATAGGCTCCCAGGTATTATCAAGAGTTGACATGAAGAAAAAAGGACACCAGCTGGAATCATGGGTTTCCCTGGCTGTTCGCCTGGTAATTATTACTGCCGCTATTATGGCACTAGCCGCTTCCCTGGCATATCATAAGGGAATACCTACCATACTGATTTTATTATCGGTTATCGTACTGATCTATGCTTATTTTACATCAAAAACAGTTCCCGGACGTTATCTTTATGCCATGGGCGGGAATGAAAAAGCTGCGAAGCTTAGTGGTGTTAATACAAATAGAGTTCTGTTCTTTGCGTATGTGAATATGGCGTTTTTGAGTGCAGTTGCAGCTTTGGTCTGCGTTGCAAGATTTAATTCAGCAGCTCCAACCGCTGGAACGAACTATGAAATGGATGCCATCGGATCCTGTTACATCGGTGGTGCCTCCGCTTATGGTGGAATCGGTACAGTACCGGGTGTTGTAATTGGTGCTATCTTCATGGGTGTTATCAATAATGGTATGTCCATTATGGGAATAGACAACAATCTGCAAAAAGTTATAAAAGGTATGGTTTTATTAGCAGCCGTAACCTTTGATGTATTATCAAAAAGAAGAAGCAAAGCAGCCTAATCCATCCTTCGATTCGCTATAGAGTGCCTCAGTGTAATGCTGAGGTGCTCTTATTTTGTAAAGCTATCTAAAAACCATCAGTATAGCTGGTAATTCATTAACTTAAAAATTTAGTTGATATCATTTGACTTGCAAATTTCGATAAATAATACTATAATTTGGAATAAATGGCAGGGAGGTAGAGAGGTATGAAGAAACTTAAAAAATTTAGTATTGCATTATTATTAATTGGACTTGTATTCCTTTCCGGATGCTCTAAAAAAGAGGACAAAAAGAACGAATTTTCAGTTGGAACATGGAAAGAAAACACATTTGAAAACAGTTGGTTAGATATGAGATTTCAGATTAATGATGATTGGTCGATTGCATCGGATGAGGAAATGTCTACGTTAATGGGAGTGGGCGCAGAATATCTAAGTATATTGAAAGGTTCAGATAAGGAAGCTCTGGAAGCCGCAGCAAAATTGACATCAATTTATGGATTTATGATATATAATATTAATACATCCAATACGATTCAGTTGATCTACGAAAATTTAACAAAGACTGTAGGTGGAACTAAATACGATGAGAGGAAATATCTGGATTATATTAAAAAACAGCTTCCATCAAATCAATTTAAATTTATTGATGAATCTACAACTAAGGTTGCAGGGAAAACATTCTACACCACAGAGTTTTCCATAAATAATGGTGTCAGTAACTTAAACCAAAAATATTTATCTTACAAGTTAGATGACTACATGGTATCATTAATTATCAGTTATGACCCAGATAATGAAAAAGAAGTAAATGAGTTTCTAACTAACATAACTACTCTCGATGAGAAAGAAAATGTTAAACCAACACAAGCTGCTGAATCCACATTAACACCGGAACCCACATTAACACCGGAGCCTACTTCAACACCAGCACCTACCGTTTCAGTGAATCCTGATTTTAGAGAAGTGACATGGGGTATGACTAAAGAAGAAGTAATAGGGATTGAAGGCACCTCAATAATTGAGCAAAGTGATGACTGTATTATATATAATTTAGAGGTCATGGGTTTAGATATGTACTTGGCATATTATTTTAATGAAAAAGACCAAGTTTGTGCAGCAACCTATATGTCTAACGTAAAACATACAAATCTAAATGATTATATTTTGGATTATAACAACTTAACTGATGCTTTAACAGAAAAATACGGTAAACCTTACGAAGATGAAACTGTCTGGAAAAGTGATTTATACAAGAACAACTCGTCATATTGGGGAATGGCAATAAGCGCTGGTGAGTTATTTGATTATGCATCTTGGGATGCACAAAATACTAATATAAAAATTTTAATTGATGGCGATAATTATACAATTCATAATCGTATATTTTATACAAGTAAAAATATAGAAGCCCCTGAGACCGATGCTGCTAGTGGCTTATAATATAGGTAAACTTTGCGAATATCCATAATTTTGTAAGATTTAAAGGGCACTGAAATAGTCTATTAACTTTAAGTAGGCTTTTTCAGTGCCCTTTATATTCTAATAAATACCATTTGCTAAATCCTTCTTTAAGAAATATAATAAAAAAGATTTGGAGGCAGAGAAAAAATTATACAACTTTACCACAAAGTGTGTTAAAATTTAACATATAACTCTGAAAATGGACTTGAAATTAAAATTATTAGTATAACAAAGGATGGGTAGTCATGCTAAAAGGGATTTATGGTGTGTTAATTGGGATGCTATTAATTATGCTGGTTATGTATGCTGGTCTTATTATGGGTAAGGACAAGGACCTGGAGCAGCAGACCAAGGTTGAGAATCCCAGATATCATCTGCAAGTAATTGTTCAGAGTACGAACGAGAATTTTTTGACCACCTTCCAGGAAGGGGCAAAAAAGGCTGGGGAAGAAGATGGAGTCTATGTTGAGCTTGTTACCTTAAAGCAATTCAGCGTAAATGATCTCAAGGAAGCAGTAGAGATGGGAGTGAATGCCGGTGTTGATGGTATTGCCCTTCAAGCAGCGGATATCAGCCAGACAAGGCAGATTATTGAGGATGCAAAGAAGCAGGGGATTGCAATTATGACCTATGAAAATAATAATTATCCTGTTTCTGATACTCCGGTGGTTGGTACCAATAGTTATAATCTGGGTTATTATGCAGCTAATATGGCGGTGGAAGCGACCAAAGGTAAGGCAGAAGTTGCAGTTATTATCAATAACGAAGGTAATGACGGTGAGGAAGAATATAAAAATAATATTATACAGGGTATCCTAGATTCTTTTGATGCCTATAGTACGATGAATATATCGGATGAGAGCATTTACACCGTGGATACGGATATGTTTGAAGCGGAGGAGATTGCCTCTCATATTATAAATAAACCCAACAAACCTGATTTAATTATCTGTATGGATGAAAAATGCACACCTGGCATTGCTCAAATTTTCGTCGATAATAATTTAGTTGGTGATATTAAGATAGTTGGATATGGTGTAACTGAGCAGACACTGGATTATATTGATCACGGTGTTATTTATGGCATCATTTGCCCTGATGCAAATGAAATTGGCTATGATACCGTGAAACAGCTGGTTCAGTCTCTGGACGGCGAACCCATTAGTGGGACGGTCAGTACAGGCTTGTATACCATTGACCGAAAGAATGTAAAAGAATTTCTTGAAAAGTGGAATATGAACTAGAGGGTAGTCGAATGATTAAAACAAAGAATACAATGACTTTACGTATGAAGCTTTTAGGATTTTTCTTCCTAGCAGTTTCTTTTACCGCTATTGTCGGACTGTATAATTATCAGTCCTCGAGGGTTTTGATGAGTGATATGACAAGGCTGTTAAATCAAACCCAGGAGATAACTACGATCTATAATGAGCTTGATCAGATACAACTGAGCTTTGAGGATTATCTTTCAACCAGAAGCACGGACAGCTTGCTGGCTTATTATAATCATAGTAATTCAATTATGAATCTGAAGCAGCAGTTATTAAAGGATGCTGATTATACAGAACGCGGCGTTCGATTAAAGAATATTACGGGTATGATAACTCACTATTTAAGTATTGTAGATCAAGCAGTAATTGCTAAGAGAAATAGTAAAGTGAGTGAATATAGAGCGGGCTATCAGGAAGCTATGAAGGAGCACACCTATATTGGAAACTATATTGAAGAAATGATGAGTAATGATCTTAGTAATAGCGCTAAGCAGTATAGAGAAATTCAGCAGGAAGTAGATCAAAGTACAGCATTAAGCTATTCTATGTTTGCCATTTCAGTCATATTAATCTCAATTATTATTATTATCTTCAGCTTGGAGCTTACAAAGCCTATCACCAAGTTAGCCTCCTATGCGAAGGAAGTCTCCATGGGAAACTTTGATGTTGAAATTAAGGAGCAGAAAACCAGTCGGGAAATTAACATCTTATATCAGACCTTTAGCAGCATGACAGCAAGTATCCGCAATTATGTAAATGAATTGCAGGAAAAGCAAAGGCTGGAGCGTAAGCTGAGTGAGGAAAAATTAAATAATCTGAAGATGAAAAGTGCATTGCATGAGGCTGAATTAATGGCATTACAATCCCAGGTGAATCCGCATTTTATTTTTAATTCCATAAATATAGGAGCTAAAGTTGCTATGCTCCAGGGAGATGATGTTACCTGTGAGTATCTGGAAAATTTTGCCGATGTATTTCGGTATAACCTAAAAGGGTTGGGTTACGATGCTACCTTAAAGGAAGAAATATCGAATGTGGAAGCATATATGAATCTTTTGATTACCAGATTTGGAGATGTCATTGATTATCGCTTGAAGGTTCCGGAGGACGAGAGTGTAAATAACTTTATTTTGCCTAGAATGACACTTCAGCCTTTACTAGAGAATGCTTATATTCATGGTATTAGTAAATTTGAGCAGGGTGGAATCATCGAGGTAGAGGTGAAAAAGGAAACGAATAGTTTATTTATCACCGTCTCTAATACAGGGGATGAGATACCGCAGGAAAAGGTGCAGCTAATACTGAGTCGAAAATATAAAAAAGATAAAACCAAGGAGAAGCAGGGGCACACGACAGGAATTGGTTTGGATAATGTATTGAATCGTTTGAGGCTTTTTTATAAAAAGGAAGATGTAATGGATATTACTTATAAGGAAGGACGAACGAACGTCATACTTAAACTTCCGTTAAAGAATAAGTATGGGAAGGAAAAGGAGCATGTATAAAGTACTGATAGTTGATGATGAGCCAATTGCCGTAGAATCAATTGGTTTTATGATAACGAAAAATTTTGATACAGTGGCGCAAATTGAGAAAGCAAGATCCGGCAAGGATGCTATTGAGAAATCCTATCAATTTCACCCGGATATCATAATCATGGATATTAATATGCCTGGAATCAACGGATTGGAGGCAATGAAGCAAATTAGAAAGACCAATGAGGCTGTCAGTTTTATCGTGATTTCAGCCTTTGATTATTTTGATTATGCGGTTGAAAGTGTTGCTTTGGGAGTAGAGGAATATCTTCTTAAGCCGGTCAAGGAGGCAAAATTTATTGAAACCTTCCAGAAGGTATTAGAGCATGTAGAAGAAAACTATGCTAAGCGCAGACAGATTTTAGAGCAGCAGGAACGTCTGGAGATGATCATACCGATTTTAGAGGCCGGATTTATGAACTCTCTTTGTATGTATGGACAGGATACAACACAATTAGCACATTATTGCGAACTCTTTGGTTATCAGTCTTTCAGTGGATATGTTATGGCAATTGAATTTGGACAGAAAACCAACGATCAGATTGAGAATAAGATTGGAGCTGGAATCCATGGCGAGCGTATGTACGAGGAATATAAGAATATTATTAAATCCTCTCTTGATTGCATTGTAAGTCCAATCATGTTAAATCGAATTATCGTATATGTATTCGTAACTGGAGAAGAAGGGGAATATGAGCAGAAGGCGAAAGCTGTAAAATCAGCGCAGCGGATCATGGAGCGTGCAGCTCGTATCTATCCTGATATTTTTATTGGAATCGGTAATTTTCATAAAGAAATCAATTATGCCAAAAAATCCTATCAGGAGGCGCTGCATGCGCTTCGTACACTTGCAATTGGTGATTCACTAAATGATAATCTGCAAAGTCATATTTTGCATGAGGATGATATTATTGAGAAAAGTGAGGAGCAGGCAAGTGATTATGAGGAGCTGTTAGAATCAGAGTTATTTACAAAAGTATCAGATTCTGACCCGGTCTCTGTGCAGTTGTCCTTTGTACAGTTATATGAGAGAATGAGCTCTGATCCGAACATTGATTTTGATGCAGTTAAGAAGTGGATGATCAGTATGGTGGTTGGCTTTGAAAAACGTTTTGAAAAGGTACTTAATAATAATTACTATAAGGTGCTGGATGAAATTATAGGAGCGAAAGAGGAGGAAGCCCTATATAATATCGGAAAGCGCTATATTAATGAAACGATCAACCAAATTATGGAAGGAAGGCAGAATAAAGCAAATTCCATTATTGAAAAGGCAGATAAATATATTTTGGAGCATTACAATGAGGATATCTCGCTGGATGAAATTGCACAGCATGTGAATTTAAGCTCCTATTATTTTAGTAGATTTTATAAAAATGCTACTGGCACCAATTTCACTGATAAGATGGTAATGTTGAGAATGGACAAAGCGAAGGAGCTGTTAAAGCAGGAGGAGTTGTCGGTAAAAGACGTATCCTACATGGTCGGATATTCAGATCCGAATTATTTTTCTAAAATCTTTAAAAAGATAACGGGATTTAATGCAAGTGAATATAAAAGGTTGAAATAGTACCCGGTTTGAGCTTGCTTTTAAATAGAAAAAGGCAAAAAAGTTTTGGTAATAAGTAAAAGGTAATTGTCGCGCTTAAATAATTTATGATGCTATCTTTTATAGCAGAATGGAGGAGAATTATGGGGAGAACGCCTTTGCTTAAACTTATGATGTTGATTGCAATTACAGCCTTTAACGTCATAGCCTTATCAGGATGCAAGGTGGATACAAAAGAAATTGGCAAAACGAATGAGGAGGAGGAGATCGTTGTTGGCTTTTCAATGGGTACCTTGCTGGAGGATAGGTGGATTAGGGACAGGGATATCTTTATGGCAGAAGCAGAGCAAAATGGTATCAAGGTAATTGTCAATAATGCGAACAACGACTCGGATCTGCAGTACGAACAAGTAAAAGAGATGCTAAAACAGAACATTGATGTTTTGGTCATAGCACCCAATGACTGTTACAGTGAGGCTAGATGTGTAAAAGCAGCGAAGGAAAAGAATGTACCTGTTATTTCATATGATCGCTTGGTAGGGAACGCAGATGTAGATGCGTATATTTCCTTTGACCACACTCAGGTTGGGACGCTGATGGCATCCTATCTTGTGGATAAGGTTCCAGAAGGTGGATATATGATAGTTAATGGAAGTGATACAGACACCAATTCCAAGATGATTTATAACGGTGCTATGAATGTATTACAACCCTACATCGATAGCGGTAAGGTCCAGATATTAGCACAAACAAGTGTGGAGGGCTGGAAGAGAGAAAATGCCTACGATTTTGTTGCTGATGAACTAAAGGAACATAGTCAGGAAGTAAAAGCCATTCTCTGTGGAAATGACTCCATGGCCTGGGGAGTTATTGACGCTTTGTCGGAGGCACAGATTGCAGAACAGGTGACGGTAGTGGGGCAGGATGCAGATTTAGTGGCTTGCCAGCGTATTGTCAATGGAAAGCAGGCATTGACTGTATACAAGCCAATCAAGAATTTGGTTGAAATGACAGTAGAAGAATGCAAGAAATTAGTGAATGGTGAACAAATTGACAGTCAAGGCACAATTAATGATGGAACATATGAAGTACCATATATTTTCATTGAAGTTGAAGCAGTAACGAAGGATAATATTGACGATACAGTAATTAAGGATGGCTTTCATCTGTATGAAGATGTGTATCAGACAGGAGAATAAAGTTAAAAATATAATGGTTAAATATAAAAGGATTTAATTATAATTAATACTAAAATGAAAGAACTGTGAAATTTTGCGCTTTAGTAAAATAAAGTGTGCAATATTTTACAGTTCTTTTTTTGCAAAAAAATTAATGGGCAAAATAGTCATAATGCATAACAACGCACTCCATTGTTAAAAATAATTGTATGATGTAGTATAAAAAAGTAACAACGAGCTATGCTAAATAGCGAAATGGTACAAATAAAAATTTTAAAAGAAGGATGGAATGAGGGTATGAAGAAAATTATTGCAATGCTACTTTGCTTAAGCCTCGTGTTTTCATTAGCGGCTTGCGGCAGCAAGAACACAGGTTCAAACGGCGACACATCTAACAACGGGGGATCCACTGGAACAGAGGCTACAAAGGCTCCAGCTAAGAATGATGGTTCAGTAGATGTGGGTATCGTTCTTCCAACAAAGGATGAGCCAAGATGGTTACAGGATCAGGCAAGATTTGAAGATGTTATTTCCTCTACTGATTATACAGTAGAAGTATTATTCAGCCAAGGTTCTTCCGCAAATGAAAAAACTAACGTTGAAACTTTAATAGCTAAGGGAATCAAGGTTCTTATCATCTGTGCACAGGATGCAGCAGCGGCAGCAGCTGCTGTAGAAGAAGCGAAAGACGCTGGTGTAATCGTAATTTCTTACGACCGTCTGATTACTGATACAGATGCAATTGATTATTATGTAACTTTCGACAGTGTAGCAGTTGGTGCAGCAATGGGTCAATACTTAGTTGACAACGCTACAGGTACTGGCAATCCGTTATACTTATATGCTGGTGCAGCAACAGACAACAACGCTTTCTTATTCTTTGAAGGTGCTTGGAATATCTTACAGCCTAAGATTGCAGACGGAACATTCGTAATCAAGAACTCCTCAGAAGCAGTTGCAGTACAGGATAAGGCTACTTTAACTCGTGACGAGCAGTCAGCTATTATCGGACAGGTAACTACGAACTGGGATTTCAACGAAGCAAAATCAAAAGCAGAAGCTCATTTGACATCTGCAGCAGCTGCTGATAAGGGTCAATGCTATGTATTAGCTCCTAACGATGGTACAGCACGTTCTATCGCTGACGTATTTGCAGCCGACGCTGACGTTAAAGGTTACTTTATCACAGGTCAGGACGCAGAGGTTGCTTCCGTTCAATATATCATTGATGGAAAACAGTCTATGACAGTATTCAAAGATACACGTACTTTAGCTGCTGATGCTATGAACATGGCAATTGAAGTAATTGAAGGAAAGACACCAGCTACAGATTCAACTTATAATAACTTAGCAAAGGATGTTCCTTCTAAGCAGACCGCTACAGTAGTAGTTACCAAGGATACTGTTAAATCAGCTTTGATTGACTCCGGCTACTATGATGCATCTGAATTTACTGGTTTAGAATAACACAGACTAAATTAATAGTTTAAGTCATATCATGAGACCGGTTTAAGAATACCAAACGATATTTTTAAGCCGGTCTCCAATTGAAGGAAGGATAAGTAATGAGCGATTACATTCTTGAAATGCAAAATATAGTAAAAGAGTTCCCTGGTGTAAAGGCTCTGAATAATGTGGATTTTAAGGTGAAACGGGGAGAAATCCACTGTTTGGTAGGTGAAAACGGCGCCGGTAAATCCACCCTGATGAAGGTACTTTCCGGGGTTTATCCTTATGGCACCTATAGCGGGAATATTATCTATAACGGAAATGAGAAACAATTTAAATCAATTGCTGACAGTGAGCAAGAAGGAATTGCGATTATTTATCAGGAACTGGCACTGATTCCTGAGTTAAGTGTTTATGAAAATATTTATTTCGGACATGAATTAATGGAAGGTAAAGTGATTAACTGGAACCAGACCATTGTCAGTGCACAGGAGATGTTGAAGAAGGTTAAACTAGATGTAAATCCATCTGTAAAAGTTAAAGATCTATCCGTTGGTAAAAGGCAGTTGGTAGAAATAGCAAAGGCCTTGAGTAAAAATGTAAAGCTGCTGGTATTAGACGAACCAACAGCCGCTTTAAATGAGGATGATAGTGCGAATTTATTAGAGTTGTTAAGACAGCTAAAGGAACAAGGAGTAACCTCTATCATGATTTCTCATAAATTGAAAGAGGTTGTTTCGATTGCAGATACCATTACAGTAATTCGTGATGGTGCTACAATATGCTCCTTGGATGCAAAGGAACATAAGATTTCTGAACATGAGATTATTAAATATATGGTAGGCAGAGAGATAGATAATATTTATCCGAAACGTGAAAATCAAAAAATCGGAGATGTCTGCTTCGAAATTAAAAACTGGACTGTTCGTAATCCTGCTTTAGATCGTGAAATATTGCATAATGTTAATCTGAATGTGAGACGCGGTGAGATTATTGGTATCGCAGGACTCATGGGTGCAGGACGTACAGAATTGGCTCTAAGTATATTTGGAAATACCCCAAAATATACCATAACCAGTGGTGATCTCTATGTAGATGGCCAGCCAAAACGCTTTAAGCATCCCAAAGAAGCCTTAAAAGCCGGTGTAGCTTATGTATCGGAAGATAGAAAAGGTAACGGATTAATTCTAATACAGGACATTAAATATAATATATCAATAGCTAACTTAGAGGAGTTAACTGAAGGTATCTCCTTGAACGACAATAAGGAAATAACCATAGCAAAAGAGTATCAGCGTTCCATTAATATTAAAGCCCCCTCGATTAAGCAAATAGTAGGTAACTTGAGTGGTGGAAATCAGCAGAAGGTATCTTTGGCGAAATGTCTGTTTGTAGGCCCTAAGGTATTAATTCTGGATGAGCCAACCAGAGGTATCGACGTTGGTGCGAAATTTGAGATTTATTCACTGATGAATAAATTAGTGGAACAGGGCATGAGTATCATCATGATTTCTTCCGAATTATTGGAAGTACTCGGTATGAGTGATCGAGTCTATGTCATGTCTGAAGGTACGATTACAGGCTGCTTAGATGCAGCAGAAGCCACAGAACAAAATGTAATGGCTATGGCTACAAGAGTAGAGGAGGTAGTATAATGAGTAATTCAAATGAAACAGGAAAGGTTGGCATAGGACAGGAACTATTGGGGTTATTGAAATCCAATATCCGTGACTATGTTATGTATATTGCGTTAGTAGTAATTTTCGTAATTTTTAGTTTTATGACCAAAGGCTTATTCCTTTCCCCAAGAAATATAAGTGACTTGGTAAACCAGGCAGGTTATGTTGCTGTAATCGCTATTGGTATGACCGTTATCTTAATCATCAAGCACATAGATCTTTCTGTTGGTTACGTTGCTGGATTTTTAGGCGCCGTAGGTGCGATTCTTATGAAAAATGGACTACCTGCTTTAGTGGCAATTCCAATTGTATTAGTTTGTGGTATCTTGATAGGTGTTTATCAGGGAACCTTAGTTGCAAAGGTAGGAGTTCCGGCCTTCGTAGTAACCCTGGCTGGTATGTTCATTTTCCGTGGTTTGCTTTCTCTTACAACAGCTGGTACCGGTACAATTATTATTAAGGATGAAGGTTACAAGGCTATTTCCAATGGTTATATTCCTGATATACCGATCTCTGGAAATATTCATATATTGACTTTACTCATCGGTATTATAGCAATTGTTTTGGTTGTTTATTCTCAGATAAAGACAAGAAATAATTTACGTAAGTATAATTTCGAGGTAAGCTCTATGCCAATTATGGTTGGTAAGATAGTTTTCCTTTCAGCAATTATTATGTATATTATGTGGATCTTAGCTGGATATAAGGGTATACCTTGGACAGCCGTGATTGTAGCCATTGTACTTCTTATTTATAACTTTATCTTAAATAAAACCCGTTTAGGTAGATATGTATACGGTATCGGTGGTAATGCTGAGGCAGCAGAGCTTTCCGGTGTTAATGTGCAGAAGATTACAATGTTTGCTTTCTGTTCCGTAAGTATGCTGTCTGCACTTGGTGGTATCCTTTACTCCTCAAGACTTGCGTCTGCAACTCCTACCGCAGGTACTGGCTTTGAGCTTGATGCTATAGCATCCTCTTATATCGGTGGTGTGTCTGTAAACGGTGGTATTGGTAGAGTAACCAATACAATTATCGGTGCTTTTGTAATCATGTCTCTTACCAATGGTATGAACCTGATGGGTATTGATATTTCTTACCAGTACATCGTAAAGGGTGTAATTTTCATTTTGGCTGTTGCCTTTGATATTATTACACGTAATAAGAGAAAATAATAATTTCAATAGAAAAAATGATAATTTAAATAGTAATATGGAAAGTCGTGAACAGGAGCTGCTAGCAGCTCCTGTTTTTTGTGAGAAATTTAAGTAAATTCAAATAAGATTTGTATGGTTTTGTTGTTTTTGGAGATAATGATATTAAGTAAAATTGTATATTAGGGTGGAAGGAACTTCCTGCAATATGCAAATGATTTTTACATTTCACTATCTATAAGGAGGAATTTTTATGAAGTTAAAAGCAATTTTATTAACTTTGGTTATGATTACTTTATTGTTAACTGGTTGTGGTAACAGAAATACAAACAACAATGCTACTACTACCACACCTGCACCAACTCAGGGAACAACTACAACAGCTCCTGCAGCAACAACACCTCCAGCAGCAACGAATGCTGCTACAACCCCAGGAGTTACAAGCGGTGCTAATACACCTGACGTTGTAACTACAGCATCGATTGTTGATACAGAAGAGGCTTTCTTAAAGGCGATTAGCAAAGAAGGAACCTGGATTATTGCGATTACCAAAGATTTGACTATCGATAAGGATCTTGTCCTTGAGGGCGAGTACAAAAATGGTAAGAAGGATGACGCTGGAAAAGATGTCGTTCAGAGAAAGGTTGCCTTATATGCCCAGGATGAAAATAGAACAATTACAGCAAAATATATTTTAAAGGCACCTAAGATGACGGTATCCAGCCCGAATGCAAGTATCCAGCACGGAACATTCTTAGGCGACCTTTATGTTGATGTAGCAGACTTTCAGCTAGTTGATGCAGTGATAGATGGTAATGTATATTTTACAAAGAAGGAATATAAAGATTCTTTCAAAATGGATGAAACCAGTAAAGTGACCGGTGAGCAGAAAGTACAGTAATATTAAAATTAAGTAAGTATTAGTAAACATGTAATAGAAAGGGCTTTTCCTTATTGTGATACTTGAATAAGGATTAGCCCCTTTTTCAAGCCCTTTCTCAGTGCTGATCTGTGGAAGATAAGCTTGATTCATCGTCCACAGCATGATAAAATAAAAGATATCTGATGAATGGAGGGAAAAATGAACGAAGAATTAGCTCAATTAGACGCAGACCTGAAAGGGCTGTTTGTAGAAAATAAATTTGAAGAAATGAATGAACTCTTACAAGAGCAACCGCAAGAGGTTGTTAAGGAGTTAAGTGAATATTACTGGAATGTAATTAAGAAGTATTATGAAACGGAACAATTTGATTTGCTATTCGGTCACTTTAAATTTGTGGCATATTCCTGTTATATGGTTGAATATGCACATCAAGTGTCCATCATTAGTGATGAGGCATTTCAGATCATGATGCTGGTATTTAATGATATTTATGAGCTGAAAAAGAAGCAGTAATATAGATTGATTAACAAGGGATAAGGATAGGTGGTGAATGTATGGTGAATTTATATCTTATTAGACACGGAAGACAGAATAGTGCCTTATGCAATACTGATGTAGAACTTTCGAAGGAAGGAATTGCTCAATGTGAACTGCTTCGTGATCGGTTAAAAAATTATAAGATAGATGCCATTTATTCTAGTGATATGCATCGAGCGAGACAGACAGCAGAGATTATTAACAGCGCACTGGGGTTACCCCATGAAATTAGAGCAGAGTTAAGGGAGATTTCCTTTGGCTTACTTGAAGGGAAAACAGATGAATATAATGAAGAGCACTTTAAGGATTTTATGGAAGAGCAGAATAAATTAATTGATGATATTCCTTATCCTGGAGGGGAGAATGGTACCACAGTATATGAGAGGGCAATGCCGGTTCTTAAGGAGATCGTTCAAAGCGGGAAGAAAGACATTGTAATTGTTACTCATGGCGGTGTTATCAGAGCTGTTCTTGCTGCACTTTTTGGCAGGAATCAAGCAAGACGTTTTCAATTTGCGACTTCATTAGAGAATTCCAGTATTACGCAGCTGAGATTCGATCCTGAGAAAGACCGTTTTTATCTGGAACGCTTTAATGACTGTGCTCATGTGGAAGGACATCCTGAACTCCGTCGACGAGCATTTTTCTAGAATAATTTTTATTATTTTATTAATATACTGCATGGCATACCAGGAAAAACCAGCGATTATGAGAAGCGATTCCCGTAATTGCTGGTTTTATATTACCTATCCAAGTTTTTTTCGAGTCTTACCAGTCAACTTTAGAACCTTAAGTTGAAATACATTGGTAGCAGGGATAACAGCTTTATTAAACTCAAAGTGCTCAACATGATAATGTTCCATTAATTTACACAGAGCAGCGTATTTATCTTCGTCCGCAACCATTTCCAGGGTTCCAAATCCAATGACACTTTCATAGTTCATGGTGCAATTTTTTTCGTCCTCGAGGGTAAGCAGCTCATGGGAGCAATCCATTTCAAAGCATACCTTATTATTCTTTGCCATTAAATCATATTTTTTACCGTCACGTGCGCCGTGGAAGTAAAGGGTAATTTGATCCCCATCCACCTGCATCCCAAAGTTCAGAGGTACCATATAGGGATATTCTTCATCGAAAAATGCCAGGCGGCATACGTCACATTGCTTCATTACCCGGATAATCTCAGTCATGTCTTTTATTTCTCGATCACTTCTTCTCATGGTATTTTCCTTTCTGTTCGTTAACGAGCTTTAGTAGCTTCCTATTAGCAAAAGTTGAAATGCTTCTAAATTTAATATGCATAGTATAGCTTAATCAGTAGCAGATGGCAAATATTAGTTTTAAAAAGTTCTTAATATTAGCTTGTTGCCTCCAGGAATCTATAATATAATTTATGAAAGTTGTACTTGAAAAGGTGCTGTACTTGCGCCGTGTATAAAACCAAAGAAAGTGAGTATATGGAATGATTGATAATATTGAGGCAGTTATATTTGACATGGATAATACTTTGATAGACCGAAGAAAGGCCTTTCTTAAATTATGTGAATATTTAATTGAAACTTATGGTGGAGAATATCCTTATGAGGTAACAAGAGAAGAACTCATTGAATATATGATTGAGATTGATGCAGATGGTTATGGTGGTTTGCAGAATGTGATTCCAAAACTGAGCAAGGTGTGGAAGCTTCCCCACTCTGTTGAAGAATTTATTAGGGAAAGAAATGAGATCTTTGGTAAGCTGACGGTTCTATATCCGGAGACGTTAGAAATACTTCAGAAGCTGAAGAAGAAATATAAAATAGGTATGATAACAAACGGTTATTCTGCTGTTCAGCGTGAGAAGATCGATACAGTTAAGATTGAACATTATTTTGATAATATTATAGTTTCAGAAGAAGAGGAGTTTGAAAAGCCGGATCCAAGAATCTTTTTAAAAGCCTGTGAAAACCTTGGTGTAGCGCCGGAAACGGCAATCTATGTAGGTGATTATTATCCAAATGATATTATAGGAGCGGCCAGTGCCAATCTGACGCCCATCTGGATCACTGAGGATCCTGATGAGCATCCGGAGTACCAAGGCATTCGAGTGAAAAGGCTTAAAGATATTTTGAATTATCTATAATTTTTTCGTAACCAATTGGCAACACCATCATCTGTATGACGGCCAATAATCTGATCCGCTTTTTCTTTCAACTCCTCAACTGCGTTTCCAACAGCAATTCCTACATCTGCAGCTTCAAACATAGGTAGATCATTTCGGTTATCACCAAAACAGATGACTTTCTCAGCTCCAAGTGAAGTACGCAGATGTTTGGTTGCATGGTACTTGGAAGCAGTGCGGCTAAAGGTCTCTAAGAACCAGAACTCAGGTGAATAGTTATCCCGGTAAAAGGTACAGTTTAGATCCGGGATAGCTTGAATTTGATGAAAAATCGGTTCCAGCTTCTCCTTGTGGTCTACTAAAGAGAAATAAATGATAGGTTCCTCTGATAAATCAGAAAATTTATTAACCTGGGTGAATCGTTTCCGGTAAAGATCAACACGTTCCTGGTAAAAATCATGGAGTGCTTTTGTATTCAAGTCCTCATAATAGGTGGCCAGGGTGCCATCTTTTATTGTATAAACAAACCCCTTAAGCTGGTTCTTCTCAATAACCTCCATTAAGGCGTAGATACTGCTCCTAGAAAGGGTTTCCACGTTAAGGTATTCCTGTTTTTTCAGGTCGTAAATACAAACTCCGTTCATTAATACGATGGGCAGAGTTAGATTTAAATCCTTTAAAATATGCTTCACAGATGCAATGGAACGGGCAGTCGCTACAGTAAACTGCATTCCTTGCCCCATTAACTCGTTTAGCGTATTAATTGTATAGTTCGAAAGAGTAACATCTGGCTGGAGTAGGGTACCGTCAAGGTCGGAAATATATAGTGTTTGCATAGGAGGCTCCATTCTTTATCTTAAGATTTTTACTAGTTCATCACTAAAAGGGGCTTTTTCATATTCTTCATTTAGGAAGCCAAAAATATAATAATCAGTCATGACGTTGACAATGGCACCCTGTTTGATTAGACCTTCTTGGCGAAAACCCAGTTTCTCGGCCACCTTTACAGAACCAAGATTGTTTGTGAAGCAGCGAATCTGAAGTCGGCTTAGACCCATTGCTTCAAAGGCAGCTTTCATCATGGCTTGTCCTGCTTCAGGTGCGTATCCATGACCCCAATAGTCCTTGTTAATGCGATAACCGATATCCGCCTGTTTTCTTAGGCGAAAATCATACAGAACAATTTCACCAATGACCTTATGGGTGTCCTTAAGCTCCATCAACCAGGTAAGCTCGCGTTTTGCCTTATATTCCTTCATGGTTGTATTATAATGATAATCAATCTTTATCTTTTTTTTAGGTCTTTTTCGTCCGTTTGTATCATTTGCCTCATCATAAACGCCCCAATAACGATAGACGCTATAGTCATTAATGAATTCCAAACTATCCTTACCGTCAGCGGTACTTGGAGTAATCTGACGAAGTATCATTCGTTTTGTTTCAAGAGTGGGCAGTTCGTTAAAAAATGCATCGTAATCCATCCCTGTTCTCCTCTCATTTTTTCCATATACTTTTAAGTAATTGTAAAACTACAATTGCCTATTCCATATTCTTTTTGGGTGCATAAGAATATTATTTGTAATGTGGGATAGCTCTATTATCTTACATCGAAAGGAAATTATCAATATTTCCTTTGAATTTATAAAAATTGATTTTCAAAAAAGATTTTTATTCCGATAAGGATCAAGATACAACCACCGAAGAAACGGGCATTTGTACCTAGCAGAGAGCCGAATTTTTTTCCGATTTCAACACCCAGGAAGCAGCAAAAAAAAGTGATGATGGCGATGAGGGCAGCAGTGCCCCATACATTCTGCTCCAATACAGCAAAGCTAATCCCGGCTGCTAAGGCATCAATACTGGTTGCAATACCTTGCATTATAAGATTTTTTGCAGTGAAAACATTCGTGCTATAACAGGCTTCTTCTTTGGCTTTTAGATCCTTTAGAGCATCTAACAGCATGTTGATACCAATAGCACCAAGGAGGAAGAGTGCTAACCAATGTTGGAAGCGTGAGACGAGTTCATGAAAGGTAGACCCTAAGGTAAAGCCAATTACAGGCATGATACCCTGAAATAGCCCAAAGGTTAGTGCATTTAAGATAGCATCCTTCCTTGTAATGTGTTTGCTGTAAATCCCATTAGAAACAGCAACGGCAAAAGCATCGGTAGACAGACCTAAGGCGAGAAGAATGATTGTGATAACTCCCATATAAAAGAAATCCTTTCTGATATGTTAGGAATAAAAAACCTCATGTAAGGTGATGTTACAGCCACACATGAGTCTCATTCATTCCGGTAAGCCAGATTGGAGTTGAAATCGATCTGTTGTTGACTTGCCACATACTATATTGTATGCGAAGTACTCCCTCAGATATTATGGTTTTCATAAAATAATCAATTGGAACTGGAGGTAGAGTTATTGTTTCTGAGGAAATATGAATCGATATTAGAGAAGAAGAATTTAATTTTACTTGCCGTAACTATAAAAAATGTGATATGGTAGGTAACCAGAAGCGATACTTACGATTGGTCATATCTACCACCGATGCGGAGCATATCCATTTCCGTGAAATGTGTTGGTTATGATAATTTACAATAGAGCGTAAAAGCAGGAAAAGAAAGAAGGTTTTATAATGTCCATAGCCCTGGCTGCATTTGATCAAATTATTATTATGTTTATCATAATTATTGCGGGAATCATCTGTTATAAGGTTAAGTTGATCGATAAAGAGACCAATAAGAAACTGGCAGATTTAGTACTTATGTTAGTAAATCCTTTCGTTATATTCGTGTCCTATCAAAGGGAGTTTGAGGCTACTTTACTGAAAGGGTTGTTGATATCACTGGGACTGGCGGTTGCCACACATGTATTCGGCATTCTTGCAACCACCATATTTCTTCCGAAGAAGAAACAGGAAGATCATATCGGAATTGAACGATTTGTAGTCATTTATTCTAATTGCGGTTTTATGGGGATTCCTTTAGTGAATGGTATTTTTGGCAGTGAGGGAGTGTTTTATATTACTGCTTATATGACTGTCTTTAATTTATTTGCATGGACCCATGGCATGATTGCCATATCTGGAAAATCGGATAAAAAATCCATTATCCAGGCGATCCTATCACCTTTGGTTATTGCTACCGTTGCAGGCTTTCTTATGTTTGTGTTCAGAATATCGCTGCCTGCTATCCTTACATCAGCGCTATCGTTAATTGGCAATATGAATACTCCTTTGGCAATGTTAGTCGCAGGTGTTACCATAGCACAGGCAGATATCCGAAAGCTCTTAAAGAAGGCTCGAGCATATTATATTACTGCTTTAAAATTACTGCTCATGCCAATTGCCATGTTGTTTTTCTTTCAATTTCTTGATGTGTCCAGAACAGTATTACTCACTGCAGTTTTAGCAGCAGCCTGTCCAGCTGCGGCTACCGTTAATTTGTTTGCACTTCGTTTTGATAAAGATTACCTTTATGCCTCGGAACTTTTTGCATTAACTACGATTTTCTCCTTAATCACCATACCTATCGTGATGATCATTGCAAATTTAATGGTATAAGAGAGTTATAAATATTTTAGTTGTGAATTATATGTGATGTGTAGTAAAATAGCATTAGAGTGTCTAATCTATTCCTTGATTTAAGAGAAAGTAATTAATGAAAAAGGAGTTTTATATATGAAGGATTATGTAATAGTGAGCGATGCAACCCTTGATTTACCAGCAGAGGTTATCAAAGAGTACGATATAAAAGTAATTCCAATGGGTTTTAATGTGGACGATGTAGATTATCTGCATTATCCAGATGAGAGACAGCTTCCGGTAGAGGATTTTTATGCTAAACTAAAGGCTGGAGCAGTATCTCGTACCTCTCAGATTACACCTATTATGTTTATGGAGTTTTTTGAAGATATATTAAAGCAGGAGAAGGATATTTTGTACATATCATTTTCCTCAGGTTTAAGCGGAACCTATAATACCTCCCGATTAGTAATCAGGGATTTGATGGAAGATTATCCAGACAGAAAGATTTATGGAGTGGATTCACTATGTGCTTCGATTGGAGAAGGCTTACTGGTGCTTCATACTGCGATGCAGAAGAAAAAAGGCCTTAGTATTGACGAATTAAGAGATTGGGTGGAGCAGAATAAGAGAAATGCTCGTCACTGGTTTACCGTAAAAGATCTTTATTACCTAAAGAGAGGTGGAAGATTAACCTCTATTGAAGCTTTTGTTGGTACTGCCTTAAAAATAAAACCAGTACTAACTACAGACGAAGCCGGCAAACTGACGGTAAATTCTAAAATACGCGGATCGCGGGCAGAACTTGATTTTCTGTGCACTAAGCTGGAAAGTGAAGGCTTTGATTTGCTTAACCAGACTGTTATTATCGGTCATGGAGATGACCTGGAACAGGCTCAGGAACTGGAACGGATTCTGCGTGAAAAGAATATAGTACAAAATGTTATAATATCTAAAATCGGACCAGTGATCGGAACCCATACAGGCCCGGGTATGCTGGCATTGGTATATATGGGAAGAGAAGGTTGAAAGGCACAGTAAATCATATGAAGGAAGACAAATTTAATATTGGTAATCAAGAGCAGCAAATCAAACCCTATAAGAAGGATGCAGACTATTCCTACACCTTAGGCGCTTTTCCAACCTATGAGTTGATTAAATCGAAACCGAATGAGGTTAAAAAGGTGCTTGTTGATACGAGCTTTACTGACCAGGAACATCTAAAAAGCCTGTGCCAGCAGTATCAGATTCCTATTGAATATAATAATAAGCTGATTACAAAGCTTAGTGACAAAGAAAACTGTTATGTAGCAGGGATTTTTGAAAAATATAGTTGTACTATGAGAGCGGATAAGCCGCATATTGTATTAGTAAATCCAAGCAATATGGGGAACCTGGGAACGATTCTTCGAACCGCTGTGGGATTTGGAATTTATGATGTTGCCATAATTTTACCGGGAGCCGATATCTATAATCCAAAGACGGTTCGAGCGTCCATGGGTGCCTTATTTAAATTAAATATTCATCTTTATGAATCTTATGACGAATACCGTCAGGAATTTCCGCAGCATGAGGTGTTTACCTTTATGTTGAATGGAGAAAAAACTCTGACTCTGCAGGATTGCCCCAAGGCAGAACTTTTTGCTCTGGTTTTCGGCAATGAAGCAACTGGGTTGGATGACTCCTTTTTAACAGCGGGAACCAGTATCTTCATTCCCCAGTCACCGGATGTGGATTCTTTAAACTTGACCATAGCCGTAGGGATAGGAGCATATGCGTTTATGAACCGGTAACGTCTTAAGGGCGAAATGGAGGAGCGTATGAAACTAAGTTACAAACGAACTTTTTTTATTGGTCTTGCGTTTATGTCAATCTGTGCCTTTTGGCAAATGTATGATAATATCATTCCGTTGATGTTAAAAAATACATTTCATTTAGGGGAGACCGTTACCGGTATCGTCATGGCAATGGATAATGTTCTGGCTCTATTTTTATTGCCGATTTTTGGAGCTTTTTCAGACAGAGTGAATACTCCCCTTGGTAAAAGGACGCCCTTCATTTTGATAGGGACGATTATCGCTGTCATATCAATGACCTTCATACCAATCGCAGATAAGATTGGAAATATGGTCTTATTTCTGGTGTTTCTAGCTGTGGTACTGGTTGCCATGGGATCTTATCGTTCTCCGGCGGTTGCTTTAATGCCGGATTTAACTCCCAAGCCTTTACGAAGTAAAGCAAATTCTATCATAAATCTGATGGGAGCAATTGGTGGCGTATATACACTAATCATGATTAAGCTGTTGGTTAGGGAAGATTCAGCTAGCTATATGCCATTATTTCTAGCCATTTCAGCAATTATGGTATTCGCCGTCATTCTCCTGCTTATAACTATTTCTGAAAAGAAGCTTTCTATGAATATAAGCCTAGAGGATGGGCTTGAAAAAGAACATCTGGAAGATAGGAAGGATCATTCTTCAGAGAATAAGATGCCAAAAGAGGTTAGAAGAAGCTTTGTTTTTATACTGCTGTCGATATTCTTATGGTTTTTTGCTTATAATGCTGTTACAACAGCTTACTCCAGATACACTCAACAGGTATGGGGATTAGATAAGGCTGGATTTACCGATTCTCTGCTTGTGGCAACGATTGCTGCTATCATAAGTTACATACCCATTGGGATTATTGCCAGTCTAATCGGAAGAAAGAAAACCATACTTGCAGGAATTATCATGATGACGGCTTCCTATGTAAGCGGGGCTTTCTTTATTGAGTACTCCGCCTGGATTAATGTAGTCTTCGCCTTTACTGGAATTGGTTGGGCAGCAATTAATGTAAATTCTTATCCCATGGTAGTGGAGATGTGTAAGGGTTCTGATATTGGAAAATATACAGGTATGTACTATACCTTTTCTATGTCCTCACAGATTTTGACACCGATTGTATCCGGTGCGTTATTAGAATATGTTTCCTATCGAACCTTATTCCCGTATGCAATTATCTTCTCCCTTGCTTCCCTATGCACCATGTTGGTTGTGAAGCATGGTGATTCAAAACCGCCTAAGAAAAAAGATGTCATGGAAAATTTTGATACCACGGACTAAAGAGAGGGGCGTTTCATAATTGTTAGAAACATTACTGGTTGTTTTGTTTGTAATCGTTGCAATCTATTTCCTGGCTATTATCCCAAAGCTTAAGCGAAATCCAAGGAGTGATCAATTAAATGGCTGGTTATATGCTCACCGAGGTTTGCATGATAACAACTCAGATGCACCGGAGAATTCCTTAAAGGCCTTTCAAAATGCTGTTGAGCAGGGCTATGGAATTGAGTTGGATGTTCAATTGACAAAGGATTTGGTTGCTGTTGTATTGCATGATTATAATTTAAGACGGGCTTGTGGTAAGGAAGTGAAAGTTGCGGAGCTTACCTATGATGAGCTGTCAAAGTATACGTTATTTCAATCTAAGGAGAAAATCCCTACGTTACGTGAGGTGCTTGATCTGGTGGGGGGGAAAGTTCCTTTAATTGTTGAACTTAAGATACCTTGGACTGCTGGTGCCCTGTGCACTGTGGTGGCAGAGCTGCTAAGAAACTATAAGGGATTATATTGCATTGAATCCTTTAATCCTTTTGGATTGATTTGGTATAAACAGCACCAGCCTGAGGTAGTTCGGGGGCAGCTGGCAACAGATTTTATCAAAGAAAAGGTTGCTGGTAATAAGCTTCAATATTTTATGTTAAAGCATCTATTACTAAATTTTTTATCCAAGCCGGATTTTATCGCATATCATCATGTCTATAAAACGGGGTTGTCCTTTACGATTTGCAGAAAGCTGTTTCGTGTAAAAACAGTAGCCTGGACAATACAGTCTCAGGAGGAGCTGGATCGCTGTAAGGACTACTATGAGTTGTTTATATTTGACAGCTTTATTCCTAATGTAAAATCGTAGAAAATAAAAACGGCAAGGTCTTCAAAAGCAAAAGCAAGAGCACATATTAGGTAAGAGGATACAAAAGGCAATACCTATTCGATCAAGAGTTAAAAAAAGCAAGGGTTGTAGAAACAGGAATATTTAAAAAAGAGATATGATAACAAAGAGGATGAGGATTAAAATTTCTGCTTATATTGGCCAGGAATTTTAATCCTTATTTGTGTTTTGGATTCGTTTTTTACTGTATAAGAATAATTTCTTTGGAGATGATTTACTTCATAAGAATGAAAAGGACGTGAAGTAATGATAAAGTTTATAATAATTTGTTTGTTTGAATGCCTATGGTGTCTGTCAAATTTGATTGTTAAACCCAGAAAATTAACCTATCAAAAGGGTTTGGAACTAGAGTTCAGCAGCCATAATATAGATGCCGAAGCTTATCATAATATTAAGAAAAAGTATTTTAAAATCACCTCGGATTATGGATATAAGCTATCCTGTGAATTTATTGAATGCCCGGATAATGCTGATAAAAGAATCGTTATCTTTTGTCATGGTTTTGGCTATGCAAGATATGGTTGTATTAAATATATTGATTTCTTTTTAAGCATTGGATACTCGGTGTTCATGTATGATCACCGAAATCACGGAGAAAGCGGAAAAGCTCTCACCTCCATGGGATTTTACGAACGGTACGATCTGGTTAGAGCGGTTGATTGGTGCTATGAAAATTATGGGTCTGACTGTAAGGTGGTAACTCATGGAGAATCCATGGGTGCTGCAACCGTGCTATTGCATCTTGGTATCGATAAGAGAGTGAGGTGTGCCATTGCAGATTGTGCCTACTCCGATTTAACGGAGCTACTAAGACATCAGCTTAAGCAGTTTTATCATCTACCGGGCTGTCTTATTCCTATTGTTGGCCAATTGACATATCTGCGTGCTGGTTTTCGCTACCGGCAGGTATCTCCGATTATGGTAGTAAGAAAAGTGGAAACACCGATTTTATTTATCCATGGAAAGATTGACAATATGGTGCCTTGTATGATGTCTAAGAAAATGTATCGGGTGAAAAGGGATAAGAAGGCTATTTATCTGGTGGCAAAGGCACGTCATGCAGATAGCTATATGACAAATAAGGAAGGGTATGAGAAACGGGTGAAGGAGTTTCTTGAAAAATATGTAAGGTAGAGTTGGTTCATGAAAAATGTAAGGCAGATTTGCTTCATGAAAATATGAAATTAGAGCTGATCCGTGAAAACGAGAGACCTGAATCATGTAAATGATGCAGGCCTCTCGATATATGCTATGTTCTTATCTATTTATGATAGCATTTAATTCTACTCCATTTGTGGTTAGGGTGTTAAACTTAACCTATACTACTATGATGGAAAAGAAGAAGTGACTAAATTTATTTATCTTGATTTTCCACAGCCGCCATCTTCAGTGCACGAACCTTTAAGGATAAACCAAAGAGATTGATGAAGCCCTCCGCATCCTGATGGTTATATAGATCACCGGTTGTAAAGGAAGCAATGCTCTCATTATATAAGGAGTAGGGTGAGGTAGTACCTTGTTTTATGATATTTCCCTTGTACAACTTTAATTTAACTTCGCCAGTCACATATTCCTGAGTTACATCAACGAATGCCTGGTAAGCTTCCCTTAGTGGAGTAAACCATTTTCCTTCATATACGATATCAGCGAAACGATTAGCCACTTCTTTTTTTGCAGTAAGCGTTGCGCGGTCAAGGATTAATTCTTCCAGCTGTGTATGTGCTTCCATCAAAATGGTACCGCCTGGAGTCTCATATACTCCACGAGATTTCATACCTACGACACGGTTCTCTACGATATCTACGATACCAACACCATGCTTTCCACCGATGGTATTTAATTCCTTGATTATATCAGTTGCTGACATTTTTTTGCCGTTAAGAGCCGTAGGTATACCTTTTTCAAAGGATAGGCTAAGAGATTCACCTTCATCCGGAGCTTTTTCCGGAGCTACACCAAGTACTAATAAGTGGTCATAGTTTGGTGCATTTGCCGGATCCTCAAGCTCAAGACCTTCATGGCTGATGTGCCATAAGTTACGGTCACGGGAATAACTGTTGTCAACAGAGAAAGGTAAATGGATACCATGCTTCTCGCAATATTCAATCTCTTCCTCACGGGAGGACATAGTCCAGATTCTCCAAGGAGCTATAATCTTAAGATCAGGAGCAAGTGCTTTGATGGTTAACTCAAAACGTACCTGATCATTGCCTTTGCCGGTAGCACCGTGACAGATAGCGGTAGCGCCTTCTGTTCTAGCGATTTCTACAAGTCTTTTAGCTATCACGGGACGTGCCATGGAAGTACCTAGTAAATATTTGTTTTCATATACTGCGTTTGCTTTCACGCAGGGTACAACATAATCATCTACAAATTCCTCAACAACGTCCTCAATGTATAATTTAGTTGCACCGGATAATGCTGCTTTTTCCTCTAGACCGTCAAGCTCGTTGCCCTGGCCGACATCGATGCATACACATACAACATCATAATCATAGTTTTCCTTTAACCAAGGGATGATAGCGGTAGTATCAAGACCACCGGAATAAGCAAGAATAACTTTTTCTTTCATATCTGTTACCTCCTAAATTTATTATCTTTTTTATAAACAGAGTTGTTTCTAACTGCTGATTAAGACACGGTTGATATGTCTTACATTGGATGATGGAAGCCTGGTAGTAAAGTATGTAACTGGAGTGGCTCCCACTAATATGTGATTAAATATACAACATATTTTATTATTATGCAATAGGGAATTTGATAAAAGTATAAAAAATCTGCATGAGATTTTCTTATCTTCATTCTTGGTTTATACAAAGGGAGGAGAATTCAATCAGTATTTCCTCGGATTTTCTCACATTTTCTCGTATTTACTTATAAAAGATAAACTTTATACAGTAAATTCTCTGTATGTATTTACATGATATTTATAACTATTATAATGAAAGTAATGGTTTAAATACCTTAATACAAAAAAAGAGAAGAGTTTTCAAAGATCTGTAGTTTAAACACGATTGAGTTTAAGAAATCTAATATTTCAAAATAGAAAAGGAGAATGTTTATGTATCAGATAATATTGGCGTCAGAATCACCAAGAAGAAAAGAAATTATGGATACCATGGGAATTCGTTATAAAGTAGTAACTTCTAATGTGGAAGAGGTGGTGGAGGAGACTGTGCCGGAAGAAATGGTACAAGCGATTGCCAGACTCAAGACGGATGAGGTACTAAAAAAACAGAAGCAGCTATATCCGGAGTACCAGGATGTTATTATTCTAGGTGCTGATACTATGGTTTTTTACGGGGATCATGCCCTTGGCAAACCCAAGGATGAACAGGATGCAATCAGGATGCTGAGTATGCTGTCAGAGGATTCTCATAATGTAATTACAGGCGTAAGTATCATTATTGCAAATAAATATGGCTTTGAAGAGCGGATATCCTTTGCAGTCAGCACCAAGGTAACGGTTCAACCACTTAGTTTAGAACAAATCCTGGATTATATTGCTACCGGCGAGCCCATGGATAAGGCAGGAGCTTACGCAATCCAAGGGAAGTTTGGTATATATATTAAGGAAATCACAGGCGATTATTATAATATCGTAGGCTTTCCCATCTCAAAGATAAATGAAGTATTGCTCCAAAAAGGTATTGATATAAAAAAATTAAAATAACTATTGCATAAAATTAAATTCGGATGTATAATTATAAATAATTTTTATCCCAGATGGTTAATCCATCTATCTGGAGAGTCGGAGGTGAGAGTTTCTTGATACGTCTTTTTACGATGGAAGACTATGATGAAGTGTTTCAATTATGGAAATCAACTCCAGGTATGGGGCTACGAAGTCTGGAGGATTCCAGAGAGGGAATCTTGAGATTTATGAATAGAAACCCAGGTACAAATTTCGTTGCAGTTGAAAATGGCCGTATTCTAGGGGCTATACTCAGCGGACATGACGGTAGACGCGGTTTTTTATACCATACTTGCGTTAAAGCTTGTCACCGGCGAAGATCCATTGGAAGAGAACTTGTAGAAAAAGTTGTGGAAGCGATGCAGCAGGAAGGTATTTTGAAACTATCCTTAGTGTGCTATTCGGAAAATGATTTGGGAAATCAATTCTGGGAAACTCTTGGTTGGAAAAGACGAGAAGAATTGTATTTTTATTCGCTTTCCATTCATGAGGGAGAAGAGTAGAGTTATCTGCAACCCAAAGTTTGCAGGTACCTAGAAAGGCATGGTTATTAAGATGAAGATAATTGATGGTGGAGTTACCGCAGCCCAGGGATTTGCAGCAGCTGGAGTCTATGCGGGAATTAAGAATAAGATTAAAAAGGATATGGCACTGGTCTATTCCAGTGTACCGGCAGCACATGCGGGAACCTATACAACGAATATGGTGAAGGCAGCACCTGTAAAATGGGATATGAAGTTAACTAAGGAAAGTCCCTTTATTCAAGCAGTTGTATTAAATAGTGGTGTTGCAAATGCTTGTACCGGGGCAGAGGGCGATATAAATAATGAATTGATGGCGAAAGCGGTAGCAGAGGCACTCAATATTCCATTGAATAGTGTTTATACCGCATCAACCGGAGTCATTGGTAAACAAATGCCAATTGATGTGATTTTGCAGGGTGTAAAATTATTAGCTTCAGAGCTGGGAGAAGATAGAGGGGCTGCAGCTGTGGCAGCAGAGGCAATCATGACTACAGATACCTATTCGAAGGAATGTGCTGTTACCTTTACGGTAGAGGGCAAGGAGATTACAATCGGAGGCATGGCAAAGGGCTCTGGAATGATTCATCCTAATATGGCTACAATGCTTGGTGTTGTAACAACAGATCTAGCTATTTCTAAGGAGTTATTGCAGGAAGCCTTAAGTGCGGATGTTAAAAAATCCTTCAATATGATCAGTGTTGATCGCGATACCTCCACGAATGATTCTCTATTATTGCTGGCAAATGGATTAGCAGGGAATACACCGATCACAGAGAAGAATAAAGATTATCAAGATTTTTGCGAGGCATTAAATTATGTAACTACAAGCTTAGCTAAGAAAATGGCTGCCGACGGTGAAGGTGCCACCAAATTATTCGAGGTTCAGGTAATCAACGCTCCTAGTGAGGAGGAAGCTGCAATATTAAGCAAGTCAGTCATCACCTCAAACCTGGTAAAATCAGCAGTATTCGGTAATGATGCAAACTGGGGAAGGATCATCTGTGCGCTTGGCTATTCTGGCGTAAGCTTTGACCCGGACAAAGTGAAACTATTTATTGAAAGCGGGGATCAGAAACTTCAGCTTGTAGAAAATGGTATGGCTACGGACTACTCCGAAGAGGTCGCAACTGAAATTCTCTCAGGGAAAGAAGTAAAAGCAACCGCTGATCTGGGGGCTGGAACTGCCACCGCCACCGCTTGGGGCTGTGATTTGACCTATGACTATGTCAAGATAAATGCAGACTACAGATCTTAAAAATTGTTATAAAAAGAAAATCATTTAAGCCCCAGAAAGGAAAGATAAATGGAACAAATGGATCAGATATTACTAAAGGCACAGACATTAATTGAAGCTCTGCCCTATATACAAAAATTCAATAACAAAAAGGTTGTTGTAAAATACGGTGGAAGCGCTATGCTGGATGAAAATCTTCAACTGAATGTAATTAAGGATGTAGCCTTATTAAAGCTTGTCGGAATGCAACCAATCATCGTGCATGGTGGTGGGAAGGAAATTACCAAGTGGCTGGGACTCATGGGTCACGAATCAAAATTCATCGAAGGACTTCGTGTTACCGATGCCCCAACTATGGAAGTGGCTGAAATGGTTCTAGGGAAGGTGAATAAGAATCTGGTTCAGATGGTAGAAAAACTGGGTGTAAAGGCAGTAGGTATCAGCGGTAAGGATGGAAGTACCCTAAAGGTAGAGAAAAGAACGGTTAACGGTCAGGATATTGGTTTTGTAGGTAATATCACTGAGGTTAACACGGAGCTTATCAATACCTTAATCGATAATAATTTTGTACCTGTTATAGCACCAATTGGATTAGATGATGATTACCAGAATTATAATATTAACGCCGATGATGCTGCATGTGCTGTTGCTAGAGCGATTGGTGCTGAAAAGCTGGTATTTCTAACTGATATTGAAGGGGTATATGCTGATCCTGAGGATAAAAACAGCTTGATTTCCGTATTGACCTTAGATAAGGCAGATGAGTTGTTAGATAGCGGATTCATCGGTGGCGGAATGCTGCCAAAGATTAAAAATTGTGTTGATGCTGTAAGAAATGGTGTCTCAAGAGTACATATTTTAGATGGCAGAATTGAGCATTGTCTCTTACTTGAGTTTTTCACTAACAAGGGTATTGGAACAGCTATTATTGATAAAGAAAGTATATTCGAGAACGAAGCATAAATGGAGGATAGTGTGAAATTAAATCTTCACACACGACTTTGTGCCTGCAACTCATAGTTAGCAGGTGTGAGAAAGGCATGGCGATTGATATGAAGCAATATATTGATGTAGCAGAGCAGGAATTGATGCACACCTATAACCGTTATCAGATCGTTTTTGATCATGGAAACGGGATGTACTTATATGATGACGAAGGAAAAGAATATCTGGATTTTGCAGCAGGAATAGCGGTATTTGCCCTTGGCTACAATAATAAAGATTATAATGATGCTTTAAAAGCACAAATTGATAAACTACTTCATACATCTAATTTGTACTATACAGCACCACTGGCTGAGGCAGCAAAGAAATTTAATCAGATTTCCGGGATGGATCGCGTGTTCTTTACCAGCAGTGGTACGGAAGCAATCGAGGGAGCTGTAAAACTGGCTCGTAAATATTACTTTAAAAAGCATGGAATTTCAGGCAGTCAGATTATTTCCATGAATCACTCCTTTCATGGAAGGAGTATGGGAGCCTTGAGTATCACCGGTACAGCGAAATACCGCGAAGCCTTTGAACCCTTAATTGGTGGTGTAGCCTTTGCTGAATTTAATAATCTGGATAGCGTAAAAGAACTGCTTGCGCAAAATACAGCAGCAGTTATTATGGAGCCGATGCAGGGGGAAGGTGGCTACTACCCAGCTACGGTTGAATTTATCCAAGGAGTAAAGGCATTATGTGAAGAGAGGGATATCGTCCTTATCCTGGATGAGATTCAGTGTGGCATGGGACGTACCGGAACCATGTTTGCATATGAGCAGTTTGGTGTTAAGCCGGATATCATAACAAGTGCAAAGGCTCTCGGATGCGGTGTACCCGTTGGAGCATTTGCAGCGGTAGAAAAGGTGGCAGCAGCCTTTGAACCTGGTGATCATGGAACCACATATGGTGGCAATCCGTTTGCCACAGCTGCGGTAGCTAAAGTAATTGACCTTTTTGAACATGAGAAAATACTGGAGCATGTAAAGCAGATTGCTCCCTATCTGGAAGAAAAGTTAAATATGCTGGTAGAAAACCATGATTGTATTGTTGAAAGACGCGGTATGGGATTAATGCAGGGATTAGAATTTAACATGCCGGTGAAGGATATCATTCCAAAGGTTTTGGATAAAGGTCTGGTGTTGATTTCGGCCGGATCAAATGTAATACGCTTTGTTCCACCCTTGATCGTGGAAAAAGAGCACATTGATACTATGATAGGAATTTTGGATCAGGTATTAAGTGAAGTATAAATAGGGTAGCCGGGTAACTCTTTCAGTAAAATGGAGGAGGAAATACCCGGTTTTTTCTATATAATTGTATAGTCTTTCATTGATTTGGAAAAACTGAAAAACAAATGGTTTCATCAGAGTTATCACTAATTAAGGGAAAGGCTGGGTAAAGAATCATGTGGGGGTTTCTTATCGCAATCATATCGGGAGCATTAATGAGCACCCAGGGAGTATTAAATACAGGAGTGACAAAGCAAACCAGCATATGGATATCGGCCAGCTTTGTTCAATTCTCCGCACTGCTGGTATGTTTAGTCGCTTGGTTCGTAACCGGAAGGCAGGGAAGCTTTGGCACCTTAATAAAGGTTGAGCCAAAGTATCTGCTGATTGGTGGAGCACTTGGGGCATTTATCACCTTTACTGTAATCAAAAGTGTAGACACACTGGGACCGGCGATGGCTAATATGTTTATCATAACCGCGCAGTTGATTGTTGCATATTTGATTGAGGTGTTTGGCCTTTGCGGTGCAGATAAAGTACCCTTTGAATGGAAAAAGCTTGTAGGTGTTTTGTTCATAATTGCTGGCATTGTTATATTTCAATGGAATCAAAAAGGTTGTAATGGATAATTTTTAAATTATATCTATAATGCCTATTGTAAATAAGGTGCAATTTATGTAAAATGAGAATGTCTTATCAAAAAAAGTATAGAGGGTACTTTTTAAGTCTTCTTTTAAGAAAGGAAGACGATATTGAAAAGAAAAATTATAATAACTGGACTGACTTGTGTGTTTTTATTGGTATCAGGGATATGCTATAGTTGTACCTATCAAAAGCAGCAATCCGAACTTATTGCAGAGAAGGCTGTTGATCTTGAGGTTCAAGGATCAGTGGATGAGACTCAAGAGTCAGAGGATGCGAACCGGGAAGGGTTAATCTTATCTGAGACTGACACAATAGAGGACAACCAGCATTCGCCAGCAGGACCAAATCAAGGGGAGGAAGCAGATATTATCTATGTGCATGTCTGTGGAGCCGTTGCTCGTCCAGGTGTATATGCAATAAAGGATAGTGCCAGAGTAGTAGATGCACTGGAGCTCGCGGGCGGTTTAACGAAGGCTGCGGCAGGTGATTACTTAAATCAAGCAAAGCCTATTACGGATGGCCAAAGAATTTATGTTCCGACGGAATCGGAATTAAGCAACTTGTCGGTTGATGAATTTGTATCCGGTCAAGACGCTGCGGTGGAGGCGAGGCAGGATACTTCCTTAATCAATATAAATACGGCTGATGCTGCTCAGCTTATGAATTTACCTGGGATTGGGCAGTCAAAGGCAAATAGTATTATTGAATACCGTAATACGAATGGCACGTTTAAGGTCATTGAGGATCTGATGAAGGTTCCCGGAATAAAAGAGGGCTCCTTTAACCAGATATCAGATAAAATATTTGTAAATTAATCTTGAAGAAGAAGCAAATAGATTTGTAGTTCTAATGAAATATAATTAAGAGGTGATAATATGGCAAAGAAAGTACTTGTTGTGGATGATGAAAAATTAATCGTAAAGGGAATCCGCTTTAGCCTTGAGCAGGATGGTATGGAAGTGGACTGTGCCTATGATGGAGAAGAGGCATTAGAGGCTGCTAAGAATAAGGAATATGATGTAGTGCTTCTCGATGTTATGCTTCCTAAACTGACAGGCTTTGAGGTGTGTCAGCAAATTAGAGAGTTTTCCACAATGCCTATTATCATGCTAACAGCCAAAGGCGATGATATGGATAAAATTCTTGGCTTGGAATATGGTGCAGATGATTATATTACAAAGCCTTTCAACATTCTTGAGGTGAAGGCTCGAATCAAAGCTATTATGCGCCGCAGCAGCAAAACAAACGCTTCCAATGATGCAGACAAGAAAACAGTTACCTTTGGTGATATGAAAATTGATTGTGAAAATAAGAGAGTCTATATCGCTGGAAAAGAGGTTAATCTAACAGCGAAGGAATTTGATTTGCTTGAATTATTAGTTTTCAACCCTAATAAGGTATATAGCCGTGAGAATTTGCTCAATATCGTATGGGGCTATGATTATCCGGGTGATGTTAGAACTGTCGATGTTCACATCAGAAGATTACGTGAAAAGATTGAGAGCAATCCAAGTGAGCCAAAATATATACATACAAAATGGGGTGTAGGATATTTTTTCCAGAATCAAGAGTAAATTCAAAATTTTAAACAGTATGCGAATCTATTTACTTCTGGTCTATATTGTGCTGGGAGTCGTTCCGTTACTGTTCTTTTCCTTGGTAGTATTAAATACTTACGAAAAAAATGCAATTTTGAATAAAATAACCATATTGCAGAACCAAGGCAGTATCCTATCAAATAAGTTGGATGCGAGTTTATATCTGACCACCGGGGATGATGCGGAAATTGATCAAGAGATTAACCGTCTGGCGGATATTTATAATGGGCGTATTATCATAGTAAATGGAAATATGAACATCGTAAAGGATACTTACTCTTTAGAAGAGGGGAAGTATCTGGTTTCCGCTGATGTGATTCAGTGCTTAAAGGGAACAACACCAACTCCGGTGCATGATAGGAATACGCATTATTTAAAGTTCACCTATCCAATTACTCATAATGATACGAAAGATATTATGGGTGTTATTGTGATGAGCTTTTCTACAAAGGATATTCAAAGCATCCGTGAGAGTTTGAATCAACGAGCAGTGGTTTTTGTTGTCACCTTAGCAATTCTTATTATTTCTTTTGCTGTTTACTTTTCTGGAACACTGACGAAGCCCTTAACAAGTATTGTTAATTCCATCGATCGCATTACGGATGGATATTTGGAAGGGGAAGTGTCTATTAAAGGATATTATGAGATTGAAAAGATATCGGATTCCTTTAATCACATGATTAATCAGATGAAAAAACTGGAGAGTTCCAGGCAGGAATTTGTATCAAACGTTTCCCACGAGCTTAAGACTCCGATTACTTCAATTAAGGTGCTTGCCGATTCCTTACTGATGCAGGAGGATGCGCCGGTGGAGCTTTACCGGGAATTCTTAACCGATATCACAGATGAGATTGAACGTGAGAATAAGATAATTACAGATCTTCTTTCTCTGGTGAAATTAGATAAAACTGCTGGTGACATGAATATCACAGCAATTAATATCAATGAGCTGTTGGAACTGATTCTAAAAAGGCTGCGGCCCATTGCTCAGAAGCAAAATATTGAGATGATATACGAGAGTTTTCGACCGGTGATTGCCGAAGTTGATGAAGTGAAACTGTCTCTTGCAATATCCAATCTAATTGAGAATGCAATTAAATACAATACAGAGGATGGCTGGGTCAGGGTATCCTTAAACGCCGACCACAAATACTTCTTTATCAAAGTGTCGGATTCTGGTATCGGTATCCCGGAGGCTGCACTGGATTCGATTTTCGAACGCTTCTATCGTGTCGATAAGGCAAGATCCAGAGGAACCGGTGGAACCGGACTTGGACTTGCAATTACGAAAAATGTTATTCTAATGCACCATGGTGCTGTTAAGGTTTATAGTAAGGAAGGGGAAGGAACTACCTTTAATGTGAGGATTCCTTTAAACTACGTGACCTATTAGCTAAATGGATTATTATAGTAGTTAAGACACAAGAAGGAATGGAGATTTATATGAAAAAATCCTTTATATTGATTATTCTTATGATTGCATCAATCTTTCTAATTGCCTGTAACAACCGTCAAGATGATGAAGACGGTGAATCAAAAGTATCTGTATACTATATTAATACAGATACAAAAGGCTTAATTAATGAAAGCTATCGATTAATCAGTACGGATCTTACGGAACAAATCAATGAACTGCTCTATATGTTAAAGCTAAATCCGGAAAACCTGGCTTATAAAAGTGCACTTCCCGGTGATGTGAAATCGGATTATACCTTAAATGAAGATGGAAGTTTAACGGTTAATTTTGACTCTGCCTATAACAGTCTCACAGGAGTGGATGAAATCCTGGCTCGAGCTGCAATTGTCAAGACTTTAACTCAGCTTCCGAAGATAGAATATGTTCAGATTAATGTCAATGGAAATCCGCTCATTGATTCCAATGAAGATGTGGTGGGTCCTCTTACGGCAGAGGATTTTATCGATGATACAGAGACAAATACGAACTATCGGGTTAAGCTGTATTTTGCAAATCAAGCAGGGGATGCATTAATTGAATATGATACAGATATTAATTACGCCGGTGTGGAATCCATTGAAGAGTTAGTGGTGAAGCAATTAATCAATGGGCCGACGAAAATGGGTTTGTATGATACAGTTCCGAAAGATACGGTGCTTCTTAATCTGTATAAGACAGATGGAACCTGCTTTGTTGATTTTAATGAGAAGTTTTTGGAAAAGCTTCCAAATATATCAGAAAAGGTTGCAATTTATTCTATTGTTAATAGTCTGGTGGAGCTGCCAGGAATTAATAAGGTTCAATTTCGTATTAATGGCGTGATACAAAAGACCTATTTAGAGAGTGTTGAATTTGATGTTTCCTTTGAAAGAAATCTGGATCTGATAGAAACATCGAAACAGGAGAAGTAGTTTTTGGCTATATCGAAATTCAAATAATGTATGCAGCTTTCTGCGCGAAATCTAACATTTTTAGAAGAGAGCCAAGGAAGCTGCATTTATTGTATCAATGATTAGATTTTTTGTCTTGAAATGACTATATTAAATATATAATTAGGAGGGGTGTGTACTTGGTCAAACGTCCGCTCATATGGATACTAACATCCTATCTATGTGGAATGTATCTTGCCTGGCGTTGTATTTCAGCTTACATTGTTGTATTGCTAATTATAGTACTTTTCATCTGCAGCTATCTGATTTTACATAAGGTTAAATTAACCTTAATTTGTTCTGGAGATAAATTCATATGGTCTCTGCCAGTTATCCTCCTTTTGGGCTTTTTGGTCATGGGAGAGCAATTAAAAAGACCTATCCTTTATCAGGCTTTTGAACAAAAGATTTTTTGTGAAGTATCCGGTAAGATTAATATGATAGTAAAGAAGCCGTCCGGGCAAGCGATTTATTTGAAAAACAATAAAGTTACTCTGCCGGAGGAAGATAGTTATAACTGTGAAACAATCATAGTGTTTTGTGATGAAACTACAATTTCTGATAATAACTCTTTGGGAAGCTCTAAACTTGCAGATTATCAGGTTGGTAATGAGATTACAGTGCAAGGAACTCTACAGAAATTTTCTAAGGCCACAAATCCAGGCCAATTCAATGAACAACTCTATTACGATATTGAGAATATCGACTTTAAACTAAGAGCAAAATCAATTACGATATCGGATTTTAGCTATTCTCGTTTTCATTCCACACTAAATCAAATAAAAGAAAAATTAATCGAAGTCTATAGCACAATTCTATCGGAAAATGAATCGGGTGCATTAATTGCAATGCTGCTAGGAGAAAAATATCTATTAGGAGATGAGATTAAAACGCTCTATCAGCAGAATGGGATCTCACATGTACTTGCGATTTCCGGTCTCCATATTTCCTTAATTGGAATGTTTATCTTTTCACTCTTGAAACATCTAAGAATCCCTATTTACATTTCAACCTTTATTACAATCTTCATTTTATACAGCTATGGAGTGTTGACCAATTTCAGCGTTTCCACAAATCGAGCAGTTGTGATGATGGTGGTCTTACTGTTGGCTTCTCTGATTGGCAAAACTTATGATATGTTAAGTGCTATGTCCCTTAGCGCTTTTATTATTCTATTACAAAATCCCCTTCAGGTTTTCAGCGCTGGATTCTTGTTGTCCTTTGGTGCTATCCTTGGTATTGCAGTGATATTCCCGTGTTTCCGGCAACTGTTTCCCAAAAAGAATATAATTCTTGACAGTATCAATATCAGCACCAGCGCTCAGCTAGCAACAGCGCCAATCATAGCATTTTTTTATTTTCAGCTTCCTCTTTATGGGATTCTGGTAAATCTGATTATTCTTCCCTTTGTTACGATATTAACATTAACATCAATACTGGCAGGAATTATCGGAGTTATACATTTGCCCCTGGGTATCTTCTTTGTGGGGGGAGCTAATTATATCCTGAAATTCTATGAGTGGATATGCAGATTGGGCAGTGAATTGCCTTTGAATCTGATAACAGTAGGAAAACCAAGTGGCTTAAAGCTTGTTCTATATGCAATAATTATGGGATTCTTTCTTTGGACAACAAAGCACTATAATAAGAAGATATGCTCATTGCTGCCTCTAATAGCCTCGGTTCTTTTGCTGATACCAGATGGTCATGCAGGCCTAAGAGCTGTGTTTTTGGATGTTGGGCAGGGTGATTCCATCTATCTGGAGCATGAAGATAGAACTACATTTCTGATCGATGGAGGCAGTTCCGATATATCGAAGGTGGGTAAGTATCGATTAAAGCCCTTTCTTTTGTCACAGGGTAAGGATGCGCTGACTTATGTCATTATGACTCATGCGGATGCAGATCATATCAATGGACTGAAGGAACTGATGGAAGAAGGTGAGATTAAGATCAAGACCTTGATTTTACCAAAGATTATTGACAAGGATGAAGGATATCTGGAAATGGAGGCATTAGCCAAGGAAAAGGGGATACGAATTTGGTATTGTAAAGCTGGAGATAGGATAAAGGACGGGGATTTGGAATTGTTTTGTCTTCATCCAACAGAGGGGATGACAGGGGCAGATACCAATTCCTATTCTGCAGTCTTTAACGTGAGGTACAAAGCTTTTGATCTGCTCTTGACAGGAGATATTGGACAGGAGCAGGAAGCTTCAGTACTTCAAACAGTAATTGATTGGAATAAAACGGCAAAGAGTATTAGGAAACCTTCTTTACAATATGACATTATTAAAGTAGCCCATCATGGGTCAAAATATTCGACATCAGTTGATCTACTTTCTATTCTTCAACCAAAATATGCTTTGATATCTTGTGGATTAGGTAATAGTTATGGGCATCCGCACCAAGAAACATTACATCGTCTAAAAGCAGCGAAGAGTCATATTATAATAACCTATGAGTCTGGGGCCATTCAAGTAGAGACGGATGGGAAGAAAATGAAAGTGACAGAGGAGTGACAGAGGAGTGACAGAGGGAGTGACAGAGGGACGGGGGAGTGACAGAGGGACGGGGGAATTGACACAGTAGGGTGGCAAGGTGAAGTGGCAAAGGTATGGGGAAACGATAATGCAATAAATTAATAAATTTTACCATGGAGGTGGTTTGTGTGCCAAGAGTAGCTAGGATTAAAAGCAATAGTGGAATATATCATATCATCATGAGGGGAATAAATCGTCAAACTCTATTTGAAGACGAAGAAGATTGCATAAAGTTTATTCAAACAATGCTAAGATACAAAGAAATGTGTGAATATAAGATATATGCCTACTGCTTAATGGACAATCATTTGCATCTATTGCTAAAAGAAGGAAAGGAACCATTAGAAACTGTCATGAGAAGGATATGTGGTAGCTATGTCTTTTGGTATAACAGAAAATATGGAAGAGAGGGTTACTTGTTTCAGGATCGATATAAGAGCGAACCGGTAGAAGATAATATTTACTTTCTTACTGTGATTAGATATATTTTTCGAAATCCTATAAAAGCAGGTATAGTTACTAATATTCAAAATTATAAATGGACTAATTACATAGACTATATTGATGGGACTTATCGGACTGAGATAGACTTTGTTTTGAATCTATTTGATACAGAGAGAGAAAACTCAAAAAGGAGATTTATTGAGCATATTAACAAGGACTATGATGATAAGTGTCTGGATATACAGGAAAAACAAAGGCTAACAGATCATGAGGCAAGAAAAATAATAAAGACTCATTGCAAAATTGATCATGCTATCGATATACAAAAATTTGACATAGTTAAAAGAAATTTGTACATAAAAGAATTAAAGGAAAGGTATGGCCTATCAATTAGACAGGTTGAGAGATTGACAGGAATTAGTAGGGGTGTAATACAAAGAATATAACGTGTCAACAACCCCGTCCCCTTGTCCCGGTAACGTGTCAACAACCCCGTCCCCTTGTCCCGCCCGCCCTTGTCCCGATGATTGATTTAATTGCTAAAAAATAAGAACGGGTGTATAATTATGGAAAATTTATAAAAGCGATTGTTAAACAAATAAATGATAAATTATGAAAGGATTAAAAAAATATGAAAAAATTTTTCAAAGTATTAGCTCTTTTTCTTACAATATGTATTTCATTTTCACTAAATTTGAATTCTGCATATTCAGCTGAACCCAAAATTACTTTAATAAAAAATATAGACACTACTATTTATATAAAGCAAAGCTATACTTTACCGAAAATGGTGGTTGCGATAATGAGTAATGGCACTAATCAAAAGGTTGCGGTAACGTGGAATCAAAATAATGCATCGACGAATAAGACCGGAACGTTTCAGTTTAAAGGAACGGTAAAAGGTTATAATAAAAAAGTTTTATTGACAATGAAAGTAGTAGCTACACCTAAGTACCAGGATCCTGAACTAGCGAGGGCGGTATCCCTTGGTATTGGTTCCTATAAGAAGAATGGAACAGTTACTTATAAGCAGCTCTTTGGTATGTTAGATAACGTTGTTGCATTGACTAACCCTAAGATTGTACCTAAATGGAAAACTCAGTATTTAGATGCACGTAAATCAAACAAAAAGATGCTAAGGCAGGAGGGAATGCTAGCTATTTTCTATGCAGCAAAGGCATTGGGACAAGATTATTATACAATGAATTATGACTGGGGAAAAATACATAATCAGATAGGAGACTCAGCCTGGGAAGATTTTTCCTGGAATTATCCGCTTTTTCCTGATTGGAATCAGGAAGCGAAGATTGGAGATAATGACTGGAACAATATGACTACAGCTTACTTCTACTCGTTTGGCCGATATTCCTTATACTCTGACGCCAGTATATTTGATTTTGACCCAGTGAGTGTATCAATGAATCCGTCAAAATCGTTTAGCTATGAGGATGCTTTGCGTGCAGTACTTAGACTCCATGATTCTGGCATACAGGTGACTAAAAGGAGTCCTTCCGAGAAGGATAAATTTATCTTAAGCCATGCCGATGATCGACGGAATACTATTTTAAATAGTGAAAGCTCGGTTAAGATTACAGGAACCGCTTATTATGTTTCAAATTCAGGAAATGATAATAATGACGGAAAAACTCCTAAAACAGCTTGGGCAACCATCGCAAAGGTAAACAGTATGAGCCTTCGGTCGGGAGATGGTATTTTTTTTGAACGGGATGGGCTATGGCGTGAAATTCCCATAAAGAGATCTGATATTACCTATTCCGCATACGGGCAGGGTGCGAAACCAAAGATTTATGGTTCCCCGGAGAATGGTACAGGCGAAGAAAAGTGGTCCTTGCTGAAGGGTACGAAAAACATATGGGTGTTTTATAAGGAACTCTACGATGTCGGAGGAATTGTTTTTAATGAAGGAGCTGAATGGGCTACAAGAATAATCGGAATATGGAATGGGAAACAATATGTAGAGTCAACGGATCCATCAACCCCTATCAATATCAATAAGCTGGATAATTATAAATTCTTTCATGAGGTTGACTACACTGGGTATTCCACACAAGAGTCAGGCAGATCTTTAGATCGAAAAGGAAAGTTGTATCTGAGGTGTGATGATGGAAATCCAGGAAAGCTTTATTCCACCATTGAATTCCTCAGCAATCCTACACAGCAAGAAAACGGGGGTGGTCTTGCACTACTGGAAGTGGTCGACAATTGCGTCGTGGATAATCTTTGTATTATGTATGGTTGTGAGCTGGGGATTATGGCTGAAGGTAATGCTATCGTTCAGAATTGTGAAGTTGGTTGGATTGGTGGATGCATCTCCGGCTTTAACGGAGTTTGGTTAGGTGTGGATGCCACTGCTGTGGTAAGAGCGGGAGATGGTATCGTTCATACGAAAGGTTCAGATGGTAAGATAATAAACAATTATGTACATCACACATATGATAATGGCTTAATTGAAGAAACTGGACCCTGGTTCAGTGAAGAGGAGCGTAATGCTAATAACCTGTTGATAAAAGGAAACTTGGTTGAGAAATGTGCCGGCGGAGTATATGTAGTTGATTGGGCTTCGATCCACACGAATTCCTATGACCTACCACTGTTTGATAACATCTTGATAGAAGACAATTATATTTTAGATACCAATTATGGCTGGTCACATCAAGGACTTGATGAAGAATGGGGGATACCAGGTGAGTTTAGTGCTTTTTCTGTAGGCTTTGGGTTTCCTGACAAATGTAGCTCAAGAATTGTGGTGAAAAATAATGTATTTTATCTTTCAAAGTATGGAATTGTTGGTGGAAAGCCATATGTTTTAGGAGATCAGGAAAAAGCAATATCCTATTCGGTGAAGTTTTCAGGAAATACCTATGTACAGAATACCTGCGGAATATTAGCCGAATGGGGAACGGCAGATGACGGGAATGAAACAAAGAAATATTATTATAATCTTTATGCTCAAAATACAGTAAAAAAAATATTGGGAGATTATACTGGAGTATTAATAGAATCGAATAAATAACTCAGTATATATATTTTTAAAGATCAACGATGACTGGAATATAATAAAAATTCATAAGTAAAAGTATGAGCTGTTTTTAATGAATGTTGGTTAAAAACAGCTTTTTCTATTAAACAGAAGAGGTTTCTGCTTTAACTGGAACCACCTAAACGATAGAAAGAAATATTTCAATTATACCTTATTATTGTTGGAACATAGAGGAATAATATAATCATGGAAACACATCGGTTCCTAAAACATAGATTAGTAGGTGATGGAATGTCAGATAGCAGGCGTGGTTTTGTCCCTTCCGATGAGAAGGAATTTAGTGAAGTTGCACAACGAACTCTTCGAATGGCTCAACAGGAAATCCTGTATCTATTAAATCGTGGTTACCCAATAAAAAATGCATCTACCTTTGTTGGAAATCATTATATGCTGTCGGAGCGCCAGAGGTTGGCCATCGTCAGAGCCAGTTCAAGACAAGAGAATTTGCTGGAAAGAAAAGCGAAGGAACTTTCCAGAGAGCAAATGGAGCCTAAGGTTTACCTTGATGGTTTAAATACAATTATTACTTTAGAGGTGGCATTATCCGAAGGTACTCTCATTCGTTGTATGGATGGCACGATCAGGGACCTTGCTGGACTTCGAGGTACTTATCGGTTAATAGATAAGACTGAGGCAGCCATCCATTTAATCGGAGCAACATTAGAGGAATTAAAAATAGAGCAGGTAACCGTCTATTTGGATGCACCGGTCTCAAATACTGGAAGATTGAAGCAGAAGCTGTATGAACTATTCATGGGATATTCCTTTGAAGTTGAAGTAGAGCTGGTTCATAATGCAGATGTACTGCTACAGAATCAAAATAATATCATTACATCGGATGCTATTGTCTTGAATAAGTGTAGAAGCTGGTACAATCTGGTGTGGGATATACTAACATCAGAGGCTTTCAATATAAAATACGTGGATCTGTCATAAATACCGATATTACACTGTGGATTATAACCGTAAGGGTTGTAAAAGAATTATATACTATACCTACCATCTTTTTCTTTACAAATACATTGAATCGCCTATAATAATATTTGGAACAAAAGGAGATTTGAACAATTGTATCATTATAGAAACCATGAAATAATTCTAAAAATCGTAGTGAAGAAGTGGTTGTGGGAAAAATTGCTTATCTATCTGGTAATAGGGCTATAATAGTATTTGTGTGATGGCGTATTCCTGTTGATCGTACGAAATTATAAAGGAGGACGAAATATGTTTTTAGATAAAATGTTAGAAGGAATAGAATATACTTGTTTGCAAGGAGAAACACACGTTGAAACCACGGAATTGGTATATGATTCTAGAAAGGTAGTTAACGGTTCTGTATTTGTATGTATTTCCGGTGCTGTAAGGGATGGGCATGAATTTGTGAGTGAGGTTGTGCATAAGGGTGCAGCTGCGGTAATCGTAGAAAAAGAAGGCGACTATCCAGAAGGAGTCACAATTATTCAGGTGAAGGATAGCCGTTTGGCACTTGCCTATATGTCAGCGGCTTATTTTGACCATCCGGCCAAAAAGCTGACCACCGTTGGTATCACTGGAACCAAAGGGAAGACCACAACTACTTATATGATCAAATCCATTCTTGAAAACACAGGAAAAAAAGTTGGGCTGATCGGCACTATTGAAGTAATCATCGGCGATCAAGTAATTCCGGCAAATAACACTACACCGGAGTCCTATATGGTGCAAAAATACTTCGCAGATATGGTGGAGGCAGGCTGCGAGTGTGTGGTTATGGAGGCTTCTTCTCAGGGACTCATGCTTCATCGTATGGCAGGCTTTACCTTTGACTTTGGTATCTTTACGAACCTGAGCCCGGATCATATCGGTGGGGCAGAACATAAGGATTTCGAAGATTATTTACGTTGTAAGAGCAAGCTTTTTAAACAATGTAAGCTTGGCTTAATTAATATTGATGATTCCCATGCTCTTGAAATTCTGGAAGGCCATACCTGTCAGGTAGAAACCTTCGGTTTCTCAGAGAAAGCAGATGTAAGGGCATCCGATATTGAGTTGGTAGAGAGACCAGGCTATCTTGGAATTGCATATAAAGTATATGGTTTAACGCATATGGACGTGAATATGAACGTACCTGGAAAATTTAATGTGTATAATTCCTTATGCGCGATTGCATTATGCAGACATTTTGGTGTGAGTGAGGAGGAAATCTTAAAGGCTTTGAAAAGTGTCAATGTAAGAGGCCGTGTGGAACTAGTTTCTGTATCCGATCACTATACCCTAATGATTGACTATGCACACAATGCAATGAGCTTGGAAAGTTTACTCACAACCTTAAAAGAGTATAACCCAAGACGATTAGTGTGTCTGTTTGGATGCGGAGGAGATCGGTCCAGAAGCAGAAGATTTGAGATGGGAGAGGTGTCCTCAAAACTTGCAGATCTTACGGTAGTAACCTCGGATAATCCAAGAACAGAGGATCCACAGTCCATTATTGATGATATTATTGTGGGTATCAAGATGGGTACCGGTAAATATGTTGAAATCATTGATCGTAAACAGGCGATCAAATACTGTATGGACAATGCTAAAGAAGGTGACGTCATCGTGCTAGCGGGTAAGGGGCATGAGGATTACCAGGAAATCAATGGTGTAAAACACCATATGGATGAACGTGAACTGATCGCAGATATTTTAGCTGGAAGGTAAGAGAAGAGTCTGGTTAAGTGAGCAATGAATTAAGGAAGAAATTACGAAGGAGGATCCGATGTCTTTTCGTTACTATGCAGATATCATTATAGATATATCCCATGAGAATCTAGATAAGACCTACCAATATGCTATTCCCCTAGATTCGGAAGAAAAAGCTACCATCGGTTCTCTTGTCGTGGTTCCATTGGGAAAAGGAAATCGGAGGATCCATGGATATATCGTTGGGCTATCCATGGAACCTAAGATTAGTGTGGAACGAATCAAACCGATTTATGAAGTGGTTCACGGGGCACCAGTCATTGAGAGTCATCTGATCTACCTTGCTTATTTTATCAAGGAAAATTTCGGAGGCACAATGAATGATGCCCTAAAAACCGTTATCCCGGTTCGCAAAGCAGTGAAAATGAAGGAGCAAAGAAGTGTTGCGCTAGTCATGGAAATAGATCAGGCAAAGCTACTATTTTATGAGTATCAAAAGAAAAACAACAAAGCAAAGCTTCGCCTCCTGGAAGCACTGTTAAAAGAACAGGTCTTAGATTATGAGGTCGTAATTAATAAACTAAATGTTCCGAGGTCTACCATACTTGGAATGGAGAAACAAGGTGTTGCTAAAATCACATCGGAGCAAATTTATCGAAATCCGATTGAGCAGCAGGAAGAGGAATATCATTTTGTCAATCTTAATGAAGAACAGAGGGTTGTCGTAGATGACTTTCTTAAAGAGTATCGGCAAGGAATACGCTCCACATATTTGCTGCACGGTATTACAGGAAGCGGCAAAACGGAAGTATATATGGAGATGATTGCATCCGTTATTGCCCTGGGGAAACAGGTTATTATGCTGATTCCTGAAATTGCTTTAACCTATCAGACGGTAATGCGCTTTTATAAGAGATTTGGCAATCGAATTAGTATTATGAATTCAAAAATGTCCCATGGGGAACGATATGATCAGAGTCTTAGAGCGAAGAACGGTGAGATTGACATTATGATCGGTCCAAGATCAGCGCTTTTTACACCTTTTCAAAATCTAGGCTTAATCATTATTGACGAAGAACACGAATATAGTTATAAGAGCGAATCTGTTCCTAAATATCATACTACTCCGGTTGCAATAGAGAGGGCGAGGCTGACGAAAGCCTCTGTGGTACTTGGATCAGCGACACCATCACTGGAGGTTTATCAAAAAGCAAAAGAGGGTGATATGAAGCTATACACCCTAACGAAACGTGCGAAGGAAGCAGAACCACCCCAGGTTTGGATTTCAGATTTACGTGAAGAATTAAAAAAGAAGAATAAATCAATCTTTAGCGAAAAACTAAAGGAATTGATTCTGGATCGATTAAGCAAAAGGGAACAAATTATGTTATTCTTAAATCGGCGTGGTTATGCCGGCTTTGTTTCCTGTAGAAGCTGCGGTTATGTAATAAAATGTCCTCACTGTGAGGTGTCTTTGACAGCACATAATTATGGAAGGCTGGTATGTCATTATTGTGGTCATGAAGAAAAGCAACCAGGAACTTGTCCGACTTGTGGTTCTAAGTATATTGCGGCCTTTGGAACTGGTACTCAGAAGGTAGAAGAACTGGTGAAAAAGGAATTTCCGAGTGCCCGGGTTCTTCGAATGGATGCAGATACGACCAGGAATAAAGGTGGCCATGAAGCGGTATTATCAGCATTCTCCAAGCATCAAGCGGATGTTTTAGTCGGTACTCAGATGATAGTGAAAGGGCATGATTTCCCTAAAGTGACCCTGGTAGGAATCATTGCAGCAGACCTTTCTCTTTATACAGGAGATTTTCGTGCAAGTGAGAGAACCTTCCAATTGTTATGCCAGGCGGCCGGAAGAGCCGGACGAGATGTTCTGCCGGGAGAAGTAGTGATTCAAACATACCACCCGGAGCATTACAGTATCATTACAGCTGCAGAAGGTAATTACGAAGCCTTCTTCGAGCAGGAGATGTCTTATCGCCGGTTAATGCAATATCCACCCGCAGCCCACATTTTACTATTACTAGTTACTTCCAAGGAGGAAGAAAATGCAGTAAAATCAGCTACTCACCTGGCGGAGGCTATGAAACATTTCATCGAGGAGAGGCAGGAGGAGGCTACTGTGATCGGTCCAGCCTCAGCAAGTATATCGAAAGCAAACGATATTTATCGTCAGGTCATATATTTAAAACACAGGGATTATGATAAATTGATAGAAATGAAGGATTATTTGGAGGGGTATTTTAATTATTCTGAGCAGTTTGCGGGAAGTAATCTTCAATTTGACTTTAACCCCATGAGTGGATATTAGATAAGTTGGAAGTTTGCTTTATTTAGTGAATACGATAAGGGACAACACAAGATATTGTTGATTTAACATAGACTGGTATGGTATTATAGTTAGAAGCACTAGTATTTTTTGAGTGTGAGATGTCATATTGGATAGGGAATCGATATGTTGAAAATTGCCTAATACAATTTAAAAATTGATATTACTGAATGAAAAATAGAGAGGAATGATGAGCATGGCAATACGCAATATCAGAGAAGTAGGAGATAAGGTTTTAACGAAGGTTAGCAAAGAAGTTAAGGAGGTAGACAACAAGATTCTTACATTGATTAAGGATATGTTGGACACTATGTATGATGCAAGTGGTGTGGGTCTTGCAGCTCCTCAGGTTGGAATATTAAAGCGTATTATTGTTATAGATGTGTCACCGGAGGGTGAGGAACCCATTGTATTAATTAATCCAGTTATTCTAGAAGCAGATGGTACCCAGACTGGTGATGAAGGGTGTTTAAGTGTACCGGGTAAGGTTGGAACAGTAACCAGACCAAATCATGTTAAAGTAAAGGCCTTTAATGAGAAAATGGAAGAAATTATTGTAGAGGGTACAGAGTTATTGGCAAGGGCACTATGCCATGAAATTGACCACTTAAATGGAGTGCTTTATACTGAGATTGCAGAAGGAGAACTTCGCAGTACCTATTCAACGGATGACGAGGAGTAAATAAATCCATTAAATAAATCCATTAAAGTTAGAAGGGATAATGTTCATGGTAGATAAAAATAATCAGCAGAATCTGAAGGTATTGTTTATGGGTACGCCGGATTTTGCAGCGACTATATTAGAAGAGATCCTTGCAGCCTATCCGGTACTGGGTGTTGTCACCCAGCCGGATAAGCCAAAAGGCAGAGGAAAAGAAGTAGCATATTCACCGGTAAAGGAACTGGCGTTAAAGCATGACCTGCCAGTGTACCAACCAATAAAGGTAAAAGAACCGGGATTTTTGGAAGAAGTAGAAAAACTACAGCCGGATGTGATTGTGGTTGCAGCTTTTGGACAGATCTTACCAAAGGCCTTGCTGGATATACCTAAGAACGGATGTATTAATGTACATGCTTCTCTGTTGCCCAAATACCGTGGAGCAGCTCCAATTCAATATTCTGTAATTGATGGCGAAAAGGAAACTGGTATCACCATAATGTACATGGATGTAGGCTTGGATACTGGAGATATTATATTACAGGATGTTGTGCCTATTTCACCGGAGGAAACCGGTGGAAGCCTGTTTGATAAGATGGCAGAACAGGGCGCCGCTTCTATAATAGCAGCATTGAAACAGATTGAAACAGGTGAGGCAAGAAGAATACCTCAAGATAATGAGAAAGCAACCTATGTTAAGATGATTAGCAAGGAAATGGGTAGGCTGGACTTTTCAAAGCCGGCGCTACAATTAGAACGACTGATTCGTGGTTTAAATCCTTGGCCAAGCGCATATACATTCTTAGATGGAAAGAACTTAAAGTTTTGGAGGGCAGAGGCTGAAGAACTAATGGGAAGCCAGGAGCTTAAATTTAAGGGATATGCACCTGGTACTATCGCTGAGGTGAGAGATGATGCACTGGTGGTTATGACGGGCGAAGGATTATTGGTTGTGAAGGAATTGCAGCTAGAGGGCAAGAAGAGAATGACGGCAGATGCCTTTTTGCGTGGTGTTTCAATGATTGCTGGAACGAAACTTGGTTAGTCAGTTTTGTGTTAGGAATAAGGATATTGTAAATGTAAGAGCAATGTTCAGTCTGACTCTATGCTGGCTAATAGGTAGCCTATTGGTAGAATGGAGGTTTTGTTATGGGTTACGGCTATGGTTTTTATCCCTATTTTGATTGGACTTATGTATTAGTTATCATTGGTATTGTGATTACTCTGGCAGCTTCGGCGAAAGTAAAATCGGCTTTCTCGAAATATTCACAGGTAAGAACACGTACAGGAATTACGGGTGCTCAAGCAGCGGAGCGAATTTTGCGTGAATCTGGGATTTATGATGTGCAGATTCAAGCAGTGGCAGGTAATTTAACAGATCATTACGATCCAAGAAGCAAGGTGCTTCGATTATCCAGCTCCGTATATGGTAGTAGCTCTCTGGCTGCGGTTGGTGTAGCAGCACATGAGTGTGGACATGCAATCCAACATCAGAATTCATATGCACCCTTAGTGCTACGCAGTACCCTGGTGCCGGTAGCGAATTTTGGATCCATGACGGCTTGGCCGGTAATTATTCTCGGTATCTTTATGGGTTACAATGAGTTTCTGGTAAATCTAGGTATTATTTTATTTTCTGCCGCAGTATTGTTTCAACTGATCACTTTGCCGGTGGAATTTAACGCTTCAAAAAGAGCAATTGCAAGACTTAGTGAAACAGGGATATTATACGGAGATGAACTTGGGCAATCGAAAAAAGTTCTTGATGCAGCGGCTTTGACCTACGTTGCAGCAGCAGCTGCCAGTATACTGCAGTTATTAAGATTAATTTTACTATTTGGAGGAAGACGTCGTGACGACTAATCAGATAGGAGCAAGAGAAATCGTCCTAGACATGCTTCTTGAAGTGATTGAAGGAGATAAATACAGTCATACTGTATTGAGTCAGACCTTAAGGGCGAATCAGGACTTGGATAAACAGGAAAGAGCCTTTATTTCAAGGCTATTCCAGGGAACAGTTAAGAGCTATCTGAAATTGGATTATATCATCGGGCAGTTTTCTAATGTACCAATAAAAAAAATGAAACCGTTAATTCGTAACCTGCTTCGTCTTAGTGTTTATCAGCTCTTATCGATGGATCAAGTGCCGGCAAGTGCAGTCTGTAACGAGGCTGTAAAAATAGCAAAAAAACGTGGGTTTACTGGGTTATCGGGTTTTGTCAATGGCGTTCTTCGAAATACCAGCAGAAAGCTGGATCAGGTGAAGTATCCGGATAAACATAAGGATCCCGCTTTCTATTTTGAAGTGATGTATTCTGTTCCTAATTGGCTGGCAAAGGAATTGTTAAAGCAATATGATTTTACTACCGTAGAGGCAATATTTACGGCATCCTTGAAGGAAAAAGAATTAACAATTCGTTGTAATAAGAATAAAATTACTCCCGAGCAATTAAAGCAGGAGCTTGCTGCGGAAGGAATCACCGTAGAACAGAGCGAATTCTTGGATTATGCCTTTAAAATAAAGGATTACGATTATCTAGAGAAGTTGGAGACTTTTCAAAAAGGTAAGTTTGCAGTGCAGGATGTCAGTTCCATGTTAGTTTGTCAGGTTGCAGGAATAAAAGAGACGGATTTTGTGGTCGATATATGTGCTGCACCGGGCGGGAAAGCACTACATGCTGCTGAATTAGCAAGAAAAGTATCAGCAAGAGATCTTACGCTTTATAAGACAAAACTAATCGATGATAATATCAAACGTATGGGGTTTGGTAATATTGACACAAAGGTTTGGGATGCAACGATTTTGGATGAGTCGATCATTTGTCAGGCTGATGTTGTTATCTGCGACCTGCCCTGCAGCGGACTCGGAGTATTTGGTAAAAAGTCTGACCTTAAATATAAATTGAACCAAAATCAGTTTAAGGAACTGATAGAATTGCAAAGAGTTATTTTGAAGATTGCACAAAGTTATGTGAGGGAGAATGGTGTTCTAATCTTTAGTACCTGTACCATTAATAGGGAAGAAAATCAGGATAATAGAGATTGGATTATGAAAAATCTGAAGCTACAACCAGAAAGCCTGGATGAATATCTTCCGGACAAGCTTTGTAGCGAATCTACGAAAGATGGATATTTACAGTTGATTCCGGGAATTCATGAAACGGACGGATTTTTTATATCAAAGTTTCGTAAGACGGGCAATCATATGGAATTGTAATGGAAGTTATAGATGATAGGTCATCTACAGCGATATTTACAGTCGCAGGAAAGGCAATGTAATAAACATGGATAAAATAGATATAAAATCATTATATTTCGAGGAACTGGGAAAGGAGCTGAAAAGCCTTGGTCTGCCTGCCTTCCGCGCAAAACAGATTTTTGAATGGCTTCATGTAAAGCTAATAACCAGCTTCGAGGATATGACCAATCTCTCAAAGGACTTACGAGAAAGCCTGAGTGAAAGATTTGTAATAACCGCACTTGAAGAAGTGGATTCGCTGCACTCTGCATCGGATGGAACCATAAAGTATTTACTGCGTCTAATGGATGACAGAGTGATCGAAAGTGTTCTCATGAAATATCACCATGGCAATAGTGTATGTATCTCTTCACAGGTTGGCTGTAAAATGGGATGTAAGTTTTGTGCCTCCACTATTGGCGGTAAGGAAAGAGATCTGCTACCTTCGGAAATGCTGGATCAGATATACCGGATTCAAGCTTTATCCGGTGAACGGGTATCCAATATTGTAGTGATGGGAACCGGTGAACCCCTAGATAATTATGATAATTTAATACGTTTTTTAAAATTAATTATCGACCCTAAGGGATTAAATATTAGTGCCAGAAATATTACGGTATCAACCTGCGGTATACCGGACAAAATTCGAGCATTTGCCGAGGAGGGGCTACCGGTAACCCTAGCGCTTTCCTTGCATGCCCCCAATAACGAGATTCGAAAATCCATGATGCCGGTTGCTACAAAATATGAGCTCACACAAGTAATGGATGCCTTTCGATATTATTATGATCAGACAGGTAGAAGGCTGACCTTTGAGTACAGCTTAGTCGATGGTGTTAATGACGAGGAAGAGCATGCAAAAGAGCTTGTGACATTGGTAAAGGGTATGAATTGTCATGTGAATTTGATTCCTGTAAATCCGATAAAAGAGCGAAATTATAAGAAATCAAAGAACGAAAAAATACAAAAATTTAAATTTATACTTGAAAAAAATAGAATTAATGTTACTATAAGAAGAGAAATGGGCGCGGATATTGACGCTGCCTGTGGGCAGCTGAGGAAGAGTTATATCGACAAAACAAGTCTTTAACAGTTGCAGAAACTAGGAGGTGCAGGCTTGAAAGCATTTTCAATTACTGATATTGGAGAGCGACGGAGGATAAACCAGGATTATGTTTATTGCAGTGAAGCTGCCGTTGGAATACTACCTAATTTATTTGTTGTAGCTGACGGTATGGGTGGACATAATGCGGGTGACTATGCTTCAAGATTCTGTGTGGAATTTTTTCGGCGAAAGATAGAAGAAAGCGATATGGTTGCACCAATCCCGGCTATTAAAGCTGCTTTAGCCAAAACAAATAAGGCATTGCTTGATGAGGCTGAGCAAAAAATTGATTTAGAAGGTATGGGAACCACATTCGTAGTGGCAACAATATTTGAAAAAGAAATGTATGTGGCTAACATAGGTGACAGCAGGCTTTATGTCATTGGTGATGAGATGGAGCAGATTACTGAGGATCACAGCTTGGTGGAAGCCATGGTGAAAACTGGGGAAATTAAACGTAGTGAGGCTAGGGTTCATCCGAATAAGAATATTATTACCAGAGCCTTGGGGGCGAATGAAGAAGTTGAACCGGATTTTTTTGAGGTGAGCTTAAAAGAGGGAGATATTGTACTTATGTGCTCGGACGGTCTGACTAATATGTTGGAGGACGAGACAATTGAACAGATCATTAGAGAGAATAAAGATCTGGAAACTGCAGCAGAAACCCTAGTAAAACATGCAAATCAGAATGGCGGTAAAGATAATATTGCCATAATTATTATCAAGGTGTGAAGGCATCATGTAAGTTAACTATGAAAAAGAGGTGAGCAAAAATGTTGAAACCAGGTATGTTTATCAGCGATCGCTATGAAGTTATTGATAAAGTAGGTTCTGGCGGTATGGCTGATGTATACAAGGCCAGAGACCAGAGACTGAATCGTTTTGTGGCGATTAAAGTACTAAAGCCAGAATATTCAAGTGATAAAAGTTTTGTTAATAAGTTCAGAGGAGAAGCTCAGTCAGCAGCAGGATTATCTCATCCAAATATTGTAAATGTTTATGATGTCGGAGATGACAATGGTTTACATTATATTGTAATGGAATTAGTGGAAGGTATTACCCTAAAGCGTTTTATTGAAAGAAAGGGTAAGCTTGAGATTAAGGAAGCAGTTGGAATTACGATTCAAATTGCTCAAGGTATGGAAGCGGCTCATGATAATCATATTATTCATAGAGATATCAAACCACAGAACATAATTATTTCCAGAGATGGAAAGGTAAAGGTAACCGATTTTGGTATAGCGAAGGCTACTACTTCGAATACTATTACATCGAATGCTATGGGCTCCGTACATTATCTATCCCCGGAACAAGCAAGGGGTGGATATAGTGATGAAAAAAGTGATATCTATTCCTTGGGTGTAACCCTCTATGAGATGTTGTCAGGAAAAGTACCCTTTGCCGGTGATAACACGGTGTCCGTTGCATTGCTTCATATTCAGGGAGAAGCAATGCCGCTTCGTGAACTGGATCCGGAAATTCCTGTCAGTGTAGATAAAATCGTTCAAAAATGTATGCAAAAGAGACCCGAGCGCAGATATCATACGGCATCAGAGTTGATTTCTGACTTGAAAAAAGCAATTACGAATCCGGATGGGGATTTTGTTCAGATTCCTGCATTTTCCGCAACAGATTCACCAACAATTAATATTTCTGATGATTTAAATAAAATTAAAAGTGGAGCGTATCTTGAGGATGATATACGTGCTACTAAAAATCTTACTCCCGGTAAATTCGATGAGGATGAGGATGAGGAGCTGGATACCGTAGATGCCAAGGTAGAGAAAGTGTTCGTATGGCTGACTGTTGGTGTCAGTGCTTTGATTATTATAGCGATTATTACTGCCGTTATTTGGTTCGTATCGAATAATGCGCGTAAGCCCGGTGATGAAAATGTAGAACCTTCTCCGTCCATAACAGTGACACCAACGGATGGAGCAACGCCAACAATCCCTGGTGAGGGTGAAACTTATACCGTACCGGATGTAAGGGGTCTAACAAAAGCAGATGCACAAGCTGCTCTGGAAGCGAAAGATCCAAATGTGTTTATCCAGTATGATGAAGATTATTCTGATACCTATGAGGCCGGAGTGGTTATGAAGCAGTATCCGGAGGCAGGAAATGAAAGACTCATGGGTGAAAGTGTCATTTTAACCATCAGTAGCGGTAAGGAATCCTTTGCAGTGCCGAACGTATATGGCTTGACAGAGGCTCAGGCAGATAAGAAATTAAAGGAAAAAGGATTAAATCCTGTTCATGAATATCCAAACAGCGATACCGTAGCAGCGGGTGAAGTTATCAATACTTCTCCGGCACGTGATGAGATGGTAACCTCCGGTGACACAGTTACCGTGTATGTTAGTAGCGGACCACAGAATGTTACAGTACCTAATTTGTTGGGTATGACAGAAAAGCAAGCGGAAACCGCTCTAACCGGTGCTGGACTTAAGAAGGGATCTGTTTCCTATGATTCCTCCGATGTTTATGCAGCTGGTCAGGTTATCTATCAGAACTATTCTGTAGGTGAAAAGGTTGCTGGCCAAACTGCGATCGATATTACAATTAATCAAGGTCGTACCACTGCAACAAGCTATGTTGGTCAGGTAACCATTGATGTAAATCCTCTCGAAGGCTATGAAAGTGGTCAGACAGCTGAAATTATATTAGAATTAGAGCAAGATGGCGAACCTGCTTATGAGATCTATAACAATACCCTAACCTCTGATGATTTTCCGTTCTCAATCTCTGTTGATAGTGATAGCGGAAGCAGGGGAACGGTAAAGATGTACGTTGATGGTGAAGTATATATTATTCCAGGAGAATCCAATGAAGCAACCTGGAGCGTGAAATTTGTACCTGTGGAGGGTTAACTTGAAAGGGAAGATTGTCAAAGGAATTGCTGGTTTTTACTATGTTCATTTACCAAATGAGAACAGAATTTATGAATGTAAAGCAAAAGGTATTTTTCGTAATCAAAATATCAAACCCTTAGTGGGTGATGATGTAGAGATTAATACCGACGATCAACCCGAGGGCTGTGGTACTATCTCCAAGATATTACCTCGTAAGAATGAATTAATTAGGCCCGCGGTTGCTAATGTAGATCAAGCTATGATTATATTTGCAGCCGCGGAGCCTGATCCAAATTTAAACCTTTTGGATCGGTTTCTAATTATGATGCGAAAGCAGGAGTTAACCACAATTGTATGCTTTAATAAGATGGATATTGTAGACGACGGTGAGATAGCTTTATTAAAAGAGACCTATAAACAATGTGGCTATCATGTTCATTTTACCAGCATGCTGCAAAAGAATGGACTGAACGATCTATCCGAGCTATTGAAGGGAAAAACTACGGTTTTGGCCGGACCTTCCGGTGTGGGAAAATCGACCTTTATTAATTTTTTGCAACCGGAAGCAAAGATGGAAACTGGGAATGTCAGTGAGAAAATAAAACGAGGTAAACATACAACCAGACATTCTGAGCTGATTTATGTGGAGCAGGATACCTATGTCATGGATACCCCGGGTTTTAGCTCCTTATATATTGATGAGATAGAGACGGACGAACTAAAGGAATATTTTCAGGAGTTCAAGGAATATGAGGATCAGTGCCGTTTTGGAGGCTGCAGTCATAGAAATGAGCCGGGATGTGCTGTTAAGCAAGCGCTTTCAGAGAAAAAAATCAGTAAAATACGATATGATAATTATATCGTTCTGTATAATGAACTAAAGGATAAGAAACGCTATTAAAGCATAATAGCGGTATGAATCAATATGTTTTTGTATTGCCTCCGCCTATGGCGGAGGATTGTTGTGCTAAGGGTGTGTCATGGACATGACCTGAGAAAGGATAGGTAGGAATTATGATTAAACTTGCTCCATCAATTTTGGCGGCGGACTTTACTATTTTGGGGGAACAGATTGGTCATTTGGAAAAAGCAGGAGCAGAGTATCTTCATATAGATGTAATGGATGGTATGTTTGTACCAAGTATCAGCTTTGGGATGCCTGTAATAGCTTCTATTCGTAAGACTACAAACCTGTTTTTTGATGTGCATTTAATGGTTGAGGAACCGATACGATTTTTAGAGGCTTTTAAAGAAGCTGGTGCCGATCTGATTACAGTTCACGCTGAGGCTTGTAAGCATCTGCATCGAACTGTTTCCAGGATAAAAGAACTTGGATTAAAGGCGGGAGTTTCGATTAATCCGGCAACTCCTGTTAGTGTATTAGAGTATGTGCTTGAGGAGTTGGATATGGTTTTAATTATGACTGTTAATCCAGGCTTTGGAGGACAGTCCTTTATCGATGCCACCTTACCCAAGATTGAGGTTTTGAAGAAAATGATTCAAAAAACCGGAAAAGAAATTGATATTCAAGTGGATGGCGGTATTTCTGTTCAAAATGTCGAGCGTGTTATGAATGCAGGAGCTAATGTTATCGTAGCTGGTACAAGTATCTTCCGCGGTGATATTGAAAATAATGTGGCTGAATTTAAGCAGAAGTTTGATGAATTTACGAAGAAATAGACAAATGATTTGATAGGTTATGGGGATACTGCATATGGAAAAAGAGAATAAGGTGTTAATCATAACAGGTGGATATAATGAGGAAGAGTTAATAAAATCTCTGATGGAACGGGAACAGTTTCAAATGATAATAGCCGCTGATAGTGGATTAACAATTGCAGACAAACTGAAGCTTAAACTTGATTATATTGTAGGTGATTTTGATTCGGTTTCAGAGGAAGTCATTATAAAGTATCGCATGAAATCTATTCCTATCGATACATTTCCCAGAGAAAAGGATAAGACAGATACACATATTGCTGTTGAACTTGCTTTAGCACATCAGGCTTCTTCCATCATGATTGTCGGAGCAACAGGAACAAGAATGGATCATACAATGGCTAATATCCATCTTTTGTTTTTGCCAATGCAGGCAGGTGTATCAGCAGCTTTGATTGATTCAAATAATAAGATTTATCTTAAAAATAAAAGCTTTATGCTGGAAAAATCCAGACAATTTGGAGATTATGTCTCTTTGCTGCCTTTTACGGAACGGGTAAGTGGACTTACCTTGAAGGGGTTTAAGTATCCGCTTGACCATATTGTTCTGGACACAGGATGCAGTCTTGGAATAAGTAATGAAATATTAGAGGATATCGCTGAGATTGAAATATCAGATGGAATTTTACTGGTAATAGAAGCGAGAGATTAACGAACAAGGAAGGAAAACACGAATGAAATTAGGTATCGTAGGCTTACCCAATGTAGGTAAGAGCACACTTTTTAATTCACTAACTAAAGCAGGAGCAGAATCAGCGAATTACCCATTCTGTACCATAGATCCAAATGTAGGAATTGTTGCGGTTCCGGATCAGAGATTAAAGGTGCTCGGGGATCTGTATCATACGGAGAAGATTGTACCCGCAGCAATTGAATTTGTTGATATTGCAGGTTTGGTTCGTGGTGCGTCAAAGGGTGAAGGTTTAGGAAATCAGTTCCTTTCTCATATCAGAGAAGTAGATGCAATTGTACATGTGGTGCGTTGCTTTGAAGACACCAATGTTATTCATGTTGATGGTTCCGTGGATCCATTAAGAGATATTGAGACCATTAATCTCGAGTTGGTGTTCTCAGATTTGGACATGATAGAAAGAAGAATATCCAGAACCGCTAAGGGTGCTAAAAATGACAAGGCACTGGCTAAGGAATTAAGCATGCAGGAACGCTTAAAGGCTCACTTGGAAGAAGGAAAGCTTGCCAAGAACTTCCAGATAGAGGATGATGATGAAGCAGTGCTTTTTGCTGATTATAATTTGTTAACAGCAAAGCCGGTAATTTATGCAGCTAATGTACAGGATAGCGATTTGGCTGATGATGGGGCAAACAATGAGTATGTTCAGTCAGTTCGTAAATTTGCGGAGCAGGAAGCTTCCGAGGTATTTGTAATCTGTGCTCAGATCGAACAGGAAATTGCTGAATTAGAAGAAGATGAGAAAAAGATGTTTCTCGAGGATCTTGGTTTAAATGAATCAGGGTTGGAAAAACTAATAAAAGCTAGTTATCATATTCTTGGATTAATATCCTATTTAACAGCTGGACCGAAGGAAACTAGAGCCTGGACAATCAAAATCGGTACAAAAGCACCGCAGGCTGCCGGAAAGATTCATTCTGATTTCGAACGTGGCTTTATTCGTGCCGAAATAGTTAATTATCATACCCTTATCGAATGTGGTAATTTTAATGCAGCGAAGGATAAAGGACTAGTTCGTTCTGAAGGCAAGGAATATGTGGTGCAGGATGGGGATGTTGTATTATTCCGTTTTAATGTATAAATAGTTGCTGCGAAAGGTGGTGATTCTTTGCAAGCAATTTTAAGTTCAAGTATAATTTTCCCTCATCTGGGAATTGAGTTTACGAATGTTGGAACTGGCTTTAGTGTCTTTGGATACCATGTTGCCTATTATGGAGTTGTTATTGGAATTGGCATGCTGGTAGGCTGGTTAATTGCTGAGGGAGTAGCTAGAAGAACCGGGCAGAACTCGGAACTGTATCTGGATTTTGCTTTAATTGCAATTATTTCAGCAGTAATTGGTGCTAGAGTTTATTATGTGGCTTTTGCATGGGAGGAATTTTCCGCTCGCCCTTTGTCTGTTTTTAATTTAAGAACAGGTGGCTTAGCGATTTATGGAGGCATTATCGCAGCCGTAATTGCAGCTGTTATTTTTTCCAAGGTGAAAAAATTCTCATTTTGGCAATTGGCGGATACAAGCTGTCTAGGCTTGGTAGCGGGGCAGATGATTGGACGTTGGGGTAATTTTTTTAACAGAGAAGCCTTTGGGAAATATACAGATGGGCTATTTGCAATGCAGATAAGTCGTAGTGCAGTTTCTAATGTATATCATGATTCTGTGTCAGTAGCAAGACTGCAGGAACTTTATGCAGGGAAGCCGGAGGCACTGAATCGGATTCTGGAGATACGCAATCATATTGTTAATGTCAATGGTATGGAATATATCCAGGTTCACCCTACTTTTTTATATGAATCTCTTTGGAATTTATGTCTACTGGTCATATTATTGTTATACACGAAGCATAAGAGATTTCATGGAGAAGTAATGCTGTTTTATCTCATGGGATATGGCTTAGGCAGGGTCTGGATTGAAGGCTTACGAACGGATCAGTTATTTTTATGGGGAACACCTATAGCAGTTTCTCAGATGTTGTCTGCAATGATTATAATTTTTGCGGTCGGAATTTGGATTTATAAAAAGAAGACAGTAAAAGTGAAATAAAAGAGAATCAAATTTAATTGAATATGTAAAAATAAGGAATGGGACTAATTTCTCATTCCTTATTTTTTACTAGATATGGACATATTCAGGTTGATTTTTGTTTGAAGTACTATATCTAGTACATAGAATTGGCTTTGTGCGGAAATCCTATATTTATAGGGGTTTCCGCACTATTTTTTTTATTTTATCCCTTGATAAATTCCCATTAATACGATAAAATTAACTCATTAGTGGAGCAAAGTGGTGCAAAGTGGTGTAAAAAACCATAAAAGTGGAGTGAAATAGAAAGTGTGATAGAAGTTCTAATGGACAAAAACCGTACCTAATAACTTCTGATACACTAATCACACAAGAAGAAGGTGAAGCCAGATGTTCATGGGTGAATTCGATCACTCGATTGATTCAAAGGGAAGAATTATAATACCATCTAAATTTCGTGAAGACCTAGGTGACGAATTTGTAGTTACTGCAGGTTTAGATGGTTGTCTCTTTGTATACCCTAAAACAGAATGGGAAACTTTTTCACAGGAGCTGGCAAAGCTACCAGGCACCAAAGAAGCTAGACAATTACAACGTTACTTTTTAGCAAAAGCAGCTGCCTGTGAGGTGGACAAGCAGGGAAGGGCGTTGATACCAATGAAACTCCGTGAGTGTGCAGGATTAGATAAGGATATTGTCTTTGTGGGTGTACTGAACAAAATTGAAATTTGGAGTAAAGAACGTTGGGATAACAATAATGATTATGATGATGTTGATGCTATCGCAGAGCATATGTCACAGTATGGAATAAGTTTTTAACGATTGTTGACATATCTGGTGCGAGATTTAGGCTGTGAGGTGAATCGGGGTGCATATATATCCACCTGGGCTTGCCGCAGAAGCTTGCTTCTGTAAACATACCCATGATTTCCAAGTGCAGGCAATCACAGGAGGCCCGGTTTGCGCCCATATGGATATATATGCACCCCGATTCACAGCGTTAGTGTAAAGAGCGTTTTAGACGCGCTGAATATATCATTAAAAGAATTACAGGAGGCAAAGCCCCTGAATGATAGGAGGCAAAAGCCTCGGATAAGATAGGAGGCTATAGCAGTGGCATTTAAACATATATCAGTGTTGTTGGAAGAAACAATTGAGAATCTAAATATCAAGCCGGATGGTATCTATGTGGATGGTACTTTGGGCGGAGGAGGACATTCCTATGAAATCGCTAAGCAATTAACTACGGGAAGATTAATAGGAATTGATCAGGATGAAGCTGCAATTGCTGCAGCCGGTGAACGGCTTGCAGAATTTGGGGATAGAGTTACGATTGTAAGAAGTAATTATAGTAATATGAAGCAGGTATTAAAGGAATTATCTATTGAACGGGTGGATGGGATTTTGCTTGATCTTGGTGTTTCCTCTTATCAATTGGATACACCGGAAAGAGGGTTTTCTTACAAGGAAGATGCACCACTTGATATGAGAATGGATACAAGAAATGAACTTACAGCAAAAGATATTGTAAATAACTACAGTGAAATGGAGCTGTTTCGTATCATTCGGGATTATGGTGAAGACAATTTCGCGAAAAATATAGCCAAGCATATTGTTCGAAGGAGAGAAGAGAAGCCCCTCGAGACGACCTTTGAGCTGATTGATGCAATCAAAGCAGCAATACCAATGAAGGTTAGGATGGCAGGAGGGCATCCGGCGAAGAGAACCTTTCAAGCGATTAGAATTGAACTAAACAAAGAGCTTGAGGTGCTTCGGGATACGCTGTCAGATATGATTAGTTTACTGGAACCAGATGGAAGACTGTGTATTATCACGTTCCATTCACTGGAAGATAGAATCGTAAAAGTGAGCTTTAAACAAAATGAAAATCCTTGTACATGCCCGCCGAATTTTCCGGTGTGTGTATGTGGTAAAAAGTCAATGGGTAAAGTAATCTCAAGGAAACCGATCTTACCGTCCGAGGAGGAACTAGAGAATAATTCGAGATCAAAAAGCGCAAAATTAAGAGTATTTGAAAAGACGAGTAATTGATTGGAGCATTAGGGAGGGAAATCTTGCATGGAAGCAAAGAGGAGACAATATCAAGCAGAAGATTCCAGGACAAGCTATGTTGATGGAAATACAGTACGAAAATTAAATGCAGCACCGGAGAGAAGAAGAGAGGAACGAATTCATGAAATGCCTGCACCTCGCAGGCAAAAACATAAAAAAACGACAGCGTTTTCCGGTATTAATCTTGCATCCCTCATGGTGCTTACTGTTGCAACAGCAATATCCGTATTTGTGTGCGTTGAATATCTGCAGCTTCAAATGAAAGTAAGCTCTATGGAAAAATCAATAGTTACGATGGAGAAAAAACTTATAACACTAACAAATGAAAATAATGCAGCATATGCTTCCATAGATACACAAATTGATCTGGATTATATATACCAGGTGGCAGTTGGTGAACTTGGAATGGTGTATCCTAATAAAAATGAGATTATTACCTATCAAAGCAATGATGATGGTTACGTAAGACAGTATGAAGATATACCAAATTGAAACCGGCGAAGTCTAAGAGGATAAGGTGCAATGGAAAAAAATTCAGGAAAAACAAATCGCAACTTTAATTCACGAATGCAAGCAAGATTATTGCTTGTATTTTGTGTTGTCACCCTTGCATTAATTGGATTAATGGTTCGTTTGGTCTACATTGTGCAGGTGGATGGCGATCGGTATGCAAAGAAGGTTTTGTCGAGACAATCCTATGTTAGTTCAGTGTTACCGTATAAGCGAGGGGATATATTAGATCGAAACGGCACTGTACTTGCAACGAGTGAGTTACAATATCGTTTAATCCTTGATCCTAAGTTATTGTTACAAAATTCAGAATGTATTGATCCTACAATAAAAGCACTTCAAAGCACCTTTGGTGTAGAAGCTGCAGCAGTTGAGCAGATTTTAGATAGTAAGTCAGAAAGTCAATATGTCATCTTACTAAAGGAATTAAAGTATGACGTAGTTCAAAAATTCAAAACCTTGATGGAAGAGGACAAGGATAATACGATCATTGGTGTATGGTTTGAGGAACAATATGTAAGAACCTATCCTTATAACTCACTTGCTTGTGATGTTCTTGGCTTCACATCAGCGGACAATATCGGTTTTTGGGGTATTGAAGAATATTATAACAGCGAATTAAATGGAACGAATGGAAGAGAATACGGATATTATGACTCTGAACTTGATTTGGAACGAATCGTTAAGAAGGCGGTAAATGGTAATTCTGTAATTAGTACCATCGATGCAAATGTTCAGAGAATCATTCAAGAGAAGATAATTGAGTTTAATCAGGAGACAGGCAGTAAGGGCATTGGAGTATTGGTAATGAATCCAAACAATGGTGAAATCCTTGCCATGGCTTCAAACCAGGAGTATGATCTTAATAATCCTCAAAGGCTAGAAGGGATTTATACTAAAAAAGAAATCAAAGCCATGTCTGATGAAGAGAAAACAAAAGCGTTAAATACCTTATGGAAAAATGATGTTATTAGCAGTGGTTTTGAACCGGGATCTACCTTTAAGCCGATCACGATAGCTGCAGCGCTGGAGGAAAGCATCATAGCTTCTAATGCTACCTATTACTGTGATGGTAGTGAATTAGTTGGTGGTTCTACCATTCATTGCAGTAAGCGGGTGGGACATGGTGAACTTACATTAACTCAAAGCCTCATGTTTTCCTGTAACGATGCTATGATGCAAATTGTAGCTCAGGAAGGCAAGGATATCTTCTATCGATATGAAAATGATTTTGGTATGGGAAAGAAAACGGGAATTGACCTTCCTGGTGAAGAATCCGGACTTATCATAGCAAAAGATGGTTTGAATTCAACAGAATTAGCAACCAGCAGCTTTGGACAGTCCTTTACAACTACCATGCTACAGATGGCTACCGCCTTCTCCTCGCTTGTGAATGGAGGAAGCTATTATCAGCCTCATGTTGTGAAAGAAATCGTGAATGATAGCGGTGCTACAGTGAAAGAGAATGATGGAGTTGTGGTAAGACAAACCGTCTCAGAGCAGACTTCAGACTTTATACAGCAGGCTTTATATAAGACTGTTGAAGAGGGAACAGCACAGGGAGCAAAAGTAGAGGGGTATGCCGTAGGTGGCAAAACCGGAACTGCACAAAAACTGCCTCGTGATGCTAAGACCTATGTCGTGTCCTTTTTAGGTTGTGTTCCAGCAATTAATCCGGAAATCGTAATATATGTAATTGTTGATGAACCTCAGAATGTATTGATACAAGCTGATAGCTCTATTGCTACAAAATTTGCCAGCAAAATATTAAAAGAAATACTTCCTGCACTAGATATCTATCCGGAAGGTGATATCGACTATTTAATGGGGGATGATAGTTCCGGGGATACAACAAATGCAGAGAACACACAAAATCAGGAATCGGAAGGTAATGGGACAAATAATGCAACACAGAATAATTCCGAGAACCAAACAGAAGGAGCAGCAAATTCAAATACAGAATTAAATACGGAAACAAACAACGCAGCAACAAATGGTTCAAATTCAGGAGATATCGAGGGCACTGGCTCAGAAACTGAGAATACTGCAGGCACAGGACAAGGAGAAAATGCAGAAGATAATAGTTACAATCCAGATGCGATTGAGTAAGAGAAAGAAGAATTTCTCATCCATGAAAAATCTATTTCTTAGAAATTCTATGCCTTGCTTTGCGAATAAAGCTGCAACTATTGTAATAGAATGAATCGATAAGAGATTCAAGGTTATGATAGAATGTCGAAAAGCAGAACTTATAATAGAAGAAACATTTTAATCGTAGTAGTGGTGGTGCTGACTATTGCGATGAGCTTGATGTTCCGTTTGGGATATTTGATGATATTTAAATCGGAGGAATATGCGCAGCGAGCAAAGGCTCTTCATGAAAGAGAACGATCAATAAAGGCAGAACGCGGTTCCATCTATGATGCAAATGGTATCTTATTAGCAACCAATAAGCCGGTATGCACCATATCCGTTATTCACGCTCAGATTACTGACCCGGATCGTGTCGTTAAAGTACTCTCAGAATTATTAGGACTTTCCGAGGAAAAAGTACGCAAAAGAGTTGAGAAGAATTCCTCCATCGAACGAGTAAAATCCAACGTTGATAAGGAAATTGCTGATAAAATCAGAGAATATGATCTGAATGGAGTCATGGTTGATGAGGATTATAAAAGATACTATCCTTATGGAAGTCTTGCCTCGAAGGCTATCGGATTTACCGGTAGCGATAATCAAGGAATCATTGGACTGGAAGTAAAATACGACGACTACTTAAAGGGAATTGATGGAACAATCTTAACACTCACCACTGCATATGGAGTGGAGATAGAAAATGCAGCAGAGGATCGAAAAGAACCGCAAGCGGGAAATGATTTATATACCAGCTTGGATGTAAATATTCAAAAGTATGCAGAGCAGGCTGCTAAAAAGGTTATGGAATCGAAGCTTGCTAATAATGTAAAGCTTATCGTTATGAATCCACAAAATGGTGAGATATATGCAATGGTTAATGCACCGGAGTTTGATTTAAATAATCCTTATTCTTTGATTGAAGAAGTTGCAGATGATTACGCCGGTCAAACACTTTCTGATGCGAAGACCAATGAGCTGCTCAATGGAATGTGGAGAAACGCCTGCATTAGTGATACCTATGAGCCCGGTTCTACGTTTAAAATCATAACGGCAACAGCAGCAATAGAGGAAAAAGTAGTAAAATTATCAGATACTTTCTTTTGCCCGGGTTATAAGAGGGTAGAAGATAGAATTATAAGATGCCATAAAGTTGGAGGTCATGGAAGCCAGACCTTTGTTGATGGAATAAAGAACTCCTGCAATCCGGTATTCATGGAACTTGGAGCCAGGGTCGGAGTTGAAAAGATGTATACATATTTCAAACAGCTTGGGCTGTTTCAAAAGACAGGAATTGACCTTCCAGGAGAAGCAAATTCTATCATGCACAAAACAGAGAATATAGGGGCAGTAGAGCTTGCAACAATATCCTTTGGACAGTCATTTCAAATCACGCCACTACAATTAATGGTAGCATCAAGTGCTGTTGTAAATGGGGGGACTTTGGTAACTCCACATTTTGGTGTTGAAATAAAATCTGCCGATGGTACGTATGTACGTGCTTTAGACTATAAAACAACAGAAAATGTAATATCTAAAGAGACCTCTGATACAATGAAAGAGCTGTTGGAAGCTGTTGTAGCAGAAGGGACTGGTAAAAGAGCTTACCTGCCAGGATTTAGGGTAGGGGGAAAAACAGCGACCTCAGAAAAGTTACCGAGAAGCAGTAATAAATATATCTCTTCGTTTATTGGGTTTGCTCCGGCTGATGATCCGAAGGTTATGGCACTAGTTCTAATTGACGAGCCGACGGGCATTTATTACGGTGGTACCGTAGCAGCCCCGGTTATTTCAGAGCTATTTAATAATATACTTCCTTATATGGGAATTGAAGAAAAGTATACAGAGGCAGAAATTAAACAATTTAATATTGGCAAAATTGAAATGCCTGATTTTGTGGGAAAATCGAAGGATGAAGTGAGAAAGACTTTGAAATTATATGAATTCGGAGAAGCTTTTACCTCCGGCGAAGGTGAACAGGTAACAGCACAATTTCCTCTACCGGGAGAAAAGATTGACAAGGGCAGCGATATAGTGTTGTATTATGGAGATTAATAGGGAAGAGACCATCTTACTAGAAATTATCCCTTGATTACGGGTTGTTTTTTGGATACCAATACGGTATAATATCGCACAGATATTATACCGGCGCCGAACAAAGTGAGTGCGCATCCTGGCACGAAGTGCCATACCATGATGATTTATCATGGTATAATATCGCACAGATATTATACCGGCGCCAAGAACCGCATCAAGGCACTGTAATTCTGTATTTTACTATGCAAGGCTGCAAACAGCAGCGGAATGGAGATAACATATGAATTTTTCAAACTTAACAGTAATATTACCAGTCATCATATCCTTTGGAGTTTGCGTGGTTCTGTGCCCTCTACTTATTCCGTTTCTTCGGAAATTAAAATTTGGACAGTATATCCGTGAGGAGGGGCCTCAGTCACATCAGAAAAAATCAGGAACTCCGACGATGGGTGGTATTGTTATCGTCCTTAGTATTGCAATTACCTCGATTTTATATATCAACAAATATCCGGATCTCGTACCTGTATTATTTGCTACTGTTGGCTTTGGTATTATTGGCTTCATGGATGACTATATTAAAGTGGTAATGAAACGCTCCATGGGACTTCGGGCCTGGCAGAAGCTGGTGGGACAGATCTTAGTAACTGCAATTCTTTGTTTCTACTTATTGAATTATACAGATGTAGGTACAGCAATGTTAATACCGTTTTCAGGAGGTAAATACATTGAGGTGTCCTTCTTTTTCATACCGATTTTCTTTCTTGCCTTTTTAGGTACTGTAAATGGTTCAAATTTTACAGATGGTTTGGATGGTCTAGAGTCCAGTGTTACTTTACTGATCGCCACCTTCTTTACAGTAGTGGCTATAGCGATGGAAAGCGGAATATCACCAATTACAGGTGCAGCAGCAGGAAGCTTACTGGCATTCCTTTTATATAATGTTTATCCGGCCAAGGTGTTCATGGGTGATACTGGATCACTGGCGCTGGGGGGATTTGTGGTAATGAGTGCCTATATGCTGAGAATGCCATTATTTATCATGATTGTGGCATTAATATACCTGGTGGAAGTATTATCCGTTATGCTGCAGGTTAGTTATTTTAAATTAACCGGTGGTAAGAGAATCTTTAAAATGGCTCCAATCCACCATCATTTTGAACTAATGGGCTGGTCGGAAACCAGAGTAGTTGCTGTGTTTTCTATAGTGACCACAATTCTTTGCTTAATTGCTCTAATGGGTATCAGCTAAGAAATGGGTGCCTGTTATATCAAATGTGTATCAGTCAAGAGAAGATGTCTGCCATTACAAATGAGCATAGATTACTTATGTGATTGCGAAAGAGAAGAATGATTCATCAGGTGATTTCTATATTTCGGAGGGCGCATATGCAGCTTAAAGATAAGAAGGTAATGGTATATGGAGCAGCGAAAAGTGGCATATCTGCAACTAGATTGCTACAGAAGCTGGAGGCATCTGTCATATTATATGATGGCAATGTCTCTATGACTAAATTTGATTTTGTGAATCAATTTGATACAGAGGATGGATTCACACTTGTAACTGGAAGCCTATCAGAGGATTTGATTCAGTCTATTGAACTATTAGTGATCAGTCCAGGAGTTCCTTGTGATCATCCGGATATTATTCGAATTAAGGAAAAGAACATACCTGTTTGGGGTGAGATTGAACTTGCGTTTCGTTATACCAGGGGAAGAGTAATCGGTATTACAGGAACAAATGGTAAAACTACCACTACGACCTTAGTTGGAAAACTGATGAAAAGTTATTTTCCTGAGGTTTTTGTAGTTGGAAATATTGGGGATGCTTATACTGATGTTGCACTTAGAACAACTGAGGAAACCGTTACAGTTATTGAGCTTAGCAGCTTTCAGTTAGAAACAATAAAGACGTTCAAGCCGGATGTAAGTACGATATTAAACATCACACCAGATCATCTGGATCGGCATCATACTATGGAAGAATATATCGCCATGAAGGAACGGATTACGATGAATCAAACAACGAATGAGCTTTGCATTCTAAATTATGAAGATGAGATACTTCGTAATATGGCAGGTCGATTAAAGACCAGGGTATTATTTTTTAGCAGCAAAAGAGATCTTGAAACAGGTTTATATCTGGAGGAAGATGAAATTTATTATTCCAAATCCGGCGAAAAGCTATTAATTTGTGATGTGAATGGACTTCATGTCATTGGAAAACATAATTATGAGAATGTTATGGCGGCAGTAGGTATCGCTTTACATATGGGTGTTCCTATGGAAGATATACGAAAGACCCTTTTTAACTTTAAAGGTGTGGAACACCGAATTGAGTATGTAGAAACGATTCACGGCGTGACTTATTATAATGATTCGAAAGGAACGAACCCGGATGCCTCTATCAAGGCAATCCAAGCTATGAGAAACCCTACGGTACTCATTGCAGGGGGATATGATAAAAAGGTTTCCTTTGTGCCTTGGCTAGAAGCCTTTCAAGGAAAGATTAAATGCCTGATATTGATTGGACAGACGAAAAACCAGATAGCGAAAGCTGCGAGGCGTCGGGGGTTCCATAATATTTTTCTGGCAGATACCTTGGAGGAGGCGGTAAGAATAAGTGCCAGTCAAGCAAAATACGGAGATAATGTTTTGTTATCACCGGCTTGTGCAAGCTGGGGAATGTTTGATAATTTTGAGCAGAGGGGAAATTTATTTAAGCAGTATGTTAGAAGCATGCTTTAGTTGAACATAAAAAACATATAGGAGTGAAACGATGGGTAGAACAGTCAGAGACGCAAATAAAAAGATACATAGCTATTACGATTATAGCTTATTATTTCTCATACTTTTTCTTGTATGCTTTGGCTTGGTCATGATATATAGCACCAGCTCCTATAATGCCCAAAGAATATATGGAAATCCAACACATTTCTTAGAGCGACAGGCTCTTTTTGCTGGACTGGGAATCCTGGTTATGCTATTTGTATCAAAGTTGGATTATCATCTGTTGACCATAAAACTGCCGATTATTAAAATTCGGCCGGTAACTTTGTTATACATACTTTGTATTGGATTGCAAGTATTTGTATTGTTTTTCGGAGCAGAGGTTAACGGTTCCAAACGTTGGATTGATATGGGACCCTTAGGAAGATTTCAGCCATCTGAGTTATCTAAGATTGCGATTATCGTATTCACGGCATACATCGTAAATGTAGCTCCCAAGAGACTTGATAAATTTCGAGGTTTTTTAAGAGTATTGGTTTTTATTGCACCCTTAGTAGGATTAATTGCAATTGAAAACTTATCTACCGCTCTAATTGCCGGTGTGGTAATGGTTGCAATCTGTTTCGTGGCTAGTAGAAAAAAAGGCTATTTTATTGCTGCTGCTCTGGGATTTATTGGTGTGGGATCTCTATTTATTATGTTCGTTGGCTACCGTGCTCAACGTATCGAGGTGTGGTTGAATGTAGAAACACATGAAAAGGGTTATCAGATTTTACAAGGTCTATACGCTATCGCCTCAGGCGGTATCTTCGGTAAAGGTCTGGGAGAGAGCATGCAAAAGCTGGGCTTTATTCCGGAATCACATAATGATATGATATTTTCTGTCATCTGCGAAGAGCTCGGTTTATTCGGAGCCTTTGCGTTGATTTTATTGTTTATACTTTTGGTTTGGCGTATATTTATTATCGCCATTAATTCTACCGACTTATTAGGCGGCTTAATTGCTACCGGAGTCCTTGCACACATTGCCACTCAAGTTATGATTAATATTGCAGTAGTTACCAACTCTATTCCGTCAACGGGTATTCCTTTACCGTTTATTAGTTATGGAGGTAGTGCTGTTATGGTTATACTCTTTGAGATGGGAATTGTACTCAGTGTTTCAAACCAAATAAAAGGAGAGAAATAGGCCATTCACCCGGACATGCAAGATATCATATAGTGTATTATATTTCCTTCAAGTCTGAGGTGTAGTATGTCGAGTATTGAGATAATCGGCGGGAAGCAGCTGAAAGGTGAACTTAAGATTCAGGGTTCAAAGAATGCAGCATTACCTGTAATTGCTGCTACTATTTTGAATAAAGGTATCTCGAAACTAAAGAATTGTCCTAGGATTCTGGACGTATTCCATATGGTTAAAATTCTGGAAGAGCTAGGCTGTATCACCAGTTGGGATGAAAATACCCTTATAGTAGATAGTAGTAAAGCTGATAATACTCATGTTTCGGAAGATTCTGTGAGAAAGATGAGAAGCTCTATTCTTTTTTTGGGTGCTATTCTAGGGCGTTTTCATGATGTTACCATAGCGTACCCCGGTGGCTGCTCTATTGGGAAAAGACCAATTGATTATCATCTGAATGCAATTAAAAAGATGAATGTTACAGAAGAGTTTTTGCAGGAAGATGGCAGTATGATTCATTGTTACTCAGATAGGATTATCGGCACAGACATTTTTTTGGAATTCCCCAGCGTCGGAGCAACTCAGAATATTATTTTGACAGCCGTATTAGCAACCGGGATAACTCGAATTTATAATGCCGCAAGAGAACCAGAGATTACGGAAGTTTGTAACTACTTAATTGGAGCGGGTGCAAGGATTCGCGGGCTAGGTTCCGCTTATCTCGAGATTGAAGGGGTAAAACAGCTACAGGATATTGAATTTAGTCTTTCAACCGATAGGATTGTTGCAGGAACATATATGGCAGCGGTTGCGGCAGTGAGAGGGGATGTACTATTTTCGCATACACCAATCAGACATTTAGATGCCACACTTCATGTCCTGAATAAGATAGGCAGTAAGATTGAGGTGAATGGCGATAGTGTTCGGATTAGGAATTTTGGGAGACCATTACCGCTTGGTGAACTGAAAACCAAACCTTATCCGGGTTTTCCGACGGATATGCAATCGCAGTTGATGACGGTGCTGACTTTGGCGGATGGGAAAAGTACAATCCTGGAAGAGATCTTCGAATCACGATACCAGAATATTGAAGATCTAACGAGGATGGGAGCCCAGATAAAGTTATCGGATTCACATGCTGCAGAAATTTACGGTGTCACGCATTTACATGGAGCAGTCGTGAATGCTCATGATTTAAGAGGCGGAGCAGCGTTAGTTATCGCTGGCCTAGCGGCTGAGGGAACGACGATTGTTCGTGATGCTACTTACATTGAGAGAGGCTATGAAGATATTTGCCGTGACTTTTTAGTTATGGGTGCAAATATAAAGTACTGTAGCGAAAACAAGACGGACAGTTAGGACGTAATAAATTTACGTAGCGGATGGATTGTACTTGGGGTTTAACACATTTCGGAAGTTTGTTTGGAGGAAACAGTGAATAGGAATATGCAAAGGAATTCAAATAGCGTAGGTTTAAGAATTGGTAAAAAACTATTAATTCTTCTGATGATGGTCGGAATTCCAGCATTCATTTTATTAACTTCTTTTAATATTGAAACAGTAGAAGTGATTGGAGCAAAAGAGTACACAAGTGAACAGATTAAGGAGCAGGTAATCAAATCACCACAGGAGCATAACACCTTATATCTATATCTTAAATATAAGTTTTTTTCTGCACCGGAATTACCTTTTGTTGAGAAAATGAATGTTGAAATGAACGGTAATCATGCTGTTACGATTTATGTTTATGAGAAAATGGTTGCCGGGTGTGTAGAGTTCATGGGAGAATACCTATATTTTGATAAGGATGGAATTGTAGTAGAAAGCTCATCAAAAAAGCTTGATAGGATTCCAGAAATAAAAGGACTTAAGTTTAGTGAGATTATTTTGAATGAAAAACTCAAGGTACAAAACGCGAGCCTGGAAGTGCAGGATATGAATGCGGAGCAGGATCCTAAATTAACCGAAAAGCAAAAACTTAAGCTGCTGCAAGAAAAGGAGCAGGAAATAAAGATTCGTAATAATAAGTTGTTTGATACCATTATTAATCTGATGCAACTCATAGATAAATACGAGCTGGATATTGATACCATCAGTTTTAACACGGGTGATGAGGTAACAATTGATAGTGATGGGATAAGGTTTTTGCTCGGGAAAAAAAGCACATATGATGAAGAGTTTTCAGAAATAAAGAGCATCATGGAAAAAGCAAATGGAATGAATATTACAATTGACATGAGAAAATATGTAAAAGGAATGGAAAATATTATAGCAAAACCAAAAAAAGCGACAGAATAGGCAAAAAAGCCACAAATAAATATCTTATTTTTTGAAAATTATGCTTGATTATTTGGGAATTTAAAGATATCATATAAGATAGGATTATGCTATACCACACTTAGTATATGGAGTGAATTTTATCCCATTATGATGTGGTTTTGGAAGAAAACTGGAGCATTTTGAAGGGGATTGTGAACTCGCGCAAGTAATTTGAGAGGACAAGTTACTTGAGAGATTTTGAAAGAGAATACGTTAAAAGGAGGAATAGACCTTGCTTGAGATAAGAACAAATGAGGCGGACACTACAGCTAAAATACTTGTAATTGGGGTAGGAGGAGCAGGAAATAACGCCGTTAATCGAATGATAGAAGAGAATATTCTTGGTGTTGAATTTGTCTGTGTTAATACGGATAAACAGCACTTGAAAAATTGTAAAGCACCGCTGTGCATTCAAATCGGAGAGAAGCTTACAAAAGGTCTTGGTGCCGGAGCTCAACCAGAAATTGGACAGAAAGCAGCTGAAGAAAGCAAAGAACAGTTATCTGAGATTATCAAAGGTGCTGATATGGTTTTTGTTACCTGTGGTATGGGTGGCGGAACTGGTACCGGTGCAGCTCCTGTTGTTGCACAGATTGCAAAGGACATGGGAATTCTTACCGTTGGTATTGTAACTAAGCCTTTTCGATTTGAAGCTAAAACACGTATGACAAATGCTGTCAATGGTATTGACCGTTTAAAAGAGAATGTAGACACTTTGATTGTGATTCCTAATGATAAATTACTTGAGATTGTTGATCGTAGAACTACTATGCCGGATGCTCTGCGTAAGGCGGACGAAGTATTACAGCAAGGGGTACAAGGTATTACTGATTTAATTAATGTACCTGGTCTGATTAATCTTGATTTTGCGGATGTTCAGACAGTTATGAAGGACAAGGGTGTTGCGCATATCGGTATCGGTATGGGTATCGGCGATGATAAGTGCATTGATGCTGTAAAGCAGGCAATCACAAGTCCTCTGCTTGAAACAACAATCCAGGGTGCATCCCATGTTATCATAAACATATCAGGTGACATCAGCTTGATTGAGGCAAACGAAGCAGCAACCTTAGTTCAAGAACTTGCAGGTGATTCTGCAAATATTATCTTTGGTGCTATGTTTGATGATGTTAATCCGGACACAGCCACCATCACTGTTATTGCAACTGGATTGGACGCTAGAACGAAGGATATGGTTAAAACACCGGATTTCTTAAGACAACCTCATAACACAGGCTCTTTTGGTAATACCATGAGCAGACCAGCAGCAAAGCCAGAGTTTAATATGAGCAGACCTTCCTATACGACAGGGACAACCTATAATTCCACTCCCCAGACATCGTCACAGCCGACCTCATCCTTGTATCATACTGATCCAAACAGAAGGCCAATTAGTCAACCTGCGAAAGCACCAATCAATACAAACACGGATCCTAGTGGAATTAAGATTCCGGAGTTCTTGCAGAAAAACCGTCATAAATAACAATACATAAACCAAATTCAGCTGTCAGATTATTACGATAATAATAGTCTGGCAGTTTTTTTTGCGCGAAAAATGCAAATTTTAATCTTTGCTGTTGGAAATAGTAAATGAAAACAATGATTCTATTTCCAGAAAATGACATATATTGAATTCGAAACAAGTTATAATCGAACTATCATCGTGGAACCCCAGGTAAAGTATAGAAGGAATAATCATTTCTGGGAGCTGAAAATGATGTACAAATACTTAGGATAAATCATTCTATGCGATGGAGGTGAATTTTGTATTTTGAAGTATATCCGGATATTATTTTTATTCTAAATTTTATCTTGGATTTCATATTACTATTTCTATTAAAGAAGATCAACAGAAAAGAAAGCACCTTGATGAGACGTACAGCTGCCGCAATTATTGGAGCTGGAGCAGCGGCACTTATAAGCCTTTATCCATGGATGAATGTCATTTTAAGAGTGGTTATCATGAATGTTGTGACTGCGATATTCATGATAATAATTTCGTTCGGGAAAATGGGAAAAGGTGACCTGGTAAAACAGGTTATAACATTATTTTTCATTACATATGCAATTGGTGGATTTATTAATACGGTTTATTATAATACGAATCTTAAAATTCGGTTGATAAGATATGGAGAATTCTTTCTATACAGTGAAATTTCCTGGCAATTTATTGCAGCGATTTTTCTGATCGTATTTTTGCTAATGCTGATGATTATTTGGTTCTATCGATGCTATATGGGAAGCAAAATGGAATTATATGATGTTGAACTGTTTTTTCTTAATAATCATATCAAAACAAAGGGATTATTAGACACAGGGAATGGATTGCTTGATCCGATGACCGGTAAGGCAGTTATTATTGTTGAAACTTCATTAATAGAATCTATGCTTCCAGATTCAATGAGAACACGATTCCATCGAACAAAGGCAATATTAGAGGGAAATCGTACGGGAACAGTTGCAGAAGATGATGGAGAGGAAGAGTTTCTTCCATTAAAAATAATTCCTTTTAGATCCATAGGAGCAAAAAAGGGAATGATGGTTGGATTGGTGCTGGATAAACTGGTGATTTATGAGGGATCGAAATCCAGTTGTATCAATAGGGTCATTGCTGCAGTTTGTGATAATCAGCTATCTCCACAGAAAGAGTATCATGTGATTTTGCATAAGGAATTCATCGATACAAAAGCAAACCGTTTCTGAAGTTGATAACAGATAAAATGTATGTGCATAATAATAGGAGGTTTATCAATGTTACTAAAATTATCAATACCAAACAAGCTGCAATTTCGGATGATACCGAATATTAGAACGTTCTTTTTCGGTCAAAGGGGGGAAATCCATTACATCGGTGGTGCAGAGATATTACCTCCTCCGCTGGATCCGGTCAGGGAGGCAGAAGTGATCGAGAAGCTCGGGACAGCCGAGGATGGTGAAATGAAGTCTATCCTGGTAGAACATAACTTAAGGCTTGTTGTTTACATAGCAAAGAAATTTGATAATACAGGTGTAGGTGTAGAAGACCTGATTTCAATCGGTACGATAGGGTTAATAAAAGCTATTAATACCTTTAATCCGGATAAAAACATTAAGTTGGCAACCTATGCTTCCAGATGCATCGAAAATGAAATTTTGATGTATCTTCGCAGAAATAATAAGACGAAGCTGGAAGTATCCATTGATGAGCCGCTCAATGTTGATTGGGATGGAAATGAACTACTCCTTTCCGATATTCTGGGGACGGAAGAAGATGTTATTTATCATAATATCGAAGAAGAAGTAGACCGGAAATTACTTCGTAAGGCTCTAACAAAATTATCAGAGCGTGAAAGAGTTATCGTGGATCTTCGATTTGGTTTAAACACAGATGACGGACTGGAACGAACCCAGAAAGAGGTTGCAGATTTACTTGGTATTTCCCAATCCTACATATCAAGATTAGAGAAAAAAATTATCAAACGGTTGAAAAAGGAAATGGTACGTTTTGAATAATATCTTTTAAATGGAAATTATTTCTTTTCTTTTTACAGTATAAATTAGAGCCAAAAAGTGAATCATTTATTAATGAAAATGATGTGATTCGGAGGTTTCGGTATGGCTCTTTATAAGGTTGAGATTTGTGGCGTAAATACATCTAAGCTGCCATTGTTAAAAAACAGTGAAAAGGAAGAATTATTTAAAAAGATTCTGGGCGGGGACAAAGAAGCAAGAGAACTTTATATTAAGGGGAATCTCAGGTTGGTTCTGTCCATTATTCAGAGATTTTCAGGAAGTAATGAGAATGTGGATGATTTATTTCAGATTGGCTGCATCGGTTTGATGAAGGCAATTGATAATTTTGATATAACGCAAAACGTAAAGTTTTCAACCTATGCAGTACCGATGATAATCGGTGAAATAAGAAGATATTTAAGAGACAATAACTCCATTCGCGTTAGCAGATCCTTAAGGGATACTGCATACAAGGCTATCTATGCGAAGGAAGCGCTAATAAAGAAAAACGAAAAAGAACCAACAGTCAGTGAGATAGCAGCAGAAATAGGGATAAGCAAAGAAGATATCGTATATGCCTTAGATGCGATTCAAAGTCCGGTTTCCTTATATGATCCTGTTTATGTAGAAGGCGGGGATGCTCTTTATATTATGGATCAAGTTAGTGATAAGAAGAATAAGGAAGAAAACTGGATAGAGGAAATATCTCTGAAGGAAGCAATGGATAAGTTGTCAGCGAGAGAGCATAATATAATAAAATTGCGCTTTTTTGAGGGTAAAACTCAGATGGAAGTGGCAAAAGAGATTAATATTTCCCAGGCTCAGGTAAGCCGTCTGGAGAAATCTGCGCTGAAAAATATGAAAAATCATCTGATGTGATAAAGAAAATGCATTAAATCCTAGTAGTGAATCATATACTTGTGATGCAGTAATTGAATTTTAAGGAATAAATAGAGAATAGAGAGAGTAGGGGCTGTCATTGATAGTCCCTACTTTTCATTTATTATGGAAACAAATAAAAGTTTTTATTTTTATTGAGAAGAAGCAAATCAGCTTGCTATTTCTTAATTTGTACAAACCTCATAAGATAGCAGTAAACGTGTAATAATAGACTTGTGAGTGTGACAGACAGTGGAGGTAATAATGGGCACACAAGTTGTGAGTAGAAAAAATCAAATAAGAAGTATTTTATTTATTGCCACCTTAATGGTGATAACAATACTAGTTGTATTAAAAGAATATTCATTGATGGAAATTATCAAGGTTATTCGAAGTGTTCATCCGTTTTACTTATGCGCTGGATTATTAATGATGTTTGTCAATGTTGGATGTTTGGCCTTGAATTTTAAGCTTATTTTACAGCAGTTAGGACATCCGGCCGGATATGTCAGGTGCATAGAATATGCTTATGTAGGAAATTATTTTGGAGCAATTACGCCAGGTGCAAGCGGTGCCCAGCCTGCACAGATTTACTATATGAATAAAGATCAAATTCATATCGATATATCAGCCATTACTGTATTTTTAATGGTATTTTCCAGTCAAATTGTAATGCTGGTTTATGGAGCTATCATGGCAATTGCTCGCTTTGATTATGTATGCGATTATAAGGCTTGGATGAAGTATTTGATCATAGCTGGCTCAGCAGTGATTCTAGGCTTAACCTTGATTTTGACAGCAGTTATGTTTATGGGAAGAGCAGTACCCTATATTATTAGACATGCATTGAGGCTGGGGGTAAGAGTAAAGTTGGTAAAGAATAAAGCAGAGTTAAGACAAAAGCTAGATAAGTTAGTAGCTGCCTATCAGGGAAGGGCACATTATATATTGAAACATCCGGGAATATTTGTACGAGCATTTATTGTCTCTGTCGTTCAGTGGTCAGCATATTATATGGTTTCCTATCTGGTTTATTTAAGCTTTGGTCATAGAAGTGCAGATGCCATCGATCTGATGTCCGGACAGGTATTAATTAACATTGCAGTGGTTGCGATACCCTTGCCCGGGGCAGTGGGGATATCAGAAAAAGCATTTTTGCAGGTATTCCAACGATATTATACCATGGAGGAACTTCCTTCAGCGATGATTCTAACCAGGGTTATTAATTTCTATCTACCACTATTCTTTGCATTTGTTGTTTATTTGGCTATGCATTTTAGAATGATTCGGCAAAACAAACAAGGTGAATCAGGAAGCTGAAGCACTAGTCATGAATAAATGATGAACCGTCCAAGATAAAGTAGGACGGTTCATTACATCATTGTGTACTAGGTTAAAATTTTCTTGATTTCTTCCATAAAAGTATTCACATCTTTAAACTCACGATACACGGAGGCAAAGCGTACATATGCCACCGGATCAAGACCCTTTAATTTATCCATTAAGATTTCACCAATCACATTACTTGGGATCTCTTTGTCTTCGCGATTAAAAATCAAAGTTTCTACTTCATCAACCAACGAGGTCATCTGATCTACAGATATTGGGCGTTTATGGCAGGAGCGGAAAACACCTGCTTCAATTTTTGCACGGTCATAAGGCTCACGATTATTATCCTTTTTAATAACCACCAGAGGAATAGTTTCTACCTTTTCATATGTGGTAAATCTTCGATTGCATTCATCACATTGGCGTCTTCTTCGAATTGAGTTATTTTCATCAGCAGGTCTTGAATCAATAACTCTTGTATTGTCCTTACTACAAAACGGGCATTTCATAGAAATATATCCTCCTAATCTGTGGGTAAATCATTGTGTTAGTATAAGTTGAAGCTTGTTCCTATTATATAAATTATAGTAAAGTAATTTGGTACCAATGTCATTTAGATAAGCATTTTTTAGATAAAAATCGTATATCACATTCAACAGAGTGATAAGAATAGCGTTTAGTTAAAAATTTAGGAGCGTGTAGAGATGAATTTTGATCCCTAGGTGAGAGTT